>CALRQR020000008.1:0-217404 GCA_943370375.1 Synechococcus sp. UW140
AACTCGTTTCAAGATTAGATCTGCCGGGGCCTTGAGCCCCCTAAAGAGTCGTTCAAGACCAGGACGTTGATAGGTCAGGTGTGGAAGCGCAGTAATGCGTTAAGCTAACTGATACTAATTGCTCGTGCGGCTTGACCCTATAACTTTGATTAATTCGAAGTTGTTATGCCAAGTTGACGCATTCAAAATGCACAGCTCAGCAGCTGTGCGAATCTAAATACAAGCTGATTTACTCTATGAATTCGATGGATTGTTCTTTGGACAGTCTGTCAACAAGTTATGCCTGATGACCATAGCAAGTTGGTACCACTCCTTCCCATCCCGAACAGGACAGTGAAACGACTTAGCGCCGATGATAGTGCGGATTCCCGTGTGAAAGTAGGACATCGTCAGGCTCTTACAGCAAGGAACGCCCGGTTGATTTTTGATCAGCCGGGCGTTTTCTTTTGTGCATTTGGTTTTGAGGCAATGCTTGAATTCCATCAAAAAAAAGGCCTGCATGGTTCATGCTGGCCTTTGGCTTTTTGCCTTCTCAAAACTCCAACCAAAGCAGCGCATCCAAAAGTAGGCGCGTCTGAACCTGGTGAACTTTCCGGCGTCAGGCTCCAAGATTCAAATGCAAAAATCTCAATGCCTTCAGTAAGGCAATTCATGCATTCATGATGTGAGTAGCATCTCTTTGGGCTACGCCGGCCTTGATCAGTTCGGCGCTCAGCTGGTCGATCCATGTCGACGCCGGGATATCCGGAAAAAACTTGTCCCTGATCTGCATGAAGTACGGTGTTTCTGCAGCCCACTGGGTGAAGTCCGTAAACTCTTGCCGCTGTGTTTCAAGCAGTTTGAACTTAAGCAGAACCTTGGCCGCATGGTGCGCATGCCGGAGCGGGCTATTGATGAACGAATCCAGTCGTTGGCGTGCACGTGCCAACACCTCAGGCGCGTAAGCGAATACGCGGCCGTGTCCGGGGATGACAATTTTCGGACTCAAACGCTCGATCAGATCCAAAGTCGCGGCAACTTCGCCAAATGCATCGTCGCCCTCCAATTCGGGGAATACCACACCGAAGCCGTTTTCCCACAATGCATCGGCGGAAATAAGTACACGGTGACGCGGTTCGAAGAAGATCAGTGAGTGCGGATCGTGCCCCGGGGCTGAATGCACCTCCCAAACTTCAGACCCAAAGCGCATGGAAGTGCCCGGTTGAATCGCTTGGGTGAATCCAAACTGCGGGCACAGTTGCCCGGTTGGCAAATAAGTCAGCGCAACCGGGTCCCATTCAGCAACGTGGCGTGCTTGACCGGGTGGAATCAGCGTCTGCAGATTCGAATAACGAGCTTGCAAAGCCGCATTGCCGCCGCAATGGTCGCTGTGCAGATGTGTGTTGATGAGAACATCGAGCGATCGAGGCCCTAGCGCCGACTCCATCAAAGCCAATGTCTGCGCTGCGTGTGTACAGTATCCGCTGTCTACCAGCAGTGTGCGCTCACCGTCCGTGAAAAGAACATTGTTGGCGGAAAGCCAGCCTCGCTCGAAAACATGCACTCCGGAAGGGAGAACTGGCGTAGCCATCAGCAACTGGTGGCGAAAAAGCCTTCAGGCCGCTGCGCGTAGCTCACGTCTGAGAATTTTTCCGACATTGGTTTTGGGCAGATCATCGCGAAATTCAATGTATTTGGGGCGCTTGTAGCCCGTGAGGTGCAGCTTGCAGTAGGCGCTTACGTCATCTTCGGTCAGTGTAGGGTCATTTTTAACCACAAAAACCTTGATTGCCTCGCCTTGCTTTTCGTCGGTGATGCCGATGGCGGCGCATTCAATCACGCCGGGGCAAAGCGAAATAACATTTTCAAGCTCGTTGGGGAACACGTTAAAGCCTGAAACAATGATCATGTCTTTCTTGCGGTCGATGATCCTGGTGTAACCGCGCTCGTCCATGATGCCGATGTCACCGGTGCGCATAAAGCCATCGGAGGTGAATGCCTTTCGATTTTCTTCAGGCTGCTGGTAGTAGCCCGTCATCACTTGTGGGCCCTTGATGCAGATTTCACCGGATTCGCCGATTGCCAGTGATTTACCGTCGTCATCCTTGATGGCAACCTCAATGCTCGGCAGAGGCAAACCGATCGTGCCGGTGAATTCTTTGTTGATCACCGGGTTGTTGGTTCCTATGGCGCATGTTTCGCTCATGCCCCAGCCTTCAATCATGGGGCAGCCCGTCACCTGGAGCCAGTGTTTGGCTGTGCCCTCAGATGCAGCCATGCCACCTGCCTGTGAAACGCAAAGGTTCGAAAAATCCACGGTCTTGAATTGCGGATGCTGAAGCAGCGCATTGAATAAAGTGTTGACAGCTGGCAGCATGTGAAAGGGGCGTTTCTTGAGCACCTCGATGAACTTGCCGAAGTCACGGGGATTCGGAATGAGTGTCAGATGGGCGCCCCAACGAATAGAGAGCAGGCATAACGTCAGCGCGAAGATGTGATACAGCGGCAAAGCAGCGATATTGTTGGTCTTGCTGACGTCGCCGACACGCTGCAGCGCTGGCGTGAACCATTCTTCGGCCTGAAGGATGGCTGCGACGATATTGCGGTGCGTGAGTACGGCACCTTTCGACAGCCCGGTTGTCCCACCGGTGTACTGCAAAAAAGCGATGGAGTTCAGCGTGGTTTGCGCAGGCTTGAGCGTCAGGCGGCTGCCCTCCGCCACCGCGCGGTTGAACGCCGTCACGCTGCGCCCGTCGCCCAGCGGCAGCTTGTAGGCCGGCACCAGCTTGGCGAGGTGTCGCACGGCGAAAGTGATCCACTGGCCGTACCAGAAACCCAGCAAATCACCCATTGCAGCCATCACCACATTCTTCACGGGCGTGCGTTCAATCACCTCGGCCAGCGTGGCGGCAAAGTTTTCCAGAATGACGATCGTCGTCGCGCCGGAATCGCGGAGTTGGTGCTCCAGTTCGCGCGCTGTGTAGAGGGGGTTGACGTTCACGCAGGTATAGCCCGCGCGCAAGATGGCTGCCATGGTGACGGCAAACTGCGGCACATTGGGCAGCATGATCGCCACGCGGGCGCCTGGCTCAAGCCCCAGGCTCTGCAGCCAGGCGCCGAATGCCGAAGACAGGTTGTCGAGCTGGCCGTAGGTCATCCAGCGGTCCATGCAGACGGAGAATGGCTTCGCTGCGTTCTTCTTGAATGAGTCCTCCAGCAACTGGTTGAGCGAGCGAAACTGCTCCGCGTCGATCTCGTGCGAAACACCCTCTGGATAACTCTTGAGCCAATGCTTGTTCATACAAACTCCTTGCGACTCATTGTGAAAGCCGCGCTGCGTAATTCGTATGGGGCTTGTCCTAATGCGAGCCCAGGATCAGGGGCCGGCAGCCAGCAAATGGCTCAAATGGGTCTCACAGGTGACAGCATCATCTTCAAACAGCGAATGGATCCACGTTGTCTCGCGGTCCTTGATCACCCTCAGAAACTCATCGGCTCCGCGCATATTGGCAAAAGCGTCGAAGCCCGCTTCGAGAAAATGTTGCAGTGAGTTGAGGCCGGCCGCCGCCGCCGGTCCTCGCATCATCTTGAGCAGGGTGCGAAGCCCAAACATCTGCGTCAACCGGTTCAACTCATGCCCCAGATGCAGAACCACTTCAAGTTGCCGGGTTCTTGCTGCAATATCCCCCACCTGCCGCCAGCAGCGGATGTAGCGTGCGCACTCATCGCTTTGGGGTGTGGCTGCGATGTCTGCCAGCCACTGCCGCGCCATCAGGTCGTCAAGCTTCTCGGTCAGCGCATGCACTTCAGCCAATGCGGCGGCCGTATTGACAACCGGCTGAGGGAAAATTTTGGCAATGGTGCTGGCAATCCGTGCGAACTGCTGGTCGCGCTCTGCATAGTCCTTGTCGCTGTAAAGCTCCTGCAGAAAGAATGAGGCTGCTGTTTTGTAACGAGGACTGTGCAGGAGATCGGAATAGGTCGCCTGAAACCGCCGCGCCTGAAAACGCTTGACCGCGGCGCCGGCCCGGGCCAGCGGCGGGTCGGCCGCGTGCTGTTGCCGAAGCTGCGCCACGGCTTGCAGCGCATCGTGAATTTGTTGTGCTGAGGCGTCCATACAAACCCGGAGTTTATCTAGGTACGGCCCCCTATTGAAACTTAAATGCCCATGCGAAACTTCCAGCATGCAAAGAAGAACGCTTCTCAAGCTCGGTGCCGCGTCGGCTGCCGTGCTGATTGTTGCCGGGGGTGCGGCCGCTTTGCTGCAGCCCGGCATGAGGGGCGGTCTCTTGAGTGAGCCGGGCCGCGAAGTGTTTCTTGGTGTGGGCCGTGCTGTCCTGGACAAAACACTGCCGGCCGACGAAGGCGCAAGACAGATTGCACTGCAAGGCCTGCTCACGCGGGTTGACGTCCTTGTGCAGTCCTTGCCGCCTCACGCGCAGGCCGAGCTCTCGCAGCTGCTTGCCTTGCTCGCCAGCGCTGCCGGGCGGCGTGCGCTCGCAGGCTTGAGCCAGCCGTGGCCAGAGGCCACAGTTGCCGACATCCAGCACGCGTTGCAGGACATGCGTTTCTCTGCGCTGGCTTTGCGCCAGCAGGCCTATGCCGCCTTGCATGACATCACCGCAGGCGCTTACTTCTCGGATCCGTCGAGCTGGCCCCTGCTGGGCTATCCCGGTCCCCTGAAAATCTGAAGACACCGAAAGCCGCATGAGCCAATTGAAAGATCCGATCCGCGAGGGCCTCGCGCGTGGCTGGAAAGTCATGGGTGGCCCGCGCGGGCCGGTGCCTGAAAAAATCGCCTGCGATGTGGCCATCATCGGCAGTGGTGCCGGTGCCGGCATCACCGCCGAACTGCTGGCCAAAGCCGGCCTGCACGTGGTGATCATCGAGGAGGGGCCGCTCAAAAGCAGCAGCGACTTCAACCAGAAAGAATCGGAAGCCTACCCTTCTCTTTACCAGGAGAGCGCAGCGCGCAAGACAGAAGACAAGGCCATCAATATCCTGCAGGGCCGTTGCGTAGGCGGCTCCACCACGGTGAACTGGACCAGCTCCTTTCGCACGCCGGCCTCCACCCTGAAGTTCTGGCAAGACAAGTTCGGCTTGGCCGGCTACAACGTCGATGCACTGGCGCCTTACTTTGCCCAGGCAGAGCAGCGGCTAAATATCACGCCCTGGCTGGTGCCGCCCAACGAGAACAACGACCTGCTGCGCCGGGGGGCCGCCAAGCTGGGGATTCCTGCGTCGGCCATTTCGCGCAACGTCAAAGGGTGCTGGAACCTCGGCTCCTGCGGTCTCGGCTGCCCGACCAATGCCAAGCAATCCATGCTGGTCACCACCATTCCGGCGGCGCTCGACCTGGGCGCGCAACTGCTGGTTGAAACCCGGGCGGAGCGCTTCGAATTGGCCAATGGCCAAGTCACGGCCCTGATCTGCCGGAGTAGCAGAGATTCAGGGCAAAAAACGGCTCTAGCCCATACAGGGCCTGGGCCATCAGCTATAAAAATCGTAGCAAAACACTATGTGCTTGCGGGCGGCGCCATCAACTCGCCGGCGGTGCTGTTGCGCTCGGGCGCACCTGATCCGCATGGCGTGCTGGGTGCCAGAACCTTCTTGCACCCCGTCGTCATGTCCGCGAGCGTGTTCGAGCAGAAAGTCGAAGCCTGGAGCGGCGCACCGCAGACGATTTACTCCGATCACTTTCTGGAGACGCAGGCCATCGATGGCCCCATCGGCTACAAGCTGGAGGCGCCCCCGCTGCATCCGGTGATTTTTGCGTCCACCGTTCCGGGTTTTGGGCAGGGCCAGCATGACCTGCTCAAGTCCTTTCCTCACAACCACACCTTGCTGGCACTGCTGCGTGACGGCTTTCATGAAGAATCCCGGGGTGGGCAGGTCAAGCTGCGCGGCGACGGCTCAGCCGTGCTCGATTACCCGCTAACGCCCTATGTCATGGAAGGCGGCCGCAAGGCCTTGCTGTCGATGATGGAAATCCAGTTTGCGGCCGGTGCCAAACAGGTATTGCCGCTGCACGAGATGGCCCAGCCCTACACCTCCTGGGCCCAGGCGCGTGACGCGGTCAATGCCCTGCCGATGAAGCCCATGCTCACCCGGGTGGTCAGCGCCCACGTCATGGGTGGCTGCGGCCTGTCCGGCACTGAACGCCAGGGCGTTACCCGTCCCGACGGCGTGCACTGGCAGCTGGAGAATCTTTCGATCCACGATGGCTCGCTGTTTCCGACGAGCATAGGGGCCAATCCGCAGCTGTCGATTTACGGTGCGGTGAACCGGCTCGCACAAGGCCTGGCCAAAACGCTGTCTGGCCGCGATGTCACACTGGCCTGACATACTGCGTGTTTGACCTTCGCACCCTTCGCTGATTCATGCTGGCTCAACTGCAACGATTCATCACCGTGACCCTGATCGCCGCGGCCTTTGGCTGGTTGTTTTACTTTCGCGACAGCTCCCCCGCATTGGCGGTCGCCGGCTTTTTTGTCATTGCGTTGGGGTATACGGGCTTTCTGGCCCTCGAGTTCCTGCTCCTTCGCTACATCAACAAGACCGACCCGGCGCCCCAGCCCACCTGGTTTGAGCTTTTGCGCGCATGGCTCGGTGAGACATTGACCGCCCCTAGCGTGTTTTGCTGGCGCCAGCCCTTTCGCATGAATGCGGTGCCGGACCGGCTTTCACCCGAAGCCAATTTCCAAGGGCGCCGCGGTGTGGTGTTTGTGCATGGGTTTTTTTGCAACCGCGGCCTGTGGACGCCCTGGCTCAGCCGCGTGCAAGCCAGTGGGCGTGCATTCGTTGCCGTCAATCTCGAACCCCTGTTTGGCTCCATTGACGACTATGCGCCGCAGATCGATGAGGCCGTGCGCAAGGTCGCCCAGGCCACGGGCATGACGCCGCTGCTGGTGTGCCACAGCATGGGTGGGCTCGCCGCCAGGGCCTGGCTCAAGCAGATGAAAGCCGAAGCCCGCGTACACCATGTGGTGACGATAGGAACGCCCCACCGTGGAACCTGGCTGGCGCGTTTTGGCCACGGGCATAACGGGCGGCAAATGCGTTTGCTGTCGGACTGGCAGGCGCAGCTTGACCATGAAATGCCTGTCGACCGCCACTCGCTTTTCACCTGCTGGTATTCCAATTGCGACAACATCGTTTTTCCGACATCCACCGCCACCCTCATAGGGGCAGACAATCGCCTGGTTCGGGGCGCGGCCCATGTGCAGATGGCGTTTTTGCCAGAAGTCATGAACGCTTCACTGGGGCTGCTGGAAGTTGAGCCGGCCTGAGACGCTGTGTCGGGGCTCCGTGCCTGGTTTCTGAGTCCGGGCACGTAGTGGCTGCGTGTGAATTTCTCACAAGAATGACTGGTCATATTCACTATCCACATTGGATGGGGCTTTCTATGCTCATCTATTTGTAGGATGGAGCATGTCGTGACTCTGTATGCACTGCCAAATGCCGACCTTCTGAACGCTGGCCGGCCACTCGCCCACGGCGAGACCGAGCTGGACTCAACGCCGGCCCTCCTGGCCCTGTTGGTGGATGAGCTCGCTCACGGGGTTCTTCTCGTCACGGCCCAGTGCCGGATCCTGCACGCCAATCAGGCCGCGCGCCGAGAACTGGAGCATGCTGCCGTACTTGGCTCAAACTGGGGCGAGCTGAAAGTCCTCATGCCGGCAGACGCCAAAGCCTTTCAAAACGCCATGGGCAAAGCCGTTGCAGGCAAACGCAGCCTCATCAAGCTGGCTGCCGAAGGCGTGGATTTCACCCTGGCCGTGGTGCCGCTGCAGCGCCAGCCAGGCGTTCCCTGTGAGCGCATGGCCCTTGTTCTGTCGCGCCTGGGGGTCAGCGAATCGGGCGTCTTCAGCGCTTTCGCCCGCAGCCATGGGCTGACCCAGACGGAAGAGCAGGTGCTCGTGTACCTTTGCCGCTGCCTCAGCACGCCTGAAATCGCTGTCCAGATGAAAGTCGCCGTCTCTACCATTCGCAGCCATGTGCGCAGCCTGTGCGCCAAAACGGCCTGCAGCGGCGTCCGTGAGCTGGTCAATCGCGTGGCTATCTTGCCGCCTATCGCCCCCTTGCCGCTCGGACAAATCCACTGAGAGACGCCCCGCACGTCCTGCGACGTGCTAGATTACGGGTGATCATGAGTTCGCCTTCCACATCTCCCGACGAGGGCTTATATGCCCATTTAATTCCCGAATTGCGTACGCTGGCCCTGCGCGGCACGGTGCGAAGCTACCCCAAGAAAACGGTAGTGATCAATGAGGGGGAGATTGGCGACAACCTCTTTGTGCTCCTCAAAGGCAGCGTCAAAGTGTTTTCCATGGACGAAAACGGACGCGAAATCACCTATGGCCGCATCCATTCCGGCGACTATTTCGGTGAAATGTCTCTCGACGGCGGGCCCCGTTCGGCGTCGGTCATTACCCTGGAACCCTGCACCTGCGCCGTTCTCAGTCGTGCAGAGGTGAGTGAGCACCTGGTCGATGAGCCAGGTTTTGCGATCAATCTCGTTGTCCAGGTTATTCGCCGTGCTCGTTCGGCCACTGAGGCGGCACGAAACATGGCGCTGCTCGATGTCTATGGTCGGTTGATCGCCGTACTGGAAGAGCACGACGACGTGACAACCCGCGACACGGCCACAGGCCTCACGCTCGAGTCCATTACCCATCAGGACATTGCCAGCCGGGTGGGTGCATCCCGCGAGATGGTCAGCCGCCTGCTCAAGGACCTGGAAAAGGGCGGCTACATCGAGATGGGCACCAAGCGGATTACGTTGCTGAAGAAGCTGCCGAGCCGCTGGTAGGCGGGCCGGCCCCCTCGCCTCTACAGCGCGTTGAATACCTTTCGGGTGATTTGGGGCGCTGCGTCACTGGTGCCAACCAGGCGCACCACGCCGCCACTTCGGGTGCTTGCCGCCTTCAGTCCCAGCAACACCGGATTCTCGTCGCTGTACGCGTGAGTCGCCGGCACCTTCACCACGCCTGGCCGCTCCGGCCGGCCGGCATCCGGGTCCGGTTTGCGGGGTGAATACTTCGCCCACATCGGCCCCGCCACGCGAACGCCTCCGACCGATAGTGTTTTACCGCCCGTGGCAATGCTGTTGAAGTTGCCGCTGCGCCGAATGGGCGAGGGGTTGCCCGGGTGATCCACAAACGAGCCGGGGTTGCCGCTGGTGTCATACCACTGGTCCTCGAGGTAGGACTGCCGCGCTCCCGTTTGAACGCCAATGATCTGGTCATCGCGTTCTACGTAAACATCCACCGTGACCTTGCCCGCCTGGGTGTTGGTGATCCTGACCTCCCAGGCCCCGCTGGGTGCGGTGGCGGTGGAGTTCTCGAAACCGAACGTCGGCGCAACCGCGATCAAGGCACAGGTGCCGTTGGCGCCGGTCGCCACGGAATGGGGATAAATCAGCGCGCACAGCGGTTTGCCGCTGCTCGTGTTCCACGTCCCGGACTGGCCCCACGCCAAAGGTGGCAGGCTGGCCCGACCCGGCGGCGTCAGTTGTACTTCAATGCCTTGCGCGCCTGGTGGAATCCAGAGTTCCAGAAAATTCTGTGTCAGATCGTCCGGTTGCCCACGCCAGTGCAGCGCAACATGCTCTTTTTTTGATAGCGTTGCGTTGGCGTGCGTGCGGCTTTGGTAGTTGTTGCTGACCGGCAGGACGATCTGAAGATTCCCGGTCTTCAGATCAATCAGCTGATCCATGGCCGCTTCCAGCACCGAGCTGCCGTCGTGCGGCCCCGCGAGAGTACCCCAACTGAGGTTGACAGCGACTTTGGCCGAAGAGGCACACCGCGAAAGGATGTACATCAACCCATCCATGATGTGGACGTTCATCGAGCCGCCCGAGGTGTCGACGACCGTATCCCAGTCCAACTGCACTGCCACGATGTCGCACTGACTCGCATCATCATCGGCCATTGCCCAGCTTGGCGGCGCATCGGGAGAGGGCGGCGCGCCGGCGATCTGGGCCAGGACCGTGCGGGGGCCACAGGCAATGTCCAGCACATGCGTGCCGTGGTTCACGAGCTTGTTTAGCGCCATCCCCATCTGGAAGTGCGCGTACACCGCCGTCTCATCGACCAGGCCACCGTAGGTGTTTTGCTGCATGGCCTGGTTGATGTCCGCCGCCGTCAGCTCATGGCCGTAGCCCAGGCCGGCCGGCACCGTCCCCGTGCCTTCTTTGTCCTGGCGCCAGAAGTACCGGGTTCGCGCTTTGCCATTGCGCAGGAAGTTGGCGCTGGCAAACGCCAGGCCGCCGTCAATCAGGCCGATCACCTTGCCTTGAAGCGGCGCGTGCCGTGCAGACGGGCGCGGCGCCTGCGGCGCAGTCGGGTCGTCGGCATGGTGGCCCGCAGGCAGGCCAAGCTCAAATCTCCGAACCAGCGCATGCAAGTTGCCACCGGGGCGGATGTGTTTGAAGAACGCCGGCCTGACCCGCGCAGTGCAATAGCGCAGGCCTGTGGGCGCGGCAGAGGAGGTGTACACCGGCGGCACATACAGCCATTTGGGCGACGAGGCGGCTATCAGTTGTGCCACGCTGACGCCGGGCGCAAGCTCCATCAGCAGCGGCAACCACTTGGGCGGCTTGTCCAGGCCGTAGCCGGCGAAGTTGTCCGCTTCGGCCCAGATGAGATAGGGGTCAAAGCCGGACGTCGCGCCCGGCTGGGCCCAGTCGATACCGGTAAACCCGCCTGTGGGTAAGGAAGTCCAATGCATGAGGGCTCCTTATTGAATGGGTGCCCATTCCGCGGCGGCTTTGGTCCACATGAAGTGGAGCAAGGGTGATGCAGCGACGCTATGCGACCCCGCAAACAATTCGTAGTAGCCGCTCTGGTTGTTTTCCATCGACACCCGCGGGTCAAAGTCAACGCCGGTGTTATTGGCCCCGTGGAATTTGCGGCCATCGAACCCGCGCTCGTGCAGCTTGGCACCGGTGCAGCGCGCCACCATGAAGTCGCTCAAGGCGGTGCCCAGCAAGCGTCCCACTGCGCTGTCCACCGGGTAATGCAAGCCGGCGACGGTGCGGTTGACTGCGATACGCGCTGCCAGCCGCTCCAGTTGTTCCCGGTATTTATCGCTGTGTGGCAGCAAAGACTGCAGCAGCGCGCAGGTCATGTAGGCTTCTGTGGCATGCCCACTGGGCCAGCTGGCATGGCCGGGCGTCGTGATCATCGGCTGGATTTGCGGCGACAGCTCCATCGGCCGCTGGCATGCAAAAGCGTGCTTGAACCGCATTTCGACATGGGAGGCCAGTGACATCGCCAGACTCATCAGTTCGATCGTGTACTTGTGCCGGTGCGCGGTCAGGCCGATGATGGACGCCCAGAAAGCGCCGCCACCATTCATTTGCGCCAAAATTTCTGCGGCACGGTCGCCGCGCAGTTCCGAATAGTTGGCGACCAGCTCAAGTTGTTGCTTGAAGATTTTTTCGGTCGGGCGCACCAGGCGCGCCAGCGCCAGGTCTTTCAGGGGCTTCTTGTTCAAGTCCACAAAACCCAGCGTCACCGACGTTTTTGCCTGGTTCACACTGAAGTGCAGGCCGGACAACAACTCCAGGTCGCAGGTGAGCATGCGCGGCCGTGCGGCCCAGTCAGCCAGCCGATCCGGTTTATCCAGCGGGGTTGGCAGTGTGAAGGGCAGCGTCGCGCCCTGGAACGGGCCTGCGAGCGCGGCACGGTTGGTGTTCAGCGCATGGGTAGCTCCCGCAAGGTTGATTGCATAAACGCCACCAAATCCACCATCAAAGCCGCTGAAGCCGCCGTCAAAGCCGCTAAAGCCACCATCAAAGCCACTAAAACCGCCGTCCATTGCACTCATGTTGTTACTCCTGAAAATTGTTAAGGGACACCCAATGCACGCATTGCTACAGCGCATCGTTGCCGGGTGATGCTATTGGGGTTGCCAATCGCCAAATACGAGGACACTGACAGGCCCGGCTCCTCTTGCAGCAGGGCATTAAGCGTCGTTCGTGCGTCTTCCATCAAGCCGGACTCCACCTGGGCCGTCAGCAGCACCCGCAGGGTTGGCGAATGATGCCGATTGGCCCTCAAGGACTGCCGTGCATAAAGAATGGCGCGGTCGTGCTCGTTATTCGCCAGCAGGGCCGCGGCCAACAGAAGATCGAAGTAGTAACGAAGTGGATCAATTGGCGAAAGCAGGGATGCATATTCCACTTCGGCAACCGAGTCTTCGGCAGAGCCCAGCATGGTCGAAAGCACGCTCTTGAATAGCCACGCCATGGGTTCGTTTGGGTTGGCAGATATCGAGCTTGCCAGCCGCTCGCCTGCGGCAGTGAAATTGCCCAGGAGCTGGCATTGGGCATGTCCCTCGACGGCCAGGGTGAGCGCATTTTCGGGCTCGCTGTCCAGGGCCCTTTTCGTTTGCTCCAGGGCAAGCCGGGCATCCCGTTGCGGCGAATCGCTGAGCCCCCGAATGACACGCATGATGTACCACCGGGCTAGCCAGGCACGCGGTGTCGCAATTCGGCCATGCCGGTCTATCAAGGCTTCAAGCGCCTGCCGGCTGCGGTCAAAGTCCCGCACCGACGAGTGGTGCATCATGGAGATTCCGCCGAGCAGCAGCGAGCTGCTGTCCAGCCGCGGCATGGGTTGTATCAATGACTGCTGCACTTCCGCATCGATCAGCGCGCGAGATGTTGCCGCCGCCAGGCTGTTGAGCAACTCGCTCTGGGTTTGCAGCAGGTCGCCCGTATCGCCCGACAGGCGTTCTGCCCAGATGACCTCGTTCTTTCGTGTGTCGGCCAGCTCGGCCATCAGCAAAATCTTGCCTCCGCTGGCGATATAGCTGCCCGACAGTACAAACGAGGCATTCAGACGCGACTCTACCTCCGGCATGATGCCGACACGCTCGCGAAACGCGGTGGTGGACAGGCGCGAGATGACGCGGATGTCCGGGCTGCGGGAGAGTTGCGCGATGACGCCGTCGGCAATGAGCTCACCGATCACAAAATGCTCGGGTTCGTTGCTGCGTGCTTCGAACGGAATGACCGCAATGGTCGGCCGGAAATCGGATGATGCGGCGGCACTGACGGGAATATGAGGGGTCTGGCCTGCAGGGCCAACCCGGTAGGCCCTGACCGGCTCCTTGACATGTTTCAGGTAGCACTCGCCCATGTCTTCGATGTCGGCATCCAGCGAGGCCGTGAGCTGGTCACGCAGCTCGGCAGATACCACGAGCTCGCCGGGTCCAGCCAGCGTGCAAAAGCGCGCAGTCAGGTTGACATCCGTGCCGTAGATATCGTGCTGGTCAGTCACGAAACTCGCCAAATGGCCGCCTATGCGCAGATGCATTTGTTGTTCCGGACTCTGGTCAGCATTGGCCAGCTGGCTGAAATGCTGCAGGGCAAACGCCGCTTTGACGCCCCCCTGCGCGCTGGCAAATTCCAGCATCAGACCGTCACCCAGGCTTTTGACAATGCGGCCGCCATGCAGCGGCAGGATCTGCCGTTCTGCCTGTTGCACCAGTTGCTGCCATCGCCGTACAAAGTCATGCTCGTCCTGCTCCATGATCCTGACGGACTCCACCACATCCATGACCAGCAGCACCTTGGTGCTTCGGTTCATATGGGCGGGTAATTCAATCAGGGAGGACATCGTAAGCGGTGTAACAAATTTTTACCTCCTCATTTTGGAGGAGGAACTGCGCGGCATAAACAGTTGGTGTGCTATGGAAGGGTCTTGAGCGAAGCACTGTTGTATCAGTGTTGAATTGTGAATCATTCGCAGGAACGCGCCTTAACCTTAAGTTCCTGTTCTCCAGCCGAACAGGCTGTGCAGGCGGTGTGGCTTTCGCGGGTTGCGATGGGGGCTGGTGCCTGGGAGCGCCTGACGATCAAACAACCCGGGGGCGGCAACATTCGTGTCAAATGGCGGGATACATTTTCTTAAAGCAGCGAGAGTTCCGGTATGCCCTTGATCGTGGTAATTGAAGATGATGCGGGCACCCGCATGCTGGTGACGCAGGTCCTGAAAAAAGAAGGCCACGAGGTCATGTCGGCCGAAGACGGCCTCAAGGGCCTGGAGCTGATCCGTGAACACAGGCCGGATGTCGTGGTGAGCGACATCCAGATGCCCCACCTCGACGGCTTTGAGGTGCTGGACCGGGTGCGAAACGACAAGGACCTGGCGACCACCGCCGTGATTCTGTTGACCTCTTTGCAGGACCGCACCCACATGCGCCAGGGCATGACCACCGGCGCCGACGACTACCTGACCAAGCCCTTTGCCCCGCAGGAGCTGCGGGAGGCCGTCAATGCGCAGATCAACAAGCTCAGCCGGGCCGATGCCATGCGCGCGCAGGTTGTCGACAAGGCCGTGCAGCTGGCCCTGACAGAGCAAGCCCAGAAGATCAGCGATTTGTACGAGTCGCGCCTGGCCCACTCGCTGAGCCAGCAATGGCCTGAAACCGGCCCCGTGCAGGACGCCGACCGCTTTGCCAGCGCCACCGTGATGTTCGCCGACATGCGTGACTACGGCCTGTGGACGCAGCGCCTTTCCGGCGCGGAACTCAGCGACATTGTCCGGCGGCTTTACAGCAGCGTGGGCGATACGGTCTACCTGTTCGGTGCGCACTACATGCAGTTTGTGGGCGACGGCATGCTGTGCGTGTTTGTGGATGCCCACGACACCCACTCCGTCAACCACGGTCTGCGCGCCATGCGCGCCGCCCTGGGGCTGGCCGATGCCACCAAGCGCATTGACGCCCATGTGCGCCAGCACTTTCCCGGGCAGGATTTGCCGAATTTTTCCCTGGGCGTTGCACTGCACAGCGGCCCCGTGGCCTTTGCCGGGCTGGACGGCCTGATCGGCCGCTCCGGCCAGACCACCCCGGTGGGCGACACCGTGGCGGTAGCGCTCAAGTTGTTCCAGGGGGAGTCCAGGCTGGACTGGACGATTGCCGCCAGCGTGCAGGCCACGCGGCTTGTCACCGGCGCCGTGCGCACCGGCCGGCGCGCATTGGTGGAGGTGCCGGGCCGCGGCCGGCCGCTGGACGCCGTGGAAATCGTGGGGCTTGCATGACGGCGCACCAGGCAAGCGCCGGCGATGCCATTCCGGGGCGGACCTGGTCGCTGCGCACGGTACTGGTCACCAGCCTGCTGGTGTTTTGCATCGTTCCGGCCGCCACGGTGGGCTGGTTTTTGTACCGCAGCAATCTGCAAAGCGTGCAGACGCTGGCCGAAAAGACCGTCGGGGACATGGCGCAACGGGTGCAGATCGTCACCGAAGAGCACGTGTCGCAGGCACACGTGGTGCTCAACGGGCTCATCCATGAACAGCCCGGCGAGGCGGGCGTGGCGCGTGCGCGCCAGCTGATCCAGAACCCCGCCTTGTTTGAGCAGACCGCGTTTGCCATGACGCGTATGACGCCCCGTGTGCCTCATATGTTTCTGGCGACGCACCGCGGCGAGTACCTGGGGGTTGAGGCGCCGTCCCAGGGCGGCAACCAGCCCACGCGGGTGGCGGTGCGCAAGGAAGGCGGCCAGGGGCGCATTTTTTTCGCCGCTGAATACCCCGGCGACCGCCGGCAAAAAACCGCCACCGAAGAAGCCAACCACGAGCCCCGCACCCGTGCCTGGTACCAGGGGGCGATGGAAAACAAGGGCCGCAGCTTCACCGCCGTGTTTCCCTCGGCCGCCGACAACCAGCTGCTGGTCACGCTGGCCCAGCCGGTATACGGCGCTGACGGCGGCTCGCTCGGTGTATTCGCGGTCGACCTGCACCTGGCGCGCCTCAAGGAGCTGCTCCAGACCATGGTCTTCAGCGCCCGCGGCACCGCCTTCCTGCTCGACGAGAACGGCCTGCTGGTCGCCAACTCCACCATCGATCCGCTGTTCTCTGGCGCCGGCGGCAAGCTTGAACGCAAACGGCCCATGGACAGCCGCAACGCCATCGTTCGCGGCGCCTACAACGAGGTCGCCCCCAGCCTGGGCCGCACGCTGCCCGACAGCGTGCAGCGCATCGCCTTCCTGCACCGGGTGCCCATGGAGGACGACACCCTGATCGTGGTGCTCAGGCCTTTCGGTGAAAGCCTGGGGCTGCGCTGGAGCCTGGTGGTGGCTGCGCCCGAAAGCGATTTCGCTGCCGCCAGCCAGGCAGCGCTCAAAAAGACCCTGGCCGTGATGGTGCTGGCCCTGGTGCTGGGCGCAATGCTGGCCACCTGGCTGGCCTGGCGCCTGAGCCGGCGCTTTCGGGCCTTGAGCGTCGCTGCCGGTCAGCTGGCACGGGCCGAAGTGCCGGCGGTGCAGCAAAACGCCCGCATCACCGAAGTGCGGCAGCTGTCGCGGACCCTGCACGACAGCGCCGAAGAGATCGTGCGCAACCGCGCCGCCATCGAAGCGCAGACCCTGGCCCTGCAGGACGCCAATGAAACGCTGGAAGCGCGCGTGGCCAGCCGGACCGCCGAGCTGGCCGCCTCCCGCGAAGAAGCGCTCGCCGCGGCGCGGGCCAAGGCGGCGTTCCTGGCCACCATGAGCCACGAGATCCGCACGCCGCTCAACGGCGTGGTGGGCATGACCACGCTGCTGGCCGACACGCCGCTGGACCCCGAGCAGCGCGACTACCTGCACACCATGCGCGTCTCCAGCGACCAGTTGCTGGGCGTGATCAACGACATCCTGGATTTTTCGAAAATCGAGTCCGGCAAGCTGGAGCTGGAAAACGAGCCGCTGAACCTGATGGCCACCATCGAAGAAGCCTGCGACATCGGCGCGCCCCGCGCTCGCGAAAAAGGCCTGGAACTGCTGGTCGACCTCGGCGACGAGCTACCCACCTGGGTGCGCGGCGACGTCACGCGGCTGCGCCAGGTGCTGCTCAACTTCGTCAACAACGCCGTCAAGTTCACCGAGCAAGGCCAGGTCATCGTCTCGGCCCATGTGCTGGAGGGCGCTACGCCCGGGCAGGGCGGTCTGATTGAATTTCGCGTGAAGGACTCCGGCATCGGCATCCCGCTGGACCGGCAGTCCGCGCTGTTCCAGTCTTTCACCCAGGTCGACGCCAGCACCACCCGCAAATACGGCGGCACCGGGCTGGGGCTGGCCATTTGCAAGCGCCTGGCCGGGCTGATGGGCGGCAGCGTGGGGCTCGAATCGGCGCCGGGCCAGGGCTCGACCTTCTGGTTCACCGCACGGATGGGCGACGCCAATGCCCCCGAAGTAGCGCAACTGTCGTCCCTGCACCTGGTGAGCCTGGCCGGCAAACGCGCCGTGGTGGTGGACGACACCCCCGTCAACCTGCGCATCCTCGACAAGCAATTGCGGCGCTGGGGCATGGCGCCGACGCTGTTTGAGCGCGCCGGCGAGGCGCTGGACTGGCTGCAGGGCCACCCACCCGTCGACGTGGTGGTGACCGACATGCACATGCCCGAGATGGACGGGCAGACCTTTGCCCAGACGCTGCGCGAACGCTATCCGGGCATCTGCATCGTGCTGCTCACCTCCGGCACCATGCCCACCGGTGAGCAGGCCCGGGTGTTTGACGCGCGTCTGCTCAAGCCCTACCGCCAGTCACAGCTGTTTGAGGCTATAGCCCGCGTCACATCTGATTCGATAGCTATTAAAAAGATAGCAGAACCCGGCAGGCCCGAGCTGCGCAACCAGTTCATCCTGGTGGCCGACGACAACGCCGTGAACCTGAAGGTGGCGCTGGCCATGCTAGCCAAGCTGGGCTATGAGGCCGCCACCGCGCTCAACGGCCGCGAGGCAGCCGACAGGGTAGCCGCGTCGCTGGGCGCCGGCGCGGGCACGCGGGACGGCCCCCGGCCCTATGCAGCCATCCTGATGGATGCCAACATGCCCGTCATGGACGGCTTCGCCTCCTCGCGCGAGATCATCGCCACGCATGGCGAAGATGCGCCGCCCATCATCGCGCTGACGGCCTCGGTACTCGAAGAAGACCGCCAGCGCTGCCTGGCCGCCGGCATGGTCGGCTTTTTGCCCAAGCCGCTGCGCATTGACGAGTTGTCAGAGGCGCTGGCCCGCTACGCGCGCCGGCCGGATGGTGAAAGCGCTACAAAAATCATAGCTAGCAGTCCAGGCGCTGCCTTGGCAAACCCGCAAAATGATCAACAAACTCCGGTCATCCTGATGGACTGGAGCCGGCTCGAGCAGTTCAAGGAATTTGACGACGACGAGCGCACGATGACACGCGAAGTGATTGCGCTGTTCGCCAGCGATGCACCGAATCGCATCGACGACATCCGCGCAGCGCTTCAGGCCTCAGACAGCGCCGAGCTGTCGCGCGCGGCGCATGCCCTCAAAGGCGCGGCCTCTAACGTGGGCGCCGAGGCGCTCAGCGATGCGTGTTTTGTGCTGGAGCAGTCGTGCCTGCAGGGCCAGTGGCCGGCCGATGCAGGCCAGCAGGTGGCGCGCGTCTGTGAGCTGGCCGACAGGACGCGCCAGGCGCTCAATGACTGGATGGCGCCGCCGGCTTAGACGGCGGTTTTTGGCTGCTGCGCACGGGCCAGCGTTTTGTAAAACGGCGTGAAGTCCGGCTCCGTCAGGCGCAGCAGGTCTTCAAAGCTGTCGATCACAAAATACTGTTGCTGGAAGGTGTCGATCTTGTAGGTCGACGACATGCAGCGCAGCAGGTCGGTGTTGTCCCGCAGCGGGATGCGATGAGGCTCGGCAGATTCCACACTCCAGGCGAGCTCGCCCGGGCTGCTCAAGATGCCGGCGCCATAGGCCCGCACTTCGTCGCCGCCTTTTTTGTCGCGCATCAAACCAAATTCGATCGTGTACCAGTAGAGGCGCGACAGCATTTCCACTGCGCCGGGAATCGGCTCGGTGCCCGTCGTGCCGTGTTCCAGTGCATGCGCCTTCAGCGCGCCTTTGCCGTAGGCCTGGATGTGGTCGGCGTAGCTCGGGTAGAACAGCAGCGGCACGTGACCGAACAAGTCATGAAAGATGTCGGGCTCGACGATGTAGTCGAACTCCGCCGGCGTGCGGATCCAGTCCGTGACCGGAAACTTGCGATTCGCCAGCAGCGTGAAAAACGGCACTTCAGGGATCAGCCCCGGCACGCCCACCAACTGCCAGCCGGTGGCCTTGAAGAGGCGCGCGTTGATGTCTTCAAAACGCGGAATCGCGTCGCTGGCGCCCAGGCTGGGCAGGGCCTCGATGAAGGCGCTGCAGGCCCGTCCGGCCAAGAGGGCGGATTGGCGCGTGTAGAGCCGCCGGTAGGTCTCGTGGTCTTGCGCGGTATAGGCCGCGTAGTTTTGCGGGCAGGTGTAGTCGGCGTTGACTTTGCCGCCGCGCGCGTAGTCGCCCCGCGGCGGCCGGTCGGACTGGCCGTACACCGCCGGCGGCGGGGTGTTGCTCTTGCTGTCTGCTACTTCAGCCATTGGCTCTCCACACGTTGGTAATCGCCGCCGGCCTTGGCCAGGTGCAGCCACTGGTCGACGTAGGCCTTGAAGGGTACGTCGCCGCGTGGCAGCAGCCAGGCCATTTCGCCGTACTGCAGCGGTTTGTCGGGGTTGACGGCGCACAGGCCCGGTTTGAGCCTTTGCTGGGTGATGGCCTCGGCCGATTCGGTGACGAACACATCGGCCCGGTTGGCCAGGATTTCGTCAAAGATCGTCAGGTTCTCCGGGTTCAGCCGCATCTGCGCCTGCTTGAAGTTGGCACGCGCAAAACGTTCGTTGCTGCCGCCCGGGTTGAAGATCACGCGCGTGGCGGGCTTGTCGATGTCGGCCACCGTCTGGTACTTGGCCACGTCGGCGCAGCGCGCGATGGGTGTCTTGCCGTTGACCATGTAAGGCGCGCTGAAGAAGGCCTTCTTTTGCCGCTCCGTCGTCACCGAAATGCCGCCGACGGCGATGTCGCATTTGCCGGCCACCATGTCGGGCATCAGGTTGGACCAGCTGGTTTTAATCCACTCGGGCTTCACGCCCAGGCTGGCCGTGAATGAGGTCATCAGGTCCACGTCGATGCCTTCAAACGCACCGTCGGGCTTGTGAAAGCTGAAGGGCTTGTAGTCGCCCGGTGTGCAGATGCGCAGCACGCCGGTTTTTTGCACGGCGTCCAGGCTGGAGGCGGTCTGGGCCGAAGCGCCCACGCAGGCCAGCAAGGAAGCAGAGGCGAGGCCGAGCACGGCCAGCGAGCGTTGCGATTTCAGGCGAAGGGACATGGCAATCTCCGTGAGAGGGTGGGCTATGGGAGCTTTATTGTGCGCCCGCCTGGCTCAGCCTTTTGCCGCCTCTTTGCCCGCCAGCACGCCGCGGCGCATCTGGTCCAGCTCGATGCTTTCAAACAGCGCCTTGAAGTTGCCCTCGCCAAAGCCATCGTCGCCCTTGCGCTGGATGAACTCGAAGAAGATCGGGCCCAGCTGGTTTTCACTGAAGATCTGCAGCAGCAGCGCGCCCTTTTTGCCGTCCACCAGGATCTTGCGCTTCTTCAAATCGGCCACGCTCTCGCCATGGCCGGGGATGCGCTTGTCGACCAGCTCGTAGTACGTGTCGATGGTGTCCAGCAGCTTCACGCCGCTGGCGCGCAGCGCGTCCACCGTGGCAAACAGCTCATTGCTGCCCATGGCGATGTGCTGGATGCCTTCGCCCTGGTAGCGGTCCAGGTACTCCTGGATCTGGCCGGCCTTTTCGTTGCCCTCTTCATTGATCGGGATGCGGATCTTGCCGCAGGGGCTGGTCATGGCCTTGCTCTTCACGCCGGTGACCTGGCCTTCGATGTCGAAGTAGCGGATTTCGCGGAAGTTGAAGAGCCGCTCGTAAAAACCCGCCCATTCGTCCATGCGGCCGCGGTGCACGTTGTGCGTCAGGTGGTCGATGTAGGTCAGGCCGTGGCCCATCGGGTTGAGCGCGTCGCCGTCCACGCCTGGCAGGGGCTCGAAGTCCACGTCGTAAAAACCGATGTTGCCGATGTCGCCCGGCTGCGCACCGTTCTTGCCGCGCCATTTGTCGATGAAATAAATGATGGAGTCGCCGATGCCCTTGATGGCCGGGATGTTCAGCTCGCCGGGGCCGGCTGCCTGCGCATAGCCCCAGGCGCCCAGGGCGATGGCGCGCTCATAGGCAAACTTGGCGTCCTTCACGCGAAAGGCGATGGCGCACACGCTGGGGCCGTGCTGGCGCGCAAAGCGCTGCGCAAACGAATCGGGCTCGGCATTCAGGATGAAGTTGATGCCACCCTGGCGGTACAGCGTCACGTTCTTGTGGCGATGCTTGGCAATCGGCTTGAAGCCCATGCGCTCAAACAGCGCGCCCATGGCGGCCGGGTCCGGCGCGGCGTATTCGATGAACTCAAAGCCGTCGGTGCCCATGGGGTTGTCCCAGGCCGCGCCCTGTTCAAAGTTCAGGGCGGTGTCGTCGCGTGCGTTCATGCGTGTCTCCAAAGTAGATGTGCGTATGAAGTGACTTTAGCGGCGTGGCCGGTCAGTTTTACTGCGAAATGGGGCGCCTTGCTTGCCATTGACGCAGTAAACCTGCAAAATTATGGCAATGGAAACACTCGACAAGCTTGATCGCCACATTTTGCGCAGCCTTCAGGACGACGGCCGGGCCACCTACGACCAGCTGGCCGAGCAGGTGGGCCTGTCGCCCAGCGCGGTGCTGCGGCGCGTAAAACGGCTGGAGGAAAGCGGCGTGATCGACCGCTATGTGGCGCTGGTCAAGCCCGAGTCCGTGGGGCTGGGGCTGACCGCCTATATCAACGTGCGGCTCGAAAAGCACACCGAAAGCCACAAGCGCAACCCTATGGACCTGTTTCGCGCCAGCGTGCAGACCTGGCCCGAGGTGGCCGAGTGCTCGGCGCTGACGGGCGAGATGGATTACCTCTTGCGCGTGGTGGTGCAAGACATGGCGCATTACAGCCGCTTCATCATGGACACCCTGCTCAAGCACCCCAGCGTGCAGGACTGCAAAACCAGCTTTGTGCTGGACCGTGTCAAGGCGACCACGGCTGTGCCGCTCTGAGTTGTCGCGGCAGTCAGGCCCGCGTCAACAAGCGGGTAGCCAATGGCAGGACTTGCTTTTGAAGGTGGTGGAAGGCCTGTTGGGGGCTGCTGGCGGGCGTAATTCACGAGGGTGGCATCTGTGTGTTGTTGCTGCGGTGCAACATAAGGCGATTTGGGGTAGTTTCCGCCAGTTAAATTGCTATTGATTTAATAGCTGGCGACCAAGGCAGTACATGGGCTGGAGCCTGATTTGACCCTCAAGTTTGGCTGGGCTCCCTATTGATGGTGTTGAAGAAGCCCTTAGACTGGTGATTCTAGGGAAAACCCTTATATTGAAGTCATGGTTACACCCAGCACACTTTTGAAAGCCTCTTACAACGCGAGCAAGGAATTTTTCCGCCCGCCTGCAGAAGAGCGAACCCCCGAGGCGCCCGCTACGCCTCATGTACCGCCTGTTATGGTCCCCATCCGATCCATGGGCCCCAGCCACGGGGAACGCATCGCCAGGCACTTGCTGGCATTGAGTACGCACGACCGTTATTTGCGCTTCGGCTATTCGGCCAACGACGAGCAGATCCGCCGTTATGTTGACGGCCTGAACTTTGACCGCGACGAGATCTTCGGCATCTACAACAGGAAGCTCGAACTGATCGCCATGGCGCATCTGGCGCACTCGACCGACCCCAACCTGAAAAGCTGCGCCGAGTTCGGCGTGTCGGTGCTGGCCCAGGCGCGCGGCCGCGGCTACGGCTCACGCCTGTTCGACCGCGCCGTGATGCATGCCCGCAACGACGGCGTCGACATGATGTTCATCCATGCGCTGAGCGAAAACACCGCCATGCTGAACATCGCCCGCAAGGCCGGCGCGACGATCGAGCGCGACGGCTCTGAAAGCGAGGCCTACCTCAAGCTGCCGCCGGCCGACCTCGATTCGCGCATGACCGAAATGGTCGAAGAGCAGATCGCCCAGACCGACTACCGGCTCAAGGTCCAGGCCAAGCAGTTCTGGGACGCGCTGGCCGTGATCCAGGAAGTGCGGCGCGGCGTGCGTGATGGACGGGACCGGATGCCGATGTGAGGGTGCCTGGGCCGGCCTTCAGGCGTGTGCTATCAATTCAGTAGCTACCTGCCCAGGCATTGATTGGGCTAGAGGCCGAAATCATCATTAATCTGCCGTCGCCCCGACTGCGCAGACTCAGGCCGGGTAAACGGCTCCCAGCACCCGCAAACCGCGCGCGCCCGTCACGCTCGGCAAATTCCCCGGCTGCCGCAACACCAGCTGCCGTGCCAGCCACGCAAAAGCCGCCGCCTCCACCTGCAAGGGCGGCAGGCCGTGCGCGTCCGAGGTGCTGACGCGCACCTGGGGCAAGCCGGCTCGCAGGCGTGCCAGCAGGTGCGTATTGAAAGCGCCGCCGCCGCACACGATGAGCGACGCGCTCTCTTTCCCGTAGCGCCGCACACTGTCTGCGCAAGCGCTGGCGGTGAATTCGGTCAAAGTGTTCTGCACATCCTCGGGCCGCGCTGCCGCAAAAGGCGCCAGCTTGCCGGCCAGCCAGGCCAGGCTGAAGAGGTCGCGCCCGGTGCTTTTGGGAATGGGCTGCGAGAAGTAGGGCTCGTTCAGCAGGCTGGCCAGCAGCGCCGGCATCAGCGTACCGCTGGCTGCCCAGGCGCCGCCCGCGTCATAGGGCTGGCCGGTGTGCTGCGCGCACCAGGCGTCCATCAGCGCATTGCCCGGCCCGCAGTCAAAACCCAGCACCGGCGACGAAGCGCCCGGCGGCAACACGCTGACATTGGAAATGCCGCCCAGGTTGAGCACGCACACGGTGGCATCCCTGCGGCCGAACACGCCCTGGTGAAACGCCGGCACCAGCGGCGCGCCCTGGCCGCCCGCGGCTACATCCCGGCTGCGGAAATCGGCCGCCACGTCAATGCCCGTGAGCTCGGCCAGCAGGGCCGGGTTGTTGAGCTGCAGCGTGTAGCCGGCGCCTGCGGGCTCGCCGGAGGTTCTGTGGGGCTGGTGCCGCACCGTCTGGCCATGTGCGCCTATGGCCTGAATCTGCGCGGCCTGAATGCCTGCCGTGGCGAGGAGGGCGTGCACCACCTTGGCATACACCGCGGCGATCTGGTTGCCGGCAACCGCAGCACGGTGCAGCTCGTTGTGAGTGGGGGAGTTGAGCGCCAGCAGCTCGGCGCGAAAGGGGCTGCTGAAGGATTCGGTGGCCGCGGCGACCACACGCAAGGCGTCGCCGGAAAAATCCACCAAAACACCATCAGCGCCGTCGAGCGAGGTGCCTGACATCAGGCCAATGAAGAGATCGGATGTTGCTGGCATGGGGCCTATTCTGCCAGCGGACTTTCTTTACCAGCATGAGCCGCAGAACCGGCTTTGCCGGGCCGCATGGCGGGCGGGCCCCTCGGGGGGGGGGCAGCGCATTACACGAAGTGAAAAGCGTGGGGGCCCAGTTACTCAGCGCGGGTTTGAGTGATCGTTGCGGCTGCCAGCAGCTGTGTCTTCACGCCAGCCGCCAGTTCACGGAACAGCGGCATCGACGTCGCTGCCACCGGAATGGTTTCGCTCTGCTTGGCGATCATCATCGGGTCTTGATGCACGCCGTTGACGCGGAATTCGAAATGCAGGTGCGGGCCGGTGGCCCAGCCGGTGCTGCCGACCAGACCGATGGTCTGGCCCTGGCTGACGCTCTGGCCTTTTTGCACCATGAGTTTGCTCAGGTGGGCGTACACGGTTTCGTGGCCATTGCGGTGCCTGACGAAAACCACGTTGCCGTAGCCGTTCTGCACGCCGGAAAACTCGACCACGCCGTCACCCACGGTGCGCGCGGGTGTGCCGGTGGGGGACGCAAAGTCGGTGCCGAGGTGGGCGCGCCACTTTTGCAGGATGGGGTGAAAGCGCATCGAAAAACCGCTGCTGATGCGCGAGAACTCGACCGGCGAGCTCAGGTAGGCGCGGCGCAGGCTCTGGCCGTCGAGGGTGTAGTAGCCGCCCTTGTTGGCAGCGCCCGTGGCGTCCACGCCCGGAGGCTGGAACCACATGGCCTGGTAAGGCTTGCCGGCGTTGACGAATTCGGCCGACAGCACGCGGCCGGTGCGCAGCGGCTCACCGTCGGCTTCGAGGCTTTCGTACACGACGTTGAAGCGGTCGCCCTTGCGCAGCGCGCGGCGGAAATCGATGTCGCTCGAGAAAATTTCGGCGATCTGCACGGCCACGCCGTCAGGGATGCGCGCGTCGTCGGTGGCGGCGAACAGCGAAGTCTGGATGCTGCCGCTTGAAAGGCGCGCATTGGCCACGTAAGGCGCAGTTTCAATGCGCGAGGTGAAGCCGGCGGTGCCGCGTTCAACGACGAGGCGCTTGAACATGGTTTCGTCGTCGGTGGGCCAGCGCATGCTGAGCTTGAGCAGTTGCTGGCTGTCGCTGGCTTCAGCGGTCACGTTCTTGCCGGCGCGGCCTGCCAGCAGCAGGCGGGCGTTGGCGTCGGTGCGCAAAAAGGCCGCCGCCGCGCTGTCGTCGATGTTCAGGCGTTTGAGCAGGGTGTCTGCCGTGTCGCTGCTGCGGGTGCTTTCCGTGCGAAACAGCTTGAAGCGGAAATCGCTGAGCAGCTCGGTCTGGGTTTGCGTGGGCAGGGGCTCGACGGCCTCAAGCACCTGGCGCACCGGCAGGTCGGCGGCATCGGGCGCCAGGGGTGCTACGCCGAAGGCGGTGACACCGGTGCCCAGCAGCAGGACTGCAAGGCTGGCGGCGACCCGTTTGGGGTGGCGGCGAAGGGAGTCGGCGAGGGGATTCAGAAACTGGGAGGGGTCTGGCAGGCGCAAAGCAAAATTCCCAACTAAAGTGCATCGGGCGCTGCGAGAGCGCCGGACTGCTGTATAAAACATGGAGAGCTTTGATGGCCAGCCCTGGGTTTGAGGGGTGGGGCCGGAGCCATCCAGACGATGTGGTTCCAGATCAGCAATTTTGAGGCCAACTAAAATGGCCCGCCTGATGCAGGAGAGCCGCCAGTATATCTGTCGGACAAACCCCCGACATGTGAAAAACCCTTATGAATCAAGCGCTTGTTACAAAATACCCCGTCACCGACCGTGTAAAGATGGCCCTCGCGACCACCTTGCGGGGCTGCGAAGAGTTGATCCCGGAAAACGATTGGATACAAAAACTGGCCAAATCCGAGGCCACCGGCGTGCCGCTGCGCATCAAACTGGGCCTGGACCCGACCGCGCCTGACATTCATGTCGGCCACACCGTGGTGCTGAACAAAATGCGTCAGCTCCAGGATCTGGGGCATACAGTCATTTTTTTGATAGGCGACTTCACCAGCCTGATCGGCGACCCGTCCGGGCGCAACACCACCCGCCCGCCCCTCACACCCGAGCAGATCAAGGTCAATGCCGAAACCTACCGCGCCCAGGCCGACAAGATCCTGGACCCGGCCAAAACCGAGCTGCGCTACAACAGCGAGTGGAGCGAGCCCCTGGGCGCCACCGGCATGATCAAGCTGGCCTCGCACTACACCGTGGCCCGCATGATGGAGCGCAACGACTTCAACGACCGCTACAAGGCCGGCACCCCCATCAGCGTGCATGAGTTTTTGTACCCGCTGATGCAGGGCTATGACTCGGTCGCGCTCAAGAGCGACCTGGAGCTCGGCGGCACCGACCAGAAGTTCAACCTGCTGATGGGCCGCCACTTGCAGCAAGAGTACGGCCAGGAGCCGCAGTGCATCCTGACCATGCCGCTGCTCGAAGGCCTCGACGGCATCGAGAAAATGTCCAAGAGCAAGAACAACTACATCGGCATCAGTGAAGACGCCAACACCATGTTTGCCAAGGTGCTGTCGATCTCCGACGTGCTGATGTGGAAGTGGTACACGCTGCTGTCGTTCAAGAGCGAGGCCGACATCGCAGCGCTGAAGGCCGAAGTCGAAGGCGGGCGCAACCCCAAGGACGCCAAGGTCGCGCTGGCCAAGGAAATCACCGCGCGCTTTCACTCGGCTGCCGCGGCCGACGCCGCCGAGCAGGACTTCATCAACCGCAGCAAGGGCGGCGTGCCCGACGAGATTCCCGAGGTGTCGCTGACGGGCGCGCCCATGGGCATTGGCGCGCTGCTCAAGGCTGCAGGCCTGGCGCCCTCGGGCAGCGAAGCCACGCGCCTGATCGACGGCGGCGGCGTGCGGGTTGATTCCAGCGTGGTGAGCGACAAGGCGCTCAAGCTGGCGGCCGGCACCTATGTGCTGCAGGTCGGCAAGCGCAAGTTTGCGCGCGTGACGCTGGCCTGAGGCTGCAGCTGCCCGGCGCTGCCTTGCGCTTTCAGCGCATGAAATCGCCGTTCGGCCCCACCACCGTGATCTCCACGAAGCTCGATCCGTGGTGGTTCTGCGGGCTGTAGGCCAGGGTGTAGCCGCCCAAATCCAGCGGGTTCATTTTTTCCATGGCCTGTGTCAGGCTCGCGGGCGTGGGCTTTTTGCCGGCGTTTCGCAGGCCCTCTATCAGCACCCGTCCGTTGATGTAGCCGGCATAGTGGTCGTAGTCGACCGGCTTGCCGGCCTTGTCCATCAACACCTTGAAATTGCGCGCCAGCGGCGTCGTGGCACGCCACGGGTAGGGCGTTGCACGCGAGACCGCCAGACCGCGCGCATCGTCGCCCAGGGCTTGCAACACCGATGAGCCCACCGACAGGGAGAAGGTATAGACCGGCACGCCGAGCGCCGCGCGGTTGGCTTTGACGTACGACACCACGGCAGGGCCGGCCACCACCATGATCACCGCCTGCGGGCGGGCCGCCGCCAGGCTTTGCGCCACGGCCATCGAGTCGGCGCCCGCCGGGTCCAGTGCGCGAGAGGCCACCAGCGTGGCGCCTTCAGATGTGATGACTTTTTCCGCCAACGGCAGCAGGAGTTTGCCGAAATCGTTGTTTTGGTAAACCACGGCGATGCGGCTGGACTGCACCGATTTCAGGTTGCGCACCATCTTGACCAGCTCTTCGGCGTAGCTGGATTGCGTGGTGAAAAAGTAGGGGTTGGGCTGCGCGCGCAGGGCCGGGCTGCCGCTGTAGGCGGAGATCAGCGGCACGCGTTTTTCAGCGATGTAGGGCAGTACCGCTGCGGTCTGCGCAGTTCCCACCGTGCCGAACAGGGCCACGACCTCCTGTTTTTCCACCAGCGTTTGCGCGTTTTCCAGCGTGCGTTTCGGATCAAACCCGTCGTCCAGGATCACCAGCCTGACCTTATGCCCCTGAATCCCGCCTTTGGCGTTGGCCTCGTCAAACGCCAGCTGCTGGCCGGCCAGCACGCCCATGAAAGCGGGCGCCATCATGCCGGAGAGGGGTGCGCTCTGTCCAATGAGGATGTCGGCTTTATCGGCCTTCTCGATTTTTTGCGCCACGGCGGGCTGCGCCAGCAGCACCGCTGTAGCCAGCAGGCACAGGCGCAGGCAACGGGAAATGCGGGGATGGGAAAGAGCGTGCAATGGCATGGTGTTGGGGCTTCCTGGCAAAGGTGGTGAAGGGACTCACCATCTTTTTCCGCGCCTCCCGGCAGCGTCTATCCAAATCTTGCATGCCTCGGGCGGATTTCGCCCAAACTTGCTTTTTGCCGGCCCGGCAAAACCCTAGGATGGCGAGCCCGGACGGCCCGCCGTGCGTTGCCACTGCAAAGGCGTCTGCCCGGTGTGGCGTTTGAAATGTGCCGAGAAGTGGCTGGACGAGCCAAAGCCGCACGCCAGCGCCACGTCCACCATGCTGGCCGCCGCGGAGGGATGGCCGGGCTGCGACCAGAGCAGCCGCTTGGCCCGCGTCACCCGGCGCGCGAGGATGTACTGGTGCGGCGTAGCGCCCAGCCGCTCACGGAACACCCGGCAGAAATGCGACAGGCTCATGCCCGCCATGGCCGCCAGTTCTTCGAGGGCCAACGGCGTATGCAACTGGGCGTCGATGTGCTGTTGCACGGTGGCCAGCGTGTCGGCCACCGCGCTGCGGGCGCTGCTGTTTTGCCGCAGCAGCACCCGCGTGACAAGCGCGCAGGCGGTCCGCTCGGTCGCCTGCGCGCCGTCCGGGCAGCCCGCGCGCAGGTCGGCCAGCAGGCCCTGCGCCGCGTTGCGAAGCAGCTCGTCGCCCGCCATCACCTGGTGCACCAGGCGGGCCTGCCCGGCCGCCAGGCCCAGGCTCATGGCGCACTCGTCCAGCAACTCCCGCGAGATGCGAAACGTGGCGAGCCTGACCGGCGTATAGGCCCGGCCTGCCGGCTTGGGCAGGCCTGCGTGGTGGGCAACAGACAGGTCGGGCGGAATGATCATCAGGCTGTTGCGCCTGCAGTCAAAGCTTTGGCGGTCCCGCCCACCCGTCACATCAATCGAATAGCTGGGGCCGATGTTCAGGCTGATGCGCAGGTAGGGCTCGGCCGTGATGACATGCGCGGGCCCGGCTGCCTGCACCAGCGCGAGCTGGACATGGCGGGACGGCGACGCCACGATCTCACGCGCGATGGTCGGCGTGGGCGCATGCGGCATGGCGCTGGCCGTCGCACCCGCTGCCCGCATAGCCGCCGCTGCGGCCGCCTGCACGGCTGCGAGGGACGGCGTCACGGTCTGGGCGGGCGCGGAAATCATCAGTGCATGGTAGGGAGCGCAGACACCCGGCG
This sequence comes from Synechococcus sp. UW140, assembly GCA_943370375.1. Classification (GTDB taxonomy): domain Bacteria; phylum Pseudomonadota; class Gammaproteobacteria; order Burkholderiales; family Burkholderiaceae_C; genus Polaromonas. The sequence continues at coordinate 29,561 of CALRQR020000008.1, forward strand.
GCTCGGGTGTTTCCCGGAGCGCGTCACACTGGCGACCCGCTTTGACGCCGTGGGCGGATGTGACGGGCCGCCGTCCAGCCGGGGAGCGCATGCATCCGGCCAGCACGCCGGCAACGAGATTGCTATCTTTTCAGGAGCTGCTTGCCCATACCGTTATTGGGCTAGAGGGCTTTTTTGCCATCAAACTGATCAGCGAACCTCAATCGTGACGCGCCGGTTGCGCGGCTCGTCGACCTCGTCGGCGGTGGGCACCGCCAGCTCGCGTTCACCCCGTCCGGCGGCTTCAATGCGCGCCGGCGGAAACTGCCGGTCTGCAAACATCTGGCGCACCTGCTGCGCCCGCTGGGCCGACAAGGTGTCATTGCTGGCGCCGGAGCCCACGGTGTCGGTGTGGCCGGTGATCACCATGTCGCCGCCGTTGCGGGCCAGCGCCGCGGCCAGCACTTCTTCCAGTGTCTGCTGCGACTCGGCCGTCAGCACCGTGCCGCCCGCGTCGAAGTACAGCGTGTAGTGCTGCGCTTTGGGCGGCGCCATCTCAAAGAGCGAGCCGTGCTCGGCCTTTACCTTGGCGGGGTCGGCCTGGTCCAGCGCCGGCGCGCGAGTGGCACCCAGCGCGGCCGTGGCGCGGTGATAAGGCTCCGACAAGGTGGTCTCTGCCCCTGCACCCGCTTTGGCGCGCACCACCACGGCAGACGGTGCGCCGCCCTCTTGCGGCAGCAGCACTACGCGCGTGCTGGGGGTGGTGCAGGCCGCCAGCAGCAAGGTCAATGCGGCAAGGGCAAGTGGGTAAAGGCGGCCTCCGCTCATGGCTGTTCGTCCGCCTGCACGATGAAATCCGTTCCGCGCACGCCGACGAAGGCGAACTGCGTTTCGACACGCACCGCTTCCGGGTGCGACTTGCCGATCAGCCCGGTGATCATGCGCAGCGAGCCCTTGAGCAGCGAGGCCAGCAGGTTGCCGTCATGGGTGGTCGCATCAAAGGTGAAGGCCTTGAGCTCAAGCTGCGACGACGGGCCGACCACCAGCGTGGTGCCGTCGCGCAGCACCACGCTGGCGGCTGAGTCGGGTCCGGTCGTGATACGGCCACCCGGCTGCAGCGGGTCGCCGGCCTGGGCGGGCCGCGCTGCGGCGTTGGCCTCGGGGCCGAACAACTGCACCTGGCCTTTGAGTGTTTTGATGAAGCCGGCTTGCCGGGGTGCTTCGGCCGGAGGCAATGCGGGTGCTGCGGCGGCTGCCGGTTCCTGCTGAGGGGCCGATGTGGGGGCTTGCGCCTGCGCGGCGGCAGCCGCCAGCGCCAGCACCGAGGCTACGATCAAATGCGGGTAGGTCATGGGTTGTGCTCCGGCGGTCATTGTCGCATCGGGGCCCGAAGCCGTGCGCCTACACAAGGAAAGCCTGCGCCATGACCCGCCTCTAGCGGGCGCCTGCCTTGAGCAGCATCTGCTCCATGTCGCGGTAGCCGCGCGCCTTCGCAAGCTGCAGCGGCGTATTGCCCTGCCGGTCGCCGAGCTGCAGGTTCGCGCCCGCCGCTATCAGTGCGCGCAAGGTTTCCTGGTGGCGCGGCCCGCCATCCCCCAGCACGACAGACTCGATCACGGCGGTCCAGTGCAGGTTGTTCACGTGGTCCAGCGGGGCGCCGGCGGCAATCAGCTGCTTCACCACGCCGTCGTGGCCCAGGTGCGCAGCGGCGATCAACGCCGTGCCGTCGTAGCGGCTGGTCACCAGCTTTGCGCTGGCGCCCGAGGCGAGCAGCACGCGCAGGGTTTCTTCATCGTCGGCCACCGATGCCATCGTCACGCCGTCGTACTTGTCCTTGTCGAGCAGGTTGATGCCGGCGCCGGCCCTGGCCAGCGCACGAATCGCCTCACGCTGTTTGGCAAATACGGCAACGTGCAGCGGCGTGCGGCCGTTGCCGTCGCGCGCATTGAGGTCGGTTTTGGCTGCAGCAAGCCGCTCGATCTTGGCCACGTCGCCTTTTTGCGCGGCGGCATGCAGGCCGGTGTAGGCCGCAGCCTCCGCTGCGCCGGGCGCCGTCTGCGCCGTGGCGGGGCCGCCTGCTAACGTGGCAAAGCCCAGTGCGGATGCCGCTGCAAGATGCCGCAATGGATAAAGAGGTGTCCTTCGCATGGTGTTCTCCTGGGGGCGGTGTTGACGGCCTGCCGGTGGGCGCTTACTTGAGCTGGTCCTTGACCTTGTCCAGCGCAACCATCGCGCATTGCTCATCCAGGTTGCCGCCTGGGGCGCCGCCAACGCCGACGGCGCCGATCACTTCATTGCCCACTTTGACCGGCACACCGCCGCCCAGCAGCAGGTAGCCGGGGATGTTCACCAGATTGGCGGCGGCCGGGTTCTTTTGCGCACCCTCCATCATCGCCAGCGTGGTGTTTTTGGCGGAGGCCGAGGTAAATGCCTTCTGCTGGCTGGCGCCCAGCGTGTGCGGGCCGGCATTGTCGGCACGCTGCACGGCGCGCACGGTGCCTGCGCGGTCCACCACCGTGGCGGCGACGGCGTAACCGTTGGCAGCGCAGGCGGCCACGCTGGCCGTGGCGATCTGGTTGGCCAGCTCGAGGGACATGTTTTTCTCGATACGAACAGACTGGGCGTTGGCGGCTGCGGCCACGAAGGACAGGGCGAGGGCGGAAATCTGGATGGCGTTGCGCATGGTGTTCTCCATAAATTCTTTGTGAACCGGTTCAATCAACCGTAAGAGAACTTTAAAAAACACCAGGTGAATTGCCCATTCGTAGGGCTACGCCTGCATCTCCGTAGAAATACTGCCCCCACGGTCGTTCGCTTTGCGTAACTCCCTGCCCCCCGAGGGGCCGCCCGGCTGCGGCCCGGCGAAGCCGGTTCCGCAGCTTCGACTGGTTTTAAGACCTATTGACCGTCGGCTTTGTCCGCCAGCGCCGCATATTGCCGGATCAGTTGCGCCAGCGACTCGGCCTCAAGCTTGGTGAACAGGTTGGCGCGGTGGGTTTCCACCGTGCGCGGCGAGACATCCAGTGCGCGGCCGATTTCCTTGTTGGTCAGTCCTGAAACGATCAGGCCCAGCACTTCGCGCTCGCGCTCGGTCAGTTGCGCAAACCGCAACTGCGCATCCCGGTCTGCCTTGTTCCGCTCGCGCGACTTGACGTGCTGGCGCACGGCATTTTGCAAGGCTTCCAGCAGTTGCTCGTCGTTGACGGGTTTCTCCAGAAACTCTGTCGCCCCGGACTTGAAGGCGCGGCGGCACATTTCCACCGTGCCGTGGCCGGTCAGCATGATGATGGGCTGGTCCACGCCCTGGCCGATCAGGGTGTCGAGCACGGTCAGGCCGCTGACGCCGGGCATGCGCACGTCCAGCACGATCGCGCCTATGGTTTGCCGGTCAAAGCCTTCGACAAATGCCTGCGGGTCGGCCCAGGGCTGCACGCGCAGGCCGACGGTGCCGATCAGCAGGGCCAGACTGCTGCGCACGGCTTCATCGTCGTCAATCAGGTGGATGAGCGGCGACAGCGTCGCCGCCGCGGCGCTGGCGTGGCTCATGATGCGGCTCCTGTAGCGGTGGAGGCAAGCGGCAGGCTCAGCCGGAACTCTGCACCGCGCGGTGCGGCGTTGTGGGCCGTCAGCGTGCCGCCCATGTTGCCGGCCAGGGTCTCGCACAGGCTCAGGCCCAGGCCGAGACCGTTGTCCCGGGTCGTGAAGAAGGGCTCAAAGAGATGCGGCAGCAGTTCTGGCGGTATCCCGGGGCCACTGTCGCGCACACTCAACACGCCTTGGCCCTTGTCCTCGCGCAGCGCCAGGGTCAGCTTGCGCTGGGGCGCTGCAACCTGCTCCAGCGCCTGCAGTGCGTTCATCAACAGGTTGTGGATGACCTGCTCCAGTGCCACCGGATCCGCCAGGACGGCGTCCGGTTGCCCGGCCTGCTCGAGATCGGGTTGCATGACACTGCGGCGCTTGAATTCCGGCTCCAGCAGGTACAGCGCGTTGTGCACTGCTTGTTGCAGCAGCACGGGCCGGATCTCGCCGGCTGGCCCGGGCCGCTCTATGGCGCGGCGCAGCCGCCCCACCACCTCGGACGCGCGCCGGGCCTGTTCCACCGCCTGCCGCATCGCGTGGCGTGCCGTGGCCAGTTCGGGCGGGTCTTCATCGAGCAGACGGCCGGCCGCCTGGGTATTGGCCAGCACGGCGGTCAGCGGCTGGTTCAGCTCATGCGCCATGCCCGCAGCGAGTTCACCCAGTGAGTTCAGGCGCGCCACCTGGCCCAGGCGCAACAACTCCTCCGCCCGCCGGCGCGCCGCGCGCTGGCCCAACACCGTCATCCAGGTGCCCAGCAGGGCGGCAACCAGCGCGGCCCAGGCCAGCATTTCACCCCACGGCAATTCGGCCCAGCCCACCTGGCGCGCAGCCACCACGTCAAACGGCTGGCTCTGCGAGGCCAGGTGCTTTTGAAAGTCAAAGCGCCATCCCGAGCCGTCAAGCTGCCCGGGCTGGAGCAGGAAGCGCTGGCCGGCATGATCCAGGCTGACGCGCACCGGGCTTTGTTCCGGTGCCATCGGCCATTCGCTCCAGGGAACGGTGCCGCGCAGGTCGATCAGCAGTGCATAGCTGGTGGGTTCGGCGCCCAGCACCAGCTGGTAGCGGCCCTTGGCGAAATCGACATCGGCCAGTTCGGCGTGACGGCTTTGGCGTGACTTTTCTTCGGCGATGCGCAGGCTGTCCCGCGGCCAGGAGGCCCCGGGGTCGCGCCGTTGCACCTCCAGGATTTGCGGGTAGACCGACGCCAGGCGCTGCTCGGGCTGGACGGATTGCGAGGCATCACGCCGGGGTTGCAGCAAGGCCAGCGTCGCCATCACGGCGTCATGCTGCACCACACGCTGGCTGAGCAGCCGGTGGGCGATGCGCATGTCGGTTTCAAAAACATCGCGCAACTGGGTGATTGCCAGACGCCCCATCACCACACAGCCCAGGGCTGTGATGAGACCCCAGGCCAGGAGCCACCACCACCGGTGTTTCAGCGTGTTCAGCATGCCGCATTTTTGCATGGCGGCGATCTGAAACCACGCCTCGTTCACAATGGCGCCATGAGCCCCCTTACCCTTCAGGCCTTGACGCCGCAACGCTTGCTGAAGGCTTCCGTGGCGGTGGCGGTCGTCACCATCGTCCTCAAGACGGCAGCCTGGTACCTCACCGGTTCGGTGGGGCTGCTGTCGGACGCGATGGAGTCTTTGGTCAATCTCGCCAGCGCGGTCTTCGGCCTGGCGATGGTCACGATCGCGCAGCGCCCGGCGGATGAGGACCACCCTTATGGCCACCACAAGGCGGAATATTTTTCCTCAGGGTTTGAAGGTGCGCTGATCGTCGTCGCTGCGGTGGCCATCATCTGGGCGGCGGCGCATCGCATCTTTAATCCGCAACCGCTGGAGCAGCTCGGCTGGGGCCTGGCCTTGTCCATCGTCAGTTCGGGACTCAACGGTTTGCTGGCCTGGGTGATGTTTCGCTCGGCCAAAGTCCATCGTTCGATTGCGCTGGAAGCCGACGGCAAGCACCTCGTGACCGATGTCTGGACCTCGGCCGGCGTGGTGGTCGGCATTGGCCTGGTCATCCTGACGGGCTGGCTGTGGCTGGATGCCGCCGTGGCCATTGGCGTGGCGCTCAACATATTGTGGGAAGGCGGCCAGCTGGTGTGGCGCTCTTCGCAGGGCCTGATGGACGAAGCGGCCGAGCCCGAGGTGATGGCCGAGATACGGAAAACGCTGGACGGCTTCGCCCACCACACCATCCGCTTTGACCACCTGAGTACGCGGCGTGCCGGCCAGCGGCGCTTTGTCGACCTGCACATGCACATGCCGGCCAACTGGTCGCTGGGGCGGGCTGCGGCGGTGCGGGGCAGTGTCGAGCAAGCCTTGATGAGCGCCGTGCCTGGCCTGCGTGCCACCATCCAGTTGCTGCCCAGCGATGTGGAAGCCCACTTTGACGATGAGGCTGACCTGATTTGATGGCGCGTTGCCTTGCCGCCGCCGATAATTTCCCTGACCCTACCTCTGCCCTTGCTTTTGCCCATTCTTCAGGAGCTTTGATGAAACGAATCCCTTTTCTTGCCCAGGTCCTTGCTTGTGCACTGGCCGGCGCTGCGGTGCAGGCGGCAGAGCTGCAGGTGCTCAGCGCCGGCGCCATCGAGCCGGGGCTCAAAGCCGCCGTCGCCGCGTTTGAAAAGCAGACGCCCCACACCGTGAAGATCACCTTCAACACCGCGCCCGAGCTCAAAAAGCGCATGGACAGCAACCCGGCGTTTGATGTGGTGATCGCGCCGCCCGCCGTGATCGGCGAGTTCGCCGGCGCCGGCAAGCTGGCCGAAACCCGCGCCAACGTCGGCCGCGTCGGCATGGGCGTGGCGGTGCGTGACGGCGCGACGGCGCCCGACATCGCCAACGCCGAGGCGCTCAAGCGCTCGGTGCTGGCGGCCGATTCGCTGGTGTTTAACCGCGCCTCCACCGGGCTCTACCTGGAAGGCCTCCTCAAGAAGATGGACGTCTACACGCAAGTTGAAGGCAAAACCACGCGCTACCCCGACGGCGCCGCCGTGATGGAGCACGTCATCAAAGGCAAGGGCAACGAGATCGGCTTCGGCGCCATCACCGAAATTTTGCTGTACCAGGGCAAGGGCCTGAAGTTTGTCGGCCCGGTGCCGGCCGAGGTGCAGAACTACACCTCTTACACTGCCGCGCCGCTGGCCTCCGGCAAGCAGCCGGACGTGGCCCAGCAGTTTGTGAGCTTTCTTTCAGGCCCGGTGGGCAAGCCGCTCTTTGTCGCGGCCGGCGTGACCGACTGATGAAGGCGGTGCTTCAGCGCGTGGCCGAGGCCCGCGTGGTGATTGCCGGTGAGACGGTCGGCCAGATTGGCGGCGGGCTGCTGGTGCTGGTGTGTGCCGAGCGCGGCGATGCAGAAGTGCAGGCCGACAAACTGCTGGCCAAGCTACTCAAGCTGCGGATTTTTTCGGACGACGCTGGCAAGATGAACCTCAGCGTGCAGGATGTGAAAGGTGGCTTGCTCATCGTGAGCCAGTTCACGCTGGCCGCCGACGCCTCAGGCGGCAACCGGCCCAGCTTCACCGGCGCGGCCGCGCCTGATGAAGGGCGCCGGCTCTATGACTACTTTGTGACCCAGGCCCGCGCGCTGCATCCGGAAGTGCAAACCGGGCAGTTTGCCGCCGACATGAAGGTGCACCTGGTCAATGACGGGCCGGTGACGATTCCGCTGCAGATCGCAGCGGGCGTTTGAATCGTTTGCTCTGGGTGGCTGTTTGCTATCAAATCAGTAGCTAACAGCCCAGGTGGTGATTGGGCTAGAGGGCTTTTTTGCTTAAAACCTCAGCGGTAGGGGTTCTTGAACCCCAAACCGTCCAGGATACGGATTTCTTCCGCCTCCATTGCCTCGGCGTCTTCTTCGCCGGTTTCATGGTCCCAGCCCTGCGCATGCAGCGTGCCGTGCACCAGCAGATGCGCGTAGTGGGCCTGCAGCGTCTTCTTGTTTTCTTTCGCTTCTTTGGCCACCACTGGCGCGCACAGCACCAGGTCGGCCGTCACCACCGGCTCTTGCGTGTAATCGAAGGTCAGCACATTGGTGGCGTAGTCGCGCTGGCGGTAATCGCGGTTCAGCGCCTGGCCTTCTTCGGCGTCCACGATGCGCACGGTGATCTCGCCGTCAAGCGCCAGCGCGTGCCGGATCCAGCGGGCCACGCTGTGGCGCGGCAGGGCGGCGCGGTGGCGGGCGGCGTCTTTCAGCTCACCAAACTGCAGCGACAGGCTGAGCTGCTTAAGAGCCATTGCGGCTCCGGGCGCTGGCGCGGCGGGCGGGTGCGGCAACCGGTTCAGCGTCGGCTTCGGCGGCGGCACCAGCGGCACCCGGTGATTTGTCGTACGCATCCACAATGCGCGCGACCAGCGGGTGGCGCACCACGTCGGCACTCGTCAGGCGGGTGATCGCAATGCCTTTGACGCGCTTGAGCACGCGTTCGGCATCCACCAGGCCGCTCAACTGCGTGCGCGGCAAATCGACCTGGCTCACGTCGCCCGTCACCACCGCCTTGCTGCCAAAGCCGATGCGCGTCAAAAACATCTTCATCTGCTCGGGCGTGGTGTTCTGCGCTTCGTCGAGGATGACAAACGCATGGTTCAGCGTGCGGCCGCGCATAAAGGCCAGCGGTGCAATTTCGATCTGCTGGCGCTCAAATGCTTTTTGCACACGCTCAAAGCCCATCAGCTCATGCAGCGCGTCATACAGCGGGCGCAGGTAGGGGTCGACCTTCTGGCTCAAATCCCCCGGCAAAAAGCCCAGGCGTTCGCCCGCCTCGACGGCAGGGCGCGTCAGCACAATGCGCTGCACCGTGCTGCGCTCCAGCGCATCCACCGCGCAGGCCACGGCCAGGTAAGTCTTGCCGGTGCCCGCCGGGCCGATGCCGAAGGTGATGTCGTGCGTGGCGATGTTTTCCAGGTAGGTGCCCTGGTTGATGGTGCGGGCGCGCAGGTCGGCGCGCCGGGTTGACAGTGCCGCGCCGCCGTCAGGTGCGGTGCTGAGGGCCGTGTCGCCAGCCAGCATCAGCTGCACGGTTTCAGGCTCGATGGGGCGCTGGGCGATTTCGTACAGGGCTTGCAGCACCTCCAGCGCCTGGGTCGCCTTCACCTTGGTGCCGTCGATCTTGAACTGCTCGAAGCGGTGCGCAATCGTGACATCCAGCGCCACCTCGATGGTGCGGATGTGGCTGTCCATGGGGCCGCACAGGTGGCCCATGCGGGTGTTGTTGGGCGGCGTGAAGGTGTGGCGAAGAATCAAGGCGGTGGGTGTCCTGAAAAGAGGGCCGATGAAGGGCGAAAAACACAATTGTCCGCCCAAACAAGCTCTTACGCGCGACTGATAAGATTTGCCCATGATTGGAAGACTCTCTGGCCAGCTGGCCGAAAAAAATCCCCCGGAAATCCTGGTGGACTGCAACGGCGTCGGCTATGAGGTGCTGGTGCCCATGAGCACCTTCTACAACCTGCCCGGCCTGGGCGAAAAAGTCAGCCTGCTGACGCATTTTGTGGTGCGCGAAGACGCGCAAATCCTCTACGGCTTTGGCAGCGCCACCGAGCGCGCAGCCTTTCGCCAGCTCATCAAGATTTCCGGCGTCGGCCCGCGCACCGCGCTCAGCGTGCTCAGCGGCATGAGCGTTGAAGAGCTCTCGCAAGCCGTCACCCAGCAGGAAGCCGGCCGCATCATCAAGGTGCCCGGCATCGGCAAGAAGACCGCCGAACGCCTGCTGCTCGAACTCAAAGGCAAGCTGGGCGCCGACATCGGCATCCAGGTCAGCGTGGCTAACGACGCCCAGTCCGACATTCTGCAAGCGCTGGTGGCACTGGGCTACAGCGACCGCGATGCCGCGCTGGCGCTGAAAGCCCTGCCCAAAGATATTGGTGTGAGCGACGGCATCAAGCTGGCGCTCAAGGCGCTGGCGAAGTAGCTCAGTAATCCAGCATGACGATTCAGACTGACGATTTCTCCCCCGGTGACTTCCCGCCCGCCAAGCGCGTGATGTCGGCCGCGCCGGCTTCGCCCGGCGAAGAGGCGATCGAGCGCGCCCTGCGCCCCAAGCTGTTTGACGAATACGTCGGCCAGACCAAGGTGCGCGACCAGCTTGAGATTTTCATCGGCGCGGCCAAAAAGCGCAGCGAGGCGCTGGACCACGTGCTGCTGTTCGGCCCGCCCGGCCTGGGCAAGACCACGCTGTCGCACATCATTGCGCACGAGCTGGGTGTGAACCTGCGCCAGACCTCCGGCCCGGTGCTCGAAAAACCCAAGGACCTGGCGGCGCTGCTTACCAACCTTGAAAAGAACGACGTCCTCTTCATCGACGAAATCCACCGCCTCAGCCCGGTGGTCGAAGAAATCCTCTATCCCGCGCTCGAGGATTATCAAATCGACATCATGATCGGCGAAGGCCCGGCGGCGCGCAGCATCAAGCTTGATCTGCAGCCCTTCACCCTGGTGGGCGCCACCACGCGCGCCGGCATGCTGACCAACCCGCTGCGCGACCGCTTCGGCATCGTGGCGCGGCTGGAGTTTTATACGCCCGACGAGCTGGCGCGAATCGTCAAACGCAGCGCCAAGCTGCTGAACGCACCCATGGACGAAGAGGGTGGCTTTGAAATCGCCCGCCGTTCGCGCGGCACGCCGCGTATCGCCAACCGCCTGCTGCGCCGCGTACGCGACTACGCTGACGTCAAAGGCAGCGGCCACATCTCGCTGGACATCGCCAACAAGGCGCTGGCCATGCTGGATGTAGACCCGCAGGGCTTTGACGTGATGGACCGCAAGTTGCTGGAAGCCGTCATTCACCGCTTCGACGGCGGCCCGGTGGGCCTGGACAACATCGCCGCCAGCATCGGCGAAGAGCGCGACACGATTGAAGACGTGATCGAGCCCTACCTGATTCAGCAGGGCTACTTGCAGCGCACACCGCGCGGGCGCATCGCCACGCTGGCCGCCTACCGTCACCTGGGGGTGGCACCGCCCCAACAGGGGCAAGACTTCTTCGGCGCCGGCAAATAAACCATTAACCCGCCCGTCAACGAGGCAGGACTAGGAGGGGGAAGCGTGGAATTTCCGGATACTGTTCCGTCGGCCGACATGGCGGGCGAGGCTGATGCGCCTGACTATGTGCGTGAGTTTCCGTCATCGTGGCGCAGCACCACGGGGACCCTGACGATCCTCTTTTCATTCCTGGCCGTCATTCCGGCCTTGATGCTGCTTTTTGTCCCGTTTAACGGCTTTCCGGGGTGGCGGGTATTTTCCCTGGGGGGCCTGCTGTGGCTTGTGTGGCTGTTCGGGCGCCAGCTGGTTGGCGGTCATCCCGCCTTGCGGGTAGGGCCGGAAGGCATCAGCGCCGCCGTACTGAAAAACAGGACCATCGCGTGGGCTGAGGTGTCAGATATCGAGTCGCAGTCTGCGCAGGGCCACACGTCGATCAACGTGTCGCTCGCACCTCATGTGAAAGACAAATGGTGGTGGGGAAGTCGTAAAAAGCGGCTTTGCATTCTCTTGAACAGCGTACGGACCAAAGACCACGCCGACGCGATCATGGCCGCGACGCAGGCCTTTGCTACCTACGGTGGACGGGGCTTTATGCAGGCGATGGAGCAGCGGACCGCTGAACTCAAGGCCGTGGAAAATTTCGACGCCCGCCTGAAGGAACTCACGCCTGTCACCTGGGCGCTTTACCTGGTCACGGGCGTGAACGTCGCCGTCTGGCTGGCCAATCTTGGCGCCGGAATCAGCGCATTCAAGCCCTTGCCGTCGGAGCTTCTGGCCTGGGGCGCCAATTCCGCGGCCTCGGTGGTGGAGGACCGCCAGTACTGGCGCTTGCTGACGGCCACATTTCTGCATGGCGGTTTTCTGCACCTGGCGCTGAACATGCTGGGCCTGTGGCAGGCGGGCGTGCAGCTCAACCGGCTTCACGGCAATTTCCAGTTCCTGTTGATTTACCTGGCCAGTGGCCTCGCCGGCAGTGCGCTCAGCCTGCATTTTTCTGCCCAGCAATCGGTTTCCGTGGGCGCCTCCGGTGCGGTGTTCGGGGTCCTGGGGGCCTTGCTGGTTGCCATGTACCAGCATCGCGGGCAAATACCCGGGGTGACCAGCAAGAACGTCATGACCAGCCAGGGCGTTTTTTTGGTCTATGCCCTTGTCCAGGGTTTCAGCAAGCAGGGCATTGACAACGCCGCCCACGTGGGCGGCCTCGTTGCAGGCTGTGTGCTGGCCTGGGTGCTGACGGAAAAAATCGCCGCTGTTGCTACGCCGGCGCGGCGGCTTTCCACGGCGGCTGCCGGGGCGCTGTTGTCTGGCATGGCGGTGGCCGCGCTGGTGCTCACAACGCCCGCGCCCACGGTGCATCACCGGCAGCTGTTTGAATTCCAGTCGGGACTGACCCGCATTTTGCCCACGATGCAGGCGACGGAAAAAGCCTTTCAGGCCGACGTCAAGGCGCTGCGGGAGGGCGCGATGTCTGAGGCGCAATTTGCCGAGGCACTGCAAACGCGGCACCTGCCCGGCTACCAGTCTGTGCAGCGCGCCCTGGCCCCGCTTGACGTTCCTGCGAATGACAAGGTTGGCGGCGGCATGCGCGACGTCAAGCGCGCCAACAGCCTGCTGGTCGAGTTGATGCAGGTCCAGCTGGCGAATGCACGCGCGACTGAGGGTGATGGAACTGCCGCTGCCGGCCAGGCCCGCATATTGGTCATCAACGAGGAACTCAAGGCCATTAACTTGCGGATTTCCGAGCGTGTGAACGCCGGCAAGGCCAAGCCCAAACCCTGAACGCTGAGCCTGCCGGATTGCCGCAATAACGCCCTCATTTCGGAAAATAACCATGGCTTATCGTCCCTTGATTCTCGCGGTACTGATGCTTGGCGGGGCAATGGCTGTCGCCGGTTGCGCGGGTCCGGCGCCGGGCCCGCGCACGCCCAACCCGGCCGTGCCTTTGGCATCCACATCCAGTCTTCCGGAATTTCCCGAGTTGTTCCGGCAGATGGGCAAGCTTTACGCCGACCATCCCCAGGCGCCGAAGATGCAGGACGGCGACGGCATGGGGCAGAAGATTTCGGTTGCCCGCGTACGCAAACCGGGCGCGCTGGACGCGCTGCAGGCGTATCGCGCGCAGGGCGTGCATGGCCGTGTTGTCGTGATTTCACTGGTGGATGCCGAGGGCAAGCTGCTCGAGGCGCGCGTGCTGTCATCCACGCATGCCGAGCTCAATGACGCGGTGCTGCAATCAGCCCGTGAGGCGGAGTACCGGGGCGGGCGCGTGAACGGCACGCCGGCTCCGATGTACGCCGTGTATGGCGTGAACTTCTAGGCGCGCCCCGGGCCGGTCAGGCTCGTCAGGTCATCGCGCCGCGCGCATCCACCCGGAAGATGCGCTGCACCGTGCCGTGGCGCAAGCCGCCGGTGACGCCGATCATGGTGTCGTGCAGGTTGACGGTGGGGTCGCAATGACCGGGGATCAGCCACAGCATGCGGCCCAGGCCGGGCAGGCGTTTGCTGTCGCCGGCCGCGCGCAGGATGCCGTGCTCGTCGCCCCCGTTGAAATATTCCAGTTCGCTTTCCGTGTCAAAGGCATGCACCAGCGGCATGCCTGAGTCGATGGCGTGGCTTTTGTGGCCGGCGTCGCACACGGCGTGGTTGCCGTGCGTGCTGACCACCTGCGTTTTCACGAACAGCGAGTGCTCAAACTGCGGCTGGGCTGCATCGCGCTCGTTTTGCGCGTAGTCGGCGTCCATGAACATGAAGGAGCCCGCCTGAAGCTCGCCATACACGCCGCTGGCGGCCTCCAGCATCAGGCTGCCGGTGCCGGCGCCGGTGACCAGCTCCACCGCAATGCCCTGGGCCTCGACCAGCTTCTTCGTCAGCACCACGGCCTCGACGGCTTTGGCGATGGCATCGCGCCTTTCCTGGGCGCTGCGCATGTGCTGGGCCTTGCCGTGGTAAGCCTGCAGGCCGGCAAAGCGCAGGGCGGGGTGCTTGCGGATTTCCAGCACCAGCGTGACGGCGGCGGCGCCGGGCTCGACGCCGCAGCGCCCCTGGCCGACATCGATCTCGACGAACACGTCGATCACGGTGGCGCCGGTCTTGTTGCCCAGCCGGGCTTCTGTCATGGCCTGCGCCAGGCGGATCACGCCTTCGGTGCTGTCCACCGCGATGGCGAGCTGGCCGCCCTGGGCTGCGACTTTCTGTGTGAGCTCGGCCACGCGCGCCAGTTTGCCGGGGGCGATCACTTCATTGCTGATGTAGATGTTGTAGACACCGCCGGCGAACATGGCTTCGGCTTCAGCGGTTTTTTGCACGCACACGCCGACGGCCCCGGCCTTGATCTGCATCTTGGCCAGCGACGAGCATTTGTGCAGCTTGGCATGCGGGCGCCAGCGGATATTGTGTTTTTTGGCGAACTCGGCCATGCGCGCCAGGTTGCGCTTCATCGCGTCCATGTCAATGACCAGGGCGGGCGTGTCGATGTCGTTGACCGGCTTGCCGATCAGGTTGGCGAGATGGGGAGGCAGGGTGCTCATGGGTGTGGATCGTTATTGTGCGCCTGAGGGCCGCTTTGGCGGCGCTTTCTCTGGCCATTATGAAGGGCTTGTCCGTAACAGCGTGTGCATTCAGCCGGTGCTCAGGGGCTTGTGGGCGCCGCCGGCCGCAAAGCCGTTGTCGTCCATGCTGCCCTCGTCCAGGTGCTGGGTATCGGCCCAGCCCACCAGCGTAAAGCCTTCGGGTGTCCACAGCAGGCGGTTGATGGCCGCATTGCCCAGCGCCCAGGTGCGCGGCGCCTGGATGTCCAGCCGCGTCGCGGCGCGGTAAAGCACATCCATCACGCCGCCGTGGCCGACCATCGCGATCAGCTCGCCCGGATGCTCGGCCGCCAGGCGTTCGGCAGTGGTCACCACACGGTGGCGCAGGTCGATCAGCGACTCGCCGCCGGCCGGTGCGAACTCCGGGTCCCGTTTGCGCCAGCGCATCGACTGGTCGGGCAGCAGGGCTTCAATCTCGGCGAAGGTCTTGCCTTCAAAGTCGCCGAAGCCGCGCTCACGCAGGCCTTCCTCACGCGTCACTTCAATGCCCTGGATGCGGGCCAGGTACTGCGCCGTTTCCCAGGCGCGCGTCAGGTCGCTGGCGTAGATGGCTGTGATGGGTTCATCGGCCAGCGCCAGCGCCATGCGCTCGGCTTGCTTGCGGCCCGTTTCGTTCAGCGGGATATCCAGGTGGCCCTGAATGCGGGTGTCCACGTTCCATGTGGTCTCGCCATGACGAATGGCGATGATGCGCGTTGGTTCCACGCTCACCTTGGAATTTCCACGTTGATGCGCCGCGTGCCCGCCGGCGGTTGCGGAAAGCTGCGCAGGGCCGAGTCCAGCATGGCCGGCAGCACGGCCAGCGTGTCGCCCCAGACGCCGTCGTGCAGGGCGCGTGTTTCAAACACCACCTGGTTGGTGCCGAGGTCGCGCATCAGCAAGGTCAGGTCGCGCTTGTAATACGGCTCTGAAAACCGCATTGGAAACGACAGGCCCACTGACGCACCGCGGTTGCCGCCGCCCACGAAGACGCCGGGCGTGCCAAGGCCGAAGCCGTCAATGCCGCTGTCATAAGGGTAGCGCTCGAGCACCTGGGTGTTGGTGACTACCTGCACGCTGTAACGGGCAACCGGCGAGTTCAGTTCCATCCCCACTTTGGCGAGCGCCGTGCGCGTCAGGCCTTCGACCAGGTCCTGCTGGCTGCCCACCGCCTGTTGCGAGGGCAAGCGCTCAAAGCGGTAAGGCGTGCCGGGGGCGGGGGGTGCGGCCTTCCAGCCGTAGAACGCCGTGACATCGCTGTCGACCACGCGAACGGTAGAGCAGCCGGTCATGAAAAGCGCCATGGCTGCTATCGAAAAAATAGCTACAAACGTACGTTTCATATGGGCTCCAGCGGTAAAAGACTGAAAATCAGTTGGGGCGAATGCCGATCACCGAAAGCCCCGGAAGGGCCGGCGCCTGAAACTCTTCGGCATCAAAAGCCTTGTCGCCGTCGGCGTCGGCAATGCCGGTGGCCTTGATGCCTTTGAAGTCGTGGCGCTTGTTGTCCATCAGGTGCGAAGGCACGATGTTCTGCAGCGAGGCAAACATGTTCTCCAGGCGGCCGGGGAATTTTTTTTCCCATTCGCGCAGCATGTTGCCGACCTGCTTGCGCTGCAGGTTTTCCTGGCTGCCGCACAGCGTGCACGGGATGATCGGGAATTCGCGCACCTGCGCCCAGCGCGTCAGGTCTTTTTCAGTCACGTAGGCCATCGGGCGGATGACAACGTTCTTGCCGTCGTCGCTCACCAGCTTGGGCGGCATGCCCTTGAGCTTGGCCGCAAAAAACATGTTGAGGAAAAACGTCTGCAGCATGTCGTCGCGGTGGTGGCCCAGCGCGACCTTGGTGCAGCCGAGCTCGCCCGCCACGCGGTACAGGATGCCGCGGCGCAGGCGCGAGCACAGCGAGCACAGTGTCTTGCCCTCGGGGATCACGCGCTTGACGATGCTGTAGGTGTCCTGGTTTTCGATGTGAAAGGGCACGCCCAGCTTGCTCAAATACTCCGGCAGGATGTGCTCCGGAAAGCCGGGCTGCTTCTGGTCGAGGTTGACGGCCACCAGCTCGAAGTTGATGGGCGCGCGCTTTTGCAGTTTCAGCAGGATGTCGAGCATCGCGTAGCTGTCTTTGCCGCCCGAGACGCACACCATCACCTTGTCGCCTTCTTCAATCATGTTGAAGTCGACGATCGCGCGGCCGACTTCACGGCACAGGCGTTTTTCGAGCTTGTGGTCTTCGCGCTCGATCTTCATGCTGTTTTGCACGCGCGCCGAGCTTTCCTGTTGCTCAAACTCCGCAACTGCGTCTTCCCAGACTGCGCTCATATCGTTAGCTCCCATCGTGTTCACCACTGTCCCGTCTCGACGCGAATGGCCACTTCGCAGTCGTCAAAAATTTCAAGTTTGGCAATCTTCACCCGCACGCCCAGCACGCCGGGCAGTTGCATCAGCCGGTGCGCCAGCTTGCCGATCAGGCTTTCCAGCAGATTCTGGTGCTCCGCCGTGCATTCGTTGATGATGATCTGGCGCACCTTGCGGTAGTCCAGCACATGGTTGATGTCGTCGTCGTGGGGCAGCAGCGGCTGCGTGCCCAGGTTGAGCTCGGCATCGACCTGGATAGGCTGCGGCGCGGTTTTTTCGTGGTCCAGAATGCCCAGGTTGGCGTCGAAACGCAAGCCGGTGAGGTTCAGGATTTGGGTACCCCGGGTATTGAACATGGCGCCAGTCTGTAGTGGAAGGGGTGCAGGGTTGTGTCAGCCGTTGCCGCAGGCTTACATCAGCGAGAAGTCGCGCTCGAACTTCATCAGGTGCTGGCCGCCGTCCACCAGCAGCGTCGTGCCGGTGATAGAGCGGTTTTCCAGCGCGAATTTCACCGTGGCCGCGACGTCGGCGGGGGTGGACGAGCGGCCCAGCGGCGACAGCTTGTGCCGCGCTTCAAACTGCGCGTCCGTCAGCAGGTGGCTGGTCAGCGTCAACCCCGGCGCCACGCCGACCACGCGCACCTGGGGCGCCAGCGCCAGCGCCAGCATGGTGCCGGCGGCCTCCAGGGCAGCCTTGGAGAGGGTGTAGCTGAAAAAATCGGGGTTCTGGTTCCAGAGCTTCTGGTCCAGCAGGTTGACGACGGCGCCCTGGGCGCCGCTTTCGCCGGCCTCGGCGCGCGCAAGCACATGGGCATGCAGCGCCTGGGCCAGCAGTACCGCGGCGCCGGTGTTGGTGTGCAGGTGCTTGTCCAGGGCCGCGAAGCCGAAGCTGGCGGCGCTGTCGTGTTCGAAAGTCGAGGCGTTGTTGACCACGGCATCCACCCGGCCCATGCGCTCCACCACGGCCGGCAACAGACTACGCACGGCTGTCTCCTCGCTTAAATCAACATGAAAAGCGGCTGCACCCGGCGTCAAGTTTGAGCATTCAGCTACTGTTTTGATAGCGTCGGCCTCAGAGCCGCGGTAGTGCACCGCCACCCGCCAGCCACCGGCCGCCAGCGCCAGCGCGATGTCACGCCCCAGCCGCCGGGAGGCGCCGGTCACGAGGACAACGGGTTGGAACGATGAGGGGGCTGCAGGCATGGCTCGGATCAAATGGGCTTAAGTGAAGGGAGGAGAGGCCCGGGGTCTATCGCCGACAATTGCAGGCGCTGACACACATGACCCCAAATGACCACGACGGCCAATCCCCCCATTTTACCGACCGCCCTTGCCGCCCACATTGGCAAGGCCATTGAGGCCGCCGGCGGCTGGCTCGGCTTTGACGCCTTCATGGCGCTGGCCCTCTACACCCCCGGCCTGGGCTACTACGCCAATGACTCGCGCAAATTCGGCCTGATGCCCGGTACGGGCAGCGATTTTGTCACCGCGCCCGAGCTCTCGCCCCGCTTCGGCCAGACCCTGGCCCGCCAGGCCGCACAGGCCCTGCAAGCGACCGGCACGGCCGAAATCTGGGAGTTTGGCGCCGGCTCCGGCGCACTGGCGCTGCAGGTGCTCGACACGCTGGGCGACAAACTGCAGCGCTACACCATCGTCGATTTGTCAGGCAGTCTGCAGGCGCGCCAGCGCGAGCGCCTGGCCGCCTATGGCAGCAAGGTGCAATGGGCGACGGAGTTGCCGCCCAGAATGCGCGGCGTGGTGTTGGGCAACGAGGTGCTGGACGCCATGCCGGTCAAGCTGTTGTCGCGCCTGGGCGGCGTCTGGCATGAGCGCGGAGTGGTAGTTCATCAAGGCGGTTTCTTGTACGCCGACCAGCGCACTGACCTGCGGCCACCCGTTGAAGTAGAGGGCGCGCACGACTACCTCACCGAAATCCACCCCCAGGCCGAAGGTTTTGTCGCCACGCTGGCAGACAGGCTGGACGCCGGCGCCGTCTTTTTGCTCGACTACGGCTTCCCCGAGCACGAGTACTACCACCCCCAGCGCAGCATGGGCACGGTGATGTGCCACCGTGGCCACCTGGCCGACGCCGACCCGCTGGCCGATGTGGGCAGCAAAGACATCACCGCACACGTCAACTTCACCGGCATCGCCCTGGCCGGCCAGGAGGCGGGGCTCGAAGTGCTCGGCTACACCAGCCAGGGGCGGTTTCTGCTCAATTGCGGCTTGGTGGACGGCATGGATGGTGCCAGCCTGGAGCAGCGCGTCATGGTGCAAAAACTCATTGCCGAGCACGAGATGGGTGAGTTGTTCAAGGTGATTGCGTTTGGCGCCAAAGACACTCCTGTGTGGGAGCCCATGGGCTTTGCCGCAGGCGACCGTATGCATACGCTCTAAACTGGCTCAATGATCCGCTGGTTTATCGTCATATTTTTGGCCCTGATGTTGATCAGCTGGTTCAGCCCGCTGCTGCACAAGCTGGGCTTTGGAAAATTGCCGGGTGACTTTCGCTTTCGCCTGTTTGGGCGCGACTGGTTCATCCCGCTCACCACCACGATCTTGCTGAGCTTTATCGCCAGCCTGATCTCCCAACTCATCTGAATAAAAAGGTGTATTACCGATGAAAGCCTGCGTCGACCTCGGGGGCACCAAGATCGCCGTCAGCCTGGTGGACGCCAGCCGGGAGATGAGCCTGGAGCAGGCCATGTCGGCCCTGCAATCGCGCCGCTCAGAACCCACCGAAAAAGCCGGCCCGCCCGATACGGTGGCGCAGCAGGTGCTGCGCATGCTCGGCCAGGCCTGCGAGGCGGCCGGTATCCGCGAGCAGGACATCGAGGCGGTCGGCGTGTCGTCTTGCGGGCCTTTTGTGGTGGCGGACGGCATGATCGAAGTGTCCAATCCCAACATCTGCGGCGGCATGGCCGGCCCGGCGCGCGGCCTGCCCAATGACTGGGTCAGCGTGCCGCTGGAGGCCCCGCTGCGCCGGCGCTTTGCCAATCTGCGCATTGAAAACGACGGCGTAGGCGCCCTGCAGGCCGAGCGCCGCTGGGGCGCCTTGCAGGGCGTTGACAGCTGCGCCTATGTGACCTGGAGCACCGGCATCGGCTTCGGCCTGTGCGTGGACGGCCGCATCCTGCGCGGCAAACACGGCAACGCCGGCCATGCGGGCCACTCCTTTGTCAGCGACAGCGATGACACGCTCTGCGGCTGCGGCAATGTCGGCGACCTGGAGGCGCTGGTGGCCGGCAATGCCATCGAGCGGCGCTTTGCCGGCCAGGGGTTCGCCGGCGCGACCGCACTCTTCACCGCCGCGCGGGCCGGCGATCCCGCTGCGCTGGCCATCGTCGACGAACTCTGCCGGGTGATGGGGCGCGGTCTCTACAACCTGGTCGCCGCCCTCGACCTGCAGCGTTTCAGTATGGGCGGCGGCGTGTTCTGGAACAACCGCGACTTCCTGCTGCCGCGCCTGCAGGCGCAACTGCGCGGCAAGTTTCCTGCGCTCACGGACGGGGTTGAGCTGGTGGAGGCGGGATTGGGGGAGAGGGTTGGGGATTTTGGGGCTTTGGCGTTGGTGAGTTGAGGTTTTTGGGTATTTTTGGCCTCTAGCCTAGGTGGTGTCTTGGGTTGTTGCTCCTGAATTAATAGCGACTTTGGATTTTTGTCTTTTGTGCTTTTTGCTAGGGGCTGCTGGCCGGGATCGCCCGGCCAGCAACCCGCAGCAAAAAGCGCAACGACAGAACAAGAACCGACCAGCCCGACGGCAAAGTCACCTCAAACCGGCCAGACCACACCCTTGTCGTTAAGGATCGCATCCAGCGGAATGTCGTGCGGCTCCGGCTCCATGTCCGGCAACCATCCATGGGTGTAGCCCAGGCCCACGGTAAACGGCCGCGGCTGCAGCGTGGCCAGTGTGCGGTCGTAAAAGCCGCCGCCATAGCCCAGCCGGTAGCCGCCCGGCCCATACCCCACACAGGGCACAAACAGCAAAGTCGGAACAATCACTTCGGTGTCTTTGGGCTTGGGGATGCCGTAGGCGTCTTCCTCCATAGGGCAGCCGGGGTACCAGGCGTGGAAAGTCAGGGTCTTGTGCAGCTTGTTGACCACCGGCAGCCCGATCTTGCGCGGCGACCGCCCCGCTATGCTTTCTGTCGCTAACTGTGCAGACTCCACCTCAGCCAGCGCCGGATTGGACGATGAATCCTTGCTGAGGATGGCATCTTCCTGCCAGCGGTACAGCGCGGGCAGCGGGTCAAACTCGCCCTTGATGGGCCAGTAGGCGCCAATCACCTCGTGGGTGGAACCTACCAGCCAGATGCGCATCACACGTTGGAGCATGTCGGCCCGCTCCAGGCGGTCGGGCATGTTCAGGCGAGCTTCAACCAGTGCCTTGCGGGTGCTTAATTTGTCCATAATGTCCCGATGCTATACAAATTTCTTACCGACCCACTGCGTACGGCAGCGCTGCCTGCCTTTTTTGCCGCAGTGATCACGCTGGGCCCTGCCGCCCCGGCGGCTGCGCAAATCACCATTCCCGCCAGTGCCGGCGCTGCCGACAACGTGATCGTCGAGATGAACAAGGCCTTCAAGCGCGGCGACCGGGGCCGGCTGGCGCAACTGCTGCCGCAGGCCCGAGGCCACGCACTGGAGCCCTGGGCCGCGTATTGGGAACTCAAGCTGCGCCTGGGTGAAGCCGGCCCGCAAGAGGTGCAGGATTTTCTCGGCCGCTACGCCGGCACCTACCAGGAAGACCGGCTGCGCAACGACTGGCTGCTGCTGCTGGGCCAGCGCCGCGATTGGGCCGGCTTTGCCGCCGAGTACCCCAACTACCGCATGAACGACGACAAGGAAGTGCGCTGCTACGCCATCCTCGTCGAACACCTGAAGAACCCGGCCATCGATGCGCGCCTGTCGGACGAGGTCAAAAAGAACTGGTACGGGCAGCGCGAGGCCGACGACGGCTGCAACGCAGCCGCCGAACGGCTGGTCGGCGCCAAAAACCTCACGCCGCAAGACGTCTGGGTCAAAGCCCGCCTGGCCACCGAAGCGAACCGCCCTCGCGCGGCGGCGGGCGCGGTGCAGATCGTCGCCCCCGACGCCGCGGGCATGGTGAACGATCTCAACGCGAGCCCGATCAAGTTCCTGGCCGGCAAGCATCTGGCCATCAGCAAGGCGCGGCGCGAAATCATCACGCTGGCGCTGATCAAGCTGGCGATCTCCGACACCGAAGGCGCGGCCTTTCAGGTGGAAAACAAATGGGGCATGCAACTGAACACCGAAGAGCGCAACTGGGTCTGGGGCGTGATCGGCCGGCAGGCCGCCACAAAGCTGGGAACCGTGCCTGCGGGCGATGCGCTGCAGTACTTTGCCAAGGTCACCAAGGACACCGACCTCTCTGACGACATGCTGGGCTGGAAGACCCGCGCCGCATTGCGCGCCGGCACGCAGCCCAACTGGGCGCAGGTGCTGTCGGCCGTCAACGCCATGAGCGAAGACGCACGCAAAGACCCGACCTGGAGCTACTGGAAAGCGCGCGCGCTGCTGGCCACCGCGCCGCCTGATGCGGCGCCCAAGACGCCTGTCGTGGTGCCCGCCACGCCCGGCGTGACGCAAACCATCAGCACCGGCATCACCATCTCGCCGCAGCGCGCCGAAGCCCTGGCGCTGATGCAGTCGATTGCGTCGGTGCGCGGTTTTTACGAGCAACTCGCGCTGGAAGAAATCGGCCAGAAAATCACCGTGCCGGCCAAACCCGCCCCGCTGACGCCTGAAGAAAAAGAAGCCGCGCGGCTGAACCCGGGCCTGAACCGCGCCGCCTACGCCATTGCCATCGGCCTGCGCCCCGAGGGCACACGCGAGTGGAACTACAGCACCAACCTGCACAAGCGCGGCGGCATGGTGGATCGCGAGCTGCTGGCCGCCGCCCAGTTCGCCTGCGACCGCCAGATCTGGGACCGCTGCATCAACACCAGCGAACGCAGCAAGGCCGAGGTCGATTTTGACCAGCGCTTTCCGATGCCGTTTCGCGACGCCGTCACCCAGCGCAGCAAAACCATCAACCTCGACGCGGCCTACGTGTACGGCCTGATCCGCCAGGAAAGCCGCTTCATCATGGACGCCCGATCCGGCGTGGGTGCGTCGGGCCTGATGCAGGTCATGCCCGCCACGGCCCGCTGGACGGCCAAGAAGATTGGCCTGGAAGGCTTCACGCAAGACCAGCTTAACGATCGCGACACCAACATCGCCATCGGTACCGCCTACCTCAAGCTGGCGCTTGACGACCTCAACGGCTCCATGCCCATGGCCGCAGCCGCCTATAACGCCGGCCCCGGCCGCCCGCGCACCTGGCGCAACGGCCCGGTGCTGGACGCCGCCATCTGGGCCGAGAACGTGCCCTTCAGCGAGACGCGCGACTATGTCAAGAAAGTGCTGTCCAACACGACCAACTATGCGGCGATCCTGACGGGGCAGCCGCAGTCGCTGAAGGCCCGCTTGGGCACGGTCGGGCCGCGGGATGCGTCGCAGCCTGAGCCTTATAAGGATTTGCCTTAAATCGGTTTCTGCCTGAGGTGCCGGAATTTCGGCTGTTTGGTATTGGTTTTTGTGTTTTGTCCCCGCCCCCGATTGCCCCTTCTGGATGCGCCGAGGAGCGGAGGGCCAGACGGATCAGGGCAAAAACTTGTTTGAGCCGAAGGCGAGTTGTTTTTGACCCCGGCTGGACCGAGCACCGCAGGTTGCCCCGTAGCAAAGCGCAGGGGACGCAGCAAGTAGGGGCGCCTTTTCTTTGGTGACTTTCTTTTGGCGAAGCAAAAGAAAGTTACTTGCTGCCGGCAACCCCGGCCCCGGAACGCAAAACACCTCAGCGCCCGAGACAAGCCAGGGCTTCGACAGGCTCAGCCCGAACGGAGGAGACGGGGCTTCGAGCCCTCAGCCCTTGGGCTTATAAGCCACCACATCAATCTCAACCCTCGCATCCACCATCAACCGTGCCTCAGTCGTCGAGCGGGCCGGCTTGCCGCCGGTGAAGTAGCTCATGTAAACCCGGTTAAAGCTGCCGAAGTCGCGTGCATCCTGCAGCCACACCGTGGTTTTGCACACGTCGTCCAGCGTGCAGCCGGCCAGGGCCAGCGCAGCCTGGATGTTCTTCATCACCTGGCGGGTCTGCACTTCAATGCCGCCCTGCACGATTTCGCCTTTTTCGTCGCCGGGCACCTGGCCCGAGACGTACACAAAGTCTCCCGCGCGCACGGCGGGCGAAAACGGGCGAGGCTGGTGGTCTGAGGCCAGCGGGGGATTTCCTAAATACTCCAGAGGCATAAAAAACTCCTTTCAAAGTCTTGATTGACGGTAATATTGAAAAATATTTTCAGAAATTCACCATTTATTGGGGTTTATCCTGAAAAATACTATTTATAGACCAATTAATCTTCGCTTGTGAAATTTAACTTCAATCAGGAGTTGTTTATGAACCGTGGAATTCGCATGCACCGCCGCACCGCCTTGTCCTCCTTGCTGGCCCTGGGTGCGGCTGGCGCCGGCTTCGGCCCCGCCGCCGCGCAGGGCAGCAAGTCGGCCCTGAACCTGGCCATGGTGGCCGAGCCGCCCACACTGGACATCCAGTCCACGCCGGCCGACCTGGTCTGCATCATCATGCAGCACGTGTACGAGCCGCTGTTCACCTTCGATGCCAAGGCGGCGCTGGTGCCGATGCTGGCCGAGGCCATGCCTAAAATCTCGGCCGACGGCAAGCTCTACACCATCACGCTGCGAAAAGGCGTCATGCTGCACAGCGGGCGCGAGCTCAACGCCGACGACGTGGTGGCCAGCCTCAAGCGCTGGATGGATGTCTCGCCGCGCGGCAAGTCGGTGGCCGTGCAAGTGGCCGACCTGACGGCCAAGGGACCGCTCACGGTGGACATCACGCTGAAGAACGCCTACGCGCCGCTGCTCTCGCAACTGGCCATGGCCTCGGGCATGGCAGCCATCATGGCCAAGGAGTCGCTGGCCCAGCCGCTGCGCGAGTACGTGGGCACCGGACCCTACAAGTTCAAGGAGCGCAAGCCCGACCAGTACGTGCTGCTCACCCGTTTTGACGGCTACGTTGCGCGCAAGGAAGCTGCCAGCGGCTACGGCGGCAAGCGGGTGGCCTCGATGGAAGAGCTGCGCTTCGTGCCGGTTCCCAATGCCAACACGCGCGTGGAAGGCGCGCTGGCTGGGCAGTTTCACTACGCCGACCTGCTGCCGATCGAGGCCCTGCCGCGGCTGGAAAAAGCCGGCGGCAAGGTGGTGCCCATCATGACGCCGTCCTTCGGTTTTCCCTATCTGGTGTTCAACACCAAAGAAGGCTCGCTGGCGCACCAGCCGGTGCGCAAGGCGGTGCAGACCGCGCTGGGCGAAGGCGAGATGCTGGCGGCGGGCTTTGGCGACACGCGCTTTTTCATCGCCGAGGGCAACCATTTCCCCAAGGGCACGCCCTTCTATTCGACCGCCGGCACCGCCGCATACAACGAGCGCGATGCGAAGAAGGCCAAGAGCCAGGCTGAACAGGCCGGCTACAAGGGCGAACCGGTGCGCATCCTGACCAGCCGCCAGTACGATTTTCACTACAACATGGCGCTCATCATGGCCGAGCAGCTCAAGCGTGCCGGCTTCAAGGCGGAACTGAACGTGGTGGAATGGGCGACGCTGCTGCAGCGCCGCGCCGACCCCAAACTGTGGGACATCTACATCACCCACTCGGGCCTCTTCCCCGAGCCCATGCTTTCGCCGCCGCAGCTGGGCGACGGCGCGCCGGGCTGGTGGAGTTCGCCGGCCAAGCAGGAGGCGCTGACCGCGCTGAACCAGGAGCCCAACCCGGCCAAGCGCGGTGCGCTGTGGGGCAAGGTACAGCAAGTGGTCTACGACGAAGTGCCCTACATCCAGGTCGGAAAATTTGCCAGCCTGTCGGCGCGTGCACCGGCGCTGCAGGGCTATACGCCCTACACCTATCCGTTCTTCTGGAACACAAGCCTGAAGAATTAAGCCCCCACGCTCCTCCACTGCGTGGGGGTCGCTGCCCCCCCAGGGGGCAGCCCGGCAAAAAGCCGGTTCCGCGGCTCAACGGGTTCGCTTGGGTTCAGGCCGGGTTTAGTGATGCTGACGGGACGCCCCGCGGATGGATAAAGAGATTTCACCTTTTATGGATAGAACAAGGTCATGACCCGCTATTTGTTGTCACGTGTCATGGGCATGCTGGTGGTCATGGCCATCGTGGCGGTGCTGGTGTTCATCCTCACACGGGCCGCTCCGGGCGACCCGATCGCCGTGCTGCTGGGCGATCAGGCCACGGCAGAGGACATCGCCCGGGTGCAGAAGGTTTACGGGCTGGACAAGCCGCTGCCGGTGCAGTTCGCGTTGTGGATCCGCGAACTGGCCCACGGCAACCTGGGCGAATCGATTTTTTTGCAGCGTCCCGTGACCCAGGCGCTTTGGGAGCGGGCCGAGCCTACCGCCTTGCTTTCGCTGATGGCGATCGCGATCGCCGCACTGATCGGCGTGCCCTGCGGCATCGTCTCGGCGGTATTTCGCGGCAAGGCCATTGACCAGGCCTTTACCGGCTTCGCGATGCTGGGCGCCAGCGTGCCCAGTTTCTGGTTCGGCCTGGTGCTGATGCAGATCTTTGCGGTATCGCTGGGCTGGTTCCCGGTCTCGGGCTATGGCGAACCGGGCGCCTCGCTGGCCGCCCGCATCCATTGCCTGGTGCTGCCTGCCGCGGTGCTGGGTGTACTGAACTCCGCACTCATCATCCGGTTCACGCGCGCCTCCATGCTGGACGTGCTGGGCGAAGACTACGTGCGCACCGCGCGGGCCAAGGGCTTGTCTGAAAACGTGGTGGTGCTCAAGCATGCGCTGCGCAACGCGCTGGTGCCTATCGTCACCGTCCTCGGCTTGACGGTGGCGCTGATGATAGGTGGCGCGGTGGTGACGGAGACCGTGTTCGGCTTGCCGGGCGTGGGCAACCTGGTGGTGAGCGCGGTGATACGGCGCGACTACCCGGTGATCCAGGGCGCGCTGCTGGTGGTGGCCGCGATCTATGTCGTCATCAACTTCGCCATTGACCTGCTCTACACCGTGGTCGATCCACGGGTGAAATACTGACATGCAGATGCCGCTGATTCTTCGCAAGCTGTTCCGCCGCCGCATCGTGATGGCCGCGGCGATCGTTCTGACGCTGGTCGTCCTGGTGTCGCTCTTCGCCGGCCCGCTGAGCGGCCTGGACCCGAATGAAACCGCCGTGAGCCAGCGGCTGTCCCAGCCTTCGGCCTCCCATCTGTTCGGCACCGACGAACTGGGGCGCGACCTTTTCGCCCGCATCGCCTTCGGCGGCCGCTACTCGCTGACCATCGCATTGCTGACCGCGCTGGGCTCGGTCGTCACCGGCACGCTGTTCGGCCTGGTCGCGGGTTTCTTTCGCCGGCTTGACGCGCCGGTGATGCGCGTGGTTGACGCCATGATGTCTTTTCCCGACATCCTGCTGGCGATTGCGCTGGTCGGCATTCTCGGGCCCTCGATGCTGAATGTGGTGCTGGCCCTGGTGCTTGTCTACACGCCGCGCGTGGCCCGCGTGGTGCGCGCCTCCACCCTGGTGGTGCGCGAGCTGCTGTTCGTCGAAGCCGCGCGCGCAGTCGGTGTCTCCACCGTGCGCATCTTGCTGCGCCACATCCTGCCCAACCTGATGTCGCCCATCCTGGTGCAGGCGTCTTTCATCTTTGCCTACGCCATCCTGGCCGAGGCCGCGCTGTCCTTCCTGGGCGTGGGCGTTCCGCCCGAAATCCCGACCTGGGGCACCATGGTGGCCGGCAGCCAGCAGTACGCCCACCAGGCGCTTTGGATCGTGCTGTTCCCGGGGCTGGCCATCATCCTGACTGCGCTCTCGCTGCAGTTGCTGGGCGACGGTATTCGGGACCTGCTGGATCCGCGCCTGAGGAAATCGATGTGAACCCGTCGACCCAAAGAACGACCCCATGAATTCCCCCACCGCCCCTTCAGCCGGCACGCGCCTTGACGTGCGCCACCTGAGCACCTTCTTCGACACCGACGAAGGCCTGATCCGCTCGGTCGCCGACGTGAGCTTCAGCATCCGCCCGGGCAAAACCACCGCGCTGGTCGGCGAGTCGGGCTCCGGCAAGTCGGTGACCAGCCTGACGCTGATGCGCCTGTTGTCGCGCACGGCCTCCACGCAGGTCAGCGGCGAGGCGATGTTCACCAATCGCGCCGGCCAGACGGTGGATCTGCTGTCGCTGCCAGAGCCCGAGATGCGGCGCATTCGCGGCAATGAAATCGCGATGATCTTCCAGGAACCCATGACCAGCCTGAACCCGGTCTTCACCGTGGGCGAGCAGATCGCCGAGTCGGTGCGCCTGCACATGGGGCTGGACCGCGCCGCCGCGTTGGCCCACGCGCTGCGCATGCTGGAGCTGGTGGAGATTCCCGCCGCCAAACAGCGCCTGCACGAATACCCGCACCAGCTCTCAGGCGGCATGCGCCAGCGCGTGATGATTGCGCTGGCCATGGCCTGCAACCCTACGCTGCTGATTGCCGACGAACCCACCACCGCGCTGGATGTGACCATCCAGGCGCAGATCCTGGAGCTGATGCGCCGCCTGCAGGCCGAGACCGGCATGAGCATCCTGTTCATCACCCACAACCTCGGTGTGGTGGCGCATCACGCCGACGACGTGGCCGTGATGTACGCCGGCCGCATTGTGGAGGCCGCGCCCGTGCGCGAGCTGTTCGCCCAGCCTCGCCACCCCTATACCCAAGGCCTGCTGGCCTGCCTGCCGGCGCAGCAGCGCAAGCGTGAACTCGCCAGCGGCCAGACCGGCGCCAAACGGCGCCTCTACGCGATTCGCGGCCAGGTCTCCAGCCCGCTGGCGCCGCCGCCGGGCTGCGCGTTTGAGCCGCGCTGCGACCTGGCGATTCCGCCTTGCCGCGACGCCATGCCCGCGCTGCTGGCAGCAGGCCCCACCCGCGCCGCGCGATGCATTCGCGTGGAAGAAACAGCAACCGCCACGGTGGAGTCGCTATGAGCGCAGCGCAGAACCGCTTCAAGCAAGCTCGCACCCCCTCGGGGGGCAGCGTAGTACACGCAGTGACAAGCGCGGGGGCCAACATATGAGCGCGCCTTTGATTGAAGTCAAAAACCTCCAGCGTTATTTCGGCGCTTCGACAAAACCTGTACGTGCGGTTGACGACGTGTCTTTCAGCATCCAGCCCGGCGAAACCCTGGGCCTGGTCGGCGAATCTGGCTCCGGCAAAAGCACCATCGGCCGCACCTTGCTGCGCCTGATTGACGCCACTTCGGGCCAGGTGCTGTACCGCGGTGAAGACCTGGGAACGGCCTCGAGCGGTCGCATGCGCGCGCTGCGCAGCAAGCTGCAGATGATTTTTCAGGACCCGTACGCCAGCCTGAACCCCAAGATGCGGGTCAAAGACATCCTGGGCGAAGCGCTGCAGGTGCACGGTCTGGCCAAAGGCAAAGAAGCGCGTGACAAACGCATCGCCGAGTTGCTCGAGCTGGTCGGCCTGCGCGCCGAGCACGCCAGCCGCTACCCGCATGAATTTTCCGGCGGCCAGCGCCAGCGCATCGGCGTGGCACGGGCCCTGGCGGTCGAGCCCGAGTTCATCGTGGCTGACGAGCCGCTGTCGGCGCTGGACGTGTCCATCCAGGCGCAGGTGGTCAACCTGCTGTGCGACCTGCGCGACCGCTTGTCGCTGACCATGCTGTTCATCTCGCATGATCTTGATGTGGTCGAATATTTGTGCGACCGCGTGGTGGTGCTGTACCTGGGTCGCGTGATGGAAGTCGCGCCCACGGCCGAGCTGTTTGCGCGGCCGCTGCACCCTTACACGCAAGCCTTGCTGGCGGCTTCGCCCAAGCCCGACCCTGAACACAAGAGCGAGCGCATCGCACTCAAGGGCGACATCCCCAGCCCCGTGAACCCGCCCTCGGGCTGCGTGTTCCGCACCCGTTGCCCGCAGGCCATTGAGGCTTGCTCGACCACCCGCCCCGAATTGCGCGACATGGGTCAGGGCCGTTTCAAGGCCTGCATCCGCGATGATCTCGCGGTGCCCGTGCTGATGGCCGCCTGATAATCCAGACTCGTTCCATGACAACCCTACAAGACCTTCTCGACCCGCAGATTGACCGCAGCTTCAAGGGCTTTCCGCACAACAGCGCGCCGGTGCGCCGCTCCGACATGGGCAAGCAGGGCTGGAACGTGCTCAAGGGCGATTTACCGCTGCCGCTGGCCATCGTCAAGCAATCGGCGATGAAGCACAACCTCGGCTGGATGCAGCGCTTTGCCAAAGGCCAGGGCGTAGACATTGCGCCGCACGGAAAGACGACGATGTCGCCGCAATTGCTGCAGCGCCAGCTGGATGAAGGCGCCTGGGGCCTGACCTTTGCCACCGTCGCGCAGATGCGCGCGGGCATCACCGCCGGCGCCAAACGCCTCATCATCGCCAACCAGGTGGTGAACGCCGTCGACCTGGCCGGCATCCAGGGCATGCTGCGCGAATACGCGGGCCTGCGCATCGTCTTTTTGGTGGATTCACTCGCACAGCTCGCGTTGATCGAAGCCTGGACAAAAGCGAATGCCGCGCAAGTGGTTTCGCCCTTCGAAGTGCTGATGGAAATCGGCGTCATGGGCGCGCGCACCGGCGTGCGCAGCGATGGCGACGCGGTGGCCCTGGCGGCCGCGATTCACGCCAGCCCGGCCTGCCGCCTGGTGGGCATTGAGACCTACGAAGGGCAAGGCGCCACCGGTGATTCAACCGCCGACAAAACCTATGCCGACACGCTGATGCAACGCGTCTGCGGCATTGCCTTGGCGTGTGACCAACAGGGCCTGTTCGACAGCGACGAAGTGCTGATGACGGCCGGCGGCTCGGCGATCTTTGATTTGGTGAGTGGCTGGCTCACGCCCAAACTCTCCAAACCCGTGCGCGGCCTGCTGCGTTCAGGTTGCTACATCACGCACGACCACGGCAACTACAAGCGCCTGGTCGGCTCGGTCAATGCGCGCCTGCACGACAGCGATGGCCTCAAACCCGCCATCGAAGTCTGGGCCACGGTGCAGTCCTGCCCCGAACCGGGCCTGGCCATCCTGGCCGTCGGCCGGCGCGACCTGTCTTACGATCTGGAGCTGCCTGTCCCGTTGTCGTCAGTCAATGCACCCGGCGCCCAACCCGTGGCTGCGCCGGCGGACTGGAAGATCACCGCACTGAACGACCAGCACGCCTACCTGCGCGGCGAAGGGCCGGCGCATGCGGCGCTCAAGGTCGGCGACCTGGTGGCGCTGGGTATTTCCCATCCGTGCACCACCTTCGACAAATGGCGCTGGATGCCGGTGGTCGATGAAAATTACACGGTGTGCGATGCACTCGTCACCTGCTTCTAAACTATTCGATCTCCCTGCTGTAATGGGCCGCGCAGCTTTGCGCGCGCCGCAACCAAAGTCCTCATGACCGCACAAGTTCTTGCCAAAATCGCCGACAACATCGCCAGCGCCCCCACGTCCAGGCGCAGCGTGCTGGAGTTGATCCTGCAGGACCCCCAGCGCGTGCTGGATGAAAGTTTTGAGCAGCTGGCGCAGCGCGCAGGCAGCTCTGTGCCCACCATCATGCGCACTTGCCGTGATTTGGGTTACCCCGGCCTGCGCGAGTTCAAGCTCGCGCTGGCCCAGGAAATGGCCGTGGGCGGCTCGCCGCTGAACCGGCGAGTGCGCATCGACGATGACACCCGCCAGGTGATCACGAAGGTGACCCGCGGCGCCGCCATCGTGATCAACAGCGTGCGGGCCCAGCTCAGCGTGGAGGCGACACAGGCTGCCGCCGACGCCATCGTGGGCGGCAGCCGGGTGGACTGCTACGGCGTTGGCGTGACCTCCAACTTCATGGCCTCGGACTTGCAGGCGCGCTTGTTCCGCATGGGTCTGGCCGCCAACAGCTACCTGGACCCGCACCTGCAACTGATCTCAGCCGCCACCATAGGCCCGCGCGGCGTGGTGATGGCCGTCACCCACGTCGGCGGCATGCCCTCCTTGCTGGAGGCGGTGGACGTGGCGCGCTCGCAGGGCGCCACCATCATCGCGCTGACGCAGCCCGGCTCCCAGCTGGCTGCGCTGGCCGACATCGTGCTGGGTGTGGAGGTCGCGCCCGACCCGGTGATGCCGGTGGGCCCGGAGGCCTACCTGGCGCACCTGACGGTGATCGAAATCCTCACCGTGCTGGTGGCTCAGCGGCTGGGCGACAAGGCGGTGGACCGGCTGGCGAACATCCAGCACACGCTGGAGACGCGCGGTGTGGATATGCACCACCATCCCCGGCTGGACTGGGATGAAAGCGCCAAGCCCACGACCGGGAAAGTGCGATGACCCGTGCCACCCTTCTGGAAAACGGCCTGCTGGTGAACGGCACCGGCGCGCCCGCCCAAGCCGGCGACCTGCTGCTGGTGGAGGACCGCATTGCGGCCATCGGCCCGGGCCTTCGCCACAGCCTGCCGGACGGCCTGGCGCTCGCCGACGTCCAGGTGTACGACTGCACCGGCCTGGCCATCGCGCCCGGCTTCATCGACGTGCACACGCACGACGACGCCATCGTGCTGAATGCACCCGGGATGTTCCCCAAGCTGTCGCAGGGGATCACCACGGTGGTGACCGGCAACTGTGGCCTGTCGGTCGCGCCCTTCGTCGTCGACCAGCCCCAGGGCGCCCTTACCCTGCTGGGCAATTCGTTCAAGTACCCTTCGGTGGATGCGTATGCGCGGGCGGTGGCCGAGGCGCAGCCGGCCGTCAACGTGGCGCCGCTGATCGGCCATACGACGCTGCGCTATGCCTGCGTCGAGGATCTCAGCCAGCCGGCCAGTGCCGATGAAGTGGCCGCCATGTGCGGCTTGCTCGAGACGTGCATGGCCCAGGGCGCGATCGGCCTGTCCTCAGGCCTGTTCTATGCCGAAGCCATGCCGGCGCCGGCGGCCGAGGTGACCGCGCTGGCGCGGGTGGTGGCCCGCCACGGCGGCATTTATGCCACCCATATGCGCTCGGAGATGGCTGACATCCTGGAAGCCATGCACGAGGCCGGCGATTGCGCCTTCGAGGCCGGCGTGCCGCTGGTGATCTCGCACCACAAATGCGCCGGCCCGGCCAACTGGGGCCGCACCCGCGAGACGCTGCCGCTGATCGACACCTTTGCGCAGCGCCAGGACATCGCGATGGACGTCTATCCCTATGTGGCCGGCTCGACCGTGCTGCGGGAAGACCTGGTGGATGGCGTGATCGATGTCCTTCTTAGCTGGTCGACTCCCCATCCCGAAATGATGGGCCGTACGCTGGCCTCGATTGCCGAGGAATGGGGCGTCGACCAGAAGGCCGCATGCCGCCGCCTGCAGCCGGGCGGCGCCTGTTATTTTCAGATGCACGAGGACGACGTCAAGCGGGTCATGGCGCATCCCCTGTCCATGATCGGCTCCGACGGCCTGCCGCACGACCGGCATCCGCACCCGCGCCTTTGGGGCGCTTTTCCGCGCGTGCTGGCGCGCTACTGGCGCGAGCAAAACCTCTTTTCACTTGAAACCGCGATCCACAAAATGACCGGCCTGTCGGCGCGCAACTTCCGCCTGCACCAGCGCGGCCAGTTGCAGCCCGGCTGGCACGCCGACGTGGTGGTGCTGGACCCGGCCCGCGTGCGCGACGTGGCGACCTACCAGGACCCGATCGCGGTGTCCGAAGGCATCGAGAAGGTCTTTGTGAATGGCGAGTTGGCTTATGTGGCCGGCGATGCTGATGCGGCGAATGCGAAGGGACAGGCGCGTGCTGGGCGGCTGCTGAAACGGCACCAGGTTCAGGCTCAGGCCTGATATCCGCTTTGTTCCCTCTCCCAGGGGGAGAGGGAGTAAGAAGGGGTGGCCGGGACTTCATCAGTCCAGCGAATCTACCGTATCCGGATCCGGCCCATCCCCAATCGCCTCACGCGTCTGCGCCGCCTGGCTCTTGAGCCAGTCGCAGAACGCCAGCACTTCCGGCCGGGCCACATTGCGCGGGCCGATGATGAGCCAATAGCTCATCGGCGATTCCATGCGCATCTGCGGCAGGGGCTCTACCAGGTCGCCTGAGGCCAGGCTTTCAGCGATCAGCGGCAGCCGCGCCAGCACCACGCCCTGGCCTGTCAGCGTGGCCTGCACCATCTGGTAGGCGTAATTGAAATACAGCCAGCGCTTGGCTTCCAGCTTGGGGCTGGCGTGCAGTTCAAGCCAGCGGCGCCAGGTGAGCCATTCCAGGTGGGTATGGTGGGCGTCGCCCGCCTCAATTAGCGTGAACTGCGCGAGGTCGTCGGGCTTTTTCAGCTTCGGCCCGCTTTTAAGCAGCCAGGGGCTGATCACCGGGGTGATCTGCTCGCCAAAAAGGCGTATGGCGCCCGGCGGCATGACGCTGGCCGGGGCATAACGCAAGGCCATGTCCAGGTCCGAAATATCCAGGTCCACCGCCACGTCTGACGCATCAATCCGGATGTCGATGTCGGGGTTGTCGCGCTGAAACACCTCCAGCCGCGGAATCAGCCACATCGAGGCGAACGAGGCAAACGTGGTGAGTGAGACGCTCTTGCGCCCGGCGGTCTGGCGGATCTGCCGCACGGCGTTGTCAATGCGCTCCAGCGAGGGCGTCACCGCCCGCAGCAGGATGCCGCCGGCGCTGGTGAGCTCCACCGCGCGGGTATGGCGGTGAAAAAGGCTCACGCCCACGTCTTCTTCCAGGCCCTGGATCTGGCGGCTCACGGCGGACTGGGTGAGGGCCAGTTCTTCCGAGGCGGCGCGAAAGTTGAGGTGGCGGGCGACAGCCTCAAAGGCGCGCAGCTGGCCGGCGGAGATCGGCCGGGAACGCAGGTGGGTTTGTGAATGGAGCATGACAGTGTGGGGGTGAAAAAGGCCAATTAGGGCAATTCGGGCCTGATTGATTGATGCGATTATGGAATCAATAGCTTACCGCGATTTCATTGGACTGTGCAAGCCCGCAGCGAGATGATTCAACCCTCACCACTCACTTTGTGCCCTTTTAGGAGAACCACCATGGACCACGCAGCTCACCCCTCAGGAGATCGTTTCTTGCAACAGGCTTCCGATGCCACCAACGGCCATGTGGCCGGCCTGGCGGGCTTCTGGAAACTGGGCGCGGGCCGAGCGCTGACGCTGCGTGCCTCACAGGCCGGCGTGTTGCGAATTGCGCATGGCCGGGTCTGGGCCACCTTTGACTCTGCCAGCCAGGACATCCAGGTCCGGGCGGGCGACCACTTCCTCGGCCGGGGTGAAAGCCTTTCGCTGCGGGCGGGTGAGTCGCTGGTGATGGAGTCCTTCAGCGCTGGTCACGCTGCTTCTGCCTACTTCAGTTGGGAGCCGGCATCGGCCTGCGCCAAAGTGACCGAGATGAAAGAACCTTCGGGCTGGCGCGCCGGCGTCATGCAGCCCCTGGTGGACCTGCGCGCCGCCTTCGGCCTGGCCGCCGGCGCCCTGGGCCGCCTGGCCCGCGGGCTGATGGCAGGCGCAGCTGCCGCGGTTGAAGCGGTGCTGACCCCTGTCGCCGTGGTGTTCGTCACCGCCCGCGCCCGGCCTCACGTCACCGGCCACGACTTTGACGGCTACAGGAACGACCAGCGCCGCCACCCGCACAACTACAACGTGCTGGCCATGTCCAACCTGGTTTAAGAAGCCGCAGAGACTGCTGACAGTTTTCACTCCGGAAAGCCGTTTGACCCGCCGCCTGCGAAGGCTGCGGGTCTTTTTTATGGGCGCCTGGTGCGGGGTTTTGCTGTCTTTGCCGTTTTGGCTGTTTTGGCCGCTGGCGCCTTTTGCGGTTTCTTCACTTTGGGAGCCTTGGCCGCCCGCGCCTTCAAGGCACACGCCAGCGCCACGCGCGCCCACTGCAGCATCACGGCGGGCGACTCCATCGCCTCCTCAGGTGCCGCGTAGTAGTTGAGGCTGTGCGGCGCGGTGACGCCGTTGCGGGTCATCTCATAGGTAAAGCGTTCGCAGCCCTGCGCTTCATAAAGGCCCTGCGTGTCCGCGTCGGCCTTGAGCCACAGCTTGTCGCCGCCGCCCAGGTCGGCTACCAGGGCCAGCGTCAGGCCCGAGGTGCTGATGCCGTAGCCACCAAACATGCGCCTGGCCGTGCACGGCCCCACGCCGGACAAAAGCTCGCAGCAGTACATCGCAAAATCGTTACGGGGTGAAGCCATGGCGCCACGATAGCAAATACGCATCAAATCCGGCGACCTGCAGGTCTTTGCCCGCGATAATTTGCGCATGCCCCCTGTTTCGTTGACCCAAGCGCCTGCTGCCCCTGATGCGCCCTCCCCACCCTCTCCCGTTCGGGTGGTTGTCATGGGCGTGGCCGGCTGCGGCAAGTCGGCGGTGGGGCGGTTGATCGCCGACCAGCTGGCACTGCCGCTGATCGAAGGCGACGACTTTCACCCGCCCGGCAACATCCGCAAGATGCAGCAGGGCATCCCCCTGGCCGACGAAGACCGGGCCGACTGGCTGCAGCAGTTGGGTGCCGAACTGGCGCGCCATCCGGCCGGTGTGGTGCTCACCTGCTCGGCCCTTAAGGCCGCTTACCGCAGCAGCCTGCGCGAAGCCGCGCCAGGCCTGCAGTTCGTGCATCTGGCTATCAGCCAGGCGGAATCCCTGCGGCGTGTGTCCGTGCGCCCCGGCCACTTCTACCCGCCCAGCCTGGTGGCGAGCCAGTTTGAGGCCCTGCAGGATCCGTCGGCCGAGCCCGGCGTGTTGACGCTGGATGGCGACGAAGCACTCGAAGTCCTGGCGCGCCGTGCGGCCGTTTGGCTGAGCGGCGCCGCTCGCTAGGCCACATCACAAGCCGGGCCCTGCGCCCTGGTTTATGAATGAAATCGGCCTCCAGCCCAATAGCCATATAAGCAAGTTGCTATCAAATCGATAGCAAAAAATTGACTGGCGCCCGGCGCCCTCAGGTCTTCATTTTTTCGATCACCAGGTCATGCAGTGCTTGCGCCGCCGCCGACAGGCTGCCTTCCTGCCGGCGCACCAGGTAAATTTTGCGCGTCAGCCCGCTGGCGGCCAGGGGCCGGGTGACCAGGGTTTTGCGCTCAAAATGAAACAGCGTCAGTGCGGGCACCACGCTGATGCCCAGCCCGGCCTCGACCATGCCCGCGGCGGTGGCCAGTTGGTCAACTTCCAGCACGGTGTTGGCCTGCAGCGGATGCAGCGCCGCCTCCAGTGCCTGCCGCACGCTGCTGTTGCGCGACATGTGGATGAAGGGGTAGGGCGCCAGTTTCTTGAGCGTCAGCGAAGGCTCCGCCGCCAGCGGATGGTCTTTGGGGCAGACCAGGTAAAAGCGGTCGGTGCAGACCAGCCGGGTGTTCAGTCCCGCATGGCTGACGCCGGTGGAGGCCAGGGCAAAGTCGGCTTTGCCGCTTCTGACGAGGTCGACGCAGGCGTCCGACAGCAGGTCGCTGAGGTTCAGCTCAATGCCCGGCCAGGCCGTCCGGAATTCGGCAAACACCGCGGGCAACCAGCCCGCCGCCAGCGAAGGCAGCGCGGCGATGTGAACCCGGCCCTTGCGGCGCTCGACATGGTCGTTCAGGTCGCTGAGGGCGGCGCCGAAGTCGCCCACCAGCCGGCGCGCCGAAGAGGCGAACAGCCGCCCCTCCGCCGTCAGTTCCACGCTGCGCGTGTCGCGGTCAAAAAGGCGCGTGTTGAGCTCGCTCTCCAGCGTGCGGATCAGCGCGCTGAAAGCCGGCTGCGAAAGGTGGCAGGTGGCCGCCGCCTGCGTGAAGCTGCGCTGGTCGGCCAGGGCCAGAAAGGCACGCAGTTGCCGCAGGGAAAGGTTAGGGCTGGCCAATTGATTTGCTTTTCAAGTGAATCGATCAGGATTTTCGATTTTACAAATAAATGGGGGAAGCCTAAATTCAGGGCTCTGACCGCCCGCCCATGACGCCATCCTCTCTTCCTCCCCTCCTGATCGGTTGCGCCGCCGGTTTCTCTGGCGACCGGGTCGACGCCGCCGGGCCGGTGGTGGACACGCTGATCGCGCGGGGCGGGCCCGCCTTCCTGATTTTTGAAACCCTGGCCGAACGCACGCTGGCACTCGCGCAACTGCGCCGCCGTGCCGACCCGCAAGCCGGCTTTGAGCCGCTGCTGGACGACATGCTGCGGCCGGTGCTGGCGCGCTGCCTGGCGCACAACATCCGCATCGTGAGCAACTTCGGCGCGGCCAATCCGCTGGCGGCCGCGCGGCACATCCAGGCCATGGCCGCCGGCATGGGGCTGCCCGCGCCGCGCATCGCCGTGGTGGCGGGCGACGATTTGTCGGGCCCGCAACACGACTCGCTGCTGCGCGCGCAACTGGGCCCCGTCATGGACACCATCCGCAAAGTAAGCGCCAACGCTTATATAGGCGCCGAAGCCATCGCCGCCGCGCTCGACGCCGGCGCGCAGATCGTGGTGGCGGGGCGTGTGGCCGACCCGTCGCTCACAGTCGGGCCGGCGATGTCGCATTTCGGCTGGCGCGCCGACGACTGGGACCGGCTGGCGCGCGCGACCATGGCCGGCCATCTGCTGGAATGCGGCGCCCAGGTCTGCGGCGGCTATTTCGCCGACCCGGGCTACAAGGACGTGCCGGACCTGCACGCCGTGGGCTATCCCATCGCCGAAATCAGCAGCGACGGCCACTGCGTCATCGGCAAGGCGGCGCACACCGGCGGTGTCGTCAGCCTGGCCGGCGTCAAAGAGCAACTGCTGTATGAAGTCCACGACCCGGCCGCCTACCTGACGCCCGATGTGGTGGCAGACATCAGCGCCGCACGGCTCACGTTGCTGGGCCCCGACCAGGTGGCCTTGACCGGCGTGCGCGGCCATGCGCGGCCGGCCAGCCTCAAGGTCAATGTCTGCCATGAAAGCGGCTGGCTGGCTGAAGGCGAAATCTCTTATGCCGGGCCCCGCGCAGAAGCGCGCGCACGACTGGCCGCCGAGGTGCTGCGCAAGCGCTTGCCGGACCTGGCGCTGCGCGTGGACCTCATTGGCGTGCAGAGCGTCATGGGCGACGATGCGGGACGCCTGCTGGCGAAGACACCCGCAAGCGATGCGCGCGACGTGCGCTTGCGCGTCGCCGCCACCCACGCCGGCCGTGCGCAGGCCGAGCGCTTGCCGCGTGAAGTGACGGCGCTGTATTGCTGCGGCCCCGCCGGCGGCGGCGGCGTACGCACCGCGCTCACGCCGCGGCTCGACACGCTGTCTTGTCTGGTGCCGCGTGAGGCCGTGCCGCTTCACTTTGAGATGTTGGATGCATCGCAGGTGGCCGCATGAGCGATTCACGCATCACGGTTCCGCTGTACCGCGCCGCCCACGGCCGCACCGGTGACAAAGGCAACCGTTCCAACATCAGCGTGATCGCCTGGCATGCTGACCTTTATCCGCTGCTGCTGGCGCAAGTGACCGAGGCCGTGGTGGCGCAGCATTTCACGCATCGCCGGCCCGCGCGCGTGCAGCGCTTTGAACTACCGGGGCTGGCCGCGCTGAATTTTGTGCTCGACGAGGTGCTGGACGGCGGCGTCAATGACGCGCTGAACCTGGACGCCCATGGCAAGACGCTGTCGTTCTGGCTGCTGGATTTGCCGATCGAAATTCCCGTTTCGCTGGCCCCTCTGCTGGCGGGCCCGGTATTGACGGACAGCGACTGATTTTTCAAACTAAAAGGAGACAACATGACCACCCTCACCATCCGCCGCATCCGCCCCTTGCTGCTCGCCGCCGCTGCCCTGTGCGGGCTGGCGCAGGCCCAGGGCTTTCCGGACAAACCCATCACCTTTGTCGTGCCCTTTGCCGCCGGCAGCGCCACCGACCAGCTGGCGCGCGCCATCGGCCAGGCCGTGACCACCGACAGCAAGGTCAGCGTGGTGGTCGACAACAAGCCCGGCGCCAATAGCTTTATCGGCGCCCAGGTGGCGGCCAAGGCCAAGCCTGACGGCTACACCGTGTTCATCACCACCAACACCACGCAGTCCGCCAACGAGCACCTCTTCAAAAAGCTGCCCTATGACCCGGTCAAGGATTTCGCGCCACTCACGGCGCTGGGGCGCGGTGGCCAGATCATGGTGGTCAACCCGGCGCTGGGCGTGAACAGCGTCAGCGACTTCATCAAGCTGGCCAAATCCAAGCCGGGCAAACTGTCCTTTGGCAGCGGCAGCTCTTCCAGCCGCGTGGCAGGTGAGCAGTTCAAGCAGATGACGGGCACCTACATCCTGAACATCCCCTACAAGAGCAACCCGCCCGCCGTGACCGACCTGCTGGGCGGGCAGATCGACATGATGATCACCGACATGACCACCGGGCTGCCGCAGGTCAAGGCCGGCAAGCTCAAGGCGCTGGGTGTGTCCACCCGGCAACGCTCACCGCTGGCGCCCGACGTGCCGACCATTGCCGAGGCCGGTGTGAAGGGTTATGAAATGACCTACTGGTTTGCCGCCTATGCACCTGCCGGCACCCCGGCCGATGTGGTGGCCAAACTCGCCGACATGCTGGCCCGCGCCGCGCGCAGCCCGTCGGCCGCGCCGTTCTACCAGACCAGCGGCACCGAAATTTTTGTCAGCAACCCCGAAGAGCTGCGCAAGTTCCAGGCGGAGGAAACCCTCAAATGGGGAAAGATCATCAAGGCAGCCGGCATCGAACCTGAATAAGCGTGGGTAAGCTTGGATAAGTGGCCAGAGGGCCAGGCGGCACCCGCTGCCTGGTTTTATGAATGAAATTGGCCTCCAGCCCAATCAATGCATAGGCAGTGCGCTATCAAATTCATAGTAATGGGCTGCCCGCAAGCGGGCGGCCGGGGTTTGCGGTTCAACAATCCGTAACGGATTACGTTTAAGTAAAATCTGCTGCATGCCGGCGGCTTTGCTTCGCCGCGCGCACAACAGGAAGCCCCGATGTCCAAAGCCTTTGCCTCGCAGTCCGACCTCACGGACAAAACCATCACCTTTGAGCAGCTCAGCGCGCATTGCTGGGCCTACACGGCCGAAGGCGACCCCAACTCCGGCGTGATCATCGGCGACAAATTCATCATGGTGAGCGACGCCACGGCCACCCCCGCCATGGCGCAGGACCTGATCGCCCGTATCCGCACCGTGAGCGACAAACCCATCAAGTACGTGCTGTTGACGCACTACCACGCCGTGCGCGTGCTGGGTGCCAGTGCTTACGTGGCCGAGGGCGCGACGGAAGTGATTGCCAGCCGCGGCACCTACGAGCTGATCGTGGAGCGCGGTGCGCAGGACATGCAAAGCGAGATGGAGCGCTTCCCGCGCCTCTTTCGCAACGCCGAAAGCGTGCCGGGCCTGACCTGGCCGACCCTCGTGATCGACGGCGGCAACCCCGTCAAGGGTGAAGTGCCGGGCAAGCTGGTGCTGGACCTGGGCGGCGTCAAGGTGCAGGTCTGGCACCCGGGCCCCGGCCATACGCGCGGCGACACCATTGCCTGGGTTGAAGAGGAAAAAGTGCTGTTCTCAGGCGACCTGGTCGAGTACGAAGCGGGTGTGTACACCGGCGACGCCCAGCTGGAGGAATGGCCCGCCACGCTGGAGGCCCTTCGCGCGCTGAAAGCCGAAGCCATCGTGCCCGGCCGCGGTGAGGCCATGAAGGGCGCGGCCAACGTCAACAAGGCGCTGGACTATACGAAGCGCTGGGTCGAGACGCTGTACAAAGCCGGCAAGGAAGCCGCCGCCGCCGGCATGGACCTCAAAGCCGCGATGGACCACACCCGCAAAAGCATGGACCCGGTTTTCGGCCATGTCTTTATCTATGAGCACTGCCTGCCGTTTGATGTGAGCCGCGCGTTTGACGAAGCCAGCGGCATCAAGAACCCGCGCATCTGGACGGCTGAGCGGGACAAAGAAATGTGGGCCGCGCTGCAAAGCTGAGCGCGCAAGCCTCAGGTATCGAGATCGAGTTTGGTCAGCAGCCCGGTAAAAGCATCCAGCGCGGGTTGCCCGTCCAGCTGTTCCATGCGCTCCAGCACGTCTTCGTCTTCAACGGTGCAGTAACCCAGGCTGAAGCGCTTGAAGCGCCTGAGCGCCAGCTCGCCGTGGTGCAGGATCTGCATGTTGATATGGCGGGTGTCCTGGCGGATGCGCTCCAGCAGCGCCAGCACCTGCTTCTGGCCGCCTTCCAGTTGCTGGCAAAAGCGCATGCCGTCAAAGATCAGCAGGCCGGTGATGTCGTGCTGCGCATTGGTGAGGCGGGCCTTGGCCGCGATATCGCCCACCACGCTCAGCGGCGCTTCGGGCGCCAGGGTGCTGACGTAGAGGATTTCGTACAAAGTTGTGCTTATTTTTATCATGTGCGTTGAATGTAGCCGGGTAGCGTCCGCGCAACAATGTCAAAAGACACACGCATAAGCGCCTAAGATGTGCCTTCCATGAGCATACCGACGCCAACATCAGCCATCTGTCCACCGCGGTGTAATGCCTGTGGCTTACGCAAGACCGGCGCATTCATGCCGGTGAAGCCGGAAGAGCTTGAATTCATCGAGGCCTTTCGCACCGGCATCTCGCAGCTGACCGCCGGCTCCACCATCCTGCATGAGCAAAAACCTAACGGCAAACTCTTCACGCTGTATTCGGGCTGGGCGTTTCGCTACAAAACGCTGAGCGACGGCCGGCGGCAGATCCTCAATTTTTTGCTGCCTGGCGACCTTATCGGCCTGCAGCAAAAGTTTGCCGACGGCGCCATGCACGGTATAGAGGCCGTGACCGATGTGAGCCTGTGCGTGTTTCCGCGTGACGGGCTGTGGGAGCTGTTTCGCAACCATCCGAGCCTGGGTTATGACATCACCTGGCTGGCCGCGCGCGAAGAAGGCATGGTGGACGATCACCTGATCACCGCCGGGCGGCGCAATGCCACAGAGCGCGTAGCCATGCTGCTGATGCA
This sequence comes from Synechococcus sp. UW140, assembly GCA_943370375.1. GTDB lineage: Bacteria > Pseudomonadota > Gammaproteobacteria > Burkholderiales > Burkholderiaceae_C > Polaromonas. The sequence goes on from CALRQR020000008.1 coordinate 72,010, forward strand.
CCTGTTTCGCCGGCTGGAGCGTGTGGGCATGGCAGGGGGCGGCCTGATCGAATTTCCCATCAACCAGCAGCACATTGCCGATGCGCTGGGGCTTTCATTGGTGCATACCAACAAAACGCTGCGCCGCCTGCGCCAGCTGGGCCTGCACGAGATCGAAAACGGCAAGCTGCGGCTGCTCAATACCCGTGCGCTGGAGCGGATTGCCGATTTTTACGACACGCCACCGCCGCAAGTGCCGCTGTTGTAACAAGCGTGTAGGCAGCCGCTGACAGCAAGGCTTTGGGGCGGATGACACGGCAGTTGTGGGCCGGCCTTTAAGGTGCTTTCCTGATCCGGATTTTTCCTTTATTCCTTGAATGCGGGAATGAAGTCCGGGCACCAGGACACCCAAGGAGACTCCCACATGGACACCGCCAATCGTTCGCGGCTGCAGCAGCAACCGCGCCGCTTCGTTGATCGCCAGCAACAGCAAAGCAGCGGATCGCGTGAATTCCAGCCGCGCAAATCGCAGCCACAGCAACCGTCCGAGCGCCCCGCCGGCCAGATGGGCGAAGGCAGCTACGAAGCTACCCGCGACTACCAGGACAACATCAAGTCGTATTTGAAGAATGCCGATGTCGAGTCAGACGCCAAAGCAGCCAAGCCCGATTCGCCGGCGCAGGCGGCAGAGCTGAAGAAGGCCGAAGAAGAAGGCAAGTCGCACTCCAAGGCGCCGGGCCAATAACGCTTCCCGGCATCGGCACCTCAGACATCAAGACTTTTGCAGATGCAAGGTCTTGAAGTCCTGTTCATAGCGCAACAGTGTTTCCACCGCCTTGCTGCGCTGCGTGGGGGTGGTGCTGTTGTGCAATTCGGCAAAGCTGGTGCAGGCGTCCTGCGTCAGCTTCTCCATGTAGTCGCGATACGCTGCATCAGGTGAATTGAGCGAGCGCTCAAACAATGCTTTCATGGCGGCCTGGGTTTTGTCCGGTGTGGCCTGGCCCGCCACAAGCGGCCGCAGGGTTTTCAAGGCGTCTTGCTGGCGCCGCAACTTTTCACCATAAGACACGGGCGCGCTGAAGTGCGAGTTGTCGATCCGGTGGCCGATCACGGCCAGCTGCCTGGCGTCCAGATTGCCATACAGCATCTCGGCGCGCTTGACCGCCTCCTTGTAGCGCTTGTCGCGCCGGGTCTTGGGGCTGGCGTCCAGGAAATCCTCACGGTACTCGGCATTGCCTTTGGCAAAGCGGCTCTCCAGCTTGACCAATTGATCGGCATTGAGCGTGCCCACCAGCGCCACCACCGCCGGCTCGGCACGGTTGGACACGGCAATCAGCTTGCCTCGCACGTCCGCATACAGCGCGCAGGCGCTGGCCGCATCCATGTCCGCCGGTATTTGCTGCCGCAGTTTTTGCAGTGTCTCGATGTACGCGGGCAACTGGGTCTGCCGGTGCCATGTCTGCAGTTTGGCCAGGTCGGCCTTGACCTGCAGGGTTTGCGCATCGGTAAAGTCGAAGTGGCCGTCAAGGTGCCAGTAGGCCAGCTCAGGCCCCTGGTTGTAGGCGATTTTCATGACGCTGCAGCCTTGCAGCGCCCCGGCCAGCGCCAGGACGCCCAGCACGCCGATAATCCGGGTGCAGCGTCCCGCTGCTGCCCCGGCAGCCAGGGAACGCGTCAACACCCCAAGATTCAGAGGAAATTTCATGGCAACCCCAATTGATGTCGTCATCATGGCCGCGGGCAAAGGCACGCGGATGAAGAGCAGCTTACCCAAAGTTTTGCACCGGCTGGGCGGGAAGGCTTTGCTGGCGCATGTCATCGAATGCGCCGCCTCCGTGTCGGTCCGCAAGGCGGTCGTCATCACCGGCCACGGCGCAGAAGCCGTCGAAGCCGCCTGCACCCTGTTTACGCAAGCCGCAGCACCATCGGATTCAAAGCTGGACCTGAAGTTCGCGCGGCAAGAGCCGCAACTGGGCACCGGGCACGCCGTGCAGCAGGCCGTGCCGCTGCTGGGCAATGACGGCGTGACCCTGATCCTCAACGGCGATGTGCCCTTGATCAGGCCGCAAACCCTCCAGGCGCTGGTGGAGGCCTGCGCCGGCAGCAAGCTTGCCCTGCTGACGCTGACCATTGCGGACGCCACCGGTTACGGCCGCATCCTTCGCGGTCCCGATGCCGCGGTGTCAGGCATCGTGGAACACAAGGATGCGACGGCCGAGCAGCGAAAGATCGGCGAGTTTTACACCGGCGTCATGGCCGTTCCCAATCATCTGCTCAAGGGCTGGCTTTCGCGGCTGACGAACCAGAATTCCCAGGGTGAGTACTACCTCACGGACGTGGTCGCCATGGCTGTGGCCGACGGCGTCGCCGTGGTAACGGCGCACCCGAAGTCCGAAGCCGAGGTCGCCGGTGTCAACAGCCCGGTGCAGCTGGCCGGGCTGGAGCGGGATTTCCAGCGTCTGAATGCCAATACCTTGATGGAGCAAGGCGTTCGCCTGGCCGACCCGGCACGCTTCGATGTGCGCGGCACGCTCAGTTGCGGTCAGGATGTCGAGATCGATGTGAACTGTGTGTTTGAAGGCACCGTGAAGCTGGGCGACGGCGTGCACATAGGCGCGAACTGCGTGATTGCCAACTGCACCATCGCCGCGGGTGCGGTGATCCATCCCTTCACCCATATCGACGGCGAAAAGCTCGGCGTCGAGGTCGGCGAAGGCGCGCTGATCGGCCCCTTTGCCCGCCTGCGCCCCGGCGCGCAACTGGGCGCCGAAGTGCACATCGGCAATTTCGTCGAAGTCAAAAACGCCACCCTGGCCAAAGGCGCCAAAGCCAACCACCTGGCCTACCTGGGCGACGCCACCGTGGGCGAGCGGGTGAACTACGGCGCTGGCAGCATCACCGCCAACTATGACGGCGCCAACAAACACCGCACGGTGATTGAGGCCGATGTGCACATCGGCAGCAACTGTGTGCTGGTGGCGCCTGTGACCATTGGTGCGGGTGGCACTGTGGGTGGCGGCTCTACGATTACCAAGAGTACGCCGGCTGGGGCGCTGAGTGTGGCTCGGGGTAAGCAGATTAGTTTGACTAATTGGACTCGGCCTGTGAAGGTGAGTAAGGGGTAGTTTTTTTCGCCGGGTCTTGCTCCGGCTTTAGCGTTCTCTGCTGAGTCCTGCTGGCCGGGCAACCCCCGGCCAGCCGGCCTCAGAAAAAAGCGCAACCTAAAAATCAACAACAGCTCACCCCTTAACCCGATTCACCAGGAACACCCCACCCACCGCCATAGCCCCACCCACCAGCAAACTGACGCTTAACGCCTCGCCAAGAATCAACCACCCCAGCAACACCCCAAAAATCGGCACCAGGTTGTTAAACACCACAGTTCGCGCCGCCCCCAGCTGGCGTATGCCCTCGTAGTACCAGACAAACGCCACGGCGGTGCCGAACACGCCGAGGAACACCAGGCCCGCCCACACTTCGGGTATGAATGATGCGGCATGCACCTGCGCAATGTCGCGCAGGGCCAGCAGACCCAAGAACAGCGTCCCCCAGATCGCCGCCCACAGCGTGGCCAGCACGGGTGACAGGCCTTGCAGCAGCTTGCGGCCCAGCAGCGTGTAGACCGCCCAGGCGCAGACCGCACCGAACATCGACAGCTCGCCTTTGCCCACGGACTGCGCGATTTGCGACAAGTCGCCGCGTGTCACCACCACCCACACGCCCAGCAGTGCCAGGGCCACGCCCAGCCAGCGCACCAGCGACATCCGTTCGCCCAGCAGCGCGGCGGCCAGCAGCAGCGTGACGACCGGGTTCAGGGCAATGATGAGCGAGGTGCGGCCTGCCGGCAGCACCGAGAGCGCGGTGAAAAACAGCAGGTTGTACATCAGGATGCCGGTGGCGCCCAGGGCCATGGTGCCCAGCAACTGGCGCCGCGTGAGCGTCGTGAGGGCGCGCAGGCCTTCCGTGAAATGCAGTGCCGCCAGCAGGGCCAGCGTGGCAAACACAAAGCGTATGAAGCCCGCGGTAGCCGGCGGCAAATGTGCCGAGATGACGCGTCCGGCGATAAAGGTGCCGCCCCAGAGCATGGGCACGCAGGTCAGGCGCACGTAAATGCCCAGCAGCGATGGCGTACCGGCGGTGGAGGGTGTGACGGAAGAGGCGGCAGCGGTCATGGGATGGGGTGGGGTGGTGAAAAGGTGGTCAATCGGGTAAATTTATGCATGAGATTAGTTGTTAGATCATTCACCATCAAATGAGTCTTCACTCATACTCATCATGACCCTGGCCCAACTCGAAGTGCTGATCACCCTGGACGAATGCCGCAGCTTTTCGCGCGCGGCCATGCGGCTGGGCACCACGCAGTCCGCCGTCAGCCACGCCCTGCGTGCACTGGAGACGCAGTTCGGCGTCAAGCTCGCGCAGCGCGATGCCTCTGGCGTGACGATGACCGATGCCGGCGAGCGCCTGCTGCTGCGCGCGCGTGAAATGACGGCGCTGGCCGCCACGATGACGCAGGAGCTGGGCGATGCGAAAGAGTTGAAAACCGGCACGCTGCGTATCGGCTCTTTCGGCCCGACGTCCACCGTCAATCTGCTGCCGCCGCTGCTGGGCGCGTTCAAAAAACGCCACCCCGGCGCACAGGTGCGGATTGAAGAAGAAAGCGACGAAGTGATTGACGGCTGGTTGCTGCAAAAGCGTGTCGAGCTCGGCTTTGTCGTGGTGCCCGACGAGCGCTTTGAAGTGCTGCCGCTGGTGCAGGACGAGTTTGTCGCCATCCTGCCGGTAGACCACCCGCTGGCCAAACTCAAGGCCGTGCCCGTCAGTGCGTTGACGGGGCTGGACTTTGTGCTGACTGAGGCTGGCTGCGGCCCGGTCGTCGTGCCCATCCTGCAAAAAAACATCGCGCTGCCCAAGGTGCTGTACCACTTCACGCAAATCATCTCCATCCTGCAGTTTGTGCAGCAGGGGCTGGCGGTGTCGGTCGCGGCGCGCCTGGCCTTGCCCGATGCACCGCAGGGCGTGGTCTACCGGCCGCTCTTGCCGACGCAGCCACGCACGGTGGGGCTGGCTTGCCTGGATGTGGCCAGGCTCTCGCCACTGGCGCGGGCGTTCTGGGAGCTGGCGCGCGAGCAGGCGAGGGCGCGGGCCAAGACCCCGGCCAGGCCGCGCACCGCGTTGGCCGCTCTTTGAGTACGCGCATTGCTATTCAAGCTTATGAACGCGTGTCTTTTGGGACAAACCCCGCCCTGGCCGCGCACCGCCTTCGCCCACAATGGGCAGCAACATCAAGAGGAGTGAGCATGAGGGACACATCAACGGCATCAAAGGCGTTTGAAGCCCGCCGCGCCTTGCTGGGCCGTCTCGCAGGCCTGGGCGCCGCGGCCGCGTTCATGCCGCTGCAAGGCTTCGCGCAGGCGCCCGCCCGCATCCCCATCGCCGACATGCATTCGCACCTGGGCATCGTGGGCCGCACGCGCTCGCCGGCCGACCTGGCCACCGAGATGAAAACGCACGGCGCCACGCTGGTGTCCTGGTCCATCGTGGGCGACGCACCCTGGCTGGGCAACGGCCCCAAAGGCGTGATCCAGCAAGGCGAGCCCACACCCGCCGAGCTCTCGGCCTTCTTTGAAAAAACCCTGGCCGGCATGCTCACCTATGCCGAGCAAAACCAGCTGGCCATCGTGCGCACCGGCGCTGATGTCGATGCGGCCCTGGCCGGCAAGCATTCGGTGCTGCTGGCCAGTGAGTCGGCCGAGTTCATCAGCGCCGACCTGGCCCCGCTCAAGAAAGCCTTTGATATGGGCCTGCGCCAGTTGCAGCTGGTGCACTACATCCGCAACCCGATTGGCGACTATTCGACGGCATCGCCGGTGCACAACGGTTTAAGCCCGCTGGGCCGCGACCTGGTCAAGGCCTGCGAAGCGCAGGGCATCCTGCTGGACCTGGCGCACTGCAGCACGCAGGCGCTGGACCACGCTTTTGAAGTCGCCACCAAACCCATGATCTGGTCGCACGGCTGGGTCGACAGCGATGCAGGCGGCTACCGCGATCAATACGGCTACCTGATGCGGCGCCTGTCGGTCGAGCAGGCCAAAAAGATTGCCGCGCGCGGCGGTGTGGTCGGCCTCTGGGGCCTGGGCCTGCGGCAGCCGGCCAATGCCTACGGCTGGAAGGTCGGCCTGCAAGACCGCGCCAGTTATGCGCGCGAGGTGGCCAAACTGGTCGGCATGATAGGCGCCGACCACGTGGCCTTCGGCACCGACATCGCCGGTGTGGGCAGCGATTGGGCCATCAACGACTACAGCCACGTGCGCGAAATCGTGCAGTTGCTGGAAGGCCAGAAGCTGGATGCGGCGACGATCGAGAAAGTCGCCTTCGGCAACTTCGCCCGCGTCCTCAAGGCCACGCTGCCCAAGGCCTGAACCCGGGCCTGATCCGGCCGGTGGCTGGGGCTGGCAGCGGCCTGCTATCAGGCTTGCTATTAATTTAGTAGCTGCTTGCCCAGGTGGTTATTGGGCTACAGGCCTTTTTATTATAAATTTTCCAGTGCCAACGGCATCGTCCGGCGCGGCTGGCCTGCTGGGTTTCGTCCGTCCTCCATCAAGTACCATCAGCCCAACCATAAGCTGGCATCGCATCTTCGCAGCATGGAAACAAGAGGGAGGCTGGGTCATGATCATCTGGAGTATTTTTTGGGGCGCTGTGCTGGGCTGGATGTGGCCGGGCTATGGCGATTTCGGTGTCTTCGTGGGCGCTTTCCTCGGTGTTTTTGCCGGGTTTTCGCTGCGTTGGGTGGTGCGCGCTGAAGTAGAGGCCGTGCAGAAAAAACACCGGCCGCAAGTCATCACAGCGCCGGCATCAGCCGCCACTGTCAAGCGAGCCGCGCCAGCCGAAGACGACGGTGGCTTCAAGGACTTTGAAGAAAGCGGCCCGCCAGCCGCGCAACCTGCGCAACGCGCGGCCGTGCCGCCATCAACGCCCCCGGTACCCGACACCGCCGCCGGCAACGAAGTGGCCTGGGCGGCGGAGCTCGCACCCAACGGCCTGCCACGCACGCCCGCTGCCGCTGCCGCCGTGGCCGCAGCGCCCAAGGCTGTCACCCGGCCCGCGCCTGCACCCGCACCCGCAGAACCCAACGCGATCGAGTTGGCCCTCATCGCCGCGAAGAACTGGTTCCTGGGCGGCAACACCATCGTGCGCGTGGGTCTGGTGATTTTGTTCATCGGCCTGTCGTTCCTCGCGCGCTACGCCGCGTCGGCCGGGCTGTTGCCGGTGGAGTTCCGCCTGGCCGCCATTGGCGCTGCGGCCATTGCGCTGCTGGCCGTGGGCTTTCGCAAGCGGCACGACAAACCCGGCTTTGCGCTGGCGCTGCAAGGCGCCGGCGTGGCGGTGATGTACCTCACGGTATTCGCCGCGTTCCGCCTCTACGGCCTGCTCGATCCACTGCCGTCTTTCGCGCTGATGATCATCGTGTGCGGCCTGAGCTGCGCGCTGGCGCTGCTGCAAAACTCCCGCGCGCTGGCAGTCGCCGCGTTTGCCGGCGGCTTTGCGGTTCCGCTGCTGCTGTCGACGGGGCAGGGTAGCCATGTGGGGCTCTTCAGCTACTACACGGTGCTCAACCTCGCCATTCTTTTCATCGCGTACAAGCGCTCCTGGCGCATCCTGAACGTGGTGGGTTTTATCGCCACCTTCGGCGTGGCCACCGCGTGGGGCGTGCTCAAGTACGCACCGGAGCACTACGCCAGCGCCCAGCCTTTCCTCATCGCCTTTGTGCTGATCTATTTGTTCACCGCCATCCTGTATGCGCGCAACACGCCGACCAAACTCGGCAACGCGGTCGACACCATGCTGGTGTTCGGCACGCCGCTGGCCGGCTTTGGCCTGCAGGCCGGGCTGGTGCAGGGCATGGAGCTGGGCACGGCGTTTTCGGCGCTGGGCTTTGCCGCGCTTTACCTGCTGACGGCGATGGTGCTGGTGCGCCGCGGGCTGGCCAGCTACCGCTTGCTGATTGAATGTTTTATCGCCGTGGGTGTGGGCTTTGCCACGCTGGCGGTGCCGCTGGCGCTGGACGCCAAGTGGACCTCGGCCGTCTGGGCGCTGGAAGGCGCGGGCGCTTTCTGGGTCGGCATGCGGCAGGCGCGCTGGATGCCGCGCGCCTTTGGCCTGCTGCTGCAGGGCGTGGCGGCGATGGCGTTTTTGGGTGGGCTGGATGATGCGGGCGCGCTGGGCAACCCGATCTCTGCCATTCCTTTCGGCAACCCGGCCTTCATCGGCGCCATGCTGATTGCGCTGCCGGCGCTGCAGCTGGCGTGGTGGCTGCGGCAACCGCTGCCGCACAGCGAATCGTCATGGGCCAAAACCTATGCCGGCGTGGAGTCGCAGCTCAGCGTTCCCGTCTACCTCTACGGCTTTTTCTTCTGGTGCCTGGCCTGGCTGCTCGAAATCAGCCGCCGCGTGCCGGCACTGCAGGCCGACGAGATGCCGCAGCAGGTCTTTAGCGACCGTACCACCGGCCTGCTGATGATGCTGGCGGTGGTGGTCAGTGCGGCCTTGTCGATGCTGCTGGGGCTGAAGAAACAATGGGCCGTGGCCACCTGGCCCGCGCGCATCACCGTCGGTGTGCTGGCGCTGGGCTTTGTGGCACAGGTTGGCGAAGGCTACCGCGTGCTGGCCACGCCGGCGTGGGCCGTGTGGCCGGCGGTGCTGGTGCTGCATTACTGGATGCTGCGGCAGTCTGACCGCCAGGCGTTGGCTTCTTCTGCGTCATCACCCTTCGGCTTCCTGCACGCAGCCAGCGCGTGGCTGGTGACCTTCCTGCTGGCCGATTGCCTGTGGTCGGGCATCGGCAAGGCCGAGCTCTGGCGCACCTCGTGGGCCGGTGTGGTCTTGCTGGTCAGCGCCATCGCGGTGCTGATGCTGCTGGCGGTGTGGGCGGGGCGCGCCAACAGCGCGGCCTTGCGCCAGGGCGCGAAGTGGCCGCTCAATCCGCATGCCCAGGCTTACTACTGGTATGCCGCGGTGCCGCTGGCGGTGCTGGTGTTCTGGGGCGCACTGGCCGCCGCGATCACGTCATCGGGCCATACCGCGCCGCTGCCTTACATCCCGCTGCTCAACCCGACCGACCTGACGCTGGCGCTTGCGCTGGGCGCGCTGGTGTTCTGGCGCCGCGTGCTGGTCACAGCCGCGCCGCCACCGGGCAACGCGGGCTGGGTCACCGGCCGCAATGCGCTGGTGGCGCTGGCGCTGCTGGTGTTTGTTGCTGTCAACACGGTGTGGCTGCGCGTGGCCCACCACTTCTTTGGCGTGCGCTGGGATGCCGACGCGCTCTTTGAGAGCTTCGTTGTGCAAACCGGTTATGCCATCTTGTGGACGCTGCTCGCGCTCACGCTGATGGTGCTGGCGCACCGCCGTGTGCAGCGGCCGCTGTGGCTGGTGGGCGCGGGCCTGCTGGGCCTGGTCGTCGTCAAGCTGCTGTTGATTGATTTGTCGAACGCCGGCGGCGCCGAACGCATCATCGCGTTCATCGTTGTGGGCATCTTGATGCTGGTGGTGGGCTACTTTGCGCCGCTGCCGCCCAAGGCGCCCGGCGTTGCGGCAGATGATGCCGCGGCGCCGGATGCCGCTGAACTGAAAGAGGTCCAGTCATGAAAATGAACATGCGATTTTTGGGGCTCGCCCTGTCAGCTGGATTGACGGCCCCGCTGATAGTGCTTGCCGCGGATGCGCCTGATGCGGCCGACGCGAAGTCTTATGCCATCCGCATCCCGGTGACGGCCGCGCCTGATGCGCCGCTGCAGCGCCTGCTGCTGCCGGCCGAAGCGCTGGTGCGCCTGCAAAGCGCGGGTTATGCAGACTTGCGCCTCTTCAACGCGGCAGGCCAGCCCGTGCCCATGGCGCTGGCGCAGGTGCCCACGGTCAATTCCACCGAAGAGCAGAAGGTCAAATTGACGGCCTATCCCATCCTCGGCTCCGCCACATCCACAGCCGCAGGGTTCGAGGGTTTGTCGCTGCGCATTGAAGAGCGCCAGGGCCGGCGCGTGGTGCAGCTGAACACCGGCGGCGGCACCGCTACAGGCGGGCCGCAAAAGGTGTTGGGGGCGCTGCTGGACGCCCGCGCTGTCAGCGTGCCTGCGGTTCGCCTGACACTCGACGCCGATTTGCCGCTGGGCCAGCCTGTCACTTTCAATGTGCAGGCCAGCAAGGATTTGAAGAGCTGGCGCTACGTGGCTGACACCGTGCTGTTTCGCGCCGACGCATCGGCGCCCGCCGCCAGCCTGGGCGACAGCAGCCTGGCGTTGTCGATGGCAGAGCTCAAGGACCACTACCTGCGCATCACCTGGGGCGACGCCGCCGTCACACTGCGCGGTGCCACGCTGGTGACATCGCGCAACACCGCCACCCGCGAGCGCGTCAACGCCACCATGGCCGCCCCTGCGATGGCAGGCCCGCGCGAGTTGAGCTTTGCCTTGCCCTTTGCCACGCCGGTCGCCGCGCTGAAGATCACGCCCAAAGACAGCAACGTGCTGGTGCCCCTGCGCGTGCTGGGCCGCAATGACCGCAACCAGCCCTGGTCCTTGCTGGCCACGGCGGTGGTCTATCGGCTTACCACGGCGGGCAAAGAGCAAACCAGCGGCCCGGTCGAGTTGCAAGGCGCCTCAGTGCGTGAAGTGAAGATCGAGGCCGATGCCAAAACGCCGGGCTTTGCTTCTGCGCCCGACATCGCGCTGCAGTTCGAGCCGGCGCAGCTCGTGTTCCTCGCGAGCGGGCAAGGACCCTTCACGCTGGCCGCGGGGCTGGCGGGCCCAGCCGGCGCTGCGGGCGCATTCCTGCCCATGGCCAGCCTGATCCCGGGCTACAAGGCGTCGCAAGAAAATGCGCTGCCTGTTGCCAAGGCCGAAGTTTCAAAAGCAGACGCTGCTGGCGGCATGGCCAGCCTGGGCGGCCCGCTGGTCGCTGCGCAAGCGCCGGGTGACGGCATCCCGACGCGCACGCTGGTGCTGTGGGGCATCTTGCTGTTGGGTGCGCTGGCGCTGGGCGCCATGGCCTGGGTGTTGATGAAGCAGACGCGGCAGCCGCCGGCGCAAGGGCAGTAGCGCTGTGAGTAGCGTGAATCGATAGCGGATTTGCTATTAATTCAGGAGCGGCTGGCCAATACCCCTATTGGGCTAGAAGCACTTTTGGCTCAAACTTTGCGCGCTTGGTGCTGAAGAAGGCCTTCACGTTGCGCACATTCGCATCGCTGGTAAACAGCCGCTGCGCCAGCGCCAGGTAGCGCGGCATGTCGGCCACATGCACCACCAGCATGAAGTCCGGCCCCGGCGAGACGCGGTAGCACTGCTGTACCGCGTCGTCTTGCACCACACGCGCTTCAAACGCCTCCTGGTATTCGGCACCTTGCCGCTCCAGCGTGATCTCGACCAACGCCGTCAGCCCGTGGCCGGTGATGCCCGCCAGCTTGTCGGTGCTCAGTACGGCGATCTCGCGCTCGACCAGCCCTGCATCGCGCAGGCGCTTGACGCGCCGCAGACAGGTGGGCGGCGAGATGTGGGCGCGCTCTGCCAGCGCCTGGTTGCTCAGCGAAGCATCGGTTTGCAGGCTGTCGAGCAGCTTCAGGTCTGTCTCATCTATGGCGATTTGTTCCATAAAACTACTATAAATGAAAGTAAATTCAATGAGTAGAGTTTTGTGAAATTAAATTCCAAATTCATAGAAAAATCAATCACATAAGAAAACGCCAAGTCCGTAGCATCCACGCATTGATTCTTTCAGGAGACCTTCCATGTGCGGCATCGTTGCTTCCGTTTCGACACGAAATATTGTTCCCATCCTGGTGCAGGGCCTGCAGCGCCTTGAATACCGCGGTTACGACTCTTGCGGCGTCGCGGTGTATGCCGGCGGCCTCAAGCGCGCACGCAGCACCTCGCGCGTGGCCGAGCTGCAAGAACAAGTCGCCCAGGAAAAGATCGAAGGCGGCACCGGCATCGCCCACACCCGCTGGGCCACCCACGGCGCGCCTGCTGTGCACAACGCCCACCCGCACTTCAGCCACGGCAGCGGCGCCGCATCGCAAACCAAGCCCGGCAAGGTCGCGCTGGTGCACAACGGCATCATCGAAAACTACGAAGAGCTGCGCGCCGGCCTGAAAGCCAAGGGCTATGTCTTCGAGAGCCAGACCGACACCGAAGTCATCGTGCACTTGATGGACAGCTTGTACGACGGCGATCTGTTTGAAGCGCTGAAAGCCACCGTGGCCCAGCTGCACGGCGCTTATGCAATCGCCGCCTTCTGCAAAGACGAGCCGCACCGCGTCGTCGGCGCGCGCGCCGGCTCGCCGCTGATTCTGGGCGTGGGCAAAGACAAGACCGAAAACTTCCTCGCCAGCGACGCGATGGCCCTGGCCGGCGTGACCGACCAGATCGTCTACCTCGAAGAAGGCGACATGGTCGACATCCAGCTCGGCAAATACTGGATCGTCGGCAAAGACGGCAAGCCCGCGCAGCGCGACGTCAAAACCGTGCACGCCCACAGTGGTGCGGCAGAGCTGGGCCCCTACCGCCATTACATGCAAAAAGAAATCTTCGAGCAGCCGCGCGCCATCGCCGACACGCTCGAGGGCGTCGAAGGCATCGTGCCCGAACTCTTTGGTGACGAAGCCTTCCGCGTTTTCAAAGACGTTGACTCGGTGCTCATCCTCGCCTGCGGTACCAGCTACTACAGCGGCTGCGCCGCCAAGTACTGGCTCGAGTCGATTGCCGGCATCCCCACACAAGTCGAAGTGGCCAGCGAATACCGCTACCGCACCTCGGTACCCAACCCGAAATCCCTCGTCGTCACCATCACCCAAAGCGGCGAGACGGCCGACACGCTGGCTGCACTGCGCCACGCACAAAGCCTGGGCATGACGCAAACCCTCACCATCTGCAACGTGTCCACGTCGGCCATGGTGCGCGAGTGCAGGCTCGCCTACATCACCCGCGCCGGTGTGGAAATTGGGGTGGCGTCAACAAAAGCCTTCACCACCCAGCTCGCAGGCCTCTTCCTGCTCACCCTGGCCCTGGCCCAAAGCAAAGGCAAACTCAGCGACGAAGAAGAAGCCGGCCACCTCAAAGCCATGCGCCACCTGCCGGCAGCCCTGCAAGCCGTGCTGGCGCTGGAGCCCCAAGTCATCAGCTGGGCCGAAGACTTCGCCAAGATGGAAAACGCACTCTTCCTCGGCCGCGGCCTGCATTACCCCATCGCGCTCGAAGGCGCCCTCAAGCTCAAAGAGATCAGCTACATCCACGCCGAGGCCTACCCCGCCGGTGAACTCAAACACGGCCCCCTGGCCCTGGTCACCAGCGAGATGCCCGTTGTCTGCGTCGCCCCCAACGATGCGCTGCTCGAAAAACTCAAAAGCAACATGCAGGAAGTCCGCGCCCGCGGCGGCGTCCTCTACGTACTGGCAGACGCCGACAGCCACATCGAAAGCGGCGAAGGCCTGCACGTCATCCGCATGCCAGAACACTACGGCGCACTCAGCCCGCTGCTGCACGTGGTGCCGCTGCAGTTGCTGGCGTATCACACCGCAGTGGCGCGCGGGACGGATGTGGACAAACCTCGCAACCTGGCCAAATCCGTCACCGTAGAGTGACGGATTTGGGGTGGCATGCAATGCCGCCCGGCGCAGCCGCCGGGTTTCGCGGTTTGGGGGAGCACTCATATCGCGAAGCGATGTGACGTGATCACCCCGTCGTTACTCACGCTGGCAAAGTTAGGTCCGGTCAGTGCACTCCAAAATGCGAGCCGGACTTCAACGCGGCTCAACACGTTTGGTTTCTCGCCATGCGGCCGGTGTTGACCCCACCTCTCGCCGGAACACTGCGTTCAGATACTGCACTGAACGGAACCCGGAGGCGAGCGCAATTTCAGAGATGCCGGTGTCCGTGTGGGCAAGAAGCTCAAAGCAGTTTTCCAGTTTGCGCTGCAGTATTTGGTCGTGCACCGAGCGCTTGAGGTCCCGGCGGAAATACATCTCCAACGAGGAGCGCGACATGCCCATCATCTCGGCCACCTGTTCAGTCTTGATGCCCTGGCAGGCGTACTGCCGTATGTAATAGAGCCCGCGCATCACTGCCGGGCTGTGCTTGACGTCGCGCGCGGTCGAGGCCCGGCTCTGGACGCCGGCCGGCGGGACCACCACGCGGGTGCCGCGAACCGGCGAGCCGCTCAGCGCCTGGTGCAGCAGCTGTGCCGCGCGGCGGCCCATCTCGGCCGTGCCCTGGCTCACGGAGCTGAGCTCGATGCGGGTGAGGTGCTGCCCCAGCGTATCGTTGTCGATGCCGATGATCGCCACTTCGTCGGGCACGGCAATGTCGGCGACGATGCAGGCCTGCAGCAGCTGCCGCGCGCGCGCGTCGGTGACGGCGACGATGCCGACAGGCTTGGGCAGGCTGTCCAGCCAGGCGATCAGCTTCTTGGTGGCGCTTCCCCAGGTCGGTGCGCTGGTGGCCAGGCCGCGGTGGATCTCTCCCGAAGCGCCGTTGCGCTGCAGCCATGCCGAGAAGGCCCTCTCGCGCTCCTGGGCCCAGCGGTTGAGCGGGGACTCTGGAAGGCTGTAGCACGCGAACTGCGTCATGCCGGCTTCCACCAGGTGCTCGAGCGCGCGCGCGACCAGCAGCTGGTTGTCCGTGGCCACGTAGGGGACCTGGCCCGGATAGCTGGCGGGATCTTCGTACGAGCCGCCGATGGCGATAACCGGCACATGGGCGCCCGTGAGCGCCAGCGCGACGGCCGGGTCGTCGTAGTCCGCAATGATGCCGTCGCCCTCCCACTCGTGGATGCCGTCCAGGCGGAAGCGGAAGTCCTCTTCAAGGAACAGGTCCCAGGCCACGCGCGTCTGTTTCACATAGTCGCCGATGCCGGTCAGGATCTCGCGGTCGTAGACCTTGCTGGCGTGGAACAACAGGGCCACGCGCAGGACGGCGGGGCCGTTGGTCCGGCCGGGTCGGCGCAGGGTCTGGCTTTTTGTCATGGAGGGCCGATCTTTGCACATTGCGCCAATTGCTGCGATGCAGAAAGAAATTTCGTAAGCCGCACTCAGCAATTTCGCAAGCCATCGCGCAGGAGTACCCGCTAGCATCGCCACTCTGGTGAATGCGGTGCGGACAACTCCGGGTCCCATCGCGCGGTATCGCGGCTGAACGACAGACGGAAGCCGGCGCTTGAAGGCGCTGACTTCAAGCGCGCGAGACAGAAAAACGGCCCCCGGGGAAACCAACGAGGAACTCGATGACTGAGGAAACCCGCTACCCGAGTCTTAACGGCAAGAGCGTGCTCATTTCCGGCGGCGCCACGGGGATAGGCGCGGCCCTCGTGGAGCATTTCGCCGCGCAGGGCGCCCGGGTGGGGTTTGTCGACATCGACACGGAAGGCGCCCAGGCTTTGCTGGCCAGGCTCGAACGTCAAGGGTTGAGCGGCGTCCATTTCGAGGAATGCGATGTGACCGACATCCCCCGCCTGCGCAGCGCCGTGGGCGCGCTGCGCCAGCGCATAGGCCCCATCCAGGTGCTGGTGAACAACGCGGCGAACGACCAGCGCCACCTGATTGAAGAGACCACACCTGAGTCCTGGGATGCTGGCGTGGCGGTAAATCTCAAGCATTACTTTTTCGCCGCGCAGGAGGTTTTCAAGGACATGAAAGCCCTGGGCGGAGGCTCCATCATCAATTTCGGCTCGGTGAGCTGGATGGTCAAAACGGGCGGCATGCCTGTGTACACCACCTGCAAGTCCGCGACCCAAGGACTCACCCGAAGCCTTGCGCGCGACTTCGGCCCGCATCGCATCCGCGTCAACACAGTGGTCCCGGGATGGGTCATGACCGAAAAGCAGGTCCGGCTGTGGGTGACGCCGCAAGCGAAGATCGAACTGGCGAAGGCGCAGTGCCTGCCCGGCGAACTGGTGCCCGGCGACCTCGCGCGCGCCGTGCTCTTTCTCGCCTCCGATGACAGCAGCATGATGACCGCGCAGGACTTGGTCGTCGATGGTGGCTGGACATGAACGCTCCGGCGGCGCGCGGCCTCATCCTGGTGACGGGCGCGACCGGCAAAGTCGGACGGTCCTTCATGGCGCGCCTGCTCGGCGATGCGCGCTATGACGGGTTCCGGCTTCGCGCGCTGTGCCACAAGCGGACCTTGCCTCCGCATCCCCGGGTCGAATCGGTGCAGGGCTCCATCCAGCATAAAGACGACGTCCGCCGCGCGCTGGAAGGCGCCACCCACGTGCTGCACCTGGCGACCAGCAAGGAGACGCCGGACGATGTGATGGACGTGGCGGTCAAGGGCATGTTCTGGCTGCTCGAGGAATGCCGCGCCAGCAGCACGTTCCGGCAGTTCCTGCTGGTGGGCGGAGATGCCGCAGTGGGCCATTTCTATTACCCGCATGCCGTCCCTGTCGTCGAGAGCCAGCCACACAGCGCCTACCCGGGGTGCTATGCCTTGTCCAAGGTGCTCGAGGAAGTGATGCTGGAGCAATACCAGATCCAGTACGGGCTCAACGGCTGCTGCCTGCGTGCGCCCTGGATCATGGAAAAGGACGATTTCCGCTATACCCTGTCCTTCGGCGACGACGTTTTCGGCGGTCCCCGCTGGCACGAACTGGTGGGGCCGGCGAGGGCGCGCGAATACGCGGCGTCCGGCGCCGTCCCGGTGATGCTGGATCCGCAAGGCAAGCCGGTGAAGCGCAACTTTGTGCACGTGGACGACCTGGTGGAAGCGCTTTTGCTGGCGCTCGATGCGCCGCAAGCCAGACACCAGCGCATGAACGTGTGCACGGATGAGCCCGTCGATTACGGGGCGCTGGGCGACTACCTGGCGCGCACGCGTGGAACGCCGCTGGTTCCCGTGCCCACCCCCTACCACTCGACATGGCTGGACAACAGCAAGGCGAAATTTCTCCTGGGCTGGCGCCCCCGGTACGACATGGCGCGGCTGGTGGAGGCCGCGTGGACCTACCAGCGCTCCGCCGCAGAGCCCCGGGTCGTCTGGTACCCCGGATAGGAATACGAACATCTGCTTCACCCGTTGCCGCACCGGGAGGAGCAGGAAAAGCGGAAAACTGAAGTGCCGGCGCGCTTTGACCAAACCAACATTCAGGAGACAGGACATGAGACCTCTTAAGCGACGCACATTCACGGCAGCCCTGGCCGGCGCCAGCCTCGCGCTGGCATGGAGCCCGTTTGCCCATGCCCAGGCCGCAGGCAAGAAACTGGTGATCGGCTTTGCCCAGACGGGCGCCGAGAGCGAATGGCGCACCGCCAATACCGATTCGGTGAAGGCTGCGGCCAAGGCGGCCGGCCACGAGTTGAAGTTTTCCGATGCGCAGCAAAAGCAAGAGAACCAGATCAAGGCGATCCGTTCCTTCATCACCCAGAAGGTGGACGTCATCATCCTGGCGCCGCTGGTCACGACAGGCTGGGACACCGTGCTGAAGGAGGCCAAGGCCGCGAAGATTCCCGTGATCCTGGAAAGCCGCAACGTAGTGGTGAAGGACCCCTCCACCTGGACCACCTTCATCGGCTCCGACTTCGTCGAGGAAGGCCGCCGTGCGGCGAAATGGCTTCTCGACAACACGAAGAGCGGCACGGGAACCGTCAACATCGTCGAACTCCAGGGAACGGTGGGTTCGGACCCCGCGATCGACCGCAAGAAGGGATTCGACGAAGTCATCAAGACGAACCCGCGCTACAAGGTCATCCGCTCGCAGACCGGCGACTTCACGCGCGCCAAAGGCAAGGAAGTGATGGAAGCCTTCCTGAAGGCCGAGGGCAAAAAGATCAACGTGCTTTACGCGCACAACGACGACATGGCCATAGGCGCGATCCAGGCGATCGAGGAGGCGGGCCTCAAGCCTGGCAAGGATATTCTGGTCATCGGCGTCGACGCCGTGAAGGGCGCTTTCGAAGCCATGATGGCCGGCAAGATGAACGTCAGCGTGGAGTGCAACCCGCTGCTGGGGCCGCAGCTGATGGAGGCGGCGGCGAAGGCGGCCGCGGGCCAGCCCCTGGAGCGCTGGATCAAAACCATCGAGGGGGTATTCCCCGCCGAAATCGCGGCCAGGGAGTTCCCCAACCGCAAGTACTAGCGAACGACCCGCGAAACGTTTTTTGCATTCGTAGGGTGACAAGAAAGCGGCTGGCCTGGAAGTCGCGGCCCATTACGACCAACCCGCGCGGTTTCGCGATCGCGCGTATGCCGCCAGGCCGGCAAAAACGATCAGGAGACAGCCATGCATACAAGACGAGACATTCTTGCCGCAAGCGCCGGCGCAGCACTGGCGGGCATCGCCGGGCCCGCAGCGGCGCAGACGTACGAGCCCGCCTGCTTCAAGCCTTTTGCCGCCAGCACCAAGACCATCCAGTACCCGGCCAAGAAAGGCCCCTACCGCATCGCCCTGGCCAACGGCTACGCGGGAAACAGCTGGCGTATCCAGATGATCAAGTCGCTCAAGGCCTACGCGGCGACGCCCGAGATGAAGCCCCACATCAAGGAGCTGAAGGTGGTCTCCACCGGCACCGACGTCGCCGCACAGCTGGGCGCCGTCGACAACTTCATCAATGCGGGCTTCGACGCCATCCTTACCATCGCGGTGTCGCCCACCTCCTTCAAGCCGGTGATCAAGCGCGCCAAGGACGCGGGCGTGGTCCTGATCCCCTTCGACAACGTGCTGGATACCGACGAGGTCATCCAGGTCAACGAGGACCAGTTCGAGATGGGCCGCCTCATGGGGCGATGGCTGGAGAAAAACGGCGTCACCAGCGGCAAGGTCCTCGAAATCCGCGGGCTGCCGGGAAACTCGGTCGACCGCGACCGGCACCTGGGCTTTCGCGAGATCATGGAAAAGCACAAGGGCGTGCAGATCGTCGAGGTGGTCGGTAACTGGGATGACGGCACCTCGCAGAAGGTGGCGGCGGACGCCATCGCCGTGCACGGCCGCTTCAACGGCATCTACACCCAGGCCGGCTCCAACGGCACGGTGCGTGCGCTTATCGAGGCCAAACATCCTTTCGTGCCCATCGGCGCCGAGGGCGAGAACGGCTTTCGCAAGATGGTCTACGCGCACCATAAAGAGGGGCTCAAGGGTGCTTCGGCCGCGCAGTCACCGGGCCTGGTGGCCGTGGCCCTGAAGGCGGCCATCGCCGCGCTGCAGGGGCAGAAGCTGCCGCAGTACATCTCGGTGCCCATCCCCTACGTGGAATACCAGCAGATGGCGCCGGGAAAGAACTTTTACCCCGATCTGCCGGACACCTTCTATGTGGCCAATGAGTTCCCGCCATGCAACATCAACATCACGGCGCCGGACATCATGAAGCAGAGCGAAGGCAACACCTGAAGGAACGCGCATGCCCGAGGCCTTGTTGCAACTCCAGGGAATCTGCAAGCGCTATGCGGGCGTGCGCGCGCTGGACGGCGCAGACCTCACCTGCCATGCCGGTGAGATCCATGCCGTGCTCGGCGAAAACGGCGCGGGCAAGTCCACCCTGATCAAGGCCATCGCCGGCGTGGTGCAGCCCGATGCCGGCCGCATCCTCATGGAGGGGGCCGAGCTGCGCCTGGCGTCGCCCAACGTGGCCCGCGACCACGGGATCGCCTGCGTGTTCCAGGAGTTGTCCCTGGTGCCGGACCTCTCGGTGGCGGAGAACATCTTCCTGACGCGGCCGCCGCGCCGGCACGGGCTGATCGACGCCAAGGCCCAGCAGGAGCAGGCCCTCGCCTTGCTGGACAGGCTGGGCTGCGGCGATATCCATCCGAAGGAGCGCGTACGGGACCTGCCGCTTTCCAGGCGCCAGCTGATCGAGATCGCCAAGGCGTTGAGCCTGCAGCCGCGGCTGCTGATCCTGGATGAGGCGACCTCCGCCCTGAGCGGCGAGGACGTGGAACGGCTCTACAAGCTGCTGTTCCAGCTGCGGGCGAGTGGTGTGGGCTGCCTGTTCATTTCACACCGCATGCATGAGGTCAAGGCGCTGGCCGATACCTGCTCGGTGTTTCGCAGCGGCCGGCGCGTGGATACCTTTCCCAGCGCAAGCCGCTCCGATGAGGAGGTGGTGCAGCTGATGATAGGCCGCGATGTCGCCAAGTCCTATCCGCCGAAAACCGGTCCCGCGCCCTGGGCCCAGCCCGCCATCAGCGTGGAGGGCCTGAGCTGGCCCCCCGAGCTGCACGACATTTCGCTGGAGATCAAGGCGGGCGAGATTGTGGGGCTGGGAGGCCTGGACGGCCAGGGCCAGCGGGAGCTGCTGTTGGCCCTGTTCGGTGTGCTCAAGGGCGTCCAGGGCAAGGTGCGAGTGTTCGGCGAGCCGCGCGGCCTGGCGCCGCACAGGTGCAGGGATCCGGAGCTGGGCATCGCGCTGATCCCCGAGGACCGCAAGACCGAGGGGCTGATCCTGCCCATGAGCATCCGGGAGAACATGAGCCTGGCCAACTTGCCGGCGCTCGGCCGCCTGGGAATCCTCAGCGCGGCGGCGGAGCATTCCGCTGTGGCGCGGATGGTGGAGCAGCTGCGCATCAAGATCGGCTCCACGCAAGATGCGGTGCAGACCTTGTCGGGCGGGAACCAGCAGAAGGTGGTGATCGCCAAATGGCTCATGACCCAGCCGCGCGTGCTGCTGCTCAACGACCCGACCCGGGGCATCGACGTGGCCACCAAGCAGGAGCTGTATGCGCTGCTGCGCCGGCTGGCCGGCGAAGGCGTGGCCGTGCTGCTGTATTCCACCGACTACGAGGAGCTGGTCGGCCTGGCCGACCGCGTGCTCATCATGTACGAGGGCCGGATCGCCCGCACGCTGGCCGGCGACGAGATCAGCGAACACGCGATCGTTGCCTCCTCACTCAACGTCTCACTCAACGTCGGCGGCCGGGAGGCCGCCACCGCATGACCCGGCGCG
This sequence comes from Synechococcus sp. UW140, assembly GCA_943370375.1. Lineage (GTDB taxonomy): Bacteria > Pseudomonadota > Gammaproteobacteria > Burkholderiales > Burkholderiaceae_C > Polaromonas. Next base: position 92,906 of record CALRQR020000008.1, read on the forward strand.
GCGAATGGGCCATGGCATTGCGGCGCAACAGCGGGCCGCTGGCCGCCCTGGGGGTGTTCGCCCTGATGTTCGCGCTGTTCCTGCTGGAGCATCCACGCTCGATCTCCGTCGCCATCGTGACCACCGCGTCCAACAAGGCGGTGCTGCTGGCCATCGTGGCGATGGCGCAGACCTTGCCCATCATCACCCGGGGGCTGGACCTTTCCGTCGGCATGGTGATGGTGCTGACCGGCTGCCTCGCCTCCACGGTGGTGAACGGTGCGCCCTGGCAGGTGGCTCTGGGCGTCGTGCTGGTGCTGGCCTGCGGCGCAGCGGCGGGCGCCCTCAATGGCGCCATTGTGGTGTTCGGGCGCCTGCAGCCCATCATCGTCACGCTCGCCACCGGCGCGGTGTACTTTGGCTTTGCGCTGCTGCTGCGGCCCGCGCCCGGCGGCGAGGTCAGCGAGGGTCTGGCGGACGCCCTGACCGGGCGGCTGTTCGGGGTGGTCCCCGCCACCCTGGTCCTGCTGGCCGCGCTGCTCGTGCTGGGGTGGATGCCTTTCAGGCGCACGGTGACAGGGCGCGCATGTTATGCCGTCGGCTCGTCGGAGCAGGCTGCTTACCTTTCCGGCGTTCCGTCCGACCGCGCCAAGTTTCTCGCCTACACCATTGCCGGGCTGCTCTCGGGCGTCGCCGGGCTGCTGCTGTCGCTGATCGCGCTGTCGGGCGAGGCCAGCGGACCGCAGGCGGGGCTGTATACCCTCAATTCCATCGCGGCGGTGGTGATAGGCGGCACCTCGCTGTACGGCGGCACCGGCGGGATGGTCGGCTCCATCCTCGGCGCCTTCGTGCTGCGCACCATCGGCGATTTGCTGTTCGTCTTCAACGCGCCGGCGCTGTGGCAGCCGCTGTTCGAGGGCCTGATCCTGCTGGGCGCTGTATGCATAGGCGCGGCGCGCGTGCTGCGCGTCAGAAACCGCCTGGAGCTGTTCTGATGAGCGCGAGTGACGTCATCCCCACGCAGCCTTCGTCCGGGGCCGCGAAGCAGCCCCTGCGGCCTTTGCGGCGGCTGCTGCTGAACCCGCCCGCCGTGGTGGGGCTGTGCTGCCTGGCGCTGCTGCTGGCCGGCAGTGCCGTGAACAGCAACTTCCTGATGCCCACCTATCTGCTGCAGCAACTGCAGATCGCTGCTTTCCTCGGGCTTGCCGCGGCGGGGTTGATGGCCGTCATCCTGCTGGGCCACATCGACCTGTCCGTGCCGTGGACCATCACCACCGGCGCCATGATGGCCGCCGCCGCGGGAGCGGCCTTCGGGCCCGGGTGGGCCATTCCGGCCGGCCTGTTCTGCGGCGCCTTGATCGGGCTGGTGAACGGCCTGGGAGTGGCTTTCCTGCGGATTCCCTCGATGATTTTCACGCTAGGCGCGAATGCCGTGCTGCAGGGCCTGATGGTGCTGTACACGGGTGGCCATGCGCCCCAGGACGCGGCCACCCCACTGATGCGCGGCCTGGCCGTGGGCAGGACTGCGGGCTTGCCCAACGCGGTGCTGGCCTGGGCGGTGGTCTCGCTGCTGGTGTACCTGCTGCTGACGCGCACGGCGGCGGGCCGCTATGTCTACGTGATCGGCAACAGCGAGCGCGCCGCCTACCTCAGCGGCGTGCGCACCGCCGGGATGACGGTCGCCTGTTTCATCGCCTGCGGCATGTTGTCCGCGTTCGCGGGCGTTCTGCTGGCCGGGTATTCGGGCAATGCCTACCAGGCCATGGGCGACCCCTACCTGCTGCCGGCGATCGCGGCCGTGGTGCTGGGCGGCACCAACATCCTGGGCGGGCGCGGCAGCTACCTGGGAACGGTCGCCGGTGTGGTGTTCATCGTGCTGCTGCAAAGCATGCTGGCGGTCCTGCAGATGCCCGAAGCGGGCCGGCAGATCATCTACGGCGCGCTGATCCTGGCCATGCTGATGCTGTACGGAAGATCGGCCAAAGTGAGGTAGGGTGAGTATGGGTGAACACTACGGCATTCGCGGCGACTTCAGCCTGCACGACGCCCGCTTTCGCGGCGTGGTGCCCCCCAACGGTTTTGTCGAGAAGCTCTACACCGGCGCGCGCTGGGCCGAAGGGCCGGTGTATTTCCCCGCGGGCGATTTCCTGCTGTTCAGCGACATCCCCAACAACCGCATCCTGCGCTGGGTGCCCGATGGCACCGGCCCCGGATGCGTCGTGGAGTTCCGCAAGCCCTCTGATTTCACCAACGGCAACACGCGCGACGGCGAGGGCCGTCTGCTCAGTTGCGAGCACGGCACGCGCTGCGTCAGCCGCACCGAACACGACGGGCGCCGCACGGTGCTCGCCTCCTCGTTCCAGGGCCGGAAGCTCAACTCGCCCAACGACCTGGTGGCCGGGCCCGACGGGGCCGTGTGGTTCTCCGACCCGACCTACGGCATCCTTTCCGACTACGAGGGTTACGCGGCGGAGCCCGAGTACGCAGGCCGCTACGTGTTCCGCGTCGATCCCGTCACCGGCCGCGTGGACGCGGCCGCGACCGATTTTGTCCAGCCGAACGGGCTGGCCTTCTCGCCCGACGGAAAACGGCTGTACATCGCGGACTCAGGTGCCTCACACGACCCCCAGGGGCCGCGCCACATTCGTTCATTCGAGGCGGCAGAAGGCCGGCTGCGCGGAGGCGAGGTGTTCGCCACGGTGGACGCCGGCATCCCCGACGGGCTTCGCGTGGACGTCCTGGGCAATGTGTGGACCAGCGCTGGCGATGGCGTCCATTGCTTTAACCCTCAGGGCGAGCTGCTGGGCAAAATCCTCATCCCGGAGCCCGTGGCCAACCTGGAGTTCGGCGGTATGCGAGGTAACCGCCTGTTCATGACCGCGACAACGTCGCTGTATTCGTGCTACGTGACTACTTCAGGTGCGGGATGGCGCGCGCCCCAGTCCTGCTAACTGTTTACCCAGTCCGGGCATTCAGACAGCCAATTCCGCCAAGTCCCCATCTCTGCGGTTCAAGCGGTCGTCGAAAAACCCAGAGCCCGCTTGAGTTGCGTCTGCGTGACGGCAAGCCCGAGTTCCCGGGCGCGGTCGACAACCGGTGCCAGGCGACGTTTTTTTTTCTGGGCATGGTCTTTGGCGATGTCGATCAGGCGGTGCTCAAGAAAGGGGTTAAGCAGCCGGTCCCGCAGTCCCTCCAGGTAGATCCGGGCCTCGGGGCCCGTCCCTTCCTTTTCAAATACCGGAAGTACCTCGTCGATCCACACGGCCTCCAGCGGCGTGCGCATCGCCGGGGTGTGCATGGCTTGCACCACTGTCATGTCAGCCGGCGCCTGCAGTGTCTGCCAGAGTTCGGCAAGAACCGTGTGCCCCAGATTCAACAGCCAGAGCTTGCGTTGCTCGTATCCCGCCAGCGCGTCGGTGACCACCATGGCAGGGTGACTGCAGGGCAGGACCATGCGGGGCGTGCGTTCGATGGCCCAAAGCGCATAGGGTTCTGCCACTGCACCGGCGGGCTCAAGTGGAGAAGACACAATGCGGTCAACGAGCGAGTTGACCCACACGCAATGCTCCTGCACATAACGCGGAAAGGCAGGCGGAGTGCCCCATTCCCGGGCCAGTTCTGTGACCAGCGCGCGCAGGGTGTCGCCGTTGCGGCTCACCAGCTCGCACGGGTAGAGTGTGAGCGGCGCCTCGGGCTGCGCCTGCCAGCGGTGATGCAAGAGCGCCACCAGCTTGGCCGGGTAACTGCGGGGGGTGCTGCCGGGTGTACGCAGCAAGTGCGCCGAGTCGCTTTCATCCAGCGCATAGCCCGCGTCTGCGGTGTTGGAGACGATGACCTGCACCGGGCCGGCCATGGCTTCGCGCATTAGCGCCCAGTCGCGGTCGGCATGCCAGACGGTGCGCACGGCGTTCGCCTGCAGCGTCTCTTCGACGGGCTGTCCGTGCTGCATGCCGCGCAGTTCCACGCGGTAGCCCCGTGCAAGTGCTGCAGCGCGCGCGCTGCTCTGTTCGCTGTTTGTGCTTTGCACCACCGTGATGGCGCCCAGCGCCCGGCCCTGGGCCAGCGCCTGGGATACAAAGAGGTCCACATGCGCCTGCAAAAAGCGCCCGGTGCCAAACTGCAGAATCGGGGTGCTCACATGTGCCTCGCGCTCAGCATTCGATCAGCGCCTTGACAACGCCCTGCGTCGGGTCGAGCAGCTTGGCAAAGCCTGTGGGGACCTCGGCCAGCGGCAGGCGGTGGGTGTTGAGTGCGGCGGTCGGAACCTTGCCGGCGCGCATCGCGTCGAGAACGGTTTCAAAGTCCTCCATGGTTGCATTTCGGCTGCCCAGCAAGGTGGCTTCGCGCTTGTGAAACTCGGGATCAGAGAACGTGATGCTGTCACGTACCACCGACACCATCACATACTTGCCGCCGTGTGCGATGAACTGGAAGCCGCGCTCCATGGCCCGCGCATTGCCGGTGGCGTCAAAAACCACGTCATAAAAGTCGCCGTTCGTCAGTGTCGCCAGTTCTGCCTGGTCGTTCGGCCCGATCAGCACGCCAGCGTGTGCTCTCAGGTGTTCCAGGCAAAACGCCACGCGCTCGGGCCGTGTGTCCAGCGCCGTCACCTGGCCGCCCCGAAGGCCGGCAAACAGCAGCGCTGCCATGCCGATGGGACCGGTGCCCACCACCAGCACACGCTGGCCGGGCTGCACATCTGCGCGGCGCACCGCGTGGGCGCCAATCGCCAAAAACTCCACCATGGCGGCCTGATCCAGCGTCACACCTTCTGCCTTGCGCACAAACTGGGCCGGGACGGCCAGGTATTCGGTGAAGGCGCCGTCACGGTGAACACCCAGTACCTGGATGTTCACGCAGCAGTTGGTTTTACCCTGGCGGCAAGCCACGCACTGGCCGCAGGACAGGTAGGGCATGACAAACACGTTGTCCCCGGGTTGCAGCGTGCTGTCGGGCGGGGCCGCTTCAACCGTGCCGGAAATCTCGTGGCCCATCACGCGCGGGTAATTAAGGTAGGGCTGGTTGCCGGTGAAGATGTGCAGGTCAGTGCCGCAAACGCCCACACGCCGTATGCGAAGCAGCACCTCGTTGTCGGCGCGGGCGGGTCTGTCCCCTTCAATGGCGCGCAGCACGCCTGGGGTTTCGCAAATAACAGTCAGCATAAAAATCCTTCGGTCAGGCAGGGTTGGTCGAGGTTCATGTCAGTCAAGCCGGTACAGGCGACGGGCATTGCCGCCAAAGATCGCGGCCATGCCTTCGGCGTCCATTCCCGCGTGGGCCTGGCACATTGCGTTGGCCATGGTCCACCAGTCCGCGTAGTCGGCGGCGAGCTCCAGTACCGGCCAATCGCTGCCCCATATCAGTCGCCGTGGGCCAAAGCTGTCGAGCAGGTGCTCGACATACGGGCCAAGTGCTTGGGCAGTGGGCTGGGCGCCAGCCTCCGTCAGCAGCCCTGAGAGCTTGCAGTGGACCTGGGGCAGGGCGGCAAGCGAGCTCATTTCGGCGCGCCAGGGTTCAAGTCGGCCAAGAGCAATTTCGGGCTTGGCCGCGTGGTCAATCACGACGGGCAAGGCCGGGTGGCGACGGGCCATCGCCAGCAGCGCACCCAGATGCCGGGGCAGCACCAGCGCATCAAACACCAGGGCGTGGTCTTGCATGGCACGCAAGGCCGGGCCCAGCGCCGGGTTGGTGATCCATTCGGTGTCGGGCAGGTCGTGCAGCATGGGACGCAGTCCCTTGAGCTTGCGGTGGCGTGCGAGTTCTGCAATTTGTGCGGGGGCGTCATCGGCCAGCAGGTCCACCCAGCCCACCACGCCCAGCACAAAGTCCGCGCGCCCGGCAATATCGAGCAGGTAGTGCGTGTCTGCTACGGTGGGCAGCGATTGCACCAGCACGGTGCCGGTGATCCGGGCTGCGGCCAGCGCCGCCTGCAAATCGGCGGGGCCAAAGTCGCGGTGGATGGCGGCCAGCGTGGCCGGTGGCCATTGCCCGACGCGGTCGGCCAGCTTCCAGAAATGCTGATGGGCATCGATACGCATGGTGGTCTCAGGCGGGCACGGGTGCGGCCGGATTCAGCAAGCCACGCTCGCGCAGGGCCTGCCACAGGGTGGGAGGGATGTCCTGCTCAAGCCATGCCACGTTCTGCTGCAGCTGCGCGGCGGTTTCGGTGCCGGTCACGCAGCACACCACGGCAGGGTGCGCCAACGGAAACTGCAGCGCGGCCGCCTGCAGTGGCACGCCGAATTCCTGGCAGGTTTGCGCCAGCGCCTTCACGCGCGCCACCACCGCGGGCGGGGCTTCGGCGTAGTTGAATTTCGTGTTGCCCGCCAGGATGCCCGAATTGAATGGCCCGGCCGCCACGATGGCGTTGCCGCGTCGCCGGCATTGGTCAAGAAAAGGCGTCAGGCAGTCCTGCTCAAGCAGGGTGTAACGCCCGGCCAGCATGGTGCAGTCCAGATCGAATTCCTGCATGCTGTCCATCACCACCCGCCATTCGTTCACACCCAGGCCTACCGCCTTGGTGGCGCCGCTGCTGCGCAATTCGTCCAGCGCCCGAAAGCCGCCGCCGGTTGTCAGTTGCTGCCAATGGTGAGCGTGCTGCTCGCCATGGGTGTCGCGCCCGATGTCGTGCACATAGAGGATGTCGATGTGTGCCAGGCCCAGACGCTGCAGGCTGTCTTCGAAGGAGCGCATCACGCCGCTGTAGCTGTAGTCATAAACGGGCCGGAAGGGGTAGGGATTGACCCAGCCGCCGTCACCCGGCGCGACGCTGGCATCGGGGCGCAGCAGGCGCCCGACCTTGGTGCTGACCACGTACTCGTGGCGCGGCCGCTCTGCCAGTTGGGCACCCAGCCGGTGTTCCGAGCGCGTGTAGCCGTAGTAGGGCGCGGTGTCAAAGTAGCGAACGCCCGCTGACCAGGCACTGCCAAAGACGTCCTCCACCTCGCGTGCGCTGGTGGCGCGGTACAGGCCGCCCATTTGCGCGCAGCCCAAGCCCAGGGCAGTCAGCCGCAGGTTCACGCGGGGAAGGGTTTTCAGGTCCGAGGTGTGCATATGCCCGGCCTCCGGCAGCCAGTGCCGGGGGTGTCATTGGGTTGGAGTGGTTTAGTAGAGAACGTTCTTGGCGGCGGGGCTGTCGATGTTCTTTTTGGTGACCATCAAAACGCCGGTGTCGCGGAAGGCCGGCACCTTCTTGCCGGAAATGATTTCCGCCACGGTCTTCACACCCAGGTTGCCCATCTCGAAGGCGCTTTGCACGGCGATCGCTTCAATGGTGCCGTCTTTCACAAAGCCTTGCAGATCGGCGTTGCCGTCAAAACCGATGGCCACGACCTTGCCGGCCTTGCCGGCTTGTGCCAGCGCGCGGCCCATGCCGATCGCGGTGGGTTCGTTGGCGCCAAAGATGCCCTTCAGGTCAGGGTTGGCCGCCAGCACGTCGGTGGTCTGGTTCAGCGCGGTACCCATTTGTGAATTGGAATAGAAAGGCCCCACGATCTGCAGTTTGGAGTGCTTCTTGATGTAGTCAGTGAAGCCACCCACGCGGCCGATTTCGGAGCCCGAACCGGCGGTGTAAGACATGATGGCGATCTTGCCGGTGGTGCCCACCTTGTCGATCAGTGTCTTGGCCGACATCTCGCCGGCGGTCTTGTTGTCAGTCGCCAGGAAGGATTGGTAATAGGCCTTGCCGGCGTCGGATGCGGCGGAGTCAATCAGCACGACAGGAATTTTGGCTTCCCACGCTTTTTTGATCGCGGGGATCAGGGCGTCCGGGTCCGAGGGGGCGAGCACAATGCCGGCCACTTTGCGGTTGACGGCGTTTTCGACCAGCGCAACCTGGCCCGCAAGGTCGGTGTCGGATGCGCCACCCTGGAAAGTGGCGGTGTAGCCTTTGAGGCCCTTGACGGCGCTTTCGGAGCCCTTCCTGACGTTTTGCCAGAAGTCGGAGTTGGCGGTCTTGACGATGACGGCAATTTCCTTGTCGGCGGCAGCGGCCATCGACGATGCGACCAGCAGGGTGGAGGCAATCAGGGTGGTGACGAGTTTTTTCATTTCATTTCCTCTTGAGTGTGTCGTTACGGAGGTTGTCTCTTGAATTCCCGGTAAAGCCCTGCCGGTAGGGATCACTTGCGATGACGCATCTGGTCAATCCATACGGCAAGCAGGATGACGACGCCAATCAGAATTTGTTGGGTGAAAGCCGAGACCCCGGCCATGTTCAGGCCGTTGCGCAGGATGCCGATCACAAACGCGCCGATCACGGTGCCCGAAACGGTGCCCACACCGCCGGTGAGCGAGGTGCCGCCAATCACTGCGGCGGCAATTGCGTCCAGCTCGTACATCAGGCCTTCGCTGGGCTGCGCCGTCACGAGGCGCGACATCAGGACACAGCCGGTCAGCCCGGCCAGCAGGCCCGAGAGCACATAGGCAAACAGGGTCACACCTTTGACGTTCACGCCCGAGAGCCGGGCGGCCTCCATGTTCGAGCCAATGGCGTAGAGGTGGCGCCCCAGCGTCGCGCGGTTCAGCAAAATGGACACCGCTACGGCCAGCACAACCATCAGCACCACGGGGTAAGGGATACCGGCAAAGGTGACATCGGGAAAACCGTCAGCCCCCACCTTGGCAATCCGGAACAGGGTGCCGTTGCCCAGTTCGCCAAAGCTCTCGCCCAGCCCGCCAATGGCGCGTGCATCGGTGATCTGCAGCGCCACGCCGCGTGCCACCAGCATCATGCCCAGCGTGGCAATGAAGGGCGGCAGCTTGAGCACCGTGACGCAAAGGCCGTTGATGAGGCCGCACAGGCCGCCCACCAGAATGCCGGCAAACATTCCCAGGGGAACAGGCACGCCGGCCTTCACCAGCATCGCGGCCACCACACCGGCCAGCGCCAGAATGGCGCCCACCGACAGGTCAATACCCCCGGTGATGATCACGCAGGTGGCGGCAATGCCCAGGTAGGCAATCGAGGTCACCTGCAGGGCCACGGTCATTCCGTTGCCCACACTGAAAAACGCATTGCTGGTGAAGGAGAAAATCACAATCAGGCCGAGCAAACTTGCCAGCGCTGCAAATTTCTGGAACAGGTCTTTTTGTTGTTCAGTCATAGGTCTATTGGGGGAAATTCAAAAGGAATGTCAGGAAGAAGGCGGCACGCTGCGGCCCGAGGCGTAGTGCATGACGTCCTCCTGGCTGGTCTCGCGGGTATTGCGCACGGTCACCAGCCGACCTTCATGAAAGATCGCGACGCGGTCGGTCATGCCCATGATTTCGGGGAGTTCGGAGCTGATCATCACCACGCCGATGCCCTCGCTCGCCAGGCGGTCCAGCAGCTGGTAAATCGCGTACTTGGCACCCACATCAATGCCGCGCGTGGGTTCGTCAAAAAACAGCACGCGCGATTCGCGGAACAGCCATTTGCTGATCACCAGCTTTTGCTGGTTGCCGCCCGACAGCAGGCGCACGACCTGGTCGCTGCCGGGCGTGCGGATGTCCAGCGCTTCGATGTAGTGGCGCGCAGCTTCCTGCTCTTTCCAAAATTGAATCATCCCTGCCGCGTTCGACACCGCGCTCATGTGGGCCAGTGTGACGTTCTGTGCCACCGTCATCTTCAGTGCCAGGCCGTCGTGCTTGCGGTCTTCCGACAGGTAGGCCAGACCGTGCCGCACGGCGTCGCGCGGCGATTTGATCGCCAGCAGTTGCTCACCGAGGAACACCTGGCCCGCATCGACGGCATCGGCACCAAAGATGGCACGCGCCACTTCGGTGCGGCCTGCACCCATGAGCCCTGCGAAGCCCAGAATCTCGCCACGACGCAGCTCGAAGTTCACGTCATGGAACACCCCCTGGCGCGTCAGGCCCTGCACGCGCAGCAGCACCTCGGTGGTGGGCACGGACTGCCGCGCGGGAAACACATCGTCCAGCGAACGCCCCACCATCTTCGCCACGATCTGCTCCACGCTGGTGTCGGCAAAACAGTCGGTGCTGACATGGCGGCCATCGCGCAGCACCGTCACCCGATCCACGAGTTGTGCCAGTTCATCGAGCCGGTGCGAGATGTAGACAACGCCAACGCCTGCATGTTTGAGCTCGTGGATGATGGCAAACAGTTTTTCGGTTTCCGACTCGGTCAGCGACGAAGTCGGCTCGTCCATGATCAGCACCCGCGCGTTGAGCGAGAGCGCCTTGGCAATCTCCACCATTTGCTGCTGCGCCACAGACAGGGTCTTGACCATGGCATCAGGGGAAATATTCACGCCCAGCCGTGTCAGGCATTGCCGGGCATTGCGGCGCAGCGCAGCGCGGTCGATCAGCCAGCCCTTTCGCGGCTCGCGCGCCAGAAAGATGTTTTCTGCCACCGAGAGGTGGGGCACCAGGTTCAGCTCCTGGTGGATGATGGCAATGCCTGCGGCCTCGGACTCGGCGGTGGACTGGAACCGGCAAGCCTCGCCGCAGTAGTGCAAAACTCCGGCGTCGGGCTGGTACTGGCCGCTGATCACCTTCATCAGGGTGGATTTTCCCGCGCCGTTCTCGCCGCACACCGCGTGCACTTCGCCACGCCGGATCTCCAGACTCACATCGTCCAGCGCAACCACGCCGGGAAAGCGCTTGCTAATGCCCTCCAGACGCAACAGCACGTCTGCGGCCGCCTCCGGGCGGGTGGCTTGGGGACGGACGGGATCGGACACGGAAGACAGCAATGCAAACTCCTGTGGAACGTTCAAGGGCCGGGCAGGAGGATGGTTTGTAGCCTGCAGATTGGTAAGGCCACCTGACCCGGAAGCGGTATTTGGCCTTACCAAGATGGGCGGGCGTATTGGTAATTACCCCCAATTCGCTATGCAATATCGGGCATCAACCGCCATAAAAGCGGTGCGGGCATGCGCGCAGTGCCACCGCGGCGGCGTGCCTGGGCGTCTGGTTCAGCTCATGACCATTCGCTGCGGTTGTTCTCCACCCAGCGCTGTTCCGAGGCCTGCAGGTGCATGCGCACGGCGGTTTGTGCGGCCAGCACATCGCGGTTTTCCAGTGCGCGCAGGATGGCCTCGTGCTCTTGCAGCGCGGCGGCCCACGTCTGGCCCGATTCGGAATGCGCACGCAGCCGCGCTGAAATGGGGCTGTGCCGCCCGTCAAACAGCTCGCCGATCAGGCGCTCCAGCACGGCGTTGCCGGTCATGGCCGCAATGGTTTGGTGGAATTGCCGGTCAAACGCCAGTGGGGAGCGGTTCTGCCCGATGGCCGCCAGCATGCTGTCCAGGATCTGGCGCAGCGCCAGCAGTGCGGCGGGTGTGACTTTGGCGCAGGCCAGCAGCACCACGGTGCCTTCGATGGCGGCGCGGGCCTGCATCAGCTCGATCGGGCTTTCCCCCAAGGTGGCCAGAGCCTGCGGCTTGCGCTGCGTCACACTGCACACATACACGCCGGCGCCCATGCGCACTTCAACGCTGCCCTCAATCTCCAGCGCGATCAGCGCCTCGCGGACTGACGGGCGCGAAACGCCCAGCTGCTGGGCAAGATCCCGTTCCGGGGGCAGGCGCGCACCGGGTGCGTAATTGCCCTTGTCGATGAAGGTGCGTATCTGGTCGGCAATTTGTTGGTACAACCGGCGGTTGTCGATCTGTTTGAGTTGCTCCAGCATGGGATTCTCCGCTTGGGCTGCGTTTATGGGAGGGCCGGCGGGGGGCGCCGGTGAACCCTCGTGTCAGGCCAATTTTGCATGTTTTCGATGTGGGCCTTGTCGATTGGGCCCAATTCGCGCTACTGCTGCGGTCCAGCCTCACCGTTCAAGCGCTTTCTACCATGGTCCACCGGGCCCACAACTTTGCGGCTCAGGGCGTTAACGGGGTTGGCAAAGTGGGGACGTTGGCTTCATCGTCCTGCCCCAGCTTTTGTTGGGCTACCGGTGGTGATCGGGGTGCGGGTCACGGCGCCGGGCCCGTTGCTGCTGCTGGTGGGCCGGGGGCGCGGTGCTGCCTGGCGGTTTCCGGTGCCGATCTCGCGCGTACCGCCAGTTCACGTCAATTGCTGCAATGCAGAAAGAAATTTCATAAGCCGCGCTCACCAAATTCGCAAGCTTGCGCGGCGGCGCAAGGGCTAGCATCGCCTCTTTGATTGTTCCGGCGCAGACATGACCTCCTTCGAATCCTTACCCCCGGTCCGCTATGAGGGCCCGCAGTCGACGAATCCGCTGGCCTACCGCCATTACGACGCCAAGGAGCGCGTGCTGGGCAAGACGATGGAGCAGCACTTGCGGCTCGCCGTCTGCTACTGGCATACCTTTGTGTGGCCGGGTAACGACGTGTTCGGGCAGGCGACCTTTGCGCGGCCCTGGCACGTGCCCGGCGACGAGCTGACGCTGGCGCGCCGCAAGGCCGACGCCGCCTTCGGCCTGATCTCGCGGCTGGGCGTGCCGTTCTACACTTTTCACGACACCGACGTGGCGCCGGAGGGCGCGAGCCTGGCGGACTATCGCAGCAACCTCTCGGCCATGGTGGACGTGCTGGCGCAGAAGCAGCAGGAGACGGGCATAGCGCTGCTGTGGGGCACGGCCAACCTGTTCAGCCATCCGCGCTACGCCGCCGGTGCCGCGAGCAATCCCGACCCTGAAGTCTTCGCCTACGCCGCGACCCAGGTCTTCAGCGCGCTCAATGCCACCCACCGCCTGGGCGGCGCCAACTACGTGATGTGGGGCGGCCGTGAAGGCTACGACACGCTGCTCAATACCGACCTGCGGCGCGAACGCCGCCAGCTCGGCCGCTTCATGCAGATGGTGGTGGAGCACAAGCACAAGATCGGCTTCCAGGGCCAGCTGCTGATCGAGCCCAAGCCGCTCGAGCCCACCAAGCACCAGTACGACTACGACAGCGCCACGGTCTACGGTTTCCTCAAGGACTTCGGCCTGGAGCACGAGATCAAGCTCAACATCGAGGCCAACCACGCCACGCTGGCGGGCCACAGCTTCCAGCATGAAATCGCCACGGCCGCTTCGCTGGGCATATTCGGCAGCATCGACGCCAACCGGGGCGACCCGCAAAACGGCTGGGATACCGACCAGTTCCCCAACAGCGTGGAAGACCTCACCCTGGCGATGTACGAAATCCTGCGCGCCGGCGGCGTCGGCAGCGGCGGCTTCAACTTCGACGCCAAGGTGCGCCGCCAGAGCATGGATCCCGTGGACCTGCTGCATGGGCACGCCGGCGCCATCGACGCGCTGGCCCTGGCGCTCAAGAGCGCTGCGCGGCTCATCGAGGCCGGCGAGCTCGAGCGTTTTCGCGCCGAGCGTTATGCCCGCTGGGAGGGCGACCTGGGCCGCGGCATCCTGGGCGGGGACATGAAGCTCAGCGAGGTCGCCGAATACGCCTTCGTCCAGGACCTCAGGCCTCGCCCGGTGAGCGGCCGGCAGGAGTGGCTGGAAAACCGCGTGAACGCTGCGATCTTCGATCCCATCGCCTGATGGCAGGAGCGCCCACCATGAACCCGGCCGTCGGCTTTCAGCAGGTGACAAAGCGCTTCGGCCCTGTCCAGGTGCTGCACGGCGTGAGCTTCGCCTTTGCGCCCGGCCGCGTGTACGGCGTGCTGGGCGAGAACGGCGCCGGCAAGTCCACGCTGATGAAGATACTGGCCGGCTATGAGCAGGCCAGCGAGGGTTCGGTGGAGATCGGCGGCCAGGCCGTGAGTTTTCGCGGCCCGCGCGATGCCGAAGCCGAAGGCATCGTGATGATCCACCAGGAGTTCAACCTCGCCGACGACCTGACCATCGCCCAGAACATCTTCCTCGGGCACGAGTTGATGCGCCATGGCTTTCTGGACGAGCGGGAGATGGCGCGCCGCGCCGAGGCGGCCATGCGCTCGGTGGGGCTCACCTGCAGCCCCGGCCGGCGTGTGCGCGACCTGATCGTGGCCGAGAAGCAGCTGGTGGAGATCGCCAAGGCGCTGAGCCGCAATGCCCGCGTGCTGGTGATGGACGAACCCACCGCCACGCTCACACCGTCGGAAACCGACCGCCTGTTCGGCCTGATCGCGCAATTGCGCGACCAAGGCGCCACGGTGCTGTACATCTCGCACAAGCTGGATGAAGTCGAGCGCATCACCGACGAGGTGCTGGTCATGCGCGACGGCCGCCTGGTGGCGCAGCGCCTCACGGGCAGCGTGAGCCGGCACCAGATGGCCAGCCTCATGGTGGGCCGTGAACTCAGCGACCTGTTTCCCCCGCGGCAGCCCGTGCCGGACGGCACGCCGGTGCTGCTCAAGGTCGAGGGCCTGCAAGTTCCCGGCTGGGCGAAAAACGTGAGTTTTCAGGTGCGCTCCGGCGAAATTCTGGGTTTCGCCGGTCTGGTCGGCGCCGGGCGAACCGAGTTGTTCGAGGGCTTGCTGGGCCTGCGCCCGTCGAGCTGCGCGGCGGTGGAAATCAAGGGCCGCCCCTGGACGCGGCGCAACCCGCGCTCGGCCGCGCGCCTGGGGCTGACCTATCTGAGCGAAGACCGCAAGGGCCGCGGCCTGCACCTGCGCATGGGCCTGGCGGAGAACCTTACGCTGATGGCGCTGGAGCACTACGCCCGGCCCTGGCTGGACTCCGCAGCGGAACGCGCGGCCCTCAAGCAGGCCAGCGAAGCCTTCGGTATCCGCGCGTCGGCCGGTGTGCCGGCGTCGGCACTGTCCGGCGGCAACCAGCAGAAGCTGGCGCTTGCCAGGGTGCTGCAGCCGCAGCCGGAAGTCGTGGTGCTTGACGAGCCCACGCGCGGCGTGGACGTGGGGGCCAAGCGCGACATCTATTTCCTGATCCAGCGCCTGGCCGCCGAGGGCCGCGCCGTTGTCATCGTCTCGTCCGAACTGCTTGAGCTCATCGGCCTGTGCCACCGCGTCATCGTCATGCGCCAGGGCAGGCTGGCGGCCGAGTTGCCGCAGGACCAGCTCACCGAAGAATTGCTGATTGCCCATGCAACTGGAACCCACTAAGCCCATGGCCGGCGTACCGCCAGCGACGATGACCGCGCGCCGATGGAGCGGCCTGCGCGGCGGCGGCCCGCTGGTGGGCCTGGTTCTGGTGTGTCTGCTCGGCGCCATGCTGAACGAGAACTTCGCCAGCCTGGACAACGTCATGAACGTCCTCACACGCACGGCCTTCATCGGCATCATCGCCGTGGGCATGTGCTTCGTGATCATCTCCGGCGGCATCGATCTTTCCGTGGGCTCGATGGCGGCGCTGATCGCGGGCACCATGATCCTGCTGATGAACACCGCCGCGGGCGCCGGCTGGCCGCCGCTGGCCGCCATCCTGGCCGGCATGGCCTGCGCCATCGCGCTGGGTGCGCTGTTCGGCCTGGCCCATGGCCTGCTGATCACCAAGGGCCGCATCGAGCCCTTCATCGTGACCCTGGGCACGCTGGGCATCTTCCGCGCCTACCTGACCTACTTTTCCAACGGCGGCGCGATCACGCTGGACGGTGCCCTGGCCAGCGCCTACGGCCCGGTGTACTACGGCAGCTGGCTGGGCGTGCCGGTGCCGGTATGGGTCTTCATCGTGGTCGCGCTGCTAGGCGGCCTGATCCTGAACCGGACCGCCTACGGCCGCTATGTGCAGGCCATAGGCTCCAACGAACAGGTGGCCCGCTACGCGGCCGTGGAAGTGGACCGCGTGAAAGTGCTCACCTACATGCTGCTGGGCATCTGCGTGGGCGTCGCCACCGTGCTCTACGTGCCGCGCCTGGGGTCAGCGTCGCCGGCCACGGGCCTGCTCTGGGAGCTCGAGGCGATCGCGGCGGTGATTGTCGGCGGCACGGCGCTCAAGGGCGGCGCCGGCAGCATCACCGGCACCGTCATTGGCGCGGTGCTGCTTTCGGTGATCAGCAACATCCTGAACCTCACCAGCATCATCAGCGTGTACCTGAACGCCGCGGTGCAGGGCTTCGTGATCATCGCGGTGGCGTTTTTCCAGCGCGGGCGCAAATGATGGATTTCACCGGCGGCGCCGCCGCTTTTTCAGCCAAGCTTTCAGTCAACTTTTCAGCCAACCCAAAGAGGAGACAAACCATGAAACCGATCACCCAACTGCTCGCCGCAGGCGCCGCCGTCCTGGCCTTGTTCGGCACCGCGCCGGCGGCCCTGGCGCAGAACAAGCCGCACATCGGCGTGTCCATTCCGGCTGCCACCCACGGCTGGACGGGCGGCGTGGTGTACTGGGCCAACCGCACCAAGACGGAGCTGGAGAAGCAATACCCCGGCCTGAAGGTCACCGTCAAGACCGCCGGCTCCGCCGCGGAGCAGGCCAACCAGGTCCAGGACCTGCACACGGCCAACAAGATCGACACGCTGGTCATCCTGCCCTTCGAGTCGGCTCCGCTGACGCAGCCGGTAGCGCAGGTCAAGGGCAAGGGCGTGTACGTGACGGTGGTCGACCGGGGCCTGACCGACCCCGGCGCCCAGGACGCCTACGTCGCGGGCGACAACCCCGGCTTCGGCAAGGTGTCGGGTGAATACCTCGCGAAGGCGCTCGGCGGCAAGGGCAACGTCGTCGTGCTGCGCGGCATCCCGACGGTCATCGACAACCAGCGCGTGGACGCGTTCATGGCCGTGATGAAGAACCAGCCGGGCATCAAGGTGCTGGACGCCAAACACGGCAACTGGAACCGCGACGACGCCTTCAAGGTGATGCAGGACTTCCTGACGCGCTTCAAGCAGATCGACGCCGTCTGGGCTTCCGACGACGACATGGCCGTTGGCGTGCAGAAGGCCATCGAGCAGGCCAAGCGCACCGACGTCAAGCTGGTGCTGGGTGGCGCCGGCTCCAAGGACTACATCAAGAAGGTGATGGACGGCGACAAGGTCGTGACGGCCGACGTCACCTACTCGCCCAGCATGATCGCCGACGCGATGAAGCTCACCGCGGCTGCGCGCGTCAAGGGCGAGAAGCTGCCGGCCTCCACCATCATCCCCTCGGTGCTGGTGACCAGGGACAACGCCAAGCAATACTATTTTCCCGACTCACCGTTCTGAGGCAGCCATGGCCAGACCCGTCACACTTTTTACCGGACAGTGGGCCGACCTGCCGCTGGCTGAACTCGCACCCCTGGCACGCGGCATGGGCTATGACGGGCTCGAGCTGGCCTGCTGGGGCGATCATTTCAACGTGCAGGAAGCGCTGGCGAACGAGCGCTACGCGCAGGACAAGCGCGCGCTGCTGGAAAAACACGGCCTGCGCTGCTTCGCCATCGGCAGCCACCTGGTGGGCCAGGCCGTATGCGACCTGATCGATGAGCGCCACAAGGCGATCCTGCCCGCCCATGTCTGGGGCGACGGCGATCCGGAAGGTGTGCGACAGCGTGCCGCGCGCGAGATGCAGGACACCGCCCGAGCGGCCGCCAGGCTCGGCGTGAAGGTCGTCACCGGCTTCACAGGATCGTCGATATGGCATTCGCTGTACGCCTTCCCGCCGACCTCGCAGGAATACTGGGAGCAAGGCTTTCGCGACTTCGCGCAACGCTGGCGGCCCATTCTGGATACTTTCGAGTCGGTGGACGTGAACTTCGCCCTGGAGGTCCACCCCACCGAGATCGCTTTCGACACCGCCTCGGCGCAGCGCGCCGTCGAAGCCGTGGCGCGGCACAAGCGCTTTGGCTTCAATTTCGACCCCAGCCACCTGGGCTACCAGGGGGTGGACTACGTGAAGTTCTTGCGCACCTTCCATGACCGCATCTACCACGTGCACATGAAAGACGTGTGGTGGGGCAAAGGAGACGGCACCGTGGGCGTGTTCGGCGGCCACACCAGCTTCGGTGATGCGCGCCGCCACTGGGACTTCCGCAGCGTGGGCCGCGGCATGATCGACTTCGAGTCCATCATCGTGGCCCTGAATGACATCGGCTATGCCGGGCCGCTGAGCGTGGAATGGGAGGACAGCCGCATGGACCGGGTTCACGGCGCCACGGAGAGCGCCGCTTACTCCAAACGCCTGGACTTCAAACCAGCGGCCGGCGCCTTCGACGCGGTCTTCGACAAAGCCAAACAAGGCGGGATGGCAGGGGCATGAAAAAACTGCGTTATGCCATGGTGGGCGGCGGGCAGGGCGCTTTCATCGGTGCCGTGCATCGCAAGGCCATGGCGCTGGATGGGCAGATGGAACTGATGGCCGGCGCGCTGTCGTCCGACGCCGAGCGCGCGCGCGCGTCCGGCGAGGAGCTCGGCCTGCGCGCGGACCGCAACCACGGCCGCTGGCAGGACCTGCTGGCCGACGAGCTCAAGCGGCCGGCGCAGGAGCGCATTGACTTCGTCTCCATCGTCACGCCCAACCACGTGCACTTCCCGGTGGCGCAGGCGTTCGCCGAGGCGGGCATCCATGTGGTCTGCGACAAGCCGCTGGTGCACAGCAGCGAAGAAGCCCAGGTGCTGGAGCGCGCCGTGCAGCGCAGCGGCTGCGTCTTCGGTGTGACCTACAACTACACCGGCTATCCCATGGTGCGTGAAGCCCGAGAGCTGGTGGCCAAGGGCGTGATCGGCGAAGTGCGCAAGGTCATCGTCGAATACAACCAGGGCTGGCTTGCCACGAACCTGGAAGCAACGGGCCAGAAGCAGGCCGACTGGCGCACCGACCCCACACGCAGCGGCCTGGCCGGCGCCATCGGCGACATCGGCTCGCACGCCGAGAACCTGGTGGCCACTGTCACCGGGCTGGAGCTGGACAGCATCTGCGCGGACCTGACCGCCTTTGTGCCCGGACGCCGCCTGGACGACGACGGCAATGCGCTGCTGCGCTTCAGCAACGGCGCCAGGGGTGTGCTCATCGCCTCGCAGATCGAGGTGGGCTGCGAGAACGACCTGCGCCTGCGGGTCTTCGGTACGCAAGGAACGCTGACCTGGCACCAGGAAGAGCCGAACCGGCTGGTTCATGCACCTATCGACGGTCCCGCGCGCGTGCTGACCCGCGGCTCGCCCTGGCTGGGCGAGGCCGCGCGCCGCGCCACACGCCTGCCGACTGGGCATCCCGAGGCTTTCCTCGAAGCGTTCGCGAACGTGTACCTCGGCGTGGCCGCGCACATCCGCGCGCTACAGGCCGGCCAAACGCCGGATCCGCTGGATGCCGACTATCCCCGCCTGGCCGACGGTGCACGCGGCGTGCGCTTCATCGAAAAAGTGGTGCAGTCCGCCGGTAGCCAGGCCAAGTGGACGCCGATGCGCTGACGCATGTTCCTCGGCATCGATCTCGGAACCTCCAGCGTCAAGGCTGTCGTGCTGGACCGTCGGCACCAGGTGCTGGCCGTCGGCACGGCGCCGCTGACGGTCGACCAGCCGCAACCGCTCTGGCGCGAGCAGGATCCGGACACATGGTGGCAGGCTTGTGATGGCGCCGTGCAGGAAGCGCTGGCCGGGTTGGCCGCGGCGGGGCACAGCCCCGGCGACGTGGAGTGCATCGGCCTGACCGGCCAGATGCACGGTGCAACCCTGATTGACGCGCAGGACCACGTCCTACGGCCCTGCATGCTCTGGAACGACGGGCGGGCGGCCGCGGAATGCGAGTTGCTGGAAAGCAAGGTGCCCCGGTCGCGGCAGATCACCGGCAACATGATGATGCCCGGCTTCACCGCGCCCAAGCTTTTGTGGGTGGCGCGCCATGAGCCGGCGGTGTTCGAGCGCGTGCACCGCGTGCTGTTGCCGAAGGACTGGCTGCGCTGGCGCATGACCGGCGAATACGCCACGGACATGTCGGATGCGGCTGGAACGCTGTGGCTCGACGTTGCCAGGCGCGACTGGAACGACGAGCTGCTCGCTGCTTGCAACTTGTCGCGCGCGCACATGCCGGCACTGCACGAGGGGCCGGAGCCGACGGGTAGCCTGCGTACGGATATTGCGCAGCGCTGGGGCTTGCGCCCCATCCCGGTGGCCGCCGGTGCGAGCGACAACGCCGCCGGCGCGCTCGGCGCCGGCGTATTCCGCGCCGGCGACGCCATGCTGTCGCTGGGCACCTCAGGCGTGGTGTTCGCCGCCACACGTGAATTCGTCTCCAATCCCGCGCAAGCCGTGCACAGCTTCTGCCATGCCTTGCCGCAGGCCTGGCACCTGATGTCGGTCATGCTGTCGGCGGCGTCGTGCCTGGATTTCACCGCCTCCCTGCTCGGCGAGCCCGACGTGGAACGGCTGCTGGCCGAGGCCGAGGCGCGCGGGCTGGGTTCGTCCACGCCGCTGTTCCTGCCCTACCTGAACGGCGAGCGCACGCCCCACAACAACCCGGATGCCCAAGCCGTGTTCTTCGGCCTGAATGCCGGCACCGGAAGGGCTGACCTGATCAATGCCACCCTGGAAGGCGTGTGCCACGGGCTGACCCAGGGCATCGCGGCCTTGCAGGCCACCGGCGCCGGCCTCACGCAGGTCAGCCTGATCGGCGGCGGCTCGCGCAGCGCCTACTGGGCCCAGATGCTGGCGGACGCCACGGGGCTGGAAGTGATCCGGCGCGAGGACTCCGCCGTGGGTCCCGCTTTGGGCGCGGCCCGGTTGGCCTGGCTTTGCGCGGACAAAGCAGACGCGCAGGACGTCCTCAAGGCGCCTGCGGCATTGGACAGCTTTGCCCCCCGGGCCGCCGAGGCAGCGCTATTGAAGGAGCGCGCGGCGCGCTTTGCGTCGCTGTATGCCGTTGTTGCACCCTTGTACGGCGAAAGTGCGGCGCTTGGTTGAGTGCGGTTTTCCGGTTCTAAGGTTTCGCCAGAGGCCCTGGCTTCTGATGAGTCAAAGGGCGCCATGCGCCTGTCGGAAGCCTTGACCAGGAGGTGGAGGCCGCCGATGTCCGGGTCATTGGCGCACCGATGAACAACTTCGCCGTGCCGTCCGTCTTCGAGGCCTGGATCGATCAAATCCGGCGGGTGGGCCGCACCATCGGTATGTTGGCTACCGGCGAGAAGATGGGTTTGCTGCAAGACAAGCCGGTGTATATCGGCATCGCCTCCGGCGGCTCATTTGCAGGTAGTTGCGCCAACCAGCCCGACTTCCTGACGCCTTGCCTGATCGCCGGGCTGATGGCGCAGCATGCGCCTGTCGGTGGCCGGCGTGAAGGCAAAACACCGGCCCCGCGCCGGCGCAAGGCGCCCGGTGCTGCCCGATAGCACACGGGGATATTCGGCCGGCGATACATTCAGTTCAATCAACCCGATTCAAGGAGCAACCCATGGCCGATCTTCGCCAAGCCCTGGCCCACATGCGCGCGGGGCGCTGGAACGAGGCACACGTTATCGTGCAGAGCGATGAGTCGCAGCTGGGCGCCTGGCTGCACGGCATCCTGCATATCGAGGAGGGTGACCTGGGCAATGCCGAGTACTGGTACGGCCAGGCGCAGCGGGATTTCGACAGCCGTGGAACGATCGCTCAAGAGCTGGAGCGCTTTGAGGCCGAGTTGCCCGGTTTATGAGTGAAATTGGCCTCTAGACCAATGGATATATAGGCAATTAGCTATTAAATTGATAGCGTTTCAAGTCGGGCTCTGATACTTGTAGTTGCACCGCCATTCGCGAGATGGGTCGAGCCCCCAGCCGCAAGGGCTTCCAGTTCGTCAGATAAAACATAGGCCTCTAATCATTCCGCATCGCTCGCTCCAAAAACCAACACTTCCTGACTGCCCGAGGTAACAGTTCCGT
Source organism: Synechococcus sp. UW140 (assembly GCA_943370375.1). Classification (GTDB taxonomy): domain Bacteria; phylum Pseudomonadota; class Gammaproteobacteria; order Burkholderiales; family Burkholderiaceae_C; genus Polaromonas. The sequence goes on from CALRQR020000008.1 coordinate 114,496, forward strand.
CTTGCCGCCGCTTCAAAAACTAAAATCCAGAGCAGCACAGGCCACACGGCCCAGCGACAAAAGCAAACGGAATCAGGGAGAGCGTGATTGGCCAAGCCACACGATGACTTGGGTGTATCACTCAGGGCGGTGCCAGCGCGCACCACAACATCAACCACACCAACAAGCAGCGCATGGCGCCTGTGCATCGGTCTGGCGATTGTTCTGTCCGGGCAGGCCATGGCCCAGCCCGCGCCTGTCACCAGCGCTGAACAGGAGCAGCGCCGCGCTGAAGAGCGCGACCGCCTGCTGCGTGAGCAGCAAGAGCGCGCGCCGGATGTGCGCTTGCCCACAGCGCCTTCGCCGGAGGCCGCCCGGCTGCCCACGGGCGAATCGCCTTGCTTTTTGATTCGCCGGCTTGATCTCAAAGCGGCCGGCGCCGACAAAGCCCAAGCCGCCGCCGAATGGGCCTGGGCACTGGACGCCGCATCCGGGCCCGACCGCAATGACGCGCCGCTCAATCGCTGCCTGGGTGCTGAGGGCGTCAACCTTGTCCTCAAGCGGGTGCAAGACGCGGTCATTGCACGCGGCTATGTCACCACGCGCATCCTGGCGGAGCCGCAAGACCTCAAAAGCGGCACGCTGACCCTGGCCGTGCTGCCCGGGCGCATACGCGCCATACGGTTTTCAGCCGACAGCGACGCACGCGGCAGTGCCTTCACTGCCGTGCCCGCCAAACCCGGCGACCTGCTTAACCTGCGCGACATCGAGCAGGCGCTGGAAAACTTCAAGCGCGTGCCCACGGCAGAGGCCGACATCCAGATCGAGCCGGCGACCGGCGCCGATGCGCAGCCCGGCCAGAGCGACCTCGTCATCAGCTACCGGCAGGCGTTTCCGTTCCGGGTGTCTTTGTCGGCGGACGATAGCGGCTCCAAAGCCACCGGCAAATACCAGGGCGGCGTCACCTTCTCTTACGACAACTGGCTGACGCTCAACGACCTGTTCTATGTTTCGCTCAACCACGATCTGGGCGGCGGCCTGGCCGGCGAGCGCGGCACGCACGGCGACACGGCGCACTACTCGGCGCCTTTCGGCTACTGGCTGCTGGGCGTCACGGCCAGCAACAACACCTACCGCCAGGCGGTGGCCGGCATCAACCAGACCTATGTCTACGGCGGCAACAGCAGCAACATGGAAGTCAAGCTGTCGCGCCTGGTGTACCGCGACGCCGCACGCAAAACGACGCTGGCGGCGCGCGTTTTCAAACGCAGCTCAAGCAACTTTATTGACGACACCGAAATCGAAGTGCAGCGCCGCGTGGTGGCCGGCTATGAGCTCAGCGCCAACCACCGCGAGTTCATCGACAACGCCACGCTGGACCTGAACCTGGCGTTCAAGCGCGGCACCGGCGCCTTCGGCTCGCTGCCCGCACCCGAAGAGGCCTTTGGCGAAGGCACCTCGCGCATGCAGCTCAGCACGCTGGACATCAACCTCAGCGCGCCTTTCAAAGCCGCAGGGCAAAACTTTCGCTACACGGGCATGTTGCGCGGTCAGGCCCACCACACGCCCCTGACGCCGCAAGACCGCTTTGCCATCGGCGGGCGCTACACCGTGCGCGGCTTTGACGGCGAATCGTCGCTGTCGGCCGAGCGCGGCTGGCTGCTGCGCAACGAACTGGCCGTGGCCCTGGGCGGCAGCGGGCAAGAAATTTATGCCGGCCTGGACTACGGCCGCGTCGGCGGTCCTTCCAGCGAGTTCCTGATCGGCACCAGCCTGGCCGGCGCAGTGATTGGCCTGCGCGGCAGCGTCAAGGGCCTGCAATACGACATCTTTGTGGGCCAGCCCGTTCAAAAGCCCACGGGCTTTCAGACGGCCGACACCACCGCAGGCATCAGCCTGAACTACAGCTTCTAGCCATCGAACCCCGGGATCGAGCACCTTATGAACAAGCACCTGCACCGCATCATCTTCAACGCAGCACGCGGCCAGCGCATGGTCGTGCAGAAAACGGCGGCCAGCGCCGGCATGGCCAACGGCGCGACGAACGGCCGCGCAGGCGCAACGGATGCAGCGGTGCCTGCCCCCGCCTTTGCCAGGCTCAAGCTGTTGAGTTTTGCGGCGCTGCTCGCCATGGGCGCCACCTTGCAATGGCTTCCCGCGGCGCAGGCGCAAATCGCGGTCGACCCGAACGCCCCCAGAAGCCAGCAAGCCACGGTGCTGAACACCGCCAACGGCCTGCCGCAAGTCAACATCCAGACGCCCAGCGCCGGCGGCGTGTCGCGCAACACCTTCACGCAGTTCGACATCCAGCAGCAAGGTGCCATCCTTAACAACTCGCGCACCAATGTGCAGACGCAGCTGGGCGGTTTCATCCAGGGCAACCCGTCTCTGGCGGGCGGCAGCGCGCGCATCATCCTGAACGAAATCAATTCGTCCAACCCCACGCAGCTGCGCGGCTTTGTCGAAGTAGCCGGCCAGCGCGCCGAGGTCATCATCGCCAACCCGGCCGGTGTCAACGTCAACGGCGGCGGTTTCATCAACGCCAGCCGCGCCACCATCACTACCGGCACGCCCGTCATCAACGGCGGCAACCTGGAAGGCTTTGTCGTCCAGAAGGGCCTGATCACCATCAGCGGCGCGGGCCTGGACAGCAGCCAGACCGACTTCACCGGGCTGATGGCCCGGGCCATTGAGGTCAACGCCGGCATCTGGGCCAAAGACCTCAAGCTGACAGCCGGCGCCAACCAGGTCAACGCCGACCAGAGCGTGGCCACGGCTGCGCCCGGCGTGGCACTGGGCGCGGCGCCCGCCTTCGGCATCGACACCTCGCAACTGGGCGGCATGTACGCCGGCAAGATCACGCTGGTCGGCACCGAGGCGGGCCTGGGTGTCCGCAATGCCGGCACTCTCGCCGCCACGGCCGGCAACATCGCCATCAGCGCAGACGGCTTGCTGACCAACACAGCCACCGCACGCATGACCAGCAGCGGCGACACCAGCATCGCAGCCAGGTCGCTCAACAACGATGGCCAAATCAGCGCCGGCGGGCGCATGGGCATTACGCTGTCCGACACGCTCACCAACAGCGGCACCATCGCCGGGCAGCAAACCCATCTGCAGGCCGCTGTCATCAACAACCTCGCCACGGGGCGGCTGGAGGGCGGCACGCTCGACGCATCTGCCAGTCAGAGCCTGAGCAACACGGGGCGCATCGTGGCCACCGGCCAGCTCAATGTGTCCAGCACCGGCACGCTGACCAACCAGGGCAGGCTGGCCGGCCAGCAGGCCAACGTGCAGGCGGCAACGCTCAATAACCAGGGCAGCGGCCGCATCGAGGCCGACACGCTGGAAGTAACGGCGCAAACCCTCAACAACACCTCGGGCATTGCCGGCAACACCGTCACCGTCAACGCCGGCACGCTCAACAACCAGGGCGCCGGCGCGCTGGTCGCCGGCACGGCCGAGGTCAATCTCTATGTGCGCGACGCGCTGAACAACACCGGCGGCGCCACTGTCTACAGCCTGGGCAACTTGAACATCGCGGCCAACGGCACGCGCGATGCCGACGGCACCCTGCTCAACCGCACCACGCTGGTCAACAACAACACCTCGCTGCTGCAGGCCGACGGCGACATGCAGATCGCAGCCGAGACGCTGAACAACACGCGCGCCGCGCCGCAGATCACCAGCACCACCAGCAGCACCAGCGCCACCCTGCTTAAGCGTGACGGCTACTGGATGTGCGAGTACGGCAATTACATCGACAACTTTGCCGGCTTTTGTGCCGCCAACTACGCCGACATGAGCTGGTACAACCCCGCCGTTCACATCAACCCGCTGGCTGAAAAGCCGGGCATGTTCATCGGCGGATGGATGGTAGAGACCGAGCGCTATACCACCACGACCGTCACCGACGAGCAACTGCAGGGCGCGCTGCAGGCCGAGCCGAAGATCCTTGCCGGCAACAACCTCATCCTGAAAAACATCGGCAACCTGCGCAATGAATACGGCAGTATCACCGCCGGGCAAAACGTCACCATCGGCAACGCCGACCCGCTGGGCAGCTACCAGACCGCCAGCGTGACCAACATCGGCGCCGTGCTCAACCGCAATACGGTGGTAGACGAATACTCCGTCTTCCGCTGGAACCGCAACTACGGCGCCGCCACCTCGCAAAGCGTGGCGCCGCAGGCCAGCACCGCGGTGCTCAGTCGCGTCGGCGGCACCATGAGCGCAGGCGGCACCATCTCCATCAATGCCACCACCGTCACCAACACCAACGCGCTGCCCGGGCAATCCAGCGTCGCAGGCCCCGCGTCGCCCGGCCCGGCCGGCGCCGCCTTCAGCCTGCCGGCGCTGGGCGCGCTGGTCATCCCTCCGCTCACGGGGCCCGGCCAGCGTTACCTGATCGAAAGCGACCCGCGCTTTACCAGCTACCGCCAGTGGCTGTCGAGCGACTACATGCTCTCGGCGCTGAACACCGACCCCACGCTGATCCAGAAGCGCCTGGGCGACGGGTTCTATGAGCAAAAGCTGATCCGCGACCAGGTTGGGCAGCTCACCGGCCGCCGCTTTCTGGACGGCTACGCCAGCGATGAAGCGCAATACCAGGCCCTGATGGCCAGCGGCGTGACGGTAGCCCAGCAGTGGAACCTGCGGCCCGGCATTGCGCTGACGGCGGCGCAAATCTCCCAGCTCACCAGCGACATCGTCTGGCTGGTCGAGCAGACCGTGACCCTCTCGGACGGCAGCAAGACTCAGGCCTGGGTGCCCGTGGTGTACCTGAGCCAGACCCGCACGGCCGACCTGCACCCTACCGGCGCCCTCATCTCCGGCAAAAGCGTCAGCATCATCGCCAAGGGCGACCTGAGCAACCGCGGCGCCCTGCAGGCGCAAGACAGCATCCTGCTGGCGGCCAACAAGGTCACCAACGAGCTGGGCTTGATCGACGCCAGCCGTGGCAGCACTGCCATCGTTTCTGATACCGACATCATCAACCGCTCCGGCATGATCAGCGGCAACAGCGTGCAGCTCAATGCCGGCCGCGACATCCTGATCGACGCCGTCACACGCCAGTTCAGCGCCAGCCGCCAGACCGTGGCCGGCAACGTCAGCGGCAGCAACACCGAAGTCGGGCCGCAAGGCAGTGTTGTCTCAAGAGGTGATTTGCTTATCAACGCCAGCCGCGACATCAAGCTCGCCGGTGCGCTGGTGTCCGCGCAGGGCAGCGCCAGCCTTATTGCCGGCGCCAACCTGGTGGTAGACACCCTGCAAACCCAGCAGAGCACACAAGACGTGAGCAACATGGGCGTGCGCCGCACACAGGGCACGACCAACCTGGGCAGCACCTTGCAAGCTGGCGGCAACCTGGCCTTGTCATCCGGTGCAGACACCACCCTCAGGGCAGCCCAGGTCGGTGCCGGGCAAGACCTCAGCGTGATCAGCGGCGGCAACCTCAACATCGTGGCCGCCACCGACACCACCCAGCTCGACGAGAACATGCGCGCCAAGGGTTATGTGCGCAACGACCACACGGCGCAAGAGCGCGTGGTGGGCAGCAATTTGCTGGCTGGCGGCAATGTCACGCTTGCGGCCCTGCAGACCGCGCCGGATGGCAGCAAGGGCAACATCACGGTGCAAGGCTCCAGCGTCAGCGCTGTCACCGGCCAGCTCACCGTGGTGGCCGCCAACAACGTCAACATCGTTGAAGCGCGCGAGAAGGGTGAGTACGACCTCTTCAACGAGACCAAAGGCAGCAAGCTCTTCAGCAGCAAGAGCCAGACGGGGCACGACACCGGCCGCTCCGACATCGCCGTCGGCAGCAGCCTGAGCGGCAATGCCGTCAGCATCACGGCGGGCAATGACCTCACGGTGCGCGGCAGCTCGGTGGCCGGCAACGGCCAGACCACCCTGGCCGCCGCCAACAACGTCACCATAGAGTCCGCCGCAAGCAGCGTGAGCCAGAGCACTTTCTACGAAGAAAAGAAGAGCGGCTTTTCCGGCAGCCTGATGGGCGGCATCAACTACGGCAAGAGTTCGCAAGACCAGAGCCAGGCGCAACAGCAGGTCATCCAGGTGGGCAGCAGCATCAGCGGCGCCAATGTCACCATCGCCGCCGGGCGCGACGCCACCGTGTCTGCCAGCGCCGTGCTGGCCGACCGCAACGTGACCATCAGCGCCGGCCGCAACATCAATGTGCTGGCCGCCACCAATGCAGAGACCAGCCAGAGCGACGCCCACAGCAGCTCATCGAGCATCGGCATCACCCCCGGCCTGGGCGGGCGCTACACCGCCTACGGCAAGACCAGCGCCCTGCAAGACGCCGACGGCAGCCGCAACACCTCGGCCACCAGCCTCATCAGCGCCAACGGCGGCAACCTGACGCTCACCGCCGGCACCAATGCCCAGTACAACAACAGCGGCCAGGGCAACATCACCAGCCAGGGCGCAGACCTGCTGGCCAAAGACACGGTCAAGCTCACCGCCAACCAGGTCGACCTGCAGGCCGCCAATGGCAGCACCAGCAGCCAATTCCATGCTGAAAGCAAAAGCCTCACCCTGGGCGCCCAGCTCGCCGGTGTGGTCGGCAGCCAGATCACCCGCATAGGTGACATAGCCAACCAATCCACCCAGAGCGATAACAACCGCCTGCAAGGCGCCGCCGCGCTCAAGGCGGGCTACGACGCCTACAAGCTCGCAGGCATGACCGGCAATCAGGTCGACCAGATCAATGCCGCGGCTGCCGACGCCGCCAAAAAGAACGGCGGACCCGGCGACCCCGGCAGCTCCGCCTTTGGCATCAGCGTGACGCTGGGCACCAGCAAAAGCAGCCAGGACAGCAGCCAGAGCAGCACCGAGCAGCGCGGCACCAATATCCAGGCCACGAACATTGAGATCAAGTCGCGGGAGGGCGACATCAGCATGACGGGCGCCAAGCTCCAGGCCAACGACATCGTGCTGGACGCCGCCAAGAACCTCAACCTGCTGGCCGCGCAAAACACCGCGCAGCTGCAAAGCCAGAACAGCGCCAGCTCAGCCGGCGTGGGCGTGACCTTCGGCTTCGGCGAGCAAAGCGGCATCAGCTTCCAGATCGGCGCAAACAATGCCAAGGGCCGTGGCAACGGCAGCGAAACCACCTATGACAACACCCAGGTCACCGCCACCAACAACCTGACGCTCAAAAGCGGCAACGACACCAATCTCATAGGCGCGCAAGCCGCCGGCAAGACCGTCACCGCCGACGTGGGCGGCCAGCTCAATATCCAGAGCCTGCAAGACAGCAGCAACTACGAAAGCAAGCAGACCACCGGCGGCTTCGGGTTGAGCCTGTGCATCCCGCCGTTCTGCTACGGCACCCCCGTGACCGGCAACGTCAGCGCCAGCAAGCAGCAGATTGACCACAACTACCAAAGCACCACCGGGCAAAGCGGCATCGCAGCCGGCACCGGCGGCTTTGACATCAAGGTGGCTGGCGCCACCGACCTGAAGGGCGCCGCCATCACCAGCGAAGCCGACAAGAGCAAAAACAGCTTGAGTACCTCGGCCCTGACCTACAGCGACCTGAACAACCAGCAAAACACCAGCGCCAGCAGCTCCAGTGTGAGTGTGGGTTATGGCGGCGGCAGCATGGCCAGCACCCTGGCCAACAACGTCACCAGCAACCTGCTGGGCAATGCGCAAAACGGCACCGGCCTGCCCAAAAGCGGCAGTGAAAGCAGCGTGACCCAGAGCGTGATCAGCCCGGCCCAAGTGACCATTACAGGTGGAGACAAACAGAGCGAAGACAACGTCGCAGCCCTGACCAGCCGCGACGCATCCACCGCCAACGGTGCGTTGAAAAACACCATGACCCTGCAGCAAGCGCAGGAGCTTCAGGCCCAGCAACGCAAGGCGCAAGAAAATGCCGCTGCTGCGCAGTACATCGGCAGTGTCCTTACTAACGTCATTGGTGATATGGGCGTGAAATATGGCTGGGCTGACGGTAGCAATGAGAAAACCGTCCTGCACGGCTTGGCCGGGTTGATCCAGGCCAAGGTGGCCGGCACCAGCGGGCTGTCGGGGGCAGCGGTCGGAGCACTCAACGAAAAACTGCTGCCAGAACTCGAAAAGTATCTTGTAGACCAAGGCTATCCCAAAGGCAGTGCGGAGTTCAATGCGCTGCTCACTGCCGGCTCGACATTGGCGGGTGCGGCCATCGGGGCAGGAGCCGGGGCCAGCATTGCCTACACGGGAACCGTGAACAACTACTTGAAGCATGCGGAACTCGTCAGCCTGAAGAAGGACATTGATAGCTGCAAAATCAAGAAGTGCAGTGATACCGAGTATCAAAAGATCATCAGTGGCTACATCCAGGTGTCAGACGCCAACAATGCGTCGCTTGCGGCATGCGGCACTCAAAGCTGCCTTGATGAGCACGCCAAGTGGATAAGTGAAGCAAAACCGTTCGCTGATGACGTGTTGCGCGCCATCGACAATGGCCAGCCCGGTGCGGGTGTGTTGAGCGCGATGCAGAAAACTGCCAATCTGCTGGATATTCAACAAAAGAAGGTCATTACCTATCAAAGTGAAGCGAAGGAATTCGAGCAGTACAAAAAAATCAAATGCGCAACAGGATCATTTGAAAGCTGCCTCAAGAATTACACAGACTTAAAAACCGGAACAATTCGCGAGATAAAGGATGTCAAAGACAGCTCTGGCGAGTTCTGGGCGGACATCGCTTTTGACCCGGATCAGTCGGCATCCAAAAAATTCCTGTCCATCGTTGGCAGCTCGCTTGTCAGTTTGATGCCTGCCAACACTGCTGAAATTGCGTTGCTGGTAGGTCCCAGCCTGCTGGGCAAGATAAAGCCAGTGGGTGAATTTCCTGTTGCCGCGGATATGTCCGGGCTCGCTCTGCAGATAAAACCCAACGGGGTCAAAGTATTCAATGGAGTTGAGCTGAATCCCGCGTTGCCCCCGCCTGCGGCCGGGTATGCCTATGCGCCTGGTTTTGTCAAAGGCGCGCAGACTGAAAACGCGGCCTATGCCCATATGGCCGGCTACCAGGGCGAAGTCAGGCTGGCCAACGAAGTGGCCGGCCAAGGCCAGGCAGTCGTCAAGTGGGGCGATAAAATTGGCGCCCAAGGCAATGACATCATCTCTGTCAACTCAATGACGGGTGAAGTTGTTCTTTGGGATAACAAGTTTCGTAGTGCTTCCACTAGCATTGCGCAGTCGCCGACATTCTCTAATCCGACAACAAGGGCAGCAGCCATGCGAGAGGCCGAATTTGCTATACGTGAATCTAATCTTCCTGCCCCAATTAAAGATGCGGCGCTTAGAAATTTGGCCGGGGAAAACTTTACAACCAATACCGTAGGATCTGGCGCAGTTAGAAATTCCGTGCAAGTGCGCTACTGTGCCAATAAACCTTGTTGATAAAAATGCTTTTTAATCCAGTTCGATCCTCTGAGTTTGGCGAAGAGACGGTAGATCGTCTTAATCGGCAGAAATTTGAAGCAGATTTTCCTATGGGTAATCTTGCTAGTTCTGACCTGAACACTTGCTTAAACGTGTGGTTAGTTGGTTTCCATAAAGCGGTGACACCAATTATTCCTCGCTCTCTGGAGTGGCTGGACATTGCCATTGCCAATGATGAAGAGCTTGGCGAGGCACGCAACTTCCATCGCCAGAGACTGCACTGGGCCAAGGCGATAGGTCTGTGGATGCAGACTGGAAAAAACAGTCCGGAAGCGTGGGAAAAGACCCGCTTCTTCTGCGAAGCAGCTTTCACGATTGACAAAGACGTGTGGTCCAAGAGCCATATAGCCACTTACCGTCTGGACGACTACATGGCGTTTTGCTTTCAGGCAGAGCAATATGAAACGGGCATCGCTGAATTTGAAAAATACCACGGCGCCAAGACGATTTCACTGAAGCGTGCCCTGAAGCCTCGCGAGTTCGCCTATGCCTTGTGCCTGCAAAAGACGGGCCATCAGTTTGACGCTGATCTTTTGCTTGCCGCGGGTAAAAAGATGTTGAGCGCCAACCTGGAAGAAGACTGGCTCGGACGCGGGCAATTCATCGACGCGGCCACCTGGCTGAAAATTGTGCATTGGCATCACGATCCTGCACTGACACCACTGCAAACTGTCCTCAAGGCATATGACGATATGCCCCAGGTGCCGCGCCCCAGTATGGTGTAGCTTGGTTGTATGCCTTGCAGTCTCGTGTATGGATAACCAGCCAGCCAAACACCCGAACTAGCGTGTCGAGTATTTTCGGCTTCGGGTTGCGGTCAAAGCAGTGAAGGAACTTAAGTGACAAGAAACATTGCGCTCCTATGGATTGAGGCTGGGAAGTTACTTGCTGACAACCCTGCCGCATTAGTGGCCTGTCCTGTGTGCGCAAATGACTATTTGCATGTTATCGACCATCGCAGTGCGGAAAACCCATCCGTTATTGACCGTGAGATGCATTGCCCAGCTTGTAATGCGCGGAATTATTTGCGTCTAGTTAGACCAAATAATTTTTAATCCAGTTCGATCCTACGAAGTTAGAGATTTGTCTATAAATTTTCTTTTAGGCACTGTATTTGATGAGAATCGCCCCATCGTGGAGGCCAAGTTCGGCGGGGGAAGATTACGGCTTTTGGAAAGGGGGCTAGAGGGGAAGCTCAACTGGAAAAAAATCTGCTGCACCTCCGAGAAAAAATAAGAGGCGACCCGACCATCCCCGACCCAGCCAAGGAAGCAGCTATTCGGCAAATCGATGATCGCGCGTTTCAGACGCAGCTATTTGTCGGCCCAACATCCAACCCTTCTAAAGCTCAATTAGACCTATTGCGCGATGCCACGCGGGGAACTAGTTCGTTAAGCAGCATAGTTGTGCTACCAAAAAAATGAGGACTTGCATGAATACAGTGAGCACAATGCAGGAATGGCGTTCTTGGCTTGCGAAAAGACTCGGCCCCGAAGGACTATTTGATGTTGTCACTAATATAGAGAGCAGAGGTTTGTTTACGAACTGGAAACGCACAACCGTTCCGGTGAGCCTGCACTATCTCGACTACGCCATTGATCTACTCTGCGGCGCACCAGAACAAACCGAGTTGATCGCCACCTTCATCGGCTACGTTCACCAGCAGATCGAACGCGCCAAGACCGAACCACAACGCTGGGAACGCGAAGAAAGCGGCGAGTGGGGAGCTGCTTTTATGAAAGCCGAACGGTGGTATGACTTGCATAGAGCAGATCTCTACACCCAGGCGCTTCTTGGCGGAGAATTCGTCCCGCAGCCCATTCACTTTGAAGCGTTGCAAGCCAGCGCAGCGGAATACGGTGCACTGCCCACGCGCTTTTGGGACGAGCTCTTTCAGCCGCGGTTGATTGGATGTGCAATCACCGCTGCTGCGTGGGGGCGGTTGGATCTGGCGCAAACACTGCTCAAGACACGACGCTCCTTCAAATGTGCCCAGCGCTATGTGGATTGGAGCCGTAGCCTGATTGACCAGTTGCTTCAATTGCCGCCGGGACAAGTCGTGGGGCCAGATGAGCCGCTATGGACGCATTTCCACTCGCTGTTCGATGAGGTGCGGCATCCCACCAAGCTGATGATCGTCGGCGAAGCCTCGCGTGAAGCGGCCCGTCGTGGCGAGACCTTGAGCGCGTCTAGCTTGCCTTTGTGGCGACTGGAGCTGGCGATGATCAAGCAGCGCTATCTGCTTAACAAACCGGTGGCACCGGGAGTGCGTGATCTGATTGGATTGATTGCGGAGTAGTAGGCGTACTGCCCAGCTCAAAAACCAGAACGTGACCCTCAAGAGCGGCAACGACACTAATCTGATCGGCGCGCAGGCCGCCGGCAAAACCGTCACCGCCGACGTGGGCGGCCAGACCAAGCATCTCAACCACTAAGCGCAGGATTTCTTTCGCGGTTGTTTGGAAAACGCGGCGCATGACCCAAACGCGCTATTCGGCTTCAAAAACTTGGCATCCCTTCCTACCCGCTGATCGTTCCCCCGTGCCTAGGATTGCCATCCATGCACACACGCGCCCGCCCCTGGCTCATCGGCTTTCTGACCTTCATCGCGGCACTGGCCGCCGTCCTGCTGGCGCTGAATGTCTCGGTGGGGGAGAAAAAGGTCCGCCAGCAACTGCAGCGCCACTACAGCGTGGCCGACCCGCAGTTTCACCGGGCCATGGGCAGCTTGCTGGGCCCGGGCATTGTGGGCGGGAACAAGGCGGCCGAGCTGCTCAATGGCGACCAGATCTTTCCGGCCATGCTGGGCGCGATCAAGTCGGCCACCCAGACCATCACTTTTGAGACCTATATCTACTGGTCGGGCGACATCGGCAAGCAGTTTGCCGATGCCTTGTCTGAACGGGCCAAGGCCGGCGTCAAAGTCCATATCCTGCTGGACTGGGTGGGTAGCGCCAAGATGGACGACGACCTGCTCAAGGAAATGACGGAGGCGGGTGTCGACATCCGCAAGTTTCACAAGCCGGCCTGGTACACCCTGGCCAAGCTCAACAACCGCACGCACCGCAAGCTGCTGGTGGTCGATGGCAAGGTCGGTTTTACCGGCGGCGTGGGCGTGGCCCCCAAATGGACGGGCAACGGGCAGGACGCCGAGCACTGGCGCGACTCGCACTACCGGGTCGAGGGGCCGGTGGTGGCGCAGATGCAGTCCACCTTTCTGGACAACTGGCTCAAGGTCAGCGGCCAGGTGCTGCATGGCGAGCCCTACTTTCCGGAGATCAAGCCCGCCGGCAACAGCCTGGCGCAGATGTTTTCCAGCTCGCCCACCAGCGGCAGCGAAAACGTCGAGCTGATGTATCACCTGGCCCTGACGGCCGCCGCCAAAACGATTGACCTTTCGATGGCCTACTTTGTGCCCGATGAGGTGAGCATCGACATCCTGCTGGCTGCCGTGCGCCGTGGGGTGCGCGTTCGCATCATCACCCCCGGGGAAATCATCGACACCGAGACGGTGCGCGCCGCATCACGCGCGACCTGGGGCAGCCTGCTGGAGGCCGGCGTCGAGATCTACGAATTCCAGCCCAGCATGTACCACTGCAAGGTGATGATCGTTGACGGCCTGATGGTTTCCGTTGGGTCTACCAACTTTGACGCGCGCTCTTTCAGGTTGAACGATGAAGCCAACTTGAATATTTACGACGCGGCCTTTGCGGCGCGCCAGACCGAGGTGTTTGAGCAGGATTTGCAGAAGTCACGCCGCGTCACGCTGGAGGCGTGGAAAAACCGGCCGCTCAGCGAAAAAGCCACTGAGAAGCTGGCATCGCTGCTCAACTCGCAGCTGTGATTGCCGGCTTGCTGTGAGGCTATGACTAAAATTGGCCTTTAGCCCAATAGGTGCATGGGCTGGTAGCTATTGATTTAATAGCATACGGCGGATTGTGCAGAAACGGGCGCGGCGTGCACTGGGCGATACCCGTGCACGCCTTGCCCTTCGAAGCGACGGTGTTGATTAAAACGCCAGGTCTTTTTCGATGTCCTGCATCTTGCGGCGAGCGATGGCCAGGTTGGATTTGGCCTTGTCCAGCACGTAATAGATGAAGACGCCTTCCTTGCGCGAGAGCGGGCGGATCAGGTGGTACTGCTTGCCCAGCGTGATGAGGATGTCCTCGATCACGTCGTTCAGGCCCAGCGAGCGCATGGTCTTGAGCTTGGCGCGCATGACTTCGGTGTTGCCGGCGGCGGCTACTTCCAGGTCTACGCCGGTGCCGGCGGAGCCCAGCATCATGCCGCTGGAGGAGTCGACGACTGCGGCGCACAGCGCGCCGTCCAGTGTGAGAAGTTCTTCGAGAGATTGCTTGATGGTTGACATTCTTGTTGGTCCTTGCGCGCATGCCCTGCAAATGGATCCGGGAGTGACATGCGCGCCACCATTCCCGTGCCCGTTGAATTCATCGCTTGGCCGCAAGGCGTCCCAGTTGGCCGACCCTGCGGGACCAGGCGCCCAGATCCAGCTCCATCCGCCTGGACAGCGTGGCCATCACGATGCCCTCGCCGCACGGCATCAGGCTGAGCACGCCGTCACGGTGGATCATCGAGATCGCCTGCAGCGGCCCCAGCCCGGAAAATGCGGTGCCATTGCGCGCATACATGCGCCAGTAGTCGCTCGCCGCTTCGGCGATCGCATCGATCTGCGGGTGCTTGCCGGCCGACAGGTACACCATGCCGGTGGCTGAATCGACCAGCGCGCAGGCGCTCACGCCCGGCGTTTCGGCCATGGTCGCAAGTTCTGCCGAAATCTCCTGCTTGTTCACGCCGCCTCCAGCGTCTTGACGCACTCGCCGCAGCGCCATGCGACCTGCCCCAAGATGGCGTGCTCATTGGCGATGACGTTGAGCACGAGGTCCACGTCCGTGCGGTTGACCGCGCTGAGGAAGGAAAAGCCTGTGTCCGTATTGATGGTGACGCTGCGGCTTTTGCCCAGACGCGCCTCTTGCGACACCACGGAGCCAATGGCCGAGATCGAGCTCGCCAGGGCAGCCACACGCACCGGGTCGATATCGCGCGTCACCGCACTTGCGATGTCGAAGCCGTCGGTCGTGGCAACCACCACCGCCACCACGCCCGTCACCTCCTCAAGAATTTTGCGCGCCTGCGCCTCGGCCATGCTGCGCAGCTGTTCGCTCACCATCGTCATGTTTCGTTTCCAGTCATTGAGGATTCCATCTGGGACAGCAGCGTGTCGATGAGCAAGGCGACGTCTTCGCGCCGGCGCACATCGACCGCCAGCACCGGCAGCACCAGCCCGTGCGCTTCGAGCCGCGCCGAATAAGCGTCCAGGTCAGGCTGTGTGTGGGTGCCCATTCGCCCAACGCCCACAGTGCAGGGCGTGTGCGCCAGCACTTCGGCAAAACCCGTGAGGTAGGCGTCGAGGTCGGCCAGGGGATCGGGCCGGGAGTTGTCGACCAGGATGATGATGCCCAGCGCGTTCTGCGCCAGGATGCGCCACATGAAGTCAAAACGCGCCTGGCCGGGCGTTCCGAAGAGGCGCAGCCTGTCGCCGGTGTCCAGCGTCAGTTGCCCGAAGTCCAGCCCCACCGTGGTTTTGGCCTTGGCGAGCGAGGCGTCGTTGTTGGCCACGTCGGTAACCACCGGGGGTGTCTCGCTGATGGCGGCAATGGCCGTGGTTTTGCCGGCGCCCATGGTGCCGGTGAAAAGGATTTTGTATTCCCTCATTCGGCGCTCCGGTTGTTCCAGCTCAAGCCCAGGCGGCGGCGGATGCTGCTGAGCAAACCGCGCGATCCCCCGCCCAGGCCGGCAGTCGCGGGCGCAGGAATGACAGGCGCCGCGGGCGTTGTGGCCGCCCGGGCCGGGTCGTGTATTTCCCAGCTCAGCAGGTTGTGCCGGTCCAGCTCCTGCATAAAAGCACCGCACGCCGATTCCGGGTAACCCGCCATGGCGCTCAGCTCACTCGCCGACCGCGGCCGCCGCGACAACATCGTCGCCAGTTGGATACGTTCGCGGCTGGAGCCCATCAACTGCGCCGGCGGCCAGCGCTTGAGACGCCCGCGCCGCGCGGTGGGCGGCGTGATCGCTTCGCCCTGGCGCTCATGGCTCGCATCCATCTTGACCAGGGTTGGCCCGACACGCTCCAGCAGCGCCACAAAATCTTCCGCACGAAATGGCCGCTCAAGGCATTCGCCAGCCTGGCTTTCGCCGCGCCGCACGATGGGCACGACGAAGTGGCCGACGGGAGCCCGCCCCGGGACGGTGGCATGCGCTGTCAGGAGCACATCGCACGGGCCCTCCTCGCTCAAAGTCCAGTCAACCGCCAACTGCGTGCTGAGTTTCAGAATGGTTCGCAGCAGACCGACTTCCGCAGCAGACAAACCCTCGACGCCAATGATCATAAAAAGATAACTTTATAGGTAATATTTGAAAAACCCTTCTTGTTTGTAATAGGTGAACACCAACAAATCTAGTACCAATAGCCTAAATTTCGGTGAAATGCTAAGTATGCACATAATTTCGTGAAATCGTTCACGCACCGTTTTGCGCCTTCGTGGCGCCATCGCACTGCCGCCGACCGGAAAGAGCGCAAGGTCATGGTCGTTGAGGGACTGACGGCCTGATGGTCTGCGTCGGCTCCGGCAACTTTGACGCACGCTCTTTCAGGTTGAATGACGAAGCCAAGCTCAATATCTGTGACGCGGCTTTTGCGGCCCGCCAGACCGAGGTGTTTTGAGCAGGATGCGCAGAAGTCGCGCCGCGTGACTTTGCAAGCTTGGCAAAACCGGCCGCTGAGCGAGAAGGCGAGCGAGAAGCTGGCGTCGGTGCTGCATTCGCAGCCCTGACTAGAACTTATAAGCCAAATCGGCCTCCAGCCCAATAACCATATAGGCTAACAGCTACCAATTTGATAGCGATCGGCGTGCCTGGCCGAGGTAGCCCCGGCGCTCAGACCACTGCGGGCAGCTTGTCCAGCAGCTTGTCCAGCGTGATCGGATAGTCCCGCACCCGCGCACCGGTAGCGTTGTAAACCGCGTTGGCCACGGCCGCGCCCACGCCGCAGATGCCCAGCTCACCCACGCCCTTGGCTTTCATCGGCGATGAAGTCGGGTCGGTCTCTTCCAGGAAGATCACGTCCTGGTGCGGAATGTCGGCGTGCACCGGCACCTCGTAGCCGGCCAGGTCGTGGTTCACAAAAAAGCCGTGGCGCTTGTCGATGGCGAGTTCTTCCATCAGTGCCGCACCCACGCCCATGGTCATCGCGCCAATCACCTGGCTGCGTGCGCTCTTGGGGTTGAGGATGCGGCCCGCGGCGCAGACGGCCAGCATGCGGCGCACGCGGATCTCGCCGGTGTACATGTCGACGCCCACTTCCACAAAGTGCGCGCCAAAGGTCGACTGCTGGAACTTCTTGCCCAGGTCGCCGAACTCGATGGCGTCTTCGACCACCAGGCCCGCAGCGCCGGCGGCTTCGCCCAGCGGCACGCTGCGCCCGCCCGCGCTGACCATGCTGTCGGCAAAGGTGATGTCGCCCTGGGTCATCCCCAGTTTTTGGGCGACGGCCTCGCGCAGCTTCATGCAGGCTGCGTACACGCCCGACGTGGAACTGTTGGCACCCCACTGCCCGCCGGAGCCGGCCGACACAGGGAAGGCAGAGTCACCCAGCCGCACAAACACTTTTTGCAGCGGCACACCCATAACTTCGGCAGCGGTCTGCGCAATCACGGTGTAAGTGCCGGTGCCGATATCGGTCATGTCGGTTTCGACCGTGACGAGGCCAGTGTTGTCCAGGCGCACGCGCGCACCGGACTTCATCGTCAGGTTGTTGCGAAACGCGGAGGCCACGCCCAGGCCGATCAGCCAGCGCCCTTCACGCAACTGGCCGGGTTGGGCGATGCGCCGGTTCCAGCCGAAAGTCTGTGCGCCGGTTCTCAGGCATTGAATCAACTGGCGCTGCGAGTAAGCGCGCGCTGGCATTTCCGGGTCTACCTGTGTGTCGTTGAGGATGCGGAATTCCACTGGGTCAAGTCCGAGCTTTTCCGCCATCTCATCCATCGCAATTTCCAGCGCCATCATGCCCGGCGCCTCGCCGGGTGCGCGCATCGCGTTGCCCTCGGGCAGGTCGAGCACGGCCAGCCGCGTGGCCGTCATGCGGTGGGCGCCGGCGTACAGCAGGCGTGTCTGGTTCACTGCAGTTTCAGGGCTGCCGCCGGGCAGGTCGCCTGACCAGCCTTCATGGCCGATGGAAGTGAGCTTGCCGTCGCGCCCCGCCCCCAGGCGTATGCGCTGGATGGTGGCGGGCCGGTGGGTGGTGTTGTTCATCATCAGCGGCCGCTGCAGCGCGACCTTGACCGGCCGCCCCGCCGCGCGAGCGCCCAGTGCGGCCAGCAGCACATCGGCCCGCAGAAAAAGCTTGCCGCCAAAGCCGCCGCCGATAAAGGGCGAGACCAGCCTGACATCGGCTTTGGCGATGCCCAGCGTCTTGGCCAGATCGCCCACGCCCCAGTCGATCATCTGGTTGGCTGTCCACACCGTGAGCTGGTCGCCCTGCCACGCGGCGGTGGTGGCGTGCGGCTCCATCATGGCGTGCGACTGGTCGGGGGTGGTGTAGGTGGCGTCCAGCTGCACAGGCGCCGCGGCGAAGGCGCCCGCGAAGTCGCCCACCCTGGTCTCGGGCTCTCCCGAAAAATCCGACGCCTTGGCCAGCGGCGCGCCGTCTTTTTCAGACGCCAGGTGGAACTTGCCCGGCGTGCTCAGGTAGGTGATGCGGACCAGTTGCGCGGCGGCGCGCGCCTGCTCAAAGGTGTTGGCTACCACCAGCGCCACGGCCTGGTGGTAGTGGTCGATCTCCGGCCCGCCGAGCAGCTTGGCGGTGTTGAAGCTGCCCTTGGTCAGCTTGCCGGCGTTCTCAGCCGTGACGATGGCGACCACGCCCGGCGAGGTGCGGGCTGCGCGCACGTCCATGGACGCGATGCGGCCCTTGGCAATGCCGGCGCCGACGACGTAGCCGTACGCCGCGTTTGGCGCGATGTCGTGGCGCTCATACGCGTAGGGGGCGGTGCCGGTGGTTTTGAGCGGGCCGTCAATGCGGTCGGTGGGCTTGCCGATGACCTTGAGCTGGTCGATCGGGTTGGTGGTGGCGGGGGTGTCGAACTTCATGATGTGCTCCTCGCCTGGGCCAGCACGGCGGCGATGGTTCGCTCGACCAGTGGCATTTTGAAGGCGTTGTCATGCGTGACCTGCGCGCCGGCCAGCAAGCCGTTCGTCAGCGCCCGCGCGCCTTGCGGCATCGCGGCCTCGGCGGCTTCGACGCGCCAGGGCTTGTGCGCTACGCCGCCCAGCGCGACCTTGCCGGTTCCGTCGCGCTGCACGACAGCAGCCACAGACACCAGCGCGAAAGCGTACGAAGCGCGGTCGCGCACCTTGCGGTAGATGTGCGTGCCGCCGGCGGGGCGCGGCAGCGTCACGGCGGTGATCAGTTCGCCGGGCTCCAGGTTGGTCTCAATATGTGGCGTGTTGCCCGGCAGCCGGTGGAAGTCGGCAATCGGGATCACACGCGCCCGCCCGTCGGGCCGCACGGTTTCCACCGAGGCATCAAGCACCCGCATGGCGACGGCCATGTCGCTCGGGTGCGTCGCGATGCAGGCCTGGCTGGTGCCGATGATGCCGTTTTGCCGGCTCACGCCGCCCAGGGCGCTGCAGCCGCTGCCTGGCTGGCGCTTGTTGCAGGCTTGGTCGGTGTCATAAAAGTAAGGGCAGCGTGTGCGCTGCAGCAGGTTGCCGGCGGTGGTCGCCTTGTTGCGCAACTGGCCGGAGGCACCCGCCAGCAGGGCGCGTGACAGCACGGCATAGTCGCGCCGCACGCGGTCGTCGGAGGCGAGTGCGGTGTTGCGCACCATCGCACCCACACGCAGGCCGCCCTCGGCCGTTGCTTCAATCTTGTCCAGCGCCAGGCCGTTCACGTCGACCAGGTGCGCGGGCGCTTCAATCTGCAGCTTCATCAGGTCCAGCAGGTTGGTGCCGCCGGCGATGAACTTGGCCGCCGGGTTGCGGGCCACCGCCGCGGCGGCTTGCGCCGGCGATGTGGCGCGTTCGTAAGTGAAGGGTTTCATGACTGCACCCCCGCGACTTCGGTGATGGCTTCAACAATGTTGGAGTACGCACCGCATCGGCAGATATTGCCGCTCATGCGCTCGCGAAGCTCGTCGGGCGAGAGCAAGGGCCGCGCGGTGATGTCTGCGCTGACATGGCTGGGGACGCCCCGGCGCAGCTCATCAAGCGCGCCAACGGCCGAGCAGATCTGGCCCGGTGTGCAGTAGCCGCACTGGTAGCCGTCATGTTTGACGAAAGCGGTTTGCATGGGGTGCATGCGCTGCAGCGTGCCCAAGCCTTCAACCGTCGTGACCTTACTGCCTTCATGCATGACGGCCAGCGTCAGGCAGGAATTGATGCGCTGGCCATCCAGCAGCACCGTGCAGGCGCCGCACTGGCCGTGGTCGCAGCCCTTCTTGGTGCCGGTGAGGTGCAGGTGCTCACGCAGGGCATCGAGCAGCGTGGTGCGTGTGTCGAGATCCAGCGTGTGCGCCGTACCGTTGACCTCAAGGGTCACGCGGGCCTGCGGGGTGGAGCCGGGTGCGGCGAGCGGTGAAGAGGGAGCTGCGGTGGCGTCTGATGTCATAGTCGTAACTGCCGCTGAAGCGGCGCTGACGATCAGAATACCTCGCCGGGAGATGGTGAGTGCATCGGTGGGGCTTTCCATGGCTTCTGCCTTTGTGTGAGGAGTGGCGAGGTAAATCGCCAGCATCCCGGGGCAGGACCGTTTGCACTGTAGGAGGCTGGCTTGGTGGTGAGTCAGTTGCCGCCACCACCGCCGCGCCGGGGGTCAAGAAGCGGGCCTGATGCCCGCTCCCGTTCCCATCTCTATGCCTTTCGCCTTACTTGGCAAACAGGTTGTCCAGCGACGCAAAAGCCTTGAACTCGATCGCGTTGCCCGAAGGGTCGAGAAAAAACATCGTGGCCTGCTCGCCGGGCTCGCCCTTGAAGCGCACATAGGGCTCGATCACAAACTTCGTTCCGCCGGCTTTCAGCCGGGCGGCCAGCGTGTCCCACTGCTGCAGCGACAGGATGGCGCCGAAATGGCGCACCGGCACGTTGTGCCCGTCGACCGCGCTGGTCTCTTTGTGGCCGCATTCGTCGGGCGCCAGGTGGGCCACGATCTGGTGGCCGTAGAAATTGAAGTCCACCCACTCCGGCGAGCTGCGCCCCTCCGAACAGCCGAGCAATTCACCGTAGAACTTGCGCGCCGCGGCCAGGTCGTGAACCGGGAAGGCGAGGTGGAAAGGGGGCATGGTGGCTTGTGGGGTGGTGGTGGCCGTGGTCATCCGGGGTCCTTGAGGGGTAAATCTGCAGAAAGAAGCCTGAACTTTAGGCTGTTTGTGAGATTCTGAAAAACGATATATATTAAATCTGAGTAGCAATAATATCGATGAATTGATGAATCCGTTTTGATCACCGAACTGAAGACCTTTATCGCCGTGGTGCGTGATGGCAGCTTCTCCGCCGCAGGCGAGCGCATTGGCCTCACGCAATCGGCCGTCAGCAGCCAGATCAAGCGTCTCGAAGAGTCGCTGGGCTTTGAGCTGTTTGACCGCACGCGGCGCACCGCAGCCCTCAATGCTCACGGCAGCCAGACGCTGGCGCGTGCCGAAGAAATCGTCGCGCTGTACGACAAGCTGGGCGAGCCGCCCGCAGGCGATGACATCGCCGGCACACTGCGCATAGGCGCCATCGCATCCGCGCAATCAGCCCTGCTGCCCAAGGCGCTGGCAGCCATGCGCGGCACGCACCCCAAGCTGCGCCTGAACATCGTCCCCGGCGTCTCCATGCGGCTGATGGACCAGCTCGATGCAGGCGAGATCGACGCCGCCATCATGATCCGCCCGCCCTTCGGCATCCTGCCCGAAATGGCCTGGCAGGCTTTGGTGTCAGAGCCCTTCATGCTGCTGGTGCCCGAGAACGTCAAAGGAAAAGACTGGCGCAAGATCCTCGCCTCGCAACCCTTCCTGCGCTATGAACGCACCTCCTTCGGCGGCCGCCTGGTGTCTCGCTTCTTGCGCGACGCCAACATCGCCGTGCAAGAGGCCGTCGAGCTCGACGAGATCGCAGGCCTCATGAACATGGTGTCCGAAGGCCTGGGCGTTGCGCTGGTGCCTATGGTCGAGGCCTATCTGCCAATGCCGCCCTCAGTTCGGGCGATACCGCTGGGGGAGGACACCTTCTATCGGGAGATCGGGATGTTGCATCGTGGAAAGAGGCAGGCATCGCCGGTGGTCGGTGAGCTGGCGCAGTGTTTGCGGGATGCAGTGGATATCAGGCCCAACGCGCCAAGTCCACGAGCTGCCAACCGGCAATCGCTTCGGTAGTCATTTGCCCGTGATTGAACTTTTTCACAAGGCCTCCGTCAGACACCCTTTTAACGGAGGGAACCCCATGGCTTTTGCCCAAAACGCTCAACTGACTTCACGCGCACTGTCGGTGCTTCGCATTGTTTCTGCTTATTTGCTGATTCAGCATGGCACGGCCAAGCTGCTGGGTTTTCCCCACGTGGCCTACTTTGATGGGCTGCAGGTGATGTCGCTGATCGGCTTTGCCGGGATTCTTGAATTGGTGGGCGGTGCGCTGTTGTTGATTGGCCTGTTCACGCGGCCTGTGGCGTTTGTGTTGTCGGGCCTGCTGGCGTTTGCCTATTTCATTGGGCATGCTTCCAAGGGCTTTGTGGCCGTGCCTATGTTGAATGGTGGTGAATTGGCTGTTTTGTTCTGCTTTGTGTTTTTGTTCTTTGCCGCAGCGGGCGGTGGTGCATGGAGCGTGGACGCGCTTCGTTCGCGGAAGTAAGTCAAACATCGACTTGAGCCGGTGCATCCTTTGCGGGGTGGCCGGCTTTTTCACGTCTTATGCGGGGATATCCGCTGTATTTCTGATGACGGGCGTATTGGAACTCGTTGTTTGCCGCGAAGTGAGCAGGCAAAGTGCGGGCGCCAAAGCGAAAGCGACGAACAGCCATTGCGCTGCGCCCGAAGTTCCGGGCACGCCGCCGGGATGGGTCAGGCCGCCGAGGTTGGCGAGCATGCCAGCGAGGGCCGCGCCCATGGCGGTGGCAAAGAGCTCTACCGTCATGATGGAAGAGGCCGCGAGGTCTTCTTCGCCCGGCGGTGCAATCTGCAGCACCCGGGTGCTCAGGTGCGGCCAGGCGATGCCGACGGCAAAACCCACGGCCACCATGGCGGCGCAGATCGGCACCAGCACGTGCCAGCCGCCGTGGCTGGGTGCGGGCATCAGCACCGCCATGCCCACGAGGCCCGTCAGCGCCAGCACCGGTGCGATGCGGATCGCCAGCCTGGCGCGGCTGCCGGTGGCGCTGGAACTGATGAGTGAGCCCACCGTCCAGCCGGCCGACATGATGGCGGCGAGGTAGCCTGAGGCCAGCGGCGTCTGCGCATGCAGCACCTGGAAGAAAAGCGGCGAAAAAATCTCGGTGGATGTGACCGTCATGCCCAGCAGGCCCATCGCCAAATAGAGCGCACCCATGGCGCCGGGACGAAAAGCATCTTTGGGCAACAGTCGGTTGGCGGCGCGCTTGTCGACAATGACCAGCAAGGTACTCAGCGTGATCGCGGCGCTCACACCAGCTGCATTCCACACCACCTGCGTGCTGACGCTGCCGGCCGAAACCGCAAACACCGCACCGGCCAGCAAGAAGAGCTGCGTCCAGGCCACCGGCGACGATGGACTCTCCACCGTATTGCGCCGGGGAATCACGCAAACAGCCAGCACGGTGAACAGCGCGGCCGCCGGAATGAGCGCGCCAAAGGCGCCGCGCCAGGCGTCCATCTGGGCAAACACGCCGCCTATGGCGGGCCCGACCAGCGTGGCCACGCCCCACATGCCCGACAGCAGGCCGATGGCGCGGGACCACAAGGCCTCGTCATACAGCAGGCGGATCATGGCGTAGGGCAGGGCCAGCAGCAGGCCGCCGCCAAAGCCTTGCACTACACGCCCGGCCAGCATGACGGGCATGCTTGGTGCCAGCGCGCAGGCGAGCGAGCCCACGGCAAAAATCACCGCGCCCAGCACATACGCAAATCGGGGCCCGAGTTGGCCCAGCACCTGCGTGGCCATGGCGGCGCTGATGATGGAGGCGACCACAAAGAGCGCGGTGTTCCAGGCATAAAACTCCAGCCCGCCGATGTCGCGCACGACGGAGGGCAGGATGGTGGTGCCGATGTAGAGGTTGATGGCATGCAGTGCCACGCCGCCGACCAGTGCCAGCGTGCGCACGGCGTTGACGCCGCTCAGCAGGGCGGCCCAGCCGGTGGGCGTGCTGTTTGAACTCGCGCTCATGCCAGCGCCTCAGGCCCAAAGGCCAGTCCGTCGAGTTTGTCGGGGTTGCGCATGATGTAGATATTGGTGGCCTTGCCTTCGTCGTTGTAGGCAAAGGTGATGGCGGCGGCGATTTCACCGCTGGTGGCGCGCAGCTGGATGGCGCGGCCGCCATTGATCTCGCAGGGCACCCATTCGTAGGCGGCCCAGTAGCGTGCGAGTTGTGTCGTCAGCAGGGTGAGCACGCTGCCCTTACCCTGGAAAATACCTTCGATCGAGCTGACCTTGCCGCCGCTGTCGGCGCACACAGAGATGTCGTCTGACAGCAGGCTGGCGAGTGCCTCGGTGCTGCCCGCGGTAATCGCTTCGCGAAAGGCGATGAGCAGGTCGTCTTGCACTTTGGGCGCCGTGACGTGCCGCACCTTGCCCTGGGCGATGTTGGTGCTGGCGCGTGAGACCAGCTTGCGGCAGGCGGCTTCTTCCATGTCCAGCATCTCGGCCACTTCGGCGTAGGGTGTTTCAAAGATTTCGTGCAGCAGGTAGGCCGCGCGCTCTTTGGGCGTGAGCCGCTCGAGCAGCAGCAGGAAGGCCATGCTCAGCGATGAGGCCAGCAACGCATGCGTTTCGGGCGTGTCCTCGGTCTGTGTATGAATCGGTTCGGGCAGCCAGGTGCCGACATAGTCGACCCGGCTGCGCTGCGCGTCGCGCAGCATGTCGATGCAATGCCGCGTGCAGATGGCGGTAAGCCAGGCCGCCGGTGTGGCGATGCTGGCATGGTCGGCGGCCAGCCATTTGATGAAGACGTCTTGAACAGCGTCTTCAGCATCGGCCCGCGAGCCGAGGATGCGGTAGGCCAGGCCAAACAGATGCCTGCGCCTTTCTTCAAATACGGCGGTGGGGTCGATGCTTGTCATGATGCGTAAACCTGACCTGGCTTAGTGTGCCGAGACCTGGATGCGGTTCCAGAGGTTGATCATGCCGATGGTAGCGGTCAGCGCGCCGATCTCCTTGTCGGTGAACGAAGCGCGCAGGCGGCCGCGCAGGCTGGCGTAATCGGTCTTGTGGTTGAGCGTGGTCAGCGCTTCTGTCCAGGCCAGTGCGGCTTTCTCGGCTTCGGTGAAGTCGTTGACGTGGGCCCAGACGACGACGCGGTCCAGCCTGTCTTGCGTTTCGCCGTCTTCACGGGCTTCGCGCAGGTGCATCTTCACGCAGAAGGCGCAGCCGTTGATTTGCGAGGCGCGCAGGTCGATCAGGTGGTGCAGCTTTTTGTCCAGGCCCTGGGCAGCGATGGTCTGGCTGGCTTTGAGCAGGGTGGGGTAGACGTCGGGGATGGCGAGGTCGATGCGGACGGGGGCGGTGTTGGCAGCGGTAGCAGTAGCGGTGGTCATGGTGTTTCCTTTAAAGAGTGCTTAAAAGTTGGGTGTCACACCGTATTGACGATCCGGCGTTGGCGTTTGTGACGCCGCCGCCCCAAAAAAGACAAAAAAACGAGAAGGAAAAGAAAAAATCGCCTGGACCGCAGAGGGTCCAGACGATTATTTGCTATGTTTTTAATAGCTTCTTGTCTATATGGATAAAGGGCTGGAGGCCAATTTGGCTTATAAATCTGGCCTTGTTTCTCAGCGCGGCGCGTTCAGCAAGGTGTTCATCGCCGAATAGTCGAGCTTCGGGCCCAGCAGCGGCGCCAGGTCTTGCTTGAGCAGGGCCTCAATGCTGGTGCGGGCGTGTTCATACGCCACCTGAAAAGGAGATGGGCCGACGCTGACCCGGCGCGCACCGGCTGTCTGCAGCGCGCCGATGGGAGGCAGCCCTGGCATCGCCATCACATTCAACGGCATGCTGAGGGCGGCGCTGATTTCTTCGACCTCGGGCAAGGCGGTGAGGCCGGGCACAAACGCACCGTCTGCACCGGCCTGCTGATAGAGCTTGAGGCGGGCAATGCTGGCCTGCGCGGGCGTGCCGTCGACTTTGAGCTTGCGCAGGTAGATGTCGGTGCGGGCGTTGATAAACAGCGGCGCACCTTTCAGTGCGCTGCGGATGGCCTTGATTTTTTCGACCAGCAAGGCCGGGGCGGCGCTGCCGTCTTCAAGGTTGATGCCCGCTGCGCCAACAGCGACCAGCTCGGCGGCCAGTCGGCCTACTTCGGCGGGGCTTTCGCTGTAGCCGTCTTCCATGTCGACCGTTAAGGGCAGGCTCAGCACGCGGGTGATGCGGGCGACAGCGTCGAGCAGCTCGTCGGGCGGCAGCGCGCCGCCGTCGGCATAGCCGCAAGCCCAGGCAAGCGATGCGCTGCTGGTGGCCACGGCTTTGGCGCCGGAGGCTTCAAAAATCTTGGCGCTGGCGGCGTCCCAGGCATTGGGCAGCAGCAGGATGCCGTTCGGCGCCTGGTGGAGTTGGGCGAACTGTTGATGGTGACGGGTTTGCATGGCGGCTCCGTTGTTGTGGCTGGATGGGAATCGAGCCGCACAGCTTAGCAAGCCGAAGGAAAGCCGCTGGCCACTTCCGGACCAATGCTGTCCTATATATCTGTATCGGTTTGTTTATCGCCCGCGAAATTCAACGTCAAACCCGGCCAGGCCCGCGTAGTCAAACCGGGTGCGCTTTTCCATGGGCAGCGTCAGCACGCCGGCATAAGAGCCGGTGATGACGGCCTGCCCGGCCAGCAGGCCCATGCCGCGTTCGCGCAAAAAATTGGCCAGCCAGTAGAGCGGTGCGCGCGGATGGCCGTCGGGGTGGCGGGCCTCTGCCGTTTGTGTGTCACCACCCGCGATCTGCCAGCTCAGTGCAAACGCCGCCACATCGGGCCCGCTCAATTCGGGTCCCAGCCACAGGCCGTTGTTGACGATGCCGTCGGCCAGTAGCTCGGCAAAGGGCAGGCCGCTGTGGTCGATGTAGCGGCTGGCGCAAATCTCCAGCGCGGCGTGAACGGCGCCTACGGCCGCGTCCACCTCGGCGTCGGTGTAAGGCTGCCCGCGCGGGGGCAGATCGCGGGCCAGCACAAACGCCAGTTCGGGCTCGACTTTCACCGTATCGGCATCGGCGGGAAAGGCCACGGCGCAGACGGCTTCGCGGCTGATGACGGGCTGGTAAATGGGCGCGGCCACCCGCTTGCCGGCGCTGGGCAATGACGCCTTCCAGCCGCCCACCGGCTGGCCCAGGCGGAGGGTGACTTGCTGCTGCAGCTGCCAACCGGCTTCCAGGTCCAACGGCCTCAGCGCCTCGGGCAGGCGCGGGCCCTGTTTTCCGGAATCGCGCCTTGCTATCAATTCAATAGCTGCTTGCGCATGTGGTTCTTGGGCTACGGGCATATTTGGCTTAAAAATTTGATGAGAAATGGGTAGGGGCTGGGTCCGTTTCAGTGTAGCGACCGGCTGACTGCCGCGTGCCCCGCTCTGTCGCTGTAGTATTGGCGCTTCAACCCGATTTTGTGCGTTTGCCCTCCCGGCGGCGCTCTTTCATCACCATCCCATCACATGAAAAATTCCCTGAACCTTGCCGCTGCCTTGCCTGTTGATGCCGCCAACGCCTTGCTGATCGCCCGGGTCTGGGTCGAAGGCACCGGGCCCGTGCTGGCGCTGATCAAACCCGAGGGTGTGTTTGACCTGTCGGCGGTCGCGCCCACCGCCAGCCAGTTGCTCGAATTGCCCGGTGTGGCCAAGGCGGTTCGCGCCGCGGCGCCGTCGCTGCCGCGCCTGGCGGGTACGGCCGAGGTGCTGGCCAACTCTGCGGCAGACGCACAAGATGCCAAGCTGCCCTGGCTGCTGGCGCCATGCGACCTGCAGGCGCTAAAAGCCTCAGGCGTGACGTTTGTCGAGTCCATGCTCGAGCGCGTGATTGAAGAGCAGGCGGGCGGCGACGCCAGCAAGGCCGACGAAGCACGCAAGGCCGTGATCGCGGTGATCGGCGAGAACCTGGGCAAGATCAAGCCCGGCTCACCCGAAGCGGCCAAGCTCAAGGACGTGCTGATCGCACAGGGCATGTGGTCGCAGTACCTGGAAGTGGGCATTGGCCCCGACGCTGAAATTTTTACCAAGAGCCAGCCCATGAGCGCGGTGGGCACCGGCGCTGAAGTCGGCATACACCCGGGCAGCGACTGGAACAACCCCGAGCCCGAGATTGTGCTGGCCGTGAACTCGCGCGGCGAGACCGTGGGCGCGGCGCTGGGCAACGACGTGAACCTGCGCGACTTTGAAGGCCGCAGCGCGCTGCTGCTGGGCAAGGCCAAAGACAACAATGCTTCCTGCGCCATCGGCCCCTTCATCCGTCTGCTCGACGAGCACTTCACCATCGACGACGTGCGGCAGAGCGACCTGAGCATCACGGTGACCGGACCCGAAGGCTTTGAGATGAAGGGCGGCAGCTCGCTGAGCAAGATCAGCCGCGACCCGCTGGACCTGGTGGCCCAGGCCATCGGCCCCAACCACCAGTACCCCGACGGCTTCATGCTGTTTTTGGGCACCATGTTTGCGCCCACGCAAGACCGCCACGGCCCCGGCCAGGGCTTTACCCATGTGGTGGGCGACATCGTGACGGTGGCCACGCCGCAACTGGGCAGCCTGGTGAACCGCGTCACCACATCCGACAAGGCCGCGCCCTGGACTTTCGGTATCTCGGCGCTGATGAAAAGCCTGGCCAAGCGCAAGCTGCTGTAAGGCCTGTTGAAGGTTTAGCCCATGCACACTTCCGCACTCGTTTTATTTTCCGGGGGCCAGGATTCGACCACCTGCCTGGCGCAGGCGCTTTCCAAATACGAACGCGTCGAGACCGTGGCCTTTGACTACGGCCAGCGACACAAGGTCGAGCTGGATGCGCGTCTGAATGTGCTGCGCGAAATCAAGGCGCAGTTTCCGCAATGGGCCCACAAGATCGGTGAAGACCATCTGCTAGACCTGGCGGTGCTGGGCCAGGTCAGCGACACATCGCTCACACGCGACGTGGCTTTCAAGATGGAAAGCTCGGGCCTGCCCAACACCTTTGTGCCGGGGCGCAACCTGCTCTTTCTCACGCTGGCCGCAGCGCTGGCTTACCGGCGAGACTTGCAGGTGCTGGTTACCGGTGTGTGTGAAACAGATTTCTCGGGCTACCCTGATTGCCGCGACGACACCATGAAGGCCATGCAGCTGGCGCTCTCCTTGGGCATGGACAAACGCTTTTTGATCGAGACACCGCTGATGTGGATCGACAAGGCCGACACCTGGCGGCTGGCGCATGACATCGGTGAAAAGTCAGGCGTTTCCCATGGCGGCGAGGCGCTGGTCAACCTGATCGTGGAGCACACGCATACCTGCTACCTGGGGGATCGGGTGCATCGGCATGCGTGGGGGTATGGGTGTGGGACGTGCCCGGCGTGTGAGTTGCGTGCTCGGGGATACGAACGCTACTCGGCCGCAGCCTGAGATGTTCTTGCCCCTTCCCCCAGCGGGGGAAGGAGTAACACCCTTAGGTGCTCAGAGGCTGTCGATCACGCTGCGCGTGACCAGCGGCGGTTCCTCGCCAAGGTGAAATCCCAACTTTCGCTCCCGTAACGCAACATCGCTGGCCGTCACGCGGTCAAAGCGGCGCAGGTGTTCTGTCCATGACTCATCAATGATCTGCTCGATGTAGTGGCCGGGCTTGTTGACGTCGCGCAGCAGCTCCCACTCAAGTGCGCCCTGGCGCAGGCGGCTGCGGCGGCTTTCCTGCATCACCGCGCGAAAGCCGTCGGCGCGCGCCGGGTCGATCTGGTAGTGGATGGTCACCACCACACGGCCCACGCCGGGCGGCGCATCGGTGACGGGGGCCTTGAACTCGCGCGAAGGCGTCAGGTCTTCCTCAATGCTGAGGTCAGACACAAAATACTGCGCCACCAGCATCACTACCGCCCCGCTGGCAGCCGCCATCAACAGGCCGGTCGGCACGCTGGTGAGGGTGGCTGCATGGCCCCAGATCGCCGCGCCTGCGGCGCTGGCGCCCATGATGGCCATCTGGTACATCGACATGCCGCGCGCGCGCACCCAGTCGGGCAGCGCCAGCTGGGCCGACACGCTGAGCGAATTGGCGCAGGTGATCCAGGCCATGCCGTTGAGCACCATGGCCGGCACCGCCACATACACATTGGGCGCAAACGCCATCACGGCGGTAGAGGCCGACTGCAGCAGCGTGGCGCGCATCACCAGCACGTCGCGCGGCATCATCTGGCGCAGGCGGGGCAGGTTCAGCGCGGCAACGATCGCGCCCGCGCCCATGGAGGCCAGCAGCAGGGTGAAGGTGCCGGCGTCCCCGCCGCCGCCGTGCAGGCCGCGCGCCACCAGCGGCAGCAGCGCCAGCAAGGCGGTGGAATGGAAAAAGAAGATGGAAATGCGCAGCAGCACCGCGCGCAGGCGCGCCGACTGGCTGACGTATTGCAGGCCCACGCGCATGGCGCTGACCAGGCGTTCACGCCCGAGTGGGCTGGGGGCGTGGTCGCGCCGCCAGCGCATGATGACAAAGCCGGAGATCACCGACAGCACCGCGTTGAGCACGAACACGTACTCAGTGCCGGCGCCGGCGATGAGTGCGCCGGCCACCAGCGGGCCGACGATGCGCGAGGCATTCATGGACACACCGTTGAGCGCCAGCGCTGCCGGCAGCTGCACGCGCGGCACCAGCTCAGGCACGATGGCCGAGAAGACGGGCCAGCGCATTGCCAGGCCTACGCCGTTGGCGAAGGTCAGCGCCAGCAGCAGTGCGGGCGTCATGACGTCGGCGATCACGGCGATGCACAGCAGCGTGGCCACGCCGGCCACCCAGAACTGCGTCATGATGAAGTAGCGCCGGCGGTCCAGGATGTCGGCCAGCGCGCCGCTGGGCAGGCCCAGCAAGAAGACGGGCAAGGTAGACGCCGTCTGCACCAGCGCCACCCAGAGGGGCGAGGTGGTCATCGAGGTCATCATCCACGCCGCCGCCACATCGTTCATCCACATGCAGATGTTGGCGACCAGCCAGGTGCTCCAGAGCATGCGGAACACCGGGCGCTTGATGGGCGCCCAGGCGGCGAGGTCGGCGGCGCTGGGTGCCGGCGGGGCTGGGCTGGCTTCTTCAGGCATTCGCGGCGCTTGCTCCAGGTAACTGGCTGGCGGTCAGGGTGTACAAGGCCGTTGAGCCCGAGGTCTGCTTTTCCAGCGTCCATTGCCTGTCGTGAAAGACAGCCACATTGGGGCGGTGGGCAATCGAGATGATGGAGCCTCCCGACGATTTCACGAGCGCGAGCAATCGCTCATACAGCGTCTTTTCGGCGGCTTCGTCGAGTGCGCTGGTGGCCTCATCGGCAAAGATCCATTTGGGTTTTTTCAGCAGCACGCGTGCGATGGCCAGGCGTTGCTGTTCGCCACCTGAAAGTTTCTGGCTCCAGGCGTCTTCTTCATCGAGCCGCCCAGCCAGTGCGGGCAGCAAAGCCTCCTCGAGCGCCAGCCTGAGAGCCTCGTCGCTGTAGGTTGCAGCCGGTTCCGGATACGCCAGTGCATCGCGCAGTGACCCATTCGGGAAATAGGGCCGCTGGGGAATGAACATGGCGTTGCCGGGTTTGGCGATGCTGCCGCTGGCGAAAGGCCAGATGCCGGCAATGGCGCGGAACAGGGTCGACTTGCCGCTGCCGGAAGGACCTTTCAGGAGAATGCGATCGCCGGTTTGCGCCTTTAGCGATGTATTTGACAGCAGCACGGCACCCGTGGGAAGTGCCAGCGTGAGGTCCGTGGATTCAAGTGTGCTCGCTGATGTGGCGACAAGTGTTTCGTTGTCTTTTGTCTGCGCCACCATGCTGTCTTCAAAGCTGGTCAGGCGGTCGGCGGTGGCGCGCCAGCTGGCGAGGGCGTCGTAGTTGTCCACGAACCAGCTGAGCGAATCCTGTACCTTGCCGAAGGCCGAAGAAATCTGAATGAGCTGGCCTAACTGGATTGCGCCGCTGAAAAAGCGGGGCGCCGCAACAAAGAACGGGAAGATCACCGCGGCCTGGCCAAAGAAGCTCTGGAACCAGATGAGTTTTTTGTTGGCACGTATCAGGGTCAGGTAGTTTGCAAGTACCGTCGTGAAACGCCCGTCAAGCTGGTTCCGCTCCACCGCCTCGCCGTGATCCAGTGCAATGGATTCACTGTATTCACGAACCCGCACGAGATGGTGGCGAAGGTTGGCCTCGTAGCGCTGTTGCATGAAGTTGAGCTTGATCAGCGGCTTGCCGATGTAATGGGCCAGCACGCTGCCCACCAGGCAATAGGCGACCGCGGCCCAGACCATGTAACCCGGGATGGTGTAGCTGCTGCCGCCGAAATTGAAGGCAAGCGGGCCCGACAGCGTCCAGAGGATCCCGACAAAACTGACCAGCGTCACGACCGCATTGAGTACGCCCATGGTCAGAGAAACCGTTGACGTGGTGAAGGCGTGCGCGTCTTCCTGGATTCGTTGATCCGGGTTGTCAGGGCTGGCGTTGATGTCAGCGGCTGCCGAATACCGGCCCAGCTCCATCTTGTAGAAGGCGTGGTGCGACAGCCAGCGGCGCAGGTAGTCGCGTGTCATCCACGCACGCCAGCGCATCTGCAGCAGCTGGGTCAGGTAGAACTTGTAGACGGCGATGATGATCGCGCCAAAGGCCAGATAGCTGAATCGGCCCATCTGCTGCCAGAAGACCGTCTGGTCGCGTTTTTCAAGCGCGTCGTAAAACACCCGGTACCAGTCATTGAACTGCACCGCCATGTAGACCGTGCCCAGATTGAGCAGCACGATGGCCAGCAGAAGGCCACGCGCCTTCCATTTTTCTTCGGAGCGGAAGTAGGGCGCCGAAAGACCCCATACTCGCGCAGCGAAATTGCGGAAACTGGCAAAACGGGCCCGGAGGCCTGAAGGAGGCGTGTCGTTCATGATGGAGCGCTCTTTGTTATTCGGATTCAGGACAGCTGATTCGAAACACCGCTGGCCACATGGCCCGAAGGCACGTGCTCAGCCGCAGAACTGACGTGGCCGGTCTGGTCGTCAAAGAAGAAATCGGGCTCGAACTCGCGCAGGAACTCGCC
The DNA here is from genome assembly GCA_943370375.1 of Synechococcus sp. UW140. GTDB lineage: Bacteria > Pseudomonadota > Gammaproteobacteria > Burkholderiales > Burkholderiaceae_C > Polaromonas. Next base: position 147,339 of record CALRQR020000008.1, read on the forward strand.
TTTGGCCAGACCGCCGAGGAACATGGCTTCGTCAACTTCGATGTTCCAGTCCATCAGCGTGCGAATGGCGCGCTCGTGCGCCGGGGCGCTGCGCGCCGTGACGAGTGCGGTGCGTATGCGCATGCGCGAGGTGCCGGCTTGCTGGAGCCGGTGCAGTGCTTCCAGCAGGGGCTTGAAGGGGCCGGCCAGCAGCGGTTGCGTGGCCTTGTCGCGTTCGTGCGCCTGGAAGGCTGACAAGCCCTCGGCCTGGAAGACACGCTCGGCCTCGTCGGAAAACAGCACCGCGTCGCCGTCAAAGGCAATGCGCACTTCATTCGGGTGGGCGTCGCTGGCGCGCACCGAGTGCGGATACACCTGCGCGGCCGGCACACCCGCCAGCAGAGCGTCGCGCACGTCGCTCAGGTGGGCTGACAAAAACAGGTTGGCGTGCAGCGGCTTGAGGTAGCGCCAGGGTGCTTCGCCGCGGTTGAAGGTGCCGCGCTGGATGTTGAGGCCGTAATGCTGGGCGGAGCGAAACACGCGCATGCCCGAGACCGGGTCGTTGCGCGAGAGGATCACGACTTCGACGCGCTGCGCGGGTGCGGCGGGGCTGGCGGCCTCGCCGGCGCTTTCGGGCGCTTCGTTAAAAGCCAGCAGTTTCTTGACGAGCGAAAACGCCACGCCGGGCTTGGCCGGAACGTCCAGGCGCTCGAGCTGCAGCTTCATGTAGGCCGCGTCTTTTTTGGCGCCCGGCGCGGGCTCGGCCGTCATGCCGGTTTCAAAGACCTGGTTTTCTTCTTCAAAGTCAAACAGTGCGCGTGACGAAATCGCCACCACGAGCTGACCATCCAGAGTTGCTGCCATTGTTTGATGCCTTGGTGTTGTCAGGTGGGTTTTGAATAAGCAACGCGAGCGTTCATGCCAGTTCCAGTGTGCACCATTGTCCGTAGGCTGGGGCGTTCACGGGCCAGTCGCTGGCATTGTTGATCTGACGCATGCCACGTGCAATGAGTTCCGCGGCGCGTATGACACCGGCATGCGTGATCCACAAGGTGTCGCCGGGACCCTGCAGTTCGTCAAAGGCCGAGGCCACGCGCGCCATCACCTGCATGGTGCTTTCGCCATTGCTGCCGACCGCGTAGTGCGCAAAGCCGTCGGTCCAGGCCTGCAGCTCGGTGGGGGCGATGTTTTGCCAGGCGCGGCCTTCCCAGTTGCCGAAGTCCATCTCCTGCAGCCGTGGGTCGGTTTTATAAGCAAAATCGGGCCGCAGCCCATACAGCGCCTGGGCCAGCTGCTCACATCTTTGTAGCGGGGAGCTGATGATGCGGATGTTGGCGGGGAGTATTTCAGCCAGCGCCTTGGCGCAATCGGCGGTCGCGCCGCCGTCGGCCGCCACGTCTTGCCGGCCGTAGCAAATGCCGGGTTCAACCAGGGGTGTTGCGTGGCGGACCAGCCAGAGTTTCATGGCTTGATAACGGTCATAGGCTGACGGCCAGGCCCAGATAGAAAGCGATTTCGCAAACTTGCTGAGTAGCGCCCAGGCAGTCGCCGGTAAAACCCTGCAGGCGCCGCTTGAAGAGCCGGCCCATCCACAGCAGCGCAAGCACCGCAAAGCTGCAGGCCACGACCAGGTTCAGCGCGTCGAGTGCCAGCGTGGCCAGAGCCAGTACGCCGAAGCACCAGGCGAATCCGACCAGCAGGCTGCCCGGCGCGATCTGGTCGGCGAGTGGTTTGGACTTGGACGCAGCGGTGTCGCCCACGTGGGGCAGCAGGTAAATCATCAGCAGCGGCAAGCCGCGCGAGACAACATGGCCGGTCATCAGCGCGGCGCAGACGTACCAGGTGGCAAAGGGCGCTTCTTCCCACTCGCCCCAGCCGGTGGGCAGGCCTTCGACGGAGCCGAGGATGGCCAGCAGTGAAACCTTGCACAGCACGGCCAGCACCAGCGCCATGGCGCCGAAGGCCCCGACGCGCGAATCTTTCATGATTTGCAGCGCGTGGTCCCTGTCGTAGCTGCCACCCAGCCCGTCAGCCACATCGGCCAGGCCGTCCTCATGAAAGCCGCCGGTCATCAGCACGGTGGCGGCGGTGGAAAACGCGGCGGCCACCAGCGGCGTGTAGGTGGTGTCGGGCAGCATCGCCTGAAACAGCGCATACGCGGCAGCGGCCATGGCGCCGGCCAGAATGCCGACACCCGGAAAGTGCCCGGCGCTGGCGCGCAGCAGCTCGGGGCTGTAGCCCACCCATTCGGCCAGCCGCCCCGTGACGGGGATGCGGGTGAAAAACTGCACGGCGAGCAGGTACTCGCGGACAAACTGGGTGATGGCTGTCATGCGGTACCCATGGGTTCAGGCGCTTTCTTTGCCGCTCACGCCGGCGGACTCAAAGCTGGCCATCTCATGGAGAAAGTTTGCGGCCGATTGCACCAGCGGCCAGGCCAGCAGCGCGCCCGTGCCTTCGCCAAGGCGAAGATCCAGCGCCAGCAGCGGCTGTGCTTGAAGGTGGGCCAGCAGCAGGCTGTGGCCGTGTTCGTCGCCCTGGTGGCAAAACACCATGTAGTCCTGCACGGCAGGCGACAGCGTGCGTGCCAGCAGCGCGGCCGCGCCTGCGATGAAACCATCGACCAGCACCACGCGGCGCTCGCTCGCGGCCTGCAGCATGGCGCCGGCCATCATGGCGATTTCAAAGCCGCCTAATGCGGCCAGCACATCAAGAGGCTGCGTTGCACCGGCATGGCGCGCCAGCGCAGCGGCCAGCACCTGGCGCTTGTGCACGAGCTGCGCGTCATCCAGTCCGGTCCCGCGGCCGGTGGCATCGTCGATGCTGACACCTGCCAGGCGTGCAAACAGCAGCGCCGCTGCAGACGTATTGGCAATGCCCATTTCGCCGAAGGCCACCACGTTGCCGGGCAGGCTTTGCACGATGGCCATGCCGGCCTGCCATGCGGCTTGCGCTTGTGCGGGTGTCATGGCGGGTTCGCGGCTGATGTTCTGTGTGCCGTGTGCGATCTTGCGCTGCAGCAGTTGCGGGTGTGCCGGCAGATCGGCTGCGACGCCTGCGTCAACGACCTGCAGTGCAAAGCCGTGCTGTCGCGCAAACACGTTGATGGCGGCGCCGCCGGCCAGCATGTTGCCCACCATCTGCACCGTCACTGCCTGCGGAAAGGCCGACACGCCTTCGGCGGCAATGCCGTGGTCGGCTGCGAATACGACCATTTGCGGTTCGCGCAGTGTGATGGTGTCGTTTTGCTGGATCAGGCCCAGCTGCAGCGCGAGGCCCTCAAGGCGGCCGAGCGCACCCAGCGGCTTGGTCTTGTGATCGATCTTGTGCCGCAGCTTCGCCTCGAGCGAGGCGTTGGCGGTGGGCTCAATCGCGGGCAGGCGGGCGGGCGGAAAGTCGGGTGCGTTCATCGGTGATCTGTTTCAGGCAAGCGGGGCAGAAGCATGACAGCGCGCTGCCTTCCGCTTGCGGGGTTCGTTCGGAGGGCACAGGCATGACGTGTGGCAGCTTGACGCACCAGCATTCGGCATCGCCTGCCACCATGCCGCAGCGCAGGCCGGCGCCGCAACGGGGGCACACCGAGGTGTTGGCCAGAGCGGGGGTTGCTGGGGATGCGGCCTGTGTGCTCATGGCGAAGGGCTGGTCAGCTTTGCAGGAAGAGCCGGTAAACCGGATTGTCGGTTTCTTCGACGTGCGGGTAGCCCAGCGTGTCCAGGAAGTCCTTGAAGGCCTTGTTGTCGGCCTTGGGCACCTGCAGCCCGACCAGGATGCGGCCGTAGTCGGCGCCCTGGTTGCGGTAGTGAAAGAGGCTGATGTTCCAGCCCGGCCGCATGCTGGAGAGAAACTTCATCAGCGCGCCGGGACGCTCGGGGAAGACAAAGCGCAGCAGGCGCTCGTCTTTGGACAGCGCGCTGTGCCCGCCCACCATGTGGCGGATGTGCTCTTTGGCGAGCTCGTCGTGCGTGAGGTCCAGCGCCTTGAAACCGTGGCGCGAAAAATTCGCGGCGATCTTGCTGCTCTCGCCCTTGTGCGAGGTGGTCAGGCCCACGAAGACATGCGCTTTGGCGTCGTCGTTGATGCGGTAGTTGAACTCGGTCACGCTGCGCGGCCCGCCGGGCAGGTCACCGATCACCTCGCAAAAACGCCTGAAGCTGCCGCGCTCTTCGGGAATGGTCACGGCGAACAGGGCTTCGCGTTCTTCGCCGACTTCGGCGCGCTCGGCGACAAAGCGCAAGCGGTCGAAGTTCATGTTGGCGCCGCAGAGGATGGCTGCGTAGGTCTCGCCCTGGGTCTTGTGGATGGCGACGTATTGCTTGATGGCAGCCACGGCCATCGCGCCGGACGGCTCGACGATGCTGCGCGTGTCGACAAAAACGTCCTTGATGGCGGCGCAGACCGCGTCGGTGTCGACGGTGATGAATTCATCGACCAGCTCGCGGCTGATGCGGAAGGTTTCTTCACCCACCAGCTTGACGGCGGTGCCGTCGGCGAAGAGGCCCACGTCGCTCAGGGTGACGCGTTTTTTTGCGGTGACCGACTGCATCATGGCGTCGGAGTCGTTCATTTGCACGCCGATGACCTTGATCTCGGGCCGCACGGCCTTGATGTAGTTGGCCACGCCGGAGATGAGGCCGCCGCCGCCGATCGCCACAAACACGGCATCGAGCCGGCTCGAGCCCAGTGTCTGCAGCTGCATGAGGATTTCCATCGCGATCGTGCCCTGGCCGGCGATGACGTCGGGGTCGTCGAATGGGTGCACAAAGGTCAGGCCCTGCTTTTTCTCGAGCAGCACGGCGTGGCCGTAGGCGTCTGAATAGCTGTCCCCGTGCAGCACGACCTCGCCGCCCCACGCCCTGACTGCATCGACCTTGAGCTGCGGTGTGGTGGTGGGCATGACGATGACGGCGCGCGTGCCCAGTTTTTGCGCGCTGAGGGCGACGCCTTGCGCGTGATTGCCGGCCGAGGCGCAGATCACGCCTTTCTTGAGCTGGGCCGGGCTCAGGTGGGCCATCTTGTTGTAGGCGCCGCGCAACTTGAAGCTGAACACCGGCTGCTGGTCTTCACGCTTGAGCAGCACCGTGTTTTTCAGGCGCAGGCCCAGGTTTTTGGCGCGATCAAGGTTGGATTCAACCGCCACGTCATAGACACGCGCCGTCAAAATCTTCTTCAGGTAGTCGGCGGGTTGCAGTGGCTTGCCGGCGGACTTGGCGCGGGCGGTTTTGGGGCGGTGTGGGGCGGTTTTGGTGGGGGTGGGCATGGTTTTCTCGCAGCCTGACATCATAGTGGGGCACGAAAAAGACACGAAGGAGCCGGAACCCGCGCGCGTTCACCGTAGAAGTCCTCAAGACGCAGCGCGAGCCTGCCGTGAAAATCAGAGGAAGCCGGCGAATCCGGGCGGACAAGAAAAAAGGCCCAGACTTTGCAGTCTGGGCCTGTAAATCCACCCTTAGAGGAGGTGGAGGAGACAACCGGTGCAACCAATACCTTGTGACGCGAAAGCTATCTGTATTGGTGCGATGATTTCAGTATAGCGGAGCGATGTTGCGCTGCACAATATTCTGTGGCGCAAATTCGACAATTTTTCACGGTTTTGGTTATTAATTTTATGCATAAGGAGCGAAAGTTATGGAATGCACGGTGAGCTGGACGGGCAACGGCGCCAATACGGGGTCTCCCTCGAGCATGAGTTTTCTCGCCGAAACGGGTAGCGGCCACACCTTGTTGATGGATGGTGCACCCGACGCGGACAAGCCCGAGAACGGCGGCGCCAACCTGGCGCCCCGGCCCATGGAGACCGTGCTGGCAGGCACCGGCGGCTGCACGGCTTACGACGTGGTGCTGATCCTCAAGCGCGGCCGCCAGGACGTGCGGACCTGCTCGGTGAAGTTGACCGCCGAAAGGGCGCCGGCGGACCCGAAGGTGTTTACCAAGATCCACATGCATTTTGTGGTGACGGGGCGCGGCCTCGCTGTCGGCGTTGTCGAGCGCGCCATCAACATGAGCCACGACAAATACTGCTCGGCCACCATCATGCTGGCGAAAACCGCTGAAATCACCACGACCTTTGAGGTGATCGAGGTTTAGTGATGTTTTTGGCCTCTGGCCCATATAGGTATTGGGCTGGTAGCTATTGATTTAATAGCAATTCGACAGCAGCTCCGCTGGCAGGCGTAGCGCTGGAGCTTCCCAAACGTCAGAGGTAATGCGCAGTCGTTGTCATGACGCGAGCCGCCGATCGCATGAAGGCCTTGACGGGCTCTGGCAGCTGCAGGGCGCCGGCCTGTTCGGCCTCGCGTGCGTGCAGGGCTTCGTCGTCTTTCATCTGCGCCACGATGGCGCGCGACTCATGGTCGCCCTGGGGAAGGCGCTCCAGGTGGCTGGCCAGGTGCGCCTCGACCTGGCGCTCCGTCTCCACGACAAAACCCAGGCTCAGGCGGTCCCCCAGCCGGCTGGCCACCAGCCCCAGGCCGAAGGCGCCGGCATACCAGAGCGGATTGAGCAGGGAAGGGCGTGCGCCGAGCTCGTCCAGCCGGTTTTTGGTCCAGGCCAGGTGGTCGCCTTCTTCGCGGCTGGCCTCGAGGAAGTGCTCACGCAGCGCCGGGTCGCGCGTCCCCAGCGCCTGTGCCGCGTACAGGGCCTGTGCACAGACTTCACCGACGTGATTGACCCGCATCAGCGCGCCCGACAGCGCCTTGTCTTGCAGGGCAAGCTCGGTTTTTTCGCTGGGAACGGTCGGGCAGGGGCGGCTGGCGTGCGGCGTGGCAAAAAGGGTGCGCAATGCGCCGTCGGCGGCGTTCAGTGCGGTGTCGAGTGCAGTGGTCATGGGCGCCTTGAGGTTTGCTGATCTTTCTGATCGATAACGCCCATGGTAGCCCTGGTCTTGCGAAATGGAAGCGGCCATAAAAAAAGCCCCCGCAAGGGGGCTTTGACAGAAGGCCCGGAATGAATCCGGGACCGGCTGCACTTAGAACGTGTGGCGAATGCCCAGTGCCAGGTTGGTGGAACCCACGCCGGCATCGGACGTCACGCCGCCGAGGAAACCGTTGCCGCCAGGAGCTGCCTGGGCCCCGTTCTTGTTGGTGAAGCGGGTCAGCACGGCGTTCAGGAAGGTGCGCTTGGACAAGGCGTAGCTATAACGAACACCGTAGGAGGAGGTGTCGTTGTTGCCGACCTTCTTGTCGTCATAGCGGTTGTACGCCACCACTACGGTGTGCGGGCCGGTGTTGAGGCGGTAGCCGATGTGCATCAGATTGGCATCCTGTTTCAGGCCTTCGATCAGGCCGGCCTGGATGATCGGGGCCACCGCCGTGAGGGCGGCGTTGGCGGCGATCAAACCTGCGGAAACGCCGGACAGGCCCGTGGGATTTTCATCCTTCACGGTAGCCCACTGGCCGTACAGGGCGCCAGGGCCGATGTCGATCGAAGCGCCGAGCACGTTGTTGGTCAGGGATTTTTGGCCCAGTTCGTTATTGCGTGCGTTGTGGCCCAGGCCGACGCCCCAGCCGTTGCCTTTGTACATGGCCATCGCACCGTAGAAACGGCCAGCCGAGTTGTTGCCGGCGACTTCGCCTGCGCCGTACATCAGCGCGGCGGTCAGGCCTTCCAGCTTGATGCCGTACTGCAGCGTGTTGCTCAGGCGGATGTCAAAAGCTGGCGGGAAGCTGGCAACCTGGCCGACAGCCAGGCTGGACTCGGTTTGCGATGCGTCGAACGAAGCGCCCACCAGGTAACCGGGGGTGTACTGGCGGCCGAGGGTGAATGCGCCAAACGGCGTGATCAGGCCGGCGAAAGCCTGGCGGTCAAACAGGTTGCCGGCAGTGTTCACGCCGATGCTGGAGCCAAGGCCCGCTGCGGTGCCGGGGGTGCCGGCTGCATTGCCGTAAGCGGCAACGTTCAGGGCGGTTTGCAGGGTACCGCGGGTCAGTGCCGGCAGGGCTGCGAAAGGCACGCCATTCACGGTCGGCAGCAGGAGGTTGGCTTGGGCGAGGCGGTCAGGCAACTGGCCGCCCGAAGGTGCGCGGTTGGTAACGGAGCCGGTATCGAGTTCCAGACGGTTTTCAAGGGTGAAGATGGCCTTGTAGCCGCCACCGATGTCTTCGGTGCCGCGCAGACCGAACCTGGAGCCTTCGATGATGCCGCTGGCGATCTGGTTGACGGTGCCTTGCTTCAGACCGGTGACGCGGTTGTAACCTGCATCAAGGACGCCGTAGAGGGTCACGGTGCTTTGCGCCATGGCTGCCGAGGTGGACAAAAGTCCCATGATCGCAGTTGCAACGAGGGTCAGTTTTTTCATGGAGTCTCCAGGAGTTTTAATTGATAAAGGGAAGCGGTAGAAAAGCAGGACATCTTGACGCCTGTCGTTACCCTGCAGGCCATCTCTGTGAAGGGAAGATTAATGGTGATGTTGCGAGGCGTAAAGAGTGTGAATACCGGGGGTATCACTTTTGCGACAGGGGAAAACCCGAGGTTTTTGCTGCACTGGCAAATCCCTGAAAACCGCCCCGCAGGCCCCTCGTTTTCCTCTGTCCCCTCTGATGCAATGCCACGGGCATCTTCCTGAGAGCAGGTTTGGCGGCAATTTTGAGCAGGGCGTGCGCAGCTTAGGGCCTTGGCTCTATTTTCACTGCCACGTGGTAAGCGAACCACAGCCTGCAGCCGCAGGAACGCAGATATCTCTGCGACATACCTGCTGCACGGTTCCAGACAGGCGCGTTTTGGGTTGCATGCATCGAAATAGGGCGTGGATGGTGCGCGTGTTCGCTAACGATGCATTCAGGCCAAAAAGGCGCCATTTTGGTGTGTTTGGGGCGCGTGCGGCACGGCATTCCGGCCAAAGTGAGGCGTCGAGGCAGAAGCAAGGGTTCTCACAGCGTGCAGTTCAAGGGACGGCAAGGGATGCGTATCGCACGAACAACAATTGGGTATGAAAGTTGCTAATGGAGCTTTAGGGGTCTACCTGGTCCGCAATGTGTTGGTTTTAAATCAACCCGGGGCCAGCGAGAGAGCCCTTTAAAAAATGTTTCACAGTTCTGCCACCTACTTTTTGGAGAGTTCTACAATGAAAAAGAGTCTAGTTGCTCTGGCCGTGATGGCCGTTTCCGGTATCGCTTCTGCACAGTCCACCGTGACCCTTTACGGTCTCGTGGATGCCTGGGTCGGTACCGTCAAAGACAACAACCTCAGCCAATCCGGCGTGAACGTTCCCCATCCCTTTTCCGGTAGCGGCGGCGGTCTGCAGACCAGCCGTTTCGGCCTGAAGGGCACTGAGGACCTCGGCGGCGGCCTGAAAGCCAACTTCGTCCTGGAAGCCGGCTTTGACCCCAGCACCGGCGCTGCCAACAACTACACCAATCCATACACCGGCGCGACCTCCACGGCGGTCTTTGGCCGTCAGTCCTGGCTCGGTGTTTCCGGCGGCTTCGGTGAGTTGAAGCTCGGCAAGATGTGGACCCCATATGACATGGTCAAGGGATCCGGTGCTGCTGGCTTCGATTCCTTGCTGTTCGCGCCTTCCACCAGTGTGTGGGCCAGCAACAGCTACCAGGATCGCCCAGGCAATTCGATCTACTACGAGACCCCCAACATCGGTGGCTTCAGTGCCGCCGCGATGTACAGCTTCGGCGAAAACAAGACCGCCGCTGTCGGCGCCGGCAAGATCGTCAGCATGAACGTGGCTTATGCAAATGGCCCTGTTGGCGCATCCCTGGCTTACCAGACCGAAAAAGCCAATGCCGCCGCCAACACGATCAAGTACACGCAGTTGAATGGTTCGTATGACTTCGGTGTGGTCAAACTGCTCGGTGCTTACGGTAACGTGAAGAACGGCACCACCCCGATCACCGCTGTGGCAGCGGACAAGACGACTGAATACCAGATCGGCCTGGACTTCCCCGTCAGCACCGCGCTGACGCTGTCTGGCGGTTATGCCCGTTCCAAGAGCAAGCTGCCTGCCGGCGCTGCCGACCTGAAGCGCACCGGTTACGGTTTTGCAGCTCTCTATGCCCTGTCCAAGCGCTCGAACCTGTATGCCGGCCTTCAAACTGCCAAGGAAACTGGCGCTCCGACCGAACGCAAGACCACCACCTACGGCGTGGGCATTCGCCACACGTTCTAAGCCTGGTTTGGCCTGACCCGCCGACCTTCGTGCGGGTATCCCAAAAGCCGTTTCTTCGTTGAGGCGGCTTTTTTTCGTTCGATTGAGCTGAAATCACCCCAAACGGGGGATTTTGGGAGGCCGGAAACGCTGGGTTTCTCCAGCGTTGTTTCTTTTCCACTGCCTGCCCGGGAATTGTGGCGGGCTTGCAACGAATGGGGTGTTTTTAGGAGGATTTCTTTGCGAAACACTGTCGGGTCTGGTGCAATAGACCCAACTTCCCGAAAGGGGGTTGGCCCGGGTCTCTGGTGGAGCCACGAAGATGCAAGTCCGAAGTGGTCCCCGTGCCGGAGCCCTATGTTTAACCTTGGAGAAACTCTCAATGAAAAAGACCCTTATTGCTTTGGCCGCACTCGGCGCGATGGCTGGTGCAGCACAAGCTCAGTCGACCGTGACCCTCTACGGTTTGCTCGACGCTAACTTCGGCAGCTACAAAACCAACGTCGCTCAAGGCGGCACGGTTCAAAGCCTGACCCAGACCAAGATTGACTCCGGCGGCCTGAACGGTTCGCGTTGGGGCATTCGCTTCAGCGAAGACATCGGCGGCGGCATGGCTGTCATCGGTAACCTCGAAAGCGGTATCAACCTTGACGCTGGTTCTTCCGCTCAAGGCGGCCTGCTGTTTGGCCGTCGCGCCAACGTGGGTGTTTCCAGTGGCTTCGGTACCGTGACCATCGGTCGCAACACCAGCTCCTACGATGACGTGGCCGCTGACCACGCCATGATGGGCGCCACGATTTTTGATCCTTCGAACACCAACAACGGCGTTGGCATCACCTCCACGGCTACCGCCGGTGGCGCTACTGGCGTGAGCGGTCTGGGTACCGCAATCGGCAATGCAGCTTTCCTGGGTCGCAACACGACCTGGATCGGCTACAACACCCGCTTCAACAACAGCGTCAAGTACATCAGCCCGAACTTCGCTGGTTTCAGCGGTTCGTTCATGTACGCACTGGGTGAAGACAAGACCGCAACGGTCGGTGCAACTGCAGGCGTTGGCGCCAGCAGCACCACTTCGGCTAACCTGAAGTACGCAAACGGCCCACTGCTGATCTCCGGCGGTTACCAGTCTGAAGGTTCTACCCGTACCGCAACGACCAAGCCAGCTCTGGAAAACACGCTGCTGAACGTTGCTTATGACTTCGGCGTTGCCAAAGTCGGCTTCGGTGCTAACCGCGCCAAGTACAAGGACGTGTTCGTTGTGACCACTGCTAACCCAGTTGCACACCAGTTGGCTACGCAGACCGAGTACTCTTTGAGCGTTGCTGTGCCCCTGGGCGCCACGACTCTGAGCGCTGGTTATGCTCGTTCCAAGGGTGACGATCTGGGTTCCAGCACCGGCTGGGGCGTCCAGGCTCTGTACTCTTTGAGCAAGCGCACCACCCTGTACGTCGGTGCTCTGAGCACCAAGGCATACGATGCTCTGGCCGCCGCAGAAGTTGCTGCACGCCCAACCAGCAGCGTTGGCCGCACCACGACCTACGCAGCTGGCATTCGCCACACGTTCTAATTTGAAGCTGGCCTAACGCCAGTTTCTTATGAGAATCCAAAAGCCGCTTCGGGGAAACCCGAGGCGGCTTTTTTTATGGGAAAAGCTGGATGGTTTTTGAAACTTTTTGGCGTGCAATGCGTTGAGGGATATAGCGCGTTGTCTTGTTTAAGCCCATCGTTTTCGGGCACTCCAGAAACTGATCAACCCATTCAATTCAATTCAATTCTTCGTGAATACTCACTGCCCCTCTGATGACACTGTTGCCTGTTGATTTTTCCTTGAATGCGTTGCGTGCTCTGTTGGCCGCCTGCTGTTTGCCGTTGTTTGTGGGTTGTGCGAACCTGGAAACATCCGAACATACGGGCAGCCAGGATGTGAATTGGGCCTCGGCTTCACCGGTCAATGCAGGCGTGAATCCAGACGACAGTAAAACCGCAGAAGCCGTTAAATGGCTGCACTGCGCATTTCCGGGAAAAAAATCCACGCGTTATCGTGCCGTACGGCTTGACGGGCGAGATGCCGTTCTCAGCGAATCCGACAGCTCTGCCAGCATGCTGCGGCAAACCCTTCGCGTTGAACCGGCAGGCCTCGGTAAACTGAATTTCTCGTGGAAGGTGCCGAAGATGATTTTGGGCGCCGACATGACCCAGCGCGACAGCGACGACTCGCCGGTGCGCGTGGTGCTGGCCTTTGAGGGCGACCGCTCGAAATTTTCTGCCAAGAACGCCATGCTGTCCGAACTGGCGCTGGCGCTGACGGGTGAGCCGTTGCCTTATGCGACTCTCATGTACGTGTGGGGCACACACAGCACGCCGGAAAGCGTGATCATCAACACCCGCACCGACCGTATCCGCAAGCTGGTGATTGAGTCCGGTCCCGGTCGCCTTAACCGCTGGCTGGACTACGAACGCGATGTTCGCGCCGACTATGAAAAAGCATTTGGCGAGGCGCCCGGAGCCCTCGTGGGCATCGCCATCATGACCGACTCCGACAACACCCGGCAGCAGGCCAAGGCCTGGTATGGCCCTGTCACCCTGATGAAAAAGCCGCGTGATGTGCTCCCCAGCCCGGCCGTGACGGCCGTTTCGGCGAAGGTGATGGAATCCCCTGAATTTGCACCGCTATTGCTTCAAGACTAGTATTTTCATTGCGCTGAATTAGTTGAACTCAGGACTTTATTGACATGCGTGCTCCGGCCACCACTCCCAACCTTGCGGGCGCCCCGTCCACTCCACTTGAGGCAGAAGACGGCACCGGCGCTGGTCGCCAGTCCCCACTTCGCGCCTCCGGCCGGGCCTTTGCGCAAATCGCGCAGTTCCATCCCGAGTTGACCGCCTTCCGGCGCGACCTGCACGCCCATCCCGAACTCGGCTTTGAAGAGGTCTACACCTCCAGCCGCGTGGTGCATGCACTCAAACTGTGCGGTGTGGATGAGGTGCATACCGGTGTCGGCAAGACGGGCGTGGTCGCCGTCATCAAGGGCCAACAGCCCGGCAAGCCCGTCGGTGCCTCCGGCTTGAGGCCCATGGTGGGGCTTCGCGCCGACATGGATGCGCTGCCCATGACCGAGCACAATGAATTCGGCTGGAAATCTTCCAAGGCCGGCTTGATGCACGGTTGCGGTCACGACGGGCACACCACCATGCTGGTGGGCGCCGCCCGCTACCTGGCCGAGACGCGCAACTTTGCCGGCGACGCCGTGCTGGTGTTCCAGCCTGCGGAAGAAGGCCGCGGCGGAGCCGACGCGATGATCAAAGACGGGCTGTTCGAGCGCTTTCCGGTGCAGGCCATTTACGCCATGCACAACTGGCCGGCGATGCGGCCCGGCACCATCGGGATCAATCCCGGTCCCATGATGGCTGCGGCCGACCGCATCACCATCGAGATCACCGGCAAGGGCGGCCACGGCGCGCACGCTTACCTGACGGTGGATCCGGTGCTGGTGGCCGCTCACATCATTACCGCCGTGCAGAGCATCGTGTCGCGCAACGTGAAGGCCATGGACAACGCCGTGATCAGCATTTGCGCCGTCCGGGCGGGCGAGCTCGGCGCCATGAGCGTCGTGCCTGAAACCGCCATGCTGGTGGGCACGGTGCGCACCTTCAAGCCCGAAGTGCAAGACCTCGTCGAGCGGCGCCTCAAGGAGTTGTGCGCGGCGGTCGCCCAGGGATTTGGCGCTACCGCCACCGTGAAGTATGAACGCATCTATCCCGCCACCATCAATTCGCCGGCCGAGTACTCACTGGCCACGGCGGTGGCCGACCAGCTCGTGGGCGCGGAAAACGTGATGCGCAACCTCGAGCCCAGCATGGGCTCGGAGGACTTTTCCTTCATGCTCAGGGTCAAACCCGGCGCTTACCTGCGCCTGGGCCAGGGTGAGCAATTGCCTGACGGCAAGGGCGGCACCGTCGGCGGTGTGGGCAGCCGCTTCCTGCACAACAGCTGCTATGACTTCAACGACAGCGTTTTGCCGCTCGGCTCGGCGTTGTTTGCGGGGATTGTGGAGCGCTCGCTGCCCTTGGCTTGAAAAGCTATCTGCTATTAATTTAATAGCATATAGTCAAGGTACTCATTGGGCTGCAGCCCGATTCTTCTTAAAAACCTGACGCCCCGACAAGGGGCGTCGCCGTTTCAGGCATAGCGCTTGTTGCGTAAATTGTTCTTCATTTCCTTGAGCAGCGGCTGCAGCTTGCTGCCGATGCGCAGCGCCACACAGGTCGCCAGGATGTCGATGATCATCAAATGCATCAGGCGCGACACCATGGGGCTGTAGCGGTCGTAGCCTTCGGGGTGGTCGGCCGCCAGGTGGATATTGCCGGCCGCGGCCAGCGGCGAGCCGGTGACGGTGATGACGATGGTGGTGGCGCCGTTTTTGCGGGCGATGTCGCAGGCGTCCATCAGGTCGCGCGTGCGGCCTGAGTTGGAGATCACCACCACACAATCACCCGGCCCCAGCAATGAGGCACTCATCACCTGCATGTGGCCGTCGCTGTAGGCGATGCTGGTGATGCCCAGCCGGAAAAACTTGTGCTGCGCGTCCTGCGCCACGATGCCCGAGTTGCCGACGCCGAAAAATTCGATGCGCTTGCCGGTGTTGTAGGTGGCCAGCAGCGCGTCGGCCGCCCGTTCAACGGCGACGGAACTCGCATCGTTGCGGTACTTCAAAAAAGCCGCCACCGTGTTGTCGATCACCTTGACCATCACGTCGCCGGTCTTGTCGTCGGCATCCACACTGCGGTGGATGAAAGGTACGCCCTCACTCACACTGCCCGCCAGCTTGAGCTTGAAGTCAGACAGGCCGTCATACCCCATGCTGCGGCAAAACCGCACCACGGTCGGTTTGCTCACATGCGATCGGCTCGCCAGCTCCGTGATCGGCAAATTGGCAAACGCCCGCGGATCGGCCAACACCAGGCGACCGACACGTTGCTCGGCAGGGGCTAGCGAAGGAAGGGAGGCTTTGATTCGGTCAAGCATGGGTATGTCTCGGGTAGCGCCAACTTATTCAAGATGGAGAACGTGTCTCAGCCAGCATGAGCCGCGGAACCGGCTTTGCCGGGCCGCAGGCGGGCGGCCCCCTCGGGGGGAAGGGAACACACGAAGTGAGTGACCGTGGGGGCTAACATTCTTCAGACCAACAATAGCCGTCGCGCGCAATCATCGCGCTGGCGGCGCTCGGCCCCCAGGTGCCGGCGGCATACGGCCGCGGCGCGCTGGCCTGGCTGCTCCAGCTGTCCAGGATGGGCTCGACCCAGCGCCAGGCTTCTTCCTGCTCGTCGCTGCGCACAAAAAGATTCAGCCGCCCGTCAATCACATCCAGCAGCAGTCGCTCATAAGCGCCCACGCGCTCGGAGCCAAAGCGCTTGTCGAAGTCCAGGTCCAGTTGCACCGGCGCCAGTGAAGGCGTGCCGCGGCCTCCCGTGCGCTGGTCGGCGCCTTGCGCCAGCAGGTGCAGCTCCAGGCCGTCCTTGGGTTGCAGGTTGATCACCAGGCGATTGGCCACATTGGAGCCGGCGAGCGCTGATTTAAAAATCGCGTGCGGCGCGGGGCGAAAGTTCACCTCGATGTGGGCATCGCGGCCGGCCAGGCGCTTGCCGGTGCGGATGTAAAACGGCACGCCGGCCCATCGCCAGTTGGCGATTTCGGTGCGCAGCGCCACAAAGGTTTCTGTCGTGCTGGCGGGGTTCACGCCTTTTTCGTCGCGGTAGCCGGGCACGGCCTCTCCCTCGATGTTGCCGGCCGCGTACTGGCCGCGCACCACGTGCTGGCTCAGCGTTTCAGGCGTCCAGGCTTTCAGTGAGCGCAGCACCTTGAGCTTTTCGTCCCGGATGGCGTCGGCGTGCGAATTGATGGGCGGCTCCATGCCGATGGCGCACAGCAACTGCAGTGCGTGGTTTTGCACCATGTCGCGCAGCGCGCCTGTGCTGTCGTAAAACGCACCGCGCTTTTCCACGCCCAGGTCTTCGGCGATCGTGATCTGGATGTTGGCAATCGTCTCGCGGCGCCACAGCGGCTCAAACAGTGAATTGCCAAAGCGCAACGCAAAGAGGTTCTGCACCGAGGGCTTGCCCAGGTAGTGGTCGATGCGAAAGATCTGCTGCTCGCTCAATACGCTGCGCACCGTTTTGTTGATGGCGCGGTTGGAGGCCAGATCGTGGCCCAGCGGCTTTTCAAGCACCACGCGTGTTTGCGGGCCGTTCAGGCCGGCAGCGGCGATCTGCTCGCACACGACGGTGAACAAGGTGGGCGCGGTCGCCACATACATCACCACCACGTCGGCGGGCCGCTGCTGCAGCTTCGCGGCCAGCGCGGCGTAGTCGGCCGGGTTGGACAAATCCATGCGCAGGTAGCCCAGCATGGCCGCAAAGCGCGAGAACTCTTCTTCGCTCGGCCGCTTGGCCAGCTCCACGTTGTCAAACCGTGACTTGATGAGGGCGCGGTACTGGTCGTCGGACAAATCGTCGCGTGCCACGCCTACGATGCGCCCGCCGGCCGGCAGTGAGCCGTGGCGAAACGCCTGGAACAGGGCCGGCATGATCTTGCGCCACACCAGGTCGCCGGTGCCACCAAACAGAATCAGGTCAAAACTCATGGTAAAAAAGTGTCTTGGTAATTAAGTTTCATATTCTATGGGCATAATGGTAACTCGATACCGGGCCCGTGAGATGCAGGCATCCAGGCGCTCCCAAGGTGTTTCATCTGGACAACTCCGCCTTCCAACTCCACGTTTCGTACATCAGCCATGACCCAACTTGACGCCCTGAAACAGTTCACCACCGTGGTCGCCGACACCGGCGACTTCAAGCAACTGGGGCAATTCAAGCCGCAGGACGCCACAACCAACCCGTCGCTGATCCTGAAGGCGGTGCAAAAACCCGACTACCAGCCGCTTTTGAAGGACACGGTCACCCGCTTCAAGGGCCGGCAACTTGATGAGGTGATGGACCGCCTGCTCGTGCGCTTCGGCTGCGAGATCCTCTCCATCATCCCCGGCCGCGTCTCGACCGAAGTGGATGCCCGCCTGAGCTTTGACGCTAACGCCACCTACACGCGCGGCGAACGCATCGTTGAGCTCTACCAGGCCGAAGGCATCCACATCGACCGCGTGCTGATCAAGGTCGCCGCCACCTGGGAAGGCATCCAGGCGGCTGAAAAGCTCGAACAGCGCGGCATCCACACCAACCTCACGCTGCTGTTCTCGTTTGCCCAGGCAGTCGCGTGCGGCCAGGCCAAGGTGCAGCTGATCTCGCCCTTTGTGGGCCGCATCTACGACTGGTACAAAAAATCCGCCGGCGCCGCCTGGGACGAAGCCGCCATGGCCGGCGCCAACGACCCCGGCGTGAAGTCGGTGCGCGAGATCTACAACCACTACAAACACTTCGGCATCGCCACCGAGGTGATGGGTGCGAGCTTTCGCAATGTCGGCCAGATCACCGCGCTGGCCGGCTGCGACCTGTTGACCATCAGCCCCGAGTTGCTGGCCCAGCTGGCGGCTTCCGATGCGCCGCTCTCGGCTGCGCTCGATGCAAAGGCCGCCGCCGCGCTGGACTTGCCCCCTGTCAATTTCGACGAAGCGGGTTTCCGCTATGCGCTGAATGAAGACGCCATGGCGACCGAAAAGCTGGCCGAAGGCATTCGCGCTTTTGCGGCCGATGCCGTGAAGCTTGAACAGCTGATGCTTGCGGCTTGAGGCGCAGGTCATGACCAGATTGCGTTGCGACGAGACCCCGGCCTGGGCTGCACTGCAGGCCAGCTTCAGCGCCCACGGCAAAAACTTCGACCTGCGTGAAGCGTTTGCGACCGACCCCGATCGCTTTGCCGGCTTCAGCCAGGAAGCGCCCCACGTTTTTGCCGACCTGTCGAAAAACCTGATCGACACCACCAGCCAGGCGCTGCTGCTGGACCTGGCAGTGCAATGCCAGCTTGAGCAGCATCGCGACGCCATGTTTTCGGGCGAGTTGATCAACAACACCGAGCAGCGGGCCGTTCTGCATGTTTTGTTAAGAAATCCGGCTGCAGCCAAGGTGGTGTCTGGGCATGGCGCTCCTGAAACTATAGCAACCAAGCTTTCCCAGGTGCACGAAACCCTGGACGCCATGCTGGCCTACGCCGAGAAAGTGCGCGCCGACGCCGTCATCACCGACATCGTCAACATCGGCATAGGCGGCTCAGACCTCGGGCCCCAAATGGCGGTTCTGGCGCTGGACGAATTTGCCATCACCGGCAAGCGCGTTCACTTTGTCTCCAATGTCGACGGCAGCGAGATGGCCGGTGTGCTCAAGGGGCTCAAGCCGCACAGCACGCTGTTCCTGGTGGCGTCCAAGACCTTCACCACCACCGAGACCATGACCAACGCGCATTCGGCGCGCCGCTGGTTTGAGGCTGAAGGCGGCACGGATGTCGGCCGGCATTTCGCTGCGCTGACCACCAATGTGGCCGCCGCCAACGAATTCGGCATCAAGACCACTTTCGGTTTCTGGGACTGGGTCGGCGGGCGTTATTCGCTCTGGTCGGCCATCGGCCTGCCGCTGGCCATCGCCATAGGTGCCACCGGTTTTCGTGAACTGCTGGCCGGTGCGCACGCCATGGACGAGCATTTCCGCACCGCCCCGTTGGCCCACAACCTGCCGGTGCGCCTGGGCCTGCTCGATGTCTGGTACCGCAATTTTTACGGCTTTACCAGCCGCAGCATTGCGCCCTACAGCAGCGCTCTGCGGCGTCTGCCTGCCTACTTGCAGCAGCTTGAAATGGAAAGCAACGGCAAGCGCGTCGATGCCCAAGGCCGGCCCTTGCCCTTTGGCACCTCGCCCGTGCTGTGGGGCGAGCCCGGCACCAACGGTCAGCACGCCTACTTTCAGATGCTGCACCAGGGCACGTCGGTTGTGCCGGTGGAGTTTGTCGCCGTCAAGAAAGCCGGGCACAGACTGCCGGGCCATCACGACAAGCTGCTGGCCAATGTGTTGGCCCAGGCGCAAGCGCTGATGCGGGGGAAAGACGATGCGGGTGGCCACAAACATTTCCCCGGCAACCGCCCCAGTTCCTTTTTGCTTCTGGACGAACTCACGCCCGCCAGCCTGGGGGCGCTGATTGCGCTAGAAGAGCATCGCGTATTTGTGAGCGGTGCGATCTGGGGCATCAACAGCTTTGACCAGTGGGGCGTGGAGCTGGGCAAGGTGCTGGCCAAAGACATCGAGCCGCGCCTGGCAAGCGGGGACGTGTCCGGCCTGGACGGCTCGACGGCCGGCCTGCTGCGCAAAATTGCCGGCTGATTTCCGCGAAAGTGTGCGTTTTTCCACAGCGGAGCCGCGCGCTTCCGTGGTCAACTTCCCCGCTTAACGATTCTTCGATGACTTCGCATCATGGCTTCACCCGTTCCGTCTTACCGCGTTCCCCCTCGTTTTTCGATAGTCGCCGCCGCGCTCCTTGTCGCCGCTTTTGTGACCGGCTGCGCAACGCGCGCGCCCGTTGACGACGACGACATCGACGAGCCCGTCAGCCAGGGCGGCACCCTGGGTGTGGCGGAAGGGGTCACCGGCACGGCCTGGGCCGAGATGTCGGCGCCGCCCAAAGCCGGGGAGCTCAAGCCCGACGACCTCAAATGGGAGATATTCCGCGTGCCTGGCAAGCAGCCGGCCAGCTACAGCTATGTGCGCCATGAAGGCCGTGACGCGGTGCTCGCGAAGGCCGAGGCCTCCGGCAGCATCCTGCGCCATCGCCACCGTATCGAGCCCGACCAGCTCGGCTTCGTGCGTTTTTCCTGGAACGTGCCCAACCCGGCTGCGGGCGCCAACCTCTCGCTGCCGCAACTCGAGGATGTGCCGGTGCGGGTGGTGCTCGCGTTTGAGGGCGACCGCTCCCGGCTGTCGATGAAAAACGCCCTGTTGTCAGAGCTGAGCCGTTTGCTGACCGGCGAAGAGATGCCGTTTGCCACACTGGTTTATTCGTGGTCGCGGGTCAACCAGCCCGGCGAGGTCGTCCTCAACGACCGCACCGACCGCATCCGCAAGATCGTCGTCGATTCGGGCGACCACGGTTACAACGAATGGCGCAGCTACGAGCGCGACATCCGTGCCGACTACCGCAAGGCTTTTGGTGAAGATCCGGGCGCATTGCTCAGCTTCGCGGTCTTTACCGAAGGCGAAAAGAACGAAGGCCAGCTGCAGGCTTTCTACGGGCCGCTCAAGTTAGTGCCGGCTTCGGCCGTCGCAAGCAAGTAGCGCCGCGTACGCGGAGCGGCCATCCTGTCAGAACCTGTAGCCCAGGTGCAGGGTGAAGCAGTCGGGGTCCAGCCCGACGTCGATCGTCTGGCCCGTGCTCAGCGTGCCGCGGGTCTTCAAGAAGGTCTTGGCATAACTCGCTTCGACAAACCATTTCGCATTGAGGCTGAACACGCCTCCCACTTGCACCGTGGGGGCCAGTTTGGATTGAAACGACACGCCGGTCGGCGGCCCGCCGGGATTGGTGAGCGCCGTCAGCGTGGTGCTGCCGCGCTCTTTGTAAAACCGCACATAAGTCAGGCCCGCGCCCAGGTAAGGGCGGAACCGGGCATCAGGCTCCAGGAAGCGGTATTGGGCCAGCAGCGTGACCGGCAAAGCCCGGGTGTCCGCCACCTTGCCCGTGCCGGCCAGGATGCCTGCTCCGTAGACGTCGTGCCTGAACCCCAGCCCCAACGGCAGGTGCAGGCCCACATGGTCGGTGACCATGTAGCTCACTGCGGCCGTCAGCCGGGTGTCGCTGGCCACATCGACCTTCGCGTCCTGTATCACGCCGACACCCGTGGGAGAAGAAAGGCTGCCGCTGTCCACCGAGGGCGCGATGCGCGTGACGCCGGCAGACAGGGACCAGGTGCCGGCCTGTTGCGCAAGCGCCTGGGCGGTCAGGGTAGCGAGTGCGGCCGCAACATAGAGTTGTTTTGAAGTTGTCATGGCGGACGATAACGAGGCCGGCTCGCCGTCGCACCGCTTCGTCGTCGCGGCCGAATCTGCAACGGGTCACCCGGTTCTTTGAGGGAATGAACCATCCGGAGGATCAAGGGAGTTTCATATTAGCGACATGCACAGGGGCTGCGGTGGCCCGGCGTTCCAATCGCTGCCGGGTGTGGTTTTTAGGCGAGACCTGGGCTCAGGCTGTAACGCTTTTTTCTAAGTTTTGGCGAGACGGGCCTGGCGGTTGCGGTAGCCCCGCTGCGGGCGGGGCATTATCATGGCGCGGGGAATTCGCCCCGTCTGAATCCTGAGGAGGAGTAAAAACATGAACTTCGGTCAAGCCATTTCCGTTTGCCTGGGCAAATATGTAGATTTTTCCGGCCGCGCCGCCCGCCCTGAATTTTGGTGGTTCTTTTTGTTCCAGGTCCTGGTGGGCGTCGTGGCGTCCTTTCTGGGCGACATGGTCAGCTCGCTGGTCAGTCTGGCGCTGCTGCTGCCTGCGCTGGCTGTGGGCGCCCGCCGCTTGCACGACATCGGAAAAAGCGGCTGGTGGCAATTGATTGCCCTGACCGTCATCGGCATTCTGGTGTTGATTTACTGGGCTGTTCAGCCCTCGGCCGAAGGCAGCAACGAGTACGACAAAGCGCCTGCCGCTTCCTGAGCTTCAGGTTTCTGCCGTCCATGAAAAAACCCGCAGGGCTTGCGCCTTGCGGGTTTTTTGTTGGGAGCCCGGAGTTCCGGGCCGCGCCAAAGGACTGAATTACATGCCCATGTCGCCCATGCCGCCCATTCCACCCATGCCGCCTGGCATGCCGCCGCCAGCTGCTTCGTCCTTGGGGGCTTCAGCAATCATGGCTTCGGTCGTCAGCATCAGGGATGCGACGGAGGCTGCGTTCTGCAGTGCGGTGCGGGTGACCTTCGTGGGATCCAGGATACCCATTTCGATCATGTCGCCGTAGGTGTCGTTGGCTGCATTGAAGCCGTAGTTGCCCTTGCCGGCCAGAACCGCGTTCACCACCACAGAGGCTTCGCCGCCTGCGTTGTAAACGATTTCGCGCAGGGGGGCTTCGATGGCGCGCAGCACCAGCTTGATACCGGCGTCCTGGTCAGGGTTGTCACCCTTGATGGTGCCTGCAGCTTGCTTGGCGCGCAGCAGGGCGACGCCGCCGCCGGCCACAATGCCTTCTTCCACGGCAGCGCGGGTGGCGTGCAGTGCGTCTTCCACGCGGGCCTTCTTTTCCTTCATTTCGACTTCGGTGGCAGCGCCAACCTTGATCACGGCAACACCGCCGGCCAGCTTGGCCACGCGCTCTTGCAGTTTTTCACGGTCGTAGTCGCTGGTCGCTTCTTCGATCTGGACGCGCACTTGCTTGACGCGTGCTTCGATGTCGGCAGCGGCGCCGGAGCCGTCGATGATGATGGTGTTTTCTTTGCCCACTTCGATGCGCTTGGCCTGGCCGAGGTCAGCCAGCGTCACTTTTTCGAGCGACATGCCGACTTCTTCAGCGATGACCTTGCCGCCGGTCAGGCAGGCGATGTCTTCCAGCATGGCTTTGCGGCGGTCGCCGAAGCCAGGGGCCTTCACAGCCACAACCTTCAGGATGCCGCGCAGGGTGTTCACCACCAGAGTAGCCAGGGCTTCGCCCTCGACTTCTTCGGCAATGATCAGCAGCGGACGGCCGGCCTTGGCGACTTGCTCCAGGGTAGGCAGCAGGTCACGGATGTTGCTGATCTTCTTGTCGTAGAGCAGAACAAACGGGTTGTCCAGCAGTGCGGACTGCTTTTCAGGGTTGTTGATGAAGTAAGGGGAGAGGTAGCCGCGGTCAAACTGCATGCCTTCTACGACGTCGAGTTCGTTTTGCAGGGACTTGCCGTCTTCCACAGTGATCACGCCTTCTTTACCAACCTTGTCCATTGCGTCGGCAATGATCTTGCCGATGGATTCGTCGGAGTTGGCAGAGATCGAACCGACCTGGGCGATTTCTTTCGAAGTCGTGGTGGGCTTGGAAGCCTTCTTGAGCTCTTCGGTCAGGGCCAGCACGGCCTTGTCGATACCGCGCTTCAGGTCCATCGGGTTCATGCCGGCGGCCACGTACTTCATGCCTTCGCGGACGATGGCTTGAGCCAGAACGGTGGCGGTGGTGGTGCCGTCGCCGGCGTTGTCGGAGGTCTTGGAAGCAACTTCCTTGACCATCTGCGCGCCCATGTTCTGCAGCTTGTCTTTCAGTTCGATTTCCTTGGCGACGGACACACCGTCCTTGGTCACCGTGGGGGCGCCGAACGAGCGCTCCAGAACCACGTTACGGCCTTTGGGGCCCAGGGTTACCTTGACGGCGTTGGCCAGGATGTTCACACCCTCGACCATGCGTGCGCGGGCTTCGCCGCCGAAAATTACGTCTTTTGCTGCCATGATGCAGATTCCTTAAAGTTTATGGATGAAATCGCCTGCCAGCCCATATAGGACATGCGCCGGCCGCTATCAAATAAATAGCAGATGCGAGAAATTACTTCTCGACCACTGCAAACAGGTCTTCTTCTTTCATGACGAGCAGTTCGTCGCCATCGACCTTGACGGTCTGGCCGCTGTATTTGCCGAACAGCACGCGGTCGCCAACTTTCACGCCCACGGGGCTCAGTTCGCCCTTGTCGTTCTTCTTGCCGGGGCCAACGGCCAGCACTTCGCCTTGATCAGGCTTTTCAGCGGCGCTGTCAGGAATGACGATGCCGGAAGCGGTTTTGGTTTCGTTTTCCACGCGTTTGACGATCACGCGGTCGTGCAAAGGACGAAGTTTCATGAGAGCTCCTTGTATGAGAACAATGGGTTTTGGGAATCAAAAAGCACCCGCTAAAAGTGGGTGCTTGTTAACTTTGGTGGATTGACGAGGCTTTGTTAGCACTCAATACCATCGAGTGCTAATCATAGAGGCAATCCGGGCTGTTTTCAAGGTCGCCCTGCCTGAAAACCCTTTTTTGCCCTTTTCCCTTGATAGGCCGGGCCGGAGGGCTTGCGCTTCGGTGCCTGATCCATTGCCTTGGCAGATGGGGCTAGAGTTGAATCAGCACGGCGGAACGGCGTCCAGTCCTACGCTTAACTCAGGCTTGAAAACCGTGGTTTTTGGGGTCCGCTGGCTACTATTTATCCAGGTGTTACAAGCCGCTTTGTTCCTAAACGGGTGTTGCGGATTGTTCTTTCCCGGCCATGTTGGCTCACAACCGCATCCCTGTAACCATGACATTAAAGACCCCCACCGAACTTAATTTCCTTTCAACCGGCATTTCAGGGCTGGACAACATCCTGGGAGGCGGCCTCATCAAGGACCGCATCTACCTTATCGAAGGTGAGCCCGGCACCGGAAAAACCACCACCGGACTGCAATTTCTGGTGGAAGGCGCGCGAAAGGGCGAGTCTGTCGTCTACATCACGCTGGCCGAAACCGCTGCAGAAC
Organism: Synechococcus sp. UW140; assembly: GCA_943370375.1. GTDB lineage: Bacteria > Pseudomonadota > Gammaproteobacteria > Burkholderiales > Burkholderiaceae_C > Polaromonas. Next base: position 171,834 of record CALRQR020000008.1, read on the forward strand.
TGGCCGGTGTGGCCGAATCCCATGGCTGGAACATGGAGGGAATTCACATCCATGAGGTCCTTCCTTCGGAAAACCTGCTGACGCCGGAGGCTGAATACACCATGTTTCACCCTTCAGAGGTGGAAATGGGCACCACCACCCAAATGATCCTGTCGGTAATCGAAGCGCGAAAACCGACCCGGGTGGTGATTGACTCGCTCTCCGAATTGCAGTTGCTGGCCGACACGCCGCTGCGCTACCGGCGGCAGGTGCTGGCGCTCAAGCAGTTCTTTGCCAGCCGTTCCTGCACTGTGATGCTGCTGGACGACCGTACGGCTGCCGGCATCGATCTTCAGGTGCGCTCCATCGCCCACGGCGTGATCACGCTGGACCAGTCTGTGAAGGACTACGGCGCGGAACGGCGCCGCGTGCGGGTGGTGAAGTACCGCGGCATCGCCTTTCGCGGCGGCCTGCATGACTACGACATCCAGTACGGCGGCCTCTGCGTGTACCCGCGCCTGGTGGCGGCGGAGTCGCGGGTGATGGGCAAACGGGAGCAGCTCAAAAGCGGCCTTGCCGAACTCGACACACTTCTGGGCGGTGGCCTTGAAGAAGGCACCAGCACACTGATCGCCGGCCCTCCGGGCACCGGCAAGTCGTCGCTGGCGGCCCAGTTCGTGACCGCCGCCGCAGAGCGCGGGCAGACCAGTGCCATGTTCCTGTTTGAAGAGGCCGCCAACAATTTGCTGAACCGTGCGGACGGCCTGGGCATGAAAATCCGCGAGCCTTACGAAAACGGCACCCTGAGCATTCAGCAAATTGACCCGGCCGAGCTGTCCCCCGGGGAGTTCACCTCCGTGGTGTGCCAGGCCGCCGACCGCGGCTGCAAAGTCGTCGTCATCGACAGCATCAACGGCTACCTCAATGCCATGCCGGACGAGCGCTTTCTGACCACCCATTTGCACGAGTTGCTCACTTATCTGGGCCAGCGCGGTGTGGTGACCATCCTGATTGGCGTCCAGCAGGGCATGTTGGGCGGCCAGATGTCCACCACGGTGGATGCCAGCTACCTGGCCGACAACGTGCTCATGCTGCGTTACTTCGAGCACGACGGCGAGGTCAAGCAGGCCGTGTCGGTGTTCAAAAAGCGAGGCAGCCTGCACGAGCGCACCATCCGCGAGTTCTCCATGTCGCACAGAGGCATCCATGTCGGCGCGCCGCTGCGCGGCTTCCGCGGCATTCTGACGGGGGTGCCCGTCTACCTCGGCAATGATCCTGAAGTGGGTGCCGCCCGCGGAGCACGATAGGTGGAGCGGCGAATCGTCATTTGTGCGCCTACGGGGCGGGATGCAACGTTGACCGCCAGGGTGCTCCAGTCCGTGGGAATCCACAGCATCGTCTGCGCGAACAGCGACGAACTGATGAAGCAATTGCCGCTCGGTGCCGGCGCGCTGTTGTTGGTGGAGGAGGTCGTCAGCGGTACCGGAATGCGGCCACTCGCCGAATATGTTGCCGCACAACCGACCTGGTCGGACATCCCCATCTTGCTGTTGACACGCAGCGGCGCGGATTCACTGGATGTGCAGCGGGCGGTAGAACACCTGGGAAATGTGACGCTCGTCGAGCGGCCGGTGCGCACCATTGCGCTGATCACCGCCACCCGCTCGGCCGTGCGGGCGCGCGAAAGGCAATACCAGGTTCGCGATGCCGACAAACGCAAGGATGAATTCCTCGCCACGCTGGCGCATGAGCTGCGCAACCCGCTGGCGCCGATCCGTACCTCCATGGGCATCCTCAAGCATCTTTATCCGGATGTGGGCCAGATCACACAGCTGCGCAATGTCGTGGACCGCCAGGTGTCTCACCTGACGCGATTGGTGGACGACCTGCTGGACGTGGCCCGCATCACCAGCGGCAAGGTCACCCTGAAAAAGGGGCAGATCACGCTGCAATCGGTCATCAACCATGCGGTGGAGATTTCCAGCTCCGTTATGGAAAGCAAGCAACACCGGCTGGACGTGCAAGAGCCGGACGCGCCGTATCTGCTGGATGCCGATCACGCGCGCCTGGTGCAAAGCGTCGCCAATCTTCTGGTCAACGCAGCCAAGTTCACGCCCCCGGGCGGGCATATTGTGTTGCGTGCGGAAGTTGAAGGGCCTGACGTGACTTTCCGCGTGCGCGACAACGGCATTGGGCTGGAGCCGGCGTCGCTGGCAAAGATTTTTGACCTGTTTGTGCAGACACCGGTGCCCGGAGAGGCCCCGACCGGCCTGGGGATCGGCCTGAGCCTGGCCAGGCAGTTCGCCGGGATGCACGGCGGCACGATCTACGCCAGCAGCGAAGGCCTGGGCCGCGGGAGCGAGTTTGTTCTGACGCTGCCTGTGGTTGTGGAGGGTGCGCAGCTTGCAGTGCCTCTGCAAGTGGCCAGCCCTGCCGTCTCCGGGAACGCCAAAAAAATCCTGGTGGTCGATGACAACGTGGATGCGGCCAATACCCTGGGGGCTTTGCTGGGCATGGACGGGTTTGCGGTGACAACGGCGTACGACGGCGTGGCCGCCGTTGCAGCGGCCAGCGCCCATAGGCCGGACATCGTGGTGATGGACATTGGAATGCCCGGCATGAACGGATATGACGCAGCGCGCTTGATAAGGCAGCAGCCGCACAGTGAAAAGATGGTTCTTATTGCACTGACAGGCTGGGGCCAGACAACAGACAAGACCCTCGCCAGCCTGGCAGGTTTTAACCATCACCTGGTCAAGCCCGTCGATTACGAGAGCCTGATGTCGTGTCTGGTCACCTGAGCTGAAGGTAAGGCGGGCATCAGCAAACCCATGCAAACCGCGGCCTGATTCGGGCTTGTCCTACACGGGTTTCCTATCCCGCTGACGCACCTCGCCCGCAGCCGGACCTAAAGTCAAAATACAGCCACTCAGAGCCTTCACCGGCGCCGCCATGTTCCTAGACAGCTTTCCCTTGCATGTGCCCCAAACCCGGGTAACCGGGGCAGCGCGGCCTGCGCGCGAAACTACCGTAGAAACGGGAAAATCACGCAGCGCCTGGCCCTTCATCGTTGCCGGCAGCGGCTTCGGTGTATCGCCGGTAGCGCATGATGGCCAGGCGGTGATGCCTTCCGTGTCTGTCGCTGCACTTTCTGCCGCGGATCCGGGCAACTTCGTCACCTGACGTGCAACCAGACCGGAACCCGCAAGGACACAAGATGAGCCCTAAAAAGCGCATGGATCCAAAAAGTGATCGTGACCGCAAGCACGCGCCGGCCGTACAGCCTGGCGCTCCATCTGCCGGCGAATACGGCAAAGAGGGCACCAACAAGACCATCGCGCAGCCCAAACCCGACAACGCGCCGTCCGAAGAATTGGGCAATACCCCGCATGTCGGGAAAAGCCCGTACACCCGCGGTTGACTCGCGTAATGTCGCGTCAGGCCTGAGCCGCGGCTTTGCGAAGCTGGGCCAAAGGCAGGGTGGCTGTGATGGTGGTGCCCGCAGCCGTGCTGATGTCCAGGCGGCCCCCTGCTGCCTCCACCCGGTGGCGCATCCCCTGCAGGCCGTGGGCCGACAATTCAACCATTTGCGGATCGAATCCCTTGCCGTCATCACGAACCGACACGGTCACGTGGTCCTTGTAGCTCAACAGGTTGATCTCCACACTGCGCGCCTCCGCGTATTTGGCAATATTGGTCAGGGCTTCCTGGATCATCCGGTAGATGGTCAGCTGGATGGTTTCGTCCAATTCGGCCGGTTCCAGATTCGACGTGATGTCCAGGCCTGAGCGCTGGCCAAATTCCTGAGTCAGGATTTCCAGGGCGGGTACCAGCCCGAGGTTGGAGAGCGATGAGGGACGAAGGTCCTCAATGATGCGCCGCTTCAGTGCGATGCCGCTGTTCAAGGTGTTGATCAGGTGCTCAATGCGCAAGGGCAGGTCGCCTGAGTCGCCGGACAGCCGGGCCTTGATGCGGGCGACATCGAGCTTGGCGGCGGTGAGCAGTGCGCCCAGCTCGTCGTGCAGTTCCCGCGCCAGGTGGGCACGCTCTTCCTCCCGTATCTGCTGCAGGTGGGTCGCCAATTCCGTCAGGCGTGCGGTGCGCTCCCTGACCTGGCTGTCCAGCAGGTCGCGTTCGGCTTGCAGGGCTAGTTGCTGGCGCTGACCTGCTTTGTCCAGTGCGGCGGTCTGGCGCAAGTACAGCCAGAAGGCTGCAAAGGCGACGGCGGCTACGAGCGTGATGCCGATGCGCGACAGCAGCAGTGAGCGGCGAACCTCGGCATAGCCGTTGGCGGCCTGCTGGTTGCTTTCCTCAATCAACTGGCCGGCGGTGCTGCGTATGGCGTCCATTTGTTCTTTACCCACCTCGGTGGTCAGTACAAAGCGCCAGGCGTCTTCTTTGCCTTCGTTTTTCATGCGGATGGACAGATCCATTTCCGCGAGCTTGCGTTGCACGGTGCGGCCCAGCCGCCCGAGGGTGCCGATCTGTTCAGGCCGCAGAACATACAGCTCGCGAAGCTGGTCCTGCGTCTGGCCGATATCCGCAACGGCCGCCTTGTAGGGCTCCAGGTAGGCCGTGTTGTCCGACAGGAGGTAGCCGCGCTGGCCGCTCTCCGCGTCAAGCACGTCGCGCAGCAGCCGCTGCACATTGCTGCGCGCCAGGTGGGCTTTCGCGATGTCGTCCATCGCATCCACGGACTTGTCGTACGACAGCTCGCTGATGCCGATCATGGCGAGCACGGCGAACAATGCGCATGCAACATTGACAGCCATTTTGGAGAAAGTGGGTGACATGAGTGCTTTCGTGAAAGTAGGCGAAACGGCGCCGCCGTTCATCGGGAATCTGGCCAAAATTGTAGTTTGCACCTCTGAAAACAGGCATGAAAAAAGCCACCCAAAGGTGGCTTTTAGTTGCAGGTGTTTGACGGACGGCGGTGTAGGACGTTGCGCCTGGGGCCGGGCCCTACGTTAGCTTCGGCACGGGCCTTCGGCCCTTAACTTCGCTGCGCGAAGTGAGCCTGCGCTGAAGAACCGAACCGCGCGATGCGCGGCGGCCTTACAGGCCGGCTGCAGCCTTAAGGGCTGCAGCTTTGTGGTGACCGCATCACATTGCTGCGCAATATGAGCGTTCCCCAAAGCTCAAGAGGAGCTTCGCTCCGCGGCCCTTACAGGCCCGCCGCTGCACGCAGCGCTTGAGCTTTATCAGTCATTTAGCTTCGGCACCGGGCCTCTGGCCCTTAACTTCGCTGCGCGAAGTGAGCCTGCGCGGAAGAACCGAACCGCGCGATGCGCGGCGGCCTTACAGGCCGGCTGCAGCCTTAAGGGCTGCAGCTTTGTCGGTTCTTTCCCACGTAAATTCCGGTTCGTCGCGGCCGAAGTGACCGTAGGCGGCGGTTTTTTCGTAGATGGGGCGCAGCAGGTCCAGCATCTGGATGATGCCTTTGGGGCGCAAGTCGAAGTGTTCGTTGACCAGGGCCGAGAGTTTCTCGTCCGACAGCACGCCCGTGCCTTCGGTGTAGACCGTGACGTTCATGGGGCGGGCCACACCGATGGCGTACGCCACCTGAATCTGGCACTGGCGGGCCAGGCCTGCCGCCACGATGTTCTTGGCCACGTAGCGGGCTGCGTAGGCCGCGGAACGGTCCACCTTGCTGGGGTCTTTGCCGCTGAACGCGCCGCCACCGTGCGGGCAAGCGCCGCCGTAGGTGTCAACGATGATCTTGCGGCCGGTCAGGCCGCAATCGCCTTGGGGGCCGCCGATGACGAAACGGCCGGTCGGGTTGATCAGGTACTTGGTGTCCTTGAGCCACTCTTTGGGCAGCACAGGCTTGATGATTTCTTCAATGATGGCTTCGGTGAACGAGGCCTTCATCTTGTGCGCGGTTTCGCTCTGGTCGGGGCTGTGCTGGGTCGACAGCACCACGGTGTCGATGCTGTGGGGCTTGCCGTCCACATAGCGCATGGTCACCTGGCTCTTGGCGTCGGGGCGCAGGAAAGGCAGGCGGCCGTCCTTGCGCAGCTGGGCCTGGCGCTCGACGAGGCGGTGCGCGTAGTAAATCGGCGCGGGCATCAGCTCGGGGGTTTCGTCGCAGGCATAGCCGAACATCAGGCCCTGGTCGCCGGCGCCGATGTTCAGGTGGTCGTCGGAGGCGTGGTCCACGCCCTGGGCGATGTCGTTGGACTGCTTGTCATAGCAGACCATGACGGCGCAGCCCTTGTAGTCGATGCCGTACTCGGTGTTGTCGTAGCCGATGCGCTTGATGGTGTCGCGCGCGACCTGGATGTAGTCGACGTGCGCGTTGGTGGTGATCTCGCCGGCCAGCACGACGAGGCCGGTGTTGGTCAGGGTTTCAGCGGCGACGCGGCTGCGTGGGTCCTGCTTGAAGATCGCGTCGAGAATCGCGTCGGAAATCTGGTCGGCGACCTTGTCGGGATGGCCTTCTGAGACGGATTCGGATGTAAAGAGAAAATCGTTCGCCATTGCGTACACTCCATGAAGTTTGTCGGCGCGTTGCCGGCTGGAATGCTTCGGCGAACGCTTTAGCAGTTTGGTTTAATGTCGCCCTGCAAGTTGTTCAGTAACTCGGCGACAGCGCTCATTATATGACGGCCTCTTTGCGGCCGGATTGGCCTTTGAATACCCCTTTGACCCCGCTGATGCTCTGGTTGTTCCGATTTTTGTCCCTCTGGCCGCTGGCGGCACTGCATGCGGTGGGCGGCGCGCTGGGCTGGCTGGTGTGGGCCTTGAGCCCCCGCTACCGCGCGCAGTTCAAGGACCATGTGGCGCAGGCCGGCCTGCCGTTTGACGTGGCCCGCCCGGCCATCGCCGAGGCCGGGCGTTTTATCGCCGAGCTGCCCAAGCTGTGGATGCGGCCGGCCGGCGAATCCTGCCTGGGCAATGTGCGGGTGGAAGGCCAGGCGCATGCCGAGAGCGCTTTTGCGCAAGGCCGCGGCGTGATTTTTTTCGGGCCCCACTGCGGCAGCTTTGAGCTGGGCCCGCAGGCCCTCGCCGAGCTTTACGGCCCCATCACCGCCATCTACCGCCCCGCGCGCAAGGCCTGGCTGGCCCGGCTGGAGCGCCTGGCCCGCGACCGGGCCCACCTCACCGTTGTGCCGGCCTCGCTGAGCGGCATCCGCCTGATGCACAAAACCCTCAAGGCCAACCAGGCGGTGGCGCTGCTGACCGACCAGGTGCCGCCCGAGGGGCTGGGCGTGTGGGCGCCGTTTTTCGGCAAACCGGCCTACACCATGACGCTGGCGGCGCGGCTGGCGCTGCAAAGCGGCGCGGTGCTGCTGCCGGTGAGCTGCGAGCGGCTGCCGCACGGGCAAGGCTATTTCCTCAAGATCTGGCCGGCCGTCGCTGGCCTGGAGCCCTCGGACTCCGGCAAGCCCAGAGCCGACCTGCTGCAAGGCGTGACGCAAATCAACCGGGCGATTGAAGCCATCGTGCTGAGCCAGCCGGGCCAATACCTGTGGGGTTACGCCCGCTACAAGACACCACGCAAGGAAGCATCCCTTTGAAGACTTTTCGCCAGTTGGCCGGCCGGCTTGTGACCCGCGGCGGCATTGCGTTCATGCAGGTGCTGGCCTTGCTGCCGCTGGCCGTGACGCGCGGCCTGGGTGTGGTGCTGGGCTGGGTGCTTTATGCGGTGGTGGGTTCGCGCCGGCGCGTGGTGACCACCAACTTCGCGCTCTGCTTTCCGCAGCTTTCAGCCGATGCGCGGCGCAAGCTCACGCTGCAGACATTCGTCTACTTTGCCCAGGCCTGGCTGGACCGCGCCTGGCTCTGGCATGCGCCCAAAGCCTGGGTGCAGCGCCGCGTGCAGGTGACGGGCGCGGTCGAGGAGCTGGAGGGCAACGCCCCCACGGTGATTTTTCTGCCGCATTTTTTCGGCCTGGATGCGGCGTGGGCCGGCGTGGCATTGCAGATGCCCCGGCCTTCAACCACCATCTACACCGACCAGTCCAACAAGCTGGTGGACCGCTGGATCCTGCGCGGCCGCCGGCGCTTTGGCAATTTGCGCCTTTTTGGCCGGGCGGCCGGCGTCAAGCCCATCGTGGCGGCGCTGCGCGAGGGCCAGCCGCTGTATTTGCTGCCCGACATGGATTTCGGCCCCGATGACTCGGTGTTCGTGCCTTTCTACGGCTTGCAGGCCGCGACGGTTCCTTCGCTTTCGCGCTTTGCCAAGCTGGGCCGGGCCAAGGTCTTGCCGCTGCTGCCGCGCATCACGCCCACCGGCTACGAGGTGCAGGTGCTGCCGGCGTGGGGGGACTTTCCCGGCGAAGACCCGGTGGCCGATACCGCGCTCATGAACGCGCGGCTGGAGGAATACATCAACACCATGCCGGCGCAGTACTACTGGGTGCACAAACGCTTCAAGACCCGGCCTGAGGGCGAGGCCTCGCTGTACTGAAGCGAGCGCGCGAGGTCAAAAAATTTAAGGAAAATCGGCCTCTAGCCCAATTACTGTCTTGGGATGGCGCTATTTATTTGATAGCGTTGAATTCAAGAAGTCCTGCAGATGCATGGCCACCAATGCGGGCTGCTCATGCACGATCCAGTGCGTCGCGTCCTCAATCCGGCGCAGGTCCATGCGCGGCACGTAATCACCCAGTCCATCCAGCAAAGACGCCGGCAGCGCGATGTCGTCCATGGCCCACAGCACCAGCGTGGGCAGGTGGACATCAAGCATCTCGCGCGGAATCGTGACGCCGGCGGCCGCCGGGTCGTTGTGCGGCGGCCCGGGCCGGGGCGGGCGCAGCGGGGAGGCGCGGTAGTAATTGCAGGGGCCCCTCAGGCCCTGGCGCCAGACGGCGCGGTATTGCTCCCGCACAGTATCCGTCAGCCAGGCGTGCGGCCCGTCGGCGGCGCCCATCTTGGTGAAGAACTCCCAGAGGCGGCGAAAGTCGTCCTCGGCCAGCAGAGCTTCGGCGTCCGGGCGGATCAAAAAATTCATGTAGGCGCTGGCGGCCTGTTGTTCGGGCGAGTGCTGCAGTTCACGCAAAAAAGTGCCGGGATGCGGCGAGTTGATGATGGCCAGCTTTTTCGTCAGCGCGGGCATGCCCGCCGCCAGGTTCCAGGCCACCGCGCCGCCCCAGTCGTGCGCTACCAAACACGCCAGTTGGCCGCCCTCCAGCGCAATCAGCGCGGCGATGTCTTGCACCAGGTGTTTGGGCCGGTAGGCCGCGGCTTCGGCGGGTGCGCTGGACTGCTCAAAGCCGCGCAGGTTGGGCGCCACGCAGCGAAAGCCGCCGTTCTCAGGCAGGGCGAAATGTTCGAGCAGGCCGTCCCACACAAAGGCGGCCTCCGGAAAGCCGTGCAAAAACATCAGCACCGGCCGGCCCCTGGCGCCGCTGCTGCGGCATGAGAGCGTGATGCCGTGAGGCAGGGGCTGCAAACTGGTTTCAATCATGGCGCTACGCTTTTGATAGCGGCTTGCCCATGTGTCTATTGGGCTGGGGCCGGTTTTGTTGATAAAACTGCACGGCCCCATCCGCGCCCGGAAGAGCCCCGCTTAGTCGTTGGCTTCTGGCGGCGTTTCGGGCTTTGCCGGCTTTGCCGGCTTTTCAACCGGGTGCGCCCAGTCCCACAAATGCTGGGCGACTTCCTCGACGCCGCGGCGCTTCAGCGAAGAAAACAGTTTGACGTCTCCGCCGCCGGCCTGCAGTCGCACAATGGACAGCGCCTTGGCCGCTTCGGTCTTGTTGAGCTTGTCGGATTTGGTCAGCAGCACCAGGAATTTGAGGCCGTCTTCCACCCGGGGCCGGATCACGTCGAGCAGGATCTCGTCGAGCTCGGTGAGGCCCAGGCGCGGGTCGCACAGTAGCACCACGGCCTTGAGGTTGTCACGGGTCTGCAAATAGTTGCCCATCACCTTCTGCCAGCGGTATTTGGCTTCCTTGGGCACGGCCGCGTAGCCGTAGCCCGGAAGGTCGGCCAGTACGGCGTCGGTCACGCCCTGCTTGCCCAGGCTGAAGAGGTTGATGCTTTGCGTACGGCCCGGCGTTTTGGAGGCAAAAGCCAGCCGGTGCTGCTGCGTCAGGGTGTTGATGCAGGTGGATTTTCCCGCGTTGGAGCGGCCCACAAAGGCGATTTCCGGCACATCGATGCGCGGCAGGTGCATGAGTTCCGGCGCCGTGGTCAGGAATTTGGCCGTGTGCAGCCACCCCATGGCGATCTTGGGATCGGGTGCGCCGGGTGCGGTGGCGGGTGCTTTGGGCTTGGGTGTGGAGGCTGAGGTCATTGGTCGGGCGGTCCCTGAAAGCCGGTTGTGCGCCACCGGCATGCGTGAATTGCAAGAAGCGAGAAAAATACGAGAAAGGCAAGAAGTGCCTGAAAGGGGGCAAATGCCCTACGGGCGCGGCTTGGGAAGGGAATCGGTGCGCGAATCAATGGGAGCGCCAGTGGCCTGTTGCCGCGGCAAGACCCGAATAATCGGGGATGCCCTGAAGCCATTGTAAAATCAGAAAGTTATAAGTTTTGTGCGCCAACCAATTAAAACCCCCGATATGAAGCTGTTCGTTACTTCCCTCCTGGCCGCCCTGTTGGCTGTGCCTGCCGCGTCGTCCTTTGCCGCCGGCGAAGCCGCACCTGCGCACGGTGCCGCATCGGCCCCTGCCGCCGCAGCACCGGCCAAGGTCGCCAAGCCCGACCTCGTCAAGGGCGGTGCAAGTTTCGCTGCAGTGTGCGTGGCCTGCCACGCCGCCGACGGAAACTCGGGCTCGCCCGAAAATCCCAAGCTCGCGCAGCAGCACCCCGAGTACCTGGTCAAGCAGCTTCAGGAGTTCAAATCCGGCAAGCGCAAAAGCGCCGTCATGCAGGGCTTTGCTTCGGCGCTGTCCGACGACGACATGAAAAACATCGCCTACTGGGTCACGGCCAACAAGGCCAAGCCCGGTTTTGCCAAAGACAAGGAACTGGTCTCCCTGGGTGAGCGCATTTACCGCGGCGGCGTGGCTGATCGCCAGATCGCCGCCTGCGCAGGCTGCCACAGCCCGACGGGCGCCGGCATTCCTTCCCAATACCCCCGCCTGAGCGGCCAGCATGCCCAGTACACGGCCGCTCAGCTAACGGCCTTCCGCGACGGCGCACGCAAGAACAGCCTGCCCATGAGCCAGGTCGCCGCCAAGCTGAACGACCGCGAAATCCGCGCGCTGGCCGACTATATTGCCGGCCTTCGATAGGCAAGCGGCCTGCCGGGAGGCAGGTTTTTTTGCTGAAAGTACGCGCAGAAGCCCTGCAGTATTGAACCCAAGCCTCCAAAACCAATCACACCAAGGCGGGTCTTTCTGATGAAAGCCCGCCTTTTTTCTTTTTCCCGCCGCTCTACCGGCCTTCTTGAGCCGGCCTCAGGTTTCACTTCAGCATTCCAAGCATGACAGTTTCCACCCAGGGTATGAAGGTCAATTGGGGCTCCCGCAGTTTGCGGGCGTCGGTGGAACTGCTGTCGTCCATGCGGTTTTCGATTTCGCTGCTGACGGTCATCTGCATCGCCTCCATCATCGGCACGGTGCTCAAGCAGGCCGAGCCGCTGGCCAATTACGTGAACCAGTTCGGCCCCTTCTGGGCGCAGGTGTTCAGCCTGCTCAGCCTCAACACGGTCTACAGCGCCTGGTGGTTCTTGCTGATCCTGGCCTTCCTGGTGGTTTCCACCTCGCTGTGCATCGCGCGCAACGCGCCCAAAATCCTGGTGGACCTGAACCAGCTCAAGGAAAACGTCCGCGAGCAAAGCCTCAAGGCCTTCGGCCACCGCGCCGAAGCCGCACTCACCGAATCCCCTGAAGCGGCCGCACGCCGCATCGGCCAGACGCTGGTGCAAAGCGGCTGGAAGGTCAAGCTGCAGCAGCGCCAGACGCCCGAAGGCGGCGGCTGGATGGTGGCGGCCAAGAAAGGCGCGGCCAACAAGCTGGGCTACATTGCGGCGCACAGCGCGATCGTGCTGGTGTGTGTGGGCGGCCTGCTCGACGGCGACATGATCGTGCGCGCGCAGATGTGGCTGCATGACAAATCCACCTATACCGGCGGTGGGCTGATTGCCGACGTGCCGGTGCAGCACCGCCTGAGTGACAGCAACCCGACCTTTCGCGCCAACCTGCTGGTGGCCGAGGGCACGCAATCGGCCACCGCCATCCTGAACCAGCCCGGCGGCGTGCTGCTGCAGGAGCTGCCGTTTTCCATCGAGCTGAAAAAATTCATCGTCGAGTACTACTCGACCGGCATGCCCAAGCTTTTTGCCAGCGACATCATCATTCATGACAAGGAAACCGGCGAAAAGATTCCGGCCCGTGTTGAAGTGAACCACCCGGCCCGCCACCGCGGCGTCGAGATCTACCAGTCGAGCTTTGACGACGGCGGCTCCAGCGTCACGCTCAAGGCCATTCCCATGGCTGCGGCCAGCAAGCCGTTTGAGATCCAGGGCACGATTGGCGGCACCAGCCAGCTGACCAACGGGCAAGGCGAGGGCGCCGAAAAACTGACGCTCGAATACACCGCGCTGCGCGTCATCAATGTCGAGAATTTCTCTGCGGGCGGCAGCATGGGTGGCTCCGGCGCCGACGTGCGCAAGGTCGATCTGCACCAGGCCATCGACACACGCCTGGGCGCTGCCAACAAAACAGTCACGCAAAAAGAACTGCGCAACGTCGGCCCCAGCGTGAGCTACAAGCTGCGCGACGCGGCCGGGCAGGCCCGCGAATTTCATAACTACATGCTGCCGGTGAAAACCGACCAGAACGAGAACAACCCGGCGGTCTACCTGCTGGGTGTGCGCGAGACACCGGCCGCTCCTTTCCAGTACCTGCGCATTCCGGTGGACCCGGAAGGCAGCATGGACACCTTTTTGCGCTTGCGCGCCGCGCTGGCCAATCCGGCGCAGCGTGAGCTGGCGGTCAGGCGTTATGCAAGCCTGGCCATCGGCCGCGACCGGCCCGAGCTGGCGCAGCAGTTGGCTGCTTCGGCTTCACGCGCGCTGGCCTTGTTCGCCGGCAGCTCTGCCGACGGTGGCGTGAAAACCGCTGCGGGCCTGCAAGCCATTTCCGACTTCATGGAAGCCAACGTGCCCGAGGCCGAACGCAGCCGCGCCGGCGAAGTGCTGGTGCGCATCCTCAACGGTGTGCTGTTTGAGCTGGCGCAGATGACACGCGAGCAGGCCGGCCTCAAACCGCTGGGCCAGGACGACAAGACGCTGGGTTTTATGTCGCAAATGGTGCTGAGCCTGTCGGACGCGCATTTCTACCCGGCGCCCATGGCGTTTGAGCTGAAAGATTTCACGCAGGTGCAGGCCAGTGTGTTCCAGGTGGCGCGCGCGCCGGGCAAGACCATCGTCTACCTGGGTTGCGCCTTCCTGATTTTGGGCGTGTTCGCCATGCTGTATGTGCGCGAACGCCGCGTCTGGGTCTGGCTGGCGCCGCGCGGCGCCTCGGCACGGGGGGCTCCCGCTGAGGTGGCTTCAGTGACAGAATCGGCTGAAGAGCCAGGTCAGGCACATAGTCACGCCACCATGGCCTTGTCCACTAACCGCAAGACCATGGACGGGGACAAGGAGTTCGAGATGTTGAAAACGAAACTGTTGCAGGCGCCTTTATGAATACCTCCACGATCAACACCACGGCGGTCAACACGACCACCCTCAAAGCCGGTGGCGGTGACACCACGCTCAGCCTGAACGAAGGCTACTTTGCCCGGCGCAATGTGCTGGACTGGGTGTTTGCAGCGCTGGTGGCCGGCGGCTTTTTGTACGCCTTCTTCCGCTACGGCGCTTTCATGGACGTCTATGAAAAAGGCATCCTGCTCGCGGCCATTCCATCGGCCATTGCAATGGGCTGGTTCTGGCGGCCGCTGCGCGTGCTGATGGTGGTGGTGAGCGCTTTTGCGCTGCTGGCCATCGCCTCTTACCAGGTCGACGGGGCGGGCAGTCTGGCGCGCTCCGAACAGGTGTTCTGGCTCAAATACTTCCTCTCCAGCCAGTCGGCGATCTTGTGGATGAGCGTGCTCTTTTTCATGAGCACGATTTTTTACTGGCTGGGCATGTTCGCCAAAGGCCAGAGCAGCACGCTGGAGTCACTGGGCTCCAAGATCGCCTGGGTCGCCGTCGGCATGGCGCTGATCGGCACACTGGTGCGCTGGTACGAAAGCTACCTGATAGGCGCCGACGTGGGCCATATCCCGGTCAGCAACCTGTACGAAGTGTTTGTGCTGTTCTGCTGGATGACGGCCGCCTTCTATCTTTACTTTGAATCGCAGTACAACACGCGTGCGCTGGGCGCCTTCGTGATGCTGGTGGTCAGCGCCGCGGTCGGCTTTTTGCTCTGGTACACGGTGGTGCGCGAAGCGCATGAAATCCAGCCGCTGGTGCCAGCCCTCAAAAGCTGGTGGATGAAGCTGCATGTGCCGGCCAACTTCATCGGCTACGGGATGTTCTCGCTCGCCGCCATGGTGTCGCTGTCCTACCTCATCAAGCAGCAGGCCAACGAGACCCGCTGGTACCGCCTCACGCCGCTGTGGCTGCTGGGCGTGGTGCTGTGCTTTGTGCCCATCGTGTTTCGCAGCAAGTCGCCGGCCGAAGTGGGCGGCAGCTACTACTGGGTGGGTTACCTGGCGGTGTCGGGGCTGATCGCCGCCGGCATTTTGCTGGGCCGCAAGCGCATCGCGTCGCGCCTGCCCAGCTTTGAGGTGCTGGACGACGTCATGTACAAGGCCATTGCCGTCGGCTTTGCCTTCTTCACCATCGCCACGGTGCTGGGCGCCTTGTGGGCTGCCGAGGCCTGGGGCGGCTACTGGAGCTGGGACCCCAAGGAAACCTGGGCGCTGATTGTCTGGCTCAACTATGCGGCCTGGCTGCACATGCGGCTCATGAAAGGGCTGCGCGGCACGGTGGCAGCCTGGTGGGCGCTGGTCGGGCTGGCGGTGACCACTTTCGCCTTCCTTGGCGTCAACATGTTTCTGTCGGGCCTGCACAGCTACGGAACCTTGTAGCCCGCAGCGAGTCCTTGTAAGGTCGGTTAATGTGAGGCGTTAGCCGGCCAGGTTGAATCCCTGTAAGAAGTTGCGGCGTATTCAGACTAACCCCTAAACGGATTTTCAAGGACCCCCCATGCTCATCAAGACCCACGCCAGCGGCTTTAACCACCCGGTTCCCAGCGAGATCACGCCCCAGGGCATTTACCACGGCCGCCGCGACCTGATCAAACTCATGGCCACGGGCGCAGCAGGCGCTGCGATGGCGGGCTGGGCTGGACGTCAGGCGATGGCGCAAACCGTGCAAAAACCCGGCAAACTGGCAGCGCTGGCGGGCGGCAAATCGGCAGTGGCTGGCGCGGTGACCATGGAAAAGATCACCGACTACAAAGACGCCTCGACCTACAACAACTTCTACGAGTTCGGCACCGACAAGGCCGACCCCGCCAAGAACGCCCACACGCTGGTGACCAAACCCTGGTCGGTGGCCGTCGAGGGCCTGGTCAAGCAACCCAAAACCTTCACGCTCGAAGATCTGCTCAAGCTCAGCCCGCAGGAAGAACGCATCTACCGCATGCGCTGCGTCGAGGGCTGGTCCATGGTGATTCCGTGGGTGGGGTATTCGCTGTCTGAACTGATCAAGAAGGTCGAGCCGCTGGGCAACGCCAAGTACGTCGAGTTCATCACCCAGGCCGACCCCAAGACCATGCCGTTTGTGGGCTCCCGCGTGCTCGACTGGCCTTATGTGGAAGCGCTGCGCATGGACGAAGCCATGCACCCGCTGGCCCTGCTGACCTTCGGCATGTATGGCGAAGTGCTGCCCAACCAGAATGGCGCGCCGGTGCGCATGGTGTTGCCCTGGAAGTACGGGTTTAAAAGCGGCAAGAGCATCGTCAAGATCCGTTTTACCGACAAAGAGCCGCGGACCGCCTGGAACAAGGCCGCCGCGCAGGAATACGGCTTTTACTCCAACGTGAACCCGGGCGTTGACCACCCGCGCTGGAGCCAGGCCACTGAGCGCCGCATCGGAGAAGACGGCCTCTTTGCCAAGAAACGCAAAACGCTGATGTTCAACGGCTACGAAGCGCAGGTGGGCCAGCTGTACGCGGGCATGGACCTCAAGAAGAATTTCTGATGGCTGCGTTGATGGCAGGGCGGCAGAAATGGCTGCTGCACCCGGCGGCCAAACCGGTGGTGTTCATTCTTTGCCTGCTGCCTTTTGTTTGGCTCTTCTATGGCGCCTTCACCAACCAGCTGGGCGCCAACCCGGCTGAAGCGCTGATTCGGGCGACGGGTGACTGGACGTTGCGCTTTCTCTGCATCGTGCTGACCGTCACGCCGCTTCGTGTCATCAGCAGCACGCCGGCGCTGGCACGCTTTCGGCGCATGCTGGGGCTGTTCACGTACTTCTATGTCGTCGTTCACCTGCTGAGCTACAGCTGGTTTGACATGGGCTTTGACTTTGCCGATATCGCCAAAGACATCGCCAAGCGGCCGTTCATCCTGGTGGGCTTCTCGGCCTTTGTGCTGCTGACGCCGTTGGCGGCGACATCGTTCAACGCCGCCATCAAGGCCATGGGCGCCAAACGCTGGCAGTGGCTGCACAAGCTGGTCTATCTGATCGCAGGCCTTGGATTGCTGCACTTCTTCTGGATGCGCGCCGGCAAAAACAACTTCGCTGAAGTGTTTGTCTACGCCGGGATCATCGCCGTACTGCTGGGATGGCGCGTGCAGCAGTTTTTAAAGAAAAAGAGGCTGCAGCCCAAGTACGGCGTGCGCAGTACGCTATCGTAATGATAGCAAGCGAGTTTTAGCCGGCTATCAGCCGTTCCTGGCGCATCTGGTCTTCCACGGTTTCCCGTTCGCGGATCAGGTGCACTGTGTCGCCGTCAACCAGCAGCTCAGCCGCGCGGGCGCGGGTGTTGTAGTTGCTGGCCATGCTCATGCAATAGGCGCCTGCCGACATCACTGCCAGCTGGTCGCCCGCCGCCACTGCCAGTGCGCGGTCGCGGCCTATCCAGTCGCCGCTCTCGCAGACCGGGCCGACCACGTCGTAAGTCACTGTCGCTGCGCCATCGCCAGGTGCTGAAAGCGGCACGATGGTGTGAAACGCCTGGTACATCGCAGGGCGGGGCAGGTCGTTCATGGCTGCGTCGATGATGCAGAAGTTCTTGTGCTCGCCGGGCTTGACGTACAGCACTTCGGTCAGGCACACGCCGGCGTTGCCAACCAGCGAGCGGCCGGGCTCGATCATCAGTTTCTTGCTGCCATAGCCGCGCGCGTCCAGCTTGGCCAGCAACTGGTGCCAAAGGGCGTCGGCTTCGGGCGGGGTGTCGTTGTTGTAGTTGATGCCCAGGCCACCGCCGAAATCGATGTGTTCCAGGGTGATGCCCGCGCCTTCGATGGCCGCGACCAGGTCGAGCACCCGGTCCATGGCGTCGAGGTAAGGCGTGGTGTCGGTGATCTGTGAGCCGATATGGCAGTCGATACCCACGACCCGCAGGCCCTTCAGAGACGCCGCGTGCTGGTAGATGCGCAGGGCGTCTTCGTGCGCCACACCGAACTTGTTGTCTTTGAGGCCGGTGGAAATATAGGGATGCGTCTTGGGGTCCACATTCGGGTTGACGCGGATGCTGACGGCGGCGCGCAGCTTCATGCTCAACGCCACCTCCGACAGCACATCCAGTTCGGCTTCGCTTTCGACGTTGAAGCAGCCAATGCCGGCTGCGAGGGCCTGGCGCATTTCGGCGCGGGTTTTTCCCACGCCCGAGAAGATGATCTTGCCGGCCTCGCCGCCTGCCGCCAGGACGCGGCTGAGTTCGCCGCCTGAGACGATGTCAAAACCGCAACCCGCACGGGCGAACACCTGCAGCACGCCCAGCGAGGAATTGGCCTTCATGGCATAGCAGATTTGCGCATTGCGCCCGGCAAAGCCGCGCTGGTAGGCCGCCAGCGCCGACAGCATGGCCGCCTTGGAGTACACAAAGAGGGGTGTGCCGTGCGCGGCGGCAAGGTCACGCAAGCGGACGTTTTCAACGAACAGTTCACCCTCGCGGTAAGCGAAATGGGGGTGGCCGGGGAGGGTTGGGCGAGTCATGGGTAGTGGGGCTTTAAACCGTTCGGATTGTTCGAGATATCTTAAGGAGTGCGCGGCGTGCGCGCCATGACCGATTCAAGGTGCCGCGATGTGAGCGCCTTTGATTTGAAGGTTCAGGCCACAAATGGCTTGAACCTTCAAACGAGCCGGCCTGCGCCAAGCGTCAGCGGGCAGCCGAAGCGGGCAGTGCGGGTGCGACCGCGGCGGGTGGCGGTGCGGGCAACGCGGAAGACGGGGCTGGCTCGACGGGTGCCGCAGGCCTGGCGATAGCCGGAACTTTGGGAGGCACCGGTAAATAAAGCGCGCCTTTTTGCCCGCAACCGGCCAACAGGGCGGCGCCGACCACAATCGCAGCAAGGCCATGCCCGGACACCGGATTGCGGACGCGACCTAGAATTTGAGCTGAAGAAACCATGATGGGATTGTAATGACGGACCTTGAATACCAGGATCTGGCTGAGCGCGCGCTTCAGGCAGTAGAGACCGCGTGCGACCGGATCAACGATGAGACCGACGCGGATATCGACAACCAGCGGACCGGCGGCATGATCACGCTCACCTTTTCAAACCGCAGCCAGATCATCATCAACCTGCAAAAACCCCTGCAGGAAATCTGGATGGCGGCCAAGGCCGGTGGCTTTCACTATAAATTCAGCAGCGGCCATTGGGCCGACACCAAGGATTCCAGCGAGTTCTTTGCGAGTTTGTCGCGCTACGCCAGCGAGCAGGCGGGCCAGCCGCTGCTGTTCAAGGCACCGGCCTGAGGCGCTGGGGCTTTCAGGGCTAGACGAAAAAAAGGGCTCCTTGTGAGCCCTTTTTGCTTTTGTACTTCTGAGATACGCCCCGTCAGTTCTTGAACAAGTCCAGGATGCGCTTCTTCTCGTCTGAAGGCGGCAGCACCTGGATCGGCCCGCCCGGCGCGGCAGGGCTGGCGGGCTGACCCGCATTGGCCGCGGCCGGGTCCTGCTGTATGCCCACGGTGCTGACGCCGGAGCCGCGGGCGTATTCGCTGTAGTACCACTCGCCGCCCACATTGACGACACCTTCGGGCGCCGGGTATTCGGTGACCGGCACGCCTTTGAGGGCGTATTCCATATAGTTGATCCAGATCGGCAGGCTCAGCCCGCCGCCGGTTTCACGGTCGCCCAGCTTTTTAGGTGTGTCGTAGCCCATCCATACGGCCGCCGTCAGGGTGGGCTGAAAGCCCACAAACCAGGTGTCGATGGAATCATTGGTTGTGCCGGTTTTGCCGAAAAGGTCAGGGCGCTTGAGTGTGGCCTGCGCCCTGGCGGCCGTGCCCGAGCGGGCGACCTCTTGCAGCAGGCTGTCCATGATGAAGGCATTGCGCGCGTCAATGCCCCGCATGGATTCGTCCAGCACGGGCGGCTTGACGTCCAGCAGTACCTTGCCGCGCTGGTCGGTGATTTTGGTGACCAGGTAGGGATTGACGCGGTAACCGCCGTTGGCAAATACCGAGTAAGCCGTGGCCATCTGCATCGGCGTTACCGAGCCCGCGCCGAGGGCCATGGTGAGATAGGCCGGGTGCTTTTCTGCTTCAAATCCGAAGTGCGTGATCCAGTCTTGGGCGTAAGGCGCGCCTATGGATTGCAGGATGCGGATGGAAATCATGTTCTTGGATTTCTTGAGGCCCGTGCGCAGGCTCATGGGGCCGTCGAACGTGCCGTCGTAGTTTTTCGGCTCCCAGGGCTGGCCGCCGGTCACGCCGGCATCAAAAAACAGCGGTGCGTCGTTGACCACCGTAGCTGGGGTGAAACCTTTTTCCAGCGCGGCCGAGTAGATAAAGGGCTTGAAGCTGGAGCCCGGCTGGCGCCAGGCCTGGGTCACGTGGTTGAACTTGTTCTTTTCGAAGTCAAAGCCGCCCACCAGCGCGCGGATGGAGCCGTCGCGCGGGTCCAACGCCACGAAAGCGCCTTCCACTTCAGGCAACTGGGTGATTTCCCAGGTGTTCTTGGGTGTTTTCGCCACGCGAATCAGGGCGCCGCGGCGGATCTTGATATTGGGGCCGGCCTTGTCGGCCAGGCCCGACTGCGCGGGCTTCAGGCCGTCGCCCGTGATTTCAACCGTTTCACTGTTCTGGCGCATCGCCAGGATGCGCTTGGGATTGGCCTCCAGAACCACGGCCGACATGACGTCGCCGTTGTCGGGGTTGTCGGTGAGCGCGTCGTCAATCGCGTCTTCGGTTTCCTGCGGGTTGACGGGCAGGTCGATGAATTTTTCGGGGCCGCGGTAAATCTGGCGGCGCTCGTAATCCATGATGCCCTTGCGCAGGGCCTTGTAGGCCACCGTCTGGTCGGTGGCGCGCAGTGTGGTGTAGACATTCAGGCCGCGGGTGTAGGTTTCGTCTCCGTACTGGTTGTAGACCAGCTGGCGTACGGTTTCGGCCACATATTCGGCATGCACGCGGCCCGCATCGGGTCCGGTTCTGACCTTGAGTTCTTCTTCCTTGGCGGACTTGGCCTGCTCGGCCGTGATAAAGCCGTTTTCCTCCATGCGCTCAATGATGTAGAGCTGGCGGGCCCGGGCGCGCTTGGGGTTAATGATGGGGTTGTAGGCCGAAGGCGCCTTGGGCAGGCCGGCCAGCATGGCGGCCTCGGCGATGGAGATATTCTTGAGCGGCTTGCCGAAGTAGGCTTCCGAGGCGGCCGCGAACCCGTAGGCCCGGTTGCCCAGGAAGATCTGGTTCATATAGATCTCCAGGATCTGGTCCTTGGTCAGCAGGTGCTCCAGCTTGAAGGTCAGCAAAATCTCATAGATCTTGCGGGTGTAGCTTTTTTCGGCCGACAGGTAGACATTGCGGGCCACCTGCATGGTGATGGTGGACGCGCCCTGGGCTTTCGCACGGCCGACGTTCGCAAGTCCGGCCCGGATTACGCCCAGGTAGTCCACCCCGCCATGCTGGAAGAAGCGCGCATCTTCAATCGCGAGGACGGCGTCTTTCATGACCTGGGGAATGTCCTTGATGGGCGTCAGGCTGCGCCGCTCCTCCCCGAATTCCCCGATCACCACGCCATCGGCCGAGTAAACCCGCAGGGGAAGTTTGGGCCGGTAGTCCGACAAGTCCGAAATATCCGGCAGGTTGGGGTAGGCGACCGACAGGGCGACGGCGACAAACAGCAAAATCGCGGCAGCGCCGGCCAGCAGCAGGCCCCCACTCCATAAAAAGAGCTTGACCAGCCAGCCTGGCAGGTAGGACTGGGTCGAACCCTGCTTGGCGGGGCCGGGATTTGAATCGGGAGAGGTGGGCTTGGAGGGCATGTAGGCAATCGTAAAGTCGCGTCACTATTATAAAAATCCCGGAAAGCGGGTTGTGCGAGGTGTCAGGGCAAGCGCCATACTTTTACGTTTGCAGACATCGTTTTGG
Organism: Synechococcus sp. UW140; assembly: GCA_943370375.1. Taxonomy (GTDB): domain Bacteria; phylum Pseudomonadota; class Gammaproteobacteria; order Burkholderiales; family Burkholderiaceae_C; genus Polaromonas. The sequence continues at coordinate 193,246 of CALRQR020000008.1, forward strand.
GGAACCTTGCCTACTCGCGGCTTGGTACGACCGTCTGCTTTTGACAACGTTCCGGATGTCCAAAACAGGAAAAATCCTTACTGCACAAAGAGCTTACTGCTACTATTCAAGTGATTTCTTAAGTATGCAGGGCTACATATTAGCCGTCATTTGGGGACCGCTTTGATCTCTCTGGGGTCGTTATTCAACCGCCAACAACCCGCTTTGCTGGGTTTGGATATCAGTTCGTCCAGCGTCAAGCTGGTGGAGTTGAGCCGTGACAAGGCCGGCAACCTGGTGCTGGATCGCTGCGCGATCGAGCCCCTGGAGCGTGGCTGGATCACCGACGGCAACGTCGAGAAATTCGACGAAGTCGCCGAAGCCGTGCGCCGCCTGGTGAAAAAAAGCGGAACACGGACCAAAAACGTGGCCATGGCGCTGCCCGCATCAGCGGTCATCACCAAAAAAATCATCCTGCCCGGCGGTATGACCGATGCCGAACTGGAAACCCAGGTCGAGTCGGAAGCCAATCAATACATTCCCTTTTCGCTGGACGAGGTCAGCCTCGACTTCTGCGTGGTGGGACCGAGTCCGACCTCCAACGGCGACGTCGAAGTCCTCATTGCCGCCTCCCGCAAGGAAAAAGTGCAAGACCGCGAAGGGTTGGCTGAAGCCGCAGGGCTCAAGCCCATTGTGGTGGATGTGGAGTCGTACGCGTCGCGCCTTGCTACAGCCCGCCTGATTGAAAACCTCCCCAACAAGGGGGTGGACACCATGGTTGCCCTTTTTGAGGTGGGCGCTTTGACCACCAGCATGCAGGTCATCAAGAATGATGATGTGCTGTATGAGCGCGACCAGGCTTTTGGCGGCGCGCAGCTCACTCAACTGATTGTCCGCCAGTACGGCTTTTCCCCGGAAGAGGCGGAAAGCAAGAAGCGCAGCGGCGAATTGCCTGAAGACTATGCGTCGGGCGTTTTGAAGCCATTTGTCGAAAGCATGGCGCAGGAAATCGGCCGTGCGCTTCAGTTCTTCTTCACCAGTACGCCCCATAACAAGGTGGATTACGTCATGCTGGCCGGCGGTTCATCCGCGTTGCCCGGCCTGACCGATTCCGTCACGCAGCAGACGTCTTTTGCCTGTCTTTTGGCCAATCCGTTCGAAGGAATGGAGCTGGGGGACAGCGTTCGGGAAAAGAAAATGCGCCGTGAGGCATCGTCTTATCTGACCTCTTGCGGTCTGGCTTTGCGGAGGTTCCTGCAGTGATTTTGGTCAATCTGCTCCCGCACCGCGAAGCTGCGCGCAAGCGCCGGCGCGAAGTATTTTTTGCAGCACTGGGCGTCGCCGCACTGGTCGGCGGCCTGATTTGTGGCGCGGTGTACTCCTGGTACCTTGCCCAAATTGAAACCCAGCGCGGCAAGAACAACTTCCTCAAGTCGGAAATTACCCGTCTGGAAGGCCAGATCAAGGATATCGCGACTCTGCAGGCTGAGATCGCTGCGCTCAGAGCCCGCCAGAATGCCGTGGAAGATTTGCAAGGCAACCGCAACATGCCGGTGTACCTGTTGAGCGAGCTGGTCAAGCAGCTTCCCGACGGTGTGTATATCAACAGCATGCGGCAAGAGAACCAGTCCGTTCTGATCGTAGGCGTGGCTCAATCCAACGAGCGGGTGTCCGAGCTGCTGCGTAACCTGGCCAATAACAGCCCCTGGTTGACCCGGCCTGAACTGATTGAAATTACCGCCGGTACTCTGGCCCTGAGCCCGCGTGACCAGCGGCGAGTGTCCAATTTCTCCATGCGAGTGGGTCTGAAGCGGGCCAGTGATGTGAAGGCAGCCAGTGCTGCGGCCGGCGCCACTGCAGCGCCCGCCGTGCCGGGGGCGGTCGCCAAGCCTGCGGTAGCCGCCTCCGCTGCTGCTCCTGCGAAGACCTGAACGGGTTGAATGAGACTGACACATGGCAAAAATTTCCAAACCCTCCATCGATTTTGCGGCGCTTCAAAGCAATTTGAAGTCTCAATTCACGGGGCTTAACCCTAATGACCCGCCGTCATGGCCGGCGCTTCCCCGTTATCTGTTGTGCGTCTTCGTGACGGTTGCTGTGGTTGTGGCGCTCTGGTTTGTGTGGCTGAGTTCTTCGGATGAAGAGTTGACAGCTGAGCAAGCCAAGGAAGTCGTGCTGAAGGAAGACTACAAGAAGAAGCTTGTGCAAGCGGTCAATCTTGATCTGCTCAAGAAGCAGCGCGAACAGGTTCAGCAATACGTCACCCAGCTGGAAAAGCAGCTGCCCAGCAAGGCCGAAATGGATGCGCTGCTTTCGGACATCAACCAGGCAGGCCTGGGACGTAGTCTGCAGTTCGAACTGTTCCGTCCGGGCCAGGTCAGCGTGAAGGAATACTACGCAGAGCTTCCGATTGCGGTGCGCGTGACAGGCCGTTATCACGACATCGGGGCTTTCGCTGCCGACATCGCCAATCTGTCCCGTATCGTGACCTTGAATAACTTTACCCTCGCACCGGTCAAAGATGGCAATCTCACGATGGAAACCACAGCGAAGACGTTTCGCTACCTGGATCCGGATGAAGTGGCCAAGCAGCGCAAGACTGCCCCTGCCGCGGGAGCGAAAAAATGAGATTTGCCAGATATGCGCTGACAGGTAGTTTCGTATTGATTCTGTTCGGACTCGCCGGTTGCGGCTCGTCGGACCAGGAAGAGCTGCAGCAATGGATGACGGAGCAGCGCAATGCGACCCGTCCCAGGGTGGACCCTTTGCCTGAGCCGACGAAGTTTTCGCCGCAGCCCTATAACCAGGAAGGCGCCATAGAGCCCTTCAGCAACCAGAAGTTGACCCAGGCGCTCAAGCGCGACTCGAATCAGGCGACATCCAATGCGGCATTGATCGCGCCGGAACTGAGTCGACGCAAGGAGCCTCTGGAAGCCTATCCGCTGGACGCAACCGTCATGGTGGGAAGCCTGATCAAGACGGGACAACCCGTAGCCCTGGTCAAGGTTGATAACCTGATTTACCAGGTTCGGGCGGGCAACTATCTAGGGCAGAACTACGGCCGCATCACGAAAGTAAGCGAAACCAGCCTTTCCCTGCGTGAAATCGTGCAAGACGCTGCGGGCGAATGGATTGAGCGGACGGCGACATTACAGCTTTTAGAGGGATCAAGATGAACAAGCAACTATGGGCATTAGAGGCAGAGGGTACGGGAGGCGGCCTGAAACGTTTGCTTGAACGTGTACTGCGTGGCGCCTCATTCAGCATGGCTTTGCTGGTGGCATCGCTGCCGATGGCCGCACAGGCTGAAAATTCAATTCAATCCGTGTCGGGCTCCGTTCAGGGCGGCACCGAGATCATCCGGATTGATCTGGCGGAGCCGCTTGCTGCAGTTCCCACGGGCTTCAGCATTCAGGCGCCGGCGCGTATTGCTCTGGATTTTCCCGGTGTGGGCAATTCCATGGGGAGGTCTGCGGTTGACCTCAATCTGGGTAACCTGCGTTCGGCGAATGTGGTTCAGGCGGGTGACCGGACCCGTGTCGTACTCAACCTCAAGGCCCCTTCGACCTACAAAGCTGAGATACAAGGCAAGACGCTGCTGATCACGCTGGATGCCTCGGCGTCTGTCGCATCGCCTGCACCACCAGTGCAGGTATTTGCCGAGAGCCGCAATCGTGACGTTCTGCCGCTCAAAGACATTGATTTCCGCCGTGGCAACGACGCCAGTGGACGTATCGTTGTGGGACTTTCCAACAACGAGGTGGGTGTTGACATCCGCCAGCAAGGCCAGACGCTGGTGGTTGAATTCCTGAAGACCGCCTTGCCTGAAGGTTTGCGCCGTCGCCTGGATGTTGCTGACTTCGGTACGCCGGTGCAAACCGTGACGACTTTCCAGACAGGCGACAAGGTTCGCATGGTGGTCGAGCCCAAGGGATCCTGGGAGCACAGTGCTTACCAGAGCGACAACCAGTTTGTGCTGGAGATCCGCACGCAAAAGGTGGATCCCACAAAGCTGACGCAAGGACCCGGCTATACCGGCGAGAAACTCTCCCTGAACTTCCAGAACATCGAGATTCGCTCTCTTTTGCAAGTCATCGCCGACTTCACCAACTTCAATATCGTCACTTCGGATTCTGTGACAGGCAGTGTCACCCTGAGGCTGAAAGACGTTCCCTGGGACCAGGCACTGGACATCATTTTGCAGTCCAAGGGCCTTGGCATGCGAAAGAATGGCAATGTGCTTGTGATTGCTCCCAAGGATGAATTGGCGGCCAAAGACAAGCTCGATCTGGAGTCCAGGAACGCCATACAGAATCTCGAGGCTGTTCGGACGCAGTCTTTCCAGATCAACTACGCCAAAGCTGCGGATATCGCAACACAGATTACCGCTGGCGGCAGCGGGCCTGCAAGCGCCCGAATCCTGTCCAACCGGGGCAGCGTGATTGCGGAAGCCCGGACCAACCAGTTGTTCGTGACCGACATCCCCTCCAGGCTGGAGCAGGTTCAAAATCTGATTGCCAAGCTTGACATTGCGGTTCGCCAGGTGTTGATCGAAGCGCGCATCGTCGAAGCTTCGGATTCGTTCGGCAGGTCGCTGGGTGTACGACTGGGCGGGCAGCCCTTCAACCAGAACACCAACTCTTCTTTTGGCGGTTCATACAACGCGACTGCCGCAGGCACCACGGCCGGGCAATTTCTGAGTGTGCCGGCTGTAGGTCAGAACGGTTTCGCAGCGGCGACGTTCGCTGTGTCCCTGTACAACGCGGCCAAAACCCGCTTCCTGAACCTTGAAATCTCCGCGTCGGAAGCCGATGGCAAGACAAAGATTGTCTCCAGCCCGCGAGTCGTCACGGCTGACCAGGTGAAGGCATTGATCGAGCAAGGTACGGAACTTCCCTACCAGCAGGCGACGTCCAGCGGCGCTACCTCCATTGCTTTCCGCAAGGCCAATTTGAAGCTGGAAGTCACACCGCAAATCACGCCTGAGGGCAACATCATTCTCCAGGTGGACGTGAACAAGGACAGCGTCGGCCGCGAAACATCCAACGGTTTTGCGATCGATACCAAGCACATCCAGACGCAGGTTCTGGTGGAAAACGGCGGCACGGTCGTGATCGGCGGTATTTTTGAGCAGAACGACCGCGACAACGTCACCAAAGTTCCGTTCCTTGGCGACCTGCCTGGCGTGGGCAATCTCTTCAAACAGACAACGCGTTCCGCGACCAAGTCAGAGCTGCTGGTGTTCATCACACCGAAGATGTTGACCAACGGATCGGCGCTGCGTTAAGTCCGGCAGACCGGCGCCGTCCGCAGGGCGGCTTCGGCCTGGTGGGAAAATGCAGGTAGTGGCGGGCCCTTTGGGGCCTGTCCCGTTTGTGAGCCGGCTTATTTTCCCGTTCTTATTCACGCACCGAGGCAGACCAGACCGTCTCCCCAGACTCCATTGAATGCACACCCCTTGAGAATCGCCTGCGTGGGCCTGCCCGGTTCGGGCAAATCCACTGTCGGCAGGCATCTCGCCCGGCGCATGGGGCTGCGGTTCATCGATTCGGACCAGGTGATAGAGCAGCGCATCGGTTGCTCCATCCGTGAGTTTTTTGAACGGGAGGGCGAAAACGCATTCCGCGACATAGAGCAGCTCGTCATCGATGAGTTGACGCTGGGGCCAGCCTGCGTGCTCTCCAGCGGCGGCGGAACCGTGCTGCGTGCCGCCAACCGCGAGCATCTTCATGCGCGGTCACAGGTGGTCTATCTGCATTCCATCCCCGAAGAAGTATTTCGCCGTTTGCGGCATGACCAGAACCGTCCTTTGCTTCAGGTCGCCGATCCACTGGCACGGCTCAGGGATCTTTATGTCGCCCGCGATCCTCTGTACAGGGAAACCGCCCACTTCGTGATCGAGACAGGCCGTCCTTCGGTATCGACGCTGGTCAACATGATCCTCATGCAACTGGAGCTTGCCGGCGTTGTGGTTGCGCCCGCGGCTTCGGGGCCCCATTCCTGACGCCACGCAAAGACCGCAAACCCGCCCGCTTCCCGGGGCCCGGCAGGAGCCTCTACACTTCCCCCATGCAAGCAAATTCTTCTCCTGCAGCAGCGCAGATACAGATTGACCTGGGTGAGCGCAGCTATCCCATCGTCATAGGCCGCGGGCTTCTTGGAAGCAGCCTGACCTACCAGGATATTCCCAAAGCCGCGACGGCATTGGTGGTGTCGAACACAACCGTGGCGCCTCTTTATGCGGCGCAACTCGCCGAAGCTTTGCGCCAGCGGTATGACAAGGTGCTGTTGGTGACCCTGCCCGATGGTGAGATCCATAAAGACTGGCCGACCCTGCAACTGATTTTTGACGCCCTGCTGGAAAACGGTTGCGACCGCAAGACGGTGCTGTTTGCCCTGGGCGGCGGCGTGGTGGGCGACATGGCCGGTTTTGCCGCAGCCAGCTACATGCGCGGTGTGCCCTTTGTGCAGGTGCCCACGACCCTCCTGGCCCAGGTGGACTCGTCGGTGGGCGGCAAGACGGCGATCAATCATCCCTTGGGCAAAAACATGATCGGTGCGTTTTACCAGCCTTTGCAGGTGGTGTGCGATCTGGATGTCCTGGCGACGTTGCCTTCCCGCGAACTGAGTGCGGGCCTGGCAGAGATCATCAAATACGGCCCGATTGCCGACATGGCCTTCCTTGAGTGGATCGAGGCCAACCTGGACGACCTGCTCGCCAGGGAGCCAGCGGCCATGGCCCACGCCATCCGGCGCAGCTGTGAGATCAAGGCCTGGGTCGTCAGCCAGGACGAGCGCGAGTCGGGCTTGCGGGCCATCCTGAACTTCGGCCACACCTTCGGCCACGCGATTGAATCGGGCCTGGGCTATGGGCAATGGCTGCACGGCGAGGGCGTCGGCTGCGGCATGGTGATGGCCGCGCATCTGTCAGAGCGCCTGGGCCTGGTCGACCGGCTTTTTGTGGAGCGCCTGACCCGGCTTGTCCTGCGGGCCGGCTTGCCCGTCAGGGCGCCCGTGCTGTCAACGGGCGACAACGCCGGGCGCTACCTGGAACTGATGCGCATCGATAAAAAATCCGAGGCGGGCGAGATACGCTTTGTGGTGATCGACGGGCCTGGCCAAGCTGCCGTTCGCAGCGCGCCTGATGCGCTGGTGCGCGGCGTGATCGATCTGTGCTGCGCCTGATGGCGTGTGGTGCTATGAAATTAATAGCTACCCGCCTTTATTGTTATTGGGCTAGAAGCCTTTTTAATGCTTGAACCATGACCCTGCAGCCTTACGCCTGCGATCCCGCCCTGTCGCGCGGGCGCCGCTATCCAGAGCCGGCTGCACCGACGCGCTCGGAGTTCCAGCGGGACCGTGACCGCATCGTCCATTCCACGGCCTTTCGGCGCCTGGTCTATAAAACACAGGTTTTCCTGAACCACGAAGGCGACCTGTTTCGCACGCGCCTGACGCATTCGCTGGAGGTGGCGCAACTCGGGCGTTCCATTGCCCGTACCTTGAAGCTCAATGAAGACCTGGTGGAGGCCATCGCCCTGGCGCACGACCTGGGTCACACGCCGTTCGGCCACGCCGGGCAGGACGCTCTCAATGCCTGCCTGAAGGCCTGCAACCCCGACAGCGCGGGCTTTGAACACAACCTGCAAAGCCTGCGCGTCGTGGACGCGCTGGAAGAGCGCTACCCGGCCTACAACGGCCTGAATCTCACCTTCGAGACGCGCGAGGGCATTCTCAAGCATTGCTCACGGCGCAATGCACGCCATATCGAAGCGCGCGAACCCGGCGGCGTGGCCCGGCGGTTTGTCGAGCAGTCTTCCGACGGCCCGCGCTGGCAACAGCCCGGCCTGGAGGCCCAGCTTGCCAACCTGGCCGACGAAATCGCCTACAACGCGCACGACATCGACGACGGTGTGCGTTCCGGCTTGCTCAGCCTGGAGCAGCTTGAAGACGTGGAACTGTTTTCCCAGTATTGCCGGGAGACCCGGCTCGCCCATCGCGACCTGCAGGGGCGGCGGCTGTTGTTTGAGACCATACGGCGCATGCTCAGCGCTCAGGTCTACAACGTGATGGACGCGACGTCGGCGGCCATTCACAAAGCCGCACCGGCCGGCGTGGACGACGTCCGCCGCCATCCGCCTATCGTTTGTTTCACGGACGAAATGGCATCGCAGTCGGCTGCACTCAAACGCTTTTTGCTGCAAAACCTGTACCGCCACCCGAAAGTGGTTGAAACCACGCAAGCCGCCAAACAGGTGGTGCGCGATTTGTTTGAAGCCTATATGGCCGACCCCACCCAGATGCCGCAGGCGCACATTGACCGGTTTGACGGCATTGACGCACCGCACGCCGTGGGCGCCAGGCCCGAGCGGGTCGTGGCCGATTACATCGCCGGCATGACGGACCGCTTCGCCACCAAAGAGCATGAGCGCCTCAAGGGGCGCGCCGCGTTCTCTGCGTGATTTTCTTTTCATTCACTTCACGCTTTGTGTGAGGCCGGCTTGAAGCCCGGCGCCATGCACTCCGACTCGCGCGCCGCCTGGTACGTGATGGCGGCCGGCGTGGTGGCTGCGCTGCATGTGGGCAAACTGCCGCCTGCCTTGCCGGTGCTCGGCCAGGCGCTGGGCGTGTCGTTGTTGCAAGCCGGGTTCCTGCTGTCCCTCGTGCAGCTGGCGGGCATGACGCTCGGGCTTGTCACCGGGCTGGCGGTGCAGCGTGCGGGCCTCAGGCGCAGCATGGTGTGTGGTTTGCTGGTGATGGCGCTGGCCAGCGCGCTGGGCGGCGCCGCTCCCGATGTGTATTGGCTGCTGGCCTCGCGCGTGCTGGAGGGCCTGGGATTTTTGTGGGTCGTCTTGCCGGCGCCGGCGCTGGTGCGTCAATTGGTGCCGCAAGAGCGGCTGAGCAGCATGATGGGCGTCTGGGGCGCTTACATGCCTTTGGGTGCCGCACTGGCCCTGCTGGCGGGGCCTCAGGTCATCGGCTGGATGGCGCCTGACTGGGGCTGGCGGGTCCTGTGGTGGTTGCTGGCCGCATTGGCCGCAGTGTTGGCGCTGCTTGTCGTGTGGCGGGTGCCTGCGGACGAAAGGCGTCCACAAGCGGCAGTGGCGGGTCCCTCGGGCGGCAAACTCATCGCCGCGACTTTGCGTTCGCCCGCAGCGTGGCTCATGGCGGCGGCCTTCGCCATGTATTCAGGGCAATGGCTTGCCGTGGTCGGGTTCCTGCCTTCGATTTACGCGCAAGCAGGCGTGGGCGGCCACTGGGTCGCAGGGCTCACGGCGCTTGCGGCCGCTGTCAATATCCTGGGCAATGTAACGGCCGGCCGGCTGCTGGGCCGCGGCGTGGCGCCGCTTGTTTTGCTCGGCACGGGCTTTCTGTGCATGGCGGGCGGGACCTTGCTGGCTTTCGCACCGCATGTTCCGCCGGCGCTGCAGTATGCGGCCGTGCTGGCGTTCTCGATGGTGGGCGGCCTGATACCCGCCACACTGTTCAGCCTGGCCATCCGGCTCGCGCCCGGCGCCGACACCGTATCCACCACCGTGGGCTGGATCCAGCAATGGTCGGCGCTCGGCCAGTTCACGGGCCCTCCGCTTGTAGCCTGGGTTGCCGCGTTGGCGGGCGGCTGGCAATGGACGGGCTGGGTCACCGCCGCGAGCTCTGGCTTCGGTTTGCTGCTGGCGCTGTTGCTTCACCGGTTGATGGCGATGCGCGCAGCCAGGCCCTAGTGTCAGACGAGGCCGCGTGTGGCGGCTGTGCATGTCAAAACGCAATCGAAAGACTACATGCCAGGGCATAGGCTTATGACGTGTTGGCATTTCTCCTGCTGTCTTTTCGGCGTCGCACGGATTACGCTCAGGGCCTGCGCACAATTCGTGACACTTTGCTGACACAGCAAGCGCAGGCTGCATTGCGGGCATCAAACCTGCTTTGGTTATCTCGTATCTCAAAAGGTGTTGTCATGGGCTTCAATCGTCGTCAGTTGGTTCTCGGTGGTGTTTCGGCAGGTGTGGCGGTCGCGAGCCCCGCGCTGTGGGCGCAAGCCAAGGGCGGCAAAAAAATCGTTCTCGGCCAATCCGTGCCGCTGACCGGCGCTGCAGACCAGATTGGCCTGGCCTACCTGAACGGCGCAAAGATCTACTTTGACGCCATCAATGCCAAAAACGGCGCCGGCGGCTACAAGATAGAAGTCAAGGCGCTGGACGACGGCTACAGTCCGGCCAAGGCCGCCGCCAATGCCAAACAACTGATCGACGAAGGCGTTGACGCGCTTTTCGGGTTCACCGGAACCGCCAGCTGCGACGCGGCTTTCGCTGCGGCAAAAGCGTCCGGTACTTTGTTCTTTGCGCCTTTTGCCGCGTCCGATGCCTTGCATGACGCCGCGCTCACCAACATATTCCATGTGCGCCCCGCGCTGGCCGATGAGGCCTACAAGATCGCGCGCCACTGCGCTACGCTGAACCAGGACCGCATCGCCGTGTTCGCCGAAGACGACGCGATGGGCAAGGGCGGCCTGGCCGCCGTCAACCAGGCGCTGATCGACCTGAAGCGCCCGGCCATCGTCGGCAGCGCCCTGTCGCCGGTCAACAGCGACAAGGTCGATGCGGCCGTCGCGCAGATCATGAAAGCCCAGCCCCAGGCTGTCATTCAGGTGAGCCTGTTTAATTCCTCGGCGGCTTTCATTCGCAAGATGCGCCAGGCCGGCTTTGGCGGCCAGTTCCTCAATTTCTCTGTCGTGGGTATCGATCCGCTGTTCAGCGCGCTGGGCAAAGAAATCGGCGGGGTCGTCATCTCGCAGGTGGTGCCTTCGCCGCGCAGCACCGGCACGCCCATCATCAAGGAATACCTGGATGTGCTGAACCAGACCGACCAGACGCCCAGCTATGAAAGCGTCGAGGGCTACATCGCCGCCAAGACCTTCGCCGAAGGCGTGCGGCGCAGCGCCGCCGGCAGCGGCAAGCCCGACAGGGCAGGCCTGCAAAAAGCGTTTGAGGCCATGACGGACTACGACGTGGGCGGCTTTCGGGTCAACCTGCGTCCGAAAAAATACGAATCAGTGCGGGCGATCGACCTGGTCACTATCACGCCTGACGGCAAGGTCGTTCGTTAAGCGTCTGGGCTCCGGGGCATTTTTGCGGCGCTTTGATCCGCCCGTTGCGAGTTCAGAAATTGGGGTCAGATTCAAATATCATGGTGGAAACTCCTGGTATTGCACTGCATGGCCCGTCTTCCTCGTCTGACGCTTCCCGGCTACCCCCACCACATCATCCAGCGGGGCAATAACCGCCAGCCCGTCTTTTCATCGGCGGCTGACTACACGATATTTTTGGCGCTGCTGGACGAAAGCGCCCGAAAATTCAGCGTTGCGCTGCACGCTTATGTGCTGATGGGCAACCATTTCCATTTGCTCGCCACGCCTTCCACGGCCGACGGCTTGCCGCAAATGATGCAGGCGGCCGGCCGGCGCTACGTGCGCTACTTCAACGACAGTCAGGGCCGCTCCGGCACCTTGTGGGAAGGGCGGTACCGCGCCACGGTGATCGAAGCCGAGCGCCACCTGCTGGCGTGCATGGCCTACATGGACCTCAATCCGGTTCGCGAGGGGCTGGTGGCCGAGCCCAAAGACTACCCTTGGTCCAGCTACGGCCACTATGCCGGCCTGCGGGTCGACAGCCTGCTGACGCCGCATCCGCTGGTCTGGGCGCTGGCCAACACGCCCTTCGCCCGCGAAGCGGCCTACGCCGAACTGGTGCGTGCCGGCATCACGCTGGAGCAGCAGGCGCAGTTAACCCGTTCCGCCTTGAGCGGCTGGGCCTTGGGCGGTGAAGGGTTTGTCTCGGAACTGCAAAAGCGCACCGATCGCCGCATCACCAGAAACCTGCCTGGGCGTCCGGTTCGCATCAAAGATGAGGATGAAAAAGGCCTGTAGCCCTTTATTCGTAAGGGGTTATTGCTATCAAATTTGATATGTCCCTAATTTAATGTTGATTAAATTGATCGATCTTTAATTGGAATCTGACCCCATTTAAAGCGCTTGGCATTGTTGTTGCAATGCAATATGCTCCCATTCCCTGCGAAAAATTATGAACCTTGCGGATGGAAGCGTTGCCAGGCCTTTTTTAGAGGCCGCGCGGCACGCCGTCATCCCCAACTGACGAGGAATTGCCATGACCACGGCTGCTGAAATCAAGCATTTTGAAGAAAACGGTTTGTACTCCGGTGCCAACGAACACGATGCCTGCGGCGTCGGTTTCGTCGCGCACATCAAGGGGCACAAAAGCCACGCCATCGTCCAGCAAGGCCTGAAGATTCTCGAAAACCTCGACCACCGGGGCGCAGTGGGTGCTGACAAACTGATGGGCGACGGCGCAGGCATCCTGATTCAGCTGCCTGACGCGCTGTACCGCGAAGAAATGGCCAGCCAGGGCGTGCAACTGCCGCCGCCCGGCGAATACGGCGTCGGCATGGTGTTTCTGCCCAAAGAGCACGCCTCCCGCCTGGCGTGCGAGCAGGCGCTGGAGCGCGCCGTCAAGGCCGAAGGCCAGGTGCTGCTGGGCTGGCGCGATGTGCCGGTCAATCGCGACATGCCCATGTCGCCCACCGTGCGCGAAAAAGAACCCATCCTGCGCCAGATCTTCATCGGCCGCGGCAATGATGTGATCGTGCAGGACGCGCTGGAGCGCAAGCTGTATGTCATCCGCAAAACCGCCAGCGCCGCCATCCAGAACCTGCGCCTGACGCACAGCAAAGAGTATTACGTGCCCAGCATGTCCAGCCGCACGGTGGTCTACAAAGGCCTGCTGCTGGCCGACCAGGTAGGCACCTACTACCGTGATCTGAGGGACCCACGCTGCGTCTCGGCGCTCGGCCTGGTGCACCAGCGCTTTTCCACCAACACCTTCCCCGAGTGGCCGCTGGCCCACCCCTACCGCTATGTGGCGCACAACGGCGAGATCAACACCGTCAAGGGCAACTACAACTGGATGAAGGCCCGCGAAGGCGTGATGTCCTCGCCGGTGCTGGGTGCCGACTTGCAAAAGCTCTACCCGATCAGCTTTGCCAGCCAGTCCGACACCGCCACCTTCGACAACTGCCTTGAGTTGCTGACTATGGCCGGCTACCCGATCAGCCAGGCCGTGATGATGATGATCCCTGAGCCCTGGGAACAGCACACCACCATGGACGAGCGCCGCAAGGCCTTCTATGAATACCACGCCGCCATGCTCGAGCCCTGGGACGGCCCGGCCTCCATCGTGTTCACCGACGGCCGCCAGATCGGCGCCACGCTGGACCGCAACGGCCTGCGCCCCTCGCGCTACTGCGTGACCGATGACGACCTGGTCATCATGGCCTCTGAATCGGGCGTGCTGCCGATTCCTGAGCACAAGATCGTGCGCAAGTGGCGCCTGCAACCCGGCAAGATGTTCCTGATCGACCTCGAACAAGGCCGCATGGTCGACGACGAGGAAATCAAGGCCACGCTGGCCCACAGCAAGCCCTACAAGCAGTGGATTGAAAACCTGCGCATCAAGCTGGACGACGTGGCTGGCAAGGCCGGCAAGGCTGCTCCGGCGACCGTGCCCGCCGTCTCGAGTATTCCTCTGCTCGACAGGCAGCAGGCCTTCGGCTACACCCAGGAAGACATCAAGTTCCTGATGTCCCCGATGGCCGCCAACGGCGAAGAAGCCACCGGTTCCATGGGCAACGACAGCCCGCTGGCCGTGCTCTCCAACAAGAACAAGCCGCTCTACAACTACTTCAAGCAGTTGTTCGCACAGGTGACCAACCCGCCTATCGACCCGATCCGCGAAGCCATCGTGATGTCGCTGGTGTCCTTCATCGGCCCCAAGCCCAACCTGCTGGACATCAACCAGGTCAACCCGCCGATGCGGCTGGAAGTCAGCCAGCCCGTGCTCAACGTCGCCGACATGCAAAAGCTGCGCGACATCGAAGCGCATACCCAAGGCAAGTTCAAGAGCTACACCCTGGACATCACCTATCCGCTGGCCTGGGGCCACGAAGGTGTTGAAGCCAAGCTGGCTTCGCTGTGCGCTGAAGCGGTTGACGCCATCAAGGACGGCAAGAACATCCTGATCATCAGCGACCGCGGCATCACCGCCACGCAGGTGGCCATCCCGGCCCTGCTGGCCCTGTCGGCCATCCACCAGCATCTGGTCAAAGAAGGCCTGCGCACCACCGCCGGCCTGGTGGTTGAAACGGGTTCCGCCCGCGAAGTGCATCACTTCGCCGTGCTCGCCGGCTACGGCGCCGAAGCCGTGCACCCCTACCTCGCCATGGAAACACTGGCCGAGTTGTCAAAGGGCCTGCCGGGCGACCTCAGCACCGACAAGGCCGTCTACAACTACACCAAGGCCATCGGCAAGGGCCTGTCCAAGATCATGTCCAAGATGGGCGTGTCGACCTACATGAGCTACTGCGGCGCACAGCTGTTCGAGGCCATCGGCCTGAACCGTGACACCGTGGCCAAGTTCTTCACCGGCACGGCCAGCCAGGTCGAAGGCATGGGCGTGTTCGAGATCGCCGAAGAAGCGCTGCGCATGCACCGCGCGGCCTTCAGTGACGACCCGGTGCTGGCCAACATGCTGGACGCCGGCGGCGAATACGCCTGGCGCGTGCGCGGCGAAGACCACATGTGGACGCCCGACGCGATTGCCAAGCTGCAGCATTCCACGCGCTCCAACAACTGGAACACCTACAAGGAATACGCCCAGCTGATCAACGACCAGAACCGCCGTCACATGACGCTGCGCGGCCTGTTCGAGTTCAAGATCGACCCGTCCAAGGCCATCCCGATTGACGAAGTCGAGTCGGCCAAAGAGATCGTCAAGCGTTTTGCCACCGGCGCCATGTCGCTGGGTTCCATCAGCACCGAAGCCCACGCCACGCTGGCTGTGGCCATGAACCGCATCGGCGGCAAGAGCAACACGGGTGAGGGCGGTGAAGACCCAAACCGCTATCGGCAAGAGCTCAAAGGCATCCCGATCAAGAAGGGCGAGACGCTCAAAAGCGTGATCGGCCCGAAACAGGTCGAGGTTGATTTGCCGCTGCAAGACGGCGACTCGCTGCGTTCGCGCATCAAGCAGGTCGCGTCGGGCCGTTTCGGCGTCACGGCCGAATATCTGGTGTCGGCCGACCAGATCCAGATCAAGATGGCGCAGGGCGCCAAGCCCGGCGAGGGCGGCCAGCTGCCCGGCGGCAAGGTCAGTGAATACATCGGCCACCTGCGCTACTCGGTGCCAGGCGTGGGTTTGATCTCGCCGCCCCCGCACCACGACATCTATTCGATCGAAGATCTGGCCCAGCTGATCCACGATTTGAAGAACGTCAACCCGCGCGCCAGCATCAGCGTCAAGCTGGTCAGTGAAGTCGGCGTCGGCACGATTGCAGCGGGCGTGGCCAAGGCCAAGTCCGACCACGTGGTGATCGCCGGCCATGACGGCGGCACGGGCGCTTCGCCCTGGTCATCCATCAAGCACGCCGGCTCGCCCTGGGAAATTGGTCTCGCCGAAACCCAGCAAACGCTGGTGCTCAACCGCCTGCGCGGCCGCATCCGTGTGCAGGCCGACGGCCAGATGAAGACCGGCCGCGACGTCATCATCGGCGCGCTGCTGGGCGCGGATGAATTCGGCTTCGCCACCGCGCCGCTGGTCGTTGAAGGCTGCATCATGATGCGCAAATGCCACCTCAACACCTGCCCGGTTGGTGTCGCCACGCAAGACCCGGTGCTGCGCCAGAAATTCAGCGGCAAGCCCGAGCATGTCGTCAATTACTTCTTCTTCGTCGCCGAAGAGGCGCGCCAGCTCATGGCGCAGCTCGGCGTGCGCAAGTTTGACGACCTGATCGGCCGCGCCGACCTGCTCGACACACAAAAAGGCATCGAACACTGGAAGGCCAGCGGCCTCGATTTCGCCCGCTTGTTCTACCAGCCGAATGTGCCGGCTGATGTGCCGCGCATGCACGTGATGGAGCAGGACCACGCGCTTGAAAAAGCGCTGGACGTGCGCCTGATCGAAAAATCCAAAGCCGCGATTGAAAAGGGCGAGAAAGTCCAGTTCATCGAAGTGGCGCGCAACGTCAACCGCACCGTCGGCGCCATGCTGTCGGGCGAGCTGACACGCCACCACCCGCAAGGCCTGCCCGACGACACGCTGCGCATCCAGCTCGAAGGCACGGGCGGCCAGTCGTTCGGCGCCTTCCTGGCCAAGGGCATCACCATGTACCTGATCGGCGACGCCAACGACTACACCGGCAAGGGCCTGTCGGGCGGCCGCATCGTCGTGCGCCCCAGCATCGACTTCCGCGGTGACGCGGTGAAGAACACCATCGTCGGCAACACCGTGCTCTACGGCGCGACCACCGGCGAAGCTTTCTTCAGCGGTGTGGCCGGTGAGCGTTTTGCCGTGCGGCTTTCGGGCGCCACGGCGGTCGTTGAAGGCACGGGCGACCACGGCTGCGAATACATGACGGGCGGCACGGTCGCGGTGCTGGGCAAGACCGGCCGCAACTTCGCCGCCGGCATGAGCGGCGGCGTGGCTTACGTGTATGACGAAGACGGTTTGTTTGCCACGCGCTGCAACACTTCCATGGTGTCGATGGACCGCGTGGTCACCACTTCTGAACAGCACACGCATGACAAAGCCGAGTGGCATGCCGAGCAAAGCGATGAAGAATTGCTCAAGCGCCTCTTGCAGGACCACAACCGCTGGACCGGCAGCAAGCGCGCGCGCGAGCTGCTCGACAACTGGAGCGAGTCACGCCTGAAGTTTGTAAAGGTCTTCCCGAACGAATACAAGAAGGCCCTGATCGAGCGCAAGGAACGCCGCCTGGAAGCCGCGACCGAGACCACCAAAGCCCAGGTCGCCACCAACCAGGAAGCGGTGGCGGCCAAGTAGGCCGGCCGCACCTTCGATTACGGCACAGATTGCTATCAAATTTATAGCTAAATGCCCAAGCGGATATTGGGCTAGAGGCATAAAACGCTTAAAGAATTGCACAGGACTTCATCATGGGAAAAATCACCGGCTTTATGGAATACGAGCGCATCGAGGAGGGCTACAAGCCCGTGCCGGAGCGCCTGAAGAACTACAAAGAGTTTGTGATCGGGCTGGACGACGCGCAGGCCAGCAAGCAGGCCGCGCGCTGCATGGACTGCGGCACGCCGTTTTGCAACAGCGGCTGCCCGGTCAACAACATCATTCCGGACTTCAACGACATGGTGTTTCGTGCCGACTGGAAAAACGCCATCGACACGCTGCACAGCACCAACAACTTCCCCGAGTTCACCGGCCGCATCTGCCCGGCGCCGTGCGAAGCGGCCTGCACGCTGAACGTGAATGACGACGCCGTCGGCATCAAGTCGATTGAGCACGCCATCATCGACCGCGCCTGGTCCGAAGGCTGGGTCAAGCCCGTGATGCCCAAGCACAAGACCGGCAAGAAGGTTGCCGTGGTCGGATCCGGCCCTGCCGGCATGGCCGCCGCGCAGCAACTGGCACGCGCCGGCCATGACGTGACGCTGTTTGAAAAGAACGACCGTGTCGGCGGCCTGCTGCGCTACGGCATTCCCGACTTCAAGATGGAAAAGGTCCACATCGACCGTCGCGTTGACCAGATGAAAGCCGAAGGCGTGAACTTCCGCACCGGCGTGATGGTTGGCAGCGCCAAAGACCCGTTGGGCAAGGACTCCAAAGTCACTAACTGGGCCAAAGAAACCGTCACCCCCGAGCAGCTGCAAAAAGATTTCGACGCCGTGATCCTCACCGGCGGCGCCGAGCAGTCGCGCGACCTGCCCGTGCCCGGCCGCGACCTGGACGGCGTGCATTTTGCGATGGAGTTTTTGCCCCAGCAAAACAAGATCAACGCCGGCGACAAGGTCAAAGGCCAGTTGCGCGCCGACGGCAAGCATGTCATCGTGATCGGCGGCGGCGATACGGGTTCTGACTGCGTGGGCACCAGCAACCGCCATGGCGCGGTCAGCGTCACCCAGTTTGAGCTGATGCCCCAGCCGCCCGAAGAAGAAAACCGCCCCATGACCTGGCCGTACTGGCCGATCAAGCTGCGTACCTCTTCCAGCCACGAAGAGGGCTGCGAGCGCGAATTTGCCATCTCCACCAAAGAGCTGATCGGTGAAAAAGGCAAAGTCACCGGCCTGAAGACCGTTCGCGTCGAATGGAAAGACGGCAAGATGGTCGAAGTACCCGGCTCTGAGCAAACCCTCAAGGCCGACCTGGTTCTGCTGGCCATGGGCTTTATTTCACCGGTGGCCTCCGTGCTGGACGCCTTCGGCATTGAAAAAGACAACCGCGGCAACGCCAAGGCCGGCACCGACTTCACCGGCGGTTATGCCACCAACGTGCCCAAGGTGTTTGCCGCCGGCGACATCCGCCGCGGCCAGAGCCTGGTGGTGTGGGCGATTCGCGAAGGCCGCCAGGCTGCGCGTGCCGTCGACGAGTTTTTGATGGGCTTCAGCGACCTGCCACGCTAAGCGCTGCGCCCCGGCCTTCGCAAATCGCCCCAAGGGGCGGTAAATGAGTCCCAGGCTTGCGCTTGGGCAGCTCAGGGCCTCGCGGGAAGGCTGGCGCGATGGCCGACCGGCCCCGGCGTCGCCATGATTACGGCGGGCTTGCACCGTTGTGCCGCCGGTACAGTCCTTGCAGGTATTAGTGGCTGGTATTACTTCCTGGGAAGGGTTGGGCCAAACCCCGTATCATTAGGGCATTCCCCTAGCTCCGCCGACACAACCGTCGGCTTCTCCTTTCCCCAATGGCCGACACCCCCGCTTCATCACTGGTTGAATTCAAGGATGTGACCTTTTCCTACCCAGGCTCAACGGGTGACCGCGTCATTCTCGACCGGGTTACGCTGTCGGTGCCCCGCGGCAAGGTCACGGCGCTCATGGGCGCGTCCGGCGGCGGCAAAACCACTGTGCTGCGTCTCATCGGCGGCCAGCAAAAAGCCAACAGCGGCACCGTCGCGTTTGACGGGAAGGACGTCGGCAAGCTGGTGCAAGCCGAGCTGTACGCCGCCCGCCGGCGGATGGGCATGCTGTTCCAGTTTGGCGCGCTTTTCACTGACCTGAGCGTGTTTGACAACGTCGCCTTCCCGCTGCGCGAGCACACCGCCCTGCCGGCCAGCCTGATCCGCGACATCGTGCTGATGAAACTCAACGCCGTAGGCCTGCGCGGTGCGCGCGACCTGATGCCCAGCGAGATCTCCGGCGGCATGGCCCGCCGCGTGGCGCTGGCGCGGGCCATCGTCCTCGACCCCGAACTCATCATGTACGACGAGCCCTTTTCCGGGCTGGACCCCATCTCGCTCGGCACGGCCGCGCAGCTCATACGCCAGCTCAACGACACCCTGGGCATCACCAGCATCATCGTTTCGCACGACCTGGAAGAAACCTTCCGCATCGCTGACAAAGTGATCATCCTGGCCAACGGCAGCATTGCCGCCCAGGGAACGCCCGACGAAGTCAGGCGCTCGACCGACCCGCTGGTGCACCAATTCGTCAATGCCGAGAGCGAAGGCCCCGTGAAATTCCATTACCCCGGGCCTGGCGTAGAAGCCGATTTCGGCAATGCAGCCGTCAAAAAAGGGGAGCGCGCATGAGCCGCTACAACCCCGTCACCCTGGTTTCCAATCTCGGCTTTGCCGTGCGCCGCCAGCTGGTTGAGCTGGGCTACGCCGCTCGCTTGATGTCGCGGCTGGTGGCCCTGACTGGCCCCGCGCTGGCCCGCTTTGGCCTGGTGCGCGACCAGATCTTCTTTTTGGGCAATTACTCGCTTGCCATCATTGCCGTGTCGGGCCTGTTTGTCGGCTTTGTGCTGGGCCTGCAGGGTTACTACACACTGCAGCGCTACGGCTCGGCAGAGGCGCTGGGCCTGCTGGTGGCGCTTAGCTTGGTGCGCGAGCTCGGGCCGGTAGTCACGGCGCTGCTGTTTGCCGGCCGCGCCGGCACGGCGCTGACGGCCGAAATCGGCCTGATGAAAGCCGGAGAGCAGCTTTCGGCCATGGAAATGATGGCGGTAGACCCGGTGCGGCGCATTCTGGCGCCCCGTTTCTGGGGTGGCATCATCGCCATGCCCCTGCTGGCCGCCGTGTTCAGCGCCGTGGGCATCATCGGCGGCTGGCTGGTCGGCGTGGTCATGATTGGCATTGATGCGGGCTCCTTCTGGAGCCAGATGCAGTCCGGCGTGGACGTCTGGCGCGACGTGGGCAACGGCATCATCAAAAGTTTTGTCTTTGGCGTAACCGTCACTTTTGTGGCTTTGCACCAGGGCTTTGAGGCCCAGCCCACGCCTGAGGGCGTCTCGCGCGCCACGACCCGGACCGTGGTGGTGGCTTCGCTCGCCGTGCTGGGGCTCGATTTCCTGCTGACCGCGTCCATGTTCAGCCTCTGATCCGGCCTTTAAACCACCCTAAAACATTTTTAATCCGCCCATGAGAAAATCCACCATTCCAGTGCTCGCCCTGAGTGAATGGTGCAGGGCAGCCCTTTCGGGCCACTGAAAGAAAAACCATGCAACGCTCCAAAAATGATCTCTGGGTTGGCCTGTTTGTCCTGATTGGGGGCGCGGCCATCCTGTTTCTGGCGCTGAAGTCCGCCAACCTTCTTTCACTGAATTTCGACACTTCTTACAAGATCACGGCGAAATTCGACAATATCGGCGGCTTGAAGCCGCGCGCCGCGGTAAAAAGTGCGGGCGTGGTGGTCGGACGGGTTGAAAGTATCACTTTCGACGACAAGTCTTACCAGGCCAGCGTGAATCTGGCCATGGAAAGCCGTTACGTCTTTCCCAAGGACAGTTCGCTGAAAATATTGACCAGCGGATTGTTGGGCGAGCAGTACATCGGCGTGGAAGCCGGTGGCGACGAAAAGAATTTTGCCGCGGGCGACGTGATCAAAAACACGCAGTCGGCCGTGGTGCTTGAGAATCTGATCAGCCAGTTTTTATACAGTAAAGCGGCGGACAGCAGTTCCGGATCAGGGTCTGCACCGCCACCAGCGACGACAGAAAAAAAATGACAAGCAACAACACGATGAAAAAATCCGCAGGGTGGGCCGGCGCTGTTCTCGCAGCAGCGCTGTTGCAAGGGTGTGCTACTGGGCCGGGCGCCAATCCGGCTGACCCGCTGGAGCCGTTCAACCGGGCCATGTTCAGCTTCAATGAAGGCGTGGACCGCGCCGTCCTCAAGCCGGTTGCCACGGTCTACCGCGACGTCACGCCCCAGCCTGTGCGCACCGGCGTTACCAGCTTCTTCGGCAACATTTCCGATGTATGGGCCATCGTCAACAACTTGTTGCAGGGCAAGGGCGAGGCCGCGGCCGACAGCCTGGCGCGCGTCACCACCAACACCCTTTGGGGCTTGGGCGGCATTTTTGACGTGGCCACTGAAATGAAGATCAAGAAGCACTCAGAAGATTTCGGCCAGACCCTGGGCGTGTGGGGTGTGGGCTCAGGTCCTTACCTGGTGCTGCCTTTGCTCGGCCCTTCTTCAGTGCGCGACACGGCTGGCCTCGTAGTGGATTCCCAGCTCGATCTGGTCACCCAGGCCAGCAATGTCCGCGTGCGCAACTCCCTGACGACATTGCGCGTCGTGAACGTTCGCGCCAACCTGCTGGGCGCCGGCGATGTGCTCGACCAGGCCGCACTCGATAAATACAGTTTCACCCGCGAGATCTACCAGCAGCGCCGCAACAGCCTGATCGGCAATGCCCCTGCCGAAAAAGAGGAGCGTTTCGATTTGCCCGAAGGCGCCCAGCCTGCTCCTGCGGGTTCCGCCGCTCCGGCTGCCAAGTAAGAAGATGAAACAAGCTTAAACAGGCCAAATAAGGCCTTGTTTAAGCGCTGTTCCAACAATATTTACAAGACTGCCGCATAACTTCATCGTCAGCCCGGAAACAATCCCGCAAAATCTCCCCAGAACCATCGGTTTTCAGGCGCAATGGCAGTCCAGGTACTTCACCGGGGCGCCGCGATCCCGACAGCCGCATGGTTCACCCTTGAAGGAACATCATGAAACGTAGAACCCTTGGCCACTTGTTGACCGCCACTCTCAGCCTGGCACTCTTGGGCGCGACGCCTTTCGTCCGCGCCCAACAGGTCGAAGCGCCTGACGCGCTGATCAAACGCGTGTCGGCCGAAGTGCTGGACAACATCAAGACCGACAAGGCCGTCAAGGCCGGCGACCTGACCAAGGTGCTGGCACTCGTCGACAGCAAAATCATGCCCAATGTGAACTTCACGCGCATGACGGCTGCCGCCGTGGGACGCAACTGGCGCCAGGCCACGCCTGAGCAGCAAAAGAAGCTGCAAGACGAGTTCAAGACGCTGCTGATCCGCACCTATTCCGGCGCATTGGCACAAGTCAGCGACCAGAGCGTCAATGTGAAGCCGCTGCGCGCAGAGGCGGCCGACACCGAAGTCGTGGTGCGCACCGAAGTCCTGGGCCGGGGCGACCCCGTCCAGCTTGACTACCGCATGGAAAAAACCGCCACGGGCTGGAAGATCTATGACCTGAACGTGCTGGGCGTGTGGCTGGTAGAGACCTACCGCACCCAGTTCGCCCAGGAAATCAACGCCAAGGGCGTTGACGGCCTGATCGCGTCGCTGGTGCAACGCAACCAGTCCAATACCGGCGCTGGCGCTACTGTCGCCAAGAAACCCTGAGCGGATTTGCCGCAGGTGTTGACGCTTCCTCCCGTTCTCACGCATGCTGAGGCTGCCGGGTTCGCCCGCGGCCTCAAGCAGGCCGTGCTGGCCCAGTCGGCCAGCGTGGTGGCCGATGCAGGCGCGCTGAAGGAGTTCGACTCCTCCGCGCTGGCGGTGCTGCTGGAGTGCCGCCGCGAAGCACTGGCGGCCGGCAAAACCTTTTCAGTCGCTGGCCTGCCGGCTCGCCTGCGCCAGCTGGCAGGCCTGTATGGCGTGGCAGAGCTTATTCCCCCTGCTCCCGCCACTGCCGCCCCGGTAGCCTGAGACCGCCACTCCCGGCGTTCTTCGTCCATCGTGGGCCCTGGCGCAGGGCATTCGGCCGCCGGACCGGATAAAAACAGCATCCGCCCTTAAAATGACGGGCTCATGCCAGCGATCTCATTCCAGTCCGTCTCTAAAACCTACTCATCCACGCGAAATCAGACGGGGCCGATTGTCAAGGCGCTTGACGATGTGAGTTTCGATATCCAGCAGGGCGAATTTTTTGGCCTGCTCGGCCCCAACGGCGCCGGAAAAACCTCCCTCATCAGCATCCTTGCCGGCCTGTCGCGTGCCAGCAGTGGCACCGTCAAGGTTCATGGCAGCGATGTGCTGGCCGACTACGCCAGCGCCCGCCGAAAACTCGGCGTCGTGCCGCAAGAGCTGGTGTTCGACCCCTTTTTCACTGTGCGCGAGGCGCTGCGCATCCAGTCCGGCTATTTCGGCATCAAGCACAACGACGACTGGATCGACGAATTGCTCGTCAGCCTGGGCTTGGCCGACAAGGCCAACGCCAACATGCGCCAGCTCTCCGGCGGCATGAAGCGCCGTGTGCTGGTCGCGCAGGCGCTGGTGCACAAGCCGCAGGTCATCGTGCTCGACGAACCCACCGCCGGCGTCGATGTGGAATTGCGCCAGACGCTGTGGCAGTTCATCGCCAAACTCAACAAGCAGGGCAGCACGGTGCTGCTCACCACACATTACCTCGAAGAAGCGGAGGCCCTGTGCAGCCGCATTGCCATGCTCAAGCAGGGCCGGGTGGTGGCGCTGGCGCAAACGTCCGAGCTCCTTAAGGCCGCGTCTTCCAATGTGCTGCGCTTCAAGATCGACAGCGAGTTGCCCGCACACCTGGCTGCGCAGGCGCGCATTACCGGGCGCATCGTGCAGTTCCCGGCGCATAACGCGAACGACATCGAGCAATACCTTGCGGCGATACGTGAAGCGGGGCTGGTCGCGGAAGATGTTGAAATTCGCAAAGCCGACCTGGAAGACGTCTTTCTGGATGTGATGAACAAGAAACCAGGTATTGAGGCCCCGGCTGTCACGGTGGACCTCGCGAAAGTAGCGACATGAACGGCTGGCAAACACTGCTCTACAAAGAGACCCTGCGCTTCTGGAAGGTCGGTTTCCAGACGGTAGGTGCGCCGGTGCTCACCGCCGTGCTCTACATGCTCATCTTCGGCCACGTGCTGCA
>CALRQR020000009.1:0-216893 GCA_943370375.1 Synechococcus sp. UW140
GGACCGCACCATTCGGCCCAGTAATCCACCAGCACGGGTTTGGAGGATTGCAGCACGTCGGCTTCGAAGGTGGCATCGGTGGTATGTTTGATCAGTTCGCTTGCCATGACGGCTCCTTTTTTGGTCTGTTTAGGATGGGTACCATAAGGTACAGGGCTGAGTTGCAGTCATTGTGGCAGAAAGCAAGTAGCGGGGTCTGGCGGGCGGGGGCTATCACCCTGATAGCGACGTCCTCAATTGACATGCCGTTCTTGCCGCCTTTTTGCCGTATACGTACCGCCGGCCCCTGCCTGTTTGCCTGTGTTTTGTTGTTGACCATCCCTTCCCACACCCTCTTTCATGCCACCTGCCCAGATTGCCGACACCGCCCTGGCGCCGCCTGATGCGCTTTGCTGGCAGCAGGCTATCGCGCAACTGGCCGCAACGCTGCAGGCGCGGGGCGTTCACCCGGCTGAGGCGGTGGTGCTTCTGCCGTATGCGCAACTGATCCAGCAGGCACGCCAGGCCTGGGCCGCGCAGGCCGGGGCGACGTTTTTTGTGCCGCGCTTTGAAACCACGATGAACTGGGCCAGCGGCCTGGGCGGCACGCTAGGCCTTTTTGCGCCCTCGGGTGATGACTTGCGCATGGACATGGCGGTCGACATGCTGACGGCCGCATCGCTGCTGGCGCGTGCCGGGCTGGGCGGCCAGCAAGATGCGCTGTCCGGGCGCCTCGTTGAGGCCGCCTGGAGCCTGGCGGGTGTCGCGGCGGCCGTCATGCCGGCACGGCGCCAGGCCTGGAGCGAGCGTCTGGCGCTCACGCTGGGCGCAGGGCTCGACTCGCCCGTGCTGGCGCTGGAGGCCGCCGTGGGCCGCATCGCGCTGGCCTGGGCCGCAGCATCGGCGTATCCGACGGACCGCCTTTTCCAGGCCAGGCCCTTGCTGTTTGCCGTGCTCGAAGGCTTTCAGGCCGATCCGCTCACCGAAGCGCTCAAGGCGCATTTCGGCGATCTGTCGGTGGCCATCCCCTTGTGCATCCCGTTTGATGCGAGCCCGCAGCCACCGGCGCTGCACGATGCACAAGATGCCGAAGACGAGGCCGGCCGCGCCGCCGCCTGCGTGCTCGCCCATCTGGCGCAAGGCCGCAGCCCGGTCGCTTTGATCGCGCAAGACCGGCAGCTCACGCGCCGCGTGGGCGCCATGCTGGCTGAGCGCGGCATCGCCATGCGCGACGAAACCGGCTGGAAGCTTTCCACCACGCGCGCTGCCGCCGGCCTGATGAGCCTGCTGCGCGCCATGCCCTGGGACGCCTCAACCGACGCCGTGCTGGACTGGCTGAAAAATGCGCCGGCCTTTGACAGTGCCATGCTGACGGCCGCCGAGACCGAGCTGCGCCGGGTGGGGGTGCGCGCCTGGCGCGACCTGCCGGATTTTCCGGAAGAGGGCATTGTTCCGCCCGCGTTCGCGGCAACCGGGCCCCTGGCGCGCGAGGTCAACGCCTTGCGCACGCCCTTCAGCCGTGCCCGCCCCCTGGCGATGTGGTTGCGCGACCTGCGTGCCGCGCTGCAATCGGCCGGGCAGTGGGACGCATTGGCGCAGGACGAGGCCGGCCAGACGGTGCTCGATGTGCTGCGACTGCACGAAGGTGCCGAGGCGGAATTTGAAAACTCCCCGGTGATGCGGCTTCACGACTTCATCCAATGGGCCAATCAGGCGCTGGAAGGCGGCAAGTTTTCCCCGCTGCATCCGCCGGCCGAGCAGGTGGTGATATTGCCGTTGCCGCAGCTGCTGGGCCGGCCCATGCAGGCCGTGGTGCTGCCCGGCTGCGACGAGATCCGTCTGCCGGTCTCGCCGGAGCCTGCGGGCCCCTGGACACCCGGCCAGCGCGAACTGCTGGGACTGCCTTCGCGCGAAACGCTGGCCGCCGCACAGCGCCAGGCCTGGCACTACGCCTTGCGCATGCCGCATGTGGATGTGCTGTGGCGCACCAGCGAGTCGGGCGAACATTTGATTCCGAGCGGGTTTGTGCAGGAGCTTTTGCTGGCCCAGGACGAAACGCAGGCGGGGGAACACACCCTCGCAGCCGACCCGCGCGTCTTGCGCGCCGTAGATATCAACCCCACGCGGCATCCTTTTCCAACAGGCGAAGCCTTGCCCGTCACACGCCTGTCGGCCAGCGCCTATGAAGATTTGCGGCGCTGCCCGTACCGGTTTTTCGCGCTTCGCCAGCTCAAGCTGCAGGAGCCTGAAGAGCTTGAAAGCGAGCTCGGCAAGCGCGACTTCGGCAACTGGCTGCACAACTTGCTGCACCACTTTCATGAGGCACTAAAAGCGGCTCCAGCCCAGGACCTGTCTGGGCGTGTAGCTATGATTAATATAGCAGCCGACACCGCCACGCATGAACTGGCGCTGAGTGAAAGCGAGTTCCTGCCCTTCGCGGCCGCGTGGCCAGGCGTGCGAGAGGGCTACCTCAAATGGCTGGCCGAGCATGAGGCCACCGGCGCCACGTTTGAGGCCGGTGAGGCCTGGCGCGAAGTGCCGCTGGGCGGGCTGACCCTGCTGGGCAAGCTGGACCGCATAGACCGCCAGGCCGACGGACACGCGCTGTTGATCGACTACAAGACCGAGCCGCGCAGCACGACCACCGAGCGCATCAAGAACGGCCAGGAAGACACGCAGCTGGCTTTTTATGCCGCCCTGATGACGGACGACACACTGGCTGCGGCCTATGTGAACCTGGGTGAAAAAGAGCCGACCAAAACCTACGAGCAGCCCGACATCGTCGGCCTGCGCGATGAGCTCATCGACAGCATCCTGACCGACATGGCCCGCATCGCGCGCGGCGCGGCGCTGCCGGCGCTGGGCGAGGGCAAGGCTTGCGATTACTGCGCGGCGCGGGGTCTCTGCCGCAAGGACTTCTGGAGTCTCGACGAGGAAACCGCGGGAGAGGGCGCATGACCCCGCCAGCCAACACACTGATCGCCCACAGCGCCGCCTACGAATGCAACGGCGAGCCGGTCTCGGCCGACGCCTTCTACGCCATCGCCTGCGATCCGCGGCGCAGCGTGGCGGTAGAGGCCTGCGCCGGCGCAGGCAAGACCTGGATGCTGGTCTCGCGCATCGTGCGTGCGCTGCTCGATGGGGCTACGGCCGCACCCGGGCAGCAGGTGCTGCCGCATGAAATCCTGGCCATCACCTTCACCAAAAAGGCCGCCGGCGAAATGCGCCAGCGCCTGGACGACTGGCTCAAGGCCTTTGCCCATGCCGACGACGCCACCTTGCAGCGAGAGCTTGAAATGCGCGGCGTCAGGCTCGATGTTTCAAGCCAAAGAGGCCTGAAGTCCGCACAGGACGTGCGCCAGCAGCTATCAAATTTATACCGCTCGATTCTGGCCAGCGGCCGTTCGGTGCAGATCCGCACCTTCCACAGCTGGTTTGCCGCCTTGCTGCGCAGCGCGCCGGTGGCGGTGTTGCAGCGGCTGGAGCTGCCCGTCAATTACGAACTGCTCGAAGACGATGCGCCGGCGCGCGCGCTGGTTTGGCGGCGGTTTTACGCGGCGGTGGCGGCAGACGCATCGCACCGGGCCGACTTTGAAGCCGTGGTGCTGGCGCACGGGCGCTTTCAGACCGACAAGGCCCTGCAGGCCGCGCTCGACAAGCGCACCGAGTTCACGCTGGCTGATGAAAAAGGCGTCATCGATGCGTCGGTGCAACCCTTTGGCCTGCAGTTTCCCGAATTCACCGGGCTGAATGTGCCGGAAGACTGCCTGGCTGCGGATGCGGCAGACCCCTCGAATCACCGTCTTCTGCTCGAAGCCGCCAAGGCACTGGGCCGCGCCAGCGCGCCGACCTTCTCGGCCAAGGGCGTGGAGCTCGAGCTGGCCCTGAGCAGCGGCAATATGCCCGCCGTCTTTACCGCGTTGCTGACTGAAAAAGGCACGGCCCGCAAGTTCGGCGAAAAGATTGCGGGCATTGAACGCATTCGCCAGGCGCAAGACCTCGTTCTTCGAGTGGTGCAGGCCTGCCAGCAGCACGACGCCTGGCAGTACCAGCAGCGCATGGCGCGCCTGTCACGCGTGGTGATCGCGCAGTTCACCGCGTTAAAGCGCGACCGCGGCTGGGTCGATATGAACGATGTCGAGCGCGCCGCGCTGCTCATGCTGGCCGACCCCGTTTTGTCGGGCTGGGTGCAGGAGCGGCTGGACGCGCGCATTAGTCATTTGATGATTGACGAGTTCCAGGACACCAACCCGCTGCAGTGGCAGGCGCTGTATTCCTGGCTCATCGGTTACTCGGGCGCGGGCACGGCGCCCAGTGTGTTTTTGGTGGGCGACCCCAAACAAAGCATTTACCGCTTTCGCCGCGCCGAGCCGCAGGTGTTTCGCGCCGCGCAGGCCTTTGTGGTGCATGGCCTGGGCGGCGACTTGCTCAGCTGCGACCACACGCGGCGCAATGCCGAAGCGGTGATCGACACCGTGAACGCCGCCATGGTCACGGCGCGTGAAGCTGACGGCTATGACGGCTTTCGCGAACACACCACGGCGTCTGGCCTGGCCGGCGCCGTGGGCCGCCTGCCGCCGATACCGCGGAACAAGGACGAAGAAGAAGCCTCACCGCTGGCCGCGGGCTGGCGCGATAGCCTCACCATGCCGCGAGAGCTGCCCGAAGAAACCCTGCGCACGCGCGAAGCCCGCCAGGCCGCCGCGTGGATTTCAGAACAGGTGGCGGGTGGCCTCAGGCCGCAGGACGTCATGGTGCTGTCGCGCAAACGCGCGGGCCTGCTGCCGCTGCAGGATGAATTGCGCGCGCTGCACATTCCCGCGCAAGTGGGCGAAAAAACCGAGCTGATCGATTGCTGCGAAGTGCTGGACATCGTCGCGCTGCTGGACGTGCTGGTGTCGCCGCAGCATGACCTGTCGCTGGCGCGCGCGCTGCGTTCGCCGCTCTTTGGTGTGGGCGATGACAGCCTGGTGCAACTGGCCTTGCTGCATCGCGAGCACGGGCTGCCGTGGTACGAGCTGCTACAAAAAGAGGAGCTGCTAGCCCATGACCTGCTTGGGCTGGGGGCCATTTTGACCCGATGGAAGGGCTGGCTGGACAGCTTGCCGCCGCACGATGCGCTGCAGGGCATTTACGACGACGGCGACGTGCTGGCGCGCTTTGGCGCGGCCGCACCGGCAGCTGAGCGCGGTGCGGTGGTCGCCAACCTGCGCGCGCTGCTGGGTGTGTCGCTGGCGCTGGACGGCGGGCGCTACGCCACGCCCTACGGCTTTGTGCGTGCCCTCAAGGCGGGCGGCACGCAGGCGCCCGCCACGGTCAGCACCGAGGCCGTGCGCCTGTTGACGATTCACGGCGCCAAAGGCCTGGAGGCCGAAGCCGTGCTGCTGCTGGACACCGACACGGTGGAGCGCAACGCTGACAGCATGGGCGTGCTGGTCGACTGGCCCGGCGAGGCGACCGAGCCACGCAAGTTTGTCTTCCTCGTCAGCGAAAGCCGGCCGCCCGCCTGCGCAGTCGACACGCTGGCCAACGAGCAGGCGGCCCGCAAGCGCGAAGAGCTCAATGCGCTGTATGTGGCGCTGACGCGTGCGCGCCATACGCTGGTGATTTCGTCGATAGAGCCGCACCGCGTGACGACCGAGAGCTGGTGGCAGCGCCTGCAGGGCCTGGTGGGCGAATTGCCCGCGCCCGTGGCAGATGAATCGGCGGGCGTCCATCTCGATGCAGCGGACGCCGGTGTGTTCTACCTCCCTGAGCTGCCCGAATTGCCCGAAGCTCTGATGCCCGCGGCGCCCGCCGTGGAGCGTTTGGACGAAGACTCGCTCAAGGCGCGCATCGGCAAGGCCATGCACCGTTTGCTGGAGTGGGGCGGTGCGCTGTCAGCCGAACAGGTGAAGGCGGCGGCGCGCGAGTTTCGCCTCAGCCCCGCGCAGGCCCGGCAGGCGGCCGATCTGGCGCGGCGCATTCAGGCGGGTGAGGGCGCCTGGGCCTGGCACCGCGATGCGATCGCCTGGCAGGGCAATGAGGTCGATCTGGTGTATGCCGGCCAGGCGCTGCGGCTGGACCGCCTGGTGCGGCGCAAAGACGCCGGCCATGAAGGCCACTGGTGGGTGCTCGACTACAAATCGGCCGTGGCACCGCAGTTGCAGCCGGCGCTGGTGGCGCAACTGCAGGCCTACCGGGTAGCGGTGCAGCTGATTTATCCGGGTGAGCCGGTGAAAGCAGCTTTTCTGACCGGGCAGGGAACTGTGGTGATGGTGGATTGATCTCATCGGGCTGTCCGGCGCACATTCCACCTTCCGATTACATGCCGGCTGAAAGGCACTTCATGATCAAGTTCAAGCATCTCGCCGTCTCGTGGGCCCTGGCGGCCGCATTGCCACTGGCTCTGGCGCAAGCCCCCACACCCGCGAACCCCACGCTGCGCCTGCGCGCCACGATTGAAAAAGTCGACGCCACCAGCCTGACGGTGAGGGAGCGCAGCGGCGAGGTGATTACGCTGGTGCGGCCCGCGGCCATGGATGTGTCCGAGGTGTATCCGCTGGCGCTGGCCGACATCAAGCCCGGCAGCTACATCGGCACTGCCGCCATGCCGCAGGCTGACGGCAGCCAGCTGGCGCTGGAGGTGGTGGTGTTTCCTGAAGCCGCGCGCGGCACCGGTGAAGGCCACCGGCCCTGGGACTTGCGGCCTGAAAGCACCATGACCAACGCCACCGTCGCTGACCTGGCGATGGCGCCCTCGTCGGTGCCCGGCGGGCAAAAGCTCACGCTGCGCTACAAAGACGGCGAGAAGACGGTGATCGTGCTGCCCGGTGTGCCGGTGGTGTCCTTCAAGCCCGGCAAGGCGGACGAAAACATCTTGCTGGTGCCGGGCGCCAAAGTGATGATCACCGCGCAGGAGCAGGCCGGCAAGCCGACCGCGCTGCGTGTGATCGTCGGGCGCAACGGGTTTGCGCCGCCGATGTAACTGCTCAGGTCAGAAGCCGGCCGTCAAAGCCCACCACGCCGACGTCGACAAAGGTGCTGCCCACGCGGTTACCGTTGCCGTAGTTGACGCGCATGCCGCCCAGGTCGAAGTTGGTGATGCCGTCCAGCCCGGCGATCAGCGATTCCCGCGTCACTTTGGTGCCGGCGCGGCGCAGGCCTTCGGCCATGACTCGCGCATTGACATAGGCTTCGAGGCCGAACAAGGTGTAGTCCTTCCAGCCGCTGGCCTGCATGTCGGACTGGTAGCCGCGCACCAGGGTGTTTTTGCTCGAGGCCGGCGAGGGCACGATGATGGCGAAACCCACGCCGCGCCCCTTCTCGCCCATGGCGGTGATGTTGACGGCGCTGGCCGCGTTGGAAAGGCCATAGATCGTGCTGGTGCCGCCCGCATCACGCAAGGCTTTGACAAACAGCGGCGCCACGCCCGACAACACCATGATGACGACTTGCGGCTGTGCCTTCGCGATCGCCTTGGCGGCGGGCTCGACGTCTGTGCTGGTGTTGGTGGGCGTGGTGGCGATGATCACCGGCTCCAGCTTCACCTCGGCCATGACCTTCTGGAACGAGGCCAGGATAGACAGGCCCAGCGGATCCTTGGGGTGCACGATGCCGATGCGGGTGGTGCCCAGCGTGACGGCGGTGTGAATCAGTTTTTCGATCTCGGCGTCGAACGTGGCGCGCACCCAGAACACGTTGGGCGGGCTGTTCTTGCGCACGGCTGCGGCGCCGGCGATCGGCCCTACCACCGCAAAGTCGCGGATGGTTTCAACAATGGCTGCGGTGGGTCGGGTGCCCAGGGGGCTCAGGATGCCGAGCACGGAGCTGTCGGCCTGAAAGGCTTGCGCATTGGCCTTGGCGAGGTCGGGCTTGAACTGGTCGTCTGCGGTGACCAGCTCGACCTTGGCGCCATTGATGCCGCCGGTCTTGTTGACTGCATTGAAGTAGGCCGTGGCCCCTTTCACCAGGTCGCTGCCAATGCCTTTTTCCAGGCCGGTCTGGTCTACCGTGGTGCCCAGGCGCAGTGTGCGGGATTGCGCCCAGGAGGGCGCCGCAAAGACCGCCGCGGCGGTGCCGCATTGCTGGAGAAAATGCCTGCGCGCGAGCGGGCGGATGGCCGGTTGAGCGGCGTTGTTGTCTCTGGTTGTCATTTGTAATCCCTCGTTGTTTTACGGACGACTGCTCATTTAATAAGCATGCTTACTAAATGCTAGCACCGCAGTTTATGCAATTTGTGACGGGTCAATAGTTCCGGGAAGAATATTTTTCTGAACCGTCTCAATCGGTGGTGGTCGGGTAGGTTGTTGGTATTACCTCTTTGAAAATTCTGTTGTTTTGCGCATGAGGCTGTTGCGTTTGAGGCTGCGGCGGTTTGATTCATCCACCGTGAACCACTCCGCTTCAATTCGGTGTACCTGCAATAATTGCGGACTCCCCGGCACCCGCAGGGCGCCCCTCCTTGTCCTTGCATGGCTCAGCGCGGACATGCCGGTTCCGGCTTTTCCGGCTGCCTGCTTTCAGGCAAATGCTTTTCTCGACTTAACTTGTGACCCGCAACCGCGGCAACCCATTGACTTCTACTGCCGCTTCTTTTGATCCTTCTCAGACCCGGCCACTGCGCATCGCCGTGATCGGTGGCGGGCCCGCAGGCCTGATGGCCGCCGAGGTGCTGGCCGGCGCCGGCGCCGCCTTGTCGGTGCAGGTGTATGACGCCATGCCGTCGGTGGGCCGCAAGTTTTTGCTGGCCGGCATTGGCGGGCTCAACCTCACGCATTCGGAGCCGCCGCAGATCTTCATGAGCCGCTATGGCGAGCACGCCGCCCACTTGCAGCCGCTGCTGGCAGCCTTTGGCGCGGCTGAACTGCGTGCCTGGGCCGAGGCGCTGGGCGTTGAAACTTTTGTCGGCACTTCGGGCCGCGTGTTCCCCAAAGACATGAAGGCCGCGCCGCTGCTGCGCGCCTGGCTGCATCGCCTGCGCCAGTCGGGTGTGCAATTTTCCATGCGGCATCGCTGGCTGGGCTGGGCCGACGATGGTGCGCTGAAGTTTTCGACGCCTGCGGGTGAGGTGTTGGCTCAGGCTGACGCCGTGGTGCTGGCGCTGGGTGGCGGCAGCTGGGCGCGGCTGGGGTCCGACGGTGCGTGGGTGCCGCTGCTGGCAGCGCGCGGCGCGGCGGTGGCGCCGCTCTCGCCGTCCAATTGCGGCTTTGATGTGGCCGCACGGCCCGACAGCCCCGCGCAAATTCAGGAAGCCGCGGCCGAACCCGGCGAAACCCGCCGCGAATTCCTGCAGGAACTCATTGGCAAAAGCCCGCCAACGGCCACGGGCTGGACGGAACACTTCTCCAGCCGCTTTGCCGGCCAGCCCTTCAAGTCGGTCGCTATCCATTTCACTGACTCGCAAGGCCGCAGCTTTAGCCGCAAGGGCGAGTTCATCGCCACCGCCACCGGCGTGGAAGGCAGCCTGGTCTACGCTGTTTCGAGCCTGCTGCGTGACGAGATCGCCGCCCACGGCAGCGCCACCTTCCTGCTCGATTTGCTGCCGGACAAGACGCCGGAGCAGGTGCTGGTCGAAGTGCGCCATCCGCGCGGCTCGCGTTCGCTCTCCAGCCACTTGAAGAGCCGCCTGAACCTCGACGGCATCAAGGCCGCCATGTTGTACGAGCTGCTGGGCAAGGACGCGATTGCCGATCCGGCCCGGCTGGCCGCAGGCATCAAGGCGCTGCCGGTGCGCGTGACAGCGACAAGGCCCATCGATGAAGCCATCAGCACGGCAGGCGGTGTGATGTTTGAAGGCCTGGGTGCACGGTTGCAACTGGCCACCGCGGCTGCCATGCCACAGCCGGTGTTTTGCGCGGGTGAAATGCTCGACTGGGAAGCGCCTACAGGCGGCTACCTGCTGACAGCGTGCTTTGCCAGCGGCCGCGCCGCAGGGCAGGGCGTTATGAGTCATTTCGGCCTCTAGCCCAAGTACGGTGTTGGTTATCAGCTATTGATTTGATAGCATCCGGGAAAATATTCAAGAACAGTCAATACAGGCAGCACCTGCAGGAAGGAACAAACATGATCGTCCGTTTCCACATCGATCCGATGATGCAAGAAGAGTTTGAATACCGCGTCAGCTACGAAGGCGAAGACCTCTATGGCGACGCCGGCCTCGACAGCGTAGAGGCCTGCATCATTGCCGCCACCGAAGGCCTGGGCCAGGACGCCATTGCGGCTGAAGTTGCGTACAAAGGCATCATCAGCGGCACCTATGCGCTGGCCTCGCTGGCGCTGGCTTCGGCCCAGATCGCGCAGCACGCGCTGCAGACGACAGAGGCGATTGAAGAGGCGGCTCAGTAGTCCTCCAGTCAGAACAAAGGTACAGCGATATGCAGCCATTGACGTTGACGTATTGTTTGTTGGCCTTGGCCTGTGTTTGCGCGCCGGCGTTGGCGCAGCAAGACCTGCCAATTCATCTTCAAGCGCAGCCTTTCGTGCTGGAGGTCAGGGAGGGATATGCCTGCGACTTTGAGAATCGGGGGAGTACTCTCACTGATACCGCGTACCGAGGGGAGAAGCAGTGTCGAATCACAAGCCAGACAGCCGTGCCCGGTGAGACCGGCAAGGTAATGTTTTACTCACTCGCCTCAGAGCCTGAATCAATCGGAGTTATGGATCGCGGCTACGTCGTGCCGCATGATCTAAGAGGCAGATACCTCGTGAGTTCCGGACCCCAGGCCGAGTCACGACGGCTTGCAATTTGCCTGCCGTCAGGTCACAAGCTGCAAGTCAACTATGGGGCGAACATTCGAGCTGCGGTAGATAAGGGAGAGGAAAGCTTTTCGTCTCTGTGTACTTGGTCCGGCAGCTACATACAGTCCTTTATAGCCACGGCGGACATGTCTGACAGATGGACAAACCTGGCTATGGGCCCGGATCACCTGGACGGTGCTTGGGTCAAAACGCCTTACCTGATCCAGTTCCGTATTCTGTTGCCTTCAACAACGCCTTGACAGGTTGCCATGGCCGCCAGCTACTCCATCCTCTTCGTCTGCATGGGCAACATCTGCCGAAGCCCCACAGCCCAAGGCGTGTTCCTGCAAAAAGTCAAAGATCGCGACCTGATTGATCAAATCCAGGTCGACTCAGCCGGCACCCACAACTACCACCCCGGCAACCCGCCCGACGAACGTTCACAGGCACACGCGTCCAGACGCGGTTATGACCTGTCAGCCCTGAGGGCCCGGCAAATTTCAGATTCGGATTTTGAGCGTCACGACTTGATCCTGGCGATGGACTGGGACAACCTTGCCTTGATTCAGGAAGAGTGCCCGGCCGAACATCTCGCCAAAGTACGCAGGTTGACCGAGTTCTGCCTGAAGCACGACAGCCCGGTGGTGCCTGATCCCTACTACGGCGGCAAGGATGGCTTCGAGCACGTGCTCGACTTGGTGGAGGATGCTTGTGAGGGGTTGATGTGCTACGTTGAGCAGCGGCTATAGCGGAATAAGGTTTCCGGCAATCCAATATCTAGCCTGCAATAACTTCCATTGGATGCGCCTCTATTGCGAGCATGCTCTTCGGAATCCTTTCAGCTAAGTTCTTTTATACGGCTCCAAGTGGTAGTGCCAATATTTGTCACCGCACCAAACGCCCTAACCTTAATCTCCTCATAGCGTTCTCGATTCGTGGCCATTTGACTAGCATCCTGCTGATTGAAGGCCTTGCTCAATGCTAGTTGTGCCTCTTGTAGAGCTTGCCTCAAATCGGCTTGATCCTGTTTTTTTGGATTCAGCATTGAATGCAAGACATGATGTTGCTCCATCACTTCATCCGAAAGACTATCAAGTTCTCGTTGCCTTTCCTGATGCTCTTTGGGGTCTCCAGATTTGGGTCGCATAACTTTGTTGTACTGCATGTCCATTGCCGTGTACAGCTTTGCCAAGCGTTGGCGGATGTCTTGCAACCACCTTAAGCGCTCTTGGGTAACTACTGCCGCCCGGAGCTTCCGGGTCTCGATCTCCATTTGTGTTTTCGACGTTTTGTTGGCGACAGCTAGGCTACCCATCACTCCAGCAAAAGCTCCAATAAGTCCCACAAGTCCCGCAATAAGAGCCACCGTTATCGGACTGCTTTCCGAACGTGGGTCGCTAGTCGCCTTCGATGCCATGGGTCCTGAACTGACGGACTCTGACATTCCTTTTTCCATGGTCTGATTAATGGTGTTCGACCCGCACTGGAGCGAAACGCTTGGCGCGGGCGCAACCTGAATTACTCTCCGTGTCGGAGGAGGCGCTGGGGCAGAACAATCTTGCCGAGAGCCCACTTCCTGGGAGAGGCAGGAGAGCGCAAAGAAATAGAACGCGGCAGTGAGCAATAGTTTCATCATTTAAATCCGGTTAAATCGCCAGATGTTGTTATTAAGTGTATTTACATTCTTATGTGACTGTCAGAGATCGACTGGATGTGGACAGCCTTGTTAAGCCTATTCATAAATTAGCTTGATAGGGTTACGGACATAGATCACGATTCGGACATCCTAAAAGCCTTACAGAGGACGAGATGGCGTGTGTACGAACGCGCCCTGAGTCCGGTGATGCTGTGACCGCAATTGCCCGCAACATGAAAACCAGCATGCAGACGATCATGCGGGTTCGCCGCGACGTGGTGGGTGTGTAAGCTACATGGTCTGAGCTGACGATTGCAACGTACATGCCGCTACAAAGAATTTCCCTAGAAGACTAGGATAGACGCGGGTGAACATTTGTGCGTCGTCCCAACCACCCGAAGGGCGGATACAGCCCAACCGTGAGAGATTCCCTAACGAGAGGAGTACCGGTTCTTCGACATTACCGACATAGCCTAGTTGAGCGTGCTCTTCCTGAAAAAACTCCGCAATCTTAGGTAACTTTCCTGGCCAAACCCCGTCGGTTGAGGCTTTGTCAAACGGAAGGCGATAAATAGCGTCTAGGATGGCGACGTCGAGGCTCGACATATCTTTCAGCATGCTGATGTACGAGGCTTGAATCTCTATGTTATTGGCAACATTCGCCGCGTTTACGAGAAGATTTGCCCAGCGGTCTTGGAGAGCTGCATCGCTCTGCATGGAGCCCTCCTGAAGAATTGGGATAGCAATTTGAAGAGGGATTGCGTGGAGACGTGAATTTGAGCCTAGCGCCGCTAACTTTTCATCTGCGCGTCGCATAAGTTCAACCTGCTGCTCCCAGCGGACATACTTGAGTCGATCAGTCCAGATGCCTATCGCCTCTTCCAACGGAGTGCCAACGTACTTTGCTATGAAGCCCCCGGCTTCACGTGCGGCGTCTATTCCTTTTCCTGTTGCTTTGGCGACCTCTTGAATAGCTTTTGCGCTCTCTGTGGTGGGGTCCGTCACTTTCGTCTCCTCTAGTTGTATGCATCGTAGGCGAAGAATGGGTGCAATATGAAACTGAGGTTTGCAGGCCTGCGGGGGACTGACGGGGATGGTGCTCCTTGGTTCGCGGCCTGCGCTCTCCTTATGCGCTTGCTGTGACGACTTTCCGCTTGCAGTGAAATGCCCAGAAACGAGACCCATTAAGGGTTTTGGACAGAAATAGCAGCGGACTTAAGAATAAAACCGGCCCATTAGGAGGGGGCTCCCTAGCAGATAAAAGTCACGCATTTGGGAAGTTCCCGGCGAATAGCTGGATCGATGACTGCCTGCTTAGGGCGTGTTTAGTGCGAATTGGCCGGGTGTTCGCACGCATGTCATTTTTTCAACCTATCCTTTGGATTGAGGACGAATCAGCCATTCGCGCATGAAGACCTTGAAACCTTCCAGGTCGAATTGTTCCACGCTACCGGTAGCATCAATTTCACGTTCGCTTTCAATCGGCGTGCGTAACTCACCGGCGAGGATGCGGATGTGCAATCGTAACTTGCCAGGACCTAGTGGAATGATTGCAAGGGTGTCGTGTGTCCTACTTTCCTCTCCTGGCAATAGCGATCCAAAGCTCACATTACAGATCGGGATAGTGCCACTCTTATCTACGATGAGCGGGGAAATCTTCTGAACCATTGGAGGCACCTTCATGCCATAGAGCGGATTGAACTGAGCCGGAGGTTTCTTTGGTAAGTCATACCCCGCGAGCATTTCGATGCCTTGCTGGTTGAGTGGCTCTACAGTTATCTCAATTTTTGCGTTCGACAGAGGGACTTCCGAGTTGTTGCGCAACACGAACTTCACAGCGATGAGACTTTCCTCTACGCGAACGAACTCAGCATAATCTCTCCAAAAATCTGCGTTGTCATGCAGCAATGTAATCACGTTGGTATTGCGAGGGGTTTCGTAGTCGGGAAACTTCTCACTGAACTGCATGTAGCTAAGGGCAAAGCTAACAGGCAAATCGCCATTGGTCGGAGTCAGCAAGGACAACTTCACGCGCACATCATCGCGGCCTGCATCGGCATGAGTCATAGCAGCAATCTCCGGTGGCTCTGCTTCGCTAGTACTACTACCGCGCCGCACATACACCACGTTACTTTTAAGCTTGCCGTACGCGCGAGAGATGTAAAAAGGCCGCTTTTGCTTAGGAATCGTGATAACGCCTACTGTCTTGCCTTCGTACAAATGCTCTTCGTAGCTGAATGTCAGCTTTGGCTTCACCTTCTCATTTACGAATTGCTGCACTCTCGAATCGTCGAGACTTTCACTTATGCCAACCACCTCGGCAGGGTGTGGGCGCTGGTCTCGGAAACCGAGCAGAATGTACCCATGCCCATCGCGCCAAGCGTTGGATATCGCCAAGATATCCTTGAGCATTTCGCCCTTGTCATCTTCACTTCCATATGTAAATCGATACTGTGCCGACTTAAAGTCAATATCAGCACCTTCGCTTTTGTATCGCAATGCGGTCAGAAGTTCGTCCATCAAAATAGCACCCTCCTTGCCTCGATTCATATGTAGTCTACTTCTCCTATAGACACATCGTGGGGAAGGTGATGGTCAACGGAGTGGACGCCAACCTGGAACAACTCAAGGCGGGCCTAGCGTGACACTACAGGGTTTACGAAAAAGAGCAGTCTCCGGAGGCCCGTCTGGAATACTCAATAAGGGGAGAGCGTAGGGCGCGAGAGAGGCAGGGAAGGGACTTTGGAAGGATGCCCAAACGGTGCCCCATGGGGCCGGCGCAAGGGCAGACGATGAGCAAAATCCGCTATTCAAATCCGAGTTCTAAGCCGGCGTTGCGAAATACTTCCTTAGGATTCGCATCGCCAGTTTCAGACACCCAAGGCAAAAAATCGCTTTCGCATTCGAGTAATTTAAAGTTGAGCGCTGCGGGAGCCTTAAGCGTACACAGCAGCCTCATCTCCAAAGGGGCGTCGCGGTTGACTTGTTTTACGTGCACCGTGACTGTCTCTGAATCCTTCGCAAGCAACTGGCCCAAACCCGAACAGTAATACTTGTTGATATAACCAACTAGCGCATTTGGTGCGTCGGTGCGAAGAAGTAGGGCGTTTGGATCTTTTGGGTTTTGAATGTCCCTGACCAAATACAGCCGGTCGTTCGGCGCGAGTTGAGAGATTAGGTCTTGTGTGCCTTCTGGCATGTGCCGTAAGCCACGGGGAAAAAAGTCGAGACGAAGATTGTCGCCATCTCGCTCCGGTGGGGGAATTAGTTCAAAAGAGTCCGTGGCCCTCAATCCACCAGTGACCGTGAGAATTGAAAACGGATCATCGGTAAGTTCGTCTAATCCAAGCCATCTCAAGTAGTTTTTGTATTCAGGACGTGACTTGTTGATCATCCTGTTCTGAAAAAACGGAAAAAGTTGTTCTGACTGATAGACCTGATCCAAAGCGTCCATACGGCCCAAACCCACGAAGCTCTTGCATCGCTTTGCGCCTTTCGTGTATTGCAACGTGTAGCCGTCGTCACGAGACTCTAATAGCGCCACAGGCACCCACTCTCTACTATCCTCATCCTGCCAAGCAACATACAAGTGCTTCATTTAGATCTCACAATTCAAAATTCTTTCTCTGTTCAGTCGCAAAAGTTCCTTAGTGAACGTTCTTGCAGCTTGGGGCATTAGGTGTGC
Source organism: Synechococcus sp. UW140 (assembly GCA_943370375.1). Lineage (GTDB taxonomy): Bacteria > Pseudomonadota > Gammaproteobacteria > Burkholderiales > Burkholderiaceae_C > Polaromonas. Next base: position 16,020 of record CALRQR020000009.1, read on the forward strand.
TGGGATCAAATCCACAATCCCGGCAACATCATCTGCAGATATGCCTCTTAGGCGATTTCTCCATTCTTCAGCAGCCTCGCGGCGCAAACGCGCCGCCTGCGCAAAGGCATCGAGGGTAAGCAAAGCTTTAACTTTGTGATCTCCAATATGGGGATATAACGCAGACCGTGCGCCGAGAATATATTTCGAGATATGTTGATTTTTGTCTTTTGTTGTCAGCATGGTGATCATCTTGGCGATTGGTTCATTGCGGCCCATGCTAGATCCGTGATCGTATGAGGGCGACAAGAAACTGTTTCCATCCGTACCTCGTAGCAGTGCCCAGTTTTCGTCGTGTCTGTCCTGATTTGCGATCCATGCATCAAACATGAGGTAGCCTAAAAAAACATCAAGGGCATCTCTGACATTCTCAGTTCGTTTGAAACCGTAGGGCGCACCAAGTAGATCGGTGCTTCTGCGGAAATACCCTAAAACACGCCTGAGCGTGTGGCTTCGGCGGCGGTAGACCTTTTGCTCCAAGTCATAGTCCATCCCATAACTCGTGAGCAGTTCGTTCCCGTGTATTAGTCGCGCACCCCTATCCACTAGCGTCCGCGTCACCACTCCTTGCTTATCTTGATAAGTCGCAAATTCATAGTGAGCGTGCGGAATTCCAAGTTCTCCCGCCAGTTCGCAGGCGATCTTTTCTGCCCAGTTTTCGCCAGTTCCTGGGCGGCCCTCTTTGAAAAGCATTAAGCCGTAGTCAGGGTCTCGGTACCAAATTTTGAACTTCGTGCCGAGCTGTTCGCTTGATTCGGCGCCGGTAGCTGGAACCTCGAAGATTTTGTACACGGATAAATACGGCTATTTGAGTTCAGGTTATTGTGAAGGTGCCGTTGTGATTCGTCTATACCGGTTTGGCACGCAGGTTTGCAAGTTCACCAAAGGGTAGGCGCCCTGAAGATCATTTGGAACAAGGATGCTCACGTACCACCGGGAGCCGCGGAGGTTCAGTCCTTCGATTTGAGCCATGTCTTCTCCTGCTCCATAAATTAATGAAGTGACACACTCAAGTGATACAAAACCGCGGCGAGAAGCTGCTTTGAGCTGGAAACCCGCGAGAGCCGCGGATTTGAGATGAATAAGGTGACGAGCCTTGACCCCGGCACTGACTCCACAGTTAGGGCTGCTTGGTTCCCCACCTGACCCGGTTGGCCGCTTTACCATGCGGGAAGGCCCGTCACGGTCGATTGTAAGGGACTTGGGAATGACCCTTGTATCAACGGGAACATCGCCTGAAAACACCCCCGAAGCCTAGGCCGTCGTCAATTTAGAATGGGCGGATGTCCTATCTCGTCTTAGCCCGCAAATACCGCCCCAAAAATTTCTCTGAAATGGTGGGGCAGTCGCATGTGGTGCAGGCGCTGGGCAATGCGCTGGCCACCCAGCGCCTGCACCATGCCTATTTGTTCACTGGCACGCGGGGCGTAGGCAAGACGACAATTTCCCGGATTCTGGCCAAATCGCTCAATTGCCTGGGCCCGGACGGGCAGGGCGGGATCACTGCCACGCCCTGCGGTGTATGCCAGGCCTGCACCGACATCGACAGCGGCCGGTTTGTGGACTACACCGAGCTGGACGCGGCGTCCAACCGCGGGGTCGACGAAATCGCCCAGTTGCTTGAGCAGGCCGTGTACAAGCCCGTCGTCGGCCGCTTCAAGGTCTTCATGATCGATGAGGTGCACATGCTGACGAACACGGCGTTCAACGCCATGCTCAAGACGCTGGAGGAGCCGCCTGAGTACCTCAAATTCGTGCTGGCCACGACGGATCCGCAGAAGGTGCCGGCCACGGTGCTGTCACGCTGCCTGCAGTTCAACCTGCGGCCCATGGCGCCCGAGACGGTGCTGGAGCACTTGACGCAGGTGCTGGGCGTTGAGAACGTGCCGGCCGAGCCGCAGGCGCTGCGCCTCTTGGCGCGTGCGGCGCGGGGCTCGATGCGCGACGCGCTCTCGCTGACCGACCAGGCGATTGCCTTTGGCTCGGGCTCGCTCGAAGAATCCAGCGTGCGCACCATGCTGGGCAGCGTGGACCGCAGCTATGTGTACCGCCTGCTCGATGCGCTGGCGCGTGGCGACGGCAAAACGGTGGTGGAAACCTCCGAGGCGCTTCGGCTGAATGGCCTGAGTGCGGCGTCTACGCTTGAAGAAATGACCACCGTCCTGCAGCGCATGGCGGTGCTGCAGGCTGTGCCTGAAATGGGCGCGGGTGACGACGGCGCCGACCCGGACATCGCCGAGACGGCCCGCCTGGCGCAGGCGCTGCCTGCCGACGAAACGCAGCTGCTGTACAGCCTGTGCCTGCATGGGCGCGGCGAACTGGGCTTGGCGCCCGACGAGTACGCGGGCTTGACCATGGTGCTGCTGCGCCTGCTGGCCTTCAAGCCTTCGGCTTCCGGTGCGCAACCCACCATGGGGAGTGCCGCCGAGCCTGGAAAAAAGCCTCAGCCTGAGTCCGCCCGGGCCAGCGCGCCTGCGCCGGCAGCGGTGCCTGAGCGCGCTGCGGCGCCGGTTCGTGCGCCCGCGCCTGAGCCTGAGCCCATTGCCGCACCGACCCCGCGCGCAGCCGCTTCACAAAGTTTTGAATCAAATCGGCCTCCAGCCCATACAGGACGTGGGCAAGCTGCTCCTGATTCAATAGCAAGCCATGCGCCCGTGCCTGAGGCCGCACCTGTGCAGGCGCCGCCGCAGCCACAGCGCCCGCAGCCCGGGGCTGCTTCCGCAGCGCCTGCGCCGCTGGTGCCGGTTCCCTTGGGTGAAGCCTGGAGCCAGACGGTCAACCAGATGGTGGCGGCCGAGGCAGTCGCCGCGCTCACGCGTGAGCTGGGCCTGCAGTCGGAGCTGCGCAGCCAGGACCAGGGGCTGTGGACGTTGCGCGTGGAGCGCGAGTCGCTGAACCAGGCCGCCGCGCGCGAGAAACTGCAGGCTGCGCTGCAAACCCACGTGGGCGATCCGGCCCTCAAGCTAGCGGTAGAAGTGGGGCCCGTGACCGACACGCCGGCGCGCCGCAATGCCGCTGCGCAGGCCGAGCGGCAGCGCGCGGCGGAAGACATGATCCAGAACGACCCCCTTGTGCAGGATTTGATGCGCGACTGGGGCGCCCGAATTGTTCCCGGCAGCATCAGGCCGCTGGCTGCCAAGCCGATATGATCAAAGCCAGTCTTTCTGGCACCAGGTTTCAGCCGTAAAAGCACACCCCGATTCAACGTTTTAAAAGGAAAAGATCATGTTTAACAAAGGACAACTCGCAGGCCTCATGAAGCAGGCTCAGGCGATGCAGGACAACCTCAAGAAAGCCCAGGAAGAACTGGCATTTGTGGAAGTCACCGCCGAAGCTGGCGCCGGCCTGGTGAAGGTCACCATGACCTGCAAGCACGACGTCAAACGCATCGAGATCGACCCCAGCCTGCTGGCCGACGACAAGGACATGCTGGAAGACCTGGTGGCCGCCGCTTTTAACGCAGCGGTGCGCAAGGCCGAAGAAGTGAGCCAGGAAAAGATGGGCAAGCTCACGGCTGGCATGCCAGGTCTGCCCGGTGGCATGAAGCTGCCCTTCTAAACGGCTACTGCGCGGGCTCATGGCGGCGTTGCGGGTCCCGATCAGGCCATCCTCATGCACTTTAAGTGCATTCCGGTGGCCTGACACCCGCGCCTTGCCCTGAACCCGCTCGCTACGCCTTTGTTCTTTATTTTTTAAAGCTGCATTCCCCACCACATGGCTGACTCCAACGCTCTTGAAGGCCTGACCCAGGCGCTGCGCAAGCTGCCGGGCGTGGGTGCGAAGTCGGCTGCGCGCATGGCGTTTCACCTGCTGCAGCATGACAAGCCGGGCGCCTTGCAGATCGCCAGGGCGATGGAGCACGCCGTCAACAGCGTGAAGCATTGCACCTTGTGCAACACCCTGACGGAGCAAGCGCTCTGCACCACCTGCGCCAACCCGCAGCGAGACCGCAGCAAGCTGTGTGTGGTCGAGACGCCGGCGGACCAGGCGGCGCTGGAGCGCACGCTGGCCTACAAGGGCCTTTATTTCGTGCTCATGGGCAAGCTCAGCCCGCTGGACGGCATTGGCCCCAACGACATCGGTCTGCAAAAGCTGTTTGACCGTGTGGTGCCCAAAGACGAGCGCGGTGAGGCGCTGCCCCCCGCGTCACGCGAGGTGCAGGAAGTGATTCTTGCAACCAACTTCACGGCCGAAGGCGAGGCCACAGCCCATGTGATTGCCCAGGCGCTTAAAAGCCGCGGCGTGCAGGTTACGCGCCTGGCGCGCGGCGTGCCGGTGGGCAGTGAACTTGAATACGTGGACCTGGGCACGATTGCCCACGCCCTGGTGGACCGCCGGTGAGCATGGCGATCTCACAACTAGAAGAACCAGAAACCGAAAGCCCGCATCGGGCCGCAACCAACGAAAGACGAAGAGGATTCCAGCATGACATTCGCACGCTTCACCATCGCTTACTGGTGTGTCCTGATCATGGCCTTGATGCCAATTGCCTGTGCTGCCATAGCCAAGTACGGCATGATGAGCACGCCGCGCCGCGACGGCGGCTTCGACAACCACAACCCGCGTGGCTGGCTGGCGCGGCAGAGCGACTGGCGCGGCCGCGCCAATGCGGCCCAGGCCAATACCTTCGAGTCGCTGCCGTTCTTCTTTGCTGCCGTCATCATTGCGCACCTGCTGCAGACGGGGCAGACGCGATTGGACATCCTTGCGCTGCTCTTCGTGTTCTTGCGCATCGCCTACATCATGATGTACGTGGCGGATCTGGCCAAAGCCCGTTCCGCGATCTGGGCGGCCGCGCTCTTCATCAACATCTGTATTCTCTTTTCAGGCTATCGCTGATCGCTCATTGCGCAACGCGTGAGGCGCTGCGGTAACCATTGGTAACCTTCCGCCCTTACGGAAAAACCCGCACGGGATGACCCCGATGCGGGTTTTTTTACGCCTCGATAAAGTTGTGACAACTAAAAAGAGAGGCCCAACATGAACCGCCAACCCCTGATTTCGCGCCGGATTTTTGCCGGGGGCACTGCACTGGCTGCAGCTGCGCTGGCATTGCCGGCCCTTCGTGCCCAAACCAAGCTTGAGAAGACCAAAATCTCCATCGCGGTGGGCGGCAAGGCGGCTTTCTACTATCTTCCTCTCACCATCTCTGAGCAACTGGGTTACTTCAAGGCCGAGGGCCTGGACATTGAGATCAGCGATTTCGCCGGCGGCGCTCGTGCGCTACAGGCTGTAGTGGGCGGCTCGGCAGATGTCTGCTCGGGCGCCTATGAACACACCATCAACCTGCAGTCCAAGAACCAGATGTTCCAGGCTTTCGTGTTGCAGGGCAGGGCGCCGCAGATCGCGTTTGGCGTTTCGACCAAGAACATGCCCAACTACAAAACTGTGGCCGACTTGAAGGGCAAGAAGATCGGCGTGTCTGCGCCGGGTTCGTCCACCAACATGATGGCCAATCTGGTGCTGTCTCGTGCGGGGCTCAAGCCCGGCGATGTGAGCTTCATCGGCGTGGGCACGGCGGCGGGTGCGCTCACAGCACTGCGTTCGGGCCAGATCGACGCCATGAGCAATACCGACCCGGTGATGACCATGCTTGAGCAAAAAGGCGAGGTGAAGATCATCAGCGACACGCGCACGCTCAAGGGGACGGTGGAAGTCTTTGGCGGTTCGATGCCGGCGGGTTGCCTGTATGCGCCGCTGGACTTCATCCAGAAAAATCCCAACACCTGCCAGGCCCTGGCCAATGCCATCGTGCATGGCCTCAAATGGCTGCAGACGGCAGGCCCGGGCGACATCATCAAGACCGTGCCCGAGAGCTACTTGCTGGGCGACCGCGCGCTGTATCTGGCTTCGTTCAACAAGGTGCGTGAATCGATCTCGCTGGACGGCATCATCCCCGACGACGGCGCGCGGACGGCGCTCAAGGCGCTGGCGAGTTTTGACCCCAGCATCAAAACCGACAAGATCGATCTTGCCAAGACGTATACCAACGAGTTTTCACGCCGGGCCAAAGAACGCTTCAAAGCTTGAGCCTTTGTTCTTTGATCGCCCCTCGCTGCCTGCTTTTTGCAGGCAGCTTGCTATAAGCTCCTGTCATGTCTGAACCCGACAACGCTTACGCCCTGGAGCTGATCGACATCAGCTGCACCTTTCGCTCGCGCGATGATGCGGGCCAGCGCTACACAGCCGTCAGCAACACCACGCTGCGCATCCATGCGGGTGAGTTCGTGTCTGTTGTCGGCCCCACGGGCTGCGGCAAATCCACCTTGCTCAATATCGGTGCCGGCCTGCTGGAGCCTTCATCGGGTGAAGTGAAGGTTTTCGGGGCGCCGCTGGCCGGCATCAATACCCGCGCCGGCTACATGTTTCAGACCGAGGCCCTGATGCCCTGGCGCAGTGCTATCGCCAACGTCATGATGGGTCTGCAATACCGGGGCATTCCTGACGAAGAAGCACGCCGCCAGGCACAGGCCTGGCTCGAGCGCGTGGGCCTGGGCGAATTTGGCGACCGCTATCCGCATCAGCTTTCAGGCGGCATGCGCAAGCGCACCGCCCTGGCCCAGGTGTTGGCGCTGGACCCAGACATCATCCTGATGGACGAACCGTTCAGTGCGCTCGACATCCAGACCCGCCAGCTCATGGAAAACGAAGTGCTGGACTTGTGGGCCGCCAAGAAGAAGGCGGTGCTGTTCATCACGCACGACCTGGACGAAGCCATTGCCATGAGCGACCGCGTGGTGGTTCTGTCGGCCGGCCCGGGGACGCACCCCATCGGTGAATTCACGATTGACTTGCCGCGCCCGCGCGACGTGGCGGAGGTACGCAGCCAGTCGCGTTTTGTGGAGCTGCATAAACAGATCTGGGATGTGCTGCGCGATGAAGTGCTCAAGGGCTATGCGCAGCAACTCAAGAAGGCCGCCTGAGCATGTGGCGCTACCTCAAGCCTTCCGAGAACAACCTGCGCGCCTGGCAGGTCGGCTTGCTGGTGATCATCCTGCTTGTCTGGCATATCGCCTCGCGCGACCAGCAGATCGCGTTTTTCCTCGGTGAGCCGATCAAGGTGGCGGGCAGGGTGTGGAGCTGGTTTATGCCGTTTGGTTTCGGCCCAAGCCTTCTCTTCCCCGATGGCCTGAAGGGCAACGCCGACATCTACCTGCACCTGGGCACCACGCTGCTGGAAACCGTGCTGGCATTCGGCATCGGCACGGCGCTGGGCCTGGCCTGCGGGCTGTGGCTGGCCTTGGCCCCCACGGCCAGCGCGATCCTGGACCCCTATATCAAGGCCGCCAACTCGATGCCCCGCGTGATCCTGGCGCCCATTTTTTCACTGTGGCTGGGGCTGGGCATCTGGAGCAAGGTGGCGCTGGCGGTCACGCTGGTGTTTTTTATCGTGTTCTTCAATGTGTACCAGGGCGTGAAGGAAGTCAGCCCGGTGGTGCTGGCCAATGCCCGCATGCTGGGTGCCAACCAGCGGCAGCTGCTGCGCACCGTGTACCTGCCCAGCGCCACCAGCTGGGTGTTTTCCAGCCTGCATACCTCGGTGGGCCTGGCGTTTGTGGGCGCCGTGGTGGGGGAGTACCTGGGCTCGGCGCGCGGGGTGGGCTACCTCATCCTGCAGGCCGAAGGCACGTTTGACGTCAACACGGTGTTTGCCGGCATTGTGGTGCTCACGGCATTTGCGCTGGTGCTGGACGGCATTGTCGGCCGGGTGGAAAAGAAGCTCATGAAGTGGCAGCCGCGTACCGGCGAGACGGAAAAGCTTTAGGGCATCGTTGCTGACTCCCGCTTTGCGTAGGAGGGTGCCGCTGGTGTGTGCAACTCTTCCTGTCGTCCTACAGCCTCATAGCGTGCGCCTTCGTAAAGTCAGGTCTTGAATTCACCCCCCCCCAAGGAAAACACCATGAACCTTTCTCTCAGCATCGGACCTCTCGTCTCCCTGATTGCCGGCGTCCTGATTTTGATCATGCCGCGCCTGCTGAACTACATCGTGGCGATCTACCTGATCGTCATTGGCCTGATCGGCCTCTTCGGCGTCGGCACTTTTAAACTCTGATTCCGCTTAGCGCGCGGCGGCGTTGCTGCCCGTAATGGCGGCGATCCTGGCCGCGCTGCGTTTGAGCTGCTCCGTCAGCGCCGGAATACGTTCCGGCGGGATGCGCGAGGAAATCGCCGACACGCTCAGCGCCATGAAGGGCCGCTGGTAACTCGCCGGCACCGCCATGCCCACAGCCGTGACGCCTTCCATCACGGCATTGACTCCCACTGAATATCCTTTCTCGCGCGCGTCGTTGACGTGCCTGGTCACGTCTGCGGGTTTCATGCGGCAAAACGCCGGCAGATAGGGGCTGTTGGCCGCAATCAATGCGTCGGACTCGGCTTCGGGCAAGCTGGCCAGAATGCACAGGCCGGCTACGCTGGCACTCATTGGCCGGCGATCACCCAGGGCAACCACATTGGCTTTGATGGGGTAGGCGCCCTGGGCACGCCAGGCGCACAGCACGTCGTCATAGCTGCGCAGCATCAGGTACACGGTGTCTTCCGTACTCGCGGCGAGTTCTTCCGCCACGCTGCGCACCTGTGGAAACTGCGTGATGGGGTTCGGCGCCGCCATGCCGAGCTCAAACAGGCCGCTGCCCAATGCGTAGCGCCGGTTGTCGGGGCTTTGCCGCACCAGGCCTGCGAGCTGCAGCGAGCGCAGGATGCGGTGCGCCGTGGGCCGGCTCAGGCCGGTGGCGTGGCACAAGTCCAGGATGCGGACGCCGCCGGCGCCCGTACGGGATATTTCACGCAAGAGTTCACACGCGCGGTCTACGGTCTGGGCGCCGGCGGACGTCTCCGCTTCGTGTTCGGTTTCGTGTTTCATGCCCCGAGCATACGGGTAATCGCCTGAAAGTCCAAATATCGTACTAAAAATCACTTTTTACTGAAAATGACCTTCAAACATGTGGCTTGAGTTTTCAAATTCATTAGTGAATTTCTAGAATTGACCTTGAGAAATAAGTTCATATACAGGACTTATTCTTGAAAAACAGACACACCCTATAAAACCAGGAGACATGAGATGAAATCAGGACGCCGTTTGATCGTGCTGGGCGCTTTGGCCGGCCTTGCTTTTGCGGGCGCTGCCCAGGCGCAGGGCTACCCCACCAAACCGATCCGCATTGTGTTGCCCTACAGCGCGGGCGGTCCCGCCGACGTCATGGTGCGCGCCATCAGCCAGAAGCTGGGTGACAGTTGGGGGCAGCCGTTTATCGTCGACAACAAGCCCGGCGCCAACGAAATCATCGCCGCCGACAGCGTGGCCAAAAGCCCGGGCGACGGGTACACCTTCCTGGTGGCTTCCGACGGCGCCTACAGCCTGAATCAGAATCTTTACCCCAAGATTCCCTACGACCCGGTGAAAGACTTTGTGCCTGTGGCCAAGCTGGCCGTCGGCAACCTGATGCTGGTGACGCGCCCGGACTTCCCGGCCGCCAACGTCAAGGAATTTATCGATCAGGTCAAGCGCAACCCGGGCAAGTTCAACTACGGCTCAATAGGCGCGGGCGGCGTGAACCACCTGGCCTCGGCGTGGTTCAACAGCATCAACGGCCTGCAAATGGAGCACGTGGCCTTCAAGGGGCTGCCGCCCGCAGTGCAGGAACTCATGGCCGGCCGTATCGATGCGATGTTCGCGGTGACGGGCGGCGTTGCGCCATTCCTGGAGTCGGGCAAGATCAAGGCGCTGGCGGTGTCGGGCCGCAATCGGCAGCCGGCAGCGCCCAGCGTGCCGACTTTCGCTGAAGTCGGCTACCCCACATTTGATGCGTCCTACTACTTCGGCGTGGTCGCGCCCAAGGGCACCCCGCCCGAGATCAGCGCCCGCTTTGCGCGCGACATGAGCAAGATCATCAACACCGCCGAATTCAAGAGCAAGTACCTGCAGCCGTTGGGCTTTGAGGCGGTGGGCGATACACCCGAGCAGTTCGCGGCCTTCCTGAAGTCAGACCGCGAACTTGGCGCGCAAAAGGTCAAGGTCTCGGGCGCCAAACTTGAGTAAGCCCCCGTGCTGATTGAACCGCATGCACCGGGCTTGCCCGGCCAACTCCCTGAGAACCTTACGATGAAAAAAAACACCGGCCTGCGCTCCGATATCGCCTGGAGCACGCCAGAGGCCATAGGCGTGCACGGCTACGACCTCTGCAACGACCTGATGGGCGAGGTCAATTTTGGCGACATGGCTTTCCTGGAAGTCACCGGCCACCTGCCCGATGCCGGGGAGTCGCGCATGTTCAATGCCATCCTGGTCACGCTGGTGGAGCACGGCATCGTGCCTTCCACGCTCGCCGCGCGCATGACCTATGCGGGCGCGCCCGAGGCCATGCAGGCCGCCGTCGCGGCCGGCTTGCTGGGCCTGGGCAGTGTCTTTGTCGGATCGACGGAAGGTTCGGCGCGCATGCTGGCGGCGGCCTTGCCCGAGGGCCGTGGCGGGCAGGGCGCACCGGCCGATGCTTCGCTGACAGGTCTGGCCGAAGGGATTGTGAAAACCCACAGGGACGAGAAAAAAATCATTCCCGGTTTGGGCCACCCGATTCACAAGCCGGTAGATCCGCGCACCTTGCGGCTGTTTGCGATTGCGCAGCAGACCGGTTTTCATGGCCGCTATGTCGCGCTGATGCAGTGCGTGGCCGATGCGGCCGGCGCTGCTTACGGCAAAGCGCTGCCCATCAATGCCACCGGCGCTATCGGCGCGTTGTGTTGCGAGATGGGTTTGTCCTGGAAGGTCTCGCACGGGCTGGGCGTGATGGCCCGTGCCGTCGGCCTGGTCGGCCATGTGCTGGAGGAGGCGAAGCAGCCCATGGCCATGGAACTCTGGCATCGGGCCGAGGACGAGGCCACGGCGCATGCGCGCGGCAAGCTCCGCGACAAAGCGCACGGACAGGGTGAGTGATCCATGCTCACGCCGCTTGAAGTCCTGAAGCTCTTCCCGCCGCATGGCGGAACCCTCGCATCCATGCTGCGAAGCCGCGCGGCCGTGGCCGGTGAGCGTGAATTCGTCGTCTACCAGGGCCGTTCATTCAGTTATGCGCAGGTGCTCGAAGAGGCCGGGCGTGCCGCTGCCGTCCTCGCCGGCAAGGGCGTAAAACAAGGCGACAGGGTCGGCGTGATGTCGCTGAACCATCCGTCCAGCGTGTTCGCATTGTTTGCCCTGGCCGGTTTGGGCGCCGTCATGGTGCCGGTCAACCCCGACTATGGTGTGGAAGAGGCGCGTTATGTATTGAACCACGCGGAGGTCTGCGGCATCATCTGTTCCGAAGCCGCCTTGCCGACCGTGCAGGCGGCCTGCACAGGCCTTGCGCACACGCCCTGGCTGATGCTGAACGAAACCGGTTTTGCCGACGCACCGGCGTCCCTCGCTCCGGAGCCGCAGGACAAACCTGACGCCACCTGCGTGTTCATCTACACATCGGGCACCACGGGTTTCCCCAAGGGCGTGATGCACAGCCAGCGCAGCCTGCTGACGGCGGGCGAGGGTTTTGTCGCGCGCATGCATTTGCAGCCCGAAGACAGGCTGCTGTGCGTGCTGCCGCTGTTTCACATCAACGCGATTTTTTATTCGCTGGCGGGCGCGCTGGCGGCGGGCGCGACGCTGATCCTGGCGCCGAAATTCTCGGCGTCCAGGTTCTGGCAGACCGTGAAAGAAACCGGCGCGACCGAGGTCAACATCATCGCGGCCGCCAGCAGCATTTTGATGCGGCGGCCGCGCAGCGAATACGTGCCGGGGCACTCGCTGCGGAAAATCTATGGCGCGCCCTTTGACGAGGAAACCTTCCGCATCTTCCAGGACGAGTTTCATGTGTCGACGCTGATCGAAGGCTACGGCATGTCGGAAATTCCGGGCGCGCTGAACAATCCCTTTCCGGGGCCGCACAAGGTGCGCAGCATGGGCCAGCCCAGCCGCCACCCTGACCCGCTCGTGTCGCTGGCCGAGTTGCGCATTGCCGGCGACGACGGGACTTTTCTTGCGCCGGGGCAGGTGGGTGAGCTGGTCGTGCGCACGCCCATCGTCATGCAAGGCTACTTTCGCGACGAAGTGCAGACACGCGCAGCCTTTCGCGACGGCTGGTTCCTGACGGGCGACCTGGCGTATGTCGATGAAGACAACTTTTTCTGGTTCGTCGCGCGCAAGAAAGACATCATCCGCAAGCGCGGCGAGAACATTTCGGGCGCCGAACTGGACCGCGTGATCGGCAACCACCCCAGCGTGCTGGAGGCGGCCGCCATCCCGGTACCGTCTGAGCTCGGCGAAGACGAGATCCTGGTGGCCGTGGTGCTGCGCCCCGGCATGACGCTGGCGCATGAAGAGATCGCCCAGTGGTGCCGCGAAAGGCTGGCAGCGATCAAGGTGCCGCGTTACGTGGCGCTGGTCGATGAGCTGCCGCACACGCCGACGCACCGCGTTGCCAAGTTCAAGTTGCGGGAGGATGCCGCGCTCAGGGCCCGCGCGGTGGACCTGCAGGCCGCGACCTCGTGATGTTCCGAAGCCTAGCGCTTCCTGGATTTCACAACCGGCTTGGCGCTGCTGCGCTTGACGGCTTTGACGTTGCCGCGGCCGCGGCTATGGCTGGAAGAGGCCGCATGGCTCCTGACCGGCAAAAACACCACCACCTGGTGACCCAGCTTGAACGCGGTGGAGGTGCTGACGTTGTTCCATTCGGCCACGCTGGCGGCGCTGAGCCCGTAGCGTTTGGCGATGGTGGCGACCGATTCGCCTTTGCGGGCCTTGACCATGGTGCGCCGGGTCACGACTTCAGGTGCGAACGAGACCTGCGCGTTGTCGGCGACATGGCTGGTCACGTCGGTTTCAATCTTGGCTGAGCGAGGCACCAGCAACGTGGAGCCCGCCTTGATCAGCATGCGCGGCGGAATGTTGTTGACGCCGCGCAGGTCAGCTTCGTTCATGCCGGTGCGCCGTGCCGCTTCGGCCGGGTTCATGGTGCTGGGCGCGGTCCATGCCGTCCAGCTGGCGTATTGCCCCTGGCTGTAAGCCTCAAAGTTGCGCTGGAACACGGTGGCGTTGTCCCAGGGCAGCAGAATTTGCGGCGTGCCTGCTGCGATGATCACGGGGCGGTGCGCTGACGGGTTGAGCGCCTTGAAGTCTTCAATCTTGACGTCGGCCAGGCGCGCAGCGAGAGCCACGTCGATGTCGCGTGTGATCAGCACCTGCTGGAAGTAGGGGTGGTTCTCGATCAGCGGAAGCTCGGTGCGAAATGCCTGCGGGTTGGCGACGATGTTCTTGACCGCCTGTAACTTGGGCACATAAAGGCGCGTTTCCGCCGGCATGTTCAGGTCGGTGTATTTGGTGCCCAGTCCCGCCCTCTGGTTTTTGGCGATGGCACGGCCTACGCTGCCTTCGCCCCAGTTGTAGGCCGCCAGCGCCAGATGCCAGTCGCCGAACATGCCGTAAAGCTTTTGCAGGTAATCCAGTGCGGCGCGGGTAGAGGCCAGCACGTCGCGGCGATCGTCACGGAAGGCGTTTTGTTTCAAGTCGAAATACTTGCCGGTGGCCGGCATGAATTGCCACATGCCGGCTGCCTTGGCGCTTGAGACCGCCTGCGGGTTGAAGGCGCTTTCGATGAAGGGTAGCAGGGCCAGCTCGGTCGGCATCTGGCGGCGCTCAAGCTCTTCAACAATGTGAAAGAGGTATTTGCTGGACCGCTCGGTCATGCGCTGGATGTAGTCCGGCCGGCTGGCATACCACTGCTCGCGATCGGTCACCAGCTCGTTTTGCAGGTCGGGCATGGCAAACCCGCGGCGGATACGGTCCCAGAGTTCTTTGGGCGGCTCGGTCGAGGCAATCTGGTGTGAGCCGGCTTGGCCGGGTGTGATGGCCTGAAGGGGGCCGCTGGGCAGTTGGGGTTTGGCGCCAGGCCCTGCGGTGAGCACAGGGTCGCCCGGCATGCCGGGTGGTTGTTGCTGGGTGGCGCAGCCTGCCAGCAGTGCCGTCACAAGGAGGAACGCGAGCGAAAGTAGCCGAGGACTGATGAGATGGAAAGAAACGGGAGCTGCAGTGGTGCGGTGATGTGGCGTCATTTGAATTGGTTTTTCCACTGCCGGATGGCGGCGAATACGGTGGTGTCATCACGGGCCGACGCATCAAAGTGCCGGGCAGCCGCCATGATAGTGGCTTGCCGTGTTCGTAAAAAGGGGTTAACCAGCAGTTCCTGGGCAATCGAGGTCGGTAAAGTCGGCTGGCCCTGCTCGCGAAGGCGTATGCATTGGCCCTGGTAGGCCGCCAGGTCGGCGTTGCCGGGCTCCACGGCCATGGCAAAGCGCAGGTTGCTCAGGGTGTATTCATGAGTGCAGCACACCACGGTGTTGGCGGGCAGGGCGGCGAGTTTGTCGAGCGAGGCGAGCATTTGCGCCGGTGTGCCTTCAAACAAACGCCCACAGCCGCCCGAGAACAGGGTGTCACCACAGAACAGCAGGGGCTTGCCGTTCACGTCTTGCGTGTAATAGGCGATGTGGCCGGCCGTGTGACCTGGCACGTCAATCACCTGAAAATCCAGGCCAAGGGCGTGCGCCGTGTTGCCGCCGTTGAGATGTGTGTACGGCTGCGGAATGCGCTCGGTCGCCGGGCCATAGACCTTGGCGCCCGTGGCCTCGCGAAGGACATCCACACCGCCTGTATGGTCCGCATGGTGGTGCGTGACTAGAATCGACTCCAGTTGCAATGCATGCTGCTGCAGTGTGCGAAGCACCGGCCCGGCATCTCCGGGGTCCACGACCAGGGCGCGCTTGCCGTCATGCAACAACCAGAGGTAGTTGTCGTCGAAGGCAGGGATGGGAATCAAATACATGCGGTGGGTTCGATGAACATGCGGTATCTCGATGAGCTCTGAAATTATAGGTTTGACAGACTGGCTGAAGACCCCGCCCGGCGCTTATCTGCTGGACTGGGAGCGCGCGCATTTCGACCAAGCCGTGGGGGACGTTTTTGGTTATCACGCCTTGCAGTTGGGGCTGCAGGAACTCGATACGCTGCAGGCCAACCGCATGCCGCACAAATGGCTGGCCCTGGAGTCCTCACCCGCCGAAGCATCGCCCGTGACGTCTACGGCTATTGATGCGACCGCTGCCAGGCCGGTAAGTTCCCGGCGCGCTGCGCTGCTCACCGATGCAGGTGCGCTGCCATTTCCCGAAGCAAGTCTCGACCTGGTGGTGTTGCCGCACACGCTGGAGCTCAGCCGTGATCCCCACGCCACATTGCGCGAGGTCAGCCGTGTGCTGGTTCCGGAAGGCCGTGTGGTTATCAGCGGGCTCAATCCCGCCAGCTTGTGGGGCTTGCGACAGCGGCGCGGCCACCTCTATCAGCGCTGGGGTTACGACAGCCTTTTTTTACCCAAGACCGGAGAGTTCATCGGCTATTGGCGCCTTCGTGACTGGCTGCGGCTGCTCGACTTTGAGGTAGAGTCGGGGCGCTTTGGCTGCTACCGCCCAGCGCTGACCAGCCAGTCGTGGCTGGACCGGTTTGAATGGATGGATGCGGCGGGCGAACGTTGGTGGCCGATTTTTGGTGCGGTGTACTTTCTCGCCGCAGTCAAGCGTGTGCGCGGTGTTCGCTTGCTGGAGCCCGCCTGGAAAACGCGAAAAACGCCGGCCGCAGCGCCCGCCGTAGTCGCTAATAAAGAGCCGGCAACCCGTTCACGGCCACCTGCCTGATCAATTTTTAACCTATTTCGTGTGCCCCTGTGCTCCCTCCCCGGGAGCGTGTCAGGAAGCTTGCAACAAAGCATGACCGACCTATCTTCACCAGACTCATCACCAGTATCACAACGCGTCGTCATCTACACCGACGGCGCATGTAAGGGTAATCCCGGCCCTGGAGGCTGGGGCGTGCTGCTGTCCCAGGGCGGCACCGAAAAAGAACTGTTCGGCGGCGAACTCGGCACCACCAACAACCGCATGGAAATGATGGCCGTGATCGAGGCGCTGACGGCCCTCAAACGGCCCTGCAGCGTGATCCTGTACCTGGACAGCGAATACGTGCGCAAAGGCATCACCGAGTGGATCCACGGCTGGAAGGCCCGGGGGTGGCGCACCGCCGCCAAGGCGCCCGTCAAGAACGTGGACCTGTGGCAACGCCTGGATGCGCTCGTGAGCTCAAGCGGCCACAAGATCGACTGGCGTTGGGTCAAGGGCCATGCCGGTGACCCCGGAAACGAGCGGGCCGATGCGTTGGCCAACAAGGGTGTGGAGCGCGCCCTCGGCCGTTTGTAACAAAGCCCGGGGCGGGCCCAAGCCGCCCGCGGGAACATGTGCGCCAAAACACGCACAAACCCTGGGGTGCACTGCGCAAAACCGTGCACCCCGGTATGCACCATAAGCGTACGTAGCATTGGCGCCACGCTGGGCGGCGGCCGCTTGGTAAAGGCGTTGTAAAGCTACAGCGCTTGCCCCCTGGAGACGGCCAGAAATGGCAGCGCTCGGCATGGTGTCCTGCTACATTGGAAGTTTGTATCTTTGTATAACAAGTTTTCCACCCCATGGCATCAAAAGCAATTTACACAACGGTCGCGATAGCGGGTATTGCGCTCGCATCTGGCGCGGCCTGGTGGCTCCAGAAGCCCAAGTCGCAACAGGATGCAGGGGGCGCTTCACCATCGGCCGCAGCGCCGGGCCAGGGTGCCAGCGCTGCAGGTTCCGGGAAGCCGGTGACTGTGGAAGCTGCCAAGGTGGAACTCGCCAGATTGTCGGACGACACCCAGGCAGTAGGCAGCCTTCGTTCGCGCCGCGGCGTGGTGCTGCGGCCCGAGGTCAGCGGGCGCATTACGCAACTCAATTTCACCGACGGCCAGCGTGTGCGCAAAGGCCAGGTGCTGGTGCAGTTTGACGACCAGTTGCCTCTGGCGCAGGTGCAGCAAAGCCAGGCAGAGCTCTCGATTGCCCGTGCCAACCAGAAGCGAAACCAGGAACTGGTCGCGCAAAACTTCATCAGCCAGCGATCCCTCGACGAAAGTGCGGCCAACCTGCAGGTGGCCGAGGCCAAGCTGTCACTGGCCAAGGCCACGGCAGCCCGACTGAAAATTGTTGCCCCGTTTGATGGAATTGCCGGCATCCGGCTGGTCAATGTCGGCGACTACCTCAAAGACGGCGCCGACATCGTCAACATCGAAGACATCGAGGCGATTTTTGTCGATTTCCGTTTGCCCGAGCGCTTTCAGAACAAGGTCAAACGCGGCCAGACGGCCATGCTCGACATCGACGCGCTGCCCGGCAAGGCTTACGCGGCGCAAATCCAGGCCATCGACCCGTTGATCGACGCCAACGGGCGCTCCATCGGCATCCGGGGCTGCATCGACAACCGCCAGCTGCAACTGCGGCCCGGCATGTTTGCCCGGGTCAACACCGTGTTTGGCGTGCGCGAGAATGCCCGCGTGGTGCCTGAAGAAGCGATTGTCCCGCAGGGCGGCAGGCAGTTTGTCATCAAGCTGCTGGACGGCCCGAATGAGCAGACCCGGGTCACCAAGCGGGTGGAGGTCAAGGTGGGCCTGCGCAGTCCGGGCAAGGTTGAAATACTCGAAGGGCTGGAGCCCGGCGACACCGTGGTGGCAACCGGCCAGCAGCGCGTGCAGAAGGACGGCACTGTCGTGAGCATGGTCGAGGTCGCGCGGCCAGCAGTCCGCCCGGCCGCCGAGAAAAACGGCTCGGTCGCGTCACCGGCCAAAGCGGCGGCCCCCGCCCCGGCGCAGGCTTCCAGCACGGCTGCAGGCGGTGCGCCGGCTGCGAAAGGCGAGAGCGTTGTCGCCAAAGCCCCCTCCCAACCCGCTCTGGCCGGTCCCAATCCTTGCGGTGTGGTGATCTCCGAGGCGCCTTCGATGGTGGTCCCCGTTCGCAGCATCAGCACACCTGAACGCAGCCCGGCCACGCCGCCTGCACGCGACCCTGCCTGAGCCTTGAGCCGCGCCACCGACCCGACAGACCCTTATGCAACTCGCTGAAGTCTCCATACGCCGCCCGGTCTTCGCGACCGTGTTGTCGCTGCTGATCGTGCTGATTGGTGCGGTCAGTTTTAACCGTCTCACGGTGCGCGAATACCCCAAGATTGACGAACCCGTGGTGACGGTGAGCGTTCGTTATGTGGGCGCGTCCGCCGAAGTGATCGAATCCCAGGTGACCAAACCGCTGGAAGATTCCATCGCCGGTATTGATGGGGTGGACGTCATCACGTCGATCAGCCGGGCCGACCAGGGGCAGATCAGCGTGCGTTTCCGGCTCGAAAAAGACGCCGACTCCGCCGCCGCCGAGGTGCGTGACCGTACCTCGCGCGTGCGCAACCGCCTGCCACAAGCCATTGAAGAGCCCGTGATCGCCAAGGTTGAGGCCGACGCCTTTCCCGTGATCCAGATCGCTTTTTCCAGTGAGTCGCTGACGCCGCTGCAGATCAACGACCTGGTCAACCGCATCGTCAAACCGCGGCTGCAGACCGTCACCGGCGTGGCCGACGTCCGCATCTTCGGCGAGCGGAAATACGCCATGCGCGTGTGGCTGGACACCGACAGGCTCGCGTCGTACCGGCTTACCACACAGGATGTGGAAGACGCGATTCGCCGCAGCAACCTCGAGTTACCCGCCGGCCGCATCGAGTCGCAGCAACGCGAATTTAGCGTCACCTCGCAGACCGATCTGGTCAGGCCGGGGCAGTTCGGCGAGATCGTGATCAAGAACGTCAACGGATTTTCGGTGAAGGTGCGCGATGTGGCGCGTGTGGAAGAGGGCGCGGCCGACGAGCGCACCGCCGTCCGGCTCAACGGCCGCTCGGCCGTGGCGATCGGCGTGATCCGTCAGGCGACGGCCAACCCGCTGGATTTGTCCAAGGGCGTGCGTGAAGCCATTCCCAAGCTCAAAGCCGACCTGCCGCCCGACGTGCTGATCGACATCGCCAACGACAACTCGGTGTTTATCGACAAGTCCGTGAAAAACGTGTACCGCACCATCGCCGAGGCCGTCATCCTGGTGGCGCTGGTGATTTTTGTGTTCTTGCGCACCATGCGCGCTTCCATCATTCCCATCATCACCATCCCGGTGAGCCTGATCGGCACCTTCGCCCTGATGGCGCTGGCCGGCTTCACCATCAATACGCTGACCCTGCTGGCGCTGGTGCTGGCCATCGGGCTGGTGGTCGATGACGCCATCGTGATGCTGGAGAACATCTTCCGTCACATCGAGGAAGGGATGGACCCGTTCTCGGCCGGTATCAAAGGGGCGCGTGAAATCGGTTTTGCGGTGGTGACCATGACCGCCACGCTGGTGGCCGTGTACGCGCCGCTGGCGTTTACACCGGGCCGCACGGGGCGCCTTTTTGTCGAGTTTGCGTTGGCGCTGGCTGGCGCGGTGGTGGTGTCCGGTTTTGTGGCGCTGACGCTAACGCCCATGCTGTGCACCCAGCTGCTCAAGCACAACCCCAAGCCCAATCGCTTTGACCGCACGATGGAAAAGGTGCTGACCAGCATCTCCGACCGCTATGGCGACCTGCTGCGCTGGATCGTCACCAAGCGCTGGGAGCCGTCTGGAGAAGGCCCGGGCTGGGGCCAGAAGTTCAGGGCGTTTGTTTTCCAGGCGCGCTGGATTGTGGTGGGCGTCATGGCGGTCAGTGCCCTGGCCATCATGCTGATCTTTCCGACCATGAAGCAGGAACTGTCGCCGATTGAAGACCGCGGCGTGATTCTGGCCAACGTTACTGCGCCCGACGGCGCCACGCTGGACTACACCAATCGCTACGCGCGGGCCATTGAGAAGATGGGCGAGCCCTTTCCGGAGTTCGACCGCATTTTTGCCAACGTCGGCAACCCCACGGTGGCTCAGGCCAGCGTGGTCTATCGAACGGTTGATTGGGACGAACGCAAGCGCTCGACCATCGAGATGGCGCGCGAGCTGCAGCCCAAGCTCAATGCCTTGCCTGGCGTGAATGTCTTTACCATCACGCCGCCGTCGCTGGGTCAGGGCTTTCGCGACCGGCCGATCAACTTCGTCATCCAGACTTCCGACAGCTACCAGAACCTGAACGCCGTCACGCGCCAGATGCTCGACGAGATCGCCAAGAACCCGGGCATTGTTTCGGTCGACGTGGACCTGCGGCTGAACAAGCCCGAGTTGCGCATCGAGGTCGAGCGCGACAAGGCTGCCGACCTGGGTGTGAGCGTCGAGGTGGTAGCCAAGGCCATTGAAACCCTGCTGGGCGGGCGCAATGTGACCCGCTACAAACGCGACGGCGAGCAATACGACGTGATTGTGCAAACGCAAGCCAGTGGCCGCACCACGCCCGACGACATCGACCGCATTTATGTGCGAGGCCGCAACGACGCGATGATTCCGCTGTCGGCCCTGGTCAAGGTGCGCGAAAGCGTCTCGCCGCGCGAGCTGAACCACTTCGGTCAGCGCCGTTCCGTCTCGTTTACCGCCAGCCTCTCCGGCGACTATTCGCTGGGCGAAGCGCTCAAGTTCATGGACCAGACGGCCTCCAAAGTCCTCAAGACCGGTTACAGCACCGACCTGAACGGCACCTCGCGCGAGTTCCGTAACTCTCAGGGTGCACTCGCCATCGTGTTCGCGCTGGCCTTGCTGTTTATTTTCCTGGTGCTGGCTGCGCAGTTTGAAAGCTTTATCGACCCGCTCGTGATCATGCTGTCGGTGCCGCTGTCCATGTTGGGCGCCCTGCTGGCGCTGAAGTGGACGGGCGGCTCGCTCAATGTGTATTCCCAGATCGGGCTGATCACGCTGGTGGGGCTGATCACCAAGCACGGCATTTTGATTGTCGAATTCACCAACCAGCTGCGCGGGCAGGGCATGGAGATGATCGACGCCGTCGTCAAGGCTTCGTCACAGCGCCTGCGGCCCATCATGATGACCACTGGCGCCATGGTGCTGGGCGCCTTGCCGCTGGCGCTGTCGCACGGTGCAGGCGCCGAAAGCCGCACACAGATCGGCTGGGTGATTGTGGGCGGCATGTCGCTGGGCAGCGTGCTGGCCGTGTTTGTGGTGCCCACCATGTACACGCTGTTTGCCCGCAAGGCGATTCCGGGTGCCAACAAGTCGGTGGCCAAGGACCAGCCGGACGCGCATCACGAACATGAGCATCCCGAGTACGTCGCCAAGTAGTAGCGGATCAAACCTCTCCAATGCAAAACGCCCTCCGAAGAGGGCGTTTTTTATGGGCGTTTTTTTTGCGCTGGCTGGCTAGATCGCGCCGTCGAACATGAGTACGTCGACTTCGTCGCCTACGGCCACATTGCCTTGGGCATGATGGAGCACGATCAGCCCGTTGGCCTCAGCCATGGAGCGAAGCACGCCTGATCCCTGGCTGCCGGTGGTCCTGGCCTGCAGCGAACCGTCGGCTGCGGTGGAGACCCACCCGCGCTGGTACTCGGTGCGGCCGGCCTTCTTGCGAATGGCTTCGGTGCTGCGGGCCTTGAGCAGCGGCGGCGGCGCGGCGCTGGCGCCCATCATCTGCAGCAGGGCGGGGCGCACAAATGCGAGGAACGTGACCATCACCGCCACCGGGTTACCGGGCAGCCCAAACAAGATGGCGCCATTCGGGTTGCTATTATTTTGATAGCTACCTGCGCTTGTGCTGTCTGGGCTGGAGGCCAATTTGGTTGATGAAATTCGTCCCACGGCCATGGGCCTGCCGGGCCGCATGGCAATGCGCCAGAAAGCCACGTCACCGAGCTTTTTCATCATGGCCTTGGTGAAGTCGGCCTCGCCCACGCTGACCCCACCCGAGGTGATGATGGCGTCGGCCTGCAAGGCTGCGCGGGTGAAGGCCGCCTCCAGCACGGCCGGGTCGTCGCGCACGACGCCCATGTCGATCACCTCGCAGCCCAGGCGGCTGAGCATGCCGAAGACGGTGTAGCGGTTGCTGTCGTACACCGCACCTTCGCGCGGCGCTTCGCCCAGCGACAGGATCTCATCACCCGTCGAAAAGTACGCCACCCGCAGCGGCCGCCAGGTGGCGAGTGTTTTAAGGCCTAAAGAGGCCGCCAGCCCAAGGCGGGCAGGAGTCAGCTGCTCTCCTTTTTGTAGCGCCGGCCGGCCCTGCATCAGGTCTTCGCCACGCAGGCGGCGGTTGTCGCCGGCGCGCAGCAACTTGGGGGGAATGGTGATGAACTCCGCCTGGCCGGCCCCGGTGCGAACGGAGACGAACTCTTGCGGCACCACCGTGTCCAGGCCGGGCGGCATGATGGCGCCCGTCATGATCTTCACGCATTGGCCGGGCTGGACGCTGCCTTGCCAGGCTTTGCCTGCCAGCGCGGTGCCGGGCGCCACCTGCAGCTCAAGCGCTGAGTCTGTGAGTTGCCCGCCGTCAAAGGCATAGCCGTCCATGGCCGAGTTGTCGTGGGGCGGCACATCAAACGGCGAGACCACGTCGCTGGCCAGCACGCGGCCAAAAGCCTGCATCAGGGGCAGTTCAACAGCATCCTGCACCGGCATGACCAGCCTGGAGAGGAAGTCCAGCACCTGGTCGGCCGACAGGGCTTGCGGGTCGTAGCCTTGCAGCTCCGCGGCGATTTGGTCCAGTGTTTTCACGTCTGGCGTTAATCCCGGCGGGACTCGAGCTGGTGCAACTCCGCCAGGGTGTTGGCGTTGAAAAAGCTGCGTGTGTCGTCGCCGGGCCGGTCAAAGGGAACGACGGCGGTTTTGTGCTGCGCCGTCCAGGCGTCGATCTTGCGGCCGCCGCCATGGGTAAAGCGCACCAGGCTTTCCAGCATGTGCGTGCCCATGAGGCAAAACACCGGCTGGGGCCTGAGCTGGCCGTCTTCTTCAGGCGCCGCGGCCATGGCAAAGTCGGCGCCTTCCGCCACAAAGGCCTGGGCCAGCCGAGCCACCAGGTCGTCCGGAAACAGCGGCGTGTCGCAGGGCACGGTGAGGAGATAGGGCGTCTCGCAGCGCTCCAGCCCGGTGAGAAAACCCGCCAGAGGCCCGGCGAACTCGCCCAGCCCGGTGCTGTCGGGCCACACCGGCACGCCGAAGGACTCGTAGGCCGCCAGGTTGCGGTTGGCATTGACCATCACTTCGCCAACCTGCGGCGACAGCCGCATCAGCGTATGCAAGGCCAGCGGCACGCCGTTGAAGTTTTGCAGGCCCTTGTCGACCCCGCCCATGCGAGATCCCCGGCCGCCGGCCAGGATCACGCCGGTAATGGCTTCGGCGTGGATGGGCATTGTCATTTAGGAATCTTTCCAAACAGAATATTGAAGAGACAATTTTTCGCCGGGCCGCCCCAAGAAAAATTAGCCCCCGAGGGGCTGGAGCCCGCGGCTCCAAGCCTGCCTGCGCAGGCTTGGACGGGCGACAGAGGCGAAGCGTCTCGCGAGCCGCGGCCTGCAAGGCCTCGCGTATTACACGAAGTGAAAAGCGTGGGGGCCATATCCTTAGCCGCCTATGTAGCTCATCTCAACGCGCTTGGCGTTTGAATCGGGTGTACTTGTATCGGCGGGCATCGCAGCACGCAACTCCGAATAACGGTCATCTCGCCCCTGCCAGATATGGGCGACAGCCGCCGCGATCTGGTCGTCGGCGTAGCCGCCGCGCAGCAGGGCACGCAAATCCTGGCCCTGGCTGGCAAAGAGGCACAAAAACAGCTTGCCTTCGGTCGACAGCCGGGCGCGGTTGCAGTCGCTGCAAAAAGCCTGCGTCACGCTGCTGATGACGCCGATTTCGCCGGCGCCGTCGGCGTAACGCCAGCGTTCGGCGGTCTCACCGGCGTAGTTGGGGTCAATGGCCACCAGCGGGAATTCGGCATTCAGGCGCTCTACCACCTGGGCGGAAGGCAGAACTTCATCCATGCGCCAGCCGTTGGTGGCGCCCACATCCATGTATTCAATAAAGCGGAGCACTGCGCCGCTGTGGCGGAAATGCCGGGCCATGGGCACGATCTCGGCATCGTTGGTGCCGCGTTTGACCACCATGTTGACCTTGAGCGGCGCAAGGCCGACCTTTTGCGCCACCTCGATGCCCTTGAGCACGTCGGCCACGGGGAAGTCCACATCGTTCATGCGGCGGAAGATGGTGTCGTCCAGTGCATCCAGGCTCACGGTGACACGCTGCAAGCCTGCATCCTTGAGCGACTGGGCCTTTTTGGCCAGCAGCGAGGCGTTGGTGGTGAGCGTGATGTCCAGCGGCTTGCCTTGCGGCGTCTGCAGCTTGGCCAGCATTTCGATCAGCACTTCCAGATGCTTGCGCAGCAGCGGCTCGCCACCCGTCAGCCGGATTTTCTCAACCCCATGCGCGACAAAAATCTTCGCCAGGTGGGTGATTTCTTCAAAGCTCAGCAGCGAGGTTTGCGGCAGGAAGGCGTAGTCCTTGTCGAACACTTCGCGCGGCATGCAGTAGCTGCAGCGGAAGTTGCAGCGGTCTGTCACGCTGATGCGCAAATCCCGCAGCGGCCGGCCCAGGGTGTCGCTCAACAGGCCCGTCGGTGCCGTCAAGCGGGCAGGGATATGCGGCACGCGGCTTGCGTAGCGGATATCTGCCAGAGGAATGGTTTTCTGGATCGTCATCGTGGGGAGGCCTAAAGGGGGAATTTACTCCATTGGCCCCGTCGAAGCGCTAAAAACCGGCCTTATCCACAAAGCACGCGCGTTATTGACCTTTGACTTTTTCAAAGGGAAAGCCGTTCCCACCGGGCGCTGCGTCTAGACGCAGCGTGCCCCGTCGACCTCGATGCACACGCCGCTAATGAAATCCGCCTCATCGCTGGCCAGGTAAAGGGCCGCGTTGGCCACATCCAGCGCGGTCGAAAAGCGTCCCAGCGGGATGCTGGCGCGGAACCGGGCTTTGCGTTCCTCGTCCAGCGGCCCGCCGGCAAATTCGGCGGAAAGCCCCGTGTCGGGGTTGAACACCGGGTTAATGCAGTTGACCCGGATATTGTCGGGCCCCAGCTCGGCTGCCAGTGACTTCGAGGTGGTGATGACCGCCCCCTTGGAGCCGTTGTACCAGGTCAGGCCCGGCCTGGGGCGCACGCCTGCCGTCGATGCGATGTTGATGAAACTGCCGCCGCCCAGGCTGCGAAATACCGGCGTGGCATGGATGGTGGCCAGGTAAATGCTTTTGACGTTGATGGCGTAGCACTTGTCAAAATCATCTTCGCTCACATCCAGCGCAGGCTGGTTGCGGTGCGTCCAGCCGGCGTTGCTGACCATCACGTCGAGGCGGCCGTAACGGTCCACTGCGGCCTGGACCAGTGCCTTCACTTCGGCGGATTTCGTCACATCGGCGGCAAAGAAGGAGGCCGTACCGCCGGCCTTGGTGATGACGGCCACCACTTTTTCGCCCAGCGCCACATTGATGTCGTTTACGATAACTTTGGCGCCCTCGGCCGCCAGCCGCCTGGCGATGCCTTCACCAATCCCGCCGCCGGAGCCGGTGACGATGATGGATTTGTCTTTGACCCGCATGGGTTGTGTCTCCAGATGTTGTGGTTTTTCGAACTGCTAAGTGAGCTTATTACATCCCGCCCCATGGGCCGAGAGTATTAACCCCGCCAGTCAACCGTGGCGAACCGCCACCGTCTTCAGTGTCGTAAACCCATACAGCGCCTCAAAGCCTTTTTCACGCCCGTAGCCGGAAGACTTCACACCGCCAAACGGCAGCTCGACACCGCCGCCGGCGCCGTAGTTGTTGATGAACACCTGGCCGCTCTTGACGCGTTTGGCCATGCGGAACTGGCGTGCGCCGTCGCGCGTCCAGATGCCGGCGACCAGGCCGAACTGCGTGGCGTTGGCCAATTCAACCGCGTGGTCCTCGTTCTTGAAGCTCATGGCGCACAGCACGGGCCCGAAGACCTCATCCTGCGCCAGACGGTGCGTCACGGGCACGTCGCGCAGCAGGGTGGGGGCTTGGTAGAACCCAGTCTCGGGCGCTTCGTCGACGATCTGGCCCTGGGCCACCATGGCGATGTTGGCGACTTGCGCATCACTTAGAAAATCCCACACGCGCTGCTGCTGGGTTTGCCGGATCAGCGGGCCTACGTCCAGGTCCATCGCGGCGGGGCCCACGCGCAGCTTTTCAAAGGCTTCGCCCAGGCGCAGCAGCAGCGGCTCGTAAATCGCCTGCTCCACCAGCAGGCGCGAGCCGGCCGAGCAGGTTTGCCCGGCGTTTTGCACGATGGCGTTGATGATGGCGGGAATGGCCATGTCCAGGTCGGCATCGGCAAAGACAATCTGCGGGCTTTTGCCGCCCAGCTCCAGCGTGACGGGGCAGTGGCGCTCGGCTGCCACCTGCTGGATCAGCGTGCCTACCGCGGGGCTGCCGGTAAAGCTGATGTGATCAATGCCTTTGTGGCGGGCCAGCGCGTCGCCGACTTCATGGCCGTAGCCGGTCACGATGTTGATGGCGCCGGCCGGAAAGCCGACTTCGGCGGCCAGCTGCGCCACGCGGATCAATGACAGGCAGGCGTCTTCGGCCGGCTTGACCACGCAGACATTGCCTGCGGCCAGCGCGCCGCCCACGCTGCGGCCGAAGATCTGCATCGGGTAGTTCCAGGGAATCACATGGCCAGTCACACCGTGAGGCTCGCGCCAGGTCATCACGCTGTAGCCGTCCAGGTAGGGAATGGTGTCGCCGTGCAGCTTGTCGCAGGCACCGGCGTAAAACTCGAAGTAGCGCACCAGGGCCGCCGCATCGGCGCGCGCCTGTTTGGTCGGCTTGCCGCAGTCGCGTTGCTCGATCATGGCGAGCTCTTCAGCGTGTTCGGCGATCTTGGCCGAAAGCCGCATCAACAGGCGACCACGTTCAGCGGCGCTGAAGCGGCTCCACACCAGCTCCAGGCACTCACGCGCACTTTGCACGGCGGTGTCGATGTCGTGCGCGTTGCTGCGCTGGATCTCGTCAAAGACCTGGCCGTCGGACGGATCGATGACGGGAATGGTTTTGCCGGAGGAGGAGGGAACAGACGCGTTGGCGATGTAGTTGAGCTGCATGCACATGATTTTGCTTGAAACCAGCCAGTGCGGCATGGGTGACTGTTTCTTAAGCAAAATAGGCCTCCAGCCCTTTATTGGCATTGGGTAGTTGCTATTGAATTGATAGCTAAGAGCTTGCCAGGCCTGGCCAGGCGCTAGTGCCAGCGGCATGCATGGCGAGCTGGCTACGGGACGTTTGGAGCGTGAGGAACAGCTCGCGGTAAGGCGGAGGAATTTACC
Organism: Synechococcus sp. UW140; assembly: GCA_943370375.1. Classification (GTDB taxonomy): domain Bacteria; phylum Pseudomonadota; class Gammaproteobacteria; order Burkholderiales; family Burkholderiaceae_C; genus Polaromonas. The sequence goes on from CALRQR020000009.1 coordinate 43,241, forward strand.
GGGAACGCATGAAGGTAACCGTTCCGGAAAGCGTGCGTTTTTCACGTCGCAAGTGTTACAGAACCGGCCAATTTACAAAACCTTTGCTGCGCAGGGATTTCGCTTTCTGTAGGATTGAGACTACATACACACCTCGCCAGTTCCTACAAAACGGAATGGTGTTTCAGGCGCTCAAGGCGAATCGCCCACGGCGCACGACCGCGGCAGCAGAGGGCAACTGCAAGCCGCATTTTTGACGCACAAGCGATGACAAATCCCAGCGAATGTTCTCCCAGTGCCGCGCCCGCCGATGACGCCGCCGAGTCCTCCTTCTTCGACCGGCTGAAAGCCTTTGCGGCGCGCTTGCGCGACTGGCTGTCGATCCAGACCCTTGCCATGAAGCTGGCGGCGCTGCTGGTGGTGTTGATGATTCCGGCAAGCGCCTGGTACGCCTGGTCTACGCTGTCCCATCAGGAAAAAATGGCCCTGGAAGTCAAAGCCATGACGGCGGGGCCGGGCGCCGAAGCGCCCTGGGCCTACAACAGCGCATTGCCCGTCGTCTTCGGCAGCGGTTCGGTGCTGGGTTTTCTCGACGCCCATCCCGTCACGCGCATCACCATCATTTACCGGCCCATTCTCTGGACTGTTTCCGAGCGTTTTGTCCTCATTGAGTCAGAGGGCCGGCAGTACGCGTACTACCCGTCGGACATGGAAACCAAGATCCTGGCCGACAAGGCCGTCACGGCGCCCTGGGGCAGCAAACTCAGCTTTGTGCCGCAGGCCGCCCTCGACAGCGCCAGCAAGGAGATGCTGGCGCGCCTGGAGCAGCGCTTCGGTGATGCCCGTCCGCAATCTGAGCAGGACGCCTGGAAAGGCGGCGCCAGCGCATTGGTGTCGGCTACGCTGACCCTGGGCCTGATCGCCTTCCTCTGGTACCAGACGGGTGGCCAGCGCAAATCGCTCAAGTTCATCGCCCCGGCCCAGATCAGCGGAAACCTCGACGACCTGGTCGGCATGGACGACATCAAGGCGGAAGTCGCGCAGATCCGCGACCAATATGAGCGGCGGCTTGAATACGCGGCGTACGGTGTGAACAAGCCCTTTAATGTGATGTTCAGCGGCCCGGCGGGCACCGGCAAGACCAAACTGGCGAGCTACCTTGCCAAGGAATTGAACCTGCCCATCCTTTTTCATTCGGCAGCCAACCTGGAAACCGGCTATGTGGCCGGGGGCTCCAATACCTTGTCGCGCATCCTCGCGCTGGCCAAACGGCGCAAGCGTTGCATCGTCTTCCTCGACGAAGCGCAAGACCTTTTCATGAAGCGCGGCGGCAACCGCAAATATGACGACGACACGCAGAACATGCTGCTGGCCATTCTGGACGGCGTGAGGACCAAGTCGGACACCGAAATCATCTGGATCGTGGCGTCCAATTTCAACTCGGCCAATCTGCAGATGGACGAGGCCATGCTGCGCCGCTTCCAGATGAAAGTGGATTTCCGCATGCCGAACCAGCAAGAGCGCCTGGCGATCACCGGCCACTACCTGCGCCAGCGCGCGGACAAGGTCTTGCCAGACCTGGACCTGCGGCATTTTGTAGAACTCACAGAGGGTTGCAGCCCGGCGGACCTTGAAACCATGGTGAATCAGGCCGGCATCATTGCCGTGCAGTCTGGCCAGATGATTGGCGCGCACACCCTGATGCAGGCCGCCGAGCGCGTGCTGGTGGGCAACGTCAATGACAACACCACCAAAGAGCGCGAGCGCGACCGGCGCATCATCGCCGTGCACGAGTGGGGCCACTTCCTGATGGATTTTCATCACCAGCGCAAGCTGGCAGGCGGTGACTGGAATGCCCTGCAAGCCGACATGAACACCATCAAGATTTCATTGAAAGCCAATCCGCGGAACAACGCCCTCGGCTTTGTGCTGCACAAGCAGGACCACAATCTGCTCAAGACCAAAGGCGACATGGAGCACGAGGTGCGCGTGCTGCTGGGCGGCATGGCCAATGAAGAACTCTTCTTCGGTGAAGACGGCACCACGGGCGGGGCGCACAACGACATCACGCGCGTCACCCGGCTGCTGCACCACGCGGTGGCGGAAATGGGCATGTACCGCAAGACCCGGTTGAACTACGCTGCGCTTGTCAAAGACGGCGGCACGGCCCCGCCGGACGAAGAAACGCGCAGCATCATGGAAGCCCAGAGCGAACGGCTTTTCAGCGAAACCAAGGAAGTCCTGGCGCAATACACGGCACTGACAGAGCATCTGACCGGGCGCCTGATGCAGTCCGGCGAGATGACGCTCAGTGAAGCGCTGGGCGAGATTCGCCGCTTCGAATTCCTCGCGGCGCCGGCGTTGCTGCCGGCCGGGCAGGCGACAGGGCAATTGATGACAGCTTGACGCTGCAGGCAAGGCGGCCGCTGCGTTACCGTAGACGCACAAAGAAAAAGCCCTGCATTGCAGGGCTTTTTGCTTGGGGGCCGCAGCCGCTTTGGCTGCTTTAAGCGCTTAGCGAGAGGCCGGTGCGGCCGGTGTCGGCGTGGCCGCTGCAGCAGGTGCCTGCGTTGGCGCGGGCGCAGGCATGGCGGGCGCCATCGGGGTCGCGGCTGGCGCACTCACCGCAGCGGGTGCTGCCATGGGTGCGCTGGGCGCTGCCTGTGCGGGGCCGCCGTGGAACTTCATCACCAGCGGAACGATGAGCAGTGCCACGATGTTGATGATCTTGATCAGCGGATTGACGGCCGGGCCGGCGGTGTCCTTGTAGGGGTCGCCCACGGTGTCGCCGGTCACGGCGGCCTTGTGCGCTTCGGAGCCTTTGCCGCCGTGGTTGCCGTCTTCAATGTACTTTTTGGCGTTGTCCCATGCGCCGCCGCCGGTGCACATCGAGATGGCCACAAAGAGGCCGGTCACGATGGTGCCCATCAGCAGCCCGCCGAGCGCCTGCGGACCGAGGGCCAGGCCGACCACGATCGGCACGACCACGGGCAGCAGCGACGGGATCATCATTTCCTTGATGGCGGCCGTCGTCAGCATGTCGACCGCGGTGTCGTACTCGGGCTTGCCCGTGCCGTCCATGATGCCCTTGATGTCGCGGAACTGGCGGCGCACTTCAACCACCACCGCGCCGGCAGCGCGGCCCACGGCTTCCATGGCCATGGCGCCGAACAGGTAGGGAATCAGGCCGCCGATGAAGAGGCCGACGATGACCAGCGGGTTGCTCAGGTCAAAGCTGATGGCGGTGCCATAGGCGTCGAGCTTGTGGGTGTAGTCGGCAAACAGCACCAGCGCGGCCAGGCCGGCGGAGCCGATGGCGTAGCCTTTGGTCACGGCCTTCGTGGTGTTGCCCACGGCGTCCAGCGGGTCGGTCACGGCGCGCACCTCGGGTGGCATGTCGGCCATCTCGGCGATGCCGCCGGCGTTGTCGGTGATGGGGCCATAGGCGTCCAGCGCGACTACGATACCGGCCATGCTCAGCATGGAGGTGGCGGCAATCGCGATGCCGTAGAGGCCCGCCAGCTTGAACGCCACCAGGATGGCGATGCAGACAAAGATCACGGGCCAGGCCGTAGAACGCATGGACACGCCCAGGCCGGCAATGATGTTGGTGCCGTGGCCGGTGGTGGAGGCCTGTGCGATGTGCTGCACGGGCTTGTATTGCGTGCCGGTGTAGTACTCGGTCACCCAGCAGAGCGCGCCGGTCAGCACCAGGCCGACCGCGCAGGCGCCAAAGAGGCGCATCTGCGTGCCGGTGGCCGTCACGGCGTTGTCGGGCATCAGCCACATCGTGACGAAGTAAAACGCGATCAGCGACAGCACGCCCGCGATGGCCAGCCCTTTGTACAGGGCAGGCATCACGTTCTTCATGCCGGGAGAGGCCTTGACGAAGAAGCAGCCGATGATGGAGGCGATGATGGACACGCCGCCCAGCGCCAGCGGGTACACCGCGGCCGTGGCGCCTGCGCCGGACAGCAGCAGGGCGCCCAGCACCATGGTGGCGATCAGCGTGACCGCGTAGGTTTCAAACAGGTCGGCGGCCATGCCGGCGCAGTCGCCCACGTTGTCGCCCACGTTGTCGGCGATCACGGCCGGGTTGCGCGGGTCGTCTTCGGGGATGCCGGCTTCGACCTTGCCCACCAGGTCGGCGCCGACGTCAGCGCCCTTGGTGAAAATGCCGCCGCCCAGCCGGGCGAAGATCGAGATCAGCGAGGAGCCGAAGGCAAAACCGATCAGCGGGTTGAGCAGGTTGGCCAGTTTCAGGTCGGGCGTGTAGTTGCCGTTGCCGACCAGGAACCAGTAAAAGCCCGTGACGCCCAGCAGGCCCAGGCCCACGACCAGCATGCCGGTGATGGCGCCGCCGCGGAAGGCGACGTCCAGCGCGGGGCCAATGCCCTTGGTGGCGGCCTGTGCGGTGCGCACATTGGCGCGCACCGACACATTCATGCCGATAAAGCCGCAGGCGCCCGAGAGCACCGCGCCGACCACAAATCCGATGGCGGTTTTGCCGTCAAGGAAGAAGCCGATGAGCACCGCGAGGATGACACCGACGATGGCGATGGTTTTGTATTGCCGCGCAAGGTAAGCGGCGGCGCCGGTCTGGATGGCGGCCGCAATTTCCTGCATGCGGGCGTTGCCTGCATCCTGCGAAAGAATCCAGCTGCGTGCCCAGATACCGTACCCGACGGCGATCAGTCCGCAGACCAGCGCCAGAATGAGCGCTGAGTTGCCTGTCATGGATGACATGTGAAATCTCCTACGTTGTTTTTCGCTTGGAGGGGGTTGCAACGCTAGCAAATGGTGTCTTAACCCCCGCTGCGTTGCTTCCTCGTTGCTCCCAACATATGGTGGAGACGATTGGCCAACCTTTGAAATTTACTGCCAAAACGTGACAACTTGGCGAAGCGTAAGGTATGAATCAGTAAAATGAGGGTAAATACCGAGCGCTGGCCCAGACGGCTTGGTGGTATCCGCCACGCCAGGCCCTCCTGTTTTTCACCTCCCCATTTTCCCCTTTCATTTTTTTTCCTTACCTACCCAAAGCGACCATGTCCCTCGATAAAGTTTCCCCCGGTAAAAACGTTCCCGAATCTTTCAACGTGATCATCGAAATCCCGATGAACGCCGACCCGGTGAAGTACGAAGTGGACAAGGAGTCCGGCGCGATCTTTGTGGACCGCTTCATGAGCACGTCCATGCACTACCCGACCAACTACGGCTACGTGCCCAAGACCATCAGCGGCGACGGCGACCCGGTCGACGTGCTGGTGATCACGCCCGTGCCGCTGATCCCCGGCGTAGTGGTGACCTGCCGCGCCATCGGCATTTTGAAGATGCAGGACGAGGCCGGCGAAGACGGCAAGGTGCTGGCCGTGCCCATCGACAAGAAATGCTCGCTTTACACCCAGTGGCAAAAGCCTGAAGACATGAACCCGCTGCGCCTGAAGACCATCTCTCACTTCTTTGAACACTACAAAGACCTGGAAGAAGGCAAGTGGGTCAAGGTTCTGGGCTGGGAAGGCCCGGACGCGGCGAAGAAAGAAATCACCGACGGCATTGCCAACTACGCCAAAGACGCCAAGGCCTGAAAATTTAAGCGTTTCAGGGCTCTAGCCAGCACGGGGTATTGACATGTTGCTATTAAAAACATAGCAATCCCTGTTGTTGACCCATAAAAAAAGCGCCTGCGGGATGGATCCCGCAGGCGCTTTTTGTTTGTGGAGCGGGCAGTAAGGGCTACGCCCGCGCCGGGTCGGGGTACACCAGGCCGTGCAAACGGCCTTTGTCTTCACGCGGAAACCGCTTCCATTGGCCTTCGGCTTGCGCCAGCCGGTCGGCCACGGCCCACCAGGCGCTCGGGTTCACACCCAGGCCGATGTGGCTGGCCAGCACTTCGATGTTTTCGGTGTGCGGGTTCGCGGCGGCTGGCGCCTGGATGCTGGCCTGCCAGGCGACCACGCCGTCGGTACGCGAATAAATGCTGGTGGTCGGCACCGGCGGTGCAGCAGGCAGGTCGTAGTTCTCGGATTCGCGCTCCACATTGCGGCCGCTGGTCAGTTCATAAATGCGCCAGGCGTTGGTGGCCTTGTGCGACCCCGCAAAGGGCGTGCCCAAGGTGATCACGCAGCGCACTTTGTCGGGCATTTCCTTGGCCAGTTCGCGCGCGTACACGCCGCCCAGGCTCCAGCCGATCAGGCTGACTCTGCGGCCTGTGGATTGAAAGGTGCGCTCGAGGCTGTCGCGGGCTTCTTCCAGCACGCCGGCACGCGGGCCGAAGTTAAAACCCTGGTCCCAGCCCCAGGGGCTGTAACCGAGCGACTGCAGGTAGTGGCGCAAGGGCACGGTGCTGACGTCATTGGCCGACAAGCCCGGGAACACCATCACCGCATGGCCGTCACCCCGTGGGGCACGCGCCAGCAGCGGCCAGCTGGGAAGCAGGGCGCCGAACTCCCAGAACGCGCGCAGCTCAAGCGCGAGCAGCCAGGCGCTGGGGGCTACGTCGTGCAGGGGCGGCTTGTTGGCATCTTGGGGGGAACCGGAGGAATTTCGCTTGGATGACGGGCTTGCCATGGCTTGGAGCATTGAATGTCTTGGGGGAGTTCCGATGGAAACAGTATGGAGGCGGTTACGGTTGTTTACAGAGGGAGACGCCTCTAACTTGGCCGCTTCGCAGTCGTTTTCGTCACGTTCGTGACAGCAGCTTTGCGGGTTTTTACCTGTGTGGTCTTTACTGGCGCTTTCGCCGCGGTTTTCTTGACGGCGGGTTTGGCAGCTTTCTTGGCCGCCACCTTGCCCGTCTTTTTAGGCGCGGGTGCCGCAGCAGGCTCCGCAGCTGGCGTAATGGCCATCAGCGATTGCGCCTCGGCAAAGGCATCTTCAATCGCCTTGGCCAGGTCCTTCGCATGCGGCAGCGCTTTCTTGTCGGCAATGATGCCGAAGTCCACATGGCCGGCGTAGGTCTGGATGGTGATGTTGAGCGCCAGGCCGTGCAGGATGATGGACAGCGGGTGGAAGGTCAAAAACTTTGCGCCGGCCAGGTACAGCGGCACAGGCGGGCCCGGCACATTGGAAATCGCCAGGTTGGCCACCATGGGCAGGCGGCTGGCCATGCCGCTCTTGCCGTAAGCGTTGAGGGCCATCTTGGCCGCACCGCCCACCAGCCACGGCGCCAGCAGCGATGGGTAGTCGGTCGGCAGCAGCCCCTTCAGGCTTTGCATCGAGGTCTTGACCTTGCCGGTGGAAGCCATGATGGCGTTCATGCGCTTGAGCGGGTGTGCCAGGTGCGTACCCAGCTCGACCAGGCTCATGCTGACCTGGTTGCCCAGGTTGGCGGCGTCGGTGGCGCCGGCTTCGCGCAGCGATACCGGCATGGCCGCGACCAGCGATTTTTTGGGCAGGCTGTGGTGCTGCGTGAGGTAGTTGCGCAGCGCGGTCGAGCAAATCCACAGCACCATGTCGTTGAACGAGCCGCCCACTGCCTTGCCCATGGCCTTGGTCTCGGCCAGCGGGATGGTGGCGGTGACAAACACGCGGCCCGAGCTGATGCCCGCGTTGAAGGGTGTTTGCGGCGCCAGGCGCATCGGCATCTTGGCCTTGACGCCGGTGGCCGAGCTGCCGATGGACTGTTTGGCCAGCGTGCTGCCGAAGGTGCTGGCGGCTGAGGGCAGCGCCTTGGCCAGTTTTGCCAACTGCCCGAGCGAGCTGGAAAACACCGAGCCGATCATCTTGCCCAGCTTGAGGTCGGCCTCCAGCTTGCGGCGGCGCGCCGGATCAGGCGGCGCCACTTCGCGCGGCACAGGGCTCAGGTCGAGCATCGCGTTGGCCAGCATCACGCCGCCTTTGCCGTCCAGCGCCGCGTGGTGGATCTTGGAGAAAAACCCCGCCACGACCTTGCCGCCCTGCGACGCGGGCAGCTGGATGCGGTCAAAAATATAGAACTCCCAGAGCGGGAAGTTGCGGTCAATCACCTCGCCGTGCAGCTGGGCGCACAGCTTGTGCACTTCAGCCAGCGTCATAGGCGCCGCGCCTTTTTTGACCGGGTCCGCGCGGCGGATATGAAAATCGATGTCGACTTCGTCAGCGTCTACCCATAAGGGATGGCCCAGGTCGAGCGGCATGAATACCAGCTTGCGGCTGAACACCGGCGCCAGGTGCATGCGTTTGCCGATGTGGTCTTTGACGGCCTTGTGAAAGCTGCCCTTGAATCCGGCCGGCAGTTCGCACAAATTGAGCGAGCCCACATGCATGGGCATCTCGGGGGTTTCAAGGTACAAAAAGGTGGCGTCGAGGCCGGTGAGGGATTTCATGGTTATTGTCTCCGTGCAGAGACGTTAACCGAGCGGGCGGGGCGGCGGCACTAGGGTTTGCCGTAGCCGTGTGTGTCGCCCCGGGCTCAGCGTGCGGGCAGTATCCGGTTCAGGCTTCGCAGTCGCCCAGCATCCCTTGCTCGTCTTCAGCCAACCCGGCCACCGGCGTCGCCTTGGCCAGCGCCATCCACACGCCCAGCGGCAACTGTTGCCGTGTGCGGCGCGGCGCGGCCCGTGCAACGGTCAGCCGCGCGTTCTCCATCAGCATCACACCGCATTCGCCGGGGATTTCGTCGGCGGCGCCAATGGGCCGGCCCTTGGCGTCGCAGCCCAGTACGTACCAGCATTCGCCGCCCAGGTCGAGGTAGGCGGCGCGCTTTTCGGGGCGGCGCAGGTCGCCCAGCAGGTCGGCGCGGTGCACCTTGATCTCGTGCACGATGGGATCCACGTATTCCTGCACGGTGGTGTTGCGGATCGAGAACACGTCGGGCCGCACCATGCACCAGCGCACCTTGCCGCCTTCGGCTTCAGGGGGGAGCTGGGCGCGCAGGCTCAAGCCGCGCCAGGTGATGCGGCCGGCGCGCACCATCTCGCCGGCAACGTGTTCGACCAGCGCTTCGTGCTTGGACAAGGCCGCGCGGTTGCGCAGCAATGTCGCGGCCAGGTAAGCCACGCCGGCATCGGTGACGCGCAGGGTTTCATGCCCGGCCGGGCCGGCCACACGCTGCAGCATGCCGCAGGCGAGCAATTCGATTTCCAGCAGGTCCTGGGACGGCCAGCCGGCGGAGCGGTAAATGTCGCGCAGGCGGCGGGCGTGCGGGCGGCCCAGCGGTGTGAGCGGGAAAGGCTCGGCGATGTCGGTCATTGAAAAAGAAGGGGCAGGCCTTGCAGGGCCGTTAAAGCGGGACGATCTCGAAGCGCGCGTTGTCCAGGTTGTCGCCGAGCGGCCGCATCGCCGCCAGGATGGCGTCGGTTTCGGCGTGCTGCCACAGCGCAATGACCTGCTCCTCAGCCTCGGAGGCGCCGTCCAGCGGCAGGTCTTCGTTCAGCGTTTGAGCCAGCATGTAAGCCTGAAGCGAGGGAAGCACGTACTCGGGGCCTCCCAGCGCAAATTCAAGTGCCATGCGAAAGCGCAGCTCGGCGGCGGCGCGCTGGTCGGCGCTCAGGGTGGGGCATTCGACGAGGTTGACCTTGTACAGGGCTTGCGCCGGGGCGGTTTGTTGATTCATGGAGATTCCTTTGGGGAGGTATTTATAGCAGCGGACGGCTTGAGCGGGTTGCGCCGCTCCAGGTCTTCCATGTAGTTTTCAATGCCGGCGCCTTCACGCTCGAGGAAGCGCTCAACTGCGTCGGCAAAGGCGGGGTGTGCCAGCCAGTGCGCGCTGGTGGTCTTGACGGGCAGCAGGGCGCGGGCCATTTTGTGCTCGCCCTGCGCGCCGCCTTCAAAGCGCTGGTAGCCGTGTTCTATGCACCACTGCAGCGGCTGGTAATAGCAGGCTTCAAAGTGCAGGCAGTCGACGCGGGCAAGGGCGCCCCAGTAGCGGCCGTAGGCGGTCAGGTGATGATCTTTTGCATCAAATTGGCCTCCAGCCGTTGTGGGTCCTTGGCTTACTGCTATCAAACTTGTAGCAATGGGCCGGCGCTGGCCATCAGCGTTATGTTCCGCCACAAACAGCAGCCAGTTCTCCGGCATGGTGTCCTGCATGCGTTGGAAGAAGTCGCGGCTGAGGTAGGGCGCGTTGCCGTGTTCGTAGTACGTGCGTTCGTAGCAGCGGTAGAAAAAGTCCCAGTCGGCGTCGCTGATGTCTTTGCCCAGCGACCAGCGGAAGCTGATGCCGGCCTCCTGCACCTTGCGGCGCTCCTGGCGGATTTTCTTGCGCTTTTCCTGGGTGAGCGACATCAGGAAGTCGTCGAAATCGCGGTAACCGGAAGCGGGGGCGGTCCAGTGGAATTGGACGGTGTGGCGCAGCATGAGGCCGGCGTCCTTGCCGGCCGCCACATCTTCATCGGCGGTAAACAGCAAATGCAGGGACGAGAGATCTTCTTCCGTGCACCAGGCCACGATGGCCTTGACCAGCAGCAGGCGCTCGGCCGCTGTGCGCGCCAGCAGGCGGGCGCCGGGCACGGGCGTGAAAGGCACGGCGACTAAGGCCTTGGGGTAGTACTCCAGCCCGTGCTGCTGGTAGGCATTGGCCCAGGCATGGTCGAACACGTATTCGCCGTAGGAGTGTTCTTTGAGGTAAAGCGCGCAGGCGCCGGCCAGCGTGTCGCCCTTCCAGAGGGTGACAAAGCGTGGCGTCCAACCGGTTTCAGGGGTGGCGCTGCCGCTTTCATGCAGCGCGGCCAGGTATTCGTGGCGCATGAAGGGGTTAAGGCCTTCTGCGGGGTTTTGCGCCGCCAGCAGGGTGTTCCACTCGGCCGGATTCACCTCCAGCGGCGAATCCAGCACACGGATGACATAATCGTTTGAGTCTTTTTTCACGTGTTTTTCGGGGTTTTACTTCTACATGCCACTCAAAATCTGTGTTGCCCAGTTGAACTACTGCGTGGGAGACATGCCGGGCAATGCGCAAAAGATCATCGAGGCAGCCCGCTCGGCCTATGAAGACGGCGCGCGGCTGGTGCTGACACCCGAACTTGCCATTTGCGGCTACGCGGCCGAAGACCTGTTTTTGCGCCCCTCTTTCATCCAGGCCTGTGATGATGCCGTGAATCGGGTGGCCCGTGAGCTGGCCGGGTTAAAAGGCCTGACGGTGGTGGTGGGCACGCCCACCCATGGTGACAACGGCAAAGGGCTGCGCACCAAAAGCGTGGAAGTGCAGCAGCGCCATAACGCAGCCAGGGTGCTGCGCGAAGGCCGCGTGATCGAAACCTATGCCAAGCGCGAGCTGCCCAACTACCAGGTGTTTGACGAGCGCCGCTATTTCACGCCGGGGCAGGGCACCTGCGTGTTCCAGGTCGGGGCAGGCGATGACGCCATCAGCATCGGCTTGCTGATCTGCGAAGACGCCTGGTTTGAAGAGCCGGCGCGCCTTGCCAAAGAGGCGGGCGCCGAGCTGCTGGCGGTCATCAACGCCTCGCCTTTCCATGTGGGCAAGGGCGGCGAGCGGGAGCAGATGATGCAGGTCCGCTCGCTGGCCACCGGGCTGCCGCTGATCTATGCGCACCTGGTGGGCGGGCAGGACGAGATCGTGTTTGAAGGCCGCACTTTTGCGTTGCAGGCCGACGGCTCGCTGGCTGGCCGGGCCGAGAGTTTTAAAGAAAATCTGTTTGTAGCCCAGGCGGAGCGTACACAAGAAGCTATCAAATTGATAGCAAACACCGTTCCTGAGCGCAGCCATGAAGCCGACCTGTGGGACGCGCTGGTGCTGGGTGTGCGGGACTACCTGGGCAAAAACGGCTTTCCGGGCGCCATTTTGGGCCTGTCGGGCGGGATCGATTCGGCACTGGTGCTGGCGATCGCGGTCGATGCGCTGGGCGCCGACAAGGTGCGTACGGTGATGATGCCTTCACCCTATACGGCCGACATTTCCTGGATCGACGCGCGCGAAATGGCCGAACGTGTGAAGGTGCGCTACGACGAAATTTCCATCGTGCCTGAGTTCGAGGCCTTCAAAGCCTCGCTGGCCGGCGAATTCAAGGGACTGAAGGAAGACACGACAGAAGAAAACATCCAGGCGCGCATACGCGGGGTGTTCTTGATGGCGCTGTCCAACAAGTTCGGCTCCATCGTGCTGACGACCGGCAACAAAAGCGAAATGGCGACGGGCTATTGCACGCTCTACGGCGACATGGCGGGCGGTTTTGCGGTCATCAAGGACGTACTCAAGACCTCGGTGTTTCGCCTGGCACGCTGGCGCAACGCCAATGACCCTTACGGCACCGGCAGCAACCCGATCCCCGAGCGCATCATCACGCGCCCGCCCAGCGCCGAGCTTCGCCCCGACCAGACCGACCAGGACAGCCTGCCGCCTTACGAGGTGCTGGACGCCATCTTGTCGCGCTACATGGAAAACGATGAGAGTGCGGAAGGCATCATCGCTGCCGGCTTTGACCGTGCAGTGGTCGAGCGCGTGGCGCGCCTGATCCGCATCAACGAATACAAGCGCCGGCAGGCGCCGGTGGGCATCAGGGTCACCCACAGGAGCTTCGGCAAGGATTGGCGCTATCCTATTACGAGCAAGTTCAGGCAATGAGGCCCCCACGGTCGCTCGCTTCGCGTAGCTTCCTGCCCCCCGAGGGGGCCGCCCGCCTTGCGGCCCGGCAAAGCCGGTTCCGCGGCTCATGCTGGTGAAGAGTCTCTGGCGACCTTCAGTGCTTTTGATGATTTCTAGAACTAACGGAGATATTCAGTGAAACAAATTACCGCTGTCCTCAAGCCCTTCAAACTCGAAGAAGTCCGCGAGGCTTTGGCCGAATGCGGCGTGACCGGCCTGACCGTCACTGAAGTCAAGGGCTTCGGCCGCCAGAAGGGCCACACCGAGCTTTATCGCGGCGCCGAGTATGTGGTCGACTTCCTGCCCAAGGTCAAGGTCGAGGTCGTGGTGAAAACCGAAGACGTGGAGCGCTGTGTGGATGCCATCGTGCGTGCCGCGCGCACCGGCAAGATCGGCGACGGCAAGATTTTCATCACCAGCGTCGAGCGCGTGGTGCGCATTCGCACGGGTGAGGAAGACGAAGCCGCAGTGTAGGGATATCGCCCCCACGGTCGCTCACTGCGCGTAGCGCCCTGCCCCCGAGGGGCCGCCCGCCTGCAGTCCGGCAAAGCCGGTCCTGCGGCTCATGCCGGTATTCGGAAGGAGCCCTGCCGTCCGCGTCGATTTAAATCTGGTCGAGGCGGGTGGCGCTTGGTGTCATACCGGCTGATTGCACCAGCGTCTCAAGCAGTGATTCCGCGTCGCTGCCGGTGCGGATCAAGTCCATCAGCCATTCGTTCATGAAACCGGTCTTCACCGAAGACGCCAGGAATGCGAGCAGGCTGTCGTAATAGCCGCCCATGTTGAGCAGGCCAACAGGCTTGTCGTGGTAGCCGAGCTGGCGCCAGGTCCACACTTCAAAAAACTCCTCCAGCGTGCCGATGCCGCCCGGCAGGGCCAAAAACGCGTCGGCCTTCTCGGCCATGATGCGTTTGCGCTCGTGCATGTTTTCGACAATGTGCAGCTCGGTGCAGCCGGTGTGGGCCCATTCCTTTTCGACCAGCGCTTTCGGAATCACGCCCACCACCCGTGCGCCGGCAGCCAGCGCCGCGTCGGCCATGATGCCCATCAGGCCGTTGCGGCCGCCACCGTAGACCAACTGGCCGCCGTGAGTGCCTATCCAGGTTCCAACCAGAGCCGCAATGGCTGCAAATTCAGGCTGGTTGCCTGGGCGTGAGCCGCAGTAAACGCAAATTGAGAAGGGGAGGGTTTGGGATTTCGTCACTTCGTTGATGCGGGTATTCATGCGGTAAATCGTTGAAAAAGCGCCAGGGCCCAGGTGCCTGCGCAGAGCAGCAGACTGAGGAGGACGGCGGCACTGCCCATGTCCTTGGCACGCTTGGAAAGGTCGTGCCATTCGGGCCCGATGCGGTCGATGGCGGTTTCGATGCCGGTGTTGAGCAGCTCCACGATCATGATGAGGATCACGGTGCCGGCCAGCAACACTGTCTCGACCCAGTTGCGGCCCAGCCAGAAGGCGGCAGGGATCAGCACAATCGAGGCAATGGCTTCCTGGCGAAACGCCGTTTCATGCCAGCCGGCACGCAGGCCGGCGATCGAGTAGCCGGTGGCGTGCCAGACGCGGCTCAGGCCCTTGCGGTTCTTTTGCGGGTTGACCGGCTCATCGGCGGGCGAGCGGGGAGAGGGGCTGGCAGAAGCTGGCACAGAGGCGGAAAGCGGAACTTGTTCGGACATGGGGCGATTGTGGCGCAGCTTTATGGCACATTGAAGTTAAGGCTGGCCGGCTGGTGTGGTGCCGGCTGCTGCGGCCTTGAGTTTGCCTTTGCGGCCCGGCCTTTCAGGCGCCACCCAGGTAATGAGCCGGGTGCCCGCCCAGGCGTCATGCCAGAACTGTTTTTGCGGATGAAAACGCGCCAGGATCGCCCAAATCGCCACCCAACCCAGAGTCAAAACAGCGCCTTCACGGCCCGGCAGCGCGAATATCCAGCTGACGGCCAGCGGCGGCAAAAACCATAGCCAGCTGAGTGCATAGCGCACCAGGGCGCGTTTTTGGGTGATGGGTGCACCGTGAATGTCCACCACGCGAATGTTCCAGGTTTTCATCGCCAAGGTCTGGCCTTTGGCCCAGAACCAGACAAAGTAGATCCCGAAAATCACGAACACAAAGGCCTGCAGGGCATGGCGATTGTCCAGTGCATTGCGGGTCTGACTCAGCGTGCTGAAAAGGTATCCAGCAAGGAAAACCACGCCGAACATCAGCATGCCTTCGTACATCCAGCAGGCCATGCGCCTGGGAATGGACGGTATTTGAGGGGTGTCGGTGACTGTCACGTGTGTCGCTATGAATGCTCGCTGGCAGGGAACTGCAACAGGAGCGGGCCAATAATCCGGGCCGTTAGCGCACCGGCGGCGCTTAGCGCTGTGGCGTGGCGCCCGGACCGCCGGCGGCACCGCTTGCAGGCAAGGCTGCAGGAGCGGCGGCTACCGGTTGTGAAGGGGTGATTCTAGGCGCAGGCTTACTGGCTGCCTTGACCGGGTGAGGGGGAACGGGCGCCAGCTTCTGCGGTGCCACCGGCTTGACGGCGGTCGCTGCCCCGGCGGGCTTGGGATTGGCTTTGGCGGCCAGCTTCTGTTTTTCTTCAGCGCTGAGGGACTGGTAAGTCTCCCACTTGGCCTTTTTCTCTTCGGGCGTGAGTTGCTTGGAGAGTTCTTTTGTTCTGGCGAAATTCAATCGTGCCTGTGCCCGCTGCTGGGGGCTCAAGGTGACCCATTCGTTCATGCGGCTGTGCATGGTGGCCTGCCCCTCAGGCGACAGCGAAGGGTAGTTTTTCGAGATTTCCAGCCATTTGCGCTTTTGCGGTTCACTGATGTTGGTGTTCCAGCTTGAAGCCAGGGGCCTGAGCGCCTGTTGTTGCATGGGGGTGAGTTCAGTCCAGGAGGGCTTGGACGCAATAACCTTGGCTGGAGCGCTGGCGGCTGATTTAGCGGCAGCGGGCGCGCTGGATGCAGCCGGTGCGGGCTTGGTTGCCTGGGCAAAACTGAAGGATGGCAACGCCAGCAGTGCGGCGATCAAGATTACCCCGCCAAGCGACAGCCGCTGCAGCCGCAACCGCGTTGAGTGGCCAAAAGGCAATGGGGTACGCCGAACAGCGGCTTGCGAGGTCATTGGACCGTAGGGGCCTGGCGTGTGGTTTTGAGGTACTGGACAAACCCAGGGTCGGCGAAAGCGGCTGGCGGCAGTTCGTCGGTCAGCAGCGCCACGTCAACTTCTGCCACTTCCTGGGCGCGGTTGTCGTCCTGGATGGAATTGATAACCAGCATGCCCACTACCAGTGCGATGAGGGGTAACACCGAGCCTATGCGTGCCCACCAGCCCAGGCCATCTTCGGAGCCCCAGGTAAGTGCGGCACTGCCGCCTGATACGGCGACGCTGGAGGAGGTCTGGATTTTCGCTACTTTGCGTTTGGACACGGCCTGGGCGCGCGCGGCGCGCAGACGCTCGGAAATGTCGTAAGGCAGGTCAGCCGTGCCTGCGGACAGGTATGACGCAGTCTTCAGACCAAAACGGTCCTGCAGGATATCGGCTCTTTTTTGTAGTGAATTAGTCATAGTCTTATACCTTTGGCGCTCAGGGCTTTACTGAGGGCGTGGACTGCGCGCGAACAGTGCGTCTTGACACTGCCCTCTGAACAGCCCATGGCGGCTGCTGTTTCAGCAACATCCATTTCCTCCCAGTAACGCATCAGAAAGGCTTCCCGTTGACGGCCAGGCAATTCCTTTACCTGCAGTTCGATCTCATGCAATATTTGCGCCCGCTCAGTGGCATCTTGGGCGCTTTCCGTACCTTCAGAGTTGGTCAGGCTCTCTAAAGTTTCCAAAAGATCAAAATCTCCTTCTTCCCCCGGCGATTCGAAGTCGCTCATGTTGGAAAAAAGCGCATTGCGGGTCTTGCGGCGGCGAAACCAGTCCAGCGTCGTGTTTGACAGGATTCGCTGGAAGAGCATGGGCAGCTCGGAAGCGGGTTTATCGCCGTAGTGCTGTGCCAGCTTCATCATGCTGTCCTGAACAATGTCGAGAGCAGCTTCCTCGTCCCGCACGTGGTAAATGCTGCGCTTGAAAGCCCGTTTTTCAACGTTTTTCAGGAAATCCGAGAGTTCTTGTTCAGTTGCCAACGGTGTGGGGTCCGGTTCGTCCAGCGCTGCATTGGGGAACCCGCGGATGCCGCAGGGCAGGGTCAATGCCAGTCAGGCCGCATTCTGTGATACGGCTGGAAAATTATCGCACTGCAAGCGGCGCCAGTAGACCCATTTTTCAGCATCTGCTGCCGCTGCGCAACGCGAAATGCCATAATACGGCTTGCAATTCAAAAGGCAAACGGGTCATGGCTCGGCGGTTTATGTTTCCGCTTATGGTTTTGGCCTCAAGTTTCAACGCCGCTTCACAAGAGTAGGCGAAGAAGCACCCAAGGTATTTCGTTAGAGAAATTCACAAAGGTTCATCATGGAAATCTCCAAAGCGGAAATCGCTTCCGCCGCAGCCGCGTCTGCACAAACAAATTCCCAGGAACTCCGCGGCGCGGAAATCCTCATCAAGTCGCTTCAGGCCGAAGGCGTCAAGTACGTCTGGGGCTACCCAGGCGGTGCGGTCCTGCACATTTACGACGCTTTCTACAAACAGGACACGATCCAGCACATCCTGGTGCGCCACGAGCAGGCCGCCGTGCACGCCGCTGACGGCTATGCCCGTGCCACCGGCGACGTCGGCGTGGCATTGGTCACTTCCGGCCCCGGCGTGACGAATGCGGTCACTGGTATTGCCACTGCCTACATGGACAGCATCCCGATGGTCATCATCACGGGGCAAGTTCCTACCCATGCGATCGGTCTGGACGCTTTCCAGGAATGCGACACGGTCGGCATCACCCGCCC
The DNA here is from genome assembly GCA_943370375.1 of Synechococcus sp. UW140. Taxonomy (GTDB): domain Bacteria; phylum Pseudomonadota; class Gammaproteobacteria; order Burkholderiales; family Burkholderiaceae_C; genus Polaromonas. The sequence goes on from CALRQR020000009.1 coordinate 60,611, forward strand.
CATCGTGAAACACAATTTCCTGGTCAAGGATGCGCGGCATATGGCCGAGACCCTGAAAAAGGCGTTCCATATCGCCAAAAGCGGCCGGCCAGGCCCTGTGGTTGTGGATATCCCCAAAGACGTGTCGTTCAACAAGGTGCCTTACAACGGCTACCCGCAAAGTGTTGAGATGCGCTCTTACAACCCGGTTCGCAAAGGTCACGGCGGGCAAATCCGTAAGGCACTGCAACTGCTGTTGTCCGCCAAGCGCCCCTATATCTATACCGGCGGCGGCGTGCTTCTCAGCAATGCCTCGCAAGAGCTGCGCACATTGGTTGACATGCTGGGTTACCCCTGCACCAATACTCTGATGGGTCTGGGCGCCTATCCGGCCAGCGATAAAAAATTCCTTGGCATGCTGGGCATGCATGGCACGATCGAAGCCAACAACGCAATGCAAAATTGTGATGTGCTGCTGGCCGTCGGCGCCCGGTTTGATGACCGCGTGATCGGTAACCCCAAGCATTTCGCCCAGAACGAACGCAAGATCATTCATATCGACATTGATCCCTCGAGCATCTCCAAGCGCGTGCGGGTCGACATTCCTATCGTGGGCGACGTGAAGGACGTGCTGACCGAATTGATCGCGATGATCAAGGAGTCCGGCCTCAAGCCCGACGCCAATGCACTGGGCGGCTGGTGGGAAACCATTGAAGGCTGGCGCAAGCGCGACTGCATGAAGTACAGCATGGGCAAGGGCGACGTCATCAAGCCCCAGCACGTGGTCGAGACGTTGTGGAATCTGACCAAAGACGCCGACACCTACATCACGTCCGACGTGGGCCAACACCAGATGTGGGCTGCGCAGTATTACAAATTCGACGAGCCACGCCGCTGGATCAATTCGGGCGGCCTTGGCACCATGGGTGTAGGTATCCCGTATGCCATGGGTATCAAGATGGCCAGACCTGAGTCAGAAGTGTTCTGCATTACTGGCGAAGGCTCCGTGCAGATGTGCATCCAGGAGCTGTCAACCTGCCTGCAGTACAACACGCCGATCAAGATCGTATCGCTGAACAATCGATACCTGGGTATGGTGCGTCAGTGGCAGGAAATCGACTACGAAGGCCGTTACAGCAGCAGCTACATGGATGCTTTGCCCAACTTCGTGAAGCTGGCTGAAGCCTATGGGCACGTCGGCATGCTGATTGAAAAACCGCAGGACGTGGAGCCCGCGCTTCGCGAAGCTCGCAAGCTCAAGGACCGCACGGTGTTCATGGACTTCCGTACTGATCCGACGGAAAACGTGTTCCCCATGGTCAAGGCCGGCAAGGGCATCACTGAAATGCTGCTGGGGTCGGAAGACCTCTAAGCCCGACGCCGTCGTATCCATTCATTCACCGTCACCCTGACGAATCTATTGTCTGCCGAGCCTGCGCATTACCGTGCGCAGGGGAGGGCAACGAAAAGAGGAATCTTCTTATGAAACACATCATTGCAGTTTTGCTGGAAAACGAGCCGGGCGCTCTTTCCCGCGTGGTCGGCCTGTTCTCGGCGCGCGGCTACAACATCGAAAGTCTCACTGTCGCTCCTACTGAGGACCCGAGCCTCTCCCGGATGACGATACAGACCACCGGGTCGGACGACGTCATTGAACAGATCACCAAGCATTTGAATCGCTTGATTGAAGTGGTCAAGGTGGTCGACCTGACCGAAGGCGCCTACACCGAGCGTGAGCTCATGATGGTGAAGGTGCGGGCGGTCGGCAAGGAACGCGAAGAGATGAAGCGCATGGCTGATATATTTCGCGGGCGAATCATCGACGTGACAGAGAAGAGCTACACGATCGAGTTGACCGGCGATCAGTCCAAGAACGATGCGTTCCTGGAAGCCATAGACCGCAGTGCGATTCTGGAAACCGTGCGAACCGGTTCCAGCGGCATCGGCCGCGGCGAGCGAATTTTGAGAGTTTGATTCAAGCCGTCCGTGCGCGCGTTTCGACAGGCTCAACGCGAACGGACTTTCGAGTGGCGATATGCGGTTACCGTTCGCCCTGAGCCTGTCGAAGGGCATTTTCGCCAATACTTATCCCGGAGAGAAAAATGAAAGTTTTTTACGACAAAGATTGTGATTTGAGCCTGATCAAGGGCAAGACGGTCGCCATCATCGGCTACGGCAGCCAGGGCCACGCTCACGCACAAAACCTGAATGACAGCGGCGTCAAGGTGGTGGTCGGCCTGCGCAAGGGCGGCGCTTCGTGGCCCAAGGTCGAAAAGGCGGGCCTGAAGGTCGCTGAAGTCGCTGACGCTGTCAAGGCTGCCGATGTGGTCATGATTTTGTTGCCTGACGAGCAAATCGGCTCGGTGTACAAGAACGATGTCGCCCCCAACATCAAGCAAGGCGCTTCGCTGGTGTTTGCCCACGGTTTCAACGTGCACTACGGTGCCGTGATCCCCCGTGCTGACCTCGACGTCTGGATGGTTGCTCCGAAGGCTCCAGGCCACACGGTGCGCAACACTTACACCCAGGGCGGTGGTGTGCCTCATCTGGTTGCTGTGCATCAAGACAAGTCGGGCAAGGCTCGCGATCTGGCGCTCTCTTATGCCATGGCCAATGGCGGCGGTAAGGCCGGCATCATTGAAACCAATTTCCGCGAAGAAACCGAAACCGACCTGTTCGGCGAACAGGCAGTTCTGTGCGGCGGTACCGTTGAACTGATCAAAGCTGGCTTTGAAACACTGGTGGAAGCCGGCTACGCCCCTGAAATGGCCTACTTCGAATGCCTGCACGAACTCAAGCTGATCGTCGACCTGATCTATGAAGGCGGTATCGCCAACATGAATTACTCGATCTCGAACAATGCCGAATACGGCGAGTACGTGACCGGCCCCAACATCGTGACTTCGGCAACGAAGGATGCGATGCGCAAGTGCCTGAAAGACATCCAGACCGGCGAATATGCCAAGAGCTTCCTGGTGGAAAACCAGGCGGGTGCGCCAACCCTGTTGAGCCGCCGCCGCCTGAATTCCGAGCACCAGATCGAAATCGTGGGTGAAAAACTGCGCGCCATGATGCCCTGGATTGCCAAAAACAAACTGGTCGACCAGACTCGCAACTGATTTCAGGGCCCTGTGAGGGGCCTTGTCCTGCAAAAAGCCGCGCAAACTTCCTGCGCGGCTTTTTTGTTGATGCAGTCAGGCTTCCAAGAGCGACGCTGCGATAAAAATGATTCCAGCTTCGATCTTGGTATCCTTGGCGCCTTGAGTCGGCAATTGCAAGCGCTTGGCGGGCAAGCCGGTTCCTCGATGGTGTCCTTGGATGCTATGAACTTAATAGCTATTTGCGCGCACCAGTTGTGCTTCAGGAGTGTTTTTATGCATGATGGCGAAGAATCCACGGGCAACAACCCGGCGGTAGTGATACGCAAGCGCCGCAAGGGCATCTATATATTGCCCAATCTGTTCACGCTGGCCGCATTGTTCGGTGGCTTTTACGCCATCGTCATGGCAATGAATGGTCGGTTTGACCAGGCCGCTATCGGTGTCTTCTGCGCGATGATCCTTGATAGCCTGGACGGCCGGGTTGCCCGCATGACCAATACGCAAAGCGCATTCGGCGAGCAGATGGATTCGCTTTCCGACATGGTGTCATTCGGGGCTGCACCAGCCCTTATTGCCTACGTCTGGGCGTTGACCAGCCTGGGGCGCTGGGGCTGGATTGGTGCATTCGTCTATTGCGCCTGCGCTGCGCTGCGTCTTGCTCGCTTTAACGTGAACACCGCGGTGGTCGACAAGCGTTTCTTCCAGGGTTTGCCGTCGCCGGCCGCAGCTGCGCTGGTGGCGGGTTTCATCTGGTTGATGACCGATGCAGGCATTAGCGGGATGGAAGTGCGTTGGGTGACGTTTGGCCTGACTCTGTACGCGGGCCTCACGATGGTGACCAATGTGCCGTTCTACAGCTTCAAGGATGTCCAGATGAAGCGCAGCGTGCCTTTTGCCGCGATCGTGCTGATTGCACTTGGGATCGCCGTCATCAACATTCATCCGCCCACCGTCATGTTCGGCCTGTTTGTCCTTTACGGCCTGTCGGGCTACGTGCTGTATGGCTGGCGCAAGGCGAAAGGCCTGCAAACCAGCGTGATTTCAACGTCTACCGACGAGCCTGACGAGCGTGGTCTTCACAAATAAAATTGTGGTACATTGACTAGATGAAACGAATTTCGCTAGCACTACTGCTATCTGCCAACGGGCGGAGACGGTAGCGCACGCGTACACCTGATTCAACGGCCCGTTTGCACCAGCAACGGGCCGTTTTTGTTTTGGGTTGCTGGTTTTTGTAATCTTTGGGGTTGACGAGATGACCATGTTGAAAACACCTTCCAGCAAATACAAATCCTTCGCGCCAGTCAAGCTGGCAGACCGCACCTGGCCAGATGCCGTGCTGACGCAAGCGCCCATCTGGTGCAGCGTGGACCTGCGGGACGGCAATCAGGCGCTGATCGAACCGATGGACATTCCCCGCAAGCTGAGGATGTTCGATACCTTGGTAAAGATCGGGTTCAAGGAAATTGAAGTGGGTTTCCCATCGGCTTCCCAGGTCGAATTCGACTTCCTCCGTCAGCTCATCGATGGCAATCTGATTCCAGACGACGTGACCATTCAAGTACTGACCCAGGCGCGTGAACCGCTGATCCGCCGCACTTTCGAATCCCTCAAAGGCGCCAAAAAAGCCATCGTTCACCTCTACAACGCGACCGCGCCGGTCATGCGCCGCGTAGTGTTGGGCATGGATGAGGACGAGATCGTCAAGCTTGCAACGGACAATGCGCGCCTCTTCCAGCAACTGGCCGCCGGCCAACCCGAAACGCAGTGGACTTTCCAGTATTCGCCTGAAATGTGGTCGGGCACCGAGTTGGCCTTTTCCAAGCGTGTTGTGGACGCGGTCACAGACGTCTGGCAGCCGACGCCCGAACGCAAATGCATCATCAACTTGCCGTCCACGGTGGAGCATTCCACTCCGAATATCTTTGCAGACATGATGGAGTGGATGCACCGCCACCTCGCGCGGCGCGATTCCATCGTGATTTCGGTCCATCCGCACAATGACCGCGGCACCGGCACCGCAGCCGGTGAACTGGCCCTGATGGCAGGCGCTGATCGCATCGAGGGCTGCCTCTTCGGCAATGGTGAGCGTACGGGCAACGTGGATCTGGTCAACATCGCTCTCAATCTCTATACCCAGGGCGTGTCGCCCGGGCTGGATTTCTCTGAAATCGATGAGATCCGCCGTACGGTGGAGCATTGCAACCAGTTGCCTGTGCACCCTCGCCATCCCTACGCGGGCGACCTGGTCTACACCTCGTTCTCTGGCTCGCATCAGGACGCGATCAAGAAGGCTTTCGCCGCGCGCAAAGAGGGCGATATGTGGGACATGCCTTATTTGCCCGTCGACCCCAAGGATCTGGGTCGCAGTTACGAGGCCGTCATTCGCGTTAACAGCCAGTCGGGTAAGGGCGGTATTGCCTACCTGCTTGAAAGCGAGTTTGGCCTTGAGCTCCCGCGTCGCCTGCAGATCGAATTCAGCCAGGTGGTGCAGGGCGTGATGGACGCTACCGGCAAGGAGCTGAGCGGCAAAGACATCTTTGCGCTGTTCGAGAAGGAATACGGGGTGCAAACCATCGCCGCACCGCAGCGGCTGGTGATTGAAGAAACCGGAAAAACCGGTGGCGAATCTTTTCACATCAAGGCTGAGGTCCAGCTGGCGGAACGTCGTCATTCCGTTGAGGGCACAGGCACCGGTCCTATCGATGCCTTTGTCGCGGGCCTGGCGGATGCGACGGGGCACACTGTTCGCGTGCTGGATTACCACGAGCACGCCATCGGGGCGGGCGCGAGCGCGCAGGCCGTGGCCTATCTGGAGTTGCGCATCAACGACCAGACGCTGTTTGGCGTCGGCGTCGACGGCAACATCGTGTCGGCATCGCTGAAGGCCATCGTCTCCGGCCTGCAGCGCAGCAAGGCTGGCCAGGTCGCCAGCGAAGCTACCATTGGCGGCTAACCCGCTTCAAGCCCCCCAAAAACACAGAGCGCCCCGCGCGCCAGGAGCCCACCATGACTGAAAAACTCATCATTTTCGACACCACCTTGCGCGACGGCGAACAGTCCCCGGGCGCCTCCATGACCAAGGATGAAAAACTGCGGATCGCCCGCCAATTGGAGCGCCTGAAGGTCGATGTGATTGAAGCCGGTTTTGCCGCCAGCTCCAATGGGGACTTTGAATGTGTCAAAGCCATCGCCGAAGTCGTCAGGGATTCCACCATCTGTTCGCTGGCCCGCGCCAACGACAGGGATATTTCCCGCGCTGCTGAAGCGCTGAAGCCTGCAGCGTCCGGACGACTGCATCTGTTTTTGGCGACCAGTGCCCTGCACATGGAAAAGAAGCTGCGCATGACGCCCGACCAGGTGTTCGAGCAAGCCAAGCTCTCGGTGCGTTTTGCCAAGAACCTGATGGGCGATATTGAATTCAGCCCCGAAGACGGCTATCGCTCGGATCCCGACTTTCTCTGCCGTGTGCTGGAAGCTGTGATCAAGGAAGGTGCGACCACCATCAACGTGCCAGACACCGTGGGCTACGCCATTCCTGAGCTCTACGGCAACTTCATCAGGGACCTGCGCGAACGCATTCCCAACAGCGACAAAGCGGTCTGGTCGGTGCATTGCCATAACGACCTGGGAATGGCGGTGGCCAATTCCCTGGCCGGTGTAAAAATCGGGGGCGCCCGGCAGGTGGAATGCACCATCAACGGCCTGGGAGAGCGCGCCGGCAACTGCTCGCTCGAAGAAGTCGTGATGGCCGTGAAGACCCGCAGGGACTACTTCGGCCTTGACCTGAGCATCGACACGCAGCACATCCTGGCAGCCAGCCGAATGGTGAGTCAGACCACCGGCTTCGTCGTGCAGCCCAACAAGGCCGTGGTCGGCGCCAATGCCTTCGCGCACGCCTCCGGCATCCACCAGGACGGCGTACTCAAGGCTCGCGACACCTACGAAATCATGCGCGCCGAAGACGTGGGCTGGAGCGCCAACAAGATCGTGCTGGGCAAGCTGAGCGGGCGTAATGCATTCAAGCAGCGCCTGCTGGAGCTGGGCGTCGCCATGGAAAGCGAAGCGGACATCAACAACGCATTTGCCAAGTTCAAAGAGCTCGCCGATCGCAAGAGCGAGATTTTTGACGAGGACATCCTCGCGTTGGCAAGCGATGAAAGCGCGTCGCATGACAACGAACAATACGGCTTTGTATCCCTGTCGCAGCACAGCGAGACCGGCGAGCGGCCGCAGGCCAGCGTCGTGTTCACCGTGGCCGGCAAGGAAGTCAAAGGCGAATCGGACGGCAACGGCCCCGTGGATGCCTCCCTCAAAGCCATCGAGTCACACGTCAAAAGCGGTGCGGAGATGGTGCTTTACTCTGTGAACGCCATCAGCGGATCAACAGAAAGCCAGGGAGAGGTCACGGTGCGCTTGCAAAACAGTGGGCGGGTGGTCAACGGCGTGGGAGCCGACCCCGACATCGTAGTGGCGTCGGCCAAGGCTTATTTGAGCGCCTTGAACAAACTCCAAAGTAAAGCTGACCGGGTGGCCGCGCAGGGGTAATGTAACAATTTTGGAAATAAAATCCTTTATATTCAATGACTTAGGGTTGTGAGTTGCCGCAAATGGTGCTGATGGGCCGGGAAATCGCCCCAAAGTGAGTGTATTTTTAGGAAAGTCACGCAAGTTTTTGATATTGCGTGACTTTTTCTATTTGTATACACTCCAGCCATCCCATCCATTGCAATCCCACGCAGGCAATACCACCATGTCTCATCAGATTTTCAATCGCGCATTAAAAATCGTTGGATTCCTGGCTCTGGCAGCCGCCTTTGCAATACCCGCGGCGAATGCCGCAGGCAAAAACACCATCGTTAAAAAGCAGCATGCCTCCAAGGCGGGTGCTTCCACTTCCAAGAAAGTCATTTCCACGCGCAAGAGCGTACGTTTTGTTGCAGGTACAAAACAACGCAGAAGCATCATCCGCGTGTCTGCACCGCCCAAGCCTTCTTTCGGTCAGATCGCCGGACTGCACAGCGCGCAGGATCCGCTGGAGCTCAAGTCCAGTGTGGCACTGGTGATTGACCAGGACACGCGTGAAGTGCTGTTCAGCAAGAACGACCACGCCGTGCTGCCTATCGCATCCCTGACCAAGCTGATGACCGGCGTGATTGTCAGCGGCGCCAAGCTGCCGATGGACGAGTTGATCACCGTGACCCAGGATGACGTGGACACCGAAAAGGGCAGCAGTTCGCGCCTGAAGGTCGGCACCACGCTGACGCGCGGCGAGTTGCTTCACCTGGCGTTGATGTCCAGCGAAAACCGCGCGGCGCACGCACTCGGACGCACCTATCCCGGTGGCATGGGCACCTTTGTGAGCCTGATGAATGCCAAGGCCAAGATGCTGGGCATGACCGATACGAGCTATGTGGAGCCTACGGGCCTTTCAAGCCGCAACCAGTCGAGCGCCCAGGACCTGGCCACGCTCGTCAATGCCGCCCATGGCGATCCCATGCTGCGCGAGTTGTCCACTTCCACGGGCTACCAGGTTGCCGTTGGCAGCCGCACGCTGCAGTACAACAACACCAACCGCCTTGTGAAGAACCCAGAGTGGGATATCGGCTTGCAAAAAACCGGCTATATCTCTGAAGCCGGTCAATGCCTGGTCATGCAAACCAAAATTGCGGGCCGCAAGCTGATCATGGTGTTTCTTGATTCCGCCGGCAAGCTGAGCCGGCTGGGCGATGCCGAGCGCGTTCGCCGCTGGGTGGAGTCCAACCCGGTGACGGAGCACAAGCTCAACGTTAGCGCGTCTGCCAAGCAGGTCGCGGGCTAAACAGCGACAGAATGCCTGCTATCGTATTGATAGCTGCAGGCGCATATCAGTCGTGGGCTAGAGCCCATTTTCTTTCAAATTTTTACGGATTCCCTTACTTGGGTTTGTAGCCCAAGGCAGCTGAAATCTCGTTGGCCGTCGCTTGCAGTTTGGGGAGCCAATGCTCATCCAGACGGTCCGCAGGGGCGGAGATCGACAAGCCCGCCACCAGCTTGTTCTGGTCGTCATAAATGCCTGCGGCCATGCAGCGCACGCCCAGCTCCAGTTCTTCGTTGTCACGTGCGATGCCGTACTGCCGGGCCTTGGACAGTTCTCTCTCAAGAATAGGCAACTGGGTAATGCTGTTGCGCGTTTGTCCTGACAAGCCTGTGCGCGTCGCATAGGTGCGCAAGCGCTGGGGGTCATCGAAAGCCAGGAAGAGTTTGCCGACAGAGGTCAGGTGCAGTGGCGCCCGGCCGCCGATGGCTCGCACCACTTGCATGCCGGAGCGCTCGCTGTAAGCGCGCTCCACATACACAATCTCGTCGCCCTGGCGCATGCTCAGATTGACCGGCTGCTGAATGATCTTGTGCAGCTCGCGCATCGGCAGCAGGGCCGCGTCCCGTACATCCAGGCGAGCCTTGACCAGATTTCCCAACTCCAGCAAGCGCATGCCCAGGCGGTAGCTGCCTGCCGCGGGGCGATCAACAAAGCGCCCGGTCGCAAGATCGTTCAGGATCCGGTGCGCTGTTGAGGGGTGAAGACCCGATTTTTCGCTGATTTCCTTGAGCGAAAGCGCCTCTTCACGATTCGCCAGGATCTCCAGGAGCGTGAACATCCTCTCTATGACCTGAACGGTCGGCGTGGCAGGCAGTGCTGAATCGGGTTTTTTCATATGCAGGCTTTCTGCTGCAAATTTTACCCTGTGAAATGTAAGTGCACTTAGTGATTTTTTAGCGGATCGCCGGGGCCTAAACCTCTTCGGGGCTGTTTGCGCAAGCATTGCTGCCTGGATCGGGGATGCTATCGGAGGTGGCTATGGCGCCTCCAGAGAGTGACCAACGGCCGTCAATCAACACTTCGTTGGGTTTGAAGCCGGCCTTGTAGTTCATTTTCGGGCTCTCGGCGATCCAGTAACCCAGATAGACGTAGGGCAAGTCCAGTCGCCGCGCCTGCTCGATTTGCCAGAGCACGCTGTAATTGCCGTAACTGGCACGGGCGTCGGGTTCGTAAAAGGTATAGACCGCCGAAATGCCGTCTTCCAGCACGTCAAGGATGGACACCATCTTGAGCGCACCTGGCTCGCCATTCGGCAGGGTTTCGCGAAATTCCACGAGTCGCGAATTGACGCGGCTTTGAAGCAGGAACTGGGTGTATTGGTCGATGCTGTCGTGGTCCATGCCGCCACCGGCGTGGCGGCCGTTCTGGTAACGCAGGTAGAGCTGGTAGTGCTCCGGCATGAAGCACAGCTTGAGGATGCGGGCATGCAGCGTGTGGTGCCTGCTCCAGGCGCGGCGCTGGCTGCGGTCTGCACGGAAGCTGTTGACGGGCACCCGAAGCGGCACGCACGCCTGGCAGCCGTCGCAATAAGGGCGGTACGTAAACATGCCGCTGCGCCGGAACCCGTTGGTCACGAGGTCCGAATAGGCATCATTGTGGATAAGGTGACTGGGCGTCGCGACCTGCGAGCGGGCCTGCTTGCCCGGCAGATAGCTGCACGGGTAGGGCGCCGTTGCATAGAACTGCAAGGTTTGCAGGGGCAGGTCTTTGAGGTGCGTCACGGTAGATCTGGCGTTCCCGTCATTAGAAGCTCATTCCAGTATACGGGTTTGAACTCCCAGGCGGGAGCGGTTTTGCCCACGTTCTGGCCAAGGTGAGCCGCAAACTCCGCCCGGCTGATTTCGCCCGCGCCCAACGAGGCCAGGTGCTGGGTGTTTTGCTGGCAATCGATCAGGGCCACATCATGCGCGCGGCAAAAGGCCACCAATGCAGACAGCGCAATTTTCGAGGCATCGGTCTCGTAGGCAAACATCGATTCACCAAACACCATGCGGCCCAGGTTGACGCAATACAGGCCCCCTGCCAGTTCGCCGTCTACCCAGGTTTCCACACTGTGGGCATGGCCCGCCTTGTGAAGCGCGGTGTAGGCCTGCACCATATCGGGCACGATCCACGTGCCCGGTTGGCCGGCGCGCGGTTTGTTCGCGCAGGCGTTGATGACCCGCTCAAAGTCGCTGTCGAAGCGGATTTCACAACCGGGTTGCGCCTGAAACCGGACGATGCGCTTTCGCAACGACCGGTGCAGCCTGAAATGCCGGGTCTGCAACACCATACGCGGGTCGGGGCTCCACCACAGCACGGGCTGCCCCAGACTGAACCACGGAAAAATCCCTCGCGAATAGGCCTGGACCAGCGTCGGCGTGTCCAGTGAGGAGCCTGCCGCCAACAGGCCGGGCGCCGGATCGTGGTGGCTCCAGGCTTCTTCCAGCGGCGGAAAGCTCTCGCCCGCGGCAAGCCAGGGGATGGGGCGAGGAAGTTTTCCCATCGCTCAAAAGCTCATTGGCATGAACGGATGAAAATGACGGAGTGGTGAACCGTGATGGGCATGTGCACATGGTAGCCGAGCAGGTTTCGGTGGCAATGCCAATGCTCACATGAACCCTCCTTCAGGTAATGCTATGAATTTGATAGCTACTTGCGCTTGTTTTGAAAGGGCTGGAGGCCGATTTCGCTTTATGTTTCTGTCTCGGCGGCCACAGTCACTTTTTGCGAAGGGAAGAAGGCGGAAGTGGGAATGCCGGGGACTTAAAAAGCGGAAAAATTGACGCTATAATCTAAGGCTGTATTCCTCAATAGCTCAGTTGGTAGAGCGCCGGACTGTTAATCCGTAGGTCCCTGGTTCGAGCCCAGGTTGAGGAGCCAAAAACAAAGCCGAACAGGCACCCCAAAGCCCGCTGTCCAACAGACTGCGGGCTTTTTCTTTGTGCGCTCGCCGGCTTCTTGAGTGCTGGGCGTCGTCACACGGCATTCCGCGATAATTGAAATTGACCAACGCGGCCTTGCTCGTTGCGCCGGCGCCGGCAAATCCGCACAGTACCGTACCCCGCAAGCACCTTCTCCCCAGGAACACATGCCCCCCATTCTTTCTGTCGCAGATATCTGGTCGGACCTCGTCGCGGTGCGCGAACGTTCGCCGCTGGTGCATTGCATTACCAACCTGGTGGTGATCAATTTCAATGCCAACGTGCTGCTGGCTGCAGGCGCCTCTCCGGTGATGGCGCATGCGCATGAAGAAGTGCGTGAGATGGCGGGAATTGCCCAGGCGCTGGTGCTCAATATCGGCACGCTGGAGCCGTATTCGGTGGAAAGCATGAAGCTGGCCTTGGCTGCCGCAGCAGCGCGAGGGATTCCGTCCGTGCTGGATCCTGTCGGTGCCGGCGCAACGCCTTATCGCAATGCCACGCTGGAGAGCCTGCTGGCGGTCGCTTCGCCCACCGTGATTCGCGGCAATGGCTCCGAAATCATGAGCACCGCCGGCGCCGCCGTGAAAACGCGGGGCGTTGACAGCAGTGCGGCGGCCGGTGATGCACTGGGTGCGGCTCAGGCGTTGATAGCGCGCACCGGCGGGGTCGTCTGTGTGAGTGGCGAGACTGACCACATCCTGGACGCCAGTCACCGCTGGGCCCGGCTCTCTAACGGGCATCCGTGGATGACGCGCATCACGGGTGTCGGCTGCTCGGCCACGGCGCTCGTGGGCGCGTTCTGTGCGGTGCAACCTGATGCCTGGCGAGCCACCACGGCAGCCATGGCGTTTCTCGGTGTGGCTGGTGAAGTGGCGGCGGAAAAAATGCAGGCGCGCGGCCTGGGCGTGGGCAGCATGGCGGTGCAATTGCTGGACGAATTGCAACTGCTCGACCGGACCACGTTTGAATCACGGTTGAAGCTGGAACTGGCGGGCTGGTGAGGGGCAAGAATGAAAGCGGCACCGTGACACGGCTGAACCCAGACGCATTGCGGCTGTATCTGGTCACCGACCAGGCGCTGACCCGCGGCCGGCCCCTTGCCGATGTGGTTGCCGCAGCAGTGCAGGGTGGCGTGACCTGCGTACAGCTGCGCGAAAAGCAACTGGGGACGCGTGAATTCCTGGCGCAGGCGCTTATCCTGAAAGCGCTGTTGGCACCCTTGGGCATACCGCTGGTCATCAACGACCGCATCGATATTGCCCTGGCCTGCGGCGCCGATGGGGTGCATCTCGGCCAAAACGACCTTCCGGCGGACGAGGCGCGCAAGCTGTTGCCACCTGGCGTTTTCATCGGCTGGTCGGTCGAGTCCATGGACGATGTTCAGCAAAGTGCGGCGCTGCCGGTCGACTACCTGGGCGTGAGCCCCATTTTTTCAACGCCCACCAAAACGGACACCAAAGACCCCTGGGGCCTGGAAGGCCTGGCCGTGGTACGGGCTGCCACCCGGCTGCCGCTGGTCGCCATCGGGGGCATCCACGCCGGCAACGCGCGCGACGTGTTGCGTGCCGGGGCCGACGGCCTGGCGGTGGTAAGCGCGCTCTGCGCCGCAGACGATCCGCAGGCTGCCGCCGCTGCGCTCAGGGCCCTGTGTGTTTAGCGGAAAGCTGCGGCGAACAACGAATAATGAATGCCACCAATGACTGACAACGCTTTTGACTACGAATACCCCCGCGTTCTGAGCATCGCGGGCTCCGACAGCGGCGGTGGGGCCGGCATCCAGGCCGACCTGAAAACCTTTGCCGCGCTGGGCTGCTACGGCATGACGGCCATCACCGCACTGACGGCCCAGAACACGCGCGGCGTACGGGCCATTCACGGCGTACCGCCGCAGATGCTGCGCGACCAGATTGACGCCGTGATGGAAGACATAGGCGCGGATGCGGTAAAGATCGGCATGCTGCATGCGCCCGATATCGTGCAGACGGTGGCGGAGGCGATCGACCGCCATGGGCTGACGAAAGTGGTGCTGGACCCGGTCATGGTCGCGACCAGCGGCGCCGTGCTGATCGACAACCCCGCCATTGCGGTATTGGTGCGTGAGCTGTTTCCGCGTGCCCTGGTGGTCACCCCCAACCTCGACGAGGCTTCGCTGCTGGTCGGCAGGCCGCTGACCACCGAGCAGGATATGCAGGCGGCGGCCCAGGAACTGCTGGCCAAAGGCGCCCGCGCTGTGTTGCTCAAGGGCGGCCATTTGCCCGGCGATGTGGTGAGTGACCTGCTGGCCACGCAAAGCGGTGAATTGCACTGGATGCGCGGGCCGCGCATTCCAAGCCCCAATACCCACGGCACCGGTTGCACGCTGTCGTCCGCCATCGCGGCAAACCTGGCATTGGGACAACCGCTGCTGCAAGCCGTGCAGTCCGCGCACGCCTACGTGCGCGCGGCAATGGAGGCCGGCGCCCGGGTGCGCACAGGCGCGGGCAGCGGGCCGCTGAACCACGGCCACGCGCCCATTTCAATGCGGCTCAAACCGCTACGGTAACGCTTGGGCCGGTGGCGCGGGTAATGCGTGCCAATGCAAACGTCAACACCAGCGTCGGCAGGGCCGCACCCCACTCGGGCGCAAATTTGGCGCACAGGTGATAACACGCAATCCCCAGCACCCAGATCGCGACGGCGCTGACATTCACCTTGCGCTCGGTTACCAGCGAAGCAATACCGGCCGTGCCCGCCAGGCGCGCCAGGATGACGCCATACAAGGGGACGAAGACCGAACTGAGCATCAGCAGGAAAGGCTCGAGGCTGTGCATAGGCAGCACCAGCGCCAGCGCGGTGCACAGCAAGGCCAGCAGGACACCCCAGCGCCGCACGCTCCATGCGGGCTTCAGGCTGTGGCCGGCCACCGAGCCTGAGTACACATCGCCGTAAGCGTTGTCGACCTCGTCGATCAGAATCAGTCCCAGTGCAATCAGGCCGCCTTGTGCCAGCAGCAGCGCGGCGACCAGGTCGGTGCTGGGCGCCGTGATGGCCACCAGCACGCCCAGCGCATAGCACCAGATATTGGCTATTGCGTAACCCAGCCAGGTGCCGCGCAAGGCGCTGTTGCCGTCGCGCCCGTGGCGGGCGAAATCGGCCACCAGCGGCAGCCACGACACCGGCATGGCAATCACCAGGTCCAGTGCCGACAACGTGCTCATGCCGCCTTCGCCAGGCCTGTTCCACAGCGCAGCCAGGCCCTGGGCATTGGCTTTGGCCAGGAATTGCCAGCTCAGCCACAGGAGCGAGGCGATGACCAGCGGCAGGCCGTAGCGGCCTATGAATTTGCGCACCAGTTTCACCATGGAGCCAGAGAGCAGCGCCAGCAGCACCGCGCCCCACAGCAGAGTGGCCAGCACCGGCCACAACGCGCCGGCAAAGCTGCCGGACTGGCGCGCAATGGCGACCGTTCCGTCGCGCATCACTACCAGCTCGAAGGTGGTCCAGCCGATGAGTTGCACGATATTGAGCAGCACCGGCAGGCGCGCAAAGCTGCTGCCATAGGTCGCATGCATCAGCCCGGCGCTCGAAAGCCCGCTGTCACAGCCGATCTTGGCGGTCCAGGCGAGCAGGCCGGCGCCCAGGATGGAGCCGCACACGATGACGGCCACGGCGGTCTGCGTGCCGACGGCCGGCACCAGGTAGGCGCCGATCTGCATGACCAGCAGGCCGACCCCCAGGCTGAGCCAGAGCGCGGCATGGTCGCTCCAGCCAAAGAGGCGGTCGCCTGCGGGCAATGGCGAGAGCGCGGTATTGCTGTTGGACGGAGAAGCAGAAGGCGTGGTCATCAGCAGTTCCAATGGTCAATGCCAGGTCGGCCTGCTGGAAGCCCGCAAGACAAGCGGGCGTCTGGAACATGCTTCCCTGCGCGAGGATTACCTCAAATCAGGTTCAAAGGGACTTTCTCAGCCGCTGCGGTTCGTTATTGGCGAACCAGAGCAACACCCCCAGCGAAAGCACCCTTGCGGGCGCTGGCCAAATTGTAGGGGGATTCATGGCGGCTTGTCAGGCCGAAAAAAAGCCCGCGCATGGCGGGCCTTCAGTCAAGGGCGCGGCTGGGCCGGCTCAATCATCAAACACCGGCGACTCCACGCCCAGCACCTTGTGCAGTTTCGGGCTGGTGGTGGTGTATTGCAGGTGGATTTTCTTGTCGGGGAAGATGAACGGCGCAGCACCGAAGGCCGCCAGCGCGCATTCGTGGAAGCCGCTCAGAATCAGTTTTTTCTTGCCGGGGTAGGTGTTGATGTCGCCGACCGCGAAAATCCCCGGGATGTTGGTGGAAAACTTCTCGGTATCTACCTTGAGCTGCTTGCGCTCGATATCCAGGCCCCAGTCAGCAATCGGTCCGAGCTTGGGAGACAGGCCGAAAAACACCAGCAACACGTCCAGCGGCACGATGCGGGTAATGCCGTCGGAGCCGGTGACCTTGGCGCCGGTCAGCGTGCCGCCTTTTTCTTCGTAGCCGGTGATCTGGCCCACGACGAATTGCATTTCGTGGGCGTCGCAGAGCTCGCGCATTTTGGCCACGCTGGCCGGTGCAGCCTGAAAGCCGTCGCGGCGGTGGATCAGGATGACGCTTTCGGCTTTGTTGGGGCCTTCGGCCACAAAATTCAGCGCCCAGTCCAGCGCGGAGTCACCGCCGCCCACCACCACCAGATTTTTGCCGGCAAAGTCGGCAGGGTTCTTCACCCGGTAGAACAGCTGGGTGTTGTCAAACTGGTCCAGGCCGTCCACCCGCAGCAGCTTGGGCTGAAAAGCGCCCACGCCCGCGGCGATAAAAAGGGTTTTGGTCAGGAAGCGTGTACCTTTGGAGGTCTCTACAAAGAAGCGGCCGTCTTGCTGCTTCTCGACCACGCTGACTTCCTGCCCGAAATGAAAGGTCGCGCCAAAGGGCTCGATCTGCTTGAGGAGGTTATCGGTGAGTTCCCTGCCGGTGCATACGGGCACGGCGGGGATGTCGTAAATCGGTTTGTCAGGGTAAAGCTCGATGCACTGGCCGCCGGGGTAGGCCAGCGAGTCGATCACGTGAGCCTTGATCTCCAGCAGGCCCAGCTCAAACACCTGGAACAGTCCCACCGGCCCGGCGCCCACGATGACCGCATCGGTTTCAATGGGGCCGTCATGCCGGGCTGCGGTGTTGATCACTTCTTGGTTCAGTTGAGGTTCCATGGGTCCTGGGGTATTGCCCGGCGCAGGGACTGGCGGGCGCTGCTTGAGGCGCTCACGTCATCAGGCCGGATCAGCGGATCAGCTCGGACAGCTTGCCGGTCTTGTCTTTCCATTCGTCGGCGTCCGGCAAGGCATCCTTGCGCTTGGTGATGCTTTTCCAGCCTTCGGCGCGGCTCAATTCGACATTGAGCTTGATGAACGCCAGCTGGTCTGCCGGCACGTCTTCTTCGGCATAGATGGCATTGACCGGGCACTCGGGGATGCAGACGGCGCAATCTATGCATTCGTCCGGATCGATCACCAGCATGTTCGGGCCTTCGCGGAAGCAGTCTACGGGGCAGACGTCCACACAGTCGGTGTATTTGCAGCGGATGCACGATTCGGAGACGATGTGAGTCATGTTGTTCTAGGCTAATCGGTGGAAACCCTTGATTTTAAGAGGTTTCCGCCAACAGGGTTATCGGAAATGCAAAGTGCTCAGCGCCGCGGGTAAAGGCCGGCTCAAATGACCAGCGCCGCGCCTGAGGTCCGGTGCGAAGCAGTATCCACCAGCACCAGGGAGCCCAGAATGCGTGATCGGGCATAAGGCAGAGTCGCAAGCGGCTCTTGCAGGCTCAGCTCGATATGGCCAATGGCATTGGGCGGCAACTCGCTGGCGTCTTCCTCGGCGAGCGTGTTGACGTCCAGTTTGTGTACGATGCGCTTGACCTTGGCCTTGACCCAGCGGTGGCCATGCAGCGCCCAGTACACACGCCCGGCGACCAGCGGCTCGTCGTCCATCCAGGCCACAGTGGCCGAGATCTCGCGCGAAGGCTCAAAGGTATCCACAGCCAGCAGCCAGTCGCCACGCGACACGTCAACCTCGCGGTCCAGCACGATACCGGCGCTGTGGCCGGCCAGGATGGTCTTGGGCTGGCGGGTGTGGTCCAGCACCTGGGCCACCACCGCCGTCTTGCCGCTGGGCAGGATGGTCACGCTTTGTCCCGGCTGCACGCCGCCCGTGGCCACACGGCCCCAGAAGACGCGGCGGCCCTGGGATGTGTCGGACGAGGACGAGAATTTTTCAACCCACTGCACCGGGAAGGAAAACGCTTCGGTGGTCTCTGCCGCCGTGGCGGGCAGGTGTTCCAGCAGTTGCAGCAACGAAGGGCCTTCATAGCCGCACCAGCCCGGCTTCGCATCGACGACGTTGTAGCCCTTGAGGGCCGACACCGGCACAGTGGCTTTGACCGGGATTTGCGCGGCCTTGGCAAACGCTGCCAGGGCCGCGTGAATGTTCTTGAAGGCCAGCGCAGGGTCTTCAACCGCGTCGAGCTTGTTCACCGCAAACACGATG
Source organism: Synechococcus sp. UW140 (assembly GCA_943370375.1). Classification (GTDB taxonomy): domain Bacteria; phylum Pseudomonadota; class Gammaproteobacteria; order Burkholderiales; family Burkholderiaceae_C; genus Polaromonas. The sequence continues at coordinate 78,995 of CALRQR020000009.1, forward strand.
GACGGCACGCGCAGCAGGTTGACCAGCAGCGAATGGCGGCGGGTTTGCTGCAGCAACTCTAGCGACGGGTTTTTCCAGTCGAGCTTGGTGGCGTCGACCAGCACCACGGCGGCGTCGGCGCTGGACGCGGCTGTCACCATGTTGCGGGTGTATTGCTCGTGGCCGGGCGCATCGCCGATGATGAACTTGCGGCTTTCGGTGGCGAAATAGCGGTAGGCCACGTCGATGGTGATGCCTTGCTCGCGTTCGGCAGAAAGGCCGTCGGTCAGCAAGGCCAGGTCGGTTTCACCGCCGCGCTGCACACCGGCCAGGTGGTCTTGCAACACCGCGCGGCTGTCTACCAGCAGGCGGCCGATCAGCGTGCTCTTGCCGTCATCGACCGAACCGCAGGTGATGAACTTCAGTGCGGATTTCAAGTCATTTTGGCCTGTAGCCAGCGCCGGTCCTTGGCTTCCAGCTATCAAATCTATAGTGCTCATCAGAAATACCCATCTTTCTTGCGCTTTTCCATCGAAGCGTCGGAGGTCTTGTCGTCCATGCGTGTGGCGCCGCGCTCGCTTACGTCGGCGGCCAGTGTCTCGATCACAATCTCGGCGGCCGTGGCGGCGGGGCTGTCGACCGGGCAGGTGCAGGTGATGTCGCCGACGGTGCGAAAACGCACGGTTTTTTCAACCACCTGTTCGCCATCGCGCGCGGGGGTGAGGTCGGTCACCGGCACCAGAAGGCCTTTGCGCTCGACCACCTTGCGCTGGTGCGCGTAGTAGAGCGACGGCAGCGCGATCTTTTCGCGCTCGATGTACTGCCAGACGTCGAGTTCGGTCCAGTTGGAGATCGGGAACACGCGGAAGTGCTCGCCGGGCTGCAGCCGGGTGTTGAACAGCGTCCAGAGCTCAGGGCGCTGGTCCTTGGGCTGCCACTGGCCGAAGCTGTCGCGGTGCGAAAAGATGCGCTCTTTGGCGCGGGCTTTTTCCTCATCGCGGCGTGCGCCGCCGATGAGCGCGTCAAAACGGAATTCGTCAATCGCCTCCAGCAGCGTGACCGACTGATGCACATTGCGCGACTCACCCGGATGGGCCAGCCGCACGGTGCCGCGCTTCATGGAGTCCTCAACGTTGCGCACGATTAGCTCGGCGCCCAGCTCCCTGGCACGCAGGTCGCGGAAGTCGGTCACTTCGTGGAAGTTGTGGCCGGTGTCGATCATCAAGAGCGGGTAGGGAATGCGGCCCACGCCGAAAGCCTTCTCGGCGCACTTGAGCATCACCAGCGAGTCCTTGCCGCCCGAAAAGAGCAGGGCGGGGCGCTCGAAAGCGGCCGCCACTTCACGCAGGATGAAAATCGTTTCCTCCTCGAGCGCGTCGAGGTGGGCGTTGGACAGCCGCGCGATGGAGATCGCCGGGTCAGCAGGCAGCAGTTGGGAGGGTGTGCGGGCGTTCATAGGTCAGCGTGGTGGAGCAAGGGGAGGCATGGAGAGCAAATGGAAGAAGCCGTCAGTGCGCAAGGTGCAGACCGCATTCGCGGTTGTCCTCGCCCTTGGTAGGGTCCACATAGTCGAAATTGTTGGGAAGGCCGTTGATTTCGCAGTACTGGTAAAGGTCTTTGGACGACCAGTGCAGGAGCGGCGCGACCTTGATCAGGCCGTCGGGGTTGACGCTGACCGGGTCCATCTGGGCGCGTACCGCGGTGTCGGTGGCTCGCAGGGCTGTGAACCAGACCTGGGGCGCGGTTTCACGCAGGGCGCGGGCAAATGGTTCGAGTTTGACTTCTTCCGTGAAGGCCGCATGGCGTGGATCGTCCAGCGCCGGGGTCGGGCCTTCTACGGCTTCGCGGTGCGCACGGGAGCGGCGCGGCAGGTAAATATGCAGGTCCAGCTTGAGCAGTTTGGTCACTTCGTCGGCAAAGCGGTAAGTGGCCTCGGTGTTGTAGCCGTTGTCCATCCAGACCACGGGAACGTGGGGATTGGCGCGCGTCACCATGTGCAGTATCACTGCCTCGAAGGGGCGGAAATTGGTGGTGACGATGGCGGGTCGGCCCAGTCCCACCGCCCAGCCCACCAGGCCCTGCGCGTTGTGGCCGAGTTCTGCGTTGATTTTTGCGAGGTCGAGGCTCATGGTGTTCAGGCGGCAGCCGCTTCCTTGAAATGGGGTTGCACGTCGACCGCATCGCCCTGGTATTTGCCGACGCCGTAGCCGGGGTAGCTGTCCAGCACACGTTGGGCCACGGCCAGGTCCTGGTCGGCACGCAGCACGGCGGTGTCAAAACCGCTGCGCTCCATCTGGGCCAGCTGGTCCACCAGCACGTCGCCGGTGGCGCGGATTTCACCCTTGAACTCGCGGCGGCGGCGCAGCAGGAAGGCCTGGCTGTAGGCGCGGCCGTCGGTGAACTTGGGGAAGTGCAGGTCGATGCGCGCGATACCGTCGAGCGTGACTTCGAAGGGGTCGGCATCATTCGCCAGCACCAGCGTGACGGGTTGTTCGCCGCTGGTTTGTTCGCTGAAAGGCAGTAGTTTCATCGTGATTCCTTTCAGTGTTCAGTGCGCGACGGTGTTGGGGGCAAAGCGCGCTGCCTTGGCGGCGGCTTTGTACGGTTCGATGCCGACGCGGCGGAAGGTCGCGATGAAGGTTTCACCGTCTTCGCGCAGCTGGCGATAGGTCTCCAGCACGGCTTCAATGACTTCAGGCACTTCGGCGCCGGTAAATGATGGGCCGACCACTTTGCCGGGTACGGAGGCGCCGCTCAGCGTGGAGCCGTCAGAGCCGCCCAGCGAGACCTGATACCACTCCAGGCCGTCCTTGTCGACGCCCAGGATGCCGATGTGGCCGCTGTGGTGGTGGCCGCAGGAGTTGATGCAGCCGCTGATGTGCAGATCGATCTCGCCCAGGTCGTGCAGCTCGTCCATGTCCTGGTAGCGCTCGGTAATCGCTTCGGCAATCGGGATAGAGCGCGCATTGGCCAGCGAGCAGAAATCGCCACCCGGGCAAGCAATCATGTCGGTCAGCAGATGGATGTTGGGCTTGGCAAAACCGGCCTTGCGGGCGGCGCGCCAGAGCTCGGGCAACTCGTCGCAACGCACCCAAGGCAGCAGCAGGTTCTGGTCGTGCGTCACACGCACTTCACCGGCGCTGAACTGGTCGGCCAGGTCGGCGGCCATGTCGAGCTGGTCGGCGGTGGCGTCGCCGGGCGCCTGGCCCAGGCGCTTGAACGACAGGGTCACGGCGCGCAGGTCGGGGTTCTGGTGCGGGGCCACATTGCGCTGCAGCCAGCGGCCGAACTCCACGTCGTCTTCGGCGGCGGCACGCAGAATGTTGGCGATCTTGACGTCCGCGCTCTTGCGGTCGCAATTGAGCGCGGGCGGCACGAAAGATGCCGTCACGCGGTCAAGCTCGGCCTGGGTAATGGTGTGCGGCGCGCCGTCGTGTTCAAGAATCTGCTTGTATTCGGCCTCGACGTCGTCGATATAGCGCTGGCCTTCGGCCTTCACCAGAATCTTGATGCGGGCCTTGTAGATGTTGTCGCGGCGGCCGTAGCGGTTGTACACGCGCACCACGGCTTCCAGGAAATTCATGATCTGGTTCCAGGGCAGGAACTCGCGGATCACGGTGCCGATCACCGGCGTGCGTCCCATGCCGCCGCCCACCAGCACCTTGAAGCCCAGCTCGCCCTCGGCGTTGCGGATCAGGTGCAGGCCGACGTCGTGCCAGGCCGTGGCGGCCCGGTCTTCTCGGGCGCCGCTGATGGCGATCTTGAACTTGCGCGGCAGAAAGGCGAACTCAGGGTGCAGCGTGCTCCACTGCCGCAGGATCTCGCCGAAAGGGCGCGGGTCGGCGATCTCGTCGACGGCGATGCCGGCGCGTTCGTCGCTGGTGATGTTGCGGATGCAATTGCCGCTGGTCTGGATGCCGTGCATGCTGACGCTGGCCAGCAGGTCCATCACCTCGGCAGATTTGTCGAGCGGGATCCAGTTGTACTGCACGTTCTGACGTGTTGTGAAGTGGGCATAGCCGGTGGTCAGCTTGGAGCTGACCGACAGGCCATTCTTCAGATTGACGGGGCCGAGCTTGTCTTGTTTGGCCTGCGCCTCATTGAACAGCGCGGCATTGGGCTGGTCGTACTCGCGGGCGATTTTGGCCAGCACGCGCACCTGCGCGCTGGAGAGCTCGCCATAAGGCACCGCCACGCGCAGCATGGGCGCGTAACGCTGCACGTACCAGCCGTTTTGCAGGCGCAAGGGGCGAAACTCATCTTCCGGCAAATGGCCGGCTTGCCAGCGGGTCAGCTGGTCGCGGTATTGGTTGGCGCGGGCTTTGACGAACTCTCGGTCAAATTCTGTGTATTGGTACATGGCTGTCGGGATTCAACTTCGTGGAGATTTTTATAAACGGAGCGGGTTCAGATCAGGTCAGATCGAAATGAGTTTCACGCCGGCATAGGCCAGCAGCACGGACAAAAGCGAGCGGATCACACGGTCGGGTGTCTTGTGCACCAGGTGCGAACCCAGCCAGATACCGGGCAGCGAGCCGGCCAGCAGCTTGATGAGCAAAGGCCAGTCGACCGAACCGATAGAGGCGTGGCCCAGGCCCGCCACCAGCGTCAGCGGCACGGCATGGGCGATGTCGGCCGCCACGATGCGTGGCAGCGGAAGAGTAGGGTAGAGCAGCATCAGCACGATCACCCCAATGGCGCCCGCGCCGACAGACGTCAGCGTGACCAGCGTGCCGATGACCGCGCCAAACAGCAGCGGCAGCGACCAGTGGCGCGCACGCGTGGCCTGGCCGATCAGCTCAGGCGCGATGGTGGTGGGAGCGGCCTTGCCGCGCAGCACTTTGTAGAGTGTGGCGCCGGCCGTCAGCAGCAGCGCCAGACCCAGGGTGGTGGTCATGATGCTCTGCGTGGCCGGGTTGGCGGGGCCCATGCGCTGCAACATATAAAGAGTGGCCAGGGCTGCCGGGATGCTGCCGGCCGCTGTTTGCCCGACGATTTTCCAGTCAACGACCCGGGCGCGGGCCAGGCTGACGGTACCGCCCATTTTGGTAAAAGCCGCAAAAAGCAGGTCGGTGCCGATGGCCAGGTGCGGTTTGACGCCAAAAAAGAAGATCAGCAGCGGCGTCATCAGCGAGCCGCCGCCCACGCCCGTCAGGCCCACCACCAGGCCGACAGCAAAACCGGCAAATACAAAGGCAAAGTCATGCATAGCGGGAAAATGTAAGTGCGCTCCTTATAAAAACAAACGACAGATTTGTTCCACCGTTATCCGGATAAGCTTATTCGCAAGATTTCATGCGGGTTTTCGGAGGATTCAGGGGCTTGTTGGTTTAAAGGAAGTGCCTGTCGTTCACAACATCCTCCCCGCATTCACAATGCGCTGGTACAGTCCCTGCTTTTCCCGCCTGGTCGCGACCGATGCGCGCCAGCCCGGTGGACCGAATCGCTTACTTTCTGGAGAAAATCGTGAAATTGACGAAATCTGCCCTGCTGGGCGGTTTGTTGCTTGCCTCCGCGGCGAGCCTGGCGCTGGCGCAGGGTGGCTCAAAAAACCCCATCAAGATCGGCGAGATCAACAGCTACTCCACCATCCCCCAGTTCACCCAGCCTTACCGCCAGGGCTGGCAGCTGGCCGTTGAAGAGATCAATGTCACCGGCGGGCTGCTGGGCCGCAAGATCGAAGTCATCGCGCGCGACGACGCCGGCAAGCCTGAAGAGGCTTTGCGCCACGCCATCGAGCTGACCTCAAAAGAGAAGGTCGATGTCCTGGCCGGCGGCTTTTTGTCCAATGTCGGGCTGGCGCTGGCCGACCACGCCCAAAAGAACAAAAGGGTCTTCATTGCCAGCGAGCCGCTGACCGATGCGCTGATCTGGGAGAAGGGCAACCGCTACACCTTCCGCCTGCGCCCCGGTACTTATATGCAGGCCGCCATGCTGGTGGAGGAAGCCGCCAAGATGCCGGCCAAGCGCTGGGCCATCATTGCGCCCAATTACGAATACGGCACCAGCGCCGCGGCGGCCTTCAAGGAGCTGCTCAAGGCCAAACGCCCCGACGTGGAGTTCGTCGGCGAACAGTGGCCCGCGCTCGGCAAGCTGGAGGCCGGCACGACCCTGCAGGCCATCATGCAAACCCGGCCCGATGCCATCTTCAACGTGACCTTCGGCGCGGACCTGGCCAAGCTGGTGCGTGAAGGCAACCAGCGCGGCATTTTTCCGCGCGTGCCAGTGGTGTCGCTGCTTTCCGGCGAGCCTGAATACCTGGATGTGCTGAAAGACGAAACGCCCAAAGGCTGGGTCGTCACCGGCTACCCCTGGGACCAGATCGACTCGCGCGAGCACGCCAGCTTTGCCGCCAACTACTACCGACGCTTCAAGGAATATCCCAAGGTCGGCTCGGTGGTGGGCTACGCCACCATGCAGGCGATTTTTGCCGCGATCAAGAAAGCCAACTCCACCGACAACGAAAAACTGGTGCAGGCATTGCGCGGCCTGAAGTTCTCCACGCCTTTTGGCCCGGCCGAGTTCCGCGCCATCGACCACCAGTCGACCATGGGGGCCTATGTGGGCAAGCTGGACCTGCGTGGCAACAAGGGCACGATGGTGCAATGGCGCTATGCCGACGGCAAGGCCTATTTGCCCGGCGATGCGTATGTCAAGGCCCGCCGCCCGGCCGAGGCCATGAAGTGACCTTTTGACAACGCAGGGGCTGATTTCATGGCCGTGGCCACGCGGAAACCCCGCATAATCGGGCCCTAATGACGAATACGGGTGGCGAGGCTGTCAAGCGGATTTTTGTAAAAGTGTTTGGGTTTGATGACGTTGAGCGTCACGCCCTCAACACCGTATTCCGCCTTTCCGAAACCCGGCCGACGGCCTATGCACCCTGGACGCCTTCGGCGCCCGAAGACGCCGACCTGGCCCTCATCGATGGCGACAGCTGGGAAGCGGCGCTCGAACTCGCCAACCCGGCCCACGACCATCTCAAACTCATCTGGATAGGCAGCAACGCCCCCGACAGGGCGATCCTTGTCTTCAGGCGCCCCTTGCAGTGGGCCGCCGTGATTGACGGCATGGACAAGCTGCTGGCGCAGGCGGCGCAGGGCGGCACGGCCTCAGACGTTGACCTGGACTTCGACCTCCTTTCCGAGTCAACGGCTTTGCTGGACCTGGACCTTGATGTCGACTCCGAAGCCCCTACGGCTCCATCGCCCCTTGATACCTTGCCGCCCGAGGCTGAACAAGCGCGCGTGCTGGTGGTGGACGCCGACCTCGGCGCCCGCCTGTACCTGCGCGCCAGGCTGTCCATGGCCAGGTTGACGCAGGTCGATGAGGCAGCCATCGGCGTCGAGGCGCTGAAGATGATGGAAGCGCACCGCTACAAGCTGGTGGTGCTCGATATGGAGCTGCCAGACATCGAGCACCGGGATATGGTCAAGCGGGTGGGGGCTGTACGCCCGGCCCCTGCATTCCTGATCCTTACCGGAAGCAAGCTGTCGCCCGCCGATGCCGTGCGTGGCTGGTTTGCCGGCGCGCGTGGCAGTTTGCGCAAACCGCTTCACCCCGGAAAGCTCAAGCGGCTCCTGCGCAGCGTCAACGCCAAGTGAACTGAGGCCTCCCGGCTTTTGCTCGGCTTGCTATAAATTTAATAGCTGCCCGCCTAGGTATTTATTGGGCTGGAGCCCGATTTGGCTTAAATTTTTGGCGCCACTTGCGGTGCCATTGCATCAGCCAGGCGCTGCTCAACCGGTAAAGGCTCGGCATGCAGCCGGGCGGCCAGCAGTTCCGCGCACAGCGCTGCAAACGTCAAACCGCGTGAGCCCATGCCGCTGCACACCCACAAGCCTTGCTCCAGCATGCCCAGTGCCGGCAGCCGGGTCGGCGTGGCGCAGCGCACACCTGCCCAGGCCTGGACCTGGCCCGTTTCAAATTTTTCAACCAGCGCGCCGGCCGCTTTCGGCAGCAGCGTTTGCAGCCTGCCCAGGTTATGCGGGTTGTCGCCGGCGCATATCTCGGGCTGTGGGTTGTCCCTGTCAAAGCTGGCCCCTGTGAGCCAGGCCAGGCCGCCGCTGTTCCCAGGCGCAGGCACGGCGGGTGCCAGGCTGCCAAGGCCGTTCACGGGGAAAGGCGGCAACGCATCGGCCAAGCCCGGCTCATGCGGGCCCCAGGTCACCTGGCCGCGAATGGCCTGCAGGGCCAGATCACTGCCGCCATCGATGCCGTTGGCCAGCGCACGGCTGCCGTAGCCTGCCGCCAGCACCACCAGTTCGGCCGTGGCCAGCTCACGGCCACCGGCATCCAGCACCCGCCACCCGCCGGATGCTCGCTCCAGGCGGCTGGCCGCGCACTGACCGCGCCATTGCACGCCCGGCGTGGCCAGCCAGGCGCCGACCAGGCTGGCTGGCCTGATCCAGCCCGCCCGCGCATGCCATAGCGCCGGCGCTTCAGCCGGCAGGCCGCACTGCGCCAACTGCAGCGCGCTGGCCGGCTGCGTCCAATCATGCGCGGCGTCGGCCCCATCCTCTTTCCAGGCGTCCGGCAGCTTGCGCGGGTGCTCCACGCAATGCTCCAGCACACCCGTGGGCGCCCAGTCGCTGCCGGGTTGCAGCCGCGCATCGGCTTGCTGCAAAGTGGCACGGATGCCGCTGCGCGACAGGCGAGACAACAAGTTGTCGTCGGGCGAAACGTGCGGCGCCAGCAGGCCGGCGGGCAGGCCGGACGCACCTGCGGCAGGCGCTTCGCCAGCGTCCAGCACCTGCACCTGCCAGCCGCGGCGCGCCAGGCTGGCCGCTACCGCCGCACCGGCCAGGCCTGCGCCAATTACCACGCAGGTCGACGGCGAACGCCGCACGGGCGGCAGCTGCGCTTTTTTGGGCTCCCAGGCCGGGTTGAACTCGCCCTGCAGGTTGTCGCGCTTGGGCGGAATGCCCGGCACCTTGTTCACCACAAAGCCGCACTGCGCCAGCGCGTCGCGCACACTGCGGGCGATCGTCCAGGTGGCGATGCGCGTGCCGCGCCGGCAGCAGCGCGCCACCGCCTTGAAGGTGTGCAGGTCCCAGATGTCCGGGTTGCGCTGCGGGCTGAAGCCGTCGAGGTACACCGAATCGGCTTCAAACGACTGCTCGCGCAGCATGGCCTTGGCGTCGCCGATGCACAGCGTCAGCAAGAGCTGGCCGCCTTCAAACACCAGGCGATGAAAGCCCGGCAGCAGGCCCCACAGCTGGGCCTGCAATTGTTCGGCGAAGGGAATCAGTTCGGGGTGGGTCTGCGCGCTGCGAAATACGTCGTCGGCGCTGGCCGGAAAGGCTTCAGTCGAGACGAAATGCAGCAGGTGAGGGCGCTGCGGGTCAGCCTTCCAGGCGGCCCAGGTGACCAAAAAATTCAGACCCAGGCCAAAGCCGGTTTCCAGCACCGTCCATTGCGGCTGGCCGCGCCACGCCTCAGGCAGGCCGCAACCCTTCAGGAAGACTTCTTTAGCCTGCTCCAGCCCGCCCAGCTCGCTGCGGTAGCGGTCACCAAAGCGCGGGCTGAAGGGGCTGCCGCCGGCGGTGCCGTCATCCAGCCACTCGATGCGTTCGGGCATTCGGCAGGTTCGGCCGGGTTCAGGCGGTAATCAGGGAGCGGGGGTGGTCGGTGGGACGTAGCCCTGAACGGCGTCGGCGCCATCACCGAAGAAGTGTTTCTCCATCTGGCGCGCCAGGTACTGGCGGGCGCGGGCGTCGGCCAGGTTCAGGCGGTTTTCATTCACCAGCATGGTTTGCTGCTTCATCCACTCAGCCCAGGCTTCCTTGCTGACTTCTTCCCACAGGCGCTTGCCCAGTGGGCCGGGGTAGGGCGGAAAGTCCAGGCCTTCGGCTTCTTTACCGAGCTTGATGCATTTGACGAGGCGTGCCATGGCGGGGTTCTTTCGTGTATCGAGGGGTGAGGGGTTATCCAGGCGGATTGGCCAGGACCCCAAGGTTTTTCAGGGTTTTTAGAGGTCTAAGGATGATTACAGAATAAAGAACTGAGTTTTTATTCGTTCCAGTTTTCTAGGGCTGCTTCCAGAATCCATTTTGTCTGCATTTACACGCATTTTTCTGGAAAAGAGAGCAACCATGACTTCACGCCGCAACTTTATCAATGTTTCCACCCGCACGGCCGCAGCGATCGGCTTGGGTTTGACGCTGGCAGGGTCACTGCTGACGGCGCAGGCCCAGCAGCCGCCGGTCACTTTGCTCAATGTGTCTTACGACCCCACCCGTGAGCTCTATGTGGAATACAACGCCGCCTTCAGCAAATACTGGAAGGCCAAGACCGGCCAGGACGTGACGATCAAGCAGTCGCACGGCGGCTCCGGCAAGCAGGCCCGCTCCATTATTGACGGCCTGGATGCCGACGTAGCCACGCTCGCGCTGGCCGGCGACACCGACGCATTGGTCAAAAACGGCGGCTGGCTGTCGGCCGACTGGCAAAAGAAGCTCCCGCACAATTCGTCTCCCTACACCTCGACCATCGTGCTGGCGGTGCGCCAGGGCAACCCCAAGGGCATCAAGGACTGGGATGACCTGATCAAGCCCGGCATCACCGTGATCACGCCCAACCCCAAAACCTCGGGCGGCGCCCGCTGGAACTACCTGGCCGCCTGGGAATTTGCCAAACGCAAATACGGCAGCGACGCCAAGGCCAAAGAGTTTGTCGCCAAGCTCTACGGCAATGTCTCGGTGCTGGACACCGGCGCCCGCGGCTCCACCATCACCTTTGCCCAACGCGCCCAGGGCGACGTGCTGATCGCCTGGGAAAACGAAGCGTATCTGCTCGAAAAAGAATTCGGCGCCAAATTTGACGTGGTCGCGCCTTCACTGAGCATCCTGGCCGAACCCGCCGTGGCCGTGGTCGACAAGAACGTCGACAAAAAGGGCACCCGCGCGATTTCCGAGGAGTACCTGAAGTACCTCTACTCTGAAGAAGGCCAGGACATCGCCGGTAAAAACTTCTACCGCCCGGCCGTCTCGCAAAAAGCGATTGCCAAGTACGCCAAGCAGTTTCCCAAGCTGAACCTGTTCACCATCGACCAGGCTTTCGGCGGCTGGGCCAAGGCTGACAAAGAGCATTTCGCCGACGGCGGTTCCTTTGACCAGATCTACACAAAGAAATAGGTTCTCCCCCGAAGCAAAACAGTAACCCCCCCGAAGCGGCCTCTGGCCGCCTCCCCCCAGGGGGCGCCGGCTGCGGCCCGGCAAAGCCGGTTCCGCGCTGGCCACTGGTAAAGAAAGCCTGTCACACGCATTGGGTTACCCAAGGCAAATAGAAGAGAACACATAAAAAATGTCCGCGCAACAATCCGTTTTATTGATTGCCGGCAGTCCGTCCGAGCAGTCGCGCTCGTCGGCGCTGCTGGATTCGATCAGCCACAGGCTGGCCCTGCGTAGCGGCCTGGTGGTTGACCGCCTGAACATCCGCGAGCTGCCGGCGCAGCCCCTGCTGCTGGCCGAATGGGGGCACCCGGCCATCGTCAAGGCGATTGACCAGATCGCGCGGGCGAAGGCCATCGTGGTGGCCACGCCGGTCTACAAAGCGGCTTACAGCGGCCTGCTCAAGGTGCTGCTCGATGTGCTGCCGCAAAGCGCGCTCAAAGAAAAAATCGTGCTGCCGCTGGCCACCGGCGGCAGCCCGCACCACATGCTGGCGCTGGATTACGCCTTGCGCCCGGTGCTGCAGGCGCTGGCCGCCCGTCATATCCTGCCGGGCGTTTACGCCACCGATTCACAAGTGCCGCAGGGCGCCGACAAGCGTTATGAAGTCGGCCCCGAAATCACCTTGCGTCTTGACGACGCGGTGCTCACGCTGCTGGCCGAAAGTTTCCGATTGCCGCCGACGACGGGCTTTGAGCCTGTGCATTTCTCCCGGGTGCGATGTAGCGTTTAACACCGCGCCCCGGGCTGCCGTGCAGCCCGGCTCCTGACTCACCAACGCAGATTTTGAAACCGCTACGCAGGCGGCCGGGGAGAGGCTTTGCCCATGACGGCCCAGCCACCCGGAAAGCCAACGAAAAAGGACATGACCATGACCATCGCTTCCGACTACGCATCGAACATTGAGCCGACCTTTTCATCCGGCATCCCGAATCAGCGAACGCCCAAGGCACGTATCTGGTTCGACTTCATCCTGAGCCTCGTGCTCGTCGGCCTGCTGGCCGGCGTCATCACCTTGCTGACGCTGCCCGTGGCGCATGCACAAGACAAAGTTGAACTGCGCATCGGCTACCAGAAAGCCGCCAGCCTCTTCGTGCTGCAAAAAGCGCAGGGCACACTGGAAAAACGTTTGCAACCGCTCAATGCCACCGTGAAATGGGTGGAGTTCCCGGCCGGCCCGCAACTGCTCGAAGGCCTGAACCTCGGCTCTGTCGACGTGGGTTACGTCGGCGAAGCCCCGCCGATTTTTGCGCAGGCGGCCGGCGCCAAGTTCGCCTACATCGGCTACGACCCGGCAGCGCCTGAGGCCGAAGCCATCGTGGTGCCCAAAGATTCCACCATCAAGTCCGTGGCTGAACTCAAGGGCAAAAAAGTTGTGCTCAACAAAGGCAGCAATGTTCACTACCTGCTGGTCAAGCTGCTTGAGAAAAACCACCTCAAACTCAGCGACATCCAGGTCGTCTACCTGGCCCCGGCCGACGCGCGCGCCGCCTTTGAAAGCAAAAACGTCGACGCCTGGGTGATCTGGGACCCGTTCACCGCCGCCGCTGAAAAAGCCATTGGCGCCCGCGTGCTGGCCGACGGCAAGGGCGTGGTCAACAACTACCAGTACTACCTGGCCGAGCGCAACTTCGTGAACAAGAACCCCAAGGTCATTCAGGCCCTGTTTGACGACTCGGTGGAGCGTGGCGTCTGGCTTAAGGCCAACATCAAGAAGGCCGCCGAACTGATCGCGCCGCTGCAGAGCCTGCCGGTCGACGTGGTTGAGCTCAGCCTCAAGCGCTACGAGTTCAACGTCAAGCCCGTGCCGGCCAGCGTGATCGCCGACCAGCAAAAACTGGCCGACACCTTCTTTGAGTTGAAGCTGATCCCCAAAGCCATTGCCGTCAGCGAAGCCGCCTACAAACCGGCTCCCTGAGCTTCGTGAAGGAACACGCCATGAACACCATCACACCGCCGCCACTGCGTCGCCGCTTCCTCCAGATCTTTGCCACCACGGCATCCCTCTGGGGCCTGGGCTTTCAAGGCGCCAAGGCCCAGCCGGCCGGCAAGACGGAAAAAGCGCCTGAGCAACTGCGCATCGGCTACCAGAAGTCCGCCGTCAACCTCGTCGTGCTCAAGCAAAAAAGCGTGCTCGAAAAGCGCTTTCCCAATACCAAAATCGTCTGGGCCGAGTTTCCAGCCGGGCCGCAATTGCTCGAAGCGCTTGCCGTGGGCAGCCTGGAGTTCGGCCTCACCGGTGATTCGCCACCCGTGTTTGCCCAGGCCGCCGGCAAGGACCTGGTCTACGTCGGCGTCGAGCCGCCCAAGCCCGACAGCTCGGCCGTTTTGGTGTTGGGCGATTCGCCCATCCGCAGCCTGGCCGACCTCAAAGGCAAAAAGATTGCGCTGCAAAAAGGCTCCAGCGCGCACTACCTGTTGGTGCGGGCGGTCGACAAGGCCGGCCTGAAGTGGGACGACATCCAGCCTATCTACCTGGCGCCCGCCGATGCGCGCGCCGCCTTTGAGCGCAAGAGTGTCGACGCCTGGGCCATCTGGGACCCGTTTTACGCCGCGATCGAGTTGGCCATCAAGCCGCGCGTGCTGGCCACCGGCCGCGATTTGTCGAGCAACAACTCGTTTTACCTCGCCTCGCGTTCCTTTGCCACCCAGCATGGGCAAACCCTGGCAGCGTTGTTTGAAGAGCTGACCCGCGCCGACGCGCTGGTGCAAAGCGACCGCAAGCAGGCCATCAAGCTGGTGTCCGACTTCAGCGGGCTGGACGCCGGTGTGGTGAGCCTCTTCATCCAGCGCCGGCCGGTGTCGCCTGTCGGGCCGCTCAATGCCGCCGCCATCGCCGACCAGCAGTGCGTGGCCGATGCCTTCTTGCGCTTGGGCTTGATCCCCCGGGCCGTGAAAGTCGCCGACATCGTCTGGCGTCCTGAAGCCACGCAAGTGGCGCGCAAATAAGCGCAGAGCAGCGCACCACCCACCGATATCACAGGAGTTTTTCATGCAGGTTTTCTGGTTCATCCCCACCCACGGCGACAGCCGCTACCTCGGCACGGGCGAGGGCGCCCGTGAGGTCAACCACGACTACCTCAAGCAGGTCGCCCAGGCGGCAGACACGCTGGGTTATGAAGGCGTGCTGATCCCCACTGGCCGCTCCTGCGAAGACCCCTGGGTGGTGGCGTCCAGCCTGTTGCCTGTGACCAAGAACCTCAAGTTCCTGGTGGCTGTGCGCCCCGGCCTGCACCAGCCCAGCCTGGCCGCGCGCATGGCTGCCACGTTTGACCGCCTCTCGGGCGGCCGCCTCTTGATCAACCTCGTCACCGGTGGCGACCAGACCGAGCTGGAAGGCGACGGCGTCTACCTTGACCATGCGCAGCGCTACGAGCAGTCGGCCGAATTCATCCGCATCTGGCGCGAGATCATTTCGCGCAGCCATGCGGGTGAAAGCTATGACTACGACGGCAAGCACCTGAGCGTGAAGGGCGCCAAGCTGCTCTACCCGTCGGTGCAAAAGCCCTATCCGCCGGTGTACTTCGGCGGCTCGTCCGCTGCAGCGCACGACCTGGCCGCCGAGCAGGTCGACACCTACCTGACCTGGGGTGAGCCGCCCGCAGAGGTTGCCAAGAAGGTGGCCGACGTGCGCGCGCGCGCAGCCAAGCAGGGCCGCACCGTCAAGTTCGGCATCCGCCTGCACGTCATCGTGCGCGAGACCGACGACGAGGCATGGCGCGCCGCCGAAAGCCTGATCAGCCGGCTGGACGACGACACCGTGGGCCGCGCGCAAGCTGCGTTCTCGCGTATGGATTCGGAAGGCCAGCGCCGCATGGCTGCGCTGCACGCGGGCGGCGGCAAGCGCACGCGGGCTGAGCTGGAAATCAGCCCCAACCTCTGGGCTGGCGTGGGCCTGGTGCGTGGCGGTGCCGGTACGGCGCTCGTCGGTGATCCCAAAACCGTCGCAGCCCGCATCGAGGAATACGCCGCGCTGGGCCTGGACACCTTTGTGCTCTCAGGCTACCCGCATCTCGAAGAGGCTTACCGTTTTGCCGAGCTGGTCTTCCCGCTGCTGCCGCGCAAGCTGCGCCAAAAGCTGTCCGGCCAGGTGCTCAACGGACCCTTCGGCGAAGTCGTTGCCAACGAATATCTGCCGCGCGTCTCGCAAAGCTGAACCCCATACGAAAGACATCCATGACAGAACAGGTTCGTGAACTGCAGGTCACACCGCTGCCCGATGTGGTCGATGCGCCGGGGCTGGGTTTTTTGCCGCTCGGCAATGTCGGGCCTTCCCAGGCTGCAGTGCTTTTGCGCGATGTGGGCCAGCGGCTTTTGCCTTGGGTGGTGCCGGTCGGCTTGATTGCGCTCTGGCAAATCGCGTCATCGCTGGGCTGGTTATCGACCCGGGTCTTGCCCGCGCCTTCAGAGGTCCTCAAGGCCGCGTGGACGCTGGCGGTGTCGGGCGAGCTCTGGACGCACGTGAAGGTGAGCGCCGGGCGCGCGCTGGCGGGCCTGGCCATAGGCGGCGGGCTGGGGCTGGTGTTTGGCCTGCTCACGGGCTCGGTCAGGTTTCTGGAAACCCTGCTGGACTCCACCATCCAGATGGTCCGCAACATCCCCGCGCTGGCGCTGATTCCGCTGGTCATCCTGTGGTTTGGCATTGATGAAACCGCCAAGCTCTTTCTGATCGCGGTGTCCGTCTTCTTCCCGATCTACATCAACACCTTCCACGGCATCCGCAATGTGGACCCGGGCCTGATCGAGATGGGCCGCACCTATGGCCTGTCGCGCTGGCAGCTGTACCGCGAAGTCATCCTGCCCGGTGCGCTCTCGTCCATCCTGGTGGGCCTGCGCTTTTCGCTGGGGCTGATGTGGGTGATCCTGATCGTGGCGGAAACCATTTCGGCGCAGTCCGGCATCGGCTACCTGACGATGAACGCCCGTGAGTTTTTGCAGACCGATGTGGTGCTGGTCGGCATCCTGCTGTATGCCTTGCTGGGCAAGCTGGCTGATGTCTTTGCGCGTGGGCTGGAGCGTTACTGGCTGCGCTGGCACCCGGGTTATCAGTCGGTTGCGGCTTGATTTTTCTGAGAACTGAACATGAGCATCGAAATCAATCCACCCAAAACCCGGTTTTCCTCCGTTCGTCCTGAGCTTGTCGAAGGATCCCCGGCTTCGACAAGCTCAGCCCGAACGGTAGAAATCGAACCCAACCGCGGCGTGCGCCTTGAAATCCGCGGCCTCTCCAAACGCTACGGCCAGCGCCAGGTGCTGCAGCACACCGAGCTCGTCATCGAGCCCGGCGAGTTTGTCGCCATCGTCGGCCGCAGCGGCTGCGGCAAGTCCACCCTGCTGCGCCTGGTGGCCGGGCTGGAAGCCGCTACGCAAGGCAGCATCCGGCTGGACGGGCAGGACGTGACCGGCCTGCGCGAAGACACCCGCATCATGTTTCAGGATTCGCGCCTGCTGCCCTGGCGCCGCGTGATCGACAACGTGGCGCTGGGTCTGGCGCGCGGTGCGCATGCCGCGGCGGCCAATGTGCTGGCGCAGGTGGGCCTGGGCGATCGCCAGCCCGACTGGCCTGCGCGCCTGTCAGGCGGGCAGCGCCAGCGCGTTTCGCTGGCCCGGGCCCTGGTGCACAACCCGCGTCTCTTGCTGCTCGATGAGCCGCTGGGCGCGCTGGACGCGCTCACCCGCATCGAGATGCACCAGCTCATCGAAGGCCTGTGGCAGCGCAACGGCTTCACCGCCTTGCTGGTCACGCACGACGTGCAGGAAGCCGTGGCGCTGGCCGACCGCGTGATCCTGATCGAGGACGGCCGCATTGCACTGGACGAGCGGGTCAACATTGCCCGGCCGCGCGAGCGCAGCAACCCGCTGTTCGGCCAGATCGAAAAGAAAATCCTCGACCGCGTGCTGCAGCAGCCCGGCGATCAAGCCTCATCCACTGAACCCGTGTGGCCGGGAACGCCCGCCCACGGGGTGCGTTGGGCGGTTTGAAGCGTCAAGCCTCGCTTCTTATTTTTAACCCGTTTTTTAACCAAGTTCCAGGAGAACCCTATGTCCATCCAAGCCATCAATGTCCGCAACCAGTTCCGCGGCAAAGTCAAAGAAATCATCCGCGGTGATGTGGTGTCCGAGCTCGACGTCGAAACCCCTTGGGGCATCGTTACCTCAGTCATCACCACGCGCTCTATCGACCAGCTGGAGCTGGCGGTAGGCAGCGAAGTGGTGGCGCTGGTCAAGTCGACCGAAGTGTCGATCGCCAAGCTGTAAAGCGGTGAGGCCGTAGTTCCCGGCTGCACGGGCCTCAGAATTTTTTAAGAAAAAAAGGCCTGAAGCCCAATATCTACCTGCACTTGTAGCTATAAAAGATATAGCAAGCCGGCGGGGCCGTCACTGCAACTCGACGCCGGCCTTCTTCACCAGCCTGGCGTACTTCACCATCTCCGTGCGAAAGAACTGCGCAGCCGCCTCGGGCGTGCTGGGGTTGATGGTGTTGCCCTGCTTGGCCATGGCTTCCTTCACCTCCGGGGTGGCATACGCCGCGACCACGGCAGCCTGGATGCGTTTGGCTTCGGCCGGCGGCAGCCTGGCCGGGCCGATGACGGCAAACCAGCCTTCCATGTTGTAGTTGGGCAGGCCTTGCTCGGCGATGGTCGGGATCTCGGGCGCGGCCGGCACGCGCGCCGTGCCGCCCACACCGATGGCGCGCAGCGCGCCGCTCTTCAAATGCGCCTGCACCGACGGCAGCGACAGCACGCCGAGGTCGACCTGGCCGCCAATCAGGTCGGTCACCATCGGGCCCACGCCCTTGTAGGGGATGTGCTTGACCTTCACCTGCGCTTCTTCCATGAACATCTCGGCCGCCAGGTGCAGGATGGTGCCGTTGCCTGAGGAGGCGTAGTTGTAGCCGTCAGGCTTGGCCTTGAGCAGCGCCACCAGGTCTTTCACATTCGTGGCCGGTATCTTGGCCGGGTTGACCACCAGCACAAACGGCGTGCTGCCCAGCACGGTGATGGGCGTGATGTCGTTGATCGGGTCAAACGGCAGCGACTTGTAGACGCTGGGGTAGACCACATGGTTGTTGGACACGACGCTCAGCGTCATGCCGTCGGGTGCGGATTTGACCAGCGCCGAGGTGCCGACAATGCCGCCCGCGCCGGGCTGGTTTTCAATCACCACCGGATGGCCCAATGTTTTGCCCATGGCGGCGCCCGCGGCGCGAACAATCGTGTCAACGCCTGAGCCCGCGCCTACCGGCAGGATGAAGCGCACGGCGCGCTCGGTGGTTTGTGCCAGCAGGCTGAGTGGTGCGCTGATAAGGCCGCTGCCCAGCAGCAGGGCGCCCAGGCCGCGCAGGGTGTGGCGGCGATGGATGTGTTGAAGGTTTGGTGTTGAGTGTGCTTCGCGTGTCATGGTTGTCTCCGGTTTTTTAGGTCTTGAATTCAGTTTTTCAACGGGTCAGCTGATCGCGGTCTGCCGGTGCAGGCTTTCAATCTCGCCGGCGCCGTAACCCAGCGCCGACAGCAGCTCCTCGGTGTGTTCGCCCAAGGTGGGCGGGTTCAGCCGCACGCCGAGGCGCTGGCCATCCATGGTGAAAGGGCACAGCGTGGTGCGGGCGGTTTCGCCGGCGCGCGCGCCGTCAGGCAGCGTGATGTCGGCCAGGCCGCCGGTGGCCAGCAGGTGCTCGTCGTCGTACAGCTCTTCAGGTTTGCGGATGGGGGCAAACGGCAGACCGGCTTTTTCAAACAGCGCTGCCAGCTCGTCGGCGCTGCGCAGCGCCAGGCGTTCGCGCAGCAGCGGCAGCAGCGTGGGGCGCTCGGTCACGCGGGCGTTGTTGCTGGTGTAGCGCGCGTCGGCGTGCAGGTCGGCAAAACCCAGCGCACGGCAAAAAGTGGCCCACTGCGCATCGCTCACCGCCGCCAGAAAGATCTGCTCGCCGTCCTTGACCGTGAACACGTCATACACCCCCCAGGCCGAGATGCGGTCGGGCATGGGCGCGGCGGGCTGGCCGGTGATGGCGTACTGCAGCATGTGCTGGCCGACCAGGAAGACATTGTTTTCAAACAGGGCGGACTGCACCTCCATGCCCTTGCCGGAGATGCCGCGCTGGATCAGCGCGCCCATCACCGCGATGGCGCCGAACATGCCGCCCATGATGTCGTTCACGCTGGTGCCGGCGCGCAGCGGGTCGCCGGGCCGGCCCGTCATGTAGGCCAGGCCGCCCATCATCTGCACCACTTCGTCCAGCGCGGTGCGGTGGTCATACGGGCCGGGCAAAAAACCCTTGTGGCTGGCGTAAATGAGGCGCGGGCTGCTGGCGCTGAGGGCGGTGTAGTCCAGGCCGTATTTGGCCATGGTGCCGGGCTTGAAGTTCTCGATCACCACGTCGGCGCTGGCGCACAGCTTGCGCGCCACGGCCGCGCCGGCTTCATCGTGCAGGTTGATGCCTATGCTTTTTTTGTTGCGGTTAAAGAGCGGGAAGAAGCCCGAACCCGCACCCAGCAGGTGGCGTGTGCGGTCACCGTCTGCCGGCTCGACCTTGATGACCTCGGCGCCCATGTCGGCCAGCACCATGCCGCAAGTGGGGCCCATGACCATGTGGGTGAATTCCACGACGCGAAGGCCGGCCAGCGGCTGGGGTGCTTGCCGCGTTTGTGGCGTTTGCGGCGTAGAGACGGGCGTGTTGGGCATGCAGGTTCCGGAAAAAAATTGAAAGTATCAGGCTGCGATGAGCGGAGGGCGCATGGTCTTGGGCAGGCCCGCCCGCCACAGCGTACCGTGCAGGGTTTCGCCCTGCAACCAGCCGGCTACCTCGCCGCGCAAGGCCATGAGTTGGTCAAAGTCAATGCCGGTTTTGATGCCCATGCTGGCGAACATATAGGCCAGGTCTTCGCTGGCCACGTTGCCGCTGGCGCCGGGCGCATGCGGGCAGCCGCCTATGCCGGCCAGGCAGGCGTCAAAACGTGTGATGCCGGTCAACAGTGCGGCATACACGTTGGCGATGCCCATGCCGCGGGTGTCATGAAAGTGGCCGCAAGCCAGTTTGTCGCCGGCCACCTTGAACGCTGCTGCAAAAAGGCTTTGCACCATGGCCGGGTCGGCATAGCCCACGGTATCGGCCAGGCCCACGCGGTCGGCGCCGGCGTCCAGCACGGCCTGCAGAAGGCGCAGCACCTCCGCCGGCTCGACGCGGCCTTGCAGCGTGCAGCCAAAGGCCGTGCTCATGCCGACCTCGATCACGATGCGCGAGCCCGAGGCGTCGCGCGCGGCGCGTATGCGGGCTATTTCTTCCACCACCTCGTCGGGCGTTTTGCGCAGGTTGGCCAGGCTGTGGGCGTGGCTGGCCGAGAGGGGCAGCAGCATCAGGTCGGCGCCGGATTCGATCGCGCGCCCGGCGCCTTTGAGGTTGGGCACCAGCACCGAGGTGACGAGGCCGGGCAAGGTCTTGGCAAACGCCACCAGCTCGGCGGTATCGGCCAGCTGCGGCAGCAACCGCGCGGGCACAAACGAGCCGACTTCAATTTCGCGCTGGCCGGCGTCATAGGCCTGCTGGATCCACTGCAGCTTGTGGGTAGTCGGCATGACGGCGGCGATGCTTTGCAGCCCGTCGCGCAGGCCGACTTCGCGAATGCTGACGCTGCGGGGCAGGGGGGCTGCGGTGTTCACTGGGTTTGTCTCCAAAGGTGCGGTTCCGATCCGTTGCTGCAGTTTAGAATTTCCCAAAGCGTCTGGCTTGTCAATTTTGGAAGCGGTGATATTCCAAGTTGGAATGCCTAATGGCCGGAAGAACACTACAGGAGACAAGGCATGAGAGACCTCGACATGACTACCCTGCGCCTCTTTGCCGCCGTGTGCGACGCCCGCAGCATTGCCCGCGCGGCCGAGCAGGCCAACATCGTTGGCTCGGCCATCAGCAAGCGGCTGGCCCAGCTGGAAGACACCGTCGGCACCCAGTTGCTGGTGCGCCGCCGCCATGGCGTAGAGCCCACGCCGGCCGGCGAGAGCCTGCTGGAGCACGCACGTGCCATCCTCGCCAGCGCCGACCAGATCGAGCGCGACATGGGCGCCTACGCGCTGGGGGTGCGCGGGCAGGTGCGTATCCTGGCCACGGCGTCTGTCATGGCCGAATCGCTGGCCGACGATGTGGCGGCTTTTTTGCAGGTGCCGGCGCACCACGACATCCGCGTCACCATGGAAGAGCGCGTGAGCCCCGACGTGATTCGCGGCATCAAGGAAGGCGTGGCCTCCATCGGCATCTGCTGGGACGCGGCGGACTTGAGTGGCCTGCAATCCTGCGGCTACCGGCACGACCATCTCGGCATCGTGCTGCACCCCTCGCACCCGCTGGCCGGGCATGACGCGCTGAGCTTTGAGCAGACGCTGGACCACGAGCACGTGAGCCTGCCGGCGCACAGCGCGGTGCAGGTGCTGCTGCAGCGCGCGGCCGCGCTCAAGGGCAGGGTGGTGGTGCACCGCGTGATCGTGTCGAACTTTGAGGCGGCGCTGCGCGTGGTGCGTGCCAATCTCGCCATCAGCGTGGTGCCGCGCGAGGTGGCCGAACCCTACGCCTGCACCTACGGCCTGCGCGTATTGCCGTTGACCGATGACTGGGCCCAGCGCCGGTTTGCCATCTGCTTTCGGGACGAGGCCAACCTCTCGGCGGCGGCCAGGCTGCTGGTGGCGCATCTGGTGGGGACTGCGGCGGTTTAGCCGGTTTAGGCGGCAATTTCCGGGTCCGGAATTCCGCTATGAAATCAGGAGCTGCTGGCCCACGTCGTTAATGGGCTAGAGCCACTTTTTATTCGAATTTTGCTCGAATTTTCCGGCCCCCAGACATCGATGCAACCCCTAAAACCCCAAGGCCGGAAGCGGTGAAAGACCGGCACTGCACTTTTGCGTTAAAATAGGCCTCCAACCCACGGCAGACAAGCGCCACCAGCTATAAAAAATATAGCACTCAGGGCTGATCCAGGCTAGGCCCAAACGGGCCTGGTTGCCGCCGAAAGGCCGGCGTCCTGGGCCCGCAAGGCGCTTGATTTTGGGGAAGGAAGCCCCAAATTCACTGCATGAACGCCACTCACCCCAATCCCCACAAATCCGACCTGACGGTCACCCACGTGCTGGCCGAGTTGCTGGAACGGCTGGAGCACAGCACTGTGCCGGTCGGGCCTGAGCAATACCGCTCCGTGGTGCTGCATTTGCTGGATGAACTGGGCGACGTAGAGCCGGGGACCGCCTTGGGCGCCTTGCTGGACACCCATCCGGCAGCCGCCGAGCTGTATGAAAACGTGAATTACCAGTACGCGGGCCTGTGCCGCTCAGAGCTGGACGCCTCGCTCGCCGCCGAGCTGCAGGCCAAAGAGGCCATTGAAAAGGCCATGAAACCCATCAACCCCCAACTGAAGGAAGACCCCAACCATGGCAAGAGCTGACGCCAAAACCGCCGTACTCGCTGACGGCCTGCGCTACAAGTCCAAGGTGTCGGGCTCACCGTTCGCTGCCACCACGTCTTTTGGCGCTGCCACCATGTCGTGTTTCATGTGCGGCAAACACCGTGCCCGCTCCCTCATGGGCACCCGCAAGGTTCTGGGCAAGTCCCAGGCCGTGTGCTCGCCCTCCTGCAAGGCGCTCGACGAAGCCCTCGAGAACGCCGCCAACCAGAGCTGATCAGCCGATCAGTTCCTCATCAAAGGCCGCCTTGTGCGGCCTTTGGTCTTTGTGCTCCAGCAAGGGCCGCAACGAGGTCTTTGCTTACCTTGTCGCCCGGTTCCCGTCTTGATCACGGCACACCCCCGAGCGCATACTGTGTTGGCATACGCACAGCTGAAAGGTGACTTCCATGGCCTCCCTGCCCACGCCGGACCCCATCCTCGAACCCGATGAGGCCATAGACCACATCCGCGGCCGCCAGTCCGCGCCGGTCACGCTGGTTGAATACGGCGACTTCGAATGCCCCTCGTGCTTTCAGGCTCACGCGGCGCTGAAGATCATGCTGCCGCACTTCGACCGGCAACTGCGCTTTGTCTTCAGGCATTTCCCGCTGCGCGAGATACACCCCCACGCCGAGATGGCCGCAGAAGCCGCCGAGGCCGCAGGCGCGCAGGGCAAGTTCTGGCCCATGTATGAGCTGTTGTTTGCCCACCAGCAGCACCTCAAAGACAAACATTTGCTGGACTACGCCGCGCAAGTGGGCCTGGACATGGCCCGCTACCAGAACGAAATGAGCGACCACGTGTATTTGCAGCGCGTGCAGGAGCACATGCAAAGCGGCCGCCACCTGGGCGTGCGCTCAACGCCGGCGTTCTACGTGAACGGCGTGTTTTGTGACGTGTCGTTTGGCCTGCAGCATCTGCATGAAGCCATCGACAAGGCGCTAGGCAACCAGACTTAGCCCTTAGCCATCCACCGGCTGCAGCGGCGTCGCCAGCGTCTTCTGCATAAACGCCAGGTCCAGCCAGCGGCCAAACTTGAAAGCCGCCTGCTTGATGGTGCCGCAGTGCTCAAACCCGAGGCGCTTGTGCAGGGCTATGCTGGCGCTGTTGCTCAAGTCAATCGCACCGACCAGCACGTGCACGCCTTGCTCCTCGGCCTTGGCCACGATGGCCTCCAGCAGCTTGCGCCCCAGGCCCCGGCCGCGGCTGTCTTTTTCAATATAGACCGAGTGCTCCACCGTGTACTTGTATGCGGGGAAGGCACGAAAGGTGCCGTAGCTCGCAAAACCCAGCAGCTGGCCCGCATCATCTTCCAGCCCGATCACCGGAAAGTTGTTGGACCGCTTGGTAGCAAACCATGTCACCATGCTTTCGGGCGTGCGCGGTTTGTAGTCATACAGCGCCGTCGAGTTGGCGATGGCCTCGTTGAAGATGGCGAGGATCTGGCCGGCGTGGCGCTCTTCGGTGCAAGTGACGGGGTGCATGGACATTCTGTGGGCGGATGTTGGATGTTGCTCAGCCCGCTGGCCTTCAGGCCCCAGCGGGCGTCGCGCTTGCAGGTATTTTGCCGGGCCTCAGCCGGCGGCCGCGGAGCCGGGCAGGGCGCCTGCCTGCGCCGCATGGCGCGCCCGTATGCGCCGCACCTGCAATGCCGCCCCGATGATGTAGATCAGCAAGAGCACGCCCGTAGCGGCCTTGAGCTCAGGCGCGTCGGCGTTGGGCAGCAGCGGCGCCCCCAGCGGCAGGCGCGTCGATGTCTCGGTGATCGCCGGGATCATGTGGAACACCAGGGTGATCGAATAGCTCAGAGTCTCGACATACGCCGAGGCACGGCCCAGCACCTTGGTATTGCCCGCCACCCACGCAATGCCCAGCACCAGCAGCGTGATGATGCCCAGCGCATGCGGCTTGCCGAAACCGCCGTGCTGGAAGATGCCGAAGCCCGTGAGGCAGGTGAAGACGGTGGTCCAGATATAGACCTTGCCCAGGGTGGACGCGGCAATGATTTCCTTGTCGCGAAAGAGGGCGATCAGGGCGGCCGCGACGGCCACCAGGCTGATGGCGGTGTGGATCACACCCAGGTACGTTAAACCATAGATCATCGGAATCTCCTTATGCCCGTCAGTGCAGGGCTGTGGGGTTGTAGAAGCTGACGTTCCTGCAAAGCAAACGCCATGCCGCGCCGATTGTGGCGTGCATGGGCGGTTTCAGCTACCGTCTCAAGGACCAGTGCCCTTGGTGTCCGATAATCGGTAGCATCCCATGCCCGCAGCGCGTCATCCACTTACACCAAAGTACTCATGAAGAAAACATTCCAGCTCAAGATCGAAGGCAAGAACCGCGAGCGCCTGCTCGAAGCCGCCAAACACGACATCCGCAAATACTTCAAGCGCGAGCGCGCCAAGCCGCTGCCCAAAGACATGAACTTCTGGGACTTCGACTGCAAGTCAGGCTACAGCCAGGAGTCGGCCGCCGTGGTGCCGGAGGCCGGCCTCATCAAGTCGATTGACGAGATCGTGAAAGACGGCGGCGAGCAGTTTTATGTCGAGGTTCTGGCCAAGCCAGGGGTGAAGGTGGTGCGGCCTCGCGGTGAAGGCGACGATGGTTTTGATGACGGCGAATAAAGCATGCGCGGACTCCTTGCACTACTTCTGATGTCACTTTCCATGACCATTCACGCCGGCAACTTCTTCCCCCCTGACTACAAGAGCTTTCCTTTTAAAGAAGGCGACCTTCTGGCCAGCCAGCGGGCCGACGGAAAGTTTTCAGTCAACAAGGTGTTGAAGATTGACCGCGTTGCCTTGAAGAAAGGTGAATCCATCAACATACGGGGGCAGTCTTTTGCCGCCACCGAAGATGACTTCCTGCTGGTTGTCAGTTGCTCTTATGGCGCGGCGGAATTCAAGACAATCGAAGAGGCCCGTGCCGCCGCTGCAAGCGGGAAGTGGACGGTGCAGTTTGGGCATGCACCCAATCGCCCACCCGGTGCCGCAGCGGGGCAAACCCGGATCGGCAATGCCGCAGTCACGCAAGGTGAGCTGGCAGGGTACAAGGAATGGCGAACTGCTTTCGACAAAGGTCATGCAGGTATTTTTTAAAGCACCCTGGCCTGGCCAGGTGTTGCTGTAAGCAACTCATGGACAGAGACCCGGAAGCCCCACAAGGCCCGTACCCTGACGCCGTCCAGCAAGGCGACGTGTTCTGGATAGAAGCCGATCCCTCACGCGGCTCCATCCCCGGCTCGCCGCATCCTCATGTCGTCGTGCAAGAGGACGTGTTCAACCAGTCGCGCATCAGCACCGTGATCGCCTGCGCGCTCACCTCCAACCTGAACCGCGCTACCGAGCCCGGCAATGTCCTGCTGGAGCCTGGCGAGGGCAACTTGGAAAAGCAAAGCGTGGTGATCGTCTCGCAGGTGTCTTCGGTCTACAAGACGCGTCTGGGCGAACACATCGGCACACTGTCCGCCGAGCGGGTTCAGCAGATTCTGGCCGGCATGCGCTTTTTGCAGGCATCCTTTCATCAACGGTAACTTTCAGCGCAGGAGCTTGCATGAAACATTGTTCATGGTGGGTGATTGCCGGGTTCGTGTTGCTGGTGCTGGCGGCGGCAGGCTGGGGCGCAGGTGAGTGGTACGCGAGGAATTTCATCTCCGACACGCGTGAGTTGATCGATGGGAGGCTATGGCTCTTTTCTCCCCGCGCCGAGGCTCTTGTGCGCGTATGGCTGCTTTCACTGGCCGTCCTCGTCGTGGCCGCTTTTACCAGTGTGATCGGCTTGCTCATCGGCCCGAGGACGCGTGCTTGCCTGCTGGCTGGGTTTGCGGGCCCGGTGGCGCTCTTCGTGGTGCTGGGCGCGCCGGCGATTGTGAGTGCCGTGCAGCAGATCAAGCGCGCACTTTAGCGTGTCTGGACGCATTCAATGGCACAGCCGCTGACCTATTCCGATGGAACACCCGTTCGTGATGGAGACAAGGTCCTCACGGAAGGCGGCACGCTGGCGGCAACAGTCCTGGAGGTGGCGCTCAAGACCACGCGTACGAAAGACCTTGGCGCGCAAGGACGGGGTGTTGTCCTGGACGTGCATCCGCAGGGGCTGGTTTTTCTGTCCGAGGCTTATCTTGCGCAAGACCCGCTGCAGTTGGTGGCAAGGGGGCCTGACGCATCGGTCAGGTTTGGCGCCACGGCCGCCCTGGGTACGGCTGCGGTGGTGTTGATTCCGGTGGTTTTTTCCTTGTTCAGCGGAATCTTCGCTGCGGTTTCTACCGGGGAAGTGATGGCGATCAGCCTGGGAAGAACGGAAACCAGAATTGAATCTGTGCCCTGGGCAGCGGGGTGGGCCAGGTTTGTGAGCCCTGTCCTGCTCGTGAGCTCGCTGTGCGTGTATGTCGGGGCGCGATCCTGGTCGGGGCGCTGGTGGACAGCCGCCGCCGGCTGCGCACTGGCACTGGTGCTGCTGTCTTTTTCGCTCTGGTTCACCTCCTTGCGAGGCACCCTGTGGTTCCTGTCGCTCGCTGCCTTCATGGCGGCAACGTTCTACGCCGTCAAGAAATTCAGGCAACCGCGCGAGGAGTGAGCCTCGGGCGCGGAGGTGGATTGGGCGTCAAATCGGCCTCTGGCCCAATAACCACCTTGTCAATCAGCTATTGATTTGATAGCGAAATTTGCTTGGGTTGACGAATTAATAACCATATAGTTATGATTCGGGCATGCAAACAGTCGCGAACAAGTTTTCCAGTCAGGTTTCAGACGAGGTCTTCAAGGCCCTGTCCGACCCCACACGCCGGGCGATCTTTGAACGCCTGGCCCGCGACGGTGAGCAGACCGTACGCGCGCTGACCGATCAGGCGGGCGTGTCGCAGCCGGCGGTGTCCAAGCACCTGCGCATCCTCAAGCAAGCCAGGCTGGTGAGCGACAGGCCCGAAGGACGCGAGACCCATTACAGCGCCCAGCCGCTAGCGCTCTCAGCCCTGCGCGACTGGGTCAGCTTTTACGGCGCCTTCTGGAACGACCGCATCGACGATCTCGAATCACTTTTAAAAAGGATGGACCAATGACCACTCACGTAGCAACCGAAACCCGCTCTGTCGTTGTCGAGCGCCAAATCGCCTATCCGCCTGAAAAGATCTGGCGCGCGCTCACCCAGCCGCATCTCATCGAAGAGTGGCTGATGAAAAACGACTTCAAACCCAGCGTCGACCACCGCTTCAAGCTGAGTGCAGACTGGGGCGCCGTCGAATGCCAGGTACTGGTGGTCGAGCCGAATCAGACGCTGTCCTACACCTGGGCCGCCTACGGCCTTGAGAGCATCGTCACCTGGACGCTCACCCCCGCGGGCACCGGCACGCACCTGCGCATGGAGCAATCGGGCTTCCGGCCAGACCAGGAGCAGGCTTACCAGGGCGCCAAACACGGCTGGCAGCAGTTCTTTGCCAACCTGGAGAAAGTGCTGGTTCAGGCGGATTGAGGCCTGCATCGACGTTAAGCCTGTTGGTACTTGTAAAAGCGAGGCACTGAATGAACGCAACGGCCAAAACGACAACCGGGACGGCAGCGAAGACTGCCAAGCCGGCGCCCAAACCGGTGCTGCTTTCAGGCGGCAACCCGCAGATCCAGAAAGGCGAGGGCGATGCGCCGGTGCAAGCCTACATCGCCGCCATGCCGGGCTGGAAGCGCGATGTGGGGCGCCAGCTCGACGCCCTCATCGTGCGCACCGTGCCCGGCGTGCACAAGGCCGTCAAATGGAACTCGCCGTTCTACGGGGTGAAAGACGAGGGCTGGTTCCTCAGCTTTCATTGCTTCAACAAGTACATCAAGGTGGCTTTCTTTCGCGGCCTCTCGCTGAAGCCCGTGCCGCCCGTCGAGTCGAAAAGCCAGGACACGCGCTACTTTCACATCCATGAGGGCGAGCCACTGGACGAAGCCCAGTTCACCGCGTGGGTGAAGCAGGCCAGCCAGTTGCCCCTTGAAAAGATGTGAGCCGCAACGATACGAAGAAAGGACAAACACCATGCCCAAAACCACCGCAACCAAAACGCCTGTAGCCAAGAGCAAAAAAGTTGCGACAGAAAGCAGCGTCCCGGCTTCTCAGCTGATCGACGAAAAAATCGCAACCCTGAACGACTGGCGCGGCGAAACCCTCGCCAAGGTAAGAGCCATCGTCAAGCAGGCAGTCCCCGGCGTGGTCGAAGAATGGAAGTGGAGCGTCCCCGTCTGGTCACACAACGGCATCATCTGCACCGGCGAAACCTACAAAGCAGCCGTGAAGATGACCTTCGCCAAAGGCGCCAAGGTCGATGACCCCTCAGGCCTCTTTAACTCCAGCCTCGAAGGCAACACCCGCCGCGCGATTGATTTTCATGAGGGCGACAAGATTGATGAGAAGGCGTTGAAGGCGCTTTTGCGGGCGGCTGCTGCTTTGAACAAGCCATAAGGTCGCCAGTGGAACTCGGCCCCGTAGGGCCTCTTCGATTTACCAGGCAGAGGCCCCCATGAATAGCGGGCAACCAGGCAGAGGCCCCCATGAATAGCGGGCATTATCCTTGTCTATAAGTAACGTAGACCCCCGAACTTCTTCGCTTTAAACCTTGAAGCAGACTTCACGTAGCGCAGTCCGAAAGAAATTTCCACATTGGTAGTTTTGAAAAACCGGTAAACTGCAGAAAAAATGCAGTTATATAGGTAATTTTTCATAATTCCTGCTATTTGAGAAACTGTATTACGGAAAAAAACCATGTTGATAGAATTTTCGGTAGAAAACTTTAGGTCATTTCGGAGTCGTCAGACTCTTTCGATGGTGGCGGCATCCAGATTGCGGAAGAAGGAAAACATATTCCAGGCGGAGCTCATCGGAGAAACGCTACCACCGCTTCTTAAAGTTGTTGCGATTTATGGCCCCAACGCCTCTGGTAAAAGTAATCTGATTCGGGCGCTGGATGTGGTCAGCAAGATATCCAAGCGAAAACCCACAACGGAGTCGGTCCCGTTACCGGTCTCCCCTTTTAGGTTCGACCCTCTCTTACGCGATAAGCCGAGTCGATTTGAGATTCACTTTTTTCAAGAAAAAACTCGTTATAGCTTCGAGTTATCTGCGACTGCTGATCGGATTCATGAGGAAAAGCTCGTGCATTATCCGAGAGGTAAGGAGACTCTTTTGTATCACCGCTCTTATGCGAGCGGACACGACGAATACATCTTCGGGGAAAAGCTGGAGGGTGGCGATGCGCTTCATCAGGCGTGGCGCAAGCTCACAGGTCCCCAAGTTATGTTCTTAGCTCAAGCGGTGGCCAACAGCAACGAAGAGCTAAATCAACTTCGTCGCCCATTCTCTTGGCTTTCAGATGGCGCGATGGTGGTAGATGAAGGCATGAAAGAGCTGTCTTTAATTGCTCAGCGACTTGTGGTGGAAGCGCCTACGTTTGGCAAAGAGATAGCCGATTTACTAAACGATGTAGATATTCCAATATCTGCAATCTCCGCTAAGGTCCAGGAGCCCTCTGGAGTTCGTTCAGATCGTGCGTCAGCACAGTCTGATGATGAAAAGCCTAAAGAGAAACTCAACGCGATTCTGAGTCGTGCGGAAGTAAAGACAACGCTCACGCATTCGACGTCACTTGGTGAGGCTGAGTTCGATTTTGAGGAGGAGTCTGAGGGCACAAAAAATATGTTCGGCTTCGCACTACCTTGGGCAGTCGTACGGTCCAAAGACTTGGCTACGAACTGTTGGATTTTGCTGGTTGACGAATTGGATAGCAGTCTCCATCCAAGGGTGGTAGAAGAGCTGATAAAGCGGCATCTGCATAGTGAAAATACGAGGCAGTTGGTTTTTACTACTCACGATACGCACCTGATGGATACCAAGCTATTACGCAGAGATCAGATTTGGATGACAGAGAGAGACGCCACAGGGGCTACTCGTCTGAGGTCAATACATGATTTTGATGGGCGTGAAGGTGAAGACGTTGAGAAACGTTATTTCGAAGGTCGTTACAGGTCTTTGCCACTGATTCGCAGAGGGTGAAAATGCCTCGTAATGCTAAATCGTTTCGACGGACTAAAGCCAAATTCAAGCCTCAGCCACGAGTATTGGTTATTTGCGAAGACTCCAAATCATCCAAGAACTACTTGGAAGATGCATCCATTCACTATCGGTCCCACGCGCTAGTCGAATTTTCACACTGCGGCAGAACTGATCCCTTAGGGATAGTTGAAGCTGCGTTAAAGCGAGCGTCTGATTTTGATGCTGTATTTTGTGTAATTGATAGGGATACACATCAAAATTTCGATGAAGCAATAGCTCTAGCGCATGCAAGCGGCAAGCTTTCGGTACTGACGTCATATCCTTGCTTTGAATTCTGGTTGCTTCTTCACTTTGTTTATTCCCGCGCTCCCTTTATGGCCGCAGGAGCTAACTCGGCCGCGGACAGGGTAGTTACGGAGCTTCGTAAGCATCCAGGAATGGATGCTTACGCAAAGGGAGATAAGACGAGCTACTTTTCGAGGCTTTTACCCCAACTTGAAGAGGCGGAAAAGCGTGCGCTACGAGCTCTTGCGGATGCTGAATTGGTTGGAGAAAAGAATCCAAGCACGTCACTTCACGTGATAGTAGAAAAATTGAGACGACTCGCCGAACCCCAAGATATTGAACAGTAATCTTCAAAAAGATTTGCACTGATTGGGATCTCTCGGCCTGGTTACTTAACGTGCGTTTAAACCAGTTATTTGCGTTAGCGAGGACGGTCTAAACGCCAACCTTTATTTTTTGGCCAGCGCCGCCCGCAACTTATCCTTCTTGCTAGGCCGCTTCCCCTTGATGCCGCCAGTCCCCGTAGGGTCAACCGGATTCGGCGGCAGCACCTCCACCGGCTCAAACCCCACCACCTGCTCACGCGGCACCTTGATGCCCTGGCGCTTTTCGATCAGCTTGAAATGCGCTTCGGTAGCCGCACTCACAAAACTCACCGCCAGGCCGGATTCCCCCGCCCGCCCGGTACGGCCAATGCGGTGGGTGTAGTCGGTGGCTGAGCGGGGCAGGTCGTAGTTCACGACTACCGGCATTTGGGCGATGTCGATGCCGCGCGCTGCTACGTCGGTGGCGACCACTACTTGCACGGCCTTGATCTTGAAGTCTTGCAGGACCTGGGTGCGTTTGCCCTGGCTGAGTTCGCCGTGGAAGGGTTCGGCTTCTATGTCTACCTTGCGGAGTTTGTCGGCGACGATTTCGGCGGCGTGTTTGGTGGCGACGAAGACGAGGACGCGCTCCCATTTTTCGGTTTGCACCAGGTGGCGCAGCAGCTGGGTTCGGCGGGGTGCGTCGACTTCGATGGCGCGTTGGGTGATGTCGGGGATGGCTTGCTCTACCGGTGCAACTTCTACGCGGAGCGGGTTGCGCAGCAGGCTGGAGGCCAGCGCTTCAATCGCGGGCGGGAAGGTGGCTGAGAAGAACAGCGTCTGGCGCTTGGCGGGCAGCAGGGCCAGGATGCGGTTGAGTTCTTCGCCAAAGCCGAGGTCCAGCAGGCGGTCGGCTTCGTCGAGGACCAGCGTGCCGGTGTGGGTCAACGTCAGGGCGTTGTGGTCGATCAGGTCGAGCAGGCGGCCGGGCGTGGCGACGACGATGTCGGCGCCGCCGCGCAGGTTCATCATTTGCGGGTTGATGGAGACGCCGCCGAACACGACTGCGACCTTGAGTCGTTGGGGAAGGTATTTGGCAAACCCAACAATCGCTTCACCAACTTGCGCGGCCAGCTCACGCGTGGGCACCAGGATGAGCGCGCGCACCGGCCGGTGCTGGCGTTCGGTAGACGCTGGCGCATTGACCAGTTGCTGCAGCAGCGGCAGCGAAAACGCCGCTGTTTTGCCTGAGCCCGTTTGCGCCGAGCCCAGCACGTCGCGCCCTTCCAGAATGGCGGGGATGGCGGCGGACTGGATGGCGGTGGGGGCGGTGTAGCCCTGTTCCTCCATGGCGCGCAAGAGTGCGGGCAGCAGCGCGGGCGAAAAGCCCAGTGAGGAAAATGGCATGGGGTGGGTGTGGAGGAGGGTGAGAGAGAGGGCGTGCCGCGAAACGCGTGGCGCTGTTTGCGTTGCCGCCTGAAACCGCAAGTTTAAGCCTCGGGCCTCTGACAGAGCCTTTCGAGGGCGCCGTGAAAGCCGCACACCGCGTTGCGTGCTTCACTCCCCAAGTCGTTTGCTATCAAAAAAGGAGCCATATGCCTAGGTAGTGCCTTGGCTGCAGGCCTTTTTTCCTTAAGAATTTGAGTGAGACCGGCGGCCGGCCGGCGCCAAAAACACCAGCGCACACGCCGACGCCCCCAGCGCACACAGCACACAACCCAGCACCACCCAGCGAAACGCATTGATCAGTACCTCCGGCGCCGCCGCCTGCACCGGCCCCTGCAGGCTGGCGGCAAACACCACGCCCAGCACCGCCACGGCCAGCAGGCCGGCGACGCGCGCCACGGCGTTGTTGATGCCCGAGGCAATGCCGGCATGCGCGGTCGGCACGGCGTTCATGACGGTCGTGGTGAGTGGCGCAACGGCAATCGTCATGCCCAAGCCCAGCACCACCATGGCCGGGAAAAAGCCCACCCAGTACGACCAGCCCACGCCGGGCAAGGCCAGCAGCGCAAAACCGGCGGCCGCCACGGCTGGGCCGGCGATCAGCATGTTCCGTGCGCCAAATCGTTCAGTCAGCTTGGCCGTGCTGGACGACAGGAAACCCAGCAGCAGCGAAAACGGCAGCAGCGTGGCCCCCGCAGCGGTGGCCGAATACTTGAAGGCACCTATCAGCACAAAGGGCAGAAAAAACAGCGAACCGCTGAGCGCAAAGTACAGCAGCAGCGTGAGCAGATTGGTGCCCACAAAGTCGCGTGACTTGAAGAGGCCCAGCGGCATCATGGGCGCGCGCGTGCGGGCTTGCACAACCACAAACGCCACCAGCAGCGCCGCGCCCAGCACGATGAAGCCCAGCACAGGGGCTGCCTGCCAGCCGCGCTCGGGCGCGAGCGTGAGGCCGTAGGTGAGGGCGCCCAGCCCGCCGGCCACCAGCAGCACGCCCAGCCAGTCGAGTTGCTGCGGCGCATCGGGGTCGCGGCTGTCGGGTACGGCGTAGAGCGCCAGCCACACAGTCGCCACCGCCATGGGCACGTTCAAAAAGAAGATAGAGCGCCACGACACGGCATCGACCAGCCAGCCGCCCAGCACCGGCCCGGCCGCGCCGGTGATCGCCGCCCACGCCGCCCAGGTGCCAATCGCCTTGCCGCGCGCCTCGCCCTCAAACACATTGCCGATGATGGCCAGGCTGGCAGGCACCAGCAGCGCCGCGCCCACACCTTGCAATGCGCGTGCCGCAATCAGCGCCAGCGGGATGGGTGCAAAACCGCAGGCCACAGAAGCCGCCGTGAAGATCGCGATGCCGAGAATGAAAATTTTGCGGCGGCCAAAGCGGTCGCCGAGCGAGCCGCCCACCAGCACCAGCGAGCCCAGCGCCAGCAGGTAAGCATTGATGACCCACTGCATGGCGGCCAGCCCATCGGCCGAGCCGCCCGTCAGGTCGCGCTGGATGGCGGGCAGGGCGATGTTGACCACCGAGCCGTCAATAAACGCCATAGATGAGCCCAGCACCGTGGCGGCCAGCGCAAAGCCAGGGTGCGGTGCGCTGTCGGCTTTCTGGTGCTGGGCGCGGATGATGCCTTCGTCGCAAGGGGCGTGCGGGTTGCCGGGCATGAGGGCTCCTGGTTGCCGGGTCGTATCTGCGGTGAACAGGTGTCTGTCCAGGATTTGACAAATAGTCTAATAATGGATAATATTTCCAGATGACTTCAAGCCATGTCCAGGTACCGCACCGCCCTCCATCGTGCCAGTTTCCCGGCCCCGCCGTGAATCGTTCCGGGAGCCACCATGCCGGCTGATGCACAACTGCTGCTGCTCGACAAACAGCAAGTCGAATCCATGCTCTTGCCGGCCGATGTGCTGGAGGCCGTGCGCGAAGCCTTTGTGCTGCACAGCCAGGGCGAAGGGCGTGTGTTTCCGGTCGTGCGTGAGGCGCTGTCTACCGGCGGCGTGTTCGGCATCAAGTCGGGCAGTGTGCCTGCGCAGGGCCTGCTCGGTTTCAAGGCGGCAGGCTTTTGGCCGGGCAACCGCGATCAGGGCGGCGAGCCGCACCAGGCCACCGTCATGCTGATAGACCCGGCCACCGGCCGGCCGCTGTGCGTCATCGACGGCAACGCCATCACCACCCAGCGCACGGGCGCGGCGGGCGGGCTGGGTTTGCAGCAACTGGCGCGGCCGGGCAGCACGCGGCTTTGCGTCTTTGGCGCGGGCGTGCAGGCGCAGGTGCAGCTCAGTTTTGCGCTGCGGTTGATGCCGTCGCTGCGTGAGGTGCGTTATGTCACGTTTGACGGCAAGCCCAATGCCGCGTTTGAGGCGCGCTTTGCCGGCCAGTGCCATCTGGCGCACGCGCTTGACGGTAACGCCGCCGTGGCAGACAGTGAGGTGGTGATTACCGCCACGCCGGGCGCAGGCCCCTTGTTTGATGTTGCAGCCGTGCAGCCTGGCACGCACCTGAACTGTGTGGGCGCCGATACCAAAGGCAAGCGCGAGCTGCCCGAAGGCTTGCTGGCGCGGGCGCGGCTGTTTGTGGACGATGCCACCCAGGCCCGCCAGATTGGTGAAACGCAATGGGCGCCCGAAACACCTGCGACGGAGTTGGGCGACGTGCTCACTGGCAAAGCCCAGGCGCATCGCCAGCCGGCCGACATCACCGTGTTTGACATGACCGGCCTGGCGCTGCAAGACCTGACGGTGGCGCGCTTTTTGTACGCGCGCGCTTTGGCCGCCGGCACGGGCCATCGCATGGCCTGGCCCTGGTGAATTGTTTCAATCGGAGAACCCTCTTGTCCGCCATTCCACAATCCCTGGCCACCCTTGAAACCCCCGCCGCGCTGATCGACCTGCCGCGCATGCAGCGCAACATCGCCCGCATGCAGGCCCGCATGAACGCGCTGGGCGTGCGTTTTCGTCCGCACGTCAAAACCAGCAAGTGCACGCCGGTGGCCCAGGCCCAGCGGGCCGCGGGTGCGCAGGGCATCACGGTGTCGACGCTGAAAGAAGCCGCGCAGTTTTACGCCGATGGGTTTGGCGACATTCTGTATGCCGTCGGCATGGTCGCGACCAAGCTGCCGCAGGCGCTGGCCCTGCGCCGCCAGGGCTGTGACTTGAAAATCATCACCGACAGCGTGGCGTCGGCCACGGCCATCGTCGCCTTTGGCCGCGAGCAGGGCGAGGCTTTCGAGGTCTGGATCGAAATCGACAGCGACGGCCACCGCTCCGGCATCAAGCCCGGCGAGGCGGCACTGCTGGATGTGGCGCGCACTCTGCACGATGGCGGCATGCTGCTGGGCGGCGTGATGACGCACGCGGGGTCCAGCTATGACCTCAACTCGCCCGAAGCGCTGACCGCCATGGCCGAGCAAGAGCGCGCCGCCTGCGTGCAGGCCGCTGAACGCGTGCGTGCGGCGGGCTTGCCTTGCGCGGTGGTCAGTGTGGGCTCAACGCCCACGGCGCTGTCGGCGGTGCAGCTTGACGGCGTGACGGAAGTACGCGCCGGCGTGTATGTCTTCTTTGACCTGGTGATGCACAACATCGGCGTGTGCCGGGCCGACGACATCGCGCTCAGCGTGCTGACCACCGTGATCGGCCACCAGGCAGACAAAGGCTGGGCGATTGTGGACGCCGGCTGGATGGCCATGAGCCGTGACCGCGGCACGCAAAAGCAGGTGCATGACTTTGGCTACGGCCAGGTCTGCAGCACTGACGGCGAGGTGTTGCCCGGCTATGTGCTGAGCGGCGCCAACCAGGAGCACGGAATCCTCTCGCGCGAAGGCGAGGCCGACACTGACATCGCCAGGCGTTTTCCCATCGGCACGCAGTTGCGCATCTTGCCCAACCACGCCTGCGCCACGGGTGCGCAATACCCTGAATATCACGCGCTGGCTGAAAGCGGCGAGCTGGCAACGTGGAGCCGGCTGCACGGTTGGTAGGTCACCATGCAGCGGGCGGCGGGCGGCGGGCAGCTGGTTGCTATCAAAAACATAGCTACAGGCCAAGGCGCCGCCTTGGCTGTGGCTATTATTTTCTTAAGAATTGATGAGGCGTGCCTACCGGCACATGCTGTAGCCGCCCGTCTCCAGGTGAAAGTGGTCGCTGTGTACGGCGTTGTAGTCGGGGCCCAGCACGCCCTTGAAGTACTTGCAGGCACCCTTGTGGGCGTCGCGTAGCAGCAGCGCCTCGGGGCCGGGCAATGCAGGCGCGTCTTCACCCGGCCACTGGCCCAGCACCGTGATGCGTTTGCCGCTGGCCAGGGTGAAGGCAGAAATATCCAGCGCATTGGCCGTGGCATGGCGGCTGCGTGCGCGGGCCGGCGCATTGGGCTGCGCCCCTTCGCCGCGGTTTACATCACGGCAGGCATAGCTGCCCAAGTGGTCAATGCCCGCCACGCGTTGGCCCATGTGCTGCTGCGCGGCAGGCTGCAGTGAGTTTCTCTCCCACATAAAGAACGACAGCGCCATTGGGCAACTGAGCGGCAGCGCCGCGCCGATGCGAATCGCCGCGGTGCGCAGCCGCACCGCATTGCTGAAACCGCAGCCTTCGCCTGTGCTCCGGTCGGGCAGGGTGTCGTACTGCATGCCGGTGCCGGCAAGGGCGGCCAGGCAACGGGCCGGGTCGCTGCGTGCGCGAGAGAGCTTGTAGCCGGTCAGCAGATTGGGCTGTGCCATCACGTCCAGCGGTGCCCACGGGTTCAGGTGAGCGGGTATCTGCAGGGCGCCGCTGTAGATGCCCCAGGCCCCGGTGGCCAGTGCGCTCCAGATCAGCAACGCCAGCCAGCGGCCCCAGCGGAAACGCCGGGCCGGCGCCGGGTGGGGCGTGTCGATAGAGGAAGTGTCGGGACCGGGCGGCATCGCTGTTTATAGCCTGATGTGGGGCCTTCCCGCCTTTCCTGTGGTGGAGGGGGTGGCGAAGGCCCTGATTTCATTCGTAACTTGAATCAAGTGACACTTTGTTACGGCTCACCCATAATCCGGCGCATCGGCTTTCACCACAAGAGGTGTCCATGATTCGCACCGTTCCCCGTATCGCAGCCTTGTTGTTTGTTTCGGCGGCCGTCCTGCTGGGAGCCGGCTGCGCGTCCAAACCCGAGACCCGCATCGTCGATGCGACCGGCGCCGACCCCACCAAGTTCTACAACGATCTGGGCGTGTGCCGTCGCTGGGCCAGCGGCTTCGAGATTGACCGTGCGATGACGCAGGCCTCCAGCGCGCTGGGCGGCGCGTTGATAGGCGGGCTGATGGGCGGCGGTGCCGAAGGCCTCTTCAATGGCGGCGTGGCCCGCGGCATGCAAAACGGCATGGACGTCGGCATGGCGGCCGGCACGCTCGCCACCATCAACACACAAAGCCACCCGGCCGTCAGCCAGCGGCTGGAGCCACTCGTGGTCGACTGCATGCGCGACCGCGGCCACCACATCGTCGACGGCAGCAAGGCCCATGCTGCAGTGCATCCGATGTCTTTCATTCCAACCGCTGCCGGTGGCTCGCCAACGCCTGCAACCCCGCCGGCGCAAGCCGTCCAAACCGCCGCTCCGGCTACCGCATCAGCCGCCGCGCCTGTGGCGGTAGCGGCCACCACCGCGTCGGCGCTACCCGTAGCGGGGCGAGAGAAGGCGCGCGCTGACCGGTTTGCGCGGCAGCGCGCCTGCAGCGTTCCCGTCTCGCCCTGGGAAGGCGGCATGGGCGCGAACTATGAAACCTACAGCACCGGTTGCAAGAACGGCACGCGGCTTTTCATCCGCTGCGAGCGCGGTACCTGCCGTGAGTTGAAGTAGCCAGCCAGTGTTGTGCACAGGGGTGGTGCGCCTCGGTGTGTGAAAGTTTGTAGCCTGCGGGGCAGGGCCAGTCGATTCATCTAATAATCATCCAACGACTGGAGCATTTCTGATGGCTGACGATTCGATCCGCACCCCCATTTCTTCACCGCAGACCCCGCCCACGCCGGACACCAGCCGCCGGCACCAGATGTTCCCGGTGCTCACCGCCGCAGAGATTGCGCGCATCCACCGCTTCGGCACGGTACTGCAGTTCAAAAAGGGCGACAGGCTGTTTGCCGCCGGCGAGCCTGGGCCCGGCATGTTTGTGCTGCTTAAGGGCTCGGTCACCATCACACAGCGCGACGGCCTGGGCCATGTGGTACCCATCGCCACCCAGGGGCCGGGTGAGTTTCTCGCCGAAGTCGGGCAACTCTCAGGCGCGCCCGCGCTGGTAGACGGGCATGCCGAAGAAGATGTCGACACCCTGCTGGTGCCGCCCGGCCAGTTGCGCGCCTTGATCATTGCCGAAGCCGACCTGGGCGAGCGCCTGGTGCGCGCGCTGATCTTGCGGCGTGTGGCGCTGATTGAAGCCGGCGCCAGCGGCCCGGTGCTGATCGGCCAGCCGCAGTCGGCCGGCGTGGTCCGCCTGCAAAG
The DNA here is from genome assembly GCA_943370375.1 of Synechococcus sp. UW140. Taxonomy (GTDB): domain Bacteria; phylum Pseudomonadota; class Gammaproteobacteria; order Burkholderiales; family Burkholderiaceae_C; genus Polaromonas. Next base: position 118,077 of record CALRQR020000009.1, read on the forward strand.
TTTTTTGAACCGCAACGGCGAACCCCACCACGTCATCGATATCGCCAAAGACGCCGGCGCCGCCGCGCTGATGGTGGAATATGGCGCGGCGGCAACCGACGTGCTGGCCGTTTGCCCTGATGGTTCGGTACTCGTCAACCCCGAGGACAACCAGCTGGCGCGCTGCATGGGCATGGTCGATACCGCAGAGCACCCCGAGCTGTTTGACGTGATCGTGGTCGGCGCCGGGCCAGCGGGCCTGGCCACTGCGGTGTATGCCGCATCTGAAGGCTTGCAGGTATTGGTGCTCGACTGCAGGGCCTATGGCGGCCAGGCCGGCGCCAGTGCGCGCATTGAAAACTACCTGGGCTTTCCCACCGGCATCTCGGGCCAGGCGCTGGCGGGCCGCGCCTATGTGCAGGCGCAAAAGTTCGGCGTCGAGATGCTGATCCCCGCGCAAGCCCAGTCGCTGGACTGCGCGCACAAGGCCATCAAGGGCGAGCTGCACTTGAAGCTCACCGACGGCCGCAGCCTGCGCGCCAAAACCGTGGTGGTGGCCAGCGGCGCGCGTTACCGCCGGCCCGAGGTGCCGCGCCTCGATGAGTTCGAAGGCCGCGGCGTCTGGTACTGGGCCTCGGCACTCGAAGCCAAGATGTGCAGCCAGACTGAAGTGGTGCTGGTGGGCGGCGGCAATTCGGCCGGCCAGGCGGCGGTGTTTTTGTCGCAGCACGCGGCCAAGGTCAACATGCTGGTGCGCGGCCCCAGCCTCGCGGCCAGCATGTCGCGCTACCTGATTGACCGCATCGAGGCGGCGCCCAACATCGAGTTGCTTCCGCACACCGAAGTCGTGCAACTGCATGGCGACAGCGATGCGGGACTTTCGGCGGTGACGTGGCGGCATCGCAAAAACGGCAGCGAGCAGGAAGCCGCCGTGCGCAATGTGTTCCTCTTTGTAGGCGCTGACCCGGAAACCAGCTGGCTCACCACCTGCGGCGTGGCCATTGACGCGCACGGCTTTGTCATGACGGGCGAGTCCGTCACGTGCAAGCATTCCGACTACAAACCCGCCCCGCTGGAGACCAACATCCCGGGCCTCTTTGCCATCGGCGACGTGCGCAGCGGATCTGTCAAGCGCGTGGGCGGTGCGATAGGTGAGGGCGCCGCGGCGGTGGCGATGATTCACCAGCATCTGGCCGCGATGGAGCGTGCGGCTGCTGCGGCCTGAAAGGAATTCTCATGCGTATCAAACCCTGCACCCACGTCCCCGCCGAGATTCACTCGCCCAACTCAAGAGGCTGCGAAGAGTGTCTGAAGATGGGCGATACCTGGATGCACTTGAGGCTGTGCGTGCACTGCGGCCATATCGGCTGCTGCGACGACTCAAAAAACCAGCACGCCAGCAAACACCATGCGGCGACAGGGCATGCGGTGATCCAGTCGTTTGAACCCGGCGAAAGCTGGATGTGGTGCTACGAGCACAAGCTGCAGGTGGGTTAGCTGGCGCCTTCTGGCTTTTCCCGGTCGTCCGGCTTTTGCGTGGTCTTGGTGAACTCGGTCGAAGCCACCATCACCGGGCTCGACTTGGGGCTGCGCTGCCAGTGCTCGTCGGCTGCTTTTTGCACAGCCTCCTTGTCGTAAGCGCCTTTTGAGAGATCGGCCCAGACATGCTCATAAGCCCGGCACCATGCGTCGTGTGCCTCATTGATGTTCTCTTCAGAGAGTTCGGGGGCGGGTTCTGGATCGGGGGTGGGATCGGGTGCCATGCGGCCATCCTAGTGCGCCTGAGACACCGAGTCCAACCCGGTGGTCGTTTTTGCGGTGTTGGCTTACACGCGGGGGGCATCAGGGATTTTGGTAAACCTTCTCACTGTGCGGCGCAGCCACAAACTCCGGCAACTGCTCAGCCCGCGCCGAGAACTCCCGCAAGGCCGGGTAGTCCGCCGCATTCACCACCTCGGGAATCATCGCCTGCGTAAAGTGCCACACGATGCCGACGGTGACGCCGTCCTGGCCCATGGTGTCGCTGGTCACGGCCAGCGGTTTGCGTTGCAGCTCTGACTCCAGTTCGCCGTAGGCCGCCAGCAGCTGGCTGGTCACGCGCGACACCCAGGGCTGGTGCAGTTTTTCGGCGGGGCGCAGCATGCGTTCATACACAATCTGCACGCTTTTTTCACAAGCGGCCAGCGCCAGGCCGATGACGCGAAGCGCCTGCTGGCGCTCGGCAATCGTGGGCGGCATCAGGCTTGTGTGGGCAGGCGCCTGAGTGGCCAGCGCTTCGGCGTAGTCGATGATGAGCGTGGAGTCCATCAGCACCGTGCCGTCGTCGCAGACGAGCGTGGGGGCCTTGACCACCGGGTTGATGCTGCGGAATTTCTCAAACGTGCTGAATACTGAAACCGACTGGTGCTCAAAGCGCAGGCCGAGCAATTGCAGCGAGATGGCTACGCGGCGGACGTAGGGGGAGTCGAGCATTCCGATGAGTTGCATGGTGTTGGCGTTGGCGTTGGCGTTGGTGGGTGAAATCTGCGATGAATATCAGGCGCTTTGCGGAGCTGCTGCTGCCTGAAACAGGGCCTTGAACGTCTGGACCTGCCAGTCATGCTCGGCGTTGAAAGCGGACGGGTCATTGACGGCATAACCCCCATAGCCGTAAACCGACGCATAGGCGGCATAGCCGGCGGCATCGAGGGCCCGGCCGGCGAGGGCGTTAGCCACCGCGTGCGTGGCAGAAACTGCGGCATGGGCCGATCCGTCAATGGAGTTTGAGCCCCGGTGGCTGCGGGCTACAGCGGCGGCTTCTTGCGCGGCCTGCGTGAGGGCCGCGCGGTCTGCTGTGCCCTGCACCCAGCACTGCAGAACGGCAAGGCAGTTGATCGCACGGGGGTCTTCCAGCAAGTGCTCTACACGCTGCGCACAGGCCAGGCCGAAAGCCAGGCGCTGAAGCTCATGGCGCGGGTCGTTAATGGGGATGGCGGCGGCCAGACGAGAGAGTTCCTGGTTCATGACACGGCTCCTTGGGAAACCATCGTATCAAGGCCTTCAAATCCGACGGGCGGCCTTGGCTTAACAAGGCGGTGGCCCGGGGAAATAGCCTGTGCGAAAGCGCCTGGGACCTGAGCCTCGCCACTATTGGGCAGCTCAGTACTGCAGCTCGCCCAGCTGCACCGAGAGATCGTGGAGTTTGGCCTTGCCCATGTAGTAGCGGTCCAGGCGCCATTCCTTGAGGATATCAATGCCCACATTGAAATCCTCATAGTCCAGCTTGTACAGATCGGCCAGCTCAAAATTCTCATCGGATTCCAGCGCACGAACCAGCCGGGCCAGTGTTTTGGCAGAGTCCGACTGCGGGTCGGCGGCGATAAGCTTGCGGGCTTTTTTGATGGCGTTCATGGTGTCCTTCAATGATGTGGGGATGGCGTTGTCTGGCAGCGAACGGAACACGCCAGAAGATGAAAAGGAGGTGTCTGGAGGTGTCTGGAGGTGTCTTGAAATTATGTCGATGTCGTGACGTCGCTGTCTATCGCAAGTAACTGTTAAGGCATCAAAAACCCTGAAAATTTGTACGCCTGCATAGCGTTTGCGGCAGGCGCTGCACCTGGGCGATCTGTGTCACAGGCCGGACATGCGGGCCGCCTACTGTTCACATGTTCTTACAACCCCGAAGTGGCCCGCGGCATGCCTCTGCAGAAAACCGAAAAAGCAAAGCTTGAGCTGGCCTCGAAAGAGCGCGTGCTGAATCTTCGCGAGCGCTCGGCGCTTTTTCTGGCGGACGGCCGCAAGACCCAGCGCGAAATGCAGGCGCTACTGCAAGACGACGGGAGCATCCTGAAAAAGCTGATTGCCGATGGGTATCTGCTTCCCGCCCCGGCTGGTGTTGCCTCCACTGAGCCGGCGGCACATGAAGTGCGTGTCCAGAGCGCCGCACCCACACGACCCGCACCCTTGGCCGAAGAGGCGCCCCAGGCCTCCAACGACAGCTTTGAAGGCAAGCGCTCCCTCGCGACAACCCGCATGTTCCTGTTCGACATTTGTGAGCGCATGTTCGTGAGGAAGATGCCCGCACTTGCAGCGCATTACAGGGACCAGTTGCGAGAAGCGCGCGACCGTGCCTCGATGATGGCGATTGCCCAGGACATCATTCTCAATGTCGAGGAAATCGCCGGCCCGGACAGAGCGGATGGCCTCAGTGAACGCCTGGCCATGCTGCTGCCGCCCGAGCATTGACCTTTCCAGTGCCTGGGCGATTTCATCAATGGCAGCGGCTGCCTCGACATGAAGGTGTCATGTTGCGTGGGCAAGATCGACCTTCTGCCTCCCGCCACCACCATGATTCGCAGCCATCCCATTTCCGCCGAAGAGGCATCCATCCTGGCCATTGCGGCGCTGGACAGCCTGGTCATCGACCTGGTCAAGGCCAGCCGCCTCAAACTGTCACCTGCGTTCCTGGACTGGGTTGCCGATGAGGCCACGCCGCTGGTGGAGCGGCATGTTGCCCGCTCCTTCAAAAGCCCGCGTTTTGCCGACAGCCTTCGCATCGGCGACCCAAGAATCGCCATGGCACGCTGGGTGCGTCATTGGGTGTGCCCCTGGATCGTGAGCAGCTTTGAGCAACTGGCCGAACACCTGCCCGAGTTTGCCGACAGTCGGCCGGCAGGCCTCGCGCCTGAATCCGTCCGGCGGTCCCGGCGCCTTGGCTACCCCCTGCTGCCAGGAAGCGGCCATACGGGCAGCCGGCCCAAAACGCCGGCCCCGGCGCAGCTTAAATCAGCCGCCTGATCGCCTGCTTGCGCCACACCAGCCGGTAATACGCCGTCTGCAAGCCCAGCATCGCCACAAAGGTCACCGGGTAAGCCATCCAGATCCCGTTGATCCCGATGCGGTGGCTCAGAACCCAAGCCACAGGCACTTCGATCAATGCAATGCAGAAGATCGAAATCCCCATGGGCACCCAGACCGTGCCGCTGGCGCGCATCACGCCCGACACCACACCCTGCATGCCGAAGACGACGCTGCTCCACAGCATGATGTGCAGCAGGGTTTGCGACAGCTCAATGACCGGCTCGCTGGTGATGAAAAAGCCCATCAGGTGGCGTGAGAAAACGTAGCCCAGCAAAACCAGCACGCCGGTGAGCGCCAGATTCATCTGCAGGCCGGTGCGCGTGATGGCGCCCAGCTTGTCGGTACGGCCCGCGCCTATGGCTTGCGCGCCGAGGATGGAGGCGGTGATGGCGATCGAAATGGCCGGGAACTGCACGTAGGCCACGACCTGGTTCACCGCGCCGTACGCTGCCGTGGCGCTGGAGCCGTAGCCGTTGACCAGCGAGAGCAGTGCGATTTCGGCGAGAGAGATGACGATCAGCTGCACACCGGTGGGCACGCCGACCTTCAGCACGGTCTTGAGGATGGCCGGGTTCACGCGCAGGTGCCGCCTGAACTCGGCGTCGGGCGCGAGTGGGCTCTTGATGGCGTGCAGGCGCCAGGCCAGCCAGCCGGCCGCGACGATGAAGGACACGATGGTGGCAATGGCACTGCTGGCCACGCCCAGTTTGGGCAAGCCGCCCCAGCCCAGGATGAGCGCGGGCGTCACGACCAGGCCGCAGGCCGTTGAAATGCACAGGGTGTACAGCGGAGTCACCGTGTCGCCCACACCGCGCAGCATGGAAGTGGACAGCAGGAAGACGAACAGCGCCGGCATGGCCAGCAGCATGATGCGGGCGTACAGCGTGGCGTCGGCCAGGATGTCGGGCGGCGTGCCCAACGCTTTGAGCAGCGGCGCGGTGAAGGTGCCGCCAAAGATGGCGACAGCCAAACCAAAGCTCGCTCCCACCGCCAGCGTGGTACCGGCGACCGCCTTGACTTTGCTGGTGTCGCGCGCGCCCCAGGCCTGACCGATCAGCACCGACGCGCCCGCGCCCAGCCCGATGGTGAAGGCGATGAAGAAAAACATGATGGGGAAAAAGCTGGTCGCGGCCGCCAGCGCGCCCACACCAATCATCTGCCCGATGTAGATGTTGTTGATCGTGCCCGAGAGCGATTGCAGGATGTTGGCGAGCAGCATGGGGCCGAGGAAGGCCGCGAAGGTCTTCCACATCGGCACGCTGTCGCTGAGGGCTTTGGGTGCGATCGGCTTCATTCGGCGCTCCAGCTGGTCGCGGCCAGTTTGGCCAGCTGCAGCCGCACGTCTTCAGGCCAGGGCGAGACCAGGCTTTCAAACCTGGCCTTGTCACCCGCAAACAACGCGCGTGTGGCTTCTTCAAAGCCCACAAAATCGCCGGCCATCTCGCTCATGAAGCGGTAGGCGTTCTCGCGCGAGGCGCGCATGCCGACGCGGCCTTCGCTTGCCTTGCGGGACTCGTCGACCAGACGGCGCAGGGTGACCGATGCGCCGCCCGGCTGGCTGCCCAGCCATTCCCAGTGGCGGGGCAGCAGGGTGACTTCACGCGCTACGACGCCGAGTTTGGGGCGGCCCACCGGGCGCGGTGCTGCGGCTTCTTCGGCCGGGGCGGGCGAGGGCGCCGGCTCCACTTCGGGGCGCAGGTCCAGGTCAATGCGCTCACCGGTGGCGTCGTTGAAAACGCGGATCAGCGTTTCTTCGGCGGTGAGCTTGCGCAGTGCGTGGACAACCTGGGCGCGGTCGCCGGCGGCGACTTGCTGGAAGCCGGCGAAGGCGACGAGGCGGGGAGAGGTAACAGGGGATGAATCAGATGACATCAGAGGGCTCGTGAAAGGGTCGGTAAAGGCGGCTGAAAAGGCGGCTAAAAAGGCAAAAAAGCAGGAGAAAAGATAACAAAATCGAATTAAATCCGGGTGAATTATATAACACCCGGATATAAATAGGAAAAAATCGATTGGAACCGGGTGTAATTGCGCTAAACGGTTCGATTTTTTTATTCGCCTGTTTGATATTCCGGTGAGTTTTAAGCTCTTCACTCTGACTTGTCGAAAAAGCGCTGCGCTGGCTCCTTTCCGGACGATCAGCCCTTTTGGGGCCGGATCAAAATGGCGCTGCCCTCGCCGCGGACGCTGCCATTTTTTCGTGCACGAGGCTGATGAACGCCTGCAGACCTGCGGGCACCAGCCGGTGGCCGGGGTAATACAGGCACAGGCCCGGGTAGGCCGGTGTCCAGTCTTCCAGTACTCGTAGCAGGCGGCCTTGCTCAATGTGTTGTGCCACCGACCATTCGCTGGTCCAGGCCAGGCCGTCACCCTCGAGCGCCGCAGCGATGCGCAGGTTGTCGTTGTCCAGTGTGAGCCGGCCCGCGACGTCCACGTCCAGCTTCAGGCCGTCTTTTTCAAACTCCCATTTAAAGAGCGCGCCGCCGGGCATGCGGCTGCGTATGCAGGTGTGGGCCTGCAAGTCGTGCGGCGTTCTCGGCGGCTTGCGAGCCTTGAAGTACGCCGGGGAGCCCACCACCGCAAAGCGCAGCGGCGGTGAGCAGGGGACTGCGATCATGTCGAGCGGCACCGCCTCGGCCAGGCGAAAGCCCGCATCGAACCCTTCCTTCACGATATCAACAAAGCGGCCTTCAGTGACCAGGTCGATCTGCATGTCAGGGTAGCGCCGCAAAAATTCCAGCAGCAGCGGCGCCAGGATCATGCGTGCACCGCCTTCAGACGTGTTCAGGCGCAGAGTGCCCGCAGGCGTGTCACGGAAGTCGTTCGCGCCCTCCATCGCGGCAGTGATCTCATGCAGGGCCGGCTGGACCCGCGCCAGAAAAGAAGCGCCGGCCTCCGACAGCGAGACGCTGCGCGTGGTGCGGTTGAAGAGCCGCAGCCCCAGGCGCTGCTCCAGCGTCGCGATAGCGTGGCTCAGCGCCGAAGGTGACATGTCGAGTTCAGCTGCCGCCTTGCGAAAGCTGCGGTGTGCCGCCACGGCAACCACGGCATTGAGTTCAGAAAGTCCGGTACGTTTCATTGTGCTAAATCATGCATCAACTCGTGCGAAATTACGAGGATTGTTGAATGGGTTGCACCCTCATATGCTTTCGGCATTCATCCAATCTGACTGAACCAGCTCTTAAGGAACCGCATCATGAGTCAATCTACCGCCAAAACCGTGCTGATCACGGGAACCTCCTCCGGCATAGGCCTGGCCGCTGCCAAAACCTTCGCCGCCCAAGGCTGGAACGTCGTCGCCACCCAGCGCACGCCTGAAAAAGACACCGAATTGCGCCATATCGCCAATGTGCTGGTCACGCGCCTGGATGTGCAGGACCTGGGCAGCATGGCGCCCGCGATTGAAGCAGGCATTCAACGCTTCGGCCGCATCGACGCGCTGGTCAACAACAGCGGCCACGGACAGTACGGCTTGCTCGAGGCGGTGTCGCACGAGCAGATCCTGGCCCAGTTCGAGGTCAACGTGTTTGGCGTGATGGAGCTGACCCGCGCCATCCTGCCGCACATGCGCCGCAACCAGGGCGGTGCCGTCATCAACGTCAGCTCGGGCGCCGGCATGTTCACCTTGCCGATGATCTCGATGTACTGCGCCAGCAAGTTCGCGCTGGAAGGTTTTTCAGAAGCACTCTCCTATGAGCTCGCGTCGCAGAACATCCGCGTCAAGCTCGTGATTCCGCATGGGGGCGTGACCAGCACGAGCTTTAACGCCCGCACGGCGGCCGGCAGCGCCAGCGACCCGGTGCTGACCGATTACGACGCTTTTGTGGCGAACACCGCCAAGTCCTTTGCCGCGATGACCTCCGCCAGCACCATGAGCTCTGACGATGTGGCCAAAGTCATCTATGGTGCGGCCACCGACGGCAGCGACCAGCTGCGCTACCTGGTGGGCGATGACGCGCGCGGTTTTGTTAAAGCCCGTCGCGAGATGCCCGAGAACGACTACATCGCTTTCATGCGCTCGCATTTCACGTCTCGGCCTTGAACCGCCGGTGAGCCGGGAAAACCCGGTTCTCTCCTGAAGTCCTACAGCGGATATTGCCGAATTGGTTTACAAAGTGAAAGTGGATTGCCTGATGCGCTTGCCGCAATCAGGCACCCAGTTCCCTTCACCCATTTCCCCTTCCGCCATTTCCTGGAGAACCCCATGGCTCAATACAACATCGCTGTCATCGTCGGCAGCATCCGCAAGGATTCGTTCAACAAAAAACTCGCTCGGGCGCTTGAAAAGCTGTTCCCGGCAGACTTCAGCTTTACCCATGTGCGCATCGACGACCTGCCGCCTTACAACCAGGACGACGACGGCAACCCGTCAGCCGAGGTGAAGCGGCTCAAGGGCGAAATCAAGGCGGCGCAGGGCCTGCTGTTTGCCACGCCTGAATACAACCGCTCCATTCCCGGCGTGCTGAAAAACGCGATCGACCATGCCTCACGCCCCTACGGCCAAAGTGCCTGGGACGGCAAGCCCGCCGGCGTCATCGGTGCGTCGGTCGGCGCCATCGGCACCGCGCTGTCGCAGCAGCACCTGCGCAACATCCTGGCCTACCTGAACGCACCCACGCTCGGCCAGCCCGAGGCTTTCATCCACAACAAGGAAGGCCTGTACGACGCCGACGGCAATCTCAGCGAAGGCAGCCGCAAGTTTTTGCAGGCCTGGGTGGATGCGTATGTGGCCTGGGTGAAAAAACACGCCTGAACCATCACGTTCGAGCGGCGGCCATTCGCCCATAAAAAAGCCCGCAGTTGCGGGCTTTTTGCTGTGCGCGCTGTAGCGGCAGGATCAGGCAGCCAGTGCGAAATTCTCATCAAAAGTCGCCAGTTCTTCTGCCGTTAATGGCGTAATTTCTTTTTCGATGACCTTTGCGAGGGTTTTAGCCGTCATCTTCAGGTCATAGGCTTGCTGCAGCCGAAGCCATGACTCTGCATCGCCACCGAAGTAGCGCGCCAGCCGTAGCGCCGTGTCTGTGGTGATTCCGCGCCTTTCCAGCACGATGTCATTCACGCGGCTGGCGGGTACGTGCAGGGCTTTGGACAGGGCATTCGCAGTGATACCCAGCGGCACCAGAAACTCTTCCCGAAGAATTTCTCCTGGATGGATGGGCCGCATGCCGTTCTTGGTCATGGTTTTCTCCGTTCAGTGGTAATCACAAATTTCAACGTCTATTGGTCCCAAGGCTGTCCAGACAAAGCAAACCCGCCATTGCAGGTTAATACGGATGCTGTGTTGGCCGACCCTGTCTCCAGCCAGGGCTTCCAACCTGTTGCCAGGCGGGGATTTCAAGAAATCCAAAGTGACGGCGCTGTCCAGCATCTGCAATTTACGCTCCGCGACCGCCTTGACGTTGGCAAACTGTTTGGACTTTCCAGTTTCGAAAAGCGTCCTGGTTTCATCGCATTTGAAGGACTGGATCATTGGGTAAATGATATCACGCTTACCGGTAATCGGTAAAGTTTTGGAGATCTCACGATCCACGACTCCGGGGCATTTCTGGCGATCACGCCGGCCCCAAAAAAAAGCCCGCGGTTGCGGGCTTTTTGCTGTGCGCCATGGCGCGCAGATCAGGCGGCCAGGGCGGCCTTGTCCTGGTTGGCGGAGGGCTGCGTGTGCGTCACGATTTCGATTTCAGCGGCAGCCAGCGCCGCAGCCTTGGCGGCTTCGCCCATGGCCAGGCCTTCGGCGCGCACAAAGCGCACGTCGGTGATGCCGAAGAAACCGAACACCACCTTCAGGTAGCTCTCCTGGTGTTCCAGCGCCGTCATGGCTTCGTTGGTCGAATACACACCGCCGCGGGCAGACGCCACGATCACGGTCTTGCCGCCGGCCAGGCCGACGGGGCCTTTGTCGGTGTACTTGAAGGTGCGGCCGACTTGCGCGATGCGGTCGATCCAGGCCTTGAGCTGGCTGGGGATGGCGAAGTTGTACAGGGGCGCGCCCACCACGATCACGTCGGAGGCCAGGAATTGCGACACCAGTGCTTCAGACACGGCGTTCTCGCGCTTTTGCCCTTCGGTCAGCACCGCATCGGCAGGCATGCGAAAGCCCAGGGATTCAGCCGACAGGTGGCTGGGCGTGTTGGCGGCCAGGTCCAGGTAGCTGACTTCGGTGCCGGGGTTGGCGGCGCGCCAGGAGGCCACGATTTGGGCGGTGAGCTGGCGGGAAACCGAGTTGCCGCCAAGAATGCTGGAGTCGACGTGAAGAAGTTTGGTCATGATGAAAATCCTTGAAAGTGAAGTTGTGAGGGGTTTGTGAATCAGCTTGTTTGGCTGTGTTCACTGTGAATCGCAGCCATGGATAGATTGTGCGGATGGTGTTAGTGTTTGATAAGTCGGCAAAAATGTGACTTATCGTCCTATTGATGGGACAATAAAGGCCTGAAAATCCCGTTCTCAAGCGAAAAGAGACCGAAGTAAGGAAGCCCGCCATGCAAGACCTCAATGACATGCTGTATTTCGCCGAAGTGGTGGAGCGGGGCGGTTTTGCCGCCGCCGGGCGCGCGCTGGGCCTGCCCAAGTCGCGCCTGTCACGCCGCGTGGCCGAGCTGGAGACCCACCTGGGCGTACGCCTCTTGCAGCGGACCACGCGCAAGCTCTCGCTCACCGAAGTCGGAGAGATTTACCTGCGCCACTGCATCGCCATGCGCGACGAAGCCATGGCCGCCTCTGACGCCGTGGCGCAAATGCAGGTCGAGCCGCGCGGCACGCTGCGCATCACCTGCCCGGTGACGCTGGCGCAAGGCGCGGTCGGCTACCTGGTGCCGCGCTATATGCAGCTCTACCCGCAGGTGCGCATCGACATGCGCGTGACCAACCGCGTGATCGACCTGGTGGATGAAGGCATCGACATCGCCCTGCGCGTGCGGCCCACGCTCGATGAAAGCGGCAGCCTGGTGATCAAAAACCTGGGCAGCAGCGCCGGCCATCTGCTGGCCAGCCCGGCTTTGCTCAAACGCCAGGGCACGCCTGAAAAGCCCGAAGACCTGCACAAGCTCGACACCGTCGCCATGTCCTGGGCCGACGGGCGCACTTCATGGACGCTGGTCGGCCCCGAAGGGCAAGAGTTTGTGCTGCAGCACCAGCCGCGTTACGTGGCCGACGACCTGCAAACCCTGAAACTGGCCGTGCTGGCCGGCACCGGCATGAGTTTTCTGCCCGAGTCGATGAGTGCCGCCGAGCGGCAGGCGCAGTTGCTGGTGCCTGTGTTGCCGGGTTGGGCGATACGGTCCGGGTTGACGCATGCGGTGTTTACCTCGCGGCGGGGGCAGGTGCCTGCGGTTCGGAGTTTTCTGGATTTTTTGGGGGAGAGGATGAAGGGGGAGATGCTGGTTTGAGTTTGGCCGCTCCGGCCAGGGGTGCGGTGTTTGTTTTGTCGTTGAGCTTTTTGTTGAGGCCTGCTGGCCGGGCCACTCCCGGCCAGCAGGCCTAAGCAAAAAGCACAAAAACCGAATAACCCAGCCGCTATCAATTCAGGAGCTACTACCCAAGGTGAAGATTGGGCTGGAGGCCTATTTCACTAAAAATCTCAAGCGGCAAGCCGTTCAAGAGACGGCTCCCCATAAGCCCTCCCAAACCGGTTGGCCAGGAAATCCCCCAGCCCGATCTCTTCCTGCCGCACAAACCCCTTGGCCGGCAAGTGCCCGGTCGCCAGCAAGTCCAGCACCGCGCAAATGCCCGAAGCCGTGGTGACCTGGATCGCACTGCGCATCACGCCATCGACCACCTGGCTGTACACCTTGTGCGCATAGGTTTCTTGCGTGAGGCGGCCATCGCGTTGGCCGCTGACGGTGACGAACACGATCACCACGTCTTGCAGCGTGACGGGCAGGGCGTTTTCCAGCAGGTCTTTCAGCACGGGCCGGCGCTCGCGCAGGCGCAGGTCATTCAGCAGCACCTTCATGATGGCCGCGTGGCCGGGGTAGCGGATGGTTTTGTAGTTGAGGTGGGTGACCTGGCCGAGCAGTGTTTCGCACAGCGTGCCCAGGCCGCCTGAGGTGTTGAAGGCTTCATACGTCACGCCGTCCAGTGAAAACTCTTCGTGCTCGGCCAGCGGCGGCACCTGGCGCAGCACGCCTTCGACAATCGCTTCGCAGGGCTCGCAGTATTCGTTGATGACGCCGTCGGTGCTCCAGGTCAGGTTGTAGTTGAGGGCGTTTGACGGGAACTGCGGCAGCGCGCCGACGCGCATGCGCACGCTGTGCAGGCTGTCAAAGCGCTTGCACAAATCGGCCGCGACGATGGAGACAAAGCCCGGCGCCAGGCCGCACTGCGGGATCAGCGCGGTGCTTGCGGTGGTGGCCAGCTCTTTCACGCGGCGCGTGCTGGCCACGTCTTCGGTCAGGTCCAGGTAGTGCACGCCCTGGGCCACGGCGGCTTCGGCAATCAGGGTGGTGAGGTGAAAGGGCGCGGCGCTGAGCACGGCGTACTGGCCGGCGAGTGCGGCGCGCAGGGCGATCGGGTCGGTGATATCGAGCGTGAGACGCTGCACGCGCGGGCCTGTTTTGATGCCGGCGAGTGCTTGCGGCGAGGCGTCCGCCACCGTGACGGTGTAGTCCGGTGTGGAGGCCAGCAGTGCGGCGATGGCCGAGCCGATCTTGCCGGCGCCTGCGATCAGGATGTTCTTTTTCATGGTGCTGTCTCCTTGAGGTGGGGGCCCTACAGGGCATGACTCATTGTGAAAGCCTGTGCAGACGGTTACCAGTATCAATTTAGTGAAAATAACGCCATACTTTAGGTAAATAAACTATAAAAATACGCGATTTAACTAAAACCTCTTGCCCAGGCTATTACGAGGTCCTCCATGCAACTCGACACCATCGACCAGACTCTGCTCAGCGAACTGCGTGAAAACGCGCGCTGCCCCATGGCCTTGCTGGCCCGCAAGGTGGGGCTCTCGCGCACGGCCGTGCAGGCCCGCATCACGCGGCTGGAGCGCGACAAGGTCATCACCGGTTATGGCGCACGCATCGGTGACGCTTATGAGCAGTCACAGGTATCAGCGCATGTGATGCTCACCGTCGGCCCCAAACTCTCGGGCCCGGTTGAGGCGGCGCTGCGCAAGATCCCTGAAGTGCGCTCGCTGCTGTCTATCAGCGGCACCTTCGACATGATTGCCATCGTGCAGGCCGGCTCGATCGAGCGGCTGGATGCGCTGATTGACGGGATTGGTTTGCTGGAAGGGGTGGAGCGGACCCACACCTCGGTGGTGTTGTCGACGCGATTTCAGCGTTAGGGATGGCTGCGACGACGGGATGGCATTCCTGCCAGGTCATGTTCCCTCACCCGGGGATGAGAAGGCGAAAATCTTCTAGAGGCGGGGCGCTACCGGCGATGGATGGGATAGCGGCCGGGCGGGCACCTCAACCCCATCCTGAATTGATTTTCGAAAGAAAATCTGCCTGCCGTTCCAGCGCTTTGACATGGCACTAAACCCGAGGCCGGTATAGATTCTGGTCGAGGCTGCATTGAATTCGTTAGTGTCCAGGCACACGCTTGCGCAGCCGGCCTGGCATGCACGCGCCAGTGCGAACTCTATGAGCGCTTTGCCCGTACCCTGCCCGCGGACAGCCGGGTCAACAAAGAGGTCTTCAATGGTGGCCTCGGTTCCGCTGGCCCACATCGAGTGGCGATAGCGCTGCAGTACGTAACCCACGGGCTGGCCATGCGCCAGGGCGATGAAGAATTCCGCGTCCCGCGATTCAAGCAACGTGTGGACGCTGTCGCCGAACTGGGTGTCCGAAGGCATGTACCGCTCCAGATGGTTGCGAAAAGCGACTGCCATGGCCACGATGGCGGGTTTGTCTTCAAGGGTGGCGATTCGTATGTGCATGATGGGTGGCGGTCGTGTTGGTAAGGTAAGTGAGTCAAGCCGAGCCGATCACTGATTCTTCTTCACAGTCTGCAGGAACTGCCCGCACGCCATCCAGTGGCTTTGCAAGGTTTTGCTTGCGCTTTGCTTTGAAAGTCCTTGTTACGGTGCTTGCTCGTAAAGGGCACATCACACGCAAGCGCCTCTTGCGCGCGCGCTCTGCGAGGAGGCGAAGACGCTACCGGCCTTCACCCTTGGCACGCACCCGCGCCTCAAACCGCGCCTTGTCAATCACAAAGCGCTCATGCCGTCCTTCAGAGATGGTGTCCACGCCGTCATGCGCCTGGACGGCAAACACGAGGCGCTTGCCGTCCACTTCGATCAACTCCACCGTCGCCGTGACTTCCATGCCCGGCGGCGTGGCGGCCGCGTGGCTCACGTTGATGTGGGTGCCGACGCTTTGCTCGGCCGGCCAATCGAGATGCGGCTTGATCGCCAGCACGCAAGCCCACTCGAGAAAACCGACCAGGTAGCCGGTGGCGAAAACCTCTGGCATGGCCACGAATTCTTCAGACTCCGGGTAGAGCGCGGGGACGGTCTTGCTGGTAGGGACGACGAAACGGTGAACGTATTTGAGGCCTGGCTGCAGCGATGTCTTCAAGGAAGTCTCCGGAGGGCGGGAAATCTCATGGGCTCTTTTCCACGGGAATGAAGTCCGTTGTCAACGACCAGGGTATGCCTGGGTGCGTGAGCCCTTCCTGCACGATGAGCCCCGTGGACACCTTGCCGATGACCGCTTCGAACAAGCAGGTTTGGTGCGGCATTCCCAGCGACAGGCGTTCGCCGCTTTTCAGGCGTGCCGGCGTGATGTCATCAACCTGGTTTTTCCCGGGCGGGAAATACAGCAGTTGCCCCTGCCGCACAGAGACTTCGGGCGAGAGCTTGTGCCCGGTGACGTTCCAGTCGGTTGCCGCCGTAAACCGGACTTCGACCGCATCGCCCGCGAGCCGCGGCGGCAGCAAGCCGCAGGGCAGGGCTTGCGCCTGGACTTGCGGCAGGGCGCTAGCCAAAAGCACGGCAAAGACCCGCGAAGCCTGGCCTGGCTTCCAGAGGGCTTTCATGGCTTGGCGGGAGACTTGAGCAGCTCCCCGGTACGCCCGTCAATGATGACGACGGCATGCGAGGGCACAGACCACGACGGCACGGTACCGTAGTCCGGAAGAATGTAATACGCGTCCTGGTCCGCAAAATAAGTGCAGTTGTAGTGAGCGAGCGGGTGGCAAAGAGGCCCGAACCATGCGGCGACCTCACCCGGTGGGATGCGAAAGTGCGCCGGCTGTTCAAAGTCGAGGTCGAGGATGAAGGGCCGGACTTTCATCGCTACCGGATCTCTACCCACTCTTTGGTAGTTTGAGATACCTGGCGGCGTGACGCAGCCTGCGAGCAGAACGAGGGTGGCGAGCGCAATGAGGCCGCGGTGGAACATGGGGCTCACGCCTCTTTGCCCTTGAGCAGCGCCACGATCGCCATCGCGTGGCCGTGCCCCAATTCAAAGTCTTCCTTCAACCACGCCACCACCTGGCCGGCTTTCACATCGGGTTTGAGCTTGCCTTTGGCGCTGAAGCCTTTCTGGTCGGCCAGCTTTTTGAAGTCGGCAGCGGACTTGCCGGTTTTTGCCTGGATGTTGTCGATGTAAGCCTGGAAGGTCATGAGGCGCCTTGCGATGAAAGGGACTCGACAGTCTAGGTGCTTGGCGCGGGGTGATCAATCCCGAAAACAGTGCGGTCGTGTCACGGCTGCCACGGCGAATACTTTTCCATCACACCCGCATACAGCACGCTCGCCTCAAACTGCGCCAGCCACTTCTGCAGCCTCGGCCAAGGTTGGGCAGCGAACCATTCAGGATCGGTATGCGCGAACTGGCGCACAAAGGGCAGCAGCGCCATGTCGGCCAGGCTGGCGCGCGCGCCGAACAGCCAGCCGTCCGTGAGCATGCCGTCCAGTTTCACCAACCACGCGGCGCCCAGAGCGCGCTGCTGCTGTGAAAAGGCGTTCGCATTGCCGGCGGATTCTTCGGCGTAGCGGTTGGGGTATTTGTAGCGGTCCAGGCTGCGCTTGAAGGCGCCGTCGTTGCCCGCAATGAGCGCGAGCATGTCGTCGAGGGAAGCTTGCGCGGGTGTGAGCCAACCCTCGGGGTCATTGCGCTGCAGCGCCCACAGCATCACGTCCAGGCTTTCGTCAATAACTTCACCGCCGGGCAACACCAGCACGGGCACCGTGCCTTTGGGGGAGGCGGCCAGCATCTCAGCGGGCTTGTTTTTCAGCGTGATTTCGCGGTGTTCGACCTTGACACCGCTGGCGGCCAAGGCCAGCCGTGCGCGCATCGCATACGGGCAGCGCCGAAACGAATAGAGGACGGGCAGGGTGCCTGTCATGGCCACGTGCTCAAGCGCCTGGCTGGCGCACGCCGATGTGCGCTGCCTGGCGTTTTTCGGCCAGCTCGACCTGGCGCTGGCGTTCGCGGTAGCCGGCTTTTTGTTCTTCAGTCGTGGTGGCGTGGCAATGCGGGCAGCTCACCCCCAGCTCATACAAAGGTGACTGGCGGTCTGCTTCGCTGAGCGGGTCGCGGCACGAGCGGCACAGCGTGAAGCCGCCGGGCTTGAGCCCGTGGCCGACGGAGACGCGCTCGTCAAACACAAAACATTCGCCTTCCCAGGTGCTTTGCGCTTCGGGAACGGTCTCCAGGTATTTGAGGATGCCGCCTTGCAGGTGGTAGACCTCGTCAAAGCCTTTGGAGCGCAGCAGCGCGGTGGACTTTTCGCAGCGTATGCCGCCGGTGCAAAACATCGCGACCTTGGGCTTTTTGCCGTTCTGTGCGGCGAGCTTGCCGCCATCGGCCATCTCGCGCTCAACCCAGCCCGGCAGCTCTGAAAAGCTGCTGGTGTGCGGGTTGATCGCGCCTTCAAAGGTGCCGATGGAAACCTCGTAGTCGTTGCGCGTGTCGACCAGCACCACGCCAGGCTCATGGATGAGCTGGTTCCAGTCTCCGGGCTTGACGTATTCGCCGGCCATCAGCGCGGGGTGCACCTCGGGCACACCCATGGTGACGATCTCGCGCTTGAGGCGCACCTTCATCCGGTAGAAGGGCATGGCGTCGGCCCAGGCTTCCTTGTGCTCAAGCTTTGCCAGGCGCGCATCGCTGCGCAAGTACGCCAGCACCGCGCGCACGCCGGCTTCGGGCCCGGCGATGGTGCCGTTGATGCCTTCGGCGGCCAGCAGCAACGTGCCCTTGACGTCGTGGGCCTCGCACTGCGCGAGCAGCGGCGCCTGCAGCGCGGCAAAGTCGGGCAGCTCAACAAACTGGTAGAGGGCGGCGGTGAGGAAGTGGGGCATGGGCAAGGAGACAGCGGAACAGAAATAGGTGAGGCATGAGCAGGTGAACGGGGCACCAAAACGGGGTGGTTTGCGGACGAAGGGTTGATTTTCGCCTTTACACGCAGCTTAAGCCTTGATTTTGTGACGAAAAACACCGGATTCAAGTCTGCGTACGACGGCTCGGCACTTTGGCTGATAGATATTTTGCTGCAATGCAGCAAAATGAACGTATGCTTATTGATTGAGGGTTAAAGCATTCTCGTTGCGTGCCTTCCCGCATTGCCCTTCTTTTTCATGACGCCACACCTTTACCACCTATTTCAGCCATGGCCAAAAGCCTGAGCAGCCTCTGGCTGAAAAGCATGCGCCGCGTGAGCAAAGCTCAGCAGGCGCAGGGCATGCGGCTGTTTGAAAGCATGCTGCCCAAGGCGGCACTGGCCAAAAAGCCGCACCGGCCGGCGCTGAAGAAGCTCAAGCTGGTGACCGCCGTGCCGGGTACGGGGGCCAAAGCCGCCCGGAAAACCCGCCGGCCCACGGCCGCGCAGGCGCGCGCTGCCGCCGGTTTGCCCGGTACCTGGCGCAAAGCCTGGTTTACCTTGCCCGGAGATGGCCCGCTGTCGGATACGCGGCGCATGCTGTATTGGCTCTATCTGCCCGCAGGCAGGCCTGCTACGCCTGATACACCGGCCAAGCCACGCCCGCTGGTCGTGATGCTGCACGGCTGCGAGCAGTCGGCCGCCGACTTTGCCGCCGGCAGCCGCATGAACCAGCTGGCCGAGCGCAAGGGCTTTGCGGTGTTGTATCCCCAGCAATCCAGCACGGCAGACGCGCACCGCTGCTGGCACTGGTACAAGCGCGCCACGCAACGGGGCGAGGGCGACATCGGCGTGATCGCTGCGATGGTGGCGCAGGTGCAGCAAAAGCATGGGCTGGACACGTCGCGCACGTATGTGGCGGGCTTGTCGGCCGGCGCCGCGCTGGCGGCCATCGTGGCGCTGCGCCACCCGGGGCTGTTTGCCGCCGTGGGCATGCATTCGGCGCCGGTGTTTGGCACCACGCACTCACCCTTTAGTGCCTACCGCGCGATGCAGCACGGCTCGGCGTCGTCGTACGGCGCGGCGGCGCGCGAATTTACCGGCGCCCAGTCGCAATTCCCGGGCATGCCGGCCATCCTGATCCATGGCGACCACGACAACGTGGTGCGGCGGGTGAACGCCGACCAGCTGGCCGAGCAGTTCGAAATCATCAACGCCCCGGCGCTGGCGCAAAGCGCCTCGCGTGAAGGGCCGGCGGTGCGGCGTTACGCCGAGCGCCGCGGCGGCCGCAAGCCGCGCCATGCGTACCAAACCTCCACCTGGTACGCCGGCCGAAAGCCGCAGCTGGTGAAGTGCGATGTCACCGCGCTGGGCCACGCCTGGAGCGGCGGCGACGACAGCGTGAAATTCAGCGAGCCACAGGGCCCCGACGCCACGCTGATGATGTGGACCTTCTTCACGTACCACCGCCGCGTGCCAGTCCTGCCGCAGGCCTGATCTCGGCCGGCTTCTTGTGGTGCTATTAATTTAATAGCTGCTAGTCCAGGTGGTTATTGGGCTGGAGGCAGATTTGATTCGAAATTTTCACCGGCTCATCGCTTCCGACATAAAGCTCTGCACCGCCTGGGTGTAAGGGCCTGGCAGTCCCAGCGCGGCGTTGACCTGCTCATGCGAGAGATCCTGCGGCAGCACGATGGCGCGCGCGTTTCGCGCCGTCATCTTCGCTGCAAAGTCCCGCGCCTGTGCGCACGGATCATCCGGCCGTTGCGTGGAGCACACCAGCAGCATGGGCGTGGCGCCGGGGGCCAGCACGCTGCCAGGCGACACGCTGCGCCAATACGCCGGGTCAGCGCCAAACACGCGGTCATAAAACCGCAAGTGCCGGTTGTTCATGATGCGTTCCAGGTCCAGCGCGGCGCTGTCGAGCGCGACGGTGCCCATCCAGGGCTGGGCGCCGGCATCGCGTGCCAGCGCCGGTGACGCGCCCAGCAGCGCCACCAGATGGGCGCCGGCTGAATGCCCCATGAGGATCACTTTTGCCGGGTCCGCCCCCCAGGAAGTCGCCAACGACTGCGCCTTGGCAAGCGCCGTGGCCACGTCATGCGCCTGCACAAGGGGGTCCGCCTGCGGCCAGAGGCGGTAGTTCACCGAGACAAAGACGTAACCCTTTTCCCGCACCCAATAAGCGGCCTTGTTGTCGACTACGTTGGCCATCGCCTTGTTGCCCAGCATCCACGCGCCGCCGTGCACCATGACGATGACGGGCGCGTTCGCCGTGCGCGTCACGGTGGCCGGAAGGTACACGTCCATGCGCTGGCGCGGATCGTTGCCGTAGGCGATATCGGGGATTTGCTGCACGCCGGCCGGCACTGTTGCCTTGGCGGCTTTACGCGCCAGGCCGCTGTCTTGCTGGGCGGGCGCCGGCCCCGCGTGCAATACCGCAGCCAGCAGCAGCGCCAGGGCCGGCGGGCCTGCGGTGCGGTTTTGGAGGGAAAGGGACATGGTGACTCCAGGGGTGTTACGCCGGGCAGACCGTGTGGGGCTGCCCGCGGTGAAAGGGTCCGGGCAAGGGTTTGCCGCTGCCGGCTGATTAGCGCGAGCCTTTTTTCGACACAAAAAAGGCTTCGATGTCGGCCAGAGAAATCGCCCCGCTGCCGCTGGCGTCGATGGCATCGTAATTTTTGTAGATGCGCGGCATTCTGGCCTGCGCTTCTTCACGCGTCAGCTTGCCGTCCTTGTTGGCGTCTGCGGCCTCAAAGCGCTTTTGCAACTCGCTGCGGGCTTTCTCCAGCCGGGCCGGATTGGCTGCCTGGGCTTGTGCCGTGGTCGCCAGTACGAGGGCGACAAGAATGAAAGGCGTGCGAAGGGCGGATGAGGAGAAGGTCATAAGGTGCTCCAGTCTGGTTGGTGAAAGAACGGGTGAAAGAACGGGTGAAAGAAAGAATGAATAAAAGAAAAGAAGAAAAGAAGAAAAGAGGAAAAGAGATAGCGGATGACCGGACCCGACTAGCGCGCCGGGCAGCTCATCACTGCCCCGCCAGCGTCGTAGCAGGTCGTGCTGCGGGTGACGCCCGTGGCCTGGTTGTAAGAGGCGGTGCTTTGTACGCTGTTGCCGGTGCTTGCGTGGGTGGCGCTGGCGTTGCGGCTGGCGGTGACGCTGCCGTCGGCGTTTCTGCTGCTGCTGCCGCTGCTCTCGACGCTGCCTTTGGTTCCGCTGGCGGCAAAGCTGCCGCTGCGTTCCGCAGAGCCGTCGGCATGGCGGCTGGCCTGGCCGGTGCGTACGGCGGTGGCACCGTTGGGGCCTGTGGTCGATGCGCCGGTGACGGTGTGCGCATTGCCCTGGCCGTCGGTAGCGGTGGCCCGGCCCCGGGCGCGCGTGCCGCCGCAATGCCCCTGGCGGACAACGGCCTTGGTGGCGGTGGTGCCGCCTGCGGCATTGGCGCGCACCACGTGGCGGCTTGCCGCCTCGGCGGTGGTCGCGGCGAAACCTGTGGCCAGCAGGGCGCTTGTCAGGGCGACAGAAACAGCGGCAGACAGGCCAGTGGCAGAAAGCGTGTTTTTCATGACGAACTCCTGGAAGTTGGGAGGGAGGTTGAAGGGTTTTCGGGGCTGCACAAACCTGCATTGCAGCGCCGTGACACCACTGTGGCCGGCAGATGTGAACCGGAGATGGCTGGCACGGGCCTCTTGATGACAAGGCATGAACGAAGCCGGGCTCTGTCATCGTTTGTCATGATTTACCGGGAAGGGCGCCGCGGCCCGGCCGCTACCATGGGGGCATCTTTCTTGCGACGGGTGCTTTCATGGCCTTTTTCGATGCGATTTCCTTGCCCTTGCCGCAGGCGGGCAACCCACCATGAGCGAGCCGTTGGCCCGGGTTCTGGTGGTCGATGACGAGGCCGACCTGCGCAGTCTGCTGCAGCGCTACCTGGGTGACCAGGGCTATGCCGTGCGCACACTGGAAGACGCCAAAAACCTGGACACCCTGCTGGCGCGCGAGCGGTTTGATGTGCTGGTGCTGGACGTGATGATGCCGGGCGAAGACGGGCTGGCCGTCTGCCGCCGGTTGCGCGCCCAGGGTGACACCATTCCCATCGTCATGCTCACGGCCCGGGGCGACCCGGTGGACCGCATCGTCGGGCTGGAGATGGGCGCCGACGATTACCTGCCCAAGCCGTTCAATCCGCGCGAGCTGCTGGCACGCATCCAGGCGCTGGTGCGCCGCCAGCGCATGCTGGGCGCGCACAGCGGCCCCTTACCGGGCCGGGGCACGGTGCATTTTGGCGACTTCAGCCTGGTGATGGACGCGCGCCGGCTGACAAAAAACGGCGACGACGTGCCGCTCACCACCGCCGAATTCAGCTTGCTGCAGGCACTGGCATTGCACCCCAACCGGCCCCTGGGCCGAGACCGGCTGATCGAGCTGGCCTACGGCCGCGACCACGAAGCCACTGACCGAAGCATCGACGTGCAGGTCATGCGTCTGCGTAAACTCATCGAAGCCGATTCGTCGCAGCCCGCCTACATACAGACGGTGTGGGGCGTGGGTTATGTCTTTGTGCCCGAAGGCGGCACTGCGAAACACGGCAAGGCAGGCAAGCCATGAAGCTGCTTCCACGCAGCCTGTTCGGCCGCAACGTGCTGCTGCTCGTCGCGCTTATTGTGGTCGGCCAGCTGGCCAGCGCGTTGCTGGTGCGCCAGCTCATCCTCAAGCCACGGCTGGGACAGCTGTCGGTGGCGGTCGCGCGCAACGTGAGTTCTATCCAGGCGGGGCTGGCGGCCTTGCCACCTGCCCAGCGCGAGACTTTTGTTGCCGAGTTCAACCGCCGCGCCATGCAGGACTTCGCGCAGGAGGAGGGCGAGGCGAAGGAGGCCGGTGCGCGCGGCCCCCGCCAGGCGCTCAGCCGGCTGGAGCGCCGTTTCGTCAGCGAGGCATCGCGGGGCATCGCCGTGCAGGGCGAGGGCGCCGAAATCGTCTGGCGCCGGGAGGCCGGCGGCAGCCTGGCCGTGCGGCTGCGCCTGGATGGCGCCGACTACTGGATCAAGTTGCCCGGCGTGCTGCCCGCGCGTGAGTTCACCGGCGCCTGGCTGGCCGCATCGTTCACCAGCGCCGTGCTGGCATTGCTGGGCGCGCTGCTGATTCACCGCTACCTGAACCGGCCGCTTCGCCGCGTGGTGGCGTCCGCCCAGACGCTGGCCGGCGGCAGCCGCCCCGAACCCTTGCCCGAATACGGCCCTACTGAAATCGCCGCCCTCAGCCGCAGCTTCAACCAGATGGTGCGCAGCCTCGCCGAAGCGGACGACGAGCGCACGCTCATGCTGGCCGGCGTTTCGCACGACCTGCGCACGCCGCTGACCAAGCTGCGCCTGGGCATGGAAATATTGCGTGACAAAGCCGACGAAGAAACCATGGCGCGAATGACCCGCGGCGTGGAAGAGATGGACGCCATCATTGGCCAGTTCCTCGACTTTGCGCGCAGTACCGACAGCGAACCCTCTTCGCCGGTAGATCTTGACGCCCTGGCGGCAGAGCTGGCGGCGGCATCGACCCACCAGGGCGTGCCGGTGGCGCTGCGGCCTGGTCACCCGCCTGCTGTTTCCTTGCGGCCGCGAGCCATGCGGCGGGTGTTGACCAACTTGCTCGAAAACGCCCGGCGCCATGGCCGCCCGCCGGTGGTTTTAAGCACCGGTGCGCAGGCCGGATCGGTCTGGATAGAGGTCAGCGACCACGGCCCCGGCATCGCGCCAGGCCAGGCCGAAGCCCTGAAGCAGCCTTTTCGACGCGCCGAAGGCACGCGAAGCGGTCCGGCCGGAGCCGGCCTGGGCCTGGCCATCGTCGATCGTCTGGTGCGGGCGCATGGCGGCAAGCTGGAACTGCTCCAGGCCGAAGGCGGCGGCCTGTGTGCCCGGATCACCTTGCCGCTTGAAGAAACTTCACCATCTGCGTGAGGGTTACCTGAAACGGCCGTGAGCCGGTTTTGTCGGCAAGCTGTCCGCCTGCTTAGGGAGTATGCTATTAATTTGATAGCGTACAGCCAAGGTGGTTATTGGGCTGGAGCACGATTTGGCTTATAAAATCGTCTGTGATTGGACGGTGAAAGTAGCCGGCTCTCTGAGCGGTAAGGCGCACCTGACATGAGTTTGGCTGCCCTGGACGTCCACGCCGGGGCAGCCTCAGTCCAGGTATATGCCGCCAACTCAACCGAACTGCACCAGATTCAAGATCGGTAGCGGGCCGCCCGGGAACTGCGCCAGGCGCGCACCCACGGCCAGCGCGCCCAGGTCGATGCCTGCAAACCCGAGCCGGCTGATCAGCGCCGCCACGGTGGCTTTTGCGGCTGCGTCGTCGCCTGAATAAAACATCACACGCTTGCCGCCCTGGTCGGCCGGATCGGTCGCCAGCAGGGCTGCGGCCAGGTGGTTAAAGGCTTTGACCACGCGCGCGCCGGGCACGAGATCTGTCACCACTTCGCTGGAAAGACGGCCGTTGAGTTCGGCTGGCTTGAAGAGCGGGGCCTCGATCGGGTTGTTGGTGTCGATGACGATGCGGCCGCCGAAGTTGGGCAGGCCGGCCAGCGCGGTGGGCAGTTTGCCCCAGTTGACGGCGACGAAGACGATGTCTTTGGCGGCGGCTTCTTCGCGGGTGCCGGCCTGGATAGTCGGGCCGAGTTCGCGAACCTGGTCTTTCAGCGAATCGGGGCCGCGGCTGTTGGAGAGCGTGGCCTGGATGCCATGGCGGGCCAGGACTTTGGCGACGGCCGAGCCGATGGCGCCTGAGCCGATGATGCCGATGCTGGGGGTGGCTGGGGTGGTGGTTGCAGTCATAAATTCACTCCTTGGTTGTTGATGGACTGAATGATGGGATTTGGATTGCCTTTTGATAAGCCAGTAATGCCTTGAATCATCTTCAAGCATTGGTTGAAGAAATGCTCCGGCAGCCTTAACATCGGCCAATGGAAACACTCGCCAATCTCGAATCCTTTGTCCGCAGCGCCGAAGGCCGCAGCTTCTCGGCGGCGGCGCGGCGCCTGGCGCTGACGCCGGCCGCCGTCAGCCGCAACGTCGCCATGCTGGAGCGCAATATCGGCGTGCGCCTGTTCCAGCGCTCAACCCGCAAGCTCACGCTGACGGAGGCTGGCGAGCGTTTTCTGGTCTCGATTGGCGGCAACCTCGACGCGCTGCAGTCGGCGATCGCGGCGGTGGCCAGCGACAGCGGGGCGCCGGCGGGGCCGCTCAAGGTCAGCATGTCGCCCACCTTTGGTATTGAGTACATCGTGCCGCTACTGCCGGCTTTTCTGGCGCGCTACCCGCTGGTACGCCCCGACTGGTATTTTGAAAACCGCCCGGTTGATTTGATCGCCGAGGGTTATGACGCGGCCATAGGCGGTGGCTTTGAGCTGGCGCCGGGCGTGGTGTCGCGCCCGCTGGCGCCCATGCACCTGGTGGCCGTGGCGTCGCCCGCCCTGATGGCCGGCCGGCCTGCGCCCACGGACCCGGCGGGCCTGGCGGCGCTGCCCGGCATCGTCATGCGCTCCAGCGCCAGCGGCCGCGTGCGCCAGTGGGTGATGCGCGATGCCGCCGGCGCTGAAATGGCGGCCGGCACGAGCGAATCGGTCGTGCTGAACGACCCGACCGCCATGCGCGCCGCCGCGCTCATGGGCCTGGGCGTGACGCTGATCGCCGTGCCCGACGTGCTGCCGCAGCTGGAGCGTGGCGAGCTGGTGCGGGTGTTGCCGCACTGGTATGTGGATGCGGGCGCGATCTCGGTCTACTACCCCACGCGCAGCCAGATGCCCGCCAAAACCCGCGCCTTCATTGACTTTGTGGCCGCGGCGTTTGAGCGTGAGCAATTGGGCCGGCGCTTTGCGGGCAGCCTGGGGTAGGGGCTGGGTAGGTGGCGTTTTGCAGCCGCCAGCGAACATCGCGCACTTCACCCACAATCCGGGTCTTCGCACCTCTTCGGAAAGTTGAAGCCTCCCCATGACCCAATCCCTCAAAGTCGCCGTGATGGGCGCAGGCGCCGTCGGTTGTTATTTCGGCGGCATGCTGGCGCGCGCCGGCCACGATGTCGTGTTGATCGCGCGGCCGCGGCACGTAGATGCCATTGAAGAGAGCGGCCTGCATATGGAAACGCGCACGTTCGACGAACACGTGCGCCTGGGCGCCAGCAGCGAGCCCAGCGCGGTGCAGGGCGCACAACTCGTGCTCTTTTGCGTGAAGTCCACCGACACCGAAACAGCCGGCGCGTTGATCCGCCCGCACCTGGCGCCCGGCGCGCTGGTGCTGTGCCTGCAAAACGGTGTGGACAACGCTGACCGGCTGCGCGCCGTGTTGCCTGGGCACGCAGTGGCGGCCGCCGTTGTCTATGTCGCCACCGAAATGGCCGGCCCCGGCCACCTCAAACACCACGGCCGAGGTGACCTGGTGATTGAGCCTTCGGCCCTCAGCGACACCGTGGCGCAGGCCTTGATTGCGGCCGGCGTGCCGACAGAGGTTTCCAGCAACGTGCGCGGCGCACTCTGGGCCAAGCTGATTCTCAACAGCGCCTACAACGCCGTCTCGGCCATCGCCCAGTTGCCCTACGGCAAGACGGTGCAAGGCGTAGGCATCAAGGACGTAATGCGCGACGTGGTCGCCGAATGCCTGGCCGTGGCCAAAGCCGAAGGCGTAGAGGTCGCAGGCGACGTGCACGCCGCTGTCGACAAACTCGCCGGCAGCATGCCCAACCAGTACGCCTCCACCGCACAAGACCTGGCCCGCGGCAAACCCACCGAGATCGACTACCTCAACGGCCTGATCGTCAAGCGCGGCGACGCGCTGGGCGTGGCTGTGCCAGCGAACCGGGTGTTGTGGGCGATGGTGAAGCTGCTGGAAGGCAAGCAGGCGGCAAGCTAGCGCCTGGCCCAGGCCCCCTGAAGCGGGCCAGCACCCGGGTGCAGTGTGTCCGGGCGGGGCCTGCGGCTGGCACCAAATATTTGCTTCTGGCTGCCCAAGTGCACAAATTTGGGGCAAGGCTTGCGCGCCCGGGGTGCCTGAAGGGCCGGGAAACCCCATTTCTTGAGGCATATAGCGCGGCACGGTATGTGCTTTCAGTGATCCGGTCAGGCTAGCGAAGCCTGCGCCGGGCATAGCGAGATTTGCGGTGCCCAACTGATCTGAATGGATAACGTCGTCCACTTCGGTCTTCATTTTTTTGAAGATCTTGAAGTGGATTTTTTTTTGCCTTTTCAAGACTTGAGGGATCGTATGGCTTATCTAGTGCCTTCGGAATTTGTGACCAAGATGGTGGATGCGGGTGAATCCAAAATCTTCATGTCCACCCGCGACACTGTGATCCGGGCTTATATGGCCGGCGCCATCCTGGCCCTGGCGGCCTGGTTCGCCGTCACCATCAACGTGCAGACCGGCCAGCCGCTGCTGGGCGCCGTGCTGTTTCCGGTGGGTTTTGTCATGCTGTACCTGTTCGGCTTCGACCTGCTGACGGGCGTGTTCGTGCTGACACCGCTGGCGCTGATCGACAAGCGCCCAGGCGTCACGATCAAGGGCGTGCTGCGTAACTGGGGCCTGGTTTTCGTCGGCAACTTCCTGGGCGCCTTCACGGTGGCCGTGATGATGGCTATCTATGTCACGAACGGGTTCTCTACCGAGCCCAGCGCAGTAGGCAAGGCCATCGGGATCGTGGGAGAAAACCGCACCCTGGGCTATCAGAAGTACGGCGCGAACGGCATGCTCACGCTGTTCGTGCGCGGCATGCTGTGCAACTGGATGGTGTCGGCCGGCGTGGTGGGAGCGATGATCTCCACCCAGGTCAGCGGCAAGGTGATCGCGATGTGGATGCCCATCATGCTGTTCTTCTACATGGTGTTTGAGCACTCCATCGTGAACATGTTCCTGTTCCCCTCCGGCCTGCTGCTGGGCGCGCACTTCACCATCATGGATTACCTGATCTGGAATGAAATCCCGACGGTGCTGGGTAACCTGATCGGCGGCCTGGCCTTCACTGGCTTGACGCTGTATGCGACGCACATTAAAACGGGACCAACACGGTCCTTCAAATAATTCGCTTTAACAAAGGCCCAAAAGCCCTCGCATGCAAGACGCGCGAGGGCTTCTTCGACACGCCACATGCCCAGTGAACTGAAGATATCGGCAGGCCAGTATTCGGACAAGGGCCGCAAGGAAATCAACCAGGATTTCCACGGCATCTACGTGCCGAACGAGCCGCAGCTGAGCGCCAAGGGCATTGCCATTGCGCTGGCCGACGGCATCAGCAGCAGCGCTGTCAGCGACGTGGCCAGCCAGTACGCCGTCACCGGTTTTCTGGAAGACTACTACTGCACCTCGGAAGCCTGGTCGGTCAAGACATCGGCCGAGCGTATCCTGAGCGCCACCAATTCCTGGCTGCATGCGCAGACGCAGAAAAGCCAGTATCGCTACGACAAGGACAAGGGCTATGTGTGCACCTTGAGCGCCATGGTCATCAAGTCGACCACCGCGCATATTTTTCATGTCGGTGACTCGCGCATTTACCGCTTGCGCGGCAAGGCGCTGGAGCAACTGACCAGCGACCACCGCGTGTGGATTGCCCAGGGCCAAAGCTATCTTGGCCGCGCGTTGGGCTTCAAGCCCCAGCTTGAGATCGACTACCAGACCCAGCAGGTGGAGCAGGGCGACATCTTCCTGCTGGCCACCGACGGCGTCTACGAGCACGTCAGCGAGCACGACATGGCCGGCATCATCCGCAGCAGTGCCGATGCGCCCGAAGGGCTTGATGCCGCGGCAAAAGCCATCGTCGAAAAAGCCTTCGGGCAGGGCAGCGGCGACAACCTCACGGCGCAGGTGGTGCGTGTTGATGAACTGCCCCGGCGGCAGGCCGGCGAGCTGGTCCAGCAGCTGTCGGGCTTGCCGCTGCCGCCCATCCTGACCCCTCGGATGGCGTTCGACGGCTACACCATCGTGCGCGAAGTGCACGGCAGCAGCCGCAGCCACATTTACCTGGCCACCGACAACGAAACGGGCGCGCTCGTCATCCTGAAAACACCGTCGATAGACCTGGGCGGCGACCCGGCCTACCTGGAAAGATTCTTGACAGAAGAGTGGATCGCCAGGCGCATCAACAGCGCGCATGTGCTCAAACCCTATGTGCCGACGCGACAGCGCCATTTTGTGTATGTGGCCACCGAATACATCGACGGGCAAACACTGGGCCAGTGGATGATTGACAACCCCCGGCCCGGCCTGGAGGCGGTGCGCGGGCTGGTGGAGCAGATCGCCAAAGGCCTGCTTGCCTTTCACCGGCTGGAGATGCTGCACCAGGATTTGCGGCCCGAGAACGTCATGATCGACAAGACAGGCACGGCAAAGATCATCGACTTCGGCTCTACACGCGTGGCCAGCCTCATGGAAGACGATGCAGCCAGGCCCGGCGGGCACCACGACATCCTGGGCACGGCCCAGTATTCGGCGCCGGAGTATTTCGTGGGCGAGGGCGGCACCACGCGCTCGGACCTCTTTTCGCTCGGCGTCATCACCTACCAGATGCTGACGGGCAAACTGCCCTATGGCGCCGAAGTGGCCAAATGCCGCACCCGGGCCGCACAAAACAGGCTGCGCTACGACTCCGTGCTGTACGACGACCGGGGCATCCCCACCTGGATAGACGGCGTGCTGCGCAAGGCCGTGCATCCCAACCCGGCAAAGCGCTATGGCGAGCTGTCGGAGTTCTTATACGACCTGCGCCATCCGAATCAGGCCTTTGTCGACAAGGCCCGGCCGGCTTTGCTGGAGCGCAACCCGGTGGCTTTCTGGCGGGGCGTGTCTCTCATCCTGGCGGCGGTCATCGTGGCCTATGTGGCGTTTGCGGCGCTGAAGTCCACTGTGGGGTAAGGGAGGGCCGGGTGTAGTTCAATCGCAGAACTATTGCCCGTGGCCCACAAGAGGACTTAACTGTCAGCCCGGATGCCCCGCAGCATGATGATGCCGCCCAGGTTGCGCGTGTCGGATCGCATGCGCGTGCGCAGGCCCTCAGCGGTAGACGGTGCCGGCTGCCAACCCACGGTGATGAGGCGCTGGCGCGTCTCGCTGGTCTTGAGCACGTCGATCACGGCGGCGCCCAGCTTGTCGCGTACGGCGGCAGGCAGCGAGGCCGGGCCGGCCAGTGCGGTGAACAGTTCCATGTCGGCGCCCATGATGCCGACTTCGCGCAGCGTGGGCAGATCCGACGCCAGCATGCTGCGCTGGTCGGAGGTCACGCCGATCGCTTTCATCTTGCCGGCCTTGACCTGCTGCATGGCCAGGCCCGGCGGCAGCAGCGCGGCTTGCAACTGGCCGCCCAGCATGGCGGTGATGATCTGCGGGTTGCCGGGGTAGGGAACATGCATCACGCCCAGGCCGCCGCTGCGGCTTTTGATGAGCTCCATGCCCAGGTGGCCGGGCGTGCCGGCGCCGGGCGAGCCGTAGTTGGCCTTGTCGCCCTGGTTGCGCAGCCACGTCAGCCACTCTTGCGGGGTGCTGCCCTGGGCGAAGTTGCTGACCACCAGCACCATGGGTGTGGTGCCGATCAGCGCGATGGGCGCCAGGTCTACCGCCGGGTCGTAAGGCGACATCGGGTTGAGCAGCTTGGCGATGGTGAGCTGGCTGTTGTTCATGACGCCGAAGGTGTGCAGGTCGGTCGCCTTGGCCACCTGGTCGGCGGCAATCGTGCCCGAGGCGCCGGCCTTGTTCTCGACGATGACCGGCTGGCCCAGCGACTTGGACAACTGCTCGCTGATGGAGCGCGCGGACAGGTCCTGCACCGAGCCTGGCGGAAAGCCGATCAGCAGGCGGATGGGTTTGGTCGGCCACTCGGCAACGGGCGCGGCTGCCACTGCAACTGCGGGGCGGGCAGCCGCCGTTTTGGTGGCTGCTGCGGGCGTGACTTTGCCGCTTGCCGTGTTGCCCTGAGGCGCCTGGGCAAATGCGCTGGTACCGGTTAGCGCTAACAGGGCCGCCTGAAGAACGTGCGCGCGCCGTGAGAGATGAATCCGCGTCATGAGATGTCCTTTTTTGAAAGTGAAAAACCGCAGTTGCCTGAGAGCCAAGGTGTGGCGGCATCCATCTGCTGGCGGGTAGCGCGGGCGATGCGGGAGCCCTCCCGCTCCGTGCATCTGCGCTCCCCCTTTTTTGCCTGTCCGCCCCTGTCTGTGGAGGCCATTCTGTGGAGCGGTTATGGCCGTGGCAACCCTGTCAGGGATGACAGGGTTGCGGGATATAAGGTCGGGAAAGTGAGATGAGCGGTGTGCCGGGCGCCTACCCTGAGCTGCAAGAAAGCCGCAAGAAAGTAGCGTCAATGCGGTCTGGACGAGCGATTTGGCTCTGTGTCAGAGATAACAGTGAAGCGGGAAGGCAAATTGCGCCTGTTGCGCGGTTGAAACTTTGGGTGAAATTGGTTTTTCCATGGCTTAAGGCATTGGTTCAACCGCCCAAAATGGGCATGAAGAACTAATGCTTAGCGCGCAAAACGTTTGCGGTAATCGCGCGGGGCCACACCCAGGTTGCGCTGAAATGTCTCGCGCATCCTTTCTTCGTCGCCGAAGCAAGGAGAAAAAGGGCGAGGTCCTGGAACTGTTGAAGTAGCAGCAGCCTGCACCACCGGCGCTCAGGCCGGTTTGCCCAGCAGCTTGGTGATCAGCCGCCAATGCTGCGGCTCCACCGGCGTGATCGAGAGCCGGTTGCCTTTGCGCAGGATCACCAGGTCTTCCAGATCCTTGTTGGCACGCAGCTCCGGCAGGGCCAGGTTGCGGGTCTTCTTCAGCACCTTCACATCCACCAGTTGCCAACGCGGCTCTTCGCGTTTGGACTTGGGGTCGTAGTAGTGCGACTTGGCATCAAACTGCGTCGGGTCAGGGTAGGCGGTAGACGCCACCTCTGCAATGCCGACGATGCCCGGCTCAGCACAACTGGAGTGATAAAACAGCACGCCATCACCCACCCGCATCCCGTCGCGCATGAAGTTGCGCGCCTGGTAGTTGCGCACGCCGACCCAGGGGACGGTTGAGTTCTTCGCCGCGAGTGCGTCGTCGACCGAGCATTCTTCGGGTTCGGACTTCATCAGCCAGTAGCTTGTCATGGGGGCCTCGTCTTTTGCCAGGTTCTGGAATGGCTTGAGCTTAGCGGAACGACGCGTTTTGCGCAGCCGGGGAGGCGCTATAAAAGGTTCAGCTTGAGGTGCAGGGGCGCCAGGGCGTGCAAAAAATCTGCTGCGCCGGATATCTGCCCGGCGCTCAAAACCCCTGAGAGGCCGCGTTGGTTGGCGATGACCCGCTCGGTGGCCTCCACCACGATCGGTGCGGTGATGGCGTAGATGTCCTGCCCGCTGACGGTGGCGCGGCGTTCATCTTTGCCTCGGCGAACGACAGCTTCGACAAGAAACCTTTGTGCGGACCGGCCGCTAGCGTCCACACTGGGCGGAGGGGAGGTGTCCTGATCGGACAGGTCGCCCAAGGGCGCAAGCGTCATCACTTCCCGGATGTGGCCAAACTTCACATGCCTTGAAAGGGTCACGCTGTCTGCGGTGGTGAACTCTTCGACCACGATTTGCCGGCCTACGGGCGCGGGGAATGTCCATTCCGTCTGCGCCGCGCTTCCCTCGTGCAGGCTCAGCTGGCCGTTTGAAAACACCAGCCGCTTTCCGCCCCTGCGTTCTTCGGCCACCTCGATGGTGATGCGTGTGCCGAGCGTCGGCTTCCAGCTGCTTAGCGCGAAGGCCAGGGTGATTTCATCGGCGTCCGGCCAGTCGCGCAGGGCTGCGGTGGCGAGCAGGCTGCCGAGCGTTCCATAAAAGGCGGAGGCCGGCGCGATGATGATGCCGGCTTCACGCGCGCGGACGTCGTAGTTCTGAAAGGCGGCTGCGGCGATTTCCGGCTCGGCCACCACGTCGATGTAGGGCGTCCTCATGCGCAGCGCGGCGTCCATGAGCGGCGCGGCCGTCACGGAAAAAGGGCCCGCAGCGTTGATCACTGCAGCGACCTCGTTCACGGCCTGGTCCAGCGACGCGGCGTCGGTGAGCGATGCAGGGCGGATTTCAAGCCCGCCGCTTTCGGCGGACAGAACCTGGAGCTTGCGGGTGTCGCGCCCGGAGAGGACCGGCGTCCATCCGCGCTTCAAAAGCTCCGCAACGATGAAGCGGCCTGTATGGCCGTAGGCGCCAAAGACGGCGATTTTTCTGTTCCGTGTCATCTCGACCTTTTCCTGTTGACGTTACAAGACTCCGCGCGTCAAAACACCAGGAGCTCAAAACGCTACCGATCTGTAGCGTTCGGCGAGTCTACGCTACAGATCTGTAGCGCGTCAAGCCGTGATCCGCTAAGATTCGGCATGCAACAAAAAAAGACTCCCCCGCCGGAAGCAGACAAGTCGGGCTCGGTGCGCGACCGCATCCTGGATACGGCCGCCACGCTTTTCTACACGGAGGGTGTGCGAGCCGTCGGGGTGGATCTGGTCGTCGAGCATTCAGGCGTTGCCAAGACCAGCTTGTACCGGCACTTTTCGACCAAGGACGATCTGGTGGTGGCTTTTCTGGAGCGGGATGACCGCGCTTACTGGAGCGCCTGGGACGAGATCACCGCCAGATTGAAAGACAAGCCCGGCGCGGAGCTGGAGGCCCACATCCGCTGGATCGCGCAGTACATCGCGCGGCCCAGTTTTCGGGGCTGCCCGTTCATCAATGTATTGACGGAGTTTCCTGAGGCCGGTCACCCGGCGCGCGCTGTGGCCCTGGGTCACAAGACCGAGCTACGCCGCCGGGTTCTGACTATGACCAAGGCGTTGGGGGTGGCAAAGCCTGTGCCTATGGCTGACCAGCTGGTGCTGCTGATCGATGGCGCGTATGTGAATGGCCAAATGGGGGCACGCGGCCCTTCGCAGGCCTTGGTGGCGGGCGCTTTGGCGCTTGTGGGCATGCATACGCCAGGCCATCAACGCCCCGGTTGACCCGGGCTTATTCCCTGCGGCGAATTACCGCCGGAACTTCCCGTCGGTGCCGATGATGGAAAGATCGGCAAAATCCAGGCCCGTATGGTCATCGGCCGAGAAATTCACCTCCAGGCCACCCAGGTCGTATTTGCGAATGCTTTCCAGTGCGGTCTGCAGCTTTTCGCGCGTCGGTTTGGGGCCGGCGCGGCGCAGGCCTTCGACCAGTACCTTCGCAGCGGCAAACCCTTCGAGCATGGCGGGGCTGATGTCCTCCCCACCCTTGGCCTTGGTGAGTTCCTGGGCTTCCTTGACCATGCTGAAGGAGATCGAGCGCTCATAAGGAAAGACCTGGGTCACGATCACGCCCCGTGCGTTCTCCCCCAGGCTTTTGATGAAGCCGGAAGAAGCGTTGTTGGACAAGGTCACGATCTGCGCTGCGGAGCCGGCCGTACGGAAGGCTTTGGCGCCGTCAACCACCGCCTGCCCTGACGCCACCATGATGACGGCCTGGGCGTTGGACTGCATGATTTTGGGGGCAATGGGCGCGAAATCGGGCTTGGCGCGATTGAACTTTTCGAGCACGGCGGGCTGCAGCTTGGCGGCCGCCAGGCCTTTCTGTGCACCTGCCACGCCGTCTGCTCCGAAGCTGTCGTCGGCATACACGATGGCGATCCGCGTGATGCCCATGGAGTTCAGGTGCGTGACGGCTTTTTCTGCTTCACGCTGGTAGGTGGCGCGAACGTTGAAGATGTACTTTTGTACCGGCTGGTGCAGGATCATGGCGCCGGTGGATGGGCCGACCAGTACGACACCATTCTTTGTGAGGTGGGGGATGATGGCTTCGGTGTGGGGCGTTCCGCGCGTCAGGAAAAGCGCCAGTACGTTTTGCTCTTCAATCAGTTTTTTGGCGTTCTCGCTGGCCAGCTTGGGGTCAAACTTGTCGTCGAGCGAAATAAGCTCGATCTTTTGCCCATGAACGCCGCCCTTGCCGTTGACGGAATCTATATACAGCTTGGCGCCGTCGGTGGTTTCCTTGACGCCCGCACCGACAGGACCTGTAAACCCGGCGGTTTGCCCGATCAATATTTGCGCCTGGCTGGCTTGAGTCAGCGCGGCCATGGCAAGGGCTGCACACCATACGGTTAATTTGTTCATCTTTGAAATCTCCAGAGAGTAGGTTTCCTGGTTGCCAATCTAACCAATAAAACGTGGTAATGAAAAGCAGGTAAACCAGTAAGGCGCGGGTAAATGTGCGACTTAAGCCATAAATTAGAAGAAATCGGGCGTGAATGGAGTCACTTAAACGACGTTGGGCGGCCGTCAGGCAGCCGTGCTGTTCACGGCCTGGCGTCGCGCCAGACAAGATAAGGGTTGAGCGGCGTGCCGCGCCACCACTGGCGCTCCGGCCCCAGTTTGAAAATCGCGAAGTGCAAATGCGGCGCATCGGGCGATGCGTTGCCGGTGCTGCCCACATAGCCAATCACCTGGCCTTTGCGCACGCTGGCGCCTTCTGCCAGGCCGTCGGCATAGCGGTCAAGATGTGCGTAGTAGTAGGCGTAGTTGCTGCCCGGGTCGAACTGGTAAATAGTGATGCCGCCCGGCTTGCTTAAAAACAGCTTGGCCACTTTGCCGTCTTCCACCGCCAGTACCGGCGTGCCGCGCACCGCCATCATGTCGATTGCTTCATGCGGCGCACCCGCGGCACGCGACTGGGTGTAGGTGTCTGTGAGCTGGGCGGCGGCTACACCCTGCACCGGCAGCGTCAGGACGCGCATGCGCAGCAGCGAGATGTCGGCGTCGCCGGCTACCGGGTTGCTGGGTGAGGCGGCATCTGTCTGTGTGGGGGCGGGCGAGGAGGGCGCGACTTTTTCAATCAGAGTCGCCAGGGGGTCGCCTTGCACTGGGGTCATTGCGGGCGCGGCGATGGCCGCTGGCTGGCTGGCGGGCGCAGGCGATGGCGCGACTGTAGCCTCTACCGCAGGCACGGGGGAAACCACCTGTGTGGTCGTCTTCATGCGGCTGCCGTAGATCACACCGAGCGCCACCACCAGCAGCGCCCCCACGACGAGTGCGGCGCGTTTTAATGAAGCAGAAACAGAAGCCATCACGCCTTGACGTTAACCTTGAACCCGGCTTTGGCCAGGGTCGAGAGGCGTTCGGCGTCCCAGTTGGTCATATGGATGCAGCCATTGGTTTCAGAGTGACCCACATTCGATGGATTGGGGGTGCCGTGAATACCCCAGTGCGGTTTGGTCAGGCCCAGCCAGATGCTGCCCACGGGGTTATTGGGTCCGGCTGCGATGTCGACCTTCTGCGCATCCTTGGGCGCGTTTTTCAGCAGCGCAGGGTTGTAGGTGAAGCCGGGGTTTTTGACTTCATTCTTGATGGCCATCATGCCCAGCGGCAATGGATCGTTCTTTTCATTGCCGATGCTGATGGGAAAGCCCGCTACCAGCCGCTTGGCGGTGTCGAGCACATACAGCACGCGCTCGGACTTGTCGATCTCGATGGAAGCGGCGCTGACCGGCGTGGCACTGGCGGCCACGTTGGGCACGGTGATCTGCTTGCCGGTTTCGATTTTGCCGCCGCCGTTAAGCTGCTTGAGGTAGCCCATGCTGATGTGAAACTTTTCGGCCATGGCTTCCTCCACCGACTCATACACCAGCGCCTTCATTTTGGCGCGCTCGTCCATGGCGACGGGTGTCTTTTCAAACGGGCCGGCGGTGTCCTTCCCGGTCAATGTATAGGTCGTCAGCAGCGGTGCGCCGTCCTTGCGCAGTGATGTCCACGTTTCTGGTGTGACGGTGCCGGTGACTTTCAGGTCCTGCGCCGTCTGGTAAGCCTTGACCATGCGCTGCATGTTGGCGGCAAAGCGCCCGTCGATTTCGCCGCACGAGAACCATGCCCGGTCCAGCATGATCTGCGCACGCGCGACGGCTGCACCCTGGCTTCCGCTGCGCAGCAGGGGGGCGTCGGTGGCGTTGTTGAAGGCTTCCATGTCGAAGGGCCCATCGGCCGCCCTGGCTTTGGGTTTGGCTGCCCAGGCGCCCTGGCTGGCCAGCCCCAAGCCGGCGAGGCACAAGGCCGCAACAAGCGTGCGGCGGGAGAGCAGGGGAGACACAAGGCGCGGGGATGAATGGGGATGGAGTGGCATGACTGGGCTTTCGTAGTCGTGCCAGTCTGGGGGGCTTCGGGCGCATCTCCTGTCAGCAGCCACGCCTAGCGGTGGTCAGGCTTAGGCTGGTATTTGCCCTGAACTCACGCTGCAGCGCTAGCGCTTCGTCATCCACACGGCCATGGTGTCCAGCAGTTCCTCGCGCACCTGCGCATCGGTGCGGCCTGACCGCACCAGCACATGAAAGGCGTGGTCGGCGCCATCCACGATATGCAGGGTGGCTTTTTTGCCCAGGCTTGCGGTGGCCTGCGTGATCAGGTCCAGATCGGCGAGGCCATCGCGCGTGCCTTGCAAGAAAAGCAGGGGCAGCTTGACGTCCGCCAGGTGCGCTGCGCGTTCGGTGGAGGGCTTGCCAACTGGGTGCAGTGGAAAGCCCACCAGCACAATGCCTTTCACGCCGGGCAATGGCTCAGCCGCCTGCGCCTGCGTGCTCATGCGCCCACCGTAGGACTTGCCACCGGCAAACAGCGGAACACCGGGCAGATGCCGCGCCGCTTCAGCAACTGCCGCCCGGATCGCCGCGTGCGCAACGGCGGGGGAGTCCGGGCGTTTCGAGCCCTGTTCCATAAACGGGAAATTGAAGCGCAAACTGGCGATGCCGCGTTCCGCGAGACCTTGCGCGATTGCCTCCATGAAGGCGTGGCTCATGCCCGCGCCTGCGCCGTGGGCAAACACATAGCAGGCTTTGGCCGCGTCCGGTGTTTGAAGCAGCCCGGAAGTGGTCTCGCCAGAGGGGAGCGCAAGGGTCAGTGAAATGGGGCGTGTCGGCATCAATGAAAAGCGCTCAGCCTTCAGGTTTTGCCGCAGGGTCGGCGATTCCGGGCGGCAGGCGATTGAGCAGCCAGCGGATCGCCAGTGGAACCAGTACCAAGTCGTCGGCAATGCCGATGATGGGCAACACGTCCGGTATGAGGTCGATGGGTGAGATCAGGTAGAGCGCAATGGCCGCGGTGCCCCATTTCAGCCAAACGGGCGCTTCGGGGTGGCGCAGCGCGGTCCAGAGCCGCCGTGCATCGCCGCGTATCAGAACCCAGAGCAGGGTCAAGCGTTTGAACATGAAAGCTCCTTGCGTGAAGGTGCAGGCCCGGCGGGCTGCTGGCATCCAGATGGCGCTGTTTGCGTGGGCTGCAAGGGCGCGAACAGGGCGTTACATTCGCGTGCAGGGAGCGGGTCAATGCGCCAGATCGGCCACCAGCTTGTCGGCCGCCTGAACGGCCTCTGCGCGCGTGAGCCAGGTCCTGTCGCTGTCGTGCAAAGGCGGCAGCGATTCAACGTGGATGACATCGATGTACCAGGGGCCGTCCGGGAAATGACACAGCCTGGCCATGTAGTTGCGGCCGTTTGCGACGCCGGGGACGTATTCCTCAATCGGTTCGGGTCCTTCTTCTGGTGCTTCTTCTTGCGGGTCCATATCCATCGGGTTTCTTTCCAAATCCTGATTATCGGCAAGCTGCCTGGGTACGGCTCAATCCTTGAGATCTACCTTGAGCGCCGCGAGTTTTTTGGCGTACGCATCCCTGCGTTTTGCCGCCTTGTCTGCTGTCTCGACGGCCATCTGAATCGCCTTGGGGCCTTTTGCCGCAGCAGCCTTGATCAACCCGAACTTGTGGGCAGCCTCTGCCTCCGCCCTCCTGAGAGTGGCGATGAGCTCGGCATGTTGCGTGGTTTGTTGTGGCGTCACGGGCATAGTTTGTCGCTCAGCTTAAGGCCGCAGCCTCATCCAGAAACGCCGACAGCAATTCAGCGCATCGCGGCGCGTGGCTGGTGATCAGGAAATGACCCGCACCCTCCACCGCAAAGTGGCGCACATCGGGCAGGCAATCCCGCAAGGTGTCGGTGATGGCGACCATGGCCGGGTTTGCCTCGCTGCCGCGTACCAGCAGGACGGGAATGTCCAGCGCTGCGCAGTCCCCGGCCGTGATCTCAGAGGTAACCGACCGCCAGTCCAGCACATTCACGGTGGCTGTCTCGCGGCAGTACGCCTTCACGGCGTCGGGCATGGCGGCAAAGACGCCGGGGCCACCCCAAAAGTCAATGATGCGGGCCGGGGCGTCCTGCTCACCGGCGTTCACGGCGGCCTCAAAGGCCTGGCTCATGCGAAGCGTTTCGCCATACAGCTGGCCGCCGCCGTGTTCGCGAATCAGCGGGATGGGGTTGGCTTCAAACAGGCTCAGGCTGGCGATGTCAACGGCATGCGAAAGTGCTGCGGCCAGCGCCACCGTGCCGCCAAAGGAATGGCCAACCAGGTGGACGGGCTGCCCGATGTGGCGGACCAGCTCTTGCACGACTTGCACTTCATGCCCGATATCGCAGTCTTGCAGGGTGCGCGTGTCCGTGGTGCCGCCGTAACCGTTGAGGCTGGTGGCGACCAGCCGGTAGCCTGGGCTGAGGTGGCGCTGCACCTGGCGCCAGGCGGCGGTGGTGCTGTAAGAGCCTGGCAAGAACAGGACTGCCGGGCCTTCGCCGGATTCGACGTAATCGATGCTTCGTTCTTTTTGTGCTCCGGTTTTCACCTTCAGCATGCTTGTCTCCTGTCATTTTGATCACTGGCATCAACGAGGGATGGCCGCAAGATATTTGCGCTATGTGGCGGTTTTACCGGTCTGGAAAGTCACCCGTGTGGGTCGCCCCGGGGTATTAAGTTTTGTGGCGACTTCGGGTGTCTCAGCCAGCAGTTTTCCGCTCTTCCAAACCTTCAACCGGTTCGCCCGCAGCCGGATAGCTTCAGCCGGATCACGCGCCTGCAGCAGCACAAAACTCGCATCGCATCCCACCTCCAGCCCGTAGCCTTTGAGGTGCATCACCTTGGCGCCATTGGTGGTCACTGCTTCAAAGCACTGGCGAATGCCTTTCTGGCTGGTCATCTGGGCCACATGCAGGCCCATGTGGGCGACTTCCAGCAGGTCAGCCGAGCCCATGCCGTACCAGGGGTCCATCACGCAGTCGTTGCCGAAGGCGACGTTAACGCCTGCGGCCAGGAGTTCGGGCACGCGGGTCATGCCGCGGCGTTTCGGGTAGGTATCGTGGCGGCCTTGCAGGGTGATGTTGATCAGGGGGTTGGCGATGACGCTGACGCCGCTTTCTGCGATCAGCGGCAGCAGCTTGCTGACGTAGTAGTTGTCCATGCTGTGCATGGAGGTGCAATGCGAGCCGCTGACGCGGCCCTGCAGGCCCAGGCGCTGGGCTTCAAACGACAGGGTTTCGATGTGGCGGGAGAGCGGGTCGTCGGATTCGTCGCAGTGCATGTCGACCAGCAGGCCGCGTTCGGCGGCGATCTCGCAGAGCAGCTTGACGCTGGCGGCGCCGTCGGCCATGGTGCGTTCAAAGTGCGGGATGCCACCGACCACGTCGACGCCTTTGTCGAGCGCGCGCTTGAGGTTGTCTACGCCGCCCTTGGAGCGCAGCACGCCGTCTTGCGGGAAGGCGACCAGTTGCATGTCGATGTAAGGCGCGACGCGCTTCTTGACTTCAAGCAGGGCGTCCACGGCCAGCAGGCTGGCGTCGCTGGTGTCGACATGGCTGCGAATGGCCAGCAGGCCCCTGGCAACGGCCCAGTCGCAGTAGGCGAGGGCGCGTTCGATCAGCGCCTCGGCTGTGAGCAAGGGTTTGAGCTCACCCCACAGTGCAATGCCTTCAAGCAGCGTGCCTCTTTCATTGACGCGCGGCAGGCCGTAGCTGAGGGTGGCGTCCATGTGGAAGTGCGGGTCGACGAAGGGCGGGCTGAGCAGGTAGCCGCCGGCGTCTACCGTTTCACGGGCTTTTGCGTCAGCAATGGGGCCCTCGCTGACCTGGACGATCTTGCCGTCTTGCACGGCGACGGAGACGTTGCTGCGGCCATCGGGCAGGCTGGCGTTGGTGATGAGGAGGTCGAGCATGGCGGTGGGATGTGTTGGGTTTCAGCGTGCACGCTGTGAGCTGTAACGGTACTGGCCGGCGGCCGGGCCGACATCGATGGTGACACGGCGTAACTTGTCGTCATGCCCTGAAGAGGCGCGCGCCGTGAGCACGATGCCTTGCGGCGTCGCGCGGCAGGCCAGGCCGCTGAGCACAATCTCCGAGTGGTCGTTGTTCATCTCTGCAATCCCTACGGTGTGTTCGGCGCGCAGGCTGCCGTTGGCGTCGCGCGTCATCCATTGGATATAGAGGAAGGATTGTGCGTACTGGTCGGCATGGACCACGCGGAAGCGGCCTTGCTTGTCTTTGCCCCAGGCGCCGCACATCTGCACCGAGCTCACAGCGTCGGGTGTTTTGAAGGTGTCGTAACTGTAGTCGCTGCCGAGCGCCTGCGCGTTCGCGCAGCCCAGCGCCAGCAACGACGCCAGCAGCGTGAGGCGCGGGGTGGTGGTTGTCATCAGCGCTCGCCTTTTCGATAAGGTTTCATCAGCGCCTGAGGATACGCCGCCTTGCGCGCCACGAGCACCAGCGCCAGGATGGAAAGGGCATAGGGCAGCATCAGATACAGCTGGTAGGGCACATTCACGATGCCTGAAGTTTGCAGACGCAGTTGCAATGCGTCAAAGAACGCAAACAACAAAGCGCCCAAGAGCGCCTTGCCCGGCCGCCAGGAGGCAAACACCACCAGCGCAACGCAGACCCAGCCGCGGCCATTGACCATGTTGAAGAAAAAGGCGTTGAAGGCCGAGAGCGTGAGGAAGGAGCCCGCCACGCCCATCAGCGCGGAGCCGGCGACGATGGCGGCGGTGCGGGTGGCTGCGACCGAGACGCCCTGGCCTTCAGCGGCTTGCGGGTTCTCGCCGACCATGCGGATGGCCAGGCCGGCCGGTGTGCGGTAAAGCAGCCAGGCGATCAGCGGGACCAGCAGCAGGGCGAACAAAGTGAGAGAAGTTTGCGCGGCCAGCACGTTCACGCTGCTGCCGAACACGTCGGTGAGCCACTGCATGGGCGCAAAGGGTGTCACAGTGGGCGGCGTGTCGACTTTGGGAAAGCTCACGCGGTAGCCGTAGTAGCTGAGCGAGGTTGCCAGCAAAGTGATGCCAAGGCCGGCAACGTGCTGCGACAGCGCCAGGCCTACCGTGAGAAAAGCGTGCAGCAGGCCAAACACCGCGCCAGTGAGCGCCGCTACGCCCACGCCCACCCACAGCGGTGCGCCGCCGTACACCGCCAGCCAGCCGCTGAAAGCGCCGGCGACCATGATGCCCTCGATGCCCAGGTTGAGCACGCCGGCGCGCTCGCACAGCAGCACGCCCAGCGTGCCGAGGATGAGCGGCGTGGCGATGCGGAGCACGGCGATCCAGAAGGGTGCTGCGGCGAGGATGTCGAGCATCTCGGTCACGGCAAGTCTCCCGGGTGGTGGGGCAATTTGCTATCAAATGTATAGCTATAAGCCAATATCCCGCCTTGGCTACAGGCACTTTTTGCTTGAGAAATTGAACGGGCAGGTTTCATGGCTTGCGCCCCCACACCAGCCGGTACTGCGTCATCAGCGTCGCCACCAGCACCGAAATCAGCGATGCCGCCACGATCACGTCAGCGATATAGGTCGGCACGCCCACCGCCCGGCTCATGGTGTCGGCCCCCACCAGCACCCCCGCCACAAACACGGCCGCTGCGAGTACACCCATGGGGTTGAGCGCGGCCAGCATGGCGATCACGATGCCGGTGTAGCCGTAGCCGGGCGACATATCGAGCGTGACATAGCTGGTGCGCCCGGCCACCTCAATCGCGCCGGCCAGCCCGGCGAGTGCCCCGGACAGCACGGCCACCAGCACCACGGTGCGCGTGACGGGCACGCCGGCAAACGCCGCCGCCCGGGCGTTGGCGCCGGTGGCGCGTATGTCAAAGCCGGGCACGGTGTATTTCATCAGCGCCCACAGGGCCACGGCCAGGCCGCAGGCCCAGATCAGGCCGGTGTGGATGCGGGTTTGCGCCACCAGCTTGGAGAGCTCCAGGTCGCCCTGTAGCGCCACGCTTTGCGGCCAGCCCATGGCGGTCGGGTCTTTCATGGGCCCGTCCAGCATGGCCGAGACAAATAGCAGCATGATGAAGTTCAGCAGCAGGGTGGTCACGACTTCATCGACGCCCAGCCGCGCCTTCAGCAGCGCCGGCCCCAGCAACAGCAGGGCGCCGGCGATGGCGGCGGCCAGCATCATCAGCGCAAAGAGCAGCCAGATCGGCAGCTCAAACCCGATGCCGCCATGCAGGCCGCCCACGGCCACGGCGGCCAGCGCGCCGGCATAGAGCTGGCCTTCGGCGCCGATGTTGAACAGGCGTGCCTTGAAAGCCACGGTGGCGGCCAGGCCGGTCAGGATGAGTGGCACCGCACGGGTGAGCGTTTCGCTCAGCGCGAAGACCGAGCCGAAGCCGCCTTTGAACAGCAGGACATACGTCTGCCCCAGCGGCGCGCCGGCCCACAGCACCAGCAGCGAGCTGACGAGCAGGGTGAAAGCGATGGCGCCTATGGGTGCCAGCACCAGGGACCAGCGCGAGGTTTGGGTTCTTTTTTCCAGCCTCATGGGGCCGCTCCCAACGCAGGTTCAGTGCGGGCACCGGCCATGGCCAGCCCGATGGCCTCACGCGTCCAGGCTTCAGCGTGCAGGGCTTGCGTCAGCTGGCCCGCATGCATCACGGCCACGCGGTCG
This sequence comes from Synechococcus sp. UW140, assembly GCA_943370375.1. Classification (GTDB taxonomy): domain Bacteria; phylum Pseudomonadota; class Gammaproteobacteria; order Burkholderiales; family Burkholderiaceae_C; genus Polaromonas. The sequence goes on from CALRQR020000009.1 coordinate 161,886, forward strand.
CCCAGTGCCATCACTTCGTCCAGGTCGTCAGAAATCACCAGCACGGCCGCGCCGGCGTCTCGCGCGGCAATGAGTTGCTGCTGCACGTAGGCGACGGCGCCTATGTCCAGGCCCCAGGTGGGCTGGTGGGCGATGATGAGTTTGGGCGCTTGCGGCGCGGTGGTTTCTGCGGAAGGTGCCACCAAGGCCCGCCCAAGGATGAGCTTTTGCATATTGCCGCCGGAAAGCGATCGCGCCGCTGTGTGCGGCCCGCCACCTCGCACGTCAAACTCGCGCAGGATGCGGCCGGCGTGCGCTTGCGCGGCCTGGCGTTTGACCCACAAGGCTTTGGAGAACGCCGGGCTGCGCAGGCGCTCCGACACCGCGTTCTCCCACACGCTGAGGTCACCGACCACGCCTACGGCATGCCGGTCTTCAGGGATGCGGGCCACGCCTTGTGTGACCAGCCAGGCCGGTGATGCCTTCATGGCTTGGCCCAGGAAGGTGATTGCGCCCTGGCTGGCCGTGCGGGTGCCGCACAGCAGCTCGGCCAGTGCAAGTTGTCCGTTGCCGGAGATGCCGGCAATCGCAACGATCTCACCGGCCTTGAGCTGCAGCGAAACGCCGTCCAGTTGGCCGCGCCCGGTGCCTGCCGTGCTGACAGCGTCCAGCGTGCAGACGGCATCGCCCGGAGATTGCGCGGGCCGGCGCATCGTCTGCGTGACAGCGTGGCCGACCATCCACTGCGCCAGTTGCGCCTGGCTGGTGCCGGCGGCGGGCGCCTGAGCCACCAGCTTGCCGCCGCGCAGCACGGCCACACGGTGAGACACGCGCAGGACCTCGCCCAGTTTGTGGCTGATGAAGATGATGGAAAGGCCTTGCGCGACCATCTGGCCCAGCGTGTTGAACAGATCTTCGCTTTCTTGCGGCGTGAGCACAGCGGTGGGTTCGTCCAGGATCAGGATGCGCGCGCCGCGGTACAGCGCTTTGAGGATCTCCACGCGCTGCTTCTCGCCCACGGAAAGGCTGCCGACCTTGGCATCCGGCGCCACCGGCAGGCCAAAGCGCTGGGCCACGTCCAGAAACTTCGCCCGGGCGGCGCCGCGGCGTGAGAACAGCTGGCACAGCGGCTCACTGCCCAGCATCACGTTGTCGAGCACGCTCAGGTTGTCGGCCAGCGTGAAATGCTGGTGCACCATGCCAATGCCCGCCGCCAGCGCCAGACGCGGGTTGCCGGGCGGCAGGGGCTGGCCGAAGATTTCAATCTGTCCTTCGTCAGCCGTGTAGTGACCAAAGAGGATGGACACCAGGGTGGATTTGCCCGCGCCGTTTTCACCCAGCAGGGCGAGGACTTCGCCGCTGTGCAGCTCGAGCGAAATGGCGTCGTTGGCGAGCAGCGGGCCGAAGCGTTTGGTGATGCCGGTGAGGCGCAGGACGGGGGTCATGACGGTGTGCCGAGCTTGCTGCAAAACGATTGAATGGCAAAGGCAGCCGGAGCCGGCGAGACCTGCAAGAGGCAATGTGGGCCGTCTAACTTCACGATTTCCATGGAGGGAAGGTTTTGCTTCAGGGATTGGGCGGCCGAGGCCGGAACCACCTGATCCTGCATCGCTTGCAGATACATCACCGGCACACGGATCAGCTTGAGCTTGTCTCTCACGTCCACTCGAAGAACCTCCTGGGTCCGCCGGGCCATGGCTTGTGGTGACAGCTGCCGCAGCGCCTGCTCAAGAGCGGTTCTTAGCGGGGCCGGTGCAAATCTGCCCAGCAGAAAAGGGCTGACGAAGCGGGTCAGCAGATGCGGCGGGATTTTGCGGGATACCCAGTTGTCCGCCAGCCCAGAGACGAAGGAAAAGACCGGGCGGGGATTTTGCGCAAAAGTACAGCTCAAAATCACACCCCGCAAACCCGCCGGCTGGGTGGCGGCAACAGAGATGGCCAAAGGCCCGGAAAACGATTCACCCAGCAATACGAAGGGTGCGGTGGTCATGCGCGCAAGGATGAACTTGTGCAGCTCCTCGTAGCCCAGCACCTCCTGTCCGGGGTAGCGCATGACCTCGACGGCCATGGACGGTGCCAGTGCGTTCACCAGAGCAGTGAATAAGTCCCCTGTTCCGTCCATGCCGGGCAGCAAGACGAGCCTGAGCGGTGCCACCGCTACTTCCATGCAGACAGGAATGCAAGCAAGACCTTGGCCGAGTTGTCCGCCGCAATATGCATAAAGGTCACCATCTCATTGGCTTCCTTGCCGCCACCCGCCAAATCGCTGAGCGAACGAAACGCGATGTAAGGCACGCTGTTGCTGTAAGCCACCATGCCTACTGCCGCGGTTTCCATGTCGAGCACGTTGGACTGGAAGGTCTTGAAGGCGTATTCGCGGAAGGCCGCGTTGTCGACAAAGGCCTGGCCTGAGACGCCGTTGCCGCCCACCATGAGCTGCGGCTTGTGCACCAGGCACACGCCGGCGTTGCAGGCGCCCAGCTCGATCTGGCTCAGGCTGCGGGCGACCTCCAGCATTTTGGGATCGACCTCAAACCAGAACTTGCGTACGGGTGCGGGGTTGGCGGCGGTGCGCGTTTCTACCGGGCGGGGGTAGAGCATGCCGAAGGGCGGCAGCGTCTGCCCCGCCATGCGCTCTGGCACGGTGAACTGGCCGGGTGCGGTTTCGCGCGCCATCAGCACCTCGAGGTACTGGCCCCACTGGGCGGGCACGCTGACGTCACCGATATGCAGGGCAGGGTTGACGCCGCCGGCGATGCCGCTGAAAACAATGTGGGTGACGTTGAAACGGTCCAGCACCATCTGCGTACTCATGGACGCATTGACCATGCTGATGCCGGAAAGGAAAAGAACGACCGGCTTGCCCTGGAGCGTGCCGGTGGTGAAGTCAATGCCGTTGATGCGGTGCCTGACGGGGGTTTGCAGGTGGTTAAGCAGCAAGGTGAGCTCGGGCTCGAAAGCCGACATCACCGCGATACGCGGTGTTTCGTCGAGCCGCACCGGGACGCCGGCTGTGACGCTGGAGGAAGCAGGCGGGCTGGATGCCGGCGCCGCGCAACCGCTGAGCGCCAAGGCAACGAAGCCCGCAGCTACCCAGGATGCGAAGGTTGCCGGTGTCCGGAGCGACGGAAACGACAAAAGGCGCCGCAGGCAAAACAGGACATGCATACGGCGCCTCCGGGCTCAGTTTCTTTTGATGACGCTTTTCGCTTTTACTTGGCCGTGGATTTGGGCTGGCCGTCGTCGACCTTGACGGTGAACTTGCCGTCAAGAATGTCTTTTTCTTTGGCTTTGACCTTGGCCACGATGTCGGCGGGAATCTTCTTTTCGAAGGTGCCGAGCGGGGCGAGCTCAGAGCCCTTGTGTTTCATCATCGAATAGGGGCCGTAGTCTTCGGCCTTGAACTTGCCTTCTTTGACCAGCTTGATGGCGCGGTCGATGCTGGGCTCCATGTTCCACAGGGCCGACGAGACCACGGTGTCGGGGTATTTGTCTTGCGTGTTGATGACGTTGCCGATGGCGAGCTTGCCTTTTTCCTTGGCGGCGTCGCTCACGCCGAAACGCTCGGCGTACATCACGTCGGCGCCTTTGTCGATCATCGCGAAAGCCGCTTCCTTGGCCTTGGGCGGGTCAAACCAGCTGTTGATGAAGCTCACGCTGAACTCGACCTTGGGATTGGTTTCTTTGGCGCCGGCCATGAAGGCGTTCATCAGGCGGTTGACTTCGGGAATCGGGAAACCGCCGACCATACCGATCTTGTTGGACTTGGTCATGCCGCCGGCGATCATGCCGGAGAGGTAGGCCGGCTCCTGGATGTAGTTGTCAAACACCGAGAAGTTGGGCGCCTGCACCTTGCCGGACGAGCCGAGCAGGAAAGACACCTTGGGGAAATCCTTGGCGACTTTGCGGGCGGCGGCCTCGACCGCAAAGGCTTCGCCGACGATCAGCGTGTTGCCGGCGGTGGCGTATTCGCGCATCACGCGCTCGTAGTCGGCGTTGGAGACGTTTTCAGTCGCCTTGTATTCGATCTCGCCGCGTGCCTCGGCGGCTTTGAGCGCCTTGTGCAGGCGGCTGACCCATTGCTGCTCAAACGGAACCGTGTAGATGGCGGCGACCTTGGTCTTGGCTTGCGCGAGGGCAAAGCCGGGCAGGGCGACGGCCACTGCGGTGGCGAGCAAGACGAGTTGTCGGCGTTTGAAGATCTGGGGCATGGGACTCTCCGGTTGGGTTGCAGGTGGGTAACTGGGTTTGATTGCTATCAATTCAGGAGCTGCTTGCCCATGCAGGTATTGGGCTGGAGGCCTATTTCGTTCCAAAGATCCGGTCACCTGCGTCGCCGAGGCCCGGCAGGATGTAGCCGTGGCTGTTGAGCTCGCGGTCAATCGCAGCGGTGTAAATGGGCACGTCGGGGTGGGCGGCCTGCAGGGCCTTGATGCCTTCGGGGCAGGTCAGCAGGCAGACGAACTTGATGGACTTGGGGTTGAGCTCCTTGAGCCGCTCAACCGCCGCGATCGCCGAGTTGCCGGTGGCCAGCATCGGGTCGACCACGACGATGTCGCGCTCTTCCATGTCGTGCGGCATCTTGAAGTAGTACTCCACCGCTGTGAGCGTTTTCGGGTCGCGGTACAGGCCGACATGGCCGACGCGGGCGCCGGGCACCACGCTGAGCATGCCTTCCAGAATGCCGTTGCCGGCGCGCAGGATGGAGACAAACACCAGCTTCTTGCCGTCGATGACTTTGGAGGTGGTGACCTCCAGCGGGGTTTCGATCTCGATGTCCTGCATCGGCATGTCGCGGGTGACCTCATAGGCCATCAGCATGCTGAGCTCATTGAGCAGGGTGCGAAAGGTGTTGGTGGACGCGTCCTTGCGGCGCATCAGGGTGAGCTTGTGCTGCACCAGCGGGTGGTCGATCAGGTGGACTTTGCCAGCGCTGGAGGTGGTCATGTTGTCGGATGCCTCTTGTTTTGAATTTTCAGAATACGGTGCCGTCGCTCTGGATGTTCAGGGGCGGCAAACCTTGATGCAATTGCTGTGCCAGTGCACGCCCGGCGGCCCAGGTGCCGCCTTCGAGCACGCAGGCCAGCGGCATTTGCTCAGCGGTCAATCCTAACTGCTCACGCACCAGCGGCGCGAGCTCGTCGAGCAGGGCCACCGTCAGCGCGCGCCACTCCACAATCAGCTCGTCGCCGGCAGCGTGCAGGCGCTCTGCCTGGGCGGGGTCTTTGAGGTGGATCACACCGGCGTCGAGGAACAGGCCGCCGTTGCGGTATTCGGGCAGGCCGGTCAGGGCGTCAAGCCCGTGGACCTGTACGCCGGCCCATTCGAAGGGCTCAAGCAGCGAATACGTGAGCCACTGCGACAGCTTGTGGAACGGCATCCAGCCCTGGCTGGGGCCGGCGTCTGCGTCGCCCGCCGCCGGGTGCTGCCAGCAATCGCCCAGCGGGATATTGCCCAGGGTGTTTTGCGCCGGCCAGATGGACGACAGGCTGGTGAGCAGGATCGACAGCAATTCATGCGCCTCGATGGCGCTTTTGCCCGGCTGCGCGAGTGCTTCAAACAAGTGGCCCGGCCGGCCGCGCTGGCCAAACAGCGCGGGCTGGTCTTGCAGCGCCTGGCCCAGGCGGCGCAGCAGCGCGGCGCGGCCTTCAAGGCCGACCAGTGGGTTGTTCGGTGTGACCTGGAAGGCGTTGGCGAGCTGGTCGGCGGTGATCGCTTTGAGGCCGGCGGCGTCGGCCTGCAGGGGGTTTTGCGAATCGCTGGAAAAAACCCCGGCTGTGAAAGCGTGAAAACTCGCCACCCCCAGGCCTTCAGAGCGGCTGTATTCGCAGCTGGGCCGCTCGTCCTGGGCAGCTTCGAGGTAACGCCACTCCGGGCCGGCGCCGGCATCCAGCAGCACGCTGACGAGGGCCAGGTCGATCTGGGCACGTGCGCGCCCTGCGGGCGTGGCGGCGGCCAGCGCGTCATTGAGCTGGCCCAGGCGGTCAACGCCGCCGGCTTCGAAATGCCGCCAGCGGCTGTGGTACGGAATGCGCAAGTCCGGGTAGCGGGCGCGCGTGACTTCCGCGACGAGAGCGGCAGCGGTAGCCATGGCGCCGTCATTGACAGTAAACCAGGCAGATTCGCCGCGGCGGGCGCGTTCAAGCAAAGCCTTGGCGCGGGTGCGTATGGTCGCGGTTGATCGCAGTTCGGCAGCGGCGCCTATGCCGCGAATGTTGCCGGCAATGGTGTAGGCGGCGTTGACGGGCTGGCCGGTGGTCTTTTTGGCTTCAGACATCCAGCCCCCGGCCCTTGGCTTTTTTCAGCTCGTCGGCGTCGGGCACCGCGCCGGGGGTGAAGTAGCCCGCCGCCATCTTGGCGTCCATCTCGACCTGGGCGTCGGCGGGAATCATGTGGTCGGGGATATTGACGCGCTGCACCACTTCGATGCCCGCGCGGGTAATCGCGTCGTATTTCATGTTGCTCATGGAAACCAGTCGGTGAATTTTTCGGATGCCCAGCCAGTTGAGCACATCGGGCATCAACTCCTGAAAGCGCATGTCTTGCACGCCGGCGACGCATTCGGTGCGGTTGAAGTACTGCTCGGCGGTGTCGCCGCCGACCTGGCGCTTGCGGGCGTTGTAGACCAGGAACTTGGTGACTTCGCCCAGCGCCCGGCCTTCTTTGCGGAAGTAAGACACCAGGCCCACGCCGCCGCGTTGCGCGCCCTGGATGCACTCTTCAATCGCGTGCGTGAGGTAAGGCCGGCAGGTGCAGATGTCGGAGCCGAACACGTCCGAGCCGTTGCATTCGTCATGCACGCGGGCAGTGAGTTCAATGTCGGGGTTGGCGAGGTCGCGCGGCTTGCCGAAGATATACGCCGTGAGGCCGCCGATGGGCGGGAGGAACACCTCCAGGTCGCTGCGGGTGACGAGCTCGGGGTACATGCCGCCGGTTTCTTCAAACAGCACACGGCGCAGGTCGGTCTCACTGCAGCCGAAGCGCCGGGCGACTTCGGGCAGGTACCAGACGGGCTCGACCGCCACCTTGGTGACCATGGCGGCACCGCCCGCCGTGAGGTATTTGCCGTCGGCCTTCAGGCGGCCGGACTGCAGGGCCTCGATGACCTCAGGAAGGATGACGTGCGCCTGCGTGACGGCAATGGTGGGGCGGATGTCGTAGCCCGCGGCCAGCTCCGCCGAGAACACGTCGGCCACCGTCGCGCCCCAGGGGTCCATGGCAACGATGCGGCCGGGTTCGCTCCACTGCGGGTAGGGGCCGATGATGTCGGTGGGTGAGGTATTGGTGAGGTCGGCCTTGTGCTTGGCCGACAGCGCGCCGGAGGCGATGGCCAGCGCGCGGTACACGCTGTAGGAGCCGCTGTGCGTGCCGATGACGTTGCGGTGGCTGCGTTTGGTGGTGGTGCCGACCACCGGCCCGCGTTCGGCCGGGGTGGCTGCGCCCCAGCGAATGGGTAGCGCGCCGTGGCCGCCGGCATGCGACGTCAGCCGGATGTGCTGGGAAGGGGCCGACGAGGAGGTACTGGCGGTCGCTGCGGGTGCAGCAGGGGTGGGAGTGGAGGGCGCAGCCAGAGGGTCAGAGGACTTGGCGGCTACTTCTGCAGGCATTGCGGATCCTTCAAAAAAACCAATGTAGCGATGCGTGCCGGGCTTGACAAGCCCGCGGGCCGCATCAGGTCGCTAATTTGAGACAGGCGGCGCTGGTCGTGATCAGCGTTTTTTACCGCCAAAAATGCTGCCCAGCACGCCGCGGATGATCTCGCGGCCGACCGCGGAGCCCATGGTGCGCACGGCCGACTTGGCCATGCTTTGCGCCAGGCCGTCATGTTTGCCGCCGCGCGGGCCGGTGGTGCCGAAGAGCACGTCGTTGAGCCCGCCCATGATGCCGCCCGAGTCGCTTGTGCCGGCCGCGCCGCCTTGAGGCGACTTGGCGGCCGCATCGGCTGCAGCTTCGGCCCGGCCGTTGATCTTTTCGTAGGCGGATTCGCGGTCGACGGTCTTTTCATAGACACCCGCCACCAGCGAGCCCTGGATCAGCGCCTGGCGCTGCTGCGGCGTGATGGGGCCGATCTGGCTGCCGGGTGGCAGCACATACACGCGCTCGGTGATGCCGGGCCGGCCTTTGGCGTCGAGCAGGCTGACCAGCGCCTCGCCGACGGCGAGCTCGGTGATGGCGGTTTCGATGTCCAGCCCGGGCTTTTGCCGCATGGTCTGCGCCGTGGCCTTGACGGCTTTCTGGTCGCGCGGGGTGAAGGCGCGCAGGGCGTGCTGCACGCGGTTGCCCAGCTGGGCGAGCACCGAGTCGGGGATGTCGAGCGGGTTTTGCGTCACGAAGTAGACGCCGACGCCTTTGGAGCGCACCAGGCGCACCACCAGCTCGATGCGCTCGACCAGCACCTTGGGTGCTTCATTGAAGAGCAAATGCGCTTCGTCGAAAAAGAAGACGAGTTTGGGCTTTTCCGGGTCGCCGATTTCGGGCAGTTGTTCGAATAGCTCGGACAGCATCCACAGCAAAAAGGTGGCGTACAGGCGCGGCGAGTTCATCAGCTTGTCGGCGGCCAGCACGTTGATCACGCCCTTGCCATCGACCGTCTGCATGAAGTCGCTGATGTTGAGCATGGGCTCGCCGAAGAACTTGTCGCCGCCCTGGCTTTCAACCTGCAGCAGCCCGCGCTGGATGGCGCCGACGCTGGCGGCGCTGACGTTGCCGTACTTGGTGGTGAACTCACTGGCGTTGTCGCCCACGTACTGCAGCATGGCGCGCAGGTCTTTGAGGTCCAGCAGCAGCATGCCGTTGTCGTCGGCGATCTTGAAGACCAGGTTGAGCACGCCGGCCTGGGTCTCGTTGAGGTTGAGCATGCGGCCCAGCAGCAGGGGCCCCATGTCAGAGACGGTGGCGCGGACCGGGTGGCCTTGCTCGCCAAAGACGTCCCACAGCGTGGCCGGGCAGGCCAGGGATTCGGGGATGTCGATGCCGCGCTCCTTGAGGACGCCGGCCATCTTGGCGCCTATGGTGCCGGCCTGGCTGATGCCGGTCAGGTCGCCCTTGACGTCGGCCATGAACACTGGAACGCCAATTTTGGAGAAGTTTTCGGCCAGCGTTTGCAGCGTGACCGTCTTGCCCGTGCCGGTGGCGCCGGTGATCAACCCGTGGCGGTTGGCCAGGCCGGGCAGCAGTTCGCACTGGGTCTCGGCGTTGCGGGCGATGAGCAGGGGGAGGGCGGTGGTTTCGGCCATGGCGGTGTGGAGTGGGTGAAAAAGTAAAATGCTGGTTGTAGATTAAATCAATTAATCAGCGAAAAGCATTGAAAAAGGGGTTTCTGTCGTGGCTGGTCATAGTAAATGGGCGAATATTCAACACCGCAAGGGCCGACAGGACGAAAAACGCCAGCGAATCTGGACGCGCGTGATGCGCGAAATCATGGTGGCGGCCCGCATGGGTGGCGGCGACCTGGCCATCAACCCCCGCCTGCGCCTGGCGGTGGACAAGGCCAAAGCGGCCAACATGCCCAATGAAAACGTCAAATATGGCATCGCCAAGGCCACCGGCAGCCTGGAAGGCGTTCAATACGAAGAAGTTCGCTACGAGGGCTATGGCATCAGTGGCGCGGCCATCATCGTGGACTGCATGACCGACAACAAGGTCCGCACGGTGGCCGAAGTGCGTCACGCATTCTCAAAGCATGGCGGCAACATGGGCACCGAAGGTTCGGTGGCTTTCCAGTTCAAGCACTGCGGCCAGCTGATTTTTGCGCCGGGTACCAGCGAAGACAAGATCATGGAAGTCGCACTGGAGTCCGGCGCCGACGATGTCATCACGCACGAAGACGGCGCCATCGAGGTGCTGACGCCTTACGCGGGGTTTGAGGCCGTCAAGAACGCGCTGGAAGCCGCGGGCCTCAAGCCCGAGCTGGCCGAAGTCACCATGCGTGCCGACAACACGATTGAGTTGGCCGGCGACGATGCCCGCAAGATGCAGAAGCTGCTGGACGTGCTGGAAGACCTGGACGATACGCAGGACGTCTTCCATAACGCGGCACTGTCCGCAGACGAATAAAGAAACAACAAGAAACAACAGCAATGAAAGCAGCAGCATGAAAGTTCTCGTAGTGGGCGGCGGTGGCCGTGAACACGCCCTGGCGTGGAAACTGGCGCAGTCTCCCAAGGTGCAGGCGGTGTACGTCGCGCCAGGCAATGGCGGCACCGCATTGGATTCGCGCCTGGAAAACATCGCCATCACCGATGTGAAGGCGCTGCGTGAATGGGCGTTGGCTGAAAAGATCGCGTTGACCGTGGTGGGCCCCGAGCAGCCACTGGCCGCCGGCATCGTGGATGAGTTTCGCGCGCATGGCTTGAGGGTGTTTGGCCCGACCAAAGCCGCGGCACAGCTGGAAAGCTCCAAGGCCTTTTCCAAGGCGTTTATGAAACGCCACGGCATTCCCACCGCCGAATACGAAACCTTCACCGATGCGGCGGCCGCCCATGCCTATGTGGACGAAAAGGGTGCACCTATCGTCGTCAAGGCCGATGGCCTGGCCGCCGGCAAGGGCGTGGTCGTGGCCATGACACTGCATGAGGCGCACGAAGCCATCGAGTTCATGCTCGCACCCGACCCCGACTTCAACCCCTTGGGCGTGACGCACAACGAAGGCGGGGCGCGCGTGGTGATTGAAGAGTTTTTGCAGGGCGAAGAAGCCAGCTTTATCGTGATGTGCGACGGCAAGAATGTGGCGGTGATGGCGACCAGCCAGGACCACAAACGCCTGCTTGACGCCGACCAGGGACCCAATACCGGCGGCATGGGCGCGTATTCGCCCGCGCCGGTCGTCACACCCGAGGTGCATGGCCGTGCCATGCGCGAGATCATCCTGCCCACCATTAAGGGCATGGAAAAAGACGGCATTCCTTTTACCGGCTTTTTGTACGCCGGCCTGATGATCGACGCCGACGGCAAGGCCAAGACGCTTGAATTCAACTGCCGCATGGGCGACCCTGAAACCCAGCCCATCATGATGCGGCTGAAAACCGATTTGTATGACGTGATGATGGCGGCCACTTCGGGCGCGCTGGACCAGATCGAGCTCGACTGGGACCGCCGGCCGGCTTTGGGTGTGGTGATAGCCGCGCACGGCTACCCGCTGAATCCTCGCAAGGGCGATGCCATCAAGGGCTTGATCAAAGGCAGCGACATGCCCGAGGACGCCATGGTGTTTCATGCCGGAACGCGCAAAGAGGGCGATGGGACGGTAACTGCGGGCGGACGTGTGCTTTGCGTGACGGCGCTGGGCAGCACCGTCAAGGCGGCCCAGCAGCGCGCTTATGAAGTCGCGCAGGGCATTGATTTTGACGGCGCGCAGTACCGCAAGGACATTGGCTATCGCGCCCTTAAATCCTGATCTGGGAATGGGCGGCGGTTTTTCGCTTCCGCACCCTGTGCAGTTCAGGGGAAGCCGGGTGGCGCGGTTTGTTTTGCGCTGTGCCGGCTGGCGGGCGGACTTTGAAGGCTTTCCTGCGCTCCAGGGCGTTTTGGTGGTCTACCCCCACACGTCCAACTGGGATTTTGTGGTGGGTGTGCTGCTGAAGTGGTCTCTGGGTGTTCCTCTGCAGTTCTGGGGCAAAGAAAGCCTGTTTCGCATTCCGGTCTTTGGTGCATGGTTGCGCTGGCTGGGCGGGGTGCCCGTCAGCCGCACCGCACCAAACGGCGCTGTGGCGCAAATGGTGTCGCTGATCAGGCAAAAGAAGGAGCGTGGCGAGTATTTCTGGCTGGCGCTATCGCCGGAAGGAACCCGCAAGTACACGCCGGGCTGGCGCAGCGGCTTTTACCGCGTGGCGCTGGGGGCGGATGTGCCGCTGGGGCTGGCTGCACTCGACTACTCGCGCAAACGCCTCGTTTTGCGCACCTTTGTACGCCTGACGGGGCAGGAGCCGCAGGATATGGCCCGCATTGCGGCCGCCTTCAGCGGCTGCGCAGGCTTTGAGCCGGCGGGTGCGGCGCCAGTGAAATTGCGGGATGCCGGCGAGCCCCAAGCCGATACCATCGTGAGTCCAGGTAAACAAGCATGACCGACCTTTCTGTTGTTAAAGATTTTTTGCTGGGATTGCAGGCGCGTATCACTGATGCGGTCGGCGCTGTTGATGGCCGGCCCTTTATCGCCGATCACTGGCACAAAGAGCCGGGCGAGCCGCTGCAGGGCAACGGCATCACCATGATTCTTGAACAGGGCCAGGTGTTTGAGCGCGCCGGCTGCGGGTTCTCGCACGTGCGCGGGCCGAAACTGCCGCCCTCGGCGACGCAGCACCGGCCTGAACTGGCGGGCGCGCCTTTTGAGGCCATGGGCGTTTCGCTGGTGTTTCACCCGCGCAATCCTTACGTGCCGACGGTTCATATGAATGTACGCATGCTGGCCGCGACACCCGCTTCCAGCCCGCAAGAGCCTGTCTGCTGGTTTGGCGGCGGCATGGATCTCACGCCTTACTACGGCTTTGAAGAAGACGCCGTGCATTTCCACCAGACCTGCAAGGATGCGCTGGTGCCGTTTGGCGACGACAAGTACCCGCGCTTCAAGACGTGGTGCGATGAGTACTTCTACCTGAAGCACCGGCAGGAGCAGCGCGGTATAGGCGGCGTGTTTTTTGACGACTTCCAGGAACTGGGCCTGGAGCGCAGCTTTGCCATGATGCAAGGTGTGGCGGATTCGTTTCTGAAGGCTTACCTGCCTATCGTGGAACGGCGAAAAGACGTGCCTTACGGCGAGCGCGAGCGTGAGTTCCAGCTTTACCGGCGCGGCCGCTATGTGGAATTCAACCTGGTGTGGGACCGCGGCACGCACTTTGGCTTGCAGTCGGGCGGGCGCACGGAGTCCATCCTCATGTCGATGCCGCCGCTGGCGAGCTGGTCTTACCAGCACGGCGTCGAGGCCGGCAGCCCTGAAGAGCGGCTCTATACCGACTTTCTGCCGCGGCGGGAGTGGGTTTGAGCGGCAAGCCATCCGCTGGGACGCAGCCCGCCGCACGCATCGGCGTGTTTGGCGGCGCGTTTGACCCGCCCCATAACGCCCATGTGGCCCTGGCAAGAGCCGCCATTGCGCAATTCAGCCTGGACACGCTGTATGTCGTTCCTACCGGCCACGCCTGGCATAAATCGCAGGCCTTGAGCTCGCCGGCCCACCGGCTGGCCATGGCGAAACTGGCTTTTGAGGGCATTCCCCACGTTTTTGTGGATGAGCGTGAAGTGCAGCGCCCAGGCCCGACGTTCACGATTGACACGCTTTTGGCGCTTCAGGCGGAGAATCCCGCGGCCCAGCTTTACCTCTTTATCGGTGCGGATCAGTTCGCCGCCTTCGGGCAGTGGCACCGGTGGCAGGACATTCTTGATCTTGCTATAATTTGTATAGCTGCTCGCGCACAATCCACGCTGGCTGGAGCCCAATTTGATACCGAATTTGAGGCCCGGTTTGAGACTTATGGCAGCCGCAGCGACCGTTTTGCCCTGCTCAAGCTTCCCCTGATGCCCGTCAGCGCCACCCAGATCCGCCAGTTAACGGCCTCCGGCGCCGCTACTGCGGGGGAAATTACCCAGTTGGTCCCAGAAGCTGTTGCGCGTTATATTTCAGTGCAGCAGCTGTACCGTTCCCATTAATTCACTACCTCATCGAAGCAAACCACTGCATGACATCCACCACAGCCAAAACCTCCGTCGCCGCAGACAAAAAGGACGTGCAAAAACTGCAGCGCGCCATCATTGATGGCCTGGAGGACGTCAAGGCGCAGGACATCCAGGTTTTCGATACCGAGCACATCACCTCGCTGTTCGAGCGCGTGATCGTCGCCTCCGGCAGCTCCAACCGCCAGACCAAGGCATTGGCCGCCAGCGTGCGTGATGCCGTGCGCGACGCCGGTTTTGCCAAGCCACGCATCGAAGGCGAAGAGAACGGGGAGTGGATCATCGTCGACTGCGGCGCCGCCGTGGCGCACATCATGCAGCCGACCATTCGCCAGTACTACCACCTTGAAGAGCTTTGGGGCGACAAGCCCATCAAGCTCAAGCTGGGCGCGCCCGCGCCGCTGGTGAAAGCGTCCAAAGTCGAAGCCGAGCCAGAAGCCAAGCCCAAGACGTCCCGTGCCGGCGCAAAAGCGCCCACCAAGGCCGGCGCAAAAACCGCAGGCAAGTCCGCAGCAAAAGCCCCTGCAAAAGCACCGGCCAAAGCGCCTGACTCCAGCTACGTGGGCCGGGTCGGCAAGACCAACGACTGGACCGCCAAACGCAATGCAACAGCCACGGCAGCCGAGCCTGCCGCCAAACCGGCTCGCGCCGGCGCCAAGGCGGCGCCTTCACGTTCTACGGCAAAACCCGCCGTGAAGACACCCATCATCAAGGTGCCCGTGGCCAAGAAGGTTGCAGCCAAGAAAACTGCCGCCAAAACCGCTGCCAAGACGGCGGCCCGTAAACCCGCCGCCAGGAAAACTCCGTCCCGGAGCAAATGAGGCTGACGATCGTAGCCGTCGGCCAGAAGGTGCCCGACTGGGCGCAGACGGCCTATGACGACTACGCCAAACGCTTTCCGCCTGAGCTCAAGGTAGAGCTCAAAGCGGTCAAAACCGAACCGCGCGCCTCCAAAACGCTGGAAACCCTGTTGTCTGCAGAGCGCGGGCGCATTGAAGCCAGCATCGCGCGCGGCACCCGCGTCGTGGCGCTCGATGAACGCGGCACCGCCGTGACCACCGTGGCCCTGGCTGAAAGGCTCAAAGCCTGGCAACTGTCGGGTGATGACGTCGCCATCGTGATCGGCGGGCCCGATGGGCTGGACGCCGGCTTCAAGCAAGCTGCGCACGAGCGCTTGCGCCTCTCCGACCTGACTTTGCCGCATGCCATGGTGCGCGTGCTGCTGATCGAGCAGCTCTACCGCGCGTGGAGCATCACGATCAATCATCCTTATCACCGCGAGTAGTCCTGTCCATGGCTGACTTCATCTACCTGGCTTCCCAAAGCCCAAGGCGGCGGCAACTACTGGAGCAACTCGGCGTGCGCTACGAACTGCTGCTGCCGGATGCCGATGAGGACGCCGAGTCGCTGGAGGCGGTGCTAAAGAACGAAGCGCCTGCCACCTATGTCAAGCGCGTCACCGGCCTGAAACTCGATGCGGCGCTTGCCCGCATGAAGCGGCGCAAGCTGCCACCGGCGCCCATCCTCTGTTCAGACACCACGGTGGCGATGGGCCGCGTCATTTACGGCAAACCGGATGACGCGAAGGATGCCGCCCGCATGCTGCGCGAGCTGTCGGGCGGCACGCACCGCGTGCTGACGGCTGTGGCCGTGCAGGCTGGCCGCCGCCGCTTTGAAGCGCTCAGCGACTCGAAGGTCAGTTTTGATGCGCTGACGCCCGCGCAGATCCGCCGCTACGTGGCCAGCGGCGAGCCCATGGGCAAGGCCGGCGCGTATGCCGTGCAGGGCAGGGTGGCCATGCACATCAGCCGGATCAACGGCAGCTACAGTGGCATCATGGGGCTCCCGCTGAGGGAAACGGCCCGGCTGCTGCAGGCTGCGGGTCTTCGTCTTTAGCCAACTCAATAGTCAAAACAACATGCAACAAGACATCCTGATCAACTGGTCGCCCCAGGAAACCCGGGTGGCCGTGGTTGAGCACGGCGCGGTGCAGGAGCTTCACGTCGAGCGCACCCTTGAGCGCGGCCTGGTCGGCAACGTGTACCTCGGTAAGGTAGCCCGCGTGCTGCCGGGCATGCAGTCAGCCTTCATCGACATCGGACTGGATCGCGCGGCCTTTTTGCATGTGGCCGATTTGATGAGCAGCATCAACAGCCGCCACGCAGAAACTGACGCGCAGGCCGCTGGCGGTCTGGCGGCACCCGTCATGGCATCGCTGCAACCCATTGAAAAGCAGTTGTTCGAAGGCCAGGCGGTGATGGTGCAAGTCCTCAAGGACCCGATAGGCACCAAGGGCGCGCGGCTGACGGCGCAGATCAGCATTGCCGGGCGCCTGCTGGTGTTTTTGCCGCAAGACAACCACATCGGCGTTTCGCAAAAAATCCCGCCCAGGCAGCGCGAAGAACTGCGCCAGCGCGTGCAGGCCCTGACCGGCGACATGGGCGGCGGCTTTATTTTGCGGACCAATGGCGAAGACGCGACGGACGCAGAGCTGGCCGACGACATCACTTATCTGCGCAAGACCTGGGCGCGCATCAAGGACGCGTCGTTGCGCCTGCCACCGGCCTCGGTACTGCACCAGGACCTGAACCTGTTGCAGCGCGTGTTGCGTGACCTCGTGGTGGAAGACACGCAAACGATACGCATCGATTCGCGCGAGCAGTTTGAAAAACTCAAAACCTTTGCGGTCGAGTTCATGCCCGCCACCGAGAAGAAACTGCAGCACTACGGGGGTGAGCGGCCCATTTTTGATCTCTTCAGCATTGACGAGGAGATCGCCAAGGCCCTGGGCCGGCGTGTTGACCTCAAGTCCGGCGGCTACCTGATCATTGACCAGACCGAAGCCCTGACCACGGTGGACGTCAACACCGGCGGGTTTGTCGGTGCGCGCAATTTCGACGACACCATTTTCAAGACCAACCTGGAGGCATCCCAGGCCATTGCCCGGCAGCTTCGCTTGCGCAACCTGGGCGGCATCGTGATCGTCGATTTCATCGACATGATCAAGGAAAACCATCGCGACGCGGTGCTGGCCGAGTTTCAGAAGCAACTGGCGCGTGACCGCATCAAGACCACGGTCAACGGGTTCTCTGCGTTGGGCCTGCTGGAGATGACACGCAAGCGCACCCGCGAGTCCCTGGCCCACCAGCTTTGCGAACCCTGCAGTGCCTGCATGGGCAAGGGCGTGGTGAAGACCGCCCGCAGCGTTACGTACGACATCCTGCGCGAGATCCTGCGCGAAGCCCGGCAATTCAATCCGCGCGAGTTCCGGGTGATCGCTTCGCCGAAGGTGACAGAGCTGTTTCTTGACGAGGAAAGCCAGCACCTGGCCAGCCTCAGCGACTTCATCGGCAAGCCTATTTCCCTGCAGGCGGAAGCTGCCATGGCGCAGGAGCAATACGACATCGTCCTGCTGTGAGGCCTGCATTGTCATGCTGACCCAAAACCGCCGACCCATTCCCATCCTGGTCTACCACCAGATCGCTGTCGCACCGCCCAGAGGCAGTCCGTTTCGCGGCCTCTATGTGTCGCCGCAGGCTTTTGCACGGCAAATGGCCTGGCTCAAATGGCTGGGTTATACGGGGCTGTCGATGAGCGCCCTGCAGCCTTACCTGATGGGTGAGCGCACGGGCAAAGTGGTTGGAATCACGTTTGACGACGGCTACCAGAACAACCTCACGCATGCCTTGCCGGTACTGGCCAGGCACGGGTTTTCGTCTACCTGCTACGCGGTCAGCGGCCTGCTCGGTAAAACCAATATCTGGGATGACGCTATCGGCATCCCGCAGACTCCGCTGATGGACGGGGGCGAGATTCGCCAATGGGTGGCCGGTGGGCAGGAGATCGGTTCGCACACGCATCGGCATGCCAATTTGCTGGAAACCAGCGAGCAGGGCAGCCGCGAGGAAATAGTGCTCGGCAAAACCGGGTTGGAGTCCGTTATTGGCCGGCCGGTCGAGCACTTCTGCTACCCCTACGGCCATTACGAGGCACGGCATGTGGCGCTGGCCAGAGAAATCGGCTTTGCCACCGCCACCACCACACAGCGCAGCCGCTGCCATGAGGGTATGGATATGCTGGAGTTGCCGCGTGTGCCGGTACTGCGTTCGACCGCTTTGCCGGTGTTCTGGCTCAAGATCGCCACGGCGTATGAGGATCGCCGGAAAAAATGACCTCGTCCGAGCCCAAGAAACTTCGCATCGCCGTTTTCAACCGTACTTTTTCGCCGACCGGCGGTGGTGCGGAACGTTATTCCATCGCGCTGGTCGAGCAGCTCTCGGCCCGGCACGAGATGCATGTGTTCGCGCAGGAAATTGACCACCAATGGCCTGGCGTGACCTATCACAAGGTCTCGTCCCCCTTGCGCAAGCCGCGCTGGATCAACCAGCTCTGGTTTGCCACGCTGACCTGGTGGGGGACGCGCCGCGGTTTCGACGTGGTGCATTCCCACGAAAACACCTGGCACGGCGAGGTCCAGACGGTGCATGTACTCCCGGTCAAGCACAGCCTCTTTCACGGCCGCACAGGCTGGCGCCGGGCACTGCGCTGGCTCAAGGTCGTGACCAGCCCGCGTTTGCTGGCCTACCTGTGGCTGGAGCGCGTGCGTTATGCCCCCCGCCCCGGCCGGCAGGTGGTGGTGACCTCGGAAAGCCTGCGGCCCATCATGGCCGCCGCCTACCCTGGCTGCGCCGGTGTGGTCTCGGTCGTCACACCCGGCATTACCTTGCCCGCGCCGGCGATGCCTGGGCGCAAGGCTGCGGCCCGGGCAGAACTGGGTTTGCCGGCGGAGGGAACCTGCCTGCTGTTTGTCGGCAACGATTACCGCAAGAAAGGCCTGGAGGCCTTGTTGCGCGCACTGGTTCAACTGCCGCCGGAGGTGACGCTGGCGGTGGTGGGCAACGCTGCGCACATCGCCGAATTCCGCGCTGTGGCCGATGCGCTCAAGTTGGGCTCGCGGGTATTTTTTCTCGGCGCTCTCAAGGATGTGGCCCCGGCTTACGAGGCTGCCGACGTCCTGGTGCACCCCACGTTCGAAGATACCTTTGCGATGGTGGTGC
Source organism: Synechococcus sp. UW140 (assembly GCA_943370375.1). GTDB lineage: Bacteria > Pseudomonadota > Gammaproteobacteria > Burkholderiales > Burkholderiaceae_C > Polaromonas. The sequence continues at coordinate 180,584 of CALRQR020000009.1, forward strand.
TGGAGGCCATGGCCCATGGCCTGCCAGTGGTTGTCAGTGGGCCGAAGTACTGCGGTATTTCCGGCTTGCTGCGGCAGGGTGCAAACGCGTTGCTGCTTGACGACCCGAAAGATCCTGGCGAACTGACGCAGGTTTTGGGGAATTTGCTGGACAAGCCAGCGCTGCGCAAAACGCTGTCAGACGGTGCTGTGGCCTTTGCCTCGCACTACCAGTGGCGGGAAATCGCGCTGCAGCAAGAATCACTTTACTTCTCGGCCGTCGCGAGAAAGCCGGTATAGCGTAGACCTGAGGCCTTTTGGGCTTTCACGGCTTTCACGCCTTTCACCCGAGGTTGTTGATGAAATTGGCCTCCAGCCTAGACAGGGCATCGGCTATTAGCTATTAAATTGATAGCAAATGTGCCCCCGGCAGCTCTCCCGCCGAGGACGAATTCAGGCGACCAGCTTGAAATGCTTGCGGCTGAAGTCCAGCCCGGTCAGCGTTTCCACCTGCCGCATGAAGTGGTACTTGTTTTCCTTGGGCGTGGGTTTGTAGGCCGGGTCGATGTTCAGGACGGGTTCGGCCTCGGTGGCCAACCATGCCTGCACAGCCTGCGGGTGCGTTCCCGTGAAAGGGGCGAGGGCGCGGCGGTCAAACTGGCTGTAGGTGATCTGCGCAGCCGAAGCCTCGCCCCAGTACTTGCTGACCTGGTCCAGTTTTTTCTGCATTTCCTCGTTGCGGCGTATCCACCCGTAATGGTAGATGTGTGCATTGGCCAGCGCGGCTTGCGGGTTGCGTCCGCGTTTGTGCTGCGTGGTGACAAGCCAGTACTGGCCGTCGGGCGCATAACTGCGGATGGTGTTGCGGATCAGGCGGCATTCGCGCCGGTACCAGCCGGGGCTGATGGATATCCAGTCGGGTGAGCCGTAAAAGTGCAGGTAATCAAAGACCAGCGCTTCGACGGCAGGGTTGCCGTGGTGGCGCTCGACACTCGCGCGTATGGCGGCCAGCTCGCCCTCATGCACGACCTCATCGCCCTCAAGGTAGAAAGCCCAGTCGCCGGTGCAGGAGTACTGCGCAATCATTTTCTGCTGCGCATAAACAAAGCCGCGGTCGGCCATGCGCTCGTTCCACAGGGTTTCGATGATGCGGATTTTGGGGTCGCCTATGGCCTTGACACGCTCCAGCGTGTCGTCCTCGCCCTTGCCCACGGCCACGACAAATTCATCGACGAGAGGCAGCAGCGAGCGGATGGATGCTTCAAAAGGAAAGCCCAGGCCCACGCCGTTGCGAATAAAGGTAAAGCCGCTGATGGAAACTGGCATCTATGAGACTTTCGAACTGTCGTTTTATCAGGCTGCGCCCTGGGAGCCCAACCGGTACAGGTGGGCATAGGCGCCGTTGTGTTGAAGCAGTTCCGCATGGCTTCCTTGCTCCACGATGCGGCCGGCATTCATCATGATGATGCGGTCGGCGTGCTGGATGGTAGACAACCGGTGCGCGATGATCAGCGAGGTGCGGCCCGCTGCCAGCCGCTGTATGGCCTCCTGGACGGCTTTTTCGGACTCCGTGTCCAGTGCCGAGGTGGCCTCGTCCAGGATCAGCACCGGCGCATCCTTGTAAAGCGCCCGGGCAATCGCCAGCCGCTGGCGCTGCCCGCCCGACAGCTGCATGGCGTTGTGGCCGAGAACCGTGTCGATGCCCTGCGGCAACTCTTCAAGCAGTTGCCCCAGGTTGGCAGCCGCCAGGCAGCTGATGACTTTCTCGCGGTCGAAAGACTGGCCCAGCGCGACGTTGAAAGCCATGCTGTTGTTGAACATCACGACGTGCTGGCTGACGAAGGCGAACTGCGAGCGCAGGGACGGCAAGTCCCACTCCCGCAGCCCGGTTCCGTCCAGCTTGACGCTGCCGGCGGTGAAATCCACAAAGCGCGGAAGCAGGCTGGCCAGCGTGGTTTTTCCGGATCCGGAGGAGCCCACGAGTGCCACCGTTTCACCGGCCCGGATCGCCAGGCTGATGTTGTCAAGCGCCGGGGCCGCGTCCGGCTTGTAAACCACGCTCACGCCTGCAAACTCGATATCGCCGGCCACTCTTGCCTTGGTGAAGCTTCCGCTGCTCTCGTCGTCGATAAGGTCGACCAGGTCCAGCCCCCGCTCAAGGGCCGCCAGTCCGCGTGTGATAGGCGTTGCGCCATCGGAAAGGCTTTTGATGGGCGCAATCAGCAGCAGCATGGCGGTCACGAAGGCCACGAAGCCGCCCACCGTGGTGGTGTTTTCTGAACCCTGGAGCAGGGCAATGGAGATCACTGCCGACAAGGCCATGGCGGCCAGCACCTGCGTGATGGCACTCATGCCCGCATAGGCCACGGTGGATTTGATGGACAGCCTGCGCAGCGTATTGCTCAAGGCCTCAAAGCGAGAGGCTTGTCCTTCTTGCGCGCCGTGCAGGCGCACATCGCGGTGGGCCAGCACGTTTTCTTCTACAACATAGGCCAGGTTGTCCGTGGCGATCTGACTTTCCTTGGTCAGGCGGTAAAGCCGCCGTGTCAACAACTGGATCACCAGTGCGACAGCCGGGAACAGCAGCGAAACGATCAGCATCAGCTTCCAGTTGAGGAACAGCAGATAGGCGACCAAAGCCACCAGGGTCAGGATGTCGCGCGCCAGCTTCATGACCGCATTGATCATCATCGACGAGCCGTTGAAGACCTCGTACACCACCGTGTTGGCGATGGCGCTGGACGACTGGTCGGAAAACAACGACAGCCGTGAACTCAGCAGCTTGCCGAACATCGCCCGGCGCAGGGACTGCAAGCCCTCGTTGGTCACTTTGGCCAGCGCGTATTGCGCCACAAAGCCGGAGATTCCACGCACGGCAAAAAGCAGTATCAGGGTCACCGGTACCAGCCAAAGGTCCAGCGCGCCTTTTTGAAAGCCCCTGTCCAGCAGGGGCTTGAGCAGGGCCGGCACGAAAGGCTCGGTTGCGGACGCGGCGATCGTCGCGGCGATGGCCAGTGCCCACCCCGAACGCGAACCGCTGAAATAAGGCCACACACGCAACAGCCGGCGCCACAGTGTGGTTTTTGGCCTCGTACCGGCAGTTTGCGTGTCCTGCGGCTGGCTCACGTTGCGTGCTCGCGCAAAGCGTCAGGAAAGCCGGCTGCCGGGAGGATGCGGGTGATCCGTGAATTGATCGTCTTTTTTTGCAAAATAGTCGCAGGGGCTGCCTGATGGATTGTCCGCATTATCGGCCATTCCATTTGCTGCAGAAGCCCCAAATACGAAGAGGGCTCTGCTATGCTGTCGGCGGATGGCGAGGGGGTGTTTCATTGGCAAAACCTTCTTTCGTCACCCCTTCAAAACCACCCCAAAGGCATTCGTTGGCAAGCTTGTCCGTCACAGTCATCACCCAGAACGAGTCCCATAACATCGAGGCCTGCCTTCGCTCGGTGATGTTTGCGGACCAGATCGTGGTGCTGGACTCGGGCAGTACCGATGACACCTTGCAAATAGCGCAGTCCCTGGGCGCCGGGGTGAGCGTCAGCCCCGACTGGCAGGGCTTTGGCGTGCAGAAGAACCGGGCCGTGGCGTTGGCAACCTCGGACTGGGTGCTTTCAATCGATGCCGATGAGCGGGTGACACCCGCGCTGCAGGCGGAAATCCTCGCCTGCCTCCAGGCTCCGGCGTTTGATGTGTATTCGTTTCCCCGTCTCTCCAGCTATTGCGGGCAATACATGCGCCATTCCGGTTGGTATCCCGACCGGGTGGTGCGCCTGTTTCGCCGCGGGGCAGCGCGTTTTACCGACGACCTGGTGCATGAGAGGCTCGTCGCCGACGGCCAGGTCGGGCAGCTGCATTCGCCTTTGCTGCACGAGAGTTTCCGGAACTTCGAATCCGTGCTCGACAAAGTCAACCGCTATTCAACTGCAGGCGCCCAAGGCCTTAAAAGCAAGGGCAAGACGGCTTCTGTTGGCAAGGCGATCGGGCACGGTATCTGGGCCTTTGTGCGTACCTATTTTCTGAAGCTTGGTTTCCTGGATGGCAAGATGGGACTTGTCCTGGCCATCTCCAATGCAGAAGGCACTTATTACCGATACCTGAAGCTGTGGTTGCAGCAGCAGGGCGGCAAAAGCGTTGCGACCGGGCAATGAAAATCAGCTTTATTGTCCTGACCTACAACCGGACAGACGCCTTGCTGGCCGTGTTGCGCTCGTTGGCGACGCAGTGTGATGAGCGGCATGAGGTCGTGATCGCAGATGACGGTTCGCGGCCTGACCAGGTGCAGATGCTCTTTGACGGATGCCCGCCTTTCAAGTGCCCGGTCCGCCATATCTGGCACCCGGATGTTGGATTTACGGCCGCGCAGGCTCGTAATCTGGGGGCAAGCCAGGCCTCAGGCGACTACCTGGTGTTTCTGGACGGCGATTGTGTCCCCAACAAGTCTTTTGTCGATCAGCACACGCGCCTGGCAGAAGCCGGTTGCTTTCTCAATGGCAGCCGGGTGCTTATCAGTCAACGTCTGACAGAACGTGTAGTCAATGGCGCTATCGACCTGCCCAGCCGTCCTGTAAGGTTCTGGCTTGGGGCAAGGCTGACCGGTGACTGCAACAAATTATTTCACCTCCTGCACTGGCCCTGGCGTTTATTCAGGGTAAAACAAGGCTTTCACTGGCATGGCATACGGAGTTGCAACTTTGGCGTCTGGCGAAGCGACTTTGTCGCCGTCAATGGATTTGACGAAACCTTTCAGGGGTGGGGCCATGAAGATGCCGACCTCGTGCTCAGGCTTAACCATCTGGGCGTTCATCGCAAGAATGGTTTTATGGGCACGGAAGTCTTTCACCTCTGGCACCGCGAAAACAAGCGGGACCAGGAGTCCGTCAATAAGAACAGGGTACTTCAACGCATGAAAACCAACGTGATCCAGGCCGAAACGGGCCTGCGCGAATTGAGCTCCGCATCACCCGCCAAAATAACCTCCTTGCACTGATTAACACCCCCTTATGAGCATTGCATCCTCCATTCGCCGCCGCAACCTTGTCAGCCTGCTGGTTGCGGGCGCCTTCCCTGTTTTGCCGGCCTTCGCGCAATTTCGCGTTGAGGTGTCCGGTGTGGGTCTGACCCAGCTTCCTATCGCCATTGCCGCATTTCGCGGGGACGCGCAGGCGCCGCAGAAAATTGGCAGTATTGTGCGGGCCGATCTTGAGCGCAGCGGCATGTTCCGGCCCGTCGACACCACCGGCATCAATGCAGACGAAAACACCCGTCCGGACCTTGCCATCTGGCGGCAAAAAGGCGCGGACTCCATGGTCACTGGCAGCGTGACCTTGCTGGCCGACGGCCGTTATGACGTGCGCCTGCGTCTTTGGGATATCGTGCGAGGGCAGGATCTCGGTGGCCAGAGCTATACCGTAGGACCTGCCGATCTGCGCCTGTCCGCGCACCGCATTTCTGACTATGTCTATGAAAAGCTCACCGGCGAGAAAGGCATTTTCTCGACGCGTATTGCCTACGTCACCAAGGCGGCCCAGAAGTACAACCTGTGGGTGGCCGATTCCGACGGGGAGGGTGCCCAGTCGGCCCTGACCAGTCCTGAGCCGATCATTTCACCGGCGTGGTCGCCCAATGGCGCTCAGCTGGCCTATGTTTCTTTTGAGTCTCGCAAGCCCGTGATCTATTCGCATGACGTGGCGAGTGGCAAGCGGCGCCTGCTCGCCAACTTCCGCGGGTCCAACAGCGCGCCGGCGTGGTCTCCGGACGGCAAACAACTGGTGGCGACGCTCAGCCGCGACGGTGGCTCGCAGCTGTATGCCATTGGCCTGAACGGAGGCGACCCGAAGCGGCTGACCCAGTCTTCCAGCATCGATACCGAGCCGGCTTTTTCGCCGGACGGGCGCTATATTTACTTCGTCAGCGACCGCGGAGGCGCACCGCAGATCTATCGCATGAGCCCCGGTGGCGGAAATGCCGAGAGGGTCACTTTTACGGGGAGCTACAACATCTCCCCGGCGGTCAGCCCTGATGGCCGATGGCTCGCCTATGTTTCCCGCGTAGGCGGTGCATTCAAGCTGCATGTCATGGAACTTGCCAGCGGAACGGTCACTCCAATCACCGACACCTCGGCCGACGAAAGCCCCAGTTTTGCGCCCAACAGCCGCCTGATCGTGTACGCCACCCAGCAACAGGGCAGGGAAGCGCTGATGACCACGACGCTGGACGGCAAGATCAAAGCCAAACTGTCCGGCGCCAGCGGCGATATCCGTGAGCCCGATTGGGGCCCCTTCCAGCGTTAAACATCATCGTTAATTCAGCCCATTTTTATTTTTTGTAGAGGTACTTCATGAAGCGCACCGTTTTTTCAATCATTTCTTCCCTCATTTTGGCGGCCACACTGACGGCCTGCGGCTCCGGCGTCAAGCTGAACGACGTACCCGTTGAAGACCGCACGGGCCAGACCCAGCAAGGCGGCAATACATCTGGCGCAACCGGCAGTGGCGTGACTCCGGTGGAAGTTCAAGGCACTGACGCTTCGCTCGCGGGCCCTGCCAATACCACCAAGATCATCTACTTCGACTTTGACAGCTACGTGGTCAAGCCCGAGTTCCAGGGCGCGATTGAATCCCATGCCAAGTACCTGACCGCCAACAAGTCCCGCAAGATGGCCATTGAAGGCCATACCGACGAGCGCGGTGGCCGCGAATACAACCTGGCGCTGGGCCAAAAGCGTGCTGAAGCCGTTCGCCGTGCGCTCGGCTTGCTGGGTGTTTCGGATGCCCAGGTCGAAGCTGTGAGCTTCGGCAAGGAAAAACCGGCAGTCTCCGGCTCCGACGAAGACGCCATGGCGAAGAACCGCCGCGCTGAACTCAACTACCGCTAAGCAGGACACTCACCGTGAACATGTTCCGGGTTGCCGCGACGGTCGCGGCCGGCATGCTGGCGTTCAGTGCACACGCCGGCCTGTTTGAAGACGACGAAGCCCGCAAGGCGATTCTCGATTTGCGGCAGAAGGTGGACAGCTCGCAGCAGCGCATGGCTGATGAAGTGCGAAAGACCACCGAAGACAATGCCCAACTGCGCCGCAGCCTGCTTGATTTGTCCAACCAGATCGAAGCTTTGCGCAATGAGCTGGCCACCCTGCGCGGGCAGAACGAAAACCTGACGCGCAACGTAGTAGAGATGCAGCGTACGCAGAAGGACCTGACGACGGGCGTGGACGAGCGTCTGCGCAAGTTTGAGCCGGGCAAGGTCAGCGTGGACGGCAAGGAGTTTGTGGCCGAACCTGCTGAAAAGCAGGAATTCGAAGCAGCGCTGGCCACCCTTCGCAAGGGCGACTTTGCGGCCGCGCAGACCAGCTTCCTGGCCTTCATGAAGCGCTACCCGCAAACCGGCTACCGGGCCTCGGCTTTGTTCTGGCTGGGCAATGCGCAATACGCGCTTCGCAATTACCGCGACGCTGTGACCAATTTCCGCTCGCTCGTGACGGCCGAACCCGATCACCTGCGCGCGCCGGAGGCGATGCTGTCGATGGCCAATTGCCAGATCGAGCTCAAAGACACCAAGTCGGCTCGCAAGACGCTGGAGGACCTGATCAAGGCCTATCCGCAGGCCGAAGCTGCCTCTGTGGCCAAAGACCGCTTGTCCAAGCTGAAGTAAGCAGGTCAGGGCGCATTCGGTCAGTCCGGGGCGCTTCTTCATTCCCAACTAAAATTGGGGAATGGACATTCCCGCACTCAACAGTCTCACGGCCCAGGTTCTCTGGGCCGGTTTCATTCTTTCGATGATTTTCGGTGCCATTGCCCAGCGCACGCACTTCTGCACCATGGGCGCCGTCAGCGACATCGTGAACATGGGCGACTGGACCCGCATGCGCATGTGGGGCATGGCGATTGGTGTGGCCATGATCGGGTTTTTCACCATGGCTGCGGCCGGTGTGATCGACCCGACCAAAACGCTGTATGCCTCCAACCGCTTTATCTGGCTTTCTGCGCTCGTGGGCGGCGCCATGTTCGGTTTCGGCATGGTGCTGGCGTCCGGTTGCGGAAGCAAGACGCTGGTACGCATCGGCGGCGGAAGCCTTAAATCCGTCGTGGTGTTTGCCGTGATGGGTATCGCCGCCTTTGCCACGCTCAAGGGCATTACTGCCGTGGTTCGTGTGGCAACGGTCGACAAGGTAGCCGTCGATTTCACGACCAACGCCACCTTGCCGAACTGGGTGGCCGGCGCTATCGGTATTTCGCCCGCATCGGCCGGGATTGGCCTGGCGATCCTGATCGGCCTGGGCCTGATTGTCTGGGCTTTGTTTGGTGAGGATTTTCGGCGCTTTGACAATCTGCTTGCCGGTCTGGGAATAGGCGCCGTCGTGGCCGCCATGTGGTGGGTCAGCGGACGGCTGGGCTATGTGGCCGAGCACCCAGAAACGCTGCAAGAAGCTTTTCTCGCCACCAACTCGGGCAGAGCCGAGGCATTGAGCTTTGTGTCGCCGGTGGCTTACACGGTGGATTGGCTCATGTTTTTCAGTGACAAGAGCAAAGTCCTCACGCTGGGCATCGTGTCGGTGTTTGGCGTGGTGGCCGGCTCGGCCGTCTATGCCGTGGCGTCACGCAATTTTCGGTGGGAAGGCTTTCGCGATGCGGAAGACACCGGCAACCACCTGGTGGGCGCCACGCTCATGGGGGTGGGTGGCGTTTGCGCCATGGGTTGCACCGTGGGCCAGGGCTTGTCGGGCATCTCGACCTTGAGCGCGACCAGCTTTGTGGCGCTGGCGTCGATTCTGGCGGGTTGTGTGGCCGGGCTGAAATACCAGATCTGGCGTCTTGAGCGCTCGGCCTGACACGACTCCATTGACAACCCAGGCAGCCATGACCTCCGCCGTCGAAGAAATCCCTGCCGACCTGGAGCGCCGCTTTGGCGGCCTGGCCCGCCTCTACGGCGCGGCAGGTGCACAAAAAATCCGCCAGGCACATATTGTGGTGGTGGGTCTGGGTGGTGTGGGCTCCTGGGCGGCCGAGGCCGCGGCCCGAAGCGGTGTCGCCCAGCTGACCCTGATCGACCTTGACCACATCGCAGAGTCCAACATCAATCGCCAGGTTCACGCACTGGACAGCACACTGGGGCAGGCCAAGGTGCAAGCCATGCGAGAACGCATTGCGCAAATTCATCCAGGGTGCCGCGTCAATGGCATCGAGGAATTTGTCGATGCCGCCAACTGGCCGGGCATCATGGGCCTTGAGGCCGGTTTTGATCGCAAGCTGTTGGCCGTGATCGACGCCTGCGACCAGGTCAAGGCCAAGACGGCCATGGCGGCCTGGGCCATTGCCAGCAAGGTGAACCTGGTCAGCGTTGGCGCAGCAGGAGGCAAGCGACTCGCGCACCGCGTTGAGATTGACGACCTGTCGCTGGTCACGCATGACCCGCTGCTCGCGCAATTGCGCTACAGGCTGCGCAAAGAACACGGCGCGGCACGCACAGGCAAGATCGGCGTGGCCTGCGTGTTCAGCCGCGAGGCGGTTCTGCAGCCTGATGCCGCGGCCCAAACAGACGGCAGCCTGAACTGCCATGGCTATGGCTCGGTCGTCAGCGTGACCTCTACCTTCGGGTTGTGCGCGGCAGGCTGGGCGCTCGACAAAATTGCAGGCTGAGATTTTGCGGAGCGCTAAAAAATCACGCTATAATTCAAGGCTTTGCTGCCCTCAAAGCAGTAAAAACCGGAATGTATCGCAAGGTGCATTCTCGGGACCATAGCTCAGTTGGTAGAGCAGCGGACTTTTAATCCGTTTGTCGTGGGTTCGACCCCCGCTGGTCCCACCAGAAATTCCGGGTTCTTAGCTCAGTTGGTAGAGCAGCGGACTCTTAATCCGTAGGTCGACAGTTCGAATCTGTCAGAACCCACCAAGTACATGAAGGACTTAGCCGCAAGGCTAAGTCCTTTTGTCTTTCTGGGCGCGATATCTTGAGTCGCGTACCCTCAGGCCGAATACCCCAGCGCCGGTACATCAAGCTGCGCTTGCCGCGCCACCCGTATGCAGTCCTTCATGTGCTCTTCACCAAAATAGCGAATGGCGGCGTAACCCACAGCGGCCGAGACGATCTGGCCGGCCAGGGGAACGTACTTGGCGACCTGCTTGGTCGTCAGGCGCACGCCGATCTTGGTGGCGGCCTTGATGACCAGATCCCGGCTGATGAACTTGCCGATCAGCACCGACCCCACCATGGTGACCGCTTTCTGGACCTGATCCCGCTTTTTGGGCTCGAGCTTGTCCAGTTGCTGCGGCGTGAGGCCGAATTCCTTGTTGATCTCGGGAATGAGCTTGGAGAGCATCGCGGCGTCCACCATCCAGTCAAGGCCGGGAACAGGCACCGCGCTGGCCGCCGCGGCGACCATGGCGCGCTTGTTCAGCAGCTTGCGGCTGCGTTTGACGGCGGCTTCAAGGGCTGCGTTGTCCGCAGCCATGTGCAAGGCGGAAGGCATGGATCAAATCCTTTCAGGGCGGGTCCTGTCTGCGCAGGCAGACTGCCGGCGAAGGCCGTAGCCCACTTTACACCGCAGCGGTCTCGATCTGTTCGGTCAGCTCAAGCCACCGTTCTTCCAGCATGTCTATTTCGCCTTCGATGGCTTTGAGGCGTTTGCCGGTCTGGGCGATCTCCGCGGGCGCGGTGGTGGTGGTCAATAGTGCTTGAAGGCTGTCTCGTTCGCTGGTGAGCGCCTTCATGCGCAGGTCGATTTTTTCGATTTCCTTGCGCAGCGGCTTGGTGGCTTCGGCCTGCTGCTGGCGGCGCTGCGCATCCAGCTTGCGCTGCTCGGGTGTCTCGCGCGGCACGGGTTTCTTTTCATCGGCCACTGCGGCCGGTGCAGCGGACCTGGCCGCAGCAGCCGGTGCCGCGCCGCCCGTCTTCTTGGCTTCTTCGCGTTGGCGTTTGGCGTGGTCGAGCAGGTATTTCTGGTAATCGTCCAGATCGCCGTCGAAAGGCGCGACGCCGCCTTGCGACACCATCCAGAACTCATCGCAGACGGCGCGCAGCAAGGCACGGTCATGGCTGACCAGCATCACGGTGCCTTCAAACTCATTGAGCGCCATCGACAGTGCCTCGCGTGTGGCCAGGTCCAGGTGATTGGTCGGCTCATCGAGCAGCAGCAGGTTGGGGCGCTGCCAGACGATCATGCACAGCACCAGGCGGGCTTTTTCGCCGCCGCTCATGCTGCCCACGGCCTGCTTGACCATGTCTCCGCCGAAATTGAAGTTGCCCAGAAAGCTGCGCAGGTCTTGCTCACGCGTGGGCTGGTTGCCCATTTTGCCGGCGGCCGTGACTTCCTTGACCAGGCGGATCATGTGCTCCAGCGGGTTGTCGGCAGGGCGCAGCACGTCCAGCTCTTGCTGGGCGAAGTAGCCGATGTTCAGGCCCTTGCCCTCAATCATCTCGCCTTCGATGGGCGTGAGCGCTCGGGCCACGGTTTTGACCAGCGTCGACTTGCCCTGGCCGTTGGCGCCCAAAATGCCGATGCGCTGGCCGGCCAGCACTGACTTGCTGACGTTCTGGACAATGACCGTGGGCGGCGTGCCTGCGGGCGAACCCTCTGGGGCGGGGTAGCCGAAGTAGGCGTTCTGCATCGACAGCATGGGGTTGGGCAGGTTGGCCGGTTCCTTGAACTCGAAGGTGAAGTCGGCTTCGGCCAGCAGCGGCGCGATTTTCTCCATGCGGTCCAGCGCCTTGACGCGGCTTTGCGCCTGCTTGGCCTTGCTGGCCTTGGCCTTGAAGCGTGCAATGAACTTCTGGAGGTGAGCGATCTTGTCCTGCTGCTTCGAAAACGCGGTTTGCTGCAGCGCCATCTGCTCTGAGCGCAAGTCTTCGAACTTGCTGTAGTTGCCGCCGTAACGGGTCAGCTTGGCGCTTTCGATGTGCACCGTCACGTCGGTCACGGCATCGAGGAATTCACGGTCATGGCTGATGACCAGCATGGTGCCCTGGTAGCGCTTGAGCCAGGCTTCCAGCCAGACCAGTGCGTCGAGGTCCAGGTGATTGGTAGGTTCATCCAGCAGCAGGAGGTCAGACGGGCACATCAGTGCGCGCGCCAGTTGCAGGCGCATGCGCCAGCCGCCGGAGAAGCTGTTGACCGGGTTGTCCAGCTCGCTGACCTTGAAGCCCAGGCCCAGGATCAGCGCCTGAGCGCGCGCCTGCGAGTCATGCGCGCCGGAGTCGTACAGCTCCATGTAGGCGTGCGCCATGCGGTCGCCGTCGCCGCTTTCTTCGGCGGCCGTCACCTCGGCTTGTGCAGCCATCAGCACCACGTCGCCTTCGATCACGTAGTCGGTGGCGCTTTGTTCGGTTTCCGGCATGTCCTGCGCGACCTGCGCCATGCGCCACTGCGTGGGGATTGAAAACTCGCCGCCGTCTTCATGCAGTGTGCCGTTGAGCATGGCAAACAACGAGGACTTGCCCGCGCCGTTACGCCCGACCAGGCCGACGTTCTCGCCGGGGTTGAGGGTGACGGACGCGCTGTCCAGAATCACTTTGGCGCCGCGGCGCAGCACGACGTTTTTAAGGGTAATCATTTAAATAAAAGCTTCAGGAAAAGTAGTCGGGCGGCGGGAAGGCGCACACGCTTGCCATGCAAGCGCCGCGCCAGTCATCCGGGCCGGGGCGGAGCGCCGGCTCAGGCTTTCAGGCCAGTTGTTCGCGGGTGAGCAGTAAAACCTGGTCGGCACCCGAGCTGGTTTCGAACCACAGCGGTTCAAGTGTCGGGAAAGCGCGCTCAAAATTCTCGCGCTCATTGCCGATTTCCAGCACCAATACCGCATTTTCGCTCATATGGCGTACGGCGTTTTGAATAAGGTCTCGAATAAAGTCCATGCCGTCGGTGCCGCCGTGCCGGTTGCCATCCAGCGCCAGGCCGGGTTCAGCGCGAAATTCAGCCGGAAGCGCCGCCATGCTGGCCGCGTTGACATAGGGCGGGTTGCACAAAATCAGGTCATAAAGACCAGGGCAGGCCGCCAGCCCGTCGGACTCAATCAGCGTGATCCGGGTGTCCAGGTGATGGCGGTCCACATTGATGCGGGCCACCGCCAAAGCGTCCAGGCTGATGTCGGCGGCGTCGACCTGCACGTCAGGATAGGTGATGGCGGCCAGCACGGCCAGGCTGCCGTTGCCGGTGCACAGGTCAAGCACGCGGTGGGTGTGTTCGCCCAGCCAGGGGTCGATGCTCGCATCGGCCAGCAGCTCGGCAATCAGGGAGCGCGGAATGATCACGCGCTCGTCCACATAAAACGGCACGCCCATCAGCCAGGCTTCGTTCGTCAGGTAGGCGGCCGGCTTGCGGGTCTGGATGCGTGCTTCCAAAAGCATAGCAACCTGTGCTTGCTCCTCCTGGGCTACAGGCCGATTCTCTACTGAATCGAGATCGTCGAGCGGCAGGCCCAGCTTCCACAGCACCAGCCAGGCGGCTTCGTCAAAGGCGTTGGTCGTGCCTTGCCCATAACCGTCTGAATAGCTCAGGCCCGCAGCCTCCAGCCTGGCGGCCGACGCTTCGACCAGCGCGAGCACCGTCAGGGGCGTTGAGGATGTGGCGTCAGTCATGCCACTTCCACGCGTTCCAGCCGTTCCAGCACGCCCTTGTAGATGTTCTTGAGCGGGTCCAGCGAGCTGACCAGCACGTGCTCGTTGATCTTGTGGATGGTGGCGTTGATGGGTCCGAACTCAATGACCTGGGGGCAGATCTTGGCGATAAAACGGCCGTCGCTGGTGCCGCCGGTGGTGGAGAGTTCGGTTTGCAGGCCGGTTTCGGCCTGGATGGCACCACGCACCGCGTCGACCAGCGTGCCGGGCGTGGTCAGAAAGGGCAGGCCGCCCAGCGTCCATTTCAGGTCGTACTCAAGCTGGTGCCGGCTGAGCACCGCCTGCAGGCGCTGCTGGAGGCTTTCCGGTGTGGATTCGGTGCAGAAACGGAAGTTGAAGTCCACCACGAGTTCGCCCGGAATGACATTGGAGGCGCCTGTGCCGCCATGGATGTTGGACACCTGCCAACTGGTGGCCGGGAAAAACGCATTGCCCTTGTCCCATTCAGTTGCCACCAGCTCGGCCAGCGCCGGCGTAAACAGGTGGATCGGGTTTTTGGCCAGGTGCGGATAAGCGATGTGGCCCTGCACGCCCTTGATGGTGAGCTTGCCGCTCATGGTGCCGCGGCGCCCGTTTTTGATCATGTCGCCAAGTTTGTCGACCGAGGTCGGCTCGCCCACGATGCAGTAGTCCAGCACCTCGCCCCGCGCCAAAAGCCGCTCACACACCATGACGGTGCCGTCCACAGCCGGGCCTTCCTCGTCGCTGGTGACCAGGAAGGCGATCGACAGACTGGGATCCGCATTAGCCGCCAGGAATTCCTCGACCGCCACCACCATGGCTGCGATGGAGGTCTTCATGTCGGCGGTGCCGCGGCCATACATCTTTCCGTCGCGATGGCTGGGTGTGAACGGGTGGCTGTGCCATTGGTCGAGTGGGCCGGTGGGCACGACGTCGGTGTGGCCGGCAAATACAAGCGTCTTGGCCTTACCGCTTGTTGCTATCAATTCAGGAGCGGCTTGTCCATGTCCTGCCTGGGCTGGAGGCCTAAATTCCTTAAGCTTTCCTTCCCGCTTGGCCCACAGGTTGGTGACCCGAAAGCTGTCAGGGCCGCTGACGATGGTTTCGCATTGAAACCCCAGTGGCGCCAGCCGTGCGATCAGCATGGCCTGGCAGTCGGCGTCGTCAGGCGTGACGGAGGGGCGGGAAATCAGCTGTTCAGCGAGATGCAGGGTTCGGGACATGGCGTTTAGTCGGATCGGGTTCAAGTCGGCCCGAAAACGAGCGCGGCCGTGTTTCAGTGTTTCACGTCCAGCGTGATCTCGGTGAAAGATGGTTCGTCGTCCGGATCCTCTTCGGGCTCCAGCGTCTTGGCCTTGACGGCAAAGTCGTTTTCCAGGCGCCACATCAGGTTGGTCGGCGAGTCGGCGTACAAAATGCCTTCCTTGCGTGCGACGGTGCCGTCAACGATGAGCTTGGCGATGTCCTGCTCGAAGGTCTGCGAGCCTTCGGCCATGGATTTTTCCATCGCTTCCTTGACGCCCGAGAAGTCGCCTTTTTCAATCAGCTCGGAAATCAGCTTGGTGTTGAGCATGACTTCGACCGCCGGCGTGCGGCCGCCGTCTTGCGTGCGCAGCAGGCGCTGCGACACGATCGCTTTGAGGGCCGCGCCCAGGTCGCCCAGCATGGTGCTGCGCACTTCAACGGGGTAAAAGCTCAGGATACGGTTCAGCGCCTGGTAGCTGTTGTTGGCGTGCATGGTGGCCAGGCACAGGTGGCCCGACTGGGCGTAGGCAATCGCGGCCGACATGGTTTCACGGTCGCGGATTTCACCGATCAGAATCACGTCGGGCGCCTGGCGCAGCGCGTTTTTCAGCGCCACCTGCAGCGACTGCGTGTCGCTGCCGACTTCGCGCTGGTTGACCACCGATTTCTTGTTGGTGAACAAAAACTCGACCGGGTCCTCAATCGTGAGGATGTGGCCCAGCGTACTTTCGTTGCGGTGGTCCATCATCGCGGCGAGCGTGGTGCTCTTGCCGGCGCCGGTGGAGCCCACCATCAGCAGCAGCCCGCGCTTTTCCATGATCAGGTCGGCCAGGATGGGCGGCACGTTCAGGCTTTGCAGCGGCGGGATCTCGTTCGGGATAAAGCGGATCACCGCGGCGTAGGTGCTGCGCTGGCGGAAGCCGCTGATCCGGAAGTTGCCCAATCCGGCGATGGGAAGTGCCATGTTGAGCTCGCCCATTTCCTCAAGCTCTTCGATGCGCTCGGGCGGCAGCACTTCGGCCAGCAGGTTGCGCGGCGCATCCGGCGGCAGGATTTGCGCGTTGATGGGAATGGCCTGACCGTTGATCTTGATCAGGGCGGGGGAATGCGCCGACAGGTAAACGTCCGAAGCCTTTTTGTCCGCCATCAGGCGAAGGATTCTTTCCATCGTGCTCATAGTCCGCTCCCAGTCATTTCAATTTATCAATCCAACGGCCAAACCAAACCAAACCAACTGATCAGTCGCGCAGCAAGTCGTTCAGGCTGGTGGTGGAGCGGGTTTTCGCGTCCACGCGCTTGACGATCACCGCACAGTACATGCTGTACTTGCCGCCGGCTTTAGGCAGGTTGCCCGACACCACGACGGAGCCCGCAGGAATGCGGCCGTAGCTGACAGTGTCGGCTTCACGGTCGTAAATCGGCGTGCTCTGGCCGATGTAGACGCCCATCGAGATCACCGAGTTTTCTTCGACGATCACGCCTTCGACCACTTCGGAGCGCGCGCCGATAAAGCAGTTGTCTTCAATGATGGTGGGGTTGGCTTGCAAAGGCTCGAGCACGCCGCCCAGACCCACGCCGCCGGAAAGGTGCACGTTGTTGCCGACCTGGGCGCAGCTGCCCACGGTGGCCCAAGTATCAACCATGGTGCCTTCGCCAACCCAGGCGCCGATGTTGACGTAGCTGGGCATCAGGATCGCGCCCTTGGCGATAAAGCTGCCGCGGCGTGCCACGGCAGGCGGCACCACGCGCACGCCGGTTTCGCGCATTTCCGCTTCGCTCAGGTGGGCAAACTTGGTCTTGACCTTGTCGAAAAAGCCGAGGTCGCCGGCGCGCATGAGTTCGTTGTCTTTCAGGCGAAAGCTCAGCAGCACGGCCTTCTTGATCCACTGGTGTGTCGTCCACACACCCACGCTTTCGCGGGTGGCCACGCGCAGCGAGCCATTGTTCAGCTGGGAGATCGTTTGCTCGACGGCTTCCAGAATGTCCTTGGGCGCCGATTTGGGCGACAGGCTGGCGCGGTCTTCCCAGGCGGCGTCAATGGTTTGCTGGAGCGCTTGCAGGTTGTCTTGAGTCATGAGAATGGTTTTTCAGTGAACTTTGGATTGGATGAACTGGACGATGCGCTCTGCCGCTTCCACACATTCGGCGGTTTCTGCCACCAGCGCCATACGGATTCTGCCGGCGCCGGGGTTGTGCCCTTGCGCATCGCGTGCCAGGTAACTGCCCGGCAACACCACGACATTGTAAAGAGCGAGCAGCTCGCGCGAGAACGCAGTGTCCGAGCCCTTGAAGACTTCGGGAATTGCGGCCCACAAGTAAAAGCCGGCGTCGGGCAGGGCGACGTCCATCACGGCCGACAACATCGGGGTGACTTTGGCGAATTTTTCGCGGTACATGGCGCGGTTGTCGACCACGTGCTGCTCATCGTTCCAGGCCGCCAGGCTGGCCGCCTGCACGATGGGGCTCATGGCGCTGCCGTGATAGGTGCGGTAGAGCAAAAACGGCTTGATCAGCGCCGCATCGCCGGCCACAAAGCCGCTGCGCAGGCCGGGCACATTGCTGCGTTTGGAAAGACTGGTGAGCGAAATCAGGTTCTTGAAGTCATGCCGGCCCAGTTGCGAGGCCGCTTGCAGGCCGCCCAGCGGCGCTTCATCGCGGAAGTAAATCTCGCTGTAGCACTCGTCGGAGGCGATGACAAAGCCGTAGCGGTCGCTGAGTTCGAACAGCAGCTTCCATTCGGCCAGGGACATCACCGCGCCGGTGGGGTTGCCGGGCGAGCAGACAAACACCAGCTGGGTCTTGGCCCAGACCTCGGCCGGCACGGCCGCCCAGTCGATGCCGAAGTTGCGCGCGGGCACGCTGGGCGCAAACCAGGTCTGGACGCCGGCCAGCAGCGCCGCGCCTTCATAAATTTGATAGAACGGGTTGGGGCAGACCACGGTGGCGCCCGGCTTGCTGGCGTCCAGCACGGTTTGTGCAAGTGCAAAGAGCGCCTCGCGCGATCCGTTGACAGGCAGGATTTGCGTGGCGGGGTCCAGCTTCAGGTTGTAGCGGCGGGCCATCCAGTCGGCCATGGACTGGCGCAATTTGGGCTCGCCCAGGGTGCCGGGGTAGCTGGCCAGGCCGCTCAGGCTGGCCGTCAGCGCGTCTTTGATGAGCTGGGGCGTGGCGTGGCGGGGCTCACCAATGCCCAGGCTGATGGGTTTGTAAGCGGGGTTGGGGGTGATATCGGCGTGCAACTGGCGCAGCCGCTCAAAAGGGTAGGGCTGAAGGCGTGAAAGCAGGGGATTCATATCCGGATTATCCAGCCTTGCCTTGCGGCCAGGCCGCGGGCTTGGGAATGGGTTGGCGGCGGTTTGCCCTGTTTGCTATTAAATTAATAGCTATAAGCCAAGGTGGTTATTGGGCTTGAGGCTGATTTCATTCAAATTTTAGCGGCGCCGCTGCTGTTCTGATGCGCTCGGGGCCTGAGGCGCGAAACACAGGGGCGCCGCTGCGCGAAGCAAAGTGTTTCACGCCGGGTCCGTCAAGGGCCTTTTTCCCGGCAAAATCCCCGCCCCGCTCGGGTAACATGGCGGACCGTGCGCTACTGAAAGTGGTACATGGCGTGTGTCAGCGTTTTGCCGTAAAACGCTATAAAAATCAACGAGTTAGGGTGAAAAATCCCTGACCCAGGCCCAAAAAACAGGGACAGCCGTGCGTCTCAATTCGATCAAGCTATCTGGTTTCAAATCATTTGCAGAGCCCACCAATTTCGTACTGCCGGGCCAACTGGTCGGTGTGGTGGGCCCCAACGGTTGCGGCAAGTCCAACATCATGGACGCGGTGCGCTGGGTGCTGGGCGAGAGCAAGGCCTCCGAGCTGCGCGGCGAGTCGATGCAGGACGTTATCTTCAACGGCACCACCACACGCAAGCCGGCCAGCCGCTCCAGCGTGGAGCTGGTGTTTGACAACGCCGACCACCGCGCCGGCGGCCAGTGGGGCCAGTTTGTCGAGATCGCCGTCAAGCGCGTGCTGACGCGCGACGGCACCTCCAGCTACTACATCAACAACCAGCCGGTGCGCCGCCGCGACGTGCAAGACGTGTTCCTGGGCACCGGCCTGGGCCCGCGCGCCTACGCCATCATCGGCCAGGGCACCATCAGCCGCATCATCGAGTCCAAGCCCGAAGAGCTGCGCCTCTTCCTCGAAGAAGCCGCCGGTGTTTCCAAATACAAAGAGCGCCGCCGCGAGACCGCCAACCGGCTGTCGGACACGCGCGAAAACCTGACCCGCGTCGAAGACATCCTGCGCGAGCTCAACGCCAACCTGGACCGGCTTGAAAAGCAGGCTGAGGTGGCGATGCGCTACAACACGCTGCATGCCGATGCAAGCCTGAAGCAGCACCAGCTGTGGTTCCTCAAACGCGCCGAAAGCGAAGCCGACCAGTCCAAGGTCAAGGCCGACGCCGAAAAAGCCGTGAACGATCTGGAAAGCCGCGTGGCCGACCTGCGCCACATCGAGGCCGACCTCGAAACCATCCGCCAGGCGCATTACTCGGCCGGCGACCAGGTCAACCAGGCGCAGGGCAAGCTCTATGAGGCCAGCGCCGAGGTCGGCCGCCTCGAAGCCGAGATCCGCTTTGTGGTGGATGGCCGCCAGCGCGTCGAGCAACGCCTGGCGCAGTTGAAGGAACAAACCGCCCAGTGGGCCACGCGCAAAGAAGACGCCGCCGTCGAGACGGAAAACCTGGCCGCGCAAGCCATTGAAGCCGAAGAAAAAGCCGAGCTGCTGGCCGCGCAGACCGAAGAGCACCAGACGCAGCTGCCCGCGCTGGAAGACGCCCTGCGCCAGGCCCAGGCCAAAGCCAACGAGCAACGCGCCAGCGTCGGCCAGGTGCAGCAGCAAATCCAGGTGCTGGCCGCCGACCAGCGCAACATCGAAGAGCAGTCGCGCAGCCTCGGTCTGCGCCTTGAGAAGCTCACCGCCGACCGCAACGCACTCAACGCGCCCGACGAAGCCCGCCTGGCCAACCTGAACACGCAGTTCGCTGCCGCGCAAGAAGCCCAGGCTGAAGCCGAAGCCCGCCTGCACGAGCTGACCGACAGCGTGCCGCAGCTCGACGAAGAGCGCCGTACGCTGCAGCACACCGTCAATACCGAATCCGCCAAGCGGGCCGACCTGTCGGCGCGCATGGAAGCGCTCAAGGCGCTGCAGGAGAAGGTCAAGACCGACGGCAAGCTCAAGCCCTGGCTGGCCAAGCACGGCCTCGATGGCCTGCAAGGCCTCTGGAGCCGCATCCACATCGAGCAAGGCTGGGAAAACGCCCTCGAAGCGGCGCTGCGCGAGCGCCTGGGCGCACTGGAAGTCAGCCGGCTCGACATGGTGCGCGGCTTTGCCGGTACCGATGGCCGTGATACGCCGCCAGCCAAGCTCTCGTTTTATTCACCACCCAGCGCTGCTGCGCCCGCACGCGCCAACGCCGCAATCAGCCTCAAGCCGCTGACGGAACTGCTGCGCCTGAACGACGCCGGCCAATCGGCATTGCTGGGCGACTGGCTGCAGGGTTGCTACACGGCCCAAGGCCTGGACGACGCCCTGGCTGCACGCGACAAGCTGCAGGCCGGCGAGGTGATTTATGTGCAAAGCGGCCATGCCGTCACGCACCACAGCGTGAGCTTTTACGCCCAGGATTCCGAGCAGGCCGGCCTGCTGGCCCGCGCCCAGGAGATCGAAAACCTCGACAAGCAGCTCAAGGCCCAGGCTCTGATCAGCGAGGAAGCCCGCTCCGCGCTTATACGCGCTGAGGCCGCTTATGCCGATGCCGCCCAGCGCCTGGCCACGGCCCGCCGCGAAACCGCTGAAGGCCAGAGCCGCACCCATGAGCTGCAGGTCGAAGTGCTGCGCCTGACGCAACTGGCCGAGCAAACCCGGGCGCGCAGCGAGCAGATCCAGGCCGACATGGCTGAAATCGAAGCACAGCTCGGCGAGCTGCAGGAGCGCAAGGTCACGGCCGAAGGCCGCTTTGAAGAGCTCGACATGCAACTGGCCGACAGCCAGGAACGCCATGCGCAGCTTGATGACCGCGTGATCGAAACCGAGCGCAAGCTGGGCGAGTCCCGCGAGCAGCAGCGCACGCTGGAACGCCAGGCACAGGAAGCCACGTTTGCACTGCGCAGCCTGGCGTCCCGCCGCGAAGAGTTGACCCGCTCCATCGACATCGCCGCCCAGCAAGCCAGCTCCATCGCCAGCGAAGAAGCCCAAGCCCGCGAAGAACTCACGCGCCTGACAGACGCCGCCGCGCAAGCCGGTCTGCAAAGCGCGCTGAGCGTGAAGCTGGAGCGCGAAGCCGATCTGGGCGCCAAACGCAGCCAGTACGACGACCTGACCAACAAGCTGCGCGCCAGCGATGAGCGGCGCCTGCAGCTCGAGCGCGAGCTTGACCCACTGCGCCAGCGCATCACCGAGTTCCAGCTGAAAGAGCAGGCCGCCCGACTGGGCTTTGAGCAATACGCCCAGTTGCTGGCCGACGCGCAAGCCGACCTCGCCGCGGTGGAGCAATCCATCCAGGCCGGCAATGTGCGCCTCACCGGCCTGCAAGGTGAAATCGACCGCATCAACCGCGAAATCCAGTCGCTCGGCGCCGTCAATCTGGCCGCGCTGGACGAGCTGAGCACGGCACGTGAACGCAAGCAGTTCCTCGACGCGCAATCTGCCGACTTGAATGAAGCGATGACCACGCTGGAAGATGCGATCAAGAAGATCGACATCGAAACGCGCGACCTGCTCTCAAGCACCTTTGACACGGTCAACGGCCATTTCGGCCGTATGTTCCCCGAACTCTTCGGCGGCGGCAACGCCAAGCTGATGATGACGGGCGAGGAAATCCTCGACGCCGGCGTGCAGGTGATCGCCCAGCCGCCCGGCAAGAAGAACCAGACCATTCACCTGCTGTCGGGCGGCGAAAAAGCCCTCACGGCCATTGCGCTGGTGTTTGCGATCTTCCAGCTCAATCCCGCACCGTTCTGTTTGCTCGATGAGGTCGATGCGCCGCTGGACGACGCCAACACCGAGCGCTACGCCAAGCTGGTGCGCTCCATGAGCAAGGAAACGCAGTTCCTCTTCATCAGTCACAACAAGATTGCCATGGAAATGGCCGAGCAGTTGATTGGCGTGACCATGCAGGAGCAGGGCGTTTCGCGCATCGTGGCGGTGGACATGGAAGCTGCCATCGGTTTTGCCGAAGCCGCCTGATCCACGATGAGCACGATGCAGATCAGTCTGGCGGTGGTGGGCGGGCTGGTGCTGGCCGGCGTTGTGGCCCACAGCGCCTGGTCGTCACGCAGAAACCTGCCCAAGCAAGCGACACCGGAAGCACCCCCTCCCGAACAGGAGGCCGCACCGGCACAAGATGGCGAAGGCGCCGGTGCCGAGCGGCAGGAGCCCAGCTTTGACGTGGATTCGGGCCTGGCCTCGCTGGCCTCGCTCGCCACGATGAATGTGTCCGACAGAAAGCCCGGCCTCGACGTATTGATTGACGCGGTGGCGCCGGTGGTGGTGGAGGGCATGGTGTCGGGCGAGGCCGCACTGGCCGCCATGCCCAGCACCCGCCGGGCCGGCAGCAAGCCCTTTGGCGTGGAAGGCCTGAGCGTCATCACGGGCGAATGGGAATTCCCCACCGCCGGCCACCGCTACAGCGCGTTTCAGTGCGGCGTGCAGCTGGCCAACCGTACCGGCGCACTCAACCAGATCGAATACTCCGAATTTGTGATGAAGGCGCAAGCCTTTGCCGACGCCATCAACGGTGAGCCGGAGTTTCCGGAAATGCTGGACGAAGTGGCCCGCGCCCGTGAGCTGGACCAGTTCGCCAGCGGCCACGACGCGCAGCTGAGCTTTACCCTGCGCGCCGTCAACACGGCCTGGAGCCCCGGCTACGTGCAGCAAAGTGCGGCGCGGCTCGGCTTTGTCGCCGGCTCCATCCCCGGCCGCATGGTGTTGCCGGCTAGCCAGCAAGGCCACGCGCCCATTCTGGGCCTGGCCTTTGACACGCAAGCCGCCATGGCCGAAGACCCCGAGCAGACGGCGCTGCGCGAGCTCACGCTGTCGCTGGACGTGCCGCAGGTGCTGCGCTCCGAGCAGCCCTTTGCCCGCATGTGCGAAGCCGCGCTGTCCCTGGCCGCCAACATGGACGGCGTGATCATCGACGACAACGGCAACCTGATCCGGCCCGAGGCCATGGAAGTCATCCACGCCGACCTGGAGCAGCTGTACGACACGCTGGACAGCCGCGATTTGTCGGCGGGTTCGGTGCTGGGGCGCCGGCTCTTTTCCTGAATTCCCCGGGCGTTTCGCCCGTTTCCGATCTTTCTCATGGCCACCAAAGACCTGTTTGCGCAGCCCGAATCCTCGCCGCAGCCGGCTTCGGCTGCGGCGCGCGTCGCTGCGTTGCACGCAGAGCTGCATCTGCATGCGCACCGCTATTACGTGCTCGATGAGCCGACGATTCCCGATGCCGAATACGACAAGCTGTTCAGGGCGTTGCAGGCGCTTGAGGCGGCCCATCCCGAGTTGCTGACACCGGATTCACCGACCCAGCGCGTAGGCGGCAAGCCGCTGGACCAGTTTGCCAGCGTGCGCCACAAGGTGCCCATGCTCAGCATCCGCACCGAAACCGATACTGAAGCGACCGGCGCGCAGAATTTCGACGCCCGCGTGCGCAAGGAGCTCGGCCTGGCCGAGTCCGACCCGGCGGTCGAATATGTGGCCGAACTCAAGTTCGATGGCCTGGCGATGAGCTTGCGTTATGAAAACGGCGTATTGGTGCAGGCTGCCACGCGCGGCGACGGTGAGGTCGGCGAGGACGTGACGCAGAACATCCGGACCATCAACCAGATTCCCTTGCGGCTTCCCGCCGACGCTCCGCCAGTCATGGAGGTACGCGGCGAGGTTTATATGCGCCGGGCGGATTTTGAGTCACTCAATGAAAAGCAGCGCGAGAAGATCGTGCAAGGCGCCAAGGGCGAGAAAACCTTTGTCAACCCGCGCAACGCGGCGGCGGGCGGCGTGCGCCAGCTGGATCCTGCGATTGCCGCGCAGCGCCGCCTGAGTTTTTTTGCCTATGGCTTGGGAGAGATCACGCCGCCGGAAGAGGGTGGCCCGGTGTTCGACACGCATTTCCAGCTCCTGCTGACACTCAAATCATGGGGTTTTCCGGTCGCAGCCCAGACCCAGATTGCACAGGGTGCTCCTGAATTAATAGCGTTTCACCAAAACATCGGCAAGCAGCGCGACAGCCTGCCTTACGACATTGATGGTGTGGTTTACAAGGTCAACAGCCTGGCACTGCAAAGGAAGATGGGCTTTGTCACGCGCGAGCCGCGCTGGGCCGTCGCGCACAAATACCCGGCGCAAGAGCAACTCACCACCGTACAGGCCATCGAAGTGCAGGTCGGCCGCACCGGCAAGCTCACGCCGGTGGCCAAGCTGGCGCCGGTGTTTGTGGGCGGGGTGACTGTGACCAACGCCACGCTGCACAACGAAGACGAAGCGCGCCGCAAGGACGTGCGTGTGGGCGACACGGTCATCGTGCGCCGCGCGGGCGACGTCATTCCTGAAGTCGTCAGTGTGCTGCTGGACAAACGCGTGCAAGACGCGCCGCAGTTCACCATGCCGCGCAAATGCCCGGTCTGCGGCTCCGATGCCGTTCGCGAAGAAGGCGAAGCTGACTATCGCTGTACCGGGGGCCTTTTTTGTGGCGCCCAGCGCAAGGAAGCCATCCTGCATTACGCGCACCGGCGGGCGGTAGAGGTCGAAGGCCTGGGCGACAAGCTGGTCGAGCAACTGGTGGATGCCAATGTCATTCGCACCTTGCCCGATCTCTACAAGCTGGGCTTGACCGCACTGGCCAGCCTGGACCGCATGGCGGAAAAATCAGCCAACAACCTGCTGGAAGCGCTGGAAAAATCCAAGCAGACGACACTGCCGCGCTTCCTGTTCGGCCTGGGCATACGCCATGTGGGTGAAGCTACGGCCAAGGAGCTGGCACGCCATTTCGGCAAGCTGGACGCCATCATGGACGCCACCGAAGAGCAGTTGCTGGAAGTCAGCGACGTCGGCCCCATCGTGGCCCAGAGCATTCGCACCTTCTTTGAGCAAGCGCATAACCGCGAGGTGGTCGAGCAACTGCGTGCTTGCGGCGTGACCTGGGAAGAGGGCGAGCCGGCCGCCAGGGCGCCGCAGCCGCTTTCAGGCAAGACCTTTGTCATCACCGGCACGCTGCCGACCTTGAGCCGCGACGAAGCCAAAGACAGGGTAGAGGCCGCTGGTGGCAAAGTGGCCGGCTCTGTCAGCAAGAAAACGGACTATGTGGTGGCGGGCGAGGAGGCCGGCAGCAAGCTGGTCAAGGCGCTGGCGTTGGGTGTTCCGGTCATTGACGAAGCGGCGCTGCTGGCCCTGTTGGCGAGTGAGTAAACGTGCCGACAGGACCAACCTCGCCTGAAGCCGATCTTGCGCGTGAGCCCGCCACCTCGCGGCGCCGCCGGGTTTTCGAGTGGTACATCAGGTTGGTCATTGGCATGGCATTGCTGGCGCTGGTTTTCGGCAGCAAATTCACGACACCCGTTCACGTGACATTTTTGGGTGGATGGTCGTGGTTGCCCCTGGCTGACTGGGCACTCATCTGTCTCGTGGCCGGCGTTTTCATCGGCATTGTTTCAGCCTTGCTTGGAAAGCTGCACAGGACCGCCAGTGAAATCGGCAAGTTTTGCGCAGGCTCCATGCTCTTCAGCGGAGTTTGCCTGTTCTTTGCCCAGGTCATCATGGAAGGCGCCAACGTGCACTTTGATTCATCTCCGGTGGCGAGAGTCACCACGCAGATCCTCCGGATCGAGTCACCCCTTTCAGGCAGCCGAGGGGGCTCGACATTGCATCTGGCGGGCTGGGGCGCGGGAGATCAGGTAAAGACCGTGAAAGCGCGGCAGGATGTGCGGGTTTTTCGCATGGATCTGGATAAAAAATACGCCACGTTTTATGTGCGCAAAGGGTTTTTTGGCGTGCCTTATGCCGCAGAGTTCAAGTAACAAAGCCACAGGCACTTAAACGATGTTTGATTTTCCGAGGGCACACCATGCAGGCGTTTGAATCCATCAGCATCCCCGATCTCCTGGACTCGCTCGTCAGCTTGTCTTCCGCCTTCGTGTTCGGCGCCTTGATCGGTTTTGAGCGCCAGTACCGCCAACGCACCGCAGGGCTGCGAACCAATGTGCTGGTCGCCGTGGGCGCCGCGATTTTTGTGGACATGGCGAATCGGCTGACCGGTGCGTCGGGCGCGGTGCACGTGGTGGCGTATGTCGTCTCGGGCATCGGCTTTCTGGGTGCCGGCGTGATCATGCGCGAGGAGGGCAATGTGCGCGGCCTCAATACCGCCGCGACGTTGTGGTGCTCGGGCGCGGTGGGGGCCTGTGCCGGCGCGGACCTGGTCATTCAAGCGGGTATTGCCACGCTTTTTGTGCTGGCCGCCAACACACTGCTGCGTCCCATCGTCAACCAGATCAACCGGCTGCCGCTGGACGTGCAGTCGGCTGAGGTGACCAATACGGTCTACGTCGTCACCAGTGGAAGCCATCAAAAAGAAGTGCTGGCCGTCCTCGAAAAATCGCTGGAAGCGCTGCATTACCCCACCAACGACCTGGAGGTCTACTCCTTCGGCGAGGAGGGCGTGAAGATCCAGGCCACACTGGTGGCGATTGCAGTGGACGGCGCCGTCATGGACCGCCTGGTCAAGCAACTGGGCGATTTGCCCATGGTCAGCCAGGCTTACTGGAGCGCCAGTACGACCGAATAGCGCCCGGCGCCCATGGCTTACATGACGTTACCGGCGTTTGCACGCCGGACGTGAGGCCGGAAGCGGCGCCAAACGTTGAAAAGACCTGTACACAGGAGCTTTTCATGAATTACAAGCGTTTGTCTGCTTTGGCGGCCGCCATCGGTCTGGCTGTTCTGCTGCCTGGCTGCGTGGTGGTACCCGTTGATCCGGGCCCCGTGGCGGTCTATCCGTCCCGCCCCGTCTATGTCCAGCCGGCTCCCATCGTGGTGGCACCCGCGCCCGGCTACTACTACCGCCCATATCGGCACAGGTATTGGCGCTAAGAACCTGTTCTTAGGCCTTTGCAGGTCTTCGCAGCGCCGTTGATAATCGGCGCATGACCATTCGCGAAATCCTCAAAATGGGCGACCCGCGGCTGTTGCGCGTGGCCCAGCCTGTCACGGCGTTTGATACTGACGAGCTGCACCTGCTCATCTCGGACATGTTTGACACCATGCATGCAGTGAATGGCGCCGGCCTGGCGGCGCCGCAGATCGGCGTTGATTTGCAACTGGTGATCTTTGGCACTGATACGGTCAACCCGCGATATCCGGACGCACCGGTGGTGCCTCGCACGGTTTTGCTGAACCCCCTCATAACGCCGCTGGGCCCTGAGGAAGAGGATGGTTGGGAAGGCTGCCTTTCCGTGCCGGGTCTGCGAGGCCTTGTCCCGCGTCTTTCGCGGATCCGCTACAGCGGGTTCGACCAGTACGGCGACGCGATTGAACGCACGGTGGACGGCTTTCATGCGCGCGTTGTGCAGCACGAATGCGACCACCTGATCGGCAAGCTTTACCCCATGCGCATCCGCGATTTCAGCCAGTTTGGCTTTACCGAGGTGCTTTTCCCGGGGCTGGACGCGTCGGACGACGACTGAGCCACGGGGCGCGCCAGGAGGGCAGGCGTACACTGACCGGGTTGAGGGCTATGTCGCCCCGCTTGAGCGTGTTGTCACGCAAGGAAAGTGTTCCGGATGTTGCTCGCTCCCGTTTCGGGGGCAGTTCCCATCACCGGAGCTGCTTCGCCACCTCCCTACCAGCTGAAGTTTGAGACCGTGAGCGGCAGCGGCGCCGACTTGCAGCTGCGCTCACTGCTGGACCGGCAGCAATTCCATGATCCCCTCGGCGAGGCCGAGCGCGAAGGCATCTCTTCGTCGGCCTGGCCGATTTTCGGTTTGCTGTGGCCTTCGGGCCGTGTGCTGGCCCATGCCATGCTGACCTTTGACCTGGAAGGCAAGCGCATTCTGGAGCTCGGTTGCGGCCTGGCGCTCGCCAGCCTGGTGGTGCATCGCCGCGGCGGCAACATCACCGCCAGCGACTGCCATCCGCTAGCCGCAGAGTTTTTGCTGGAAAACCTCAAGCTCAACCATCTGCCCGCGATGAAATACCAGACGGGCAACTGGGGCCGCGCCAACCCGCTGCTGGAGCGATTTGACCTGATCATCGGCAGCGACGTGCTTTACGACCGTGGTCAGCCCGAGGTGCTGTCGCAGTTCATCGAGCTGCATGCGCTGCCGCACACCGAAGTACTGATCGTGGACCCTGATCGCGGTAATCGGGTGAGTTTCAATCGCAAGATGGAAACGTTGGGCTATTCACGCACCGAAACGCGTGTGACGCAGTTGCCGGGCGCTGGCGGCGCCTACAAAGGGCGGCTGCTGCAGTACCTGCGCAAACCTGCAGCTTGAAGATCAGGTATTGAGTGCTTCGAGCAGCTCGGTCTCGATGGCGATCTGTGCCTTGTTGTGCTGCAGTTCAGGGCCGTCAATGAGGAAGGTATCTTCCACGCGCTCACCCAGGGTGCTGACTTTGGCCAGTTGCAGGTTGATGCGGTGGCGCGCCAGCACGCGGGCGATGCGGTACAACAGCCCGGCCCGGTCGCTGGCCGAGACGCTGAGCAGCCAGCGCTGGGCTTTTTCGTCGGGCCGCAGGTCCACCCGCGGCGCGATCGGGAAGCTCTTGACCCGGCGCGACACCCGGCCTTTGCTGGGGGGCGGCAGCGGGCCGGGGTTCTCGATGGTGCGGTCCAGCTCGGCCTCCACCATGGCGGCCAGTTCGCGGTAGTGGTCGGCCAGCGTCGGGCTGACCACCTGGAAGGTGTCCAGCGCATAGCCGTTTTTCGCCGTGTGAATCTTGGCGTCCAGGATGCTGAAGCCGGCTTCGTCAAAGTAGCCGCAGATGCGGGCAAAAAGATCCGGCGCATCGGGCGTGTAGACCAGCACCTGCATGCCCTCGCCCGCCGAAGAGCGTCGTGCGCGCACGATGGCTTTGGCTTTGCCCACATGGCGCGACAGCTGGCGCGCATGCCAGGCGATGTCGGCCGCTTCATGGCGCATGAAGTAACTCACGTCCAGCGTGTCCCACAGCGCCTTGTGCGCTTCGAAAGGCTCGGCGTGCAGGGCCAGCGTGGTCAGAGCCTCGCGTTTGCGGGCCTCCACCTCGGCGTCTGCGTCAGGTGCACGGCCGCCCAGCACGCGTAGCGTGTAGCGGTACAAGTCCTCGAGCAGCTTGCCCTTCCAGGCGTTCCACACCTTGGGGCTGGTGCCGCGGATGTCGGCCACTGTCAGCAGGTACAGCGCGGTGAGGTAGCGCTCGTTGCCCACCCGTTTGGCAAATGCCGCAATCACTTGCGGGTCGCTCAGGTCTTCCTTCTGGGCGATCCGGCTCATGCTCAAGTGCTCGCCTACCAGGAATTCGATGAGCTGGGAGTCTTCGGTGCTGATGCCGTGCTGGCGGCAAAAAACGCGCACGTCCTTGCAGCCGAGCTCCGAGTGGTCACCGCCGCGGCCCTTGGCGATGTCGTGAAAGAGGGCGGCGATGTACAGAATCCAGGGCTTGTCCCATCCCCCTGCGAGCTGCGAGCACATCGGGTACTCGTGCGAGTGCTCGGCCATGAAAAAGCGCCGCACATTGCGCAGCACCATCAGGATATGTTGGTCCACCGTGTAGACGTGGAACAGGTCGTGCTGCATCTGCCCCACGATCTTGCGGAAGATCCAGAGGTAACGGCCCAGCACCGAGGTCTGGTTCATCAAGCGCATGGCGTGCGTGATGCCTTCGGGCTGCTGCAGGATGCGGCGGAAGGTGTCGCGGTTCACCGGGTCACTGCGGAACTTGCTATTCATCAGGCCGCGGGCGTTGTAGAGCGCGCGCAATGTGCGCGCCGACAGGCCCTTGATGCCTACCGTCGTTTCGTAGAGCAGGAAGGTCTCAAGAATGGCGTGCGGCTCGCGTACGTACAGGTCGTCGCTGGCCACCTCCAGCATGCCCGCCTTGTCGGAAAAACGTTCGTTGATCGGGCGGATGGGGTAAGTGTTGGGATTGAGCCGCTCTTCAATGTTCAGCAGCAGGATCTGGTTGAGCTGGGTCACCGCCTTGGCCGCCCAGTAGTAGCGCTTCATGACCGCCTCGCTGGCACGGCGCGGTACCTTGCTGCCGTCGTCGGCCTCCGCGGAATAGCCGAATGACTCTGCAACGGCGGTCTGCAAGTCAAACACCAACCGGTCTTCACGCCGCCCGGCAATGAGGTGCAGGCGCGCGCGTATCAGGCTCAGCAGCGCTTCGTTGGCCTTGATCTGCCGCACTTCAAAAGCCGTGGCCAGGCCGTTGCGGGCCAGGTCGTCCCAGGATTTGCCCAGGCCGGCGGCGCGCGCCACCCACAAAATCACCTGCAGGTCGCGCAGGCCACCTGGGGATTCCTTGCAGTTGGGCTCAAGCGAGTAGGGCGTGTTTTCGAATTTGTTATGGCGCTGGCGCAGCTCCAGCGTCTTGGCCACGTAGAAAGCCTGTGGGTCCAGCACGGCTGCCAGCTGGTTTTGCAGGTGGAGAAAGCTTTTCCTGGAACCCGCGACGAGGCGGGCTTCGAGCAGCGAGGTTTGCACGGTGACGTCTTTGGCTGCTTCTTCGACGCAGCCGGACACCGTTCGCACGCTGGAGCCGATCTCCAGTCCCACGTCCCAGCAGCCGCCGATAAAACTTTCGACCTTGGCTTTCAGGGCCGGGTTGGCGTCCACATCGGTGTCGTCTGGCAAGAGCAGCAACACGTCGACGTCGGAATGCGGAAACAGCTCGCCCCGGCCAAAACCGCCTGCGGCAACCAGACAGGCCGACGCGGGGAAATCGGCGCGCTGCCAAAGCAGCTGCAAGGTGCCGTCGGCGTGCCGGGCCAGCTTTTGCAGCAGGCTGTGGATGCCGCGGGAAGACGCGCCGCTGGCGGCCAGCGACGCAAGAAGGGCCGCTTTTCCTGCCTTGTAGTGCTCGCGCACCTGGGCCAGTTCGCTCATGGCGGCAGGGTCATGGGGGGTGCGCGGCACGGGCACTGGCGTGCCGGTCAGACGTTGGCCGTGGCCTGGACCGGGCTTTGCTGCGGCACAAACGCCGGAATCGGCGGGCTGCCGGCGGACAGCGTCAGCACCTCGTAACCGGTCTCGGTCACCAAAATCGTGTGTTCCCATTGAGCTGACAGCGAATGGTCGCGTGTCACGATGCTCCAGCCGTCTTTTTCAGGGCCGTCCTTGATGTCGCGCTTGCCGGCGTTGATCATGGGCTCGATGGTAAAGGTCATGCCGGGCGTGAGTTCTTCGAGCGTGCCGGGGCGGCCGTAATGCAGCACCTGGGGTTCTTCATGGAAGCTCTTGCCGATGCCGTGGCCGCAAAATTCGCGCACCACGGAAAAGCCCTGTTTTTCAGCGTAAGTCTGGATGGCAAAACCGATGTCGCCCAGGCGGACGCCGGGTTTGACGCGCATGATGCCTTGCCACATGGCTTCAAAGGTGATGTTGCACAGGCGCTTGGCGGCAATCGAGGCCTCGCCGACCAGGTACATGCGGCTGTTGTCGCCATGCCAGCCGTCCTTGGTGATCACGGTCACGTCGATGTTGACGATGTCGCCCTTTTTCATCGGCTTGTCGTTGGGAATGCCGTGGCAGACCTGGTGATTGACCGAAGTGCACAGCGATTTGGGGTAGGGCACATAGCCCGGCGGGCCGTAGCCCAGGGTCGCGGGGATGGTGCCCTGCACCTGGGTCATGTAGTCATGGGCCAGCCGGTCGATTTCGTTGGTGGTGACGCCCGGTTTGACGAAGGGGGTGAGGTAGTCCAGAACCTCGGAAGCCAGCCTTCCGGCCAGGCGCATGCCCTCAATTCCTGCCGCATCTTTGTAAGTAATACTCATGGGCCCGATTATCCCACCGCTCTCAGGCGCATGCATTTTCAGCATGAGCGCTAGGGCTTTTGGGAATTTGGGCCGAATGAATTGAGAAACTGCCGGCGCCTGGCGTCCACCGTGCCTGGCGAGCGCCCAGTCGCTGATAAAATTGCGGGTTAACGCGTACCCCGCAAAAACCGGCCACAAACCGGCGATTGCAGGCGGTGTTAAACCCCAAAAACACCCACCTCCCACTACAAGGCCACCGCTACCGTGACCCTGCACCTGACGACTTTTGAGGGCGAACCCCACGGGATCAGCGCCCTCAGCGACTTCCGCGTTCAGCAACTCCTTCCCCGCCTGCAAGCCATCCACGACAAGATCGTCGGCATCAGCGCCCGGTTTGTGCACCTGGTGGCGACTGAATCGCCGCCTTCGGATGCTGCCCGTGCCCAGCTCGCAGCGCTGTTGACCTACGGCGAACCTTGCGCTGCAGCCGCTGGCACGGCCGATGACGCCCTGGTTTTCATCGTCTCCCCGCGCTTTGGCACCGTCTCGCCTTGGGCCTCCAAGGCCACCGACATCGCCCACAACTGCGGCCTGGCCGTCAAGCGCGTCGAGCGCATCACCGAATACCGCGTCACGCTGAAATCGGGTTTTTTCAGCAAAACCGCCCTGACCGACGCCCAGCGCGAGCAGGTTGCCGGCTTGCTGCACGACCGCATGACCGAAAGCGTGATGTTCGACCGCGCGCAGGCTGCGGGCCTCTTCACCGAGCTGCAAGGCGCGCCCCTGCAGACCATCGACGTGCTGGCCGGTGGCAAGGCCGCGCTCGAAAAGGCCAACTCGGAGTTCGGCCTGGCGCTGGCGGTCGATGAAATTGACTACCTGGTCAACGCCTTTACCCAGCTCAAGCGCAACCCGACCGACGTCGAGCTGATGATGTTCGCCCAGGCCAACAGCGAGCATTGCCGCCACAAGATATTCAACGCCGACTTCACCATTGACGGCGCGCCCCAGGGCATCAGCCTGTTCGGCATGATCCGCAACACTGAAAAGCTGCATCCCCAGCACACGGTAGTGGCTTACTCCGACAACGCCTCCGTCATGGAAGGCTACAAGACCCAGCGGTTTTATGCCAAATCGGCCTCCAGCCAAGGCGGGGCCTTGGCGGGTAGCTATCAAACTTATAGCGCGACCGATGACGTGCAGATGCACGTGCTGATGAAGGTCGAGACGCACAACCACCCCACGGCGATTTCTCCCTTCCCGGGCGCTTCGACCGGCGCAGGCGGTGAAATCCGCGATGAAGGCGCCACCGGCCGCGGCTCCAAGCCCAAGGCGGGCCTGACGGGTTTCACGGTGTCCAGGCTGTTTGACGACGCTGCCACGTCTTACGGCAAGCCCGAACACATCGCCAGCGCGCTGCAAATCATGATCGAAGGCCCGCTGGGCGGCGCGGCCTTTAACAACGAGTTCGGCCGGCCCAACCTGAACGGCTACTTCCGCGAATATGAGCAAACCGTGGGCGGCCAGCGCTGGGGTTACCACAAGCCCATCATGATCGCGGGCGGCGTCGGCACGATTGACGCGGCGCTGACCAAGAAGATTCTCTTTCCCGCCGGCACCTTACTGATCCAGCTGGGCGGCCCTGGGATGCGTATTGGCATGGGCGGCAGCGCTGCCAGTTCCATGGCCTCCGGCGCCAATGCGGCGCAGCTTGACTTTGACTCGGTGCAACGCGGCAACCCTGAAATCGAGCGCCGCGCGCAGGAAGTCATCAACCAGTGCGCCCAGCTGGGAGCGGCCAATCCGATCCTGGCGATCCACGACGTCGGCGCCGGCGGTTTGTCGAACGCCTTTCCTGAGCTGGTGAACGACGCCGGACGGGGCGCCAAGTTTGACCTGCGCGCCGTGCCGCTGGAAGAAAGCGGCCTCTCGCCCAAGGAAATCTGGAGCAACGAGAGCCAGGAGCGCTACGTGATGGCGATTGCGCCTGAGTCGCTGCCGCAGTTCCAGGCCTTTTGTGAGCGTGAGCGTTGTCCGTTTGCAGTAATTGGCGTTGTCACTGAAGAAAAACAACTGGTGCTGTCCGACAAGGACGCGGCCCCGCCAGTGGATATGCCGATGAATGTGCTGCTGGGTAAGCCGCCCAAGATGCACCGCGACGTGAAGTCCGTCAAACACACGATCAAGCCCATCGATCTCACCGGCGTTGACTTGCAGAAGAGTGCGATTGCCGTGCTCAGCCATCCGACCGTCGCCTCCAAGCGCTTCCTGATCACCATCGGCGACCGCACCGTGAGCGGCCTCACGCACCGCGACCAGATGGTCGGCCCCTGGCAGGTGCCGGTGGCCGATTGCGCCGTCACGCTGGCCGACTACAGCGGTTTTGCCGGCGAGGCCATGAGCATGGGCGAACGCACGCCGCTGGCCACCGTCAACGCGGCCGCCTCCGGCCGCATGGCTGTCGCTGAGGCCATTACCAACCTGCTGGCCGCCCCGATCGAACTGCCGCGCGTCAAGCTGTCGGCCAACTGGATGGCGGCCTGCGGTGAACCCGGCCAGGACGCCGCACTGTATGAAACCGTCAAGGCCGTGGGCATGGAACTGTGTCCGGCGCTGGGCGTATCCATTCCCGTCGGCAAGGACTCGTTGTCGATGCGTACCGTGTGGAGCGAAGGCGCCGACAGCAAGAAGGTCACCTCGCCGGTCTCGCTGATCGTGACTGCTTTTGCCACGCTGCCCGACGTGCGCGGCACGCTCACGCCGCAGCTGAACCGTGAAGAGGCCGACAGCACCCTGATCCTGATCGACCTGGGCAAGGGCCAGAACCGCATGGGTGGCTCCATCCTGGCGCAAACGCTGGACAAGGAAGAGGGCGACGTGCCCGACCTGGACGACCCGAAAGACCTGGTCAACCTCGTCAATGCCATCAATGCGCTGCGCAAAGAGGGCAAGCTCATGGCCTACCACGACCGCAGCGACGGCGGCCTGTTTGCGGCGGCCTGCGAAATGGGCTTTGCCGGCAATGTGGGCGTGTCGCTCAACATCGACATGCTGCTGGTCGAAGGCGACGGCATTTCCGACAGCCGCATGGACACGGGGGACAGCAAGAACTGGGCAAACCAGGTCGGCGCGCGCCGTGAAGAACTCACGCTCAAGGCGCTCTTCAACGAAGAGCTGGGCGCTGTCATCCAGGTGGCGACTTCCGCGCGCAACGAAGTCATGCAGACCCTGCGCGAGCACGGTCTGTCCAAATTCAGCCACTTCATCGGCAAGGCACGCCCGCAGCACGCTTCGCTCGAAGTGGGCAAGGGCGAGATTCAGGTCTGGCGCGACACCAAGGCCGTGTTCTCCGCCAAGCTGCAGGACCTGCATCAGGTCTGGGATTCGGTCAGCTGGAAGATCTGCCAGCAGCGCGACAACCCCGACTGCGCCAATAGCGAACATGCGGCCACCGGCAACCCCGCCGATCCGGGCCTGCATGTGGCGCTGACGTTTGAGCCCGCCAAAGTGCCGGCAGCCCCCGCGCTCAACCTCTCGGCACGGCCGCGCGTGGCCGTGCTGCGCGAGCAGGGCGTCAACTCGCATGTGGAAATGGCCTATGTCTTCACCCAGGCCGGCTTTGAAGCCTGCGACGTGCACATGACCGACCTGCAGACCGGCCGCGCCAAGCTCGCCGACTTCAAGGGTGTTGTCGCCTGCGGCGGTTTCAGCTACGGCGACACCCTGGGCGCAGGCATAGGCTGGGCACGCTCAGTCACCTTCAACCCGGTGCTCTCCGAAGAGTTCAAGGCCTTCTTTGCACGCCAGGACACCTTCGGCCTGGGCGTGTGCAACGGCTGCCAGATGTTTGCCGAGCTGGCCGACATCATTCCGGGCGCCGAAGCCTGGCCGCGCTTCACCACCAACCGCAGCGAACGCTTTGAAGCCCGCCTGAGCATGGTTGAAGTGCTGGAGTCCCCCAGCATCTTCCTGCAAGGCATGGCCGGCAGCCGCCTGCCGATTGCCGTGGCGCATGGCGAGGGTTATGCCAACTTCGCGTTCCGGGGCGATGCGTCCAAGGCCATCGCCGCGATGCGTTTCACTGACAACGACGGCAAGCCGACGGAAGCCTATCCGGCCAACCCGAACGGCAGCGCCGGCGGGCTGACTGCTGTGACCACTGCCGACGGCCGCTTCACGGCCATGATGCCGCACCCTGAGCGCGTGTTCCGCAACATCCAGAAGAGCTGGACTTCAGGCAACAGCAGCGTGCACAGCCCCTGGATGAGCCTGTGGCACAACGCGCGCAAGTGGGTGGGTTGAGAGCCACTCAAAACCCCTCCTGGCGTTGTTGCGCCGCCTTGCCGTGCCAGGGCCTGTTAGCCCTGTGTTTGCAAATGCGAATGGGGTGAAAACGGCGCCAATCAAGGCGCGCGACGAATCCCAGACCGGGAGTCTGGGTGAGGAGCGCAACGCGGAGTGGCGCCGTTTTCACCCCATTCCCTCCGGGTTGCGATCAAAAAGGCCTTGCGCGGCGTTGCAA
>CALRQR020000010.1:0-189821 GCA_943370375.1 Synechococcus sp. UW140
AATGCCCAACGTCTGATGACATTCAATGTCGCCACGTCTATCACTCCTAATTTCCCCTGCTTTTAAAACAAGCAGGGTAGTGCCTACGTGGGTCAGTTTTGGATGGAAATTACTGCGCTAAGTGGGTCAGATTTCGACGGAATTCAACAGTCCCACGAATCCCGGCTATTTTGGGATTTGCTGCCCTCCGCCAAGCGTGCGAAGTTGTTAGATATCTCCAAACCCAAGCGCTACCAGCAGTTCGACATCATTGTCGAGGCGGGGGCCTTGTCGGACCACATCTATCTGATTGATTCAGGCCGGGTGCATGCGTTGGCTGCATCGCAAGGGGACCAGGAGATGGTTGTCAGGGCCTATTGTCCCGCGAGCTTTCTGACGTGGTCATTCTGTTTTCGCCGGGAGATCGCGCTGTTCGATTTCGTTACGCAGACGGAGGTGACGGTGCACAAGATCGAAATCGAAAAGTTCGAAAAACTGGTTCAGCAGGATGAGTATCTGATGTTCTGCCTTCTGCAGGCACTCATTGACAGGGTTGACGATGGGTATTCGTTCACCAGGGATCTGCTCACCGAAAGTTCTCTGGTGAGGGTTGCCAATTTGGTTGGACGCCTGACTCTGAAATTCGGGGAAAAAAAGAATGGAAAAGTCTGCCTGAACGAGTTTACGCACCAGGACATCGCCAATTTTTCGGGTCTGAGCCGTCCACAGGTTAGCCAGGCACTCGGCGTACTCCAGCAAAAGCAACTGGTGGTTTTGGGGCACGAAGAAATCCAGGTAATGGATGCCGAGAAGCTGAGCCGCCTTTGCCTGACCGTCTGAGACTGAACTGCGCCAGGGGAAAAATAACTTGTTGCATGGAGTGTGATGGATACGCAGCAAGCTGCCAGGTCGGGCTCGGCCGTGCATTGAAGTAGTCGGGAAGTCTCTTGCAGCAGAACCGCTAGCGATCCTGCTTACCAGGAACGACCCGGAGTTCAAGAAAACTGTGAACGCTCGACGCGGTCTGCGGTTCGCGCTTGTCTGCGGCAGCGGCCGAATTTGTTACGCCATCAATTTTTTGATGAGGCGTTCTCTCTGGAAGATAATTTTTTCGCCCTGCAGGCGAAGGGTTGCATTCAAGTGGCAAAAACACGAAGAGTATTTACCGCGGAGTTCAAGCGCGAAGCCGTGCGGCAGGCAACGCAGCCAGGAAACACGATAGCGACTTTTTCCCGAAATCTGGGTGTGCATGAAAGCGTTGTACGCCGCTGGATTCAGGAGTTGACCGATGCCGAAAGACCTGCCGTCGGAGGGCGCCGCGATGATAACCAGAGCCGCGAACTTTCCCGGTTGCGGCGTCAGGTGACAACCCGGCGGATTGCACGCGAGACCATCGCGAATGCACTGATCAGATTCGGCGGTCATTCTCAAACCGATCAGAGTGAGGCGGCTTTACATAACGCCGAAGCCTGAGCGTTCAGGGACCTGCTTTTTGGAATGCGTTGGTGGCGGCATTCCGGCATTTCGTCGCGCCCGCTGCGACATCTGAACTGAACACCAATTCTGCCGATGTCTAAATGGCCGCTCTTTTAGCGAGCGAACAGGTTTCTTCGCTTCAGGCTTGTTGCGCGGCCTCGACCCGATGGCCGGGCATGTCAGTCCGGAACGACCGCCGTCACTTCGATCTCGACACGCGCACGTTCTTCCACCAGGCCGGCTACCTCCACGCAGGTCATGGCCGGGAAATTCTTCCCCATGACTTCACGGTAGGCCCCGCCCAGCGCCTTCAGGCTGTCGATGTACTCCACGCGGTCGACCACATACCAGGTCATCCGAACCATGTGCTCGGGACCCGCCCCGCCGGCCTTGAGGACCGCTGCGATATTCATGAGTGCCTGGCGAGTCTGCGTGACGAAGTCATCGCTTTCAAACTGCTGGTGGGCGTTCCAGCCAATCTGGCCTCCCACAAATAGCAATGCGCCGCGCGCCAGAATGCCGTTGGCATAACCTTTGGGTTCGGCCCAGTCGGGTGGCTGTATTTTTTTAAACATGTGTCTCCAGGGGTGTTTTCAAGTAGGGCATCAAGGCGCTGCGCATGTTGTCAGGGATGCGCACCGGTTTGCCATGTGGAACTTCGGAGTAAACGACCACGCCATGCGCCCTCAGTTTGATGGCGCCTGCCTCGCCCGGCGACGGAGGGTTGCCGTGAATCTCGTACTGCATCCCCATGCTCGCATTGCCGATGCGCGTCAGTTCCAGCGTCATGGTGAGCTGATCGCCATTGCGGCACATGCCGAGGAACTCGGTTTTCAAGTCCACAATCGGCACGCCTGTGCCGCCCGCAATCAAGAGGTGCTCCGCAAACCCGATATGCGCCAGGAAGTCCTCTTGCACTTCATGCAGCAGGTAAAAAAACTGGGGATAGAAAACAATCCCGGCCGGGTCGCAGTGGTGAAAGCGAACCTGCTTTTGAACAGTGAACTTCATGATTGGCGCAGTTTGAAGCGTTGGAGTTTTCCGGTCTCTGTGCGCGGCAACTTGTCCACGAACTCGATCTGGCGCGGATACTTGAACGGCGCCAGCATCGCCTTGACGTGGTCCTGCAGGGCCTTGGCCGTGCCGTCCCCGCCGGCCTCACCGGGTTTGAGCACCACAAAGGCCTTGACGATCATCCCGCGTTCGTCGTCGGGCAGACCGATCACGCCGCATTCGGCAACCGTCGGATGCTTGAGCAGTGCGTCTTCCACTTCCGGGCCGGCCACGTTGTAGCCCGCAGTGATGATCATGTCGTCTGCGCGTGCCTGGTAGAAAAAGTAGCCGTCGGCGTCCTGCATGAAGGCATCACCCGGGTAGTTCCACCCACCCTTGACATAGTTGCCCTGGCGCGCGTCATCAAGGTACCGGCAGCCGGTGGGGCCCACCACGGCGAGCTTTCCGATCGTGCCGCGAGGCACCTCTTCGCCGTCGTCATTCACGACCTTGGCGGTGTAGCCGGGAACCACCTTCCCGATGGCGCCGCGGCGCACGTCTTGCCCCGCCGCGGAGATAAAGATGTGGAACATCTCGGTCGCACCGATACCGTCAATCATCTCGATGCCTGTGGCATCTTTCCACAGCTGCCGCGTGGCGTCCGGCAGGCTTTCACCGGCACTCACACACAGCCGCAGGCTGGGCACGCCGTGCTGCTTGGCGAAAGCGGCCATCTGCCGGTAGAAGGTGGGCGCGGTGTAGCAAACCGTGGCGCCGACCTGGTTGATCAGTTTGACCATGGCCTCCGGCGTGTAGCCGATGGAGGGGTAATACACAGAAGCACCGGCCCACATCGGAAAAATCAGCATGCCGCCCAGGCCGAAAGTAAACGCCAGCGGCGGCGAGCCGACCACGATGTCGTCGGGCATGGCTTTGAGCACATGGCGCGGCCAGGCTTCGCAGGCTGCCAGCACATCGCGATGCGTGTGCACCGCGGCTTTCGGTTTGCCTGTGGTGCCGGATGTAAATGCCATCAAGGCAATGTCGTCCGCCGCCACGGGGCAGGGCGTGAACTTGCCATCCTTTTGCGCCGAGAGCACGGCCAGCGATCCAGGCGCGTCCATCAGGTTGAACGGCACGATAACCTGCAAAGTATCGCTTTGCGCTTTGGCAGTTTGCAGTTCTTCCAGCAGGGTGGCGTCGCACAGGGCCAGCGCGGGCCGGGCCTTTTCAATGACTTCGCCCAATTCTTTGGCGCGCAGCAGCGGCATGGTGGCCACCGCAACCAGCCCGGCCTGCACCACGCCCAGCCAGGCCAGTGCCATGCCGATGGAATTGCCGCCGCGCAGCAGAACGCGGTTGCCCGGCTGAAGCTTGAAGTCTTCAGTCAGTACTTGCGCAATCCGGTT
Organism: Synechococcus sp. UW140; assembly: GCA_943370375.1. GTDB lineage: Bacteria > Pseudomonadota > Gammaproteobacteria > Burkholderiales > Burkholderiaceae_C > Polaromonas. The sequence continues at coordinate 3,858 of CALRQR020000010.1, forward strand.
GACACGCTCCAGCGCGTCGGCATAACTCAGGGTGATCTTGTCCGAGCGCAGCATGGGTTTGTCAGCACGCCCTTCGCGGATCGCTTTGGCAAACAAAGCCTGGACCAGATTGGCCTGCGCTGGAATACGCAGCTCCGGCATGGCGTACACCATGCGTGGCAATGCTTCCGGAGAAGGCAGGCGATCATGCACAAAGCGGTCGGCTTGCGCCGAAGGTGCGGTGCTTGTGGCTTCCACGACTTCAGCGGCGGTGTCGGAGACAGAGGTACTCATGATTGCAATACGGCCTTTCCAATGATGAGTTGCTGTACTTCGGTGGCGCCTTCATAAATGCGCAGGGAGCGGATGTCGCGGTAAAGGCTCTCCACCTTGGTTCCCACTTTCACGCCCAGGCCGCCATGCATCTGCAGCGCCATGTCGATGACTTTCTGGGCGTTCTCGGTGGCGGTCATCTTGGCCATGGCCGCTTCAGCGGTGATGCGCGCGCCGCTGCCGAGCCGTTCGCTCTCGTCGCGCATCCAGGCGGCGCGGTAAGTCAACAGGGCGGCTGCGTCCACCAGTGCCGCCATCTCGCCGAGCTTGGCCTGCGTGAGCTGGAAGTCCGCCAGCGTCTGGCCGAACATCTTGCGTTCTTTGGAGAAGCGCACTGCCTCTGCCAATGCCCGGCGCGCCATCCCTAGTGCGGCAGCGGCCACGGATGCGCGGAAGATATCCAGTGTCTGCATCGCCAGCTTGAAGCCGCCGTGCAACGCGCCCAGCTGTGCATCCTGTGGCAGCTTGCAATGCGTGAACTTCAGCGTTGCCAGCGGGTGCGGTGCCATCACGGCGATGTGCTCGCTGGTGTCCAGGCCCTGGCTCTCTGCATCCACGATGAACGCTGTGATGCCGCGTGTGCCGGCCTGCGGATCCGTCTTCGTGAAAGTGACATAAAAATCCGCAATGCCGCCGTTGCTGATCCAGGTCTTGCTGCCGTTGAGGGACCATCCGCCGCCCGTGTTCACGGCCGAGGTCACCATGGCGCCGGCGTCGGAGCCGGCATCCGGTTCGCTCAGGGCAAACGCCGCAATCTTCGCGCCGCTGGCAACCTGCGGCAAATAGGCAGCCTGCTGCGCAGGTGTTCCCGCCAGCGTGATCGCGCCGCTGCCCAAGCCTTGCATTGCAAACGCAAAATCGGCCAAAGGCGAATGAAATGCCAGGGTCTCCCGCAAGATCACCAGCGCGCGGGAGTCGAGCTTTTCAAGTGCACCACCCAACGCACCGTCCTTGCCGGCCGGCACGCAGTAGCGCAGCCACTGGTGGGCGCCCAGCAGCTTGACCCACTCCTTGCACGCCTTGCGGTCGTCGCTTTCGTCGATGTGCTGCTGCGGCATCCAGTCGGCCAGCCGCTGGCCCAGGTCGCGGTGGACATCGTCGAAAAAGGGCAGCGCCAGATGGGCGGTGGTCGATCTCATGCTTGAAACATCCTTGCCTGGTTAACTCGTCTAGCGTGTTCTTCAGTCGCCGCGAAACTCGGGTTTTTTCTTGGCTGAAAACGCCTCATAGGCGCGCGTGAAGTCCTGCGTCTGCATGCAGATGGCTTGCGCCTGCGCTTCGGCCTCTATCGCCTGGTCCAGCGTCATCGCCCATTCCTGGTGCAGCATGGTCTTGGTCATGCCGTGCGCAAAGGTCGGGCCGTCGGCCAGGCTTTGTGCCAGCTTTTGCGCTTCGGCCAACACGTCTTGCGGCTCATGCAGCGCGTTGAAGAATCCCCACTGCAGGCCTTCCTGTGCGCTCATGGCGCGGCCGGTAAACAGCAGCTCCGAAGCGCGCCCCTGGCCGATCAGGCGGGGCAGCAAGGCGCAGGCACCCATGTCGGCGCCGGCCAGGCCTACGCGCGTGAACAGGAATGCGGTCTTGGCCTGGGCCGTGCCCAGCCGCAGGTCGGCGGCCAGCGCCATCATGGCGCCCGCCCCGGCGCAGATGCCGTCAATCGCCGCGACGATAGGTTGCGGGCACAGGCGCATGGCCTTGATGAGGTCGCCCGTCATGCGGGTGAACTCCAGCAGCTCGGGCATGGTCATCTTGGTCAGCGGCCCGATGATTTCATGTACATCGCCGCCCGAGCAGAAGTTGCCGCCGGCGCCGGTAATCACCACCACCTTCACGTCAGTGGCGCTGTTCAGCGTACGGAACAGGTCGCGCAGCTCTGCATAAGAGTCGAAGGTCAGCGGGTTCTTGCGCTCCGGGCGATTGAGCGTCAGCGTTGCCACGCCCGCGTCGAACGAATAGGCAAAGTGTTCCGCCTGATGATGAGCCAGCGCATCGAACTGCGCGTGCATGGGATTGCCCAGCTTGATGTAGTGCTTCATGTCGTTTCCAGTTTGGCGTCGGCGAGGGCGTTGTGGTGCTGCTTGACCTTGCCGAGCAGCTTGTGCAGAGACTCCACTTCGCGCGCGGACAGGCCTTCAAAGGCGGCCACGATCCAGGCCTCATGCTCGGCAGCCATTTCGTCGAAGAGCTTGCGGCCGCGAGTCGTCAGGCGCACGCGGTAAGCGCGGCGGTCGCCCTCCACGTCCACGCGCTCTACCAGTCCTTCAGTCACCAGCTGGTCCGTGATGCCGGTGACGTTGCCGCCGGTCACCATCATGCGGCGCGACAGTTCGTTCATCTTCAGGCCTTCAGGGCTGCGCTCAAGCTGGGCCATCAGGTCAAACCGCGGCAGCGTGGTGTCGAACTGCTCGCGCAACTGCGTGCGCACCTGCTTTTCGACCAGCTGCGTGCAAGTCAGCATGCGCAGCCAGAGCCGCAATGCCTCGGGGTGTTCGCTGTGGCCTCGTGCTTCCATGTCCATGGTGGGTCTCCTTGGTGGTATTGGTATTTTTTGTCTTTGCTATTTATTTGATAGCTGCTGGCGCTTGCTCCGTCTGGGCTGCAAGCTCTTTTTGCTTTGAAATTTCACGGTAGAGCTGGTCGCGCCCGCTCAGGTAGGGCTGGGGCCAGTTCACATGCCGGCTTTGCAGCTTGGCGGCTTCGTGCAGTGTCCAGGCCGGGTCGGCCAGGTGCGGGCGGGCGATGGCGCACAGGTCGGCACGCCCGGCGGCGATGATGCTATTGACGTGGTCGACTTCCGAGATCGCGCCGACGGCGATGGTCTGGATGCCAACCTCGTTGCGGATGCGGTCGGCAAACGGTGTCTGGTACATGCGGCCGTACACGGGCTTCGCCGCGCGCGTGGTCTGGCCTGACGACACGTCAATGAAGTCGCAGCCCGCAGCCTTGAACATCCGGGCCATGGCAACGGCGTCGTCCGCTGTGTTGCCGCCGGGTGCCCAATCGTGCGCCGAGATCCGCACACTCATGGGCAGGTGCGCCGGCCAGACTTCACGCATGGCAGCGAACACCTCGAGCGGAAAGCGGCAGCGGTTTTCCAGGCTGCCACCGTAGTCGTCGGTGCGCTGGTTGGTCAGCGGCGTGATAAAGCTTGAGAGCAGGTAGCCGTGTGCGCAGTGCAGCTCCAGCCAGTCAAAACCCGCTGCGGCCGCAAAGCGGGTGGACTGCACGAACTCCGCCTTGACGCGGTCCATGTCGGCGCGCGTCATCGCTTGCGGAACCTGGTTGGTCGGGCCGTAAGCCACAGCGCTGGCCGCCAGCAGCGGCCAGTTGCCGGTGGCGAGCGGCTCGTCGGGCTGCTCCCAGCCGACTTGTGTCGAGCCTTTGGGGCCGCTGTGGCCCAGCTGCATGCCGATCTTGGCGCCGGCGCCCGAGGCGTGTACAAAGTCGACGATGCGCTTGAAGGCCTTGGCCTGGGTGTCGTTCCACAGGCCCGGACAGCCGGGGGTGATGCGGCCTTCGGCACACGGCGCAGTCATTTCCACAAACACCATCGCGGCGCCGCCCAGTGCGCGCGCGCCCAGGTGCACCAGATGGAAGTCTTGCGGCACGCCGTCCACGGCACTGTAGGTCGCCATGGGAGAGACGACGATGCGGTTCTTCAAATTGAGATCGCGTACCTTTAAAGGCAGCAACATTGGCGGCGGCGCATGCGGCGCATTGCTCTTGGCCAGCCACTGCTCGTAACCTTGCAGCCACGCAGCATCGCGCACGCGCAGGTTCTCGTGGCTGATGCGCTGCGAACGCGTGAGCAGTGAATAGAAGAACTGCTCGGCCTCCATGCTGCTGTAGCGGTCGACGTTCTCAAACCATTCGGTGGAGTTGCGCGCCGCGTTCTGGATCTTCAGCACTTCGACCGAGCGCAGGGCTTCATAGGTTTTGAGTGCGGCGGCGGCATCACCGTGCTGCGCAAAGCAGTTGGTCAGTTCGATCGCATCTTCGAGCGCCAGCTTGGTGCCGCTGCCGATCGAGAAATGCGCCGTGTGCGCCGCATCGCCCATCAGCACGATAGGCACCTGCTTGCCGTTGATGGAAGCCTCGTGCACCCAGCGCTCGCACACCACGCGCGGAAAGCGTATCCAGATGGCCGAGCCGCGCACGTGCGTGGCGTTGTTCATCAGCGCGTTGCCGTCCAGGTATTTGGCAAACAGGCGCTCGCAAAAGGCAATGCCGTCTTCCTGGCTCATCTGGTCCAGGCCGTGGGCTTTCCACACTGCCTCGGGCGTCTCGACGATGAAGGTCGAGGTGTTCTCGTCAAACTTGTAGGCGTGCGCGGCAAACCAGCCGTGCTCGGTCTGCTCAAACGCGAAGGTGAAAGCGTCAAACGTTTTGCGCGTGCCCAGCCACACAAAGCGGCACGCGCGCAGCTCGACGTCGGGCTTGAAGGTGTCTGCGTAGCGGTTGCGGATGCGGCTGTTCAGGCCGTCGCTGGCGATCACCACGTCGGCGTTGTACTGCGCCGCAATCGCCTGATCGTCCTGCACGTCGGTTTCAAACACCAGGTCAACACCCAGTTCGATGCAACGCTCCTGCAGGATATTGAGCAGGCGCTTGCGGCCGATGCCGCAAAAGCCGTGGCCGCCGGAGCGCACCGAGCGGCCCTTGAAGAACACCTCCACGTCGTCCCAGTGGTTGAACGCATCGCCGATCAGCTGCGCGCTGACCGGGTCGGCCACGCGCAGGTTGCCCAGCGTCTGGTCGGACAGCACCACGCCCCAGCCGAAGGTGTCAAAAGGCCGGTTGCGCTCGACCACGGTCACCGTGTGCTCGGGGTTCTGCAGCTTCATCAGCACGGCGAAATACAAACCTGCGGGACCGCCGCCCAGGCAAAGAATGTGCATGAATGCGTACTCTCTAGATTAATCTAGCTTTAATTGTTTAGGTTTAAACTAAATCCGTCAAGCGGGTTTTTCCGCAATTCCAGAAACTGTCTGCAACGGGCGAGGAAAAGGCGGGGCGGTGTTTCCGCCCCGGGGTGTCAGGGCGCCTGGAAGCCCGCTGCTCTGTAAGTGAGCACCAACGTGTCCCGGAAGCTTTTTTCCGGGTGGTCATCCGCCGGCAGGATGGGCGTGGTCTCGTGGATGACGCGGGCGTCGTCCAGCAGCAGCGCCGTCAGCGGCTCCTGCATCACAAAACGCACGCCATGCGGGCCGTTGGCGTCAAACACGCGGGTTTCGCCGCCCTTGACGCCGTGCCGCGCCACCATCATCACCACCACAAAGTCCACACCGTCGCGGTGCGCTCCCTCGGGGGTGGGCCTGCCCACGCCGCCCGCCGTGTCGATGCGGAACTGGTGCGCTTCAATATGCCAGCGCTCGGCGGACTGCACCTGGGCAAACAGCCGGCCCAGGCTTGCCAGCAGATCCGTCCATGCCGGGGCGGTGGCCACCGCCGGCTCAACCGGGTCGAACCAGCGCTCGAAGCCGCCGTGCAGGGCGTTGTAGTCCGTGGGCTGCCAGTGAGCGCGGTGCGGGGTTTGCGTGAGCGTGCCTGGGGCCAGCTCCTGGATGAAGCAGGAATGGCGGCGCTTGCGGTAGTGTCCGCCGTCTTTCAGGTGTGCGTCCGGCGGCAAGCGGTTCCAGGCGTCCGTCAGCGCCTGCCAGCCGGATGTCCACGCCGGCGTGGGCAACCCCAGGGTGGACGTGAGCTCGGAAGGATTGAGCAGGCTGAGCCCATCCTGGCTGAGCGCCTGGCGAGCCGACTTGGGGACAGTGGCGATATTGAACATAGGGTGCTATTTTGCTTGAGCCGCGCGACCCGCGAGGTGGCCCCAACCGGAAAACACCGGAGAGCAAGAGGTGAAACCAGCCTACATACACAGGTCCCGAAAGTTTTCATAATGGACCGTCTGTCTAACTAGAGGAGCCACCCATGCTTTACAAATTCAAATCAAAAGACGCCGGCGACGTGATCATGCTGGAAGCCAACGGCCGCAAGGTGCTGGAGATCATCGGCAAAGACGCCGGGCCCAAGGGCATCATCCTGCCCGAGCAAATGCCGGCGGCCATCGAGGCGCTCAAGGCGGCGATTGCGCATGAAGAAGCCCACGACGCCAATGCCGGGGACGCCGTCGTCCCAGGCGACGGCCTGGGTCTGCGCCAGCGTGCCATGCCGTTTATCGACATGCTGCAGCGCAACCATCAAAACGGTCACGAAGTGGTCTGGGGCGTCTAGGCATCTAGGCGTCTGGACGGATAGCGAAGCCGCGGCGGCGGCCCTATCTCTGTCTATATATAGGTATGAATGAAGCAAAAAGCCCTGGTGACAGGGCTTTTTGTATTTGGAGGGGGATGCGCGGCCGACGCTTTAGCAGTCGCTCATCCCACCCGCTTCTATCGCCGACCCTCAGTTAAGAATTTCTCTCATTCCTGTCTCGACGCGAATTCTGAGTTGCTGAATGAACTCTGGATCGTAGGGTTCCCAGCGCTCGAGCTCACCGATGATTTTTAAAGGGGATCCACTTCGGTATGAGCGCGTCGGGTTGCCAGGGAATTTTTTGTCTGTGACGTTGGGATCGTTCTCAAATTCTCCCGTGGGCTCGACGATGTAAACCCGCTGTGCACCTTCGCCTTTGGACATCTCCGCGGCAAGTCCGGCCACCTTTGGCAAAGCGGTGAAATAAATATGGTTCATCACCACACTGTGATCGTAGTTTGATCTGAAACCTGCCGTCAGCAAGTCGCCAACCTGCTTGTCTGCTTTCGTACCATGATAGAAAGGTCCGACGTCTGAAACACCCATGCATTGGCCTCAAAAAAACCGGGGGAAAACCAATCTTCCGGACACTCAATCCACCTTGGCGCCGGAGGCCTTCACCACCTGCGCCCACTTCTTGTGCTCGGCATTGATAAAGGCGGTGAACTGCTGAGGCGTGTTGCCGCTGGGAATGGCCCCCTGCGCCAGCAGTTTTTCCTTGATGGCGGGCGTGCTCAGCGCCTTGGCGGCTTCCTGCTGGATGCGGTTGATGATCTCGGGCGGTGTGCCGGCGGGGGCCAGCAGGCCAAACCATGAGCTGGCGTCAAACCCCTTGAGTGCCGGGCCACCGGCCTGCTCCACGGTCGGCACATCCGGAACCGCCGCCGAACGCTCTGAGCTCGTCACGGCCAGGGCCTTGAGCTTGCCGGATTTGATCAGTTGCATCGACGAAGGCAGGTTGTCGAACATGACGTCCATGTCGCCGCCCACCAGGGCCAGCAGCGCCGGGCCGGAGCCGCTGTAGGGGAAGTGCGTCATGTAAGTGCCGCTCATGGTCTTGAACAGCTCGCCCGCCAGGTGGATGGAGGTGCCGTTGCCGCTGGACGCCATGTTGAACTTGCCGGGATTGGCCTTGGCCGCCCGGATGAAGTCGGCCACATTGTTGATGCCGGCCGCTTTGGCTTTCTCGGTGTTGACCACCATCACGTTCGGCACGCCCGCCACGAGGGTGATGGGTGCAAAGTCCTTTTGCGGGTCGTAGCTCATCTTGCTGTAGAGCGACTTGTTGATGCCGTGCGTGCCGACGGTGCCCATCAGCAGGGTGTAGCCGTCCGGTGCTGATTTGGCCACCACGTCGGCGCCGATGTTGCCGCCCGCGCCGGCGCGGTTTTCGACCACAAAGGACTGGCCGAAGGCTTTGGAAAGCTCTGGCGCCATGGCACGGGCCAGGATGTCGGTGGTGCCGCCGGGCGCAAAAGGCACGACGATCTTGACCGGCCGGGTGGGCCAGGTGGTTTGCGCGGATGCGGGGTTTGCTATCAAATTAATAGCTGTAAGTGCAATACCTGCAAGGACAATCCTGCGATTTTGCTTAAGAATTTTTCTCAAAATGGGCTCCAGAAAAGATATGGCCGGTGGGCAGTCAGGCCACCTTACCGTGGCCCGCACGGGGCTTCAAGAGGGTTAAACCTAGCGCGCCAGGGCATGAAAAAAGCCGCCCGGCAATTGCGGGGCGGCTTCGGTGAAAAGTGTCAGAAGTCGTTCAGTCGGCAAACTTGCCGGCGGCTTCGACGACAGGCTTGATCTTGCTGATTTCGCTGACGACAAAAGCCTTGTGGGCGGCCGGCTCGACGCGTTTGTCGGTCACCACCACGGCACCCAGGCCTTCTTGCTTCTTGATGAACTCAGGATCCTTCAATGCAATCTTCAACGCGTTGTTGAGCTGGGTCATCACGGCGGCTGGCGTGCCCTTGGGTGCGTACAGGCCGTGCCAGATCGTCAGGTCGAAGCCCTTCAGACCCATTTCCTGCAGGGTCGGGTAGTCCTTGAGCAGCTTGTTGCCCGACAGCGGCTTGGCGGTCGTCACGGCAAACGCCTTGACGCGGCCCGCTTCAATCTGGCCTGTGGTGTTGGTGGTCTGGTCGCACATCATGTCGACCTGACCGCCCACCAGCGCATTCATCGCCGGCGCCGTGCCACCGAAAGGAATGGTGGTCATGGCTTCTTTGGCGTTGATGGCTGCTTGCCACATCAGGCCGCACAGGTGCGAAGCAGAGCCGAGGCCGGCGTGGGCGATGTTGAGCTTGCCGGAGTTGGCGCGGATGTAATTTTCAAAGTCGCGGTAGTTGTTGGCCGGAAGCTGCGGCTTGCCGATGATGGTCATCGGCACTTCGTTGATCATGCCGAGGTACTCGAAGTCGTCTGGCATCTTGTACGGCAGCTTGCGGTAAAGCGCCGGTGCGGCCGCCATGCCGATATGGTGGAGCAGCAGGGTGTGGCCGTCAGGCGTGGCACGCGCCACCTTGGCTGCGCCGATGGTGCCGCCTGCGCCGTTGACGTTTTCGACCACAAAATTGGCGCCGCCGCCCATGGATTTGCGCATGGCTTCGGCCAGGTCGCGTGCCACGCGGTCAGTCGGGCCGCCGGCCGCGAAGGGAACCACAAACGTGACAGGTTTGGAGCCGGGGAAGGCGGGGGCTTGTGCTTGGGCGGAAAAGGCCGCCGCGACAGCGGCGAGGACTAACAGGCGTTTCATGAGCGTCTCCTTGTGATGAACGCGCCAAGTTTACGTTTCCAACATCGGTAAGACATCGCGGGAACTACGTAAGGGCAAGCCCCCGGGTCCCATAACGGGGCAGCGCGCAACTCGTGACTTTGGGAGTCCCGGCCAGCAGGGGCCGCGGAACCGGCTTTGCCGGGCCGCAGGCGCAGCGCCCCCGAGGGGCTGGAGCCCGCGGCTCCAAGCCTGCCTGCGCAGGCTTGGACGGGCGACAGAGGCGAAGCGTCCCGCGAGCCGCGGCCTGCAAGGCCTCGCGCATTACGCGAAGTGAAAAGCCTGGGGGCTACTTATAACTCCGCGCGTCCTCAATAACCTTCCCGTCGTTGGGGAGACTTCCGGGCGCCATCAGCTGTACCGTGCCGCGCAGCTTGGTGACATCGCGGATCACCTCGCTGATGCGCTGGTCCAGCCCGGCGGGGGCCGACGCGGCCTCGACCTGGAAGTGCATGCTGTCGTTGGCCATCTCGCCGCTGACGACCAGTCTGGCCTTGAGCACTTCAGGAAAGCGCCGGGCGATGTCGGCGACCTGCCCGGGGTGCACAAACATGCCGCGTACCTTGACGGTCTGGTCGGCCCGTCCCATCCAGCCCTTGATGCGCGCGTTGGTGCGTCCGGTCGGGCACGTGCCCGGCAGGATGGCCGAGAGATCGCCAGTACCGAAGCGGACCAGGGGGTAGTCAGGATTGAGCGTAGTGACCACCAACTCGCCCACCTCGCCTTCGGTAACCGGGTCGCCCGTGCCGGGCCGCACAATCTCCACGATCACGCCCTCGTCCAGCACCAGGCCTTCGCGGGCCTCGGTTTCGTAGGCGATCAGCCCCAGGTCGGCCGACGCGTAGCACTGGTAGCCGGCAATGCCGCGCTCGCCCAGCCAGTCCCGCAGGCTGGGCGGAAAGGCTTCTCCCGACACCAGCGCCCGGGTGACGGTGGGCAGCGCCACTTTCATCTCGGCGGCTTTTTCCACAATGATCTTCAGGAAGCTCGGCGTGCCGATGTACCCGGCAGGCTTGAGCTCGGCCATGGCCTGCACCTGCTGCTCGGTTTGCCCGGTGCCGCCCGGAAACACCGTGCAACCCAACGCGTGCGCGCCGGTTTCCATCATGGCGCCGGCCGGCACGAAGTGGTAGCTGAAACTGTTGTGGATCAGCTGGCCCGGGCGAAAGCCCGCGGCAAACATGGCCCTGGCCATGCGCCAGTAATCCTTGCGCGTGCCGCCGGGCTCGTAAATGGTGCCGGGGCTGGCAAACACGTGGGGCATGTGCGCGCCGTAACGTAAAGCGCTGAAACCGCCAAACGCGTCGCCGCTGCCGCCAGGCCCGCGCTCGGCCTGCTGGCGCTCCAGCAGCTCGTGCTTTCGGGTAACCGGAAGCTGTGCCAGCGCAGCGCGCGAAGTAATGGCTTGCGCATCGACACCCTTGAGGATGGCGGTGAATGCAGGCGCCCGGGTCTTGGCGTGGGCAATCTGCTGCGGCAAGGCGGTCAGCAGGGCTGCTTCGCGTTCGGCCGGTGAGCGGGTTTCAAAGGGGTCGAAAAATGCACTCATGGGGCGTCCTTGCTGCGTTTAGGCCAGCCACCGCTTGCGGCGTTTGTAGCTCTTCACGTCTTTAAAGCTCTTGCGCTCGCCGCCGCCCACACCGAGGTAGAACTCCTTGACGTCTTCGTTGTTGGCCAGGTCGCTCGCCGCCCCGTCCATCACCACGCGGCCGCTTTCCATGATGTAGCCGTAGTCGGCGTACTTCAGCGCCATGTTGGTGTTCTGCTCGGCCAGCAGAAAGGTCACCTGCTCCTTCTGGTTCAGGTCTTTGACGATGTTGAACACCTCTTCGACAATCTGCGGCGCCAGGCCCATGGAGGGCTCGTCCAGCAGCACCATCGAGGGGCTGGCCATCAGCGCACGGCCGATGGCGCACATCTGCTGCTCGCCGCCCGACGTGTAGGCCGCCTGCGAGGTACGCCGGGTTTTCAGGCGCGGAAAGTAGTTGTAGACCTTCTCCAGGTTGGCGGCCACTTCGGCTTTGCTGGTGCGCGTGTAGGCGCCGGTCAGCAGGTTTTCCTCGATGGTCAGGTGGGCAAAGCAATGCCGCCCTTCCATGACCTGCACCACACCGCGCTGCACCAGGTCGGCCGGCGAAAGGTTTTCGATGCGCTCGCCGCGCAGCTCGATAGAGCCCTTGGTGACCTCGCCGCGCTCACCCTTGAGCAGGTTGGAGATGGCGCGCAAGGTGGTGGTCTTGCCCGCGCCGTTGCCGCCCAAAATGGCCACGATGCGGCCCTGCGGGACTTGCAGCGAGACGCCCTTGAGCACCAGGATCACGTGGTTGTAGATAACCTCGATGCCGTTGACGTTGAGAACGATGTTAGGTGTGTCCATATTTTTCCTGACCAATCTTGAGGGCTGCTGCCAAGGCGATCAGCCCTCAAGGCTGGCGGCTCGCGAGAGCCGCGCCCCTCCCGCCTGGCGGGAGGGGTTGGGGTGGGTGCCGTCAGTACCTGGCAAAGCCAGTCTGAGCGGCTATGCCGCTCAAGACTGGCAATCCGCTGCAGTGCGGCGTGTCATCTTCTTGTCGGCCAGGTACTTGTCTGCGCCGGCCTTGATCATCGGTTTGAGGATCTGCTCATCGGCCTGGATGAAGTCGGAGCTGAACTCCCACTTGCTGCCGTTCCAGGTCTGCACGCGCGCGGCGGTCGAGCCCATGTGGTCGGAGCACGAGGTGCTCACCGGGCGCATCACGCCGCTAAAGCCCAGCGCGTCCAGGCGCTTCTGGTCCAGCGCGAGGTTTTCCATGCCCCAGCGAACCTGCTCGCCGGTCATGACCTTGCCCTTGCCGAAACGTTCCTGGGCGCGGCGCACCGCTTCAATGCTCAGCATCTGGATGATCACGCCGCGCGTGTACAGCACCTGCCCGACTTCGTCCTTGGGGCCTGTGCCCTGGCCTTTGTCGTGCACGTACTTCATGATGTCCTGGATGACCTTGGGCTGCGTGCCCGAGGTGTTGAGCGCCAGCGCGTTGTAGCCCTTGGCGCCTTCGCCCACGTCTTTCACGTCAGGCTCGGCGCCGGCCCACCACACGCCGTACATCTTGTCGCGCGGATAGCCGGTGGCCTGCGCTTCCTTCAGGGCGGTGGAGTTCATCACGCCCCAGCCCCACAGCAGCACGAAGTCCGGGCGGGTCTGGCGCACCTGCAGCCAGGCCGATTTTTGCTCGACGCCGGGTGCCGTCACGGGGATCAGCTGCAGGTCAAAGCCGTGCATCTTCGCGCGTTCCTGCAGCAGCGGGATCGGTTCCTTGCCGAAAGGCGAGTCGTGGTAGACCAGCGCGATCTTTTTGCCCTTGAGTTTGTCCAGGCCGCCTTCCTTCTTGCCGATGTGCTGGATCAGGATGTCGGCGCCCGTCCAGTAGCTGCCCATGAGCGGGAAGTTCCACTTGAAGGCCTGGCCGTCCTGCGCCACCGAAAGACCGTAGCCCAGCGTGATCAGCGGCACCTTGTCGGTCGGGACTTTTTCAGTCAGCGCGAAGGTGATGCCGGTGGCCTGCGGGTCAAACACGGCCACACCCGGGCGGCCCTTCAGCCGCTCATAGCACTCCACACCGCGGTCGGTGGCGTAGCCGGTTTCGCACTCTTCATACGTCAGCTTTACCCCGTTGATGCCGCCGTCGCGGGCGTTGACCATCTTGATGTAGTCCTGCTTGCCGTTGGCCCATGGCACGCCGTTGGGCGCGTAGGGGCCGGTGCGGTAAGACAGCAGCGGAAAGAACTGCTCTTTCGCTTGCGCGTAAGCGCTGGTCGCCACAAGGGACGAAGCGCCGGCGGCAATGGCTGCCACCGCCAGAATCAAACTGCGAATCTTCATTGTTGTCTCCTGAAAATTAAAAGCAAAGCACCCTGAAAAAACACATCCACATAGTCGAAAAGAAGCGGATACCTGAGTAAACGGACAAAGCCCTGAGAGCACATCGGTAGTTGCGAGCAGTCCCCGATCGGGTCAATGAGGAAACGGCCAGAGGCGCAGTTTCTGCTTGCCGATCGACCACAACTTGGCCAGGCCATGCGGCTCCACAATCAGGAACCAGACGATCAGACCGCCGAAAATCATGAGCTCCGCATGCGAAACGCCCGCCGTGCCCATCTCATACCCAAAGAGCCGGGTGATGGCCGGCAGGGCCTGGCTCAGCACGATGGGCAAGATGGTGATGAAGGCCGCGCCCAGGAAGCCGCCCAGGATGGAGCCCAGGCCGCCGATGATCACCATGAAGAGCAGGCGGAAGGAAAACTCCACCGAGAACGCTGCGGGCTCCCAGGAGCCGAGGTGCACAAAGGCCCACAGTGCGCCGGCCATGCCGATGATGAAAGAGCTGACCGCAAAGGCGCTGAGCTTGGCGTACATGGGGCGTATGCCGATGACGGCTGCCGCCACGTCCATGTCGCGTATCGCCATCCATTCGCGCCCTATGGCGCCGCGCACCAGGTTCTTGGCCAGCAGCGCAATCACCACCAGCAGGCCCAGGCACAACCAATACTTCGATACCGCGCTGTCAATCGGCAAGCCAAACACCTGCAGGTTGTTCACAGAGATGGAGCCCGAGGGTGAATCATTGGTGAACCACTTGATGCGCAGGAACATCCAGTCGCTGAAGAACTGCGCCGCCAGCGTGGCGACGGCCAGATAGAGGCCCTTAACGCGCAGGCTCGGCAGCCCAAACAGGATGCCGAATGCCGTCGCGCACAGCCCGCCCAGAATCAGCGCCGGAATCAGCGGCATGCCGGGAATGCGCACGAAGAAGTTGTAGGCGCCGTAAGCGCCCACGGCCATGAAGGCGCCCGAGCCCAGCGAGATCTGCCCGCAGTAGCCGACCAGGATGTTCACGCCCAGCGCGGCCAGCGAAATGATCAGGAAAGGAATCAGGATGGCACGGAACAGGTAGTCGCTGGCCATCATGGGCACGGCGACAAACGCGAACAGCAGGAAGAGGCCGATGAAGATGCGGTCCTGCAGAATGGGAAAGATCTGTTGATCCGCCCGGTAGGTGGTTTTGAACTGGCCGTTTTCTCTGTAAAGCATGTTGTTCTTTTCCGTTCAGACGCGGTCGATTATTTTTTCGCCAAACAATCCCTGCGGTCTAAACAGCAAGAAGCCAAGCGCCAACACATAAGCAAACCAGATCTCAATACCGCCGCCCACAAAGGGGCCGAGGTACACCTCGGACAGTTTTTCACCGACGCCAATAATCAGCCCGCCAATAATCGCGCCGGGCACCGAAGTCAGGCCGCCCAGAATCACGACTGGCAAGGCGCGCAGGGCCACCGTGGCCAGCGAGAACTGCACGCCCAGCTTGCTGCCCCAGATCATCCCGGCCACCAGCGCCACCACACCGGCCACGCACCAGACAATGACCCAGATGCGGTTGAGTGGAATGCCGATAGACTGCGCGGCCTGGTGGTCGTCGGCCACGGCGCGCAGGGCGCGGCCGGTGGCTGTCTTCTGAAAGAACACGCTGAGCGCGGCCACCAGCACTGCGGCGATCAGCGCGGCGTAAAGGTCTTCCTTGTTGATCAGCACGCCGCCCTGGAAGGCCGACTCCAACACGAAAATGGGCTCCTTGGGCATGCCGATGTCGATCTTGTAAATGCTGCTGCCGAACAGGGTCTGGCCCAGGCCTTCGAGAAAGTAGGCAATGCCCAGCGTGGCCATCAGCAGGGTTGCGCCCTCCTGGTTGACCAGATGCCGCAGCACCAGAAACTCGATCAGCCAGGCCACCACAAACATGATGGCGCCGGCAATCACAAAGGCCGCGACGTTGGCCAGCAGCAGGCTGTTGATGCCCGTCCACTGCGGAATCCATTCTGAAAAGCGCGCCATTGCCAGCGCGGCAAACAGCACCATCGCGCCCTGTGCGAAGTTAAAGACGCCCGAGGCCTTGAAGATCAGCACAAAGCCCAGCGCCACCAGCGAATACAGCATGCCGGCCATCAGGCCGCCAAGAAGTGTCTCTAAAAAGAAAGCCATCTTTTAGTTCCGTTCGCCCTGAGCTTGTCGAAGGGCATTCAAGTCATCGGACGCCGGCTTCGACAAGCTCAGCCCGAACGGGTTTTGAAAATCGTGGTTCATTAATGACTCGTTCCCAGATAGGCTTTGATGACGTCCGGGTTATTGCGTACTTCGTCGGGGCTGCCGTCGCCGATCTTTTTGCCGTAGTCCAGCACCACCACGCGGTCAGAGATGTCCATCACCACGCCCATGTCATGCTCGATCAGCACGACCGTCGTGCCGAACTCATCGTTCACGTCCAGCACAAAGCGGCACATGTCCTGCTTTTCCTCGACGTTCATGCCGGCCATGGGTTCGTCGAGCAGCAGTACTTGCGGCTCCATCGCCAGTGCACGGCCCAGGTCGACGCGTTTTTGCAGGCCGTAGGGCAGTTGGCCCACGGGCGTCTTGCGGTAGGCCTGGATCTCCAGGAAGTCGATGATTTTTTCCACCGCCTCGCGGTGCATGATTTCTTCTTTTTCGGCGGGGCCTATGCGCAGCGCCTGCAGCAGCAGGTTGCTTTTGATCTTGAGGTTGCGGCCCGACATGATGTTGTCGAGCACGCTCATGCCTTTGAAGAGCGCCAGATTCTGGAAGGTGCGGGCCACGCCCATCACCGCCACCTGGTGGCTGTTCATGTGCTTGAAGGTCTGGCCCCGAAATGTGATGGAGCCCTGCTGCGGCGCATAGACGCCGTTGATGCAGTTCAGCATGGAGCTCTTGCCCGCGCCGTTGGGGCCGATGATGGCGCGGATCTCGTGCTCTTTCACGTTGAATGAAATATCGGAAAGCGCTTTCACGCCGCCAAAACTCAGGCTGATGTTCTTGACGTCCAGGATGACGTCGCCAATCTTCTTGGTCATGCTGCCGCCTTCACAGGTGCAAAGGTTTGCGTGTCGTCGATCTTCAGTGTCGCGCTGACGCTGCCTGAGCGGCCGTCCTCAAACTTCACGACGGTTTCAATGAACTGCTCGGTCTTGCCGCTGTAAAGCGCATCGACCAGCGGCAGGTATTTGTCGGCGATAAAGCCGCGGCGGACCTTGTTGGTGCGTGTGAGTTCGCCGTCGTCGGCGTCCAGTTCTTTGTGCAGCACCAGGAAGCGGCTGACCTGCGAGCCCGCCAGCAGGGCGTCCACGCTCAAGTCGGCATTGACCTTTTCGACGCATTCCTTGATGAGCTGGTAGACCTCGGGCTTTTGCGCCAGGTCGGTGTAGCCGGCATAGGGCAGGTTGCGGCGCTCGGCCCAGTTGCCCACAGCGTCGAAGTCGATGTTGATCATCACGCAGACTTTTTCGCGGCCGTCGCCGTAGGCCACGACTTCCTTGATGTGCGGGAAGAACTTGAGTTTGTTCTCCACGTACTTGGGCGCAAACATGGCGCCGTCGTTGGCGCCGCCCTTGATGCGGCCCACGTCTTTGACCCGGTCGATGATCTTGAGGTGGCCGCTGGCGTCGATAAAGCCCGCGTCGCTGGTGTGGTACCAGCCGTCGGCGCTCAGCACCTCGGCCGTCGCTGCGGGGTTTTTGTAATATTCCTTGAGCAGTCCAGCCGATTTGACGAGGATCTCGCCGTTGTCGGCCACCTTGATCTGCACGCCTGCGATGGGCACGCCCACGGTGTCGGCGCGGGCCTGGTTGTCAGGCTGCAGGCAGACGAACACCGCGGTCTCGGTCGAGCCGTAGAGTTGCTTCAAGTTGATGCCGATGGAGCGGTAGAAGGTAAAGAGATCCGGGCCAATCGCTTCACCGGCGGTGTAGGCCACACGCACGCGCGAAAAGCCCAGGGTGTTGCGCAGCGGGCCATAGACCATCACGCTGCCCAGCGCATACAGCAGGCGGTCGAGCCCGCCCACCGGCTTGCCGTCCATTAGCGCAGGGCCGGCTCGCTTGGCCACACTCATGAAGTAATTGAACATGCCGCGCTTGATGCTGCCGGCGTCTTCCATGCGGATCATCACAGTCGTCAGCAGACTTTCAAAAATTCGCGGTGGCGCAAAGTAATAGGTCGGGCCGACTTCTTTCAGGTCAATCGTCACCGTGCTCGCGCTCTCGGGGCAATTCACCACATAGCCGCAGGCCAGCCACTGGGCATAGCTGAAGATGTTCTGGCCAACCCAGGCAGGTGGCAAGTAGGCCAGCACTTCCTCGCCAGAGGTGAGCTTGTCAAAGTCGGCGCCGGCCCTGGCGCGGTCCAGCAGGGTGTTGTGGGTGTGGACCACGCCCTTGGGGTTGCCCGTGGTGCCTGAGGTAAAAAACATCGCGGCCACGTCATCCGGCTGGGTTTTCTCGACCTCGGCCTTGAAGAAGCCGAGCTGGCGTGCGGCAAAGGCTTCGCCTTTTTCCAGCAAGGCGTCCAGCGACTGCAGGCCGGGCTCGGCATAGTTGCGCAGGCCGCGCGGGTCGTCGTAAATGATCTGGTCCATCTGCGGGCACTGGCTGCGAATCTCCAGCAGCTTGTCGACCTGCTCCTGGTCTTCCACCAGCGCAAAGCGCACGTCGGCATTGGTGATGGGGAAGACGCATTCGGCGCCCACGGCGTCCTGATACAGCGGAATCGGCACGGCGCCCAGCGACTGCGCGGCCAGCATGGTGGCGTAAAGGCGCGGGCGATTGGCGCCGATGATGACCATGTGCTCACCGCGCTGCAGGCCGGCTTCGTGCAGGCCGCAGGCGATGCGCTCCACCAGCTGCGCCATGCCGGCCCAGCTGTGCGCCTGCCAGATGCCGTACTCTTTTTCGCGCATGGCGGCGGCGCCGGGGCGTTCGGCCGCATGTTTGAGCAGCAATCGTGGGAACGTGGTCTGCATATTCCTTGTCTCTTGGTCGTTGTGCCCTTGGCCCCAGCCGCCCGGTTGCCGCTAGCCCAAAAGTTGTCTCTTGAATGCATGGTAGACATGCATTTGACGTTGGGTTGTCGTTCCAACGACAATTCAAGGGTGATTACTCCCCCGGACTTTCCCCTAGCCCACCCTCAGGACTCCCAGGAGCTTGCATGGCAGTGATGACTGGCCAGTCGATGCAGATCCGTGCCCGCATGCCCGACGCGCAGGAGCTGGCCGGCATTCACTGGCTGGGCGAGCTGCTGCCGGCCGAGCGCGAACGCGCCGTGGCCAGCGTGCGCGTAGGCGACGCCAACATCGGCGACTACGTGTGCCGCGTCGGCAAACCGGTCACCTACTGGTTCGGCGTGGTCGAGGGGCTGCTCAAAATGAGCACAGACAGCGCCCAGGGCGCCACCATGACATTCACCGGCCTGCCGCCGGGCGCCTGGTTCGGCGAAGGCACGGTGCTCAAGCGCGAGCCCTACCGCTACAACATCCAGGCGCTGCGCAAGACGGTGGTCGCGGGGCTGCCGGTCGATGACTTCCACTGGCTGCTCGACCACTCCATCGGCTTTAACCGCTTTGTGATGAACCAGCTCAATGAGCGGCTGGGCCAGTTCATCGTCGCGCGCGAAATCGACCGCATGAACAACCCCGACATCCGCGTGGCGCGCAGCCTGGCCGCGCTGTTCAACCCGGTGCTCTACCCCGGCGTGGGCGAGATCCTGCGCATCACGCAGCAGGAAATGGCCTACCTGGTGGGCCTGTCGCGCCAGCGCGTGAACGAGGCCTTGAGCACACTGCAGATGCGAGGCTTTATCCGTGTTGAATACGGTGGCCTGCGCGTGCTGGACCTGGGGGCCCTGCGCTCCAGCGTGTTTTCAAGCAAAAACGAGCTTCTGCCCAATACCCATAAGGACCAGTAGCTATTAAATTAGTAGCAAATTGGGTATGCTCATGTCATCTGCCCCGCGCCGGAGCCGCACAAGGCTTCCACCAGTTTGAGCGCCGGCGCCGACAAATCCGCAAACCGGCGCGCACAGACCAGCAGTTCACGATCCGCCCACGCGTCATCAAGTTTCAAGACCCTCAATTTGCCAGCGCCCGCATAGCGTTCAGCCGCGATGGCTGGCACCACCGCCACACCCACGCCGGCCTCCACCATCCGGCAGACCGCTTCAAAACTGCGCAGCCGGATGCGCGTGCGCATGCGCAACCCGAGGCGACCGGCCTGCAGGGCCAGGTGCTGCTGCATCGCGCTGTCTTCGTCCAGTCCGACGAAATCGTGGTGCAGCGCATTCTCAAACCAGATGTGACGCGAGCGCCCGGGACTGCCTTGGCGTGAGGTCACCAGCACCAGCCGGTCACGCCGGAATGGCCTGGTTTCGAGTTGGGACGTGTCGGCGGAGTCCGCCACGATGCCGAGATCGGCCGCCTGGCTCAGCAGCTGCGACACGATGGCATGGCTGGTGCGTTCTTCCAGCTCGACGTCGATGGCGGGGTGTGCATTGAGGAATGCGGCCAGCGCTTCAGGAAGATAGTCGGTGATGGCGGCGGTGTTGGACAGCAGCCGGACCTTGCCCGCCATGCCGCCGGCGTAGTCGTCGATCTCATCCTGCATGCGATCCAGCTGCTGAAGCACCAGCCGCGCGTGGTGGGCAACGGCCAGGCCCGCTTTGGTCGGCTTGATACCGGAGCGCAGGCGCTCAAGCAGGGGGATGCCCATGGCGTCTTCCATGCCGCGGATGCGCGCGCTGGCCGAGGCCAGCGCGAGGTGGGAGAGCTTGCTGCCTGCCGTGATGCTGCCGGTGTCGGTGACGTGCAAAAAGAGGCGGAGATCGACAAGGTCAAAGCGGATGGTGGCACTCACAGAATTCTCCCGGCCTTCGGAAATGACGAAGGCTGCCAGCAGATATTACAGCTTGAGCCTGCGGGTTAGCTTGCCCAAAATGGGCGCCATGAACGCAACTCACGTCGACTCAAGCACGGCCGCCGCCCTCACGGGTTCGGGGCACGAAATCTTCATCCTCGCAGTGGTCGTCGCTGTTTTTCTGCTGGCCGGCCTGGTCAAAGGCGTGGTCGGGCTGGGGCTGCCGACGCTTTCCATGGGGCTGCTGGCCAGCGTCATGCCGCCCGCTCATGCCGCCGTGATTTTGATCCTGCCTTCGTTCCTGACGAACGCCTGGCAGATGTGGGATGGGGCCGCGCTGGGCCGGCTGGTCAAGCGCCTCTGGCCTTTGCAACTGGGCGTGATCGCCGGAACGCTGCTGGCGCCGGTCAGCCTCGTCACCCTCAATGCCAATGCGGCGTCGGCCGGTTTGGGGGCCGCCTTGATGGTGTATGCCGTGATGGGGCTCGCCGCCGTTTCGCTGTCAGTTCCGCGCCGTGGCGAGACGCTTTTCTCCGGCACCACCGGGCTGATCACCGGCGCCATCACGGCCGCCACGGGTGTCTTTGTGTTTCCGGCGGTGCCTTACCTGCAGGCCTTGTCGCTGAAGAAAGACGAGCTGGTGCAGGCGCTGGGGCTGTCGTTCACCGTTTCCACCGTCGCGCTCTTCGGGCGTTTGGCGCTTGAAGGGTCATTCTCGGCAGGCACCTTGCCCGGTGGCTGGGGCTGGCTGGCGGCTTTGCCTGCTGCCTTGCTGGGGATGGCGGCGGGCCAGATGCTGCGCGGCCGGCTGGACGAGAAAAACTTCAAGCGGCTGTTCTTTGCCGGCTTGCTGGCGATTGGCCTTTATATGGTCATCGGCAGCGCCATACGCTGGCTGGCGGGGTAGACGGGCCGGGATTTTCGCCCGGTTTTTACGCTTTCTTTATACCGGCCACCTGTCTTTCATCCCCGTTTTTACACACCGAATCCGACACTTTCTCCATCGTTATTCGTTGGAGAAAGATCATGGATCTTGCATTTATTCTTGGCGCCGCCGCCCTGTGGGGTGTGATGGTGCTGCTGGTCTGGGGCTTTCAAAAGCTCGAAAAGCCTGAGGGAGGCCGCTCATGATCAGCCTGGATATCCTGTACGGCTTTGGCGGCGTCTGCGCCATCGTGCTGCTCACCTACCTCGTTTATGCGCTGATTTGCGCCGAGGAATTCTGATGAGCAATTCTTCATGGGGCCTGCTGGCTCTCTTTCTTGGCGTGTTGCTGATCACGGCCTGGCCGCTGGGCATCTGGCTGGCGCGCATTTATTGCGGCAACCTTCCTGTCTGGATGCATAAGGTCGAAGCCCCGCTTTACCGCCTGGCCGGCACGTCCGCAGACACGAACATGAAGTGGTCGCAATACGCGCTGGCCTTGCTGGCCTTCAATGCGCTGGGCGTGCTGGCCGTTTATGTGCTTCAGCGCATGCAGGTCTGGCTGCCGCTTAACCCGGCGGGCATGGCCGCCGTGTCGCCCGACTCGGCCTTCAATACCGCCATCAGCTTTGTCTCCAATACCAACTGGCAAGGCTATGGCGGTGAGTCCACCATGAGTTACCTCACGCAAATGTTGGCGCTGTCGGTGCAAAACTTCTTTTCGGCTGCCACCGGTATCGCGGTGGTGTTTGCGCTGTTCCGCGGATTTGCCGCGCGTGCGACGGGCTTGATCGGCAACTTCTGGGTGGACGTCACGCGCATCACTGCCTGGCTGCTGCTGCCGCTGTCGCTGGTGTTCGCCATCTTCCTGGTGGGGCAGGGCGTGATTCAGAACTTCGACAGCTACAAGGATGTGGCCACGCTGGAGACAGCGTCTTATCAAGTTGCCAAGAATGGTGCTGATGGCGAGCCCGTGAAAGACGACAAGGGCAATGCCGTCATGGAAGACGCCAAAACCGACAAGCAGACTCTGGCCATGGGCCCGGTCGCGTCGCAAGAGGCCATCAAGATGCTGGGCACCAACGGTGGCGGCTTCTTCAATGCCAACTCGGCCCATCCTTATGAAAACCCCACCGCGCTGAGCAACTTCTTTCAGATGCTGGCGATCTTCCTGATCCCCGCCGCGCTGTGCTTTGCTTTCGGCCGCGCGGTGGGTGACCCGCGGCAGGGCTGGGCCGTACTGGCCGCGATGACGGTGATGTTTGTCATTGCGGTTGTGGCCATCACCCCGGCCGAGCAAGCCGGCAACCCGCTGCTGCCGCCGCTGGGTGTGGACCAGACCGCCAGCGCCATGCAGGCCGGCGGCAATATGGAAGGCAAGGAAACCCGCTTCGGCATCAACGCCTCCAGCCTGTTCGCGGTCATCACCACGGCAGCCTCTTGCGGCGCGGTCAATGCCATGCACGACTCCTTCACACCGCTGGGCGGTATGGTGCCCATGGTGATGATGCAGCTCGGTGAAGTGGTGTTTGGCGGCGTGGGTACGGGCCTTTACGGCATGCTGATCTTCGCCATCCTGGCGGTGTTTATCGCCGGCCTCATGATCGGCCGCACGCCGGAATACCTGGGCAAGAAGATCGAGTCGCACGAGATGAAGCTGACCTCGATCGCCATCCTGGTCACGCCCATCCTGGTGCTGGCCGGCACGGCCATCGCCGTGTTGGCGGGCGCTGGAAAAGCCGGTATTGCCAACCCCGGCGCGCATGGTTTTTCGGAAATCCTCTACGCGCTGACCTCGGCCGGCAACAACAACGGCAGCGCCTTTGCGGGCCTGTCTGCCAACACGCCCTTCTACAACACGCTGCTGGGCATGGCCATGTGGCTGGGGCGCTTCGGTGTCATCGTGCCGGTGCTCGCTATTGCCGGTGCACTGGCCGCCAAGAAGCGCCTGCCTGTCACGGCCGGCACCATGCCTACGCACGGCCCGTTGTTCGTGATGCTGCTCATAGGCACTGTTCTGCTGGTAGGCCTGCTCAATTACGTGCCCGCCCTGGCGCTGGGCCCGGTGGTCGAGCATTTGATGCTCTGGCCAGCTCACTAAGCGCAAGGCTCAAAGAAAAACTGATATGAATACCCAAAAACCTTTTGTGTTGCTCGATCCCGCCTTGCTCAAACCCGCCATCGCGGCGTCGTTCACCAAGCTGAGCCCGCGCGTGCAGTGGCGCAACCCTGTGATGTTTGTTGTCTATATCGGCAGCATTCTCACCACCTTGCTGGGTCTGCAGGCCCTGCAGGGCCAGGGTGAAGCACCGGCGGGCTTTATCTTTGCCGTGGCCGTCTGGCTGTGGTTCACCGTGCTGTTCGCCAACTTTGCCGAAGCGCTGGCCGAAGGCCGCAGCAAGGCGCAGGCCGCTTCGCTGCGCAGCCTCAAGAAGAGCACCTGGGCCAAGAAGTTAAAGGAGCCCAAACACGGCGCCACCTTTTTACCGGAGCAAGCCGAGAACCTCAGGAAGGGAGACGTGGTGCTGGTCGATGCCGGCGACATGATTCCGCTGGACGGCGAAGTCATCGAAGGTGTGGCCTCAGTCGACGAAAGCGCGATCACCGGCGAATCCGCTCCTGTGGTGCGCGAATCGGGTGGCGACTTCTCGTCCGTAACCGGCGGCACCCGCGTGCTGTCCGACTGGCTGGTGGTGCGCATCATGGTGAACCCCGGCGAGTCTTTCCTGGACCGCATGATCAGCATGGTCGAAGGCGCCAAACGCCAGAAGACACCCAATGAGATCGCGCTGACGATCTTGCTGGTGGCGCTGACCATCGTGTTCCTGGTGGTCACGGTGACGCTGCTGCCCTTCTCGATGTTCAGCGTGGAAGCGGCTGGCGCAGGCACGGTGGTGAGCATCACCGCGCTGGTGGCCCTGCTGGTCTGCCTGATCCCGACCACGATTGGCGGCCTGCTGTCGGCCGTGGGCGTGGCGGGCATGAGCCGCATGATGCAGGCCAACGTCATCGCCACTTCGGGCCGCGCGGTGGAAGCCGCCGGTGATGTAGACGTGCTGCTGCTGGACAAGACCGGTACCATCACCCACGGCAATCGCCAGGCTTCCAGCTTTCTGCCGGCGCCCGGCGTGACGGGTGCGAAGCTGGCCACCGCTGCGATGCAGGCTTCGATGGCCGATGAAACGCCTGAAGGCCGCAGCATCGTCGCGCTGGCTCAACGTATGGGTGCGAATGAAGCGTTGGTGGGTGAGAGCCACGAAGTTCCTTTCACGGCGCAAACCCGCATGAGCGGCATCGACATGCAGCGGCCCGACGGCAGCACGCGCCCGTTGCGCAAGGGCGCGGTCGATGCGATCCGCAAGCATGTGGAGTCGCTGGGCGGCAGCGTGCCGGCCGAGGTGATCCGCGTGTCGGACGAAGTGTCGCGCCGCGGCAGTACGCCGCTGGCGGTGGCCGACGGCAACGCGGTGCTGGGCATCGTAGAGCTGAAAGACATCGTCAAGGCCGGCATCAAGGAGCGCTTCGGTGAGCTGCGCCGCATGGGCATCAAAACGGTCATGATCACCGGCGACAACAAGCTCACCGCTGCAGCGATTGCTGCCGAGGCGGGTGTTGACGACTTCCTGGCCGAGGCCACGCCTGAAGACAAGCTGAAATTGATACGCCAGTACCAGGCCGAAGGCCGGCTGGTGGCGATGACGGGCGACGGCACCAATGACGCACCGGCGCTGGCCCAGGCCGACGTGGCGGTCGCCATGAACAGCGGCACTCAGGCCGCCAAGGAGGCAGGCAACATGGTGGACCTCGACTCCAACCCCACCAAGCTGCTGGAGATTGTGGAAACCGGCAAGGCCCTGCTGATGACGCGCGGCTCGCTCACCACGTTTTCGATTGCCAACGATGTGGCCAAGTACTTCGCCATCATCCCGGCGATTTTTGTGAGCACCTACCCGCAATTGGCTGCACTCAACGTGATGCGGCTGGGCAGCCCCTCGTCGGCGATTTTGTCGGCGGTGATTTTCAACGCGCTGATCATCATGTTTTTGATCCCGCTGGCGCTCAAGGGCGTGAAGTACCGCGCGGTAGGCGCCGCCACCTTGCTGCGCCGCAACCTGCTTATTTACGGCCTGGGCGGCCTGGTCGTGCCCTTTATCGGCATCAAGGCGATTGATCTGGTGCTGGTTGCGATGAACCTCGCCTGAACCCTATCCATCAAGGAAACATCATGAAAACCATTCTCAGACCCGCACTGGTGATGTTCACCGTGCTGACCCTGGCCACCGGCGTGGCCTACCCGCTGGTGGTCACCGGCGCCGCGCAGTCGCTGTTTCCAGCGCAGGCCGGCGGCAGCCTGATTCTGCGTGACGGCAACCCCGTCGGTTCTGAACTGATAGGCCAGAACTTCAGCGATCCCAAACATTTCTGGGGCCGCCCTTCGGCCACAGGTCCCATGCCCTACAACGCTGCGGCTTCCAGTGGCGCCAACCAGGGTCCGCTCAATCCCGCATTGGTGGATGCCGTCAAGGGCCGCATCGAAGCGTTGAAGGCGGCCGATCCGGGTAACACCGCCCCCGTGCCTGTGGATTTGGTCACCGCTTCGGCCAGCGGGCTGGATCCGCACATCAGCCCTGCCGCAGCCCGCTATCAGGTGGCCCGTGTGGCCAAAGCGCGCGGCGTGGCCGTTGAGAAAGTCCAGGCTTTGCTCGATCAGCAAACCGAGCAACCCCTTCTCGCCTTCCTGGGTGAACCCCGGGTGAATGTGCTCAAGCTCAATCTTGCGCTGGAGGCTCTTCGCTAAGAGATATCACCATGGCCTATGCCGCTTACTGTGAATCGTTTGGTTTGACGCCGTCCCGTGCTGCACCGCTGCCGCGCACGCAGTGGGCGGTGATGGATGTCACCGTGCGCAGCTGCGATGCGCTGACGGTGCGCCGCGCGCTGGTGAACTGTGCGGGGGCCGGCATTGTGCGCTGTATCCCCAAACTGGATGAGCACCAGGTGCGACTGGAGATCCGCCTGCCTGAATCCATGGCCAGTGAGGTGATGCACCGCATCATGGTGTGCGTACCCGGCGGCGAGATAGGCCCGCTGGTCTCCTGGCGGCGCCACCTGCAGCGGCATGGGTTGAACCATGGACTCTGATCTTTTACACGTCCTCTGTGCGCTCACTGCAGTCGTTGCGCCGCTGGCCCTGGCCTGGTGGATCGCGGGCCGCGGCGACAGGCCGGCCGCTGTTCCACCAAAAGAGGCGGAGGCGGGCGCACAGGAAGAACGTCCCCGGTGTTACCCTTTGCGCAGCGATCTTTGACCCCCTGACAACCTGAGGAACGACGCAGCGGCATGGCCAGTTTTACCGACTCCCGTCCTGACCCCGACCAGCTTCTGGACCGCCTGCGCGGCGAGGATGACAAAGCACGCCGGGGCCGCTTGCGCATCTATTTTGGCGCCAGCGCCGGCGTGGGGAAAACCTACGCCATGCTCAGCGCCGCGCAGCGCGAGCGCAAGGCCGGCCGCGATGTGCTGATCGGCGTGGTGGAAACGCATGGCCGCAGCGAAACCATGGAGCTGCTGGCCGGTCTGGATCAATTGCCTTTGCGTGAGGTGGCCTACCGCGGCCGCACGCTCAAAGAGTTCGACCTGGATGCGGCGCTGGCACGCAAGCCGGCCGTGTTGCTGGTCGATGAGCTCGCGCACAGCAACGTGGAAGGCTCGCGCCACGCCAAGCGCTGGCAGGATGTGCATGAATTGCTGGAGGCCGGCATTGACGTCTGGTCGGCCGTCAACGTGCAGCATCTTGAAAGCCTTAACGGCACGGTGGGCGCCATCACCGGCATCCGTGTGCATGAAACCGTTCCGGACACGGTGCTGGACGGCGCCGATGAAATCATCCTGGTCGACGTCACGCCCGACGAGCTGATGGCGCGCCTTAAGGCGGGCAAGGTTTACATGCCCCAGCAGGCCGAACGCGCGGCGCAGAATTTCTTTCGCAAAGGCAACCTGATCGCGCTGCGCGAGATTGCCCTGCGGCGCACGGCCGAGCATGTGGAAGACGATGTGCGCAGTTACCGCGTCGAGAAGTCCATTGCGCCGGTCTGGAATACCGAAGGCGCCATTCTTGCCTGCATAGGCCCGCGCGAAGGGGCCGAGCAGACCGTGCGCACGGCGGCGCGCCTGGCCGGCCAGCTCAATGTGCGCTGGCACGCGGCCTATGTGGAAACACCGCGCCTGCAATTGCTGGAGGTGGCCGAGCGCGACAGGATTCTTGCCGTCATCAAACTTGCAGAAGGGCTGGGCGCCGAAACGGCCGTGCTGACCGGCGGCGATGCCGCCGCCGAACTGGTGAACGAGGCGCAGCGGCTCAATTGCGCCACGCTGGTGGTGGGGCGCCCGCCACTGCCGGGCTGGCGCGCCCTGTGGGCGGGTCCCACCATGACGCGCCGGTTGGCAAAGCTGGCGCCCTCGCTGGACATTGTGGAGGTTGGCCACGCCGACAGTGCGCGGCGGCTGACGCGCGCCGTACAGCGTTCGGCCGGTGACGATGAAGCCGCTGCCTGGCAGGGAAAGCTGCCGGCTTATGCCTGGACAGCCGCCGCAAGCGCTGCCATCACGCTGCTGGCCCTGCCATTGCTGGCTTTCTTTGACCTGGCCAACATCGTCATGCTGTTCCTGCTGGGCACGGTGCTGGTGGCGCTGAAGTTCGGGCGCGGGCCGGCGGCGCTGGCGGCTTTTCTCAACGTGGCGGCGTTCGATTATTTTTTTGTGGCGCCGCGCCTGTCGTTTGCCGTCAGTGATGTGCAGTACCTGGTGACCTTCGGCGTCATGCTGGTGGTGGGCCTGCTGACGGGACAACTCACCGCGGGCCTGCGTTTTCAGGCCCGCATCGCGGCCAGCCGCGAGCGGCGCGCGCAGTCGCTCTTTGAGCTCACGCGTGATTTGTCGGCCGCGCTGCTGAGCGAGCAGGTGGTCGAGCTCGGCGAGGCGGCGGTGCAGCGCAATTTTGGCGGGCAGGCGCTGGTGCTGGCCACCGACGCGCATGACCAGTTGTTGTCGCAGCCGAATCAACTGCCGGACTTCGACGCCAGTGTGGCCGACTGGGTGTTTCGCAACGAGCAGGCGGCCGGGCTGGCCACCGCCACGCTGTCGGCGCAGGCATGGCATTACATCCCGCTCAAGGCGCCCATGCGGGTGCGCGGCGTGCTGGCCCTCAAGCCGGCGCAGCCACGCTGGCTCCTGATTCCGGAGCAGATGCAGCAGCTCGATACCCTGGCCCGGCAGGTCGCGATTGCGCTGGAGCGCGTGCACTACGTGGAGGTCGCCCAGGAGGCCGTGGTGCAGATGGAGTCCGAAAAACTGCGCAACGTGCTGCTCGCGGCGATCTCGCATGACGTGCGCACGCCGCTGACCGCCTTGATCGGCCTGGCCGACTCCCTGCAGCGCGGGGCGCCGCCGCTGAGCGAGGGGCAGGCGGAGGCCGCCCGCGCCATCGCCAGCGAAGCGCGCCACCTGAGCACACTGGTCAACAACCTGCTGGACATGGCGCGGCTGCAAAGCGGCGCCGTCAACCTCAAAAGCGAATGGCAGTCGGTGGAAGAAATTGTGGGTTCGGCGATCCGCCAGGCACAGCATGCGCTGGCGGGCAAGGCCGTCAGCACCGATGTACCCGCCGGCCTTCCGCTGGTGGAGTTTGACGCCGTGCTGATGGAGCGGGTGCTGGTCAACCTGCTGGAAAACGCGGCCAAGTATGGGCAAGCGCCCATCGAGCTCAGCGCGCATGTCACCGACAAGGCGCTGGTGCTGACGGTGCGCGACCATGGGCCGGGCCTGCCCGAGGCTGTGCGGGGGCGTGAACATGAACTGTTTGAGAAGTTCAGGCGAGGCGTCACGGAATCGGCCACGCCGGGCGTGGGCCTGGGCCTGGCGATTTGCCAGGCGGTGGTGCAGGCGCACCGCGGGCAGCTCACGGCGGGCAATGCCGCGGGCGGTGGTGCAGAATTCACGGTCAACCTGCCGCGCCGCCCGCCGCCGGCTATGCCCGATACGCCCGAAAACGCCTGAACCTCCTTCTCCTTTACCCATGTCCCATCCCACCCCGGTTGCTGTTGTGATTGAAGACGAGCCGCAGATACGCCGCTTTGTCCGCGCAGCGCTGGAAGGCGAAGGCTGGCAGGTGTTCGAGGCCGATACCTCGCAGCGCGGGTTGATAGAGGCCGGCACGCGCAAGCCCGACCTGCTGGTGCTGGACCTGGGCTTGCCCGACGGTGACGGGCTGGACGTGATACGCGACGTGCGCGGCTGGTCGGCGGTGCCCATCGTGGTGCTGTCGGCGCGCGCCGACGAGGCCGACAAGATCGCTGCGCTGGATGCCGGCGCGGACGACTACCTCACCAAGCCTTTCGGTGTGGGCGAATTGCTGGCCCGTGTGCGCGCCAACCTGCGCCGTCCGCGCGCTGCGGGGGCTGACGGTGCGCCTGAGGAGCCCTTGTTCAGTTTTGGCGACGTGGTGGTGGACCGCCAGGCCAGGCTGGTGCGGCGTGGCGGCGTGGAAGTGCACCTGACGCCCATTGAATACCGGCTGCTGACGGTGCTGATGACCCATGCCGGGCGGGTGCTGACCCACCGCCAATTGCTGCGTGAGGTGTGGGGCCCTGCGCATGCCGGGCAAAATCACTACTTGCGCATCTATATGGGGCACCTGCGCCAGAAGCTCGAGGCCGATCCGGCGCAGCCCAAACACCTGCTGACGGAAACCGCGGTCGGTTACCGGCTCTGGGTGGCCTGAGGGCCGCCAAGGCGCAATTTAAGAGAAATATGGCCCCAGCCCATTATTGACGTGGGTAAGCAGCTATAAAATAGATAGCAAATGACAGAACCTCTCAAACCCGGATCGGGCCCCAAACCGGTCGGCGCCGCCGTCCGG
Organism: Synechococcus sp. UW140; assembly: GCA_943370375.1. Taxonomy (GTDB): domain Bacteria; phylum Pseudomonadota; class Gammaproteobacteria; order Burkholderiales; family Burkholderiaceae_C; genus Polaromonas. The sequence goes on from CALRQR020000010.1 coordinate 33,761, forward strand.
ATCCCCAAAACCCCGGCTCCCGCAGCCGCGCCCGGCGCGCCGGCGGCCACCGTGCGGCTGAACAAGCGCATGGCCGAGCTGGGCCTGTGCTCGCGCCGCGAGGCCGACGACTGGATTGCGCGCGGCTGGGTGCGTGTGAACGGTGCGCCCGCCGTGATGGGCCAGCCCGTGGCGGTGGATGCCCGCATCGAGATTGACCGCCAGGCCGAGCAGCAGCAGCGCCAGCAGGTCACGATTTTGATCAACAAGCCGGTGGGCTACGTCAGCGGCCAGGCCGAAGACGGGCATGAGCCCGCCGTGGTGCTGGTGCAGCCGCAAAACCGCTGGCGCGAATGCAACAGCCGCATGCGCTGGGGCCATGAGCAACTGCGCGGGCTGGCCCCGGCCGGGCGGCTGGACATCGACTCCATCGGCCTGCTGGTGCTGACGCAGGACGGGCGCGTGGCGCGCCAGCTCATCGGTGAGGATTCCGAGATCGAAAAAGAGTATTTGGTGCGCGTGAGCTACAGAACTGAAAGGGGGGACGAAACTGCCAACGTGCAGGCCTTGTTCCCGCCCGAAAAGCTGGCCTTGCTGAACCACGGCCTGAGCCTGGACGGCCAGCCGCTCAAACCGGCAAAGGTGTCGTGGCAAAACCCCGAGCAGCTGCGCTTTGTGCTCATAGAGGGCAAAAAGCGCCAGATCCGCCGCATGTGTGAGCAAGTGGGGCTTTTTGTGACGGGGCTTAAACGCGTGCGCATCGGCCAGGTCAACTTGGGCCACCTGCCGGTGGGGCAGTGGCGTTACCTGGCGCCGCACGAGCACTTTTAACCCTGCACGCGACGCGCTTTTTGGGGCCCTGTGATGGGGCTGGACGGTCATTCTGACGCCGGCCATCAGTGCGCTGTCCTACCCCGATGTGGGCCAACGGATTGCAGCTTATGCCTGTGCCCACCCTAAAGTGGGTTGTATGGCACTCATTACATACCTCGTCGAAGACAACAAGATCGTTCTGGACAACCTCATCGAGGCGCTCCAGGAGATCGCCGCTGTCGAGATTACAGGTCACAGTGCCACCCAGGCCGAGGCCACCCACTGGCTCAAGGCCCACAACGGCGACTGGCATCTGGCCATCGTCGACCTGTTCCTGAAGGAAGGCAGCGGCCTCGGTGTGCTGGCGGGCTGCCGCAACCGCAAGCCCTACCAGAAGGTGGTGGTGCTGACCAACTACGCCACGCAGGAGATCCGCAAGCGCGCTGCCGACCTGGGCGCTGATGCCCTGTTTGACAAGTCCAGTGAGCTGGATGGCTTGTTCACCTATTGCATGGAGCAGACGGCCCGGCATGCAGATCCGGTTGAAAGCCAGGCGCAGGACAAGGGCGCTTTGCTCCAGCACGACCTGTCTTCCGCCCAGACGCGGCGCACGACGCCGGGTCGGCAGCGCTGATTCAGGCGCCGCCTTCCAGTCCATGGCGCGCTGCCGGCAGCGTCATCTCCCTTTCAAATCTCATTCACAGCGCAACTCCGGGCTGGCCTGCAGCGCGGCATTTGGGCCGCTATGCGCGGCCGTGCAACGCGTCAAGCCTGCGGGCAGGCGCTGGGTGACCTGCAATGTGGTTTGTGTGTAGCTGCAGGCCAGCCAGTAACGATCACTGCCGCCGGGCAGGCTCCAGGTCGACAGCAGCTGCTTGCCGCTGCGGCGCTGCGTGTCCGGCACCAGGCTCGCCATCTCACGTGGATGGCCGGAAAAGAGGCTGACATGGCTGAAGGAGAGGGGCTGCGTTGAGGGCACCGCCTCCCAGCCGGCGGGCGCCTGGGCGCTGGCGGCCACGTTGACCGTTGCCGGGCAGCTCAGCACCAGCGGTGCAGCCTGCGCGGTCAGGCCCATAAAAGCGGCACAGAAAAAGACCGGGTAAAGCCATGAGAGTCGACGCATAACACTGCCTTGTTGAAGTTGTGAACGGTGGGCGCGAGCGCCTTGCCGCGGGCCCTGCCATTTGAATTCATCCGCCCGCGTTTGAAAAGTCCCGGCCGGTTTCATTTGCAATGCAGCCCATTGCATCGAGCAGACAATCCGGCCCGCGCAGTCTCTTCGGTGTGAAGTGTCGAATGAATCCCCGGCGCTTGCCGATTCTCTGGAGCTTGCAGCGGTTCATCGGATGCCGCTCTTGGGGTGGCGCCGTGCTGACTGCAAACCGTTGCTACACGCCGCTAATGCCTGCTAGGGACTTACCAATAAATGACATTTGCTCAATCCCAAATTTTGTTAGTTACAGATGATTGGCTTGAGATTCACGGAGTCGAAAGTATTAAGAACTGTACGTTATTGGTTACTTGGCTCGAGTCAGAATTCGCACTCTTTTCAACCCTTAGAAAGTAATTTCATGTCTAGATTCGGATTCGGAAAAACCAAACTGGCCCTGGTGGCCTTCGCCGCTCTGGCGGCCGTGAGCAGCGCTCAGGCTGTCACCGACAGCACCACCCTCAACGTCAGCCTGACGCTCACCAGCGGCTGCCAGTTCAATGCGGCCCCCACCGACGTGAATTTCGGTTCGGCAACCAGCACCTCGGCGGCTGTGGCCCTGGATGCCGTCGGCGCCCTGAACGTGACCTGCACCAACGGCACGTCCTACACCATCGGCCTGGACGGCGGCGGTAACAACACCGGCGCAGCCGTCACGCCAGCGGCCGGCAGCCGCCGTATGCAACTGACGGGCGCGCCCGGCAACTACGTCGCTTATGACCTCTACCGGGATGCCGCCCGCACCAGCTTCTGGGGCAACATCGTCGGCACCGACGCCCTGGACGACACCGGCACGGGTAGCACTCAGTCCATTCCCGTGTACGGCCGCGTGACGAACGTTAACGCTGTTTCCGGCGCTTATGCCGACGTTGTGACCGCGACCATCACTTACTGATTTTCGCTGGCGAACTCAAGGTGAATCCGCTCCCTCTTGTCCCGCCGTCGGGAATGTTTTTCCGCTGCCGGGCTTTTCGGAGCGTGACCACCGCCATCTTGATGGCGAGCCTGTGGGCGGCAGATTCAGGCGGCAACGCTGCGGCCGCCGACCTGCAGGTTTCGCCCATCTCACTCGAATTTTCCCCACGCGAACAGGCGCGGGGTATCTGGCTCAGCAACACCGGCGCCAAGCCGCTGCGCGCGCAGGTGCGGGTGCAGCAATGGACCCAAACTGACAACCAGGATCAGCTCGCCCCTACGCGCGAACTCAGCGCCAGCCCGCCGGCCGTCGATATTCCGCCCGGCGGCAAGCAACTGGTGCGCATCATCCGCCAGCAGCCGGTCGCGCCGGCCGTGGAGCAGTCCTACCGCCTTATCGTTGACGAGTTGCAGGTCGATACCGTCGACGGCAGTCCGCCGCCCGGCCTGCAGTTCCTGCTGCGCTATCTGGTGCCCGTGTTCGTAGCCGTGGAACCGCCTTCGCCTGCGGGCGGCAGGCAGACCGACATCAGTGCCTTGTCGGCCAGCCTGCAAACTGCGTCGAAGCCGCCGCAACTCGTTGTCAAAAACACAGGCCGCAAGCACTTCAAGCTGGCGCAACTGGCCTTTGTGGATGCTGACGGTCGCCGCACCGTGCTGGCGCCGGGCCTGCTGGGCTATGTGCTGCCCGGCCAGCAGATGCAGTGGCCGCTGAAACTCGCACCCCTGAACGGTGCTTACGGAGCAGGCGCCTTCAAGGCCAAATTCAATGCCGACCTGGAAGAGCAGACGCTGCCGTTGGTCAACACTCGCCCTTAGTCTGGCAGTCGTCCTGGGCGCATGGGGCGGTGCTGGTGCGCAGCCCTTGCCCGGCCGTACTCCGGCAGGGGCCCTTAATGTCTTGCCGGCCATGTTGGAAGAGGACCTTGAACTCTACCTTGATGTGACGCTCAACACCGTCCCCACAATCGGGTTGTCCCGTTTTGTCAAAAAGGCCCGCATGCCTGCCCCAGGCCTTTATGCCAGCGCCCAGACCCTCAAGCAGATAGGCCTCAATTTGCCTGCTGGTCTTTCTTCCCCGGCGGAAGACGGCCTGATTGCCCTGGCGAACCTTCGGGGACTGACAGCGGAATTCAATGCGTCCACCCAACGCCTGGCGCTGGTAGCGCCGCTGGAATTGCTCAACGCTTCGGTGGTGCGGTTCGGAGCGCAGTTCGATCCGCTGGTCAGCCCGCAGATGCGGGTAGACCCGTCGACTCAGGTGCCCGGTCTGGTTGTCAACTACGACCTGTTTGCCCAAAACGGCGGCGGGCAAAAAACGGTGAGTGCCTTTACCGAGGCACGGCTCTTCGGTGTCGGGCCCGGCGTTTACAGCAACACGATGGTCAGCCGCGCCGACAGCGGCGCCGGGAGTACGGCCCAGCACCGCAACATCCGGCTGGATACGAGCTGGCAGCGTAATTTCCCGGACGAGGCGGTGTCGCTGACTATCGGCGACCTGACGACCGGTTCATTGCCATGGTCGCGCGCCGCGCGCATCGGCGGCGTGCGGCTGTCGAGCAACTTCGCGTTGCAGCCCTACCGCGTGACCACGCCGCTGGCGTCGTTCCAGGGCTCGGCGTTGCTGCCGTCGACGGTGGATCTTTTCATCAACGGGCTCAAGCAGACCAGCCAGACGGTGCAGCCTGGGCAATTCCAGCTCAGCGGCGTACCTTCGCTGGGTGGGGCCGGGCAGGCGCAGATGGTGATCACCGACATCAACGGGCAGAGCCGCTCGTTGAGCTTTGACCTGTATGGCGCGCCCCAGCTGCTGGAGGAAGGCTTGACCAGCTGGTCGCTGGACCTGGGCACGGTGCGGCGCAACTACGGCCTGGAGTCCTTCTCCTACAGCGGCTCACTGGCCAGCGCGAGCGGGCGCTACGGCCTGTCGACGTCCATGACGCTGGAGGCCCATGCCGAAGCCGGCTCGGGCGTGGTGCAAGGCGGCATGGGCGGCGTGTGGCTGTTGCCGGGTCAGTCAGGCCTGCTCAGCGCGTCGCTGGCGGGCAGCCACCAGTCGGCCACCGCGGCGGCGGCGATGAACACGCCCGTCAACGGACGGCAGTATGTCGGCGGCTACCAGTGGAACACCCAGCGTCTTACCGTTTCGTTCAACAGCTTGCGGCGCAGCCCGGGCTTTCGGGACGTGGCCAGCCCGGCCATCCCGACCACGCAGTTGCCGGCGCGCGGCAGCGACTCGGCGTATTTCGGTGTCGGCATGGGCGATTGGGGGCAGGTCGGCTTCAGCCTGATCCGCCAGGTCTATTCCAACGCGCCGCCGGAGCGTTATGCCAGCCTCGGCTGGTCCTACAGCTTGCCGGGCAACGCCTACCTCAATCTGAGCATCAACCGCAACCTTGACGATGCCAGTGGTGCCCGGTGGTACATGTCCTGGTCCATGCCGCTGGAACGCAATCTCCATGTGTCTTCCAGTATGCGGCATTCGCAGGGCCGGGACAGCCTGGCGCTGAATGCCGCGCGCACCCCGCCGGGTGACGTCGGGGGCTGGGGCTGGCGCGTACAGGCCGGCCTGGGCGATGGCCAGAGCCTCCAGGGCCAAGTCAGCCAACTGGGTCCTGTCGGGCAGTGGACCGCCGGCGTCAACCAGCAGCGCGGCCAGGCCAACGGGGGCTCGAATCGCACGGTGTACGGCAGCGCCAATGGCGGCCTGGTCTTGATGCAAGGCGGCATCCACGCGTCCCGCCGGGTCGACGATGCCTTTGCCCTGGTAAGCACCAGCGGCGTGCCCGGTGTACCGGTGCGGCTGGAAAACCGCCTCATCGGCGAGACCGATGCCAACGGCGAACTGTTCGTCACCCAGCTCAACGCCTACCAGAAGAACAGCCTGGCCATCGACACGCTCAACCTCCCGGCCGACATGCGTATCGCCCGTGAATCCATGGACGCCGTGCCGGAAAGCCGCAGCGGCATGCTGGCAAGCTTTGAACTGCGGCGTATTCTGGCCTTGCAATTCAGCTTGCGCGACACATCGGGCAAGTGGATTGCGGCCGGCAGCCAGGTGCGTTTTGACATACCTCCCAGTGCCGTTCCATTGCTTGCGTCCGCTTCCGTAGCCAGGCCAGGGGCTGTAGTCGGCCATGAAGGACTTGTCTACCTGGAAGACCCGCCGCCCGGTGCGGCGCTGCGTGTTTTCGTGCGGGGCGGCGAGTGCGGCGTTGCCTTGCCGGCCGGCATTCCCGGAACGGGCTCCGTTGACCTCGGCGTGCTGACCTGCCAATGACACTGCCGCTGCGTCTCCACTGCGCCCCGGGTTCCGGCGCCACTCAGCGAAAGGCTCGCCATGCAACATGATTTTCCAGGTGATTTTCTGCCGCCATGCCATTTGACGCGCCGCCTGCTGTGGTTGCTGCCTTTTGTCTGGGCGTTGATGCTCCTGGCCGCGCCTTCGCCGGCCACGGCCCAAAGCTGCACCATCGGCAGCGCCGACGGCATCGTCTTCGGCATGACCAGCCCGGACTTCAATACGGATACCCAGGGCAGCTTGCCCTATACCTGCCAGTCCAACGCAAGCCCTACCTACTTCCGCCTCTGCATGTACTTGCCGGAGGGCACGCCGATTGCCGGCATCAGCCCGCGCCGCATGAGCAATTACAACGGCGCGCAGATGGCTTACGACCTGTATTCAGACGCCGCGCGTACCCAGGTTATCGGCCCGCCGCCTACGGGTAACGGCTTTCCGGTCTACAGCTTCACGGCTCTGGTGCCCGGCGGTGGTGTCCAGCAGCAGAGCATCGCCCCCATCTATGGGCGCGTGCCGGCGGGGCAGAGCTTGCCGGCTGGAAATGCCTTCCGGGCGCAGATTGGCGGCGGCACGATTTACTGGGCCTGGAGCAATGCCTCCTATCCGCCCAACTGCACCAGCGGTGCGGGGGGTGCCGGTAGCGACACTTTTTCCCAGATCGTCAGCGCCAGCGTCTCGAACGCCTGCCGCATCACCCTGGCCACCGACCTGAACTTCGGCAACACCGGCTCGCTGACGGCCAACCGCAACCAGACCTCGGCCATCGTGGTGCGTTGCCCTACCGGCACCGAATGGCGGCTGGGCCTGTCCAACGGCAACCACGCGGCTGGGACCATGCGCCGGATGCGCAGCGCGTCCGGGCAGTATGTGGCTTACGAGCTCTACCGCGACAGCGCGCGCACTCAGCGTTGGGGTAACACTGTCGACTCCGACACCACCAGCGGCACCGGCCAGGGCGAGTCCACCGCGATTACCCAGACCGTCTACGGCCAGGTGCCGGCCCAGCCAACGGCGACCCCCGGCCTCTATTCAGACACCGTCACGGTGACGCTGACCTACTGAGCCCGGCGGGGGTAAGCCGCTTGTTTGTCGGGCCAGCACTGGTTTCAATCGTGCAGGGCTGCCTTCAACGTGCCATACGGCGTTGCGCTGCGCACGCCACTGCCCCCACAATCGTGGCATGCACACACCTGAACCTGCCGGCAACGAAGCCAGTACCTCACTGTTGAAACGGTTGCCGGCCTGGCTGCATGTTTCCGACATCCAGGGACTGGCGCAACTGGCCACGCAAGCGACGCTGGGCATCACCGGCCTGGCCGAAACAGTGCAGGGCAATGTGTACAAGGCTGTCGCCGCGCCTTTTGGGCCGCTGGGCGCAAAGTTCATTGACCGCCTGCCGGGCGGCAGCGGCGTGCGGCGCTCGGGTATCACGGGCCTTGTCTACGGCAGCATCAAGGGCGTGACAAGGCTGGCAGGAGGCGCTGCCAATGCCGTGCTGTCGCGCGCGGTGCCGCTGGCGGGGCACAAGGCCTCGACGCCGCAGCGCGAGGCGATGCTGTCAGCCCTGAACGGCGTGCTGGGCGACCAGCTCCAGGAGACGGCCAACCCGCTGGCGATTTCCATGAGCCTGCGCAGCGAAGGCCAGCCCCTGGTGCTGGAGCCGCACGCGCTGGCTGCGCGGCTGCCCGGCGCGACGGGCAAGGTGCTGGTGCTGGTTCACGGCCTGTGCATGAATGATTTGCAGTGGCTGCAAGGCAACTCGGGCGCGCAGGGCCATGGCGAGTCTCTGGCGCGCGAGCTGGGTTACACGCCGGTCTACCTGCACTACAACACCGGGCTGCACACATCCGCCAACGGGGAACAGTTAGCCAACCTGCTGCAGCAACTGAGCAAAGCCTGGCCGCAGCCGGTGCAAGAGCTGACGCTGCTGACGCACAGCATGGGCGGGCTGGTCGCGCGCAGCGCCTGCCACCATGCCGCAGAGGCCCATCACAGCTGGCTGGCGCAGCTCAAGTCGCTGGTGTTTCTGGGAACCCCGCACCATGGCGCGCCGCTGGAGCGCCTGGGCAGCTGGGTCGACGGTGTGCTCGGCAGCAACATCGTGACGCGCCCCTTCGCCAAAATCGGCCAGGTGCGCAGCGCCGGCATCACCGACCTGCATCACGGCAATGTGCTGCAGGCGGACTGGCATCAGGCAGGGCGCTTTGAACGCGGCCCCGATGCGCGGCAGGTTGTGCCCTTACCGGCGGATGTGGACTGCTACGCGGTGGCGGCCACCACCCTGGCGGCGGGCAGCGGGCCGCTGGTGCCGGTCAAGGACGCGTTGAGCCGCAAGATGATCGGTGACGGACTGGTGTCGCTGGAAAGCGCGCTGGGCCAGCACGCCGAGCCGGCGCGCACGCTGGCGTTTGCGCCCGAAAGCCAGTGGATTGCGCAGGGCATGAACCACATGGAACTGCTGCACCGCCCCGAAGTGACGCGGCAGCTGGTGCGGTGGCTGGGCGCGCGTGGCGACTGACTAGAACCCGACCGTGATGGTGTGCGCCTGGCTGTTGGTGCAGCTGGCGGTGGCGCAGGTGCCGGACTGGCCCGCAGCGGCTGACCCATTGACACTGAAGGTCTGCCCGCCGCCCGTGCCGGTGCCTGACGGCGCACTCGGAGTCAGTGTGTAGGCGATACCCAGCAAGGTGCCAGTACTTGGCGGCCCTACCGTCAGGGTGTAGGGCGTGTTGTAGGTGCAGCTGAGCTGAAAGTTGGAGGTGCCGGTCGCTGCCGTGGTTCTGAAGGAGGTGTAGTTGATGACCAGCGGCGTGGGCGATGAGCTGAAGTAGCAGGAATGCTGGATGCTGGCGCTCACGCCGAAGCTGGTGGCCGTCAATACCGCACCGGTGGCGGTGCCCAGCAGGTTGCTCTCGCGGACCGTGACGGTGACGGCCAGGTCATCGTAGATGCCGGCAGGTTTGCCAGTTTGCGAGGGAATGCGCATGTAGTAAGGGAAGGAAAAAGCCTGGGCTGCGGCACTGTTGGCCATGCGGTAGAACACGCCGCCGTTGGTGGAGGTGGTGGAGGCGGTGCCCGTGCCTTCGGTCCAGATACCGGTGAAGTTGTTCCGGTGGTAAATCTCATAGCTCAGGGTCTGGGTGCCGTTTTGCCGCGTCATGAGGCGGCCGGCGGGCGGTTCGCCCTGGTTCATGCCGATGTAGATGTAGGGGCGCGTGGCGTCGCCGGTTTCACGCTGGCAGCTTCCGCTGATGGTGCCGCCGGTAATGGACACGACCGTACCGTTGACATACAGCGTGGACAGCGGCACCGACGTGGCCGTGACGCTGCAGATGACCGCATGCGCCGACCCGCCCGCCATGAGCACGGCCAGAAAAAAGAATTTCAACACGAGGTGTTTCAACGGCGTACTCCAGGGCATTTCAGGGGACCCACGCGCGCAATGTCGTCCTGGGTGGTGGCGGGAGGCAGGTCTACAGCGAAGGTACAGCTTGCGCCTTCCCATTTCAAGCGCAATTGATTCGTGGGCTGCAATCCCGTGACAAAAGCCTCACCGCGGCGGGCCACGAAGAACTCCTGCTTGTCGCCGACGAGCTCGATCTCGGCGCCTGCGGGCGCCGGCTCGCCGTCGTCAAACACGATCTTGATCAATGCGCCGCGGCCGCTGCGCACCGGGAATTTGACGATCACGCCGGTGCGGTTGCCCGGCACCACCACCTGCTCGATGCTGTCGAGCTCGGCGCTGATGGGCAATTCGCTCGGGTCGAGGCGGATGCTGTTGGCCTGGTAGGGCAAGAGGCGCGGCACCAGCGCCTTGCCGTCCTTGTTGGTGCGCGCAAGGATGGTGCCCTGAAAGCCCACGCCCACGTCGGCGTAACCGGGCACCTCGACCAGCGCGAAGCTGTCCTGGACCTGGCGCGAGGCGAAGACCTGGCCGTCGATGGCCACCAGCCCGCCCTGCGCGCCCAGACGCACGGTTTGCTGCCCTGACGAGGCGTTGAGGTCCGCCGTGACCGTGCCTTTGTTGCCCTGGTAATAGAGGCCGCCCTCAGCGTAGGTCTGCCCGGTGCGCCGGCCAGCCAGTGTGCGCCAGGACAGGCCGGTGGTGTCGCTCAAACCCTGGTTGGCGCTGACGTATCCATCGGTCTGGCCGTTGCGGTGCGATGTGCTGGCCGACAGCGTGAGCTGCTTTTCAAGCGGCATCAAAAAGCTCACGCCGACCGAGGTGGCGCTGCCTGTGCTGCCGGCCTGGCCTTTCACTCGCACCACGTTAAAGGACAGCGAGCTGCGCTCGCCCACGCGGATCGAGTAGTTGGCGCTGAAAGTGGTGAGCGTGCCCTGGTCATAGCTGTTGACCCGGGCAAAGCCCAGGCCCAAGGCGCCCAGGCGCTCGGTCGAATAGGTATAGCTGCCCGACAGCTGGCGTTTGTAGGCCAGCGCGTTGACTTCCTGGCCGATCTGCCGATAGCCGCGCGAGGCGCCTTCGCTGCGAACAGTGAAGCCGTGGTGCAGGCTGACGTGCTCCAGCCCGAGCAGCCACTGGTGCCCGCGCCCGGAGGTGTCGTCGCGGCTGAAGGCGGCGGCAACCTGACCCAGCATATTAAAAGGCAGCGCTCTTACCAGCCCCAGGCCCGCGCCTTGCGTTTCGCGCCCGAACTCGCCGCGGGTTTCCAGCGTCAGGTTTTTGCTGATGCCGTAGCGCCAGAGCCCTGAAGTGAAACCCTGGCCGTAGTCCGCGTTGCTGACGCCGAGGTCCCTGCGCACGGCGCCGGCTTCAACGCTCCAGTCGGACAGGCCCTCTTCGAGCAGCTCGGCGTGGCTGAAAAAATCCTGCACCAGCACAGTTTCGCGGCCCAGCACGTCGCGCACCACGATGCGGGCCTGGCCGCTGCCGGTGAGCAGCGGAAAGTTGTCGATGGCAAAAGGCCCCGTCGGCACCTGCGAGGTCTGGCGCAAGGCGTCATTGATGTAGAGCTCGACCGTGCTGGGGGCACTGGAAAGGCCGGTCACCACCGGCAGGGGCTGGGCAATAAAGCCCGGCGTGAAGCCGAAGTTGCGGCTGAGCTGCACACCGCCGAAATACACGGACCGCCCCCAGCTTCCGCTGCGCGTGCTGCTGTCGCCCACGCGCAGGGTGAGGTTGTAGTCGGGCAGGTCGCGCGTGTAGGTGGTCTCCAGCCTTTGTATGCTGCGCGGCGCCAGCGGGTCCTTGCTGGTCAGGTTGCGCCCCGCGAAGGTGCTGGTCAGCACGCCCCATTGATTGGACACACCCAGCTCCAGCAAGGCGCCAAGGTCCTGGGTGGAGCCCGCATCGCGCTGCGCGCTGCGGGTATAGCTGAGATCGTAGTTGGCGAAAAACCCCAGGGCCGGCGTGCTGAGCGGCGGGCGTTCCGCTGCGGTCTGGCCCAGGCGCGTGGCGGCAAATGACTGCGGCAGGAACTTGAGGTCGACCGACTGGTTGGCGAAGTTCAGTTGCGCATCGAAGCCGGGAACGGCCGACAGCGGATACCACTGCTGGCCCTGGTATTCAAAAGGAACGGCCGTGGGGCGCCGGTTGACCCGCCACTCTTCGAAAGCGTCGGCCGGCGCGTACAGCGTGCCGCCGCGTTCCATAAGCACCCAGCTGCCGGCCGGCGCGCCGTTGACGCTGATCTCCAGCGGCAGCATGCGGATCGCTTGCGGCGTGCTTTCGATGACGCGTGCGGGTGATGGCGCATTGGAAGTTCCCAGCGCCGGCGAGGGAATCAGTCTGGCGGCGGGCGGGTCGGCTGCCATCAGCGGGCCTGCTGCTGCGAACAGGGCCCAGCCGCAGCCTGCCCGTATCAGGGCGTGGACCAGGGGGTGCAGGGCAGGGGCTGTGGTGGTGCGATCTCGCATGGCTCGTGGTCGGGCTGCGGCGGGCGAACCACCACGCAAAGTTCAGGCTTCAGGGAAGCGTGACCTCAAATGTTTGTGATTTGCCGTCGTCAAAACTCACGGCCAGTTGTGCTGCACCCGGTGCGATGGCTTGTTCGCCTTTTGCGCTCATGACCTGGCGGGCGCCGGGCAGGATGTACGTGCCGCCTTCAAATTTGGCAAGCGTCTGCGCGCCGCGCTTGACGAGAACTTCGCGAACCTGCGCGTAGGCCGAGCCGCTGTTGGTACATGTGACGTTCAGGGCCGGGCCCGTGCCGCGCGCGGCCTGACAGGTGATGTCGCGCTTGGCCGGCGGTGGGGTAATAAACACGGGCATGGACAGGGCCAGCGCGATGGGCACCTGGATGCTTTTGTCGCGCGCCGCGACGGCTTCCGGCACCTCGCGCATGATCATGCGGTAGATCAGTTGCCGGCTGGCGTCTGCGGGTTTGAGCAAAGCCAGGCGCACGACCTGGCGCGCATTCGGTGCCAGCTTGATGATGGGCGGCGAAAGAATCAGGTCTTCCGTCGGGACTTGCTCGTCGGTGCCGTCGGGCTTCTGGCTCCAGGCGTTCAGGTCGGCCTGCAGCACCACCTCGGTGTCACCTTCGTTGGTGATGGTCACCGCCACCGCGCGATCGCGCGGCGTCATGTAGATGCGCACCGGAGTGACGGAGAACACGCCGGCCTGCACGGGCGCGGATGCTGCTGAGAGCAAACCTGCTGCTAACAAAATGATAGCGGCGGGGCCACGCAGAACGGGTGTCGAGGCAAGCCCGGGCAGGTTGGAGATGAGCTTCATGCCCCGAGCTTAACAGCCACTGCCTGACTTAAAAACTTACCAGCATCTCGAGCGGACCGTCCGAGCCATTGGCGTTGTAAATACGCAATGCGGTGACAGTGCCCGCGCCGGTGTAAGGCATGGCTTGGCCGGTCAGCAAGCCGGTAAAACCGCCGGGGCCCAGGGCGTAGCGAAAGGCGCCACCGTGCGTGCCGAGGAAGGGTTTACCCGGAAATGGGGAGATGCTGACAAACTGCCCGGTGCCGCACACGACGCGCACCATGCCGTTGGTTTGCTCGCTCAGCGTTTCGCTGATGCAGACTGCAGGGCGAGTGACCGGTGCCGGCGATCCGCCTGGGCCCGGCGGCACGACTGCCCCGTTGGGGTTGTGCAGCGTGATGCTGACATTAAGGAAAGAAGAACCCGTTCCCGCTGCCGCCAGGCCTGCCCACAGGCTGGCAACAATAGCCAGCCATGTGCGACAGGTCAGGGTTTTCATGCGGGTCACTGGTCGGGCGTTCAGTTGATCAGGTCAGATCAGTAAACGACGAAGATCGTGCGTTGCTTGTTGCCTGAACCCGTGTTGGCGCAGGATGCGGTCAGGCAGGTACCTGCCTGAGCAGCTGCCATGGTGCCGGTCACGGTGTAAGCCTGGTCGACGCCGGTGCCGGTGCCGGTGGTAGCCGACAGGCCCAGGGTGTACTGCAGGGCGACAGCCGCGTCGGTCGTCGTTTCCGTGGTGGCTGGCGTAGGTGCGTTGGTGAAGCCAATCTTGTAGGGCATCGTGTTGGTGCACTTCATGTTGAAGGTGCCACCGGTAGCGGTTGCTGCGGTTGCCTGAAACGATGTGTAGGCAAAGGCGACGTCAGCGACGGTGCCGATAACGCACTTGGACGTCAGGTTGATCGTGACGTTGACGGTAGCGGAGTCGTTGGCTGCCATGGCAGGTGCAGACAGGATGGCGGAAAAACCGAGGGCGATTACTAAAATAAGCTTTTTCATGACTGTTCTCCAGTGGGGTGAATGAATAACGAGACGGATACGAAACAAATAACGAAACAGATAACGGGACAAACTTTGAAAGTGAGTGAACTGTAACGAGCTATTTCAGAAATGTGCTTATTTGTAACTTCGATAAGGCACCCGAATGGGGAATTTGTCACGGCAGATCGTTGAAATAATTGAGTTTTTTCTAAAATGAACCAAAAAGAACTACATGTTACAGACGTAAATCCAACGGTAAAAATGACCCGGTAACACACCAAGCGTGAAATAAGTAACAACTCAGTAACAACTATGACCAGGACCATGCAAAAACAAACTCTTTCCTTCCAGGCCGAGGTCGCCCAGCTGCTCAAGCTGGTCACGCATTCGCTGTATTCGAACCCCGAGATCTTTCTGCGCGAGCTGATTTCCAACGCCTCGGATGCCTGCGACAAGCTGCGTTTTGAGGCGCTCAATGACGCATCGCTGTACGAAAGCGATGCCGAGCTCAAGGTGCGGGTGAGCTTTGACAAGGCGGCCAGCACCCTGACGATCTCCGACAACGGCATCGGCCTGTCGCAGCAGGAAGCCATCGACAACCTGGGCACCATCGCCAAGAGCGGCACGCGTGACTTCATGGCCAAGCTCTCGGGCGACCAGAAAAATGACGCGCAGTTGATCGGCCAGTTCGGCGTGGGTTTCTACTCGGGCTTTATCGTGGCCGACAAGATCACGGTCGAAAGCCGCCGCGCCGGCCTGCCTGCAGGCCAGGGCGTGCGCTGGGTTAGCGACGGCACCGGCGAATTTGATGTCAGCGAGCTCGAACGCGCCGAGCGCGGCACCAGCATCACCCTGCACCTGAAGGAGGATGCGCTCGACTACCTCAATGCCTGGAAGCTCAAGGGCATCATCAACAAGTACTCCGATCACATCTCGCTGCCCATCCTCATGCAGAAAGAAGAGTGGAAAGAAGGCGAAAACGACCAGCCCGGCGAGATGGTGTTCACCGGCGAATGGGAAACCGTCAACCAGGCCGCGGCCCTCTGGACGCGTGCCAAAAAAGACATCACCCAGGACCAGTACGACGAGTTCTACAAACAGATCAGCTACGACAGCGAAGCGCCGCTGGCCACCACGCACAACCGGGTCGAAGGCTCGACCGAGTACACGCAGCTGCTGTTCATTCCGGCCAAGGCGCCCATGGACATGTTCAACCGCGACAAGGCCGCGGGCGTGAAGCTCTATGTCAAGCGTGTGTTCATCATGGACGACGCGCAGGCGCTGATGCCTACCTACCTCCGCTTCGTCAAAGGCGTGGTGGATTCGTCCGACCTGCCTCTCAACGTGTCGCGCGAGCTACTGCAGGAAAGCCGTGCCGTCAAAGCCATCCGTGAGGGTTGCACCAAGCGCGTGCTGTCGATGATCGAAGACATGGCCGCCAACGACGCCGAGAAGTTCACGGCCTTTTACGCCGAATTTGGCGCTGTGCTCAAAGAGGGCCTGGGTGAGGACTTCACCAATCGCGATCGCTTGGCCAAACTGCTGCGCTTTGCCTCGTCGACGACCGACACGGTGAGTGTGGGTTTTGCCGACTACAAGGCCCGCATGAAAGAAGGCCAGGACGCGATCTACTACATCACCGCGGACACACTGGCCGCCGCCAAGAGCAGCCCGCAGCTGGAAATCTTCCGCAAGAAGGGGATTGAAGTGCTGTTGATGGCCGACCGCGTGGACGAGTGGGCGCTTAACTACCTGCACGACTTTGACGGCACACCGCTGCAGTCGGTGGCCAAGGGCGCGGTCGACCTCGGCAAGCTGCAGGACGAAGACGAGAAAAAGGCCGCCGAAGAAGCGCAAACCCAGTTCAAGCCCATCCTCGACAAGCTCAAGGAAGCGCTGAAAGACAAAGCCAAGGACGTGCGCGCTACCACGCGCCTGGTCGACTCACCGGCCTGCCTGGTGGTGCAGGACGGCGATATGTCGACCCAGCTGGCCCGCATGCTCAAGCAGGCCGGCCAGGCGGTTCCTGAATCCAAGCCGATTCTGGAAGTCAATGCCCAGCACCCGTTGGTCAAAAAACTCGAAAGCGGTGAACACTTCGACGATCTGGCGCACATCCTGTTTGACCAGGCCCTGCTGGCCGAAGGCGGTATGCCGAACGATCCTGCGGCGTATGTGCGGCGGGTCAACGCGCTGCTGGTGTAAACCCCCGGTCTTTACATAGGCGTCCCCGAAAAGCCCGCTTCGTGCGGGCTTTTTTTATCGCGCCGTTTTCTTTCGCCGGGCTTTGGGTGCCAGCGCAGCCATCTGGTCATAGAGCTGCTGCGCGGCCGACGACAGCGGGCGGCCGCGCCGGCGAATCAGGCCCACGGTGCGCGAAATGACCGGATCCACCAGCGGCACGCTGACCAGAACCGGGTGGCCGTCCGGCGGCATGGACAGGCGCGGCACGGCAGCCACACCCATGCCGGCTTCGACCAGGCTGACCAGCGTCGAGACGTGCTGCGCCTCGCAGTACCAGCGCGGCCGGTTGGCGTTTTCACTCAAGGCCAGGTCCAGCAGGAAACGGTTGCCGCTGTTTTTGGTGACCGACATGTACTCGTGCGACGTCAGGTCCGACCAGGTCACTTTTTTCTTGCGCGCCAGCGGGTGTTCCACACGGCAGGCCACCACAAAAGCCTCTTTCAGGATGGGCTCGAACTCCAGGTCGGGTTCCTGCGTGCCGATGTAGTTCAGTCCGAAGTCCGCCTCATTGCGCAGCAGAGTCGTGAGCACTTCGTTGGCGCCCTGGTCAATGATGCGCACCATGATTTGCGGGTAGCGCTCATGGTAGGCCTTGAGGATGCCGGGCAGGAAATAGCGCACGGCCGATGGAATGCAGGCAATGGTGACCTCGCCGCTCACGTGTGTGGCGACGTCGCGTATGCCCATTAACGATTGCTCGAGGTTGCTCAGCAGCTCGTTTGCGCGGTGCGAGAACTCGCGGCCCACCGTCGTCATGTCAACCTTGCGGGTGGTGCGGTGGAACAGGCGAACACCCAGGGCGCCTTCCAGCTTCTCGATACGCCGCGACAGCGCTGGCTGGGACAGGTGAAGCTCCTCTGCGGCGGCCCTGAAGCTGCCCAGCTTGGCCACCGCCACAAAGGCGCGCAAATCGGGTAAATCGAAATTCATGTGTCAAACGCATTAATCATAAGAAAGATTGCATTTTACAGAGCAATAGTGTTGGAACATCATTCACCCATGCCGTTGTTGAGTTTGTTGCCCGCATGCGCATGCGCCGCAACACCCTTGATACGGCGAGGTGCCGGAATCTCCTGCAGTAAGAACCCTCCGGTGAGGCATGAACCCATTTTCGGAAGCTGTCTGGCGGCTTTGCGCTGAAGCCGCTGGCGGGCTACCGCCCAAAAATCATCTTGAGGACCCCCGGGGTTCCTCAAACGTAAAGGAGATACCCATGAGCCGAATAGTCCATCTGTCGCTGAAGGTCGACGACATCCAGAAGACCGGTGACTTCTACCAAAAGATGTTCAACTTCCAGGACGCCGAAACCAAAAAAACGCGTGACCACACCTCGCGCCATATGACGGACGGTGAAATTGATTTCACACTGCTGACCTATGACGACGACGCCACTTCGGCCGAATCCACCGCGGCCGGCGACGGCCCCTGCATCCATCACTTCGGCATCGAAGTGGAAGACCTGGCCAAATCCACGGAAGAGATCAAGGCCAACGGCTGCGTCGTGGTGAGCGACCCGGGCGTGATCCCTGTGAAGTTCCGTGCACCGGGCGGCACCATCGCCGAGCTCGTGGAGATCGGACGCTACAAGACCGACAACCAGGGCCAGAAGATCAGCCGCATCACCCACATCTCGCTGAAGGTCGAAGACATCAAGGCGGTGGGTGATTTCTACATCAAGCTGTTCGACTTCCGCGACACCGAGACCAAGAAGACGCGCGACCACACGTCGCGCCATATGACCGACGGTGAAATCGACTTCACGCTGATCAAGTACGACGCGGGAACGACCTCTGCTGAATCCACCGCGTCCGGCGAAGGCCCTTGCATCCACCATTTCGCCGTCGAGGTGGAAGACCTGGAGAAGTCCACCCGCGACATCCAGGCCATGGGCTGCAAGGTGATCAGCGACCCCGGCGTGATCCCGGTCAAGTTCCGCGACCCGGGCGGCACGATTGCCGAACTGGTGGAAATCGGCCGATACACGCAATTGGGCCGCTGAGCCGTCAGGTAGCAAACCAGGACAAAAGGCAGGCCCGCAGGCTTGCCGCCAGGGACCATCCGCTGCCCGCGAAGAGGCAGTGAGAAAAACAAAAGACGACAAAAGTCGGAAGAGACGGAGACAAGCAATGAACACATTCACCCGAAAGGGCGATTTCTGGGCCGGGCTGGCATTGGCCGCGCTGGGCATCTACATCGTCAGCCAGGCCTGGGGCTGGAACTACATGACCGAAGAAGGACCGGGGCCGGGATTCTTCCCGCTCTGGTACGGCTCGGTGATGGTGCTGCTGTCGCTCGCCCTGGTCGCCGGCACGGTGTTGAAGAATGATCCCAAGAGCCAGAAGGTCCTGCGATGGTCGGAGCTGCGCCGCGCCATGACCTGCTGGGCTGCGCTGGCGGTGTGTGTGGCCATCATCAAATACGTGGGCTTCATGATTTCGTTCGGCCTGCTCACCTGGTTCATCATCGCCATCATGTTCAAGCGCCCGCAAAAAGTGGCGCTGGCTTATGCCATCGGTGGGGCTGTCGGTTTTTATGCGTTGTTCTCGTGGGGGCTGGAGCTTCAGCTTCCCGTCGGCACGCTGTTCTAAAAATACAAAGAGACAACCACCATGGATATCTTCAATGGATTGATGCAAGGGTTTTCGGTCGCGTTGACGCCGATGAATCTGGGCATGTGCTTTCTGGGGTGTTTTCTGGGAACCGTCGTCGGCGTGTTGCCCGGCCTCGGCCCCCCGGCAACCATCGCGATGTTGTTGCCGCTCACCTTCAAGATGGACCCGACCGGCGCGATGATCATGCTTGCCGGCATCTACTACGGCGCCAAATACGGCGGCTCCACCACCTCCATCTTGTTGAACGTGCCGGGGGAGACTTCTTCTGTGGTGACTTGCCTGGACGGCTACCAGATGGCGCGTAACGGGCGCGCGGGCGCGGCGCTGGGCATCAGTGCCATTGCTTCGTTTGTCGCCGGCACCATCGGCACCGTGCTCTTGATGCTGGTGGCCCCGCCGCTGGCCAAGCTCACGCTGGCTTTCAGCGCGCCCGAGTACTTCGCCCTCATGGTGCTGGGCCTCACGATGGTGGTGCTGCTGGCGGGTGATTCACTGACCAAGGCCCTGCTGTCGATGATGGTGGGCCTGTGGATTGCCAGCATGGGAACCGACCTGTTCACGGCGACCTCACGCTTTACCTTCGGCCAGACCGAGCTGCTGGGCGGTATCGAGTTCGTCATTGTGGCCATCGGCATTTTTGCCGTCGGCGAAGTGATGTCCAACATGGAGCCCGAAAAACCGCTGGACATGCTGCCGGTGCCCAAGGGGCTGAAGAACCTGCTGCCCAGCTGGCAGGACCTGAAGGATTGCAAATATGCCTTTCTCAATGGCTCGCTGATTGGTTTCTTTATCGGCATCCTGCCGGGTGCGGGCGCCACGATCTCGTCTTTCCTGAGTTACGGCATCGAGAAGTCGTACTCCAAGCACCCTGAAAAATTCGGTACCGGGGTGATCGAAGGCGTGGCCGCCCCGGAAGGTGCCAACAATGCCGACACCGCCGGCGCGATGGTGCCGCTGCTGACACTGGGCATTCCGGGAAGCGGCACGACGGCGATCCTGCTCGCGGCGCTGGTGCTCTGGGGATTCAAGCCCGGGCCGCTTTTCATTGAGGAAAGCCCCGCGCTGTTCTGGGGTCTGGTGGCCAGCATGTACATCGGCAATGTGGTGCTGCTGATCCTGAACCTGCCGCTGGTCGCGCTGTTTGCGCAACTGCTCAAAATGCCGGGGTATGTGATGTACCCCCTCATCCTGGGCGTGTCCATCATCGGCGTCTACACCTCCGACTCCAGCATTTTCCAGCTCAGCCTGCTGGTGCTGTTTGGCCTGGTGGGTTATGTGATGCGCAAGCTGGACTTTCCGACGGCGCCGCTGGTGTTGGGCCTGGTGCTCGGCGATTCCATGGAAAAAGCCCTCAGGCAGGCGCTCATGATGTCGCAGGGACACCTGTCCATCCTGTTCCGCCCGATTCCCGCCGTGCTGCTGTGTATCGCCGCGTTTTTGCTGATCGTTCCGCTGATCAAGAAATTCAATTCAGCGCGGGTGCAGATGATCGACGCTGAAGCCTGAGTTCCCCTTGCATTTTTTCCATACCCACAACAGGAGACAAGCCATGAAATTTTCAAAAACACTTTGCGCCGTCGGCATGATGGCGCTGGCGGGCTTTAGCGGCCTGGCCCAAGCCCAGTGGAAACCGACCAAGACGGTCGATGTCATCGTGCACACCGGCCCCGGCGGCGGCAACGACCTGCTGGCCCGCGCAGTCGCGCAGATGCTGGAGAAGGAAAAGCTGTTGCCTGTGCGCATGCAGGTGGTCAACAAGCCCGGCGGCAACGGCGCCGTGGCGGCCGCAGCGATTGCCGAGCGCAAAGGCGACTCGCACACCATCGGCTTCATCACCAGCGTCTGGATCGCCAACCCCCTGACGACCAGCGAAGCCAAGGTGACGCTGCATGACCTCACCCCCGTCGCGCGCCTGCTGCTCGAGCCCGCCGTGTTCGCCGTGCGCGCCGACTCGCCTTACAAGACCCTGAAGGATTTCATCGATGCGGCCAAGGCCAAACCGGGTGAACTCAAGCAGTCCGGCGGCTCGGTGACGTCGCGCGACAACATTGTTCGCCAGCAGCTGCAGCAGAACACCGGCGCCAAATGGGCGTTTGTGTCCTTCCAGGGCGGTGGTGAGCGCCTGGCTGCCCTGCTGGGCGGGCACGTCGACATGATGGTGATTGAGCCCCAGGAAGCCGGTGAGCAGATTCGCGCCGGCAAGCTGCGCGTGCTCGCGCAGATCGCGGACACCCCGCTGCCTGGCTACCCCAACACACCGACGCTGAAGCAAGCCGGTTTTGACATCGTGGCCACACCGCAGATCCGCGCCGTCGTGGCACCGCCGGCGATTCCCAAAGAAGCGCTGGCCTATTACGAAGACCTGTTCAACAAGCTGCGCCAGACCGCCTCGTGGAAGAAATACGTGGCCGACAACCAGCTCGAAGACAGCTATGCAGGCGGCGCGGAACTGGCCAAGGCGATCGAGGCGATCGAAAAAGACATGCGCACCCAGTTCCAGCTTGCCGGCATGAAGCTGGTGCGCTGAGCGGATTTTTACCGGTTGATTTTTTGAAACAGTGGCGGGACTGCGGGGGGAAGCCGCGTCCTGTCCATGGGTGGACTTGCGCCTTTTTCACGGTACGCATCAACGCGTACCGGCTTCAAAAGGATGATGAGGAAGCTCATTTTGGAGAGATGTTTGGAAGCTCTTAATATTCTCAGTGCCGGGGCCGCCCAGGCCGTGGTGGCACGGCTGGTGGACGCACTCCGGCTGGAACACCCCGGCACCGTCAATGCCTGTTATGGAGCTGTCCAGTCCATGAAGTCGCGTGTGCTGGTGGGCGAGCCGGTCGATGTCATCGTGCTGACCGATGGCCTGCTCGATGAGCTGGTGCAGAAACAACTCGTCGTGCCGGGCTCGCGCGCCGAGTTGGGCACCGTAGGCACAGGCCTGGCCGTGCGCGCTGGCACACCGGTGCCCGATGTCGCCAGCCTGCCGGCCTTGCGCGAGAACCTGTTGGCCGCCGAGAAAATCGTCTGCCCTGATCCCGCTGTGGCCACGGCGGGCATGGTGCTGCTCAAGGTGCTGGAACGGCTGGAGATCCTGGAGCAGTTGCGCCCGCGGCTGCATTACTGCAGCAGCGGCCATGAGGCCATGGCCCAGCTGGCCCGCGGCACCGGACCGCGCGAACTTGGTGTCATGCAGATGACGGAAATCATCGCCGGTGCCGGTATGGCGCTCGCAGGCCCGCTGCCGGCGGAACTCCAAAGCAAAGTCATTTACTCGGCGGCCCTGGCCGTGCACGCCAAAAGCCCTGAGCGCGCGCGCGACTTCATGCGCCGCCTGACGGACGACCGCCAGGCGCTTCGCGTGGCCGGTTTCGGCGTGACACAAAGCGCCAGCGCGGCGCCGGCAACCCTTTAAAAGAAACGAGGAAGCACATCCATGTCCAGCAGCCCCAAACCAACCATCACCTCTCCGACTATTTCCGAACGCCTGGCCAAAGGCATCCTGGCGTGCGCACCCGAGAAGGACGCAGGCACGCGCGCCGTCACCAACCGGTTGTTGCTCGACATCGCAGGCCTGTGCCTGGCCGCGCGCAGCCAGACCTATGTGAAGGCCTCGCTGGCCTCGCTGGACGGTGACGGCAATTGCACCGTCATCGGGTTTGCGCGCAAGCTCACGGCCGAGGGCGCCGCCTTCGTCAACGGCATTGCTTCGCATGGCGAGGACTTTGACGACACCTACGAAGGCGGCCCGGTACACGCGGGCGTGGTCATCATCCCGGCGTTGCTCGCTGCTGCTGAACGCCATCAACTCTCCGGAGCCGACCTGCTGCGAGGTGTGTCGGTGGGGCTGGAGGTCATGTGCCGCTTGTGCAAGGTCGCACCCATGCGCGTGCACAAGGCCGGCTTTCATCCCACAGCCATCTTCGGTGTGATGGGCGCTGTGGCAGGCATTGGCGCTGCACTGCGTTTGTCGGAAGAAGAATTCGTCAACGCTTTCGGCATCGCCGGCAGCATGGCCGGCGGCCTGATCGAGTACCTGGCCGATGGCTCATGGACCAAACGCATGCACCCCGGCTGGGCTGCGCAGTCGGGCTACCGCGCCGTGCGGCTCGCGCAAGGCGATTTCGTCGGGCCGCGCACGGTGTTTGAAGGCCATCACGGTCTGTTCCACGGTTTTGCCAACACGCTGGACGGCAAGTTTGAAGAGATGATGGACGGTTTCGGCAAGCAGTGGCTGTGCACCACCATCGCCTTCAAGCCCTATGCCTGCGGCACCATGTCTCACCCTTACATCGACTGCGGCCGCGAATTCCGGGCCCGCAACATCGACCCCGAACAAATCGCCACCATCGAAGCCGAAACCGCTGAAGGCATTGTTCACCGCCTGTGGGAGCCGCTGGCCATGAAGCAGTCGCCGCCCAACGGCTATGCCGCCAAGTTCAGCACGCCTTATGCGATTGCCGCCGGCATCCTCAAAGGTGACGCGGGCCTGGGCGAGTATGACGAAGACGTGGTGAAAGACCCGGCCATGACGCGCCTGGCGGGCAAGGTCTCCTACATCATCGACCCGGCCAACCCCTACCCCAACCAGTTCACCGGCCACCTTCGCATCACGCTGAAAAACGGCGAGGTCTATGAACATCGCCAAGGCTACTTCAAAGGTGGCGCCGAGCACCCGCTCAGCGACGACGACATCCAGCGCAAGTTCATGGCCAACTGCCTCTACGGCGGACTCACGGCTGGCCAGGCCCAGCAGATGGCCGATGTGATGGCTGGGCTGCTCGAGCAGCCCAAGGTGGATCTGTCCCGCCTGCCGGTTTGAATCTTTTGAAAATTGAAGGACATTTCATGAGCACCCCCACAAAACCCCAGGCCGTCGCGCTGGTCACCGGCTCGGGCCGCAACATCGGGCGCGAAATCGCACTGGGCCTGGCCGCCTCGGGTGTGGCGATCGCCGTCAATGTGCGTTCTTCAGCCGCTGAAGGGCAGGCCGTGGTCGACGAAATCATCGCCGGGGGCGGGCAGGCGCTGCTCTGCGTGGCCGACGTGACCGACCAGGCGGCAGTGGCGGCCATGGTCGCCAGCATTAATTCGGCCTGGGGCCGCCTCGACATCCTGGTGAACAACGCCGCGATACGGCGCGAGGCCCCGCTCGGCAGCATCTCTGCGAGCGACTGGCGCGACACACTGTCGGTCATCCTCGACGGCGCCTTCTTCTGCACGCAGGCGGCGTTGCCGCTGCTGCGGGCGTCTGACCGCGGGGCCGTCATCAACATAGGCGGTATGACCTCCCACACCGGCGCGGCTGAGCGCGTGCATGTGGTCACGGCCAAGGCTGGGCTGGGCGGGCTCACGCGCGCGCTCGCGCATGACCTGTCACCCGAGGGCATCACGGTCAACTGTGTGTCGCCCGGCATGGTCGATACGCAGCGCGCCCCCAGCAGCTCTACCGCCGCGCCCAAACACCACGCCAAACACCATCCATTGCTGGGCCGTCGTGGCACGGCCGCCGAGATCGCGGCCTCAGTGGTCTGGCTGGCTGGGCCGTCGGCACGCTTTATCACCGGGCAGACCCTGCACGTCAATGGCGGGACTTACTTGAGTGTCTGACAAGGCGGAACCTCCACTGGCCCCGCCGCCGCAGTCAGCCTTCCAGCTTTGGGGCCGCAGGCTGCTGACGCTGGCGGCTGCCGGTGCCGGCGGCTACGCGGCGTTCTCGCTGAAGATCCCGTTGCCCTGGGTGCTGGGCGCGATGATGGGCACGGCACTGGTCATGCTGCTGGGCGTTGGCGGAAGGCAACCGCTGCAGGGCCGGCGTGCCGCGCAGATCACCATCGGCACGGCACTGGGCCTGACCTTCACACAGGAGGTCATACGCGAGGTCGCGTCGCTGGGCCACTGGATGCTCGCCGGTGCCGCCTTCTCCATCATGCTCACCATGCTGTTTTCGCGCGTGATCCAGCGCCTGGCCGGCATCGATGGGCCGACGGCAATTTATTCCGTAGCGGTCGGTGCTTCAGCCGAGATGGCGCTGCAGGCGCAAAAGGCCGGCGCCGACGGCGCGCAGGTCGCCTCGGCCCACGCGATACGTATCATCCTGGTGGTCACGCTGGCCTCTGTCGTTGCACACTACAGCGGCGAAAAGGCCGGCCCCTATATTTCAGCGGCCACGCCTGCCATCGGCTGGCAGCTGGCGCTGTTGTTTGTTGTCCTGGCCCCGGCCTGCGGCTGGTTGGCAGAACGCATGCGCGTGCCCAACGCCTGGCTGCTCGGGCCGGTGATCATGGCGGGATCGTTTGCCGCCTGGGGTGTCAATGGACGGATGTTTCCCGAAGCGCTGGTCGCCGCGCAGGTGCTGATCGGCTGGAGCCTGGGCCAGCACATGACGCGCCAGTTCTTCATCAAGTCGCCGCGCATGCTGGCTTCCGCTGCGGCGGTTACGCTCAGCATGCTGGCGATCTGCGTGCTGCTGGCCTGGGGCCTGAGCAAAACGGGCGTCATCACGCTGCTGACCGCTTTCCTCGCCGTGGCGCCCGGCGGCACGGCCGAGATGGCCATCATCGCCAAGACCTTCGGCATAGGCGCGCCCATCGTGACGGCGTTTCATTTTTTCCGGGTGATCTCGACGGTGCTGTCGATACGCTGGGTATTCAAGTTTCTGGTGCGCACGGGCTGGGTGCACGACAAGGCCGATGGCATAAAGCCTTCCTAGCCGAACTTGCGGCGCGCATCGAGCGCCAGCCCGGCGCCAATGCTGCCGAACAAATCCCCCTCCACATGCCGCGCATCCGGCAGCAGCGCGGCGACGCGTTGCCGCAGCAGCGGGACGCTGCTGGAGCCGCCGGTGAAGAACACGGTGTCTATGCCGGCGGCCGGCACGCCGGCCGTGCGCAGCAACTGGTTCACCGTGTGCTCGATGTCCGACACCAGGTGGCCGATGGCTGCGTCGAAGGTCTCCCGGCTCAAGGTAAAACTTTGACCGGGCTGTATGCGGCCGAGATCCATCTGCGTCGTACCGGCGTCCGACAGCGCGATCTTCGCGGCTTCGACCTGCAGCGCCAGCCAGTGGCCGGACCGCTGGCGCACCAGGTTCATCAACCGTTCCAGCTTGTCTTTTTCCGCCGCCTGCCGGTGCATGTCCTGGATCTCGGGCCAGGCCTTGCGCGTGTAGGCGAAATTGATGGTGTGCCAGGTTGCCAGGTTGAAGTACTGGGCCGAGGGCATCTGGCGGCCGCTGACCAATGAGCTGCCCATGCCCAGCAAGGGCATGACGCTGGACAGGCTCAGGTATTTGTCAAAGTCCGTGCCGCCAATGTGCACGCCGCCGCTGGCCAGGATGTCTTCGCGCCGGTCGGCCTTCAGCGCGCGCGCGGGGGACAGCCGCACCAGCGAGAAATCCGAGGTGCCGCCGCCGATGTCGACCACCAGCACCAGCTCTTCGCGGCTGATCTGCGACTCGTAGTCAAAGGCCGCCGCGATGGGCTCGAACTGGAAGGCCACGTCCTTGAAGCCAACCGCCTTTGCAATTTCCCGCAATGTGTCCTCGGCCCGCCGGTCCGCCGCCGGGCTGTCGTCGACGAAGAACACCGGCCGCCCCATGACGGCCCGGCTGAATGGCCGGCCCGCGGCCTGCTCGGCGCGCAGCTTGAGCTGGCCGATGAATTGCTCCAGCAGACGGCGAAAAGGAATGGCCTGGCCCATCAGCTCGGTGTACTCGTCCATCATGGAGGTGCCGAGCAGGCTTTTGAGCGAGCGCATCAGCCGGCCTTCGTGGCCGCCCAGGTAGTCGGCCAGTGCTGTGCGCCCGTACGTGGCTTCCAGGTCTTCCGCGTGAAAAAACACCACGGACGGCAAAGTCACCTTGCCGTCTTCAAGGGGCAAAAGCGCGGGCTGCCCGGGCCGGCTCCAGCCCACCGTGGAATTGGACGTCCCGAAGTCAACGCCGCACGAATCAGAAACCATGATGGGTTATTGAAGCGCCTTGATGATGGCGGCGGTAAAGGACGCGGTGTTGCCGCTGCCGCGAATGTCGCCGGTACGCGCCGCGGCATTGCCCAGCGCTTCGCCCGTGGCCTGGTACATGGACCTGGCGGCGGCCACCGCCTGCGGAATGTTCTTGCGCCGGCCCAGCCAGTCGAGCAGCATGCGCGTCGACTCGATCATGGCGTAGGGGTTGGCGCGGCCGCTACCGGCGATGTCGGGGGCCGAGCCGTGCGTGGCCTGCGCCATCGCGAAGTCGCCTTCGCCGATGCACAGGCCCGGCGCCATGCCCAGGCCGCCCACCAGCCCGGCCGCTTCGTCGGACAGGATGTCGCCGAACATGTTGGTGGTGACCACCACGTCGAAGTTGTGCGGGTCGCGCACCAGCCGCATGGCCATGGTGTCGACGATGACCTCGTTGACGGTGACATCGGGGTAGTCTTTTGCGGCCTTGTGGCACTCTTCCACAAACATCCCGCAGCCCAGTTTGAACACCGTGTTCTTGTGCACCACGGTCAGCAGCTTGCGGCGCGAGCGGGCCAGCTCCAGCGCGACGCGCGCCACCTTTTCACTGGCCGCGCGGGTGATGACGCGCACCGACAGCGTGATTTCGTCGGTGGGCCGAAACTCGCCGGTGCCCAGCAGCATGTTGCGGTCGGGTTGGAAGCCTTCATTGTTCTCTCGCACGATGATCAGGTCCACGTTGTCGTAGAGGCAGCCGATATCGGGATAAGAGCGCGTAGGCCTCACATTGGCAAACAGGTTGAAGTGCTTGCGCATGATGGGGTGCGGGTTGATGGCGCCCGGCCCCTTGGGGTAGTCGCGGTGGCCAATGGGGCCCAGCACAAAGCCGTCCATCTTTTGCAATGTTTCCAGCGTCCCCTCGGGCAGGGTGGAGCCGTGCGTGTCGAGTGCCCTGCGGCCTACCGGCATGGGGCGCCAGTCGATGTTGAGTTCATGCAGCTTGGCGGCGGCGGTCGCCACTTCCACCGAAGCCGGAACGATTTCATGGCCGATGTCGTCGCCGTTCAAGGCGCCGAGGACGAGGTGGGGTTTGTTTGTCATGCAGACTTGTCTCTTGATGGCCCGGCTGAGCGCGAGCTTGCCGGGCTGTTGTAAAGCGGCCGTGGGTAGGCCGAAGTGCCCGATGATGCTTCAGCGGTTTGTTGTTGTAAATTGCAAAGATGCTGAAGTTTGATGCGGCGCACGCATCAAAGTGCCGGATGGCCCCAGCCTTCCCGGTTCAGGGTTCGAACCCGCAGGCCAGGCGCGTCGCGGCGGTGTCGGGGTTCGCCAGCAGGGCGATAAGTGCGTTGGCGCCCTGCACGTTTTGCGAAGCGGTGCACACCGCGGCCGTGTAGACGGTTGCCAGTTCAAACGCCTGGGGCAAGGTGGCTACCAGGTCCACACCAGGGGTGAACAGGATTTCAGTGACCTGGGTGCAGCCGAGGAGGCCGGGCTCTTCGCACTCCGCCATGGCTTTCATGGCGGTCGCACCGTTCGGGTAGGGCCGCAGCCGGCCGGCAAGCTCGCCCTCCAGTCCCAGCTCCCTGAGCACCCGCATGAAGTGGATGCCCGCGGTGGCCTTTATCGGATCGGGAAAGTAGATGCCCCGGGCGGCCTGCAGTGCAACCTTGAGCGCGGCGGGGATGCCCACGTCAACGGGTGGCTCGCCGGTCTTCACAGCCACGCCGGTTTTGACGGCGCCCAAGGGGCGCGCGCTGGCAGCAAGGACGTGCCCGCTTTCCGCCAGTTGTGAAATCAGCGCCTGGCTGAGGATGATCACGTCGCAGGGCTGGCCTGCCAGCAAGCCGTCTTTCATCAGGCCTACGGCGCCGAAAGTGCCGGCAATATCAATGTGGTGTTGCGAACGGAAGCGGTCCTGCAGTTGCGTTACCAGCCCTTGGGCAGCGCCACCGCTGAGAATGTGGAGTACGGCGAAAGAGGATTGCGGCATCAACGCAGCCTTAATCTACCGTGATGTGCGCGGTCTTGATCACGCCCGCCCATTTGGCAATGTCATCGCGGGCGTATTTGTCAAAGGCTTCCGGACTCATCACCATGGGCGTGGCGCCCTGTTTGCCCCAGAGCTGTTTGACGTCCGGCTGTCCCACGATTTTCGACACCGCCTCATTGAGCTTGTCGACCACGGGTTTGGGTGTGCCGCGTGGCGCCATCAGGCCCAGCCAGATGGTGGCTTCATAACCGGGCACACCGGCTTCGTGAAGTGTCGGCACATCGGGCAATACCTCGGAGCGCTGCTTGCCGGTGGTGGCCAGCGCTTTCACTTTGCCGGCCTTGACCTGCTCGGCCATGGTGGTCACGGCGTCGAACATCACATCGACCTGGCCGCCGATGACGTCGGTGCGCGCGCCGCTGCTGCCGCGGTAAGGGATGTGTACCAGGTACACGCCCGCCATGCTTTTGAAGAGCTCGCCGGCCATGTGGTACGGCGTGCCCGGGCCGGACGAGGCGTAGTTGAGCTTGCCTGGGCGCGCCTTCGCATCGGCGATCAGCGCCTTCAGCGTCGAGGCCGGCAGCGACGGCGTGGCCACCAGCACCAGGTCGGAGTAGTTGATGGGCGCGACCGCCACAAAATCGCGCATCAGCTGGAAGGGCTTGTTGGCGATCAGCGTTTCATTGACGGTGTGTGCATTCGACATCAGCAGCAAGGTGTAGCCGTCGGGCGCAGATTTCGCCACGGCGTCGGTGCCGATCACCGAGCCTGCGCCGGGCCGGTTGTCCACGACAAACGATTGCCCCAGCGCGTCCTGCAGGCGTTGCGCCATGAAGCGCGCGTAGACATCGGCCGGGCCGCCAGCCGCAAAGGGCACGACGATGCGGACCGGTTTGTTGGGATAGGTTTGCGCCAGGGCCGGTGTGAATGCAGCGCTGGAAACCAAACCCATTGCGAGAAGGAGTTTGCGAATGAAAGAGGTGGACATAAATGCCTCCGAATAAAGAATCCAAAGTGGCGCTTGCTACTCGACCTTGCCAATGCGCTTGACGACTTCCGCCATGCGCTTCGCATCGGCCTGCACGTATTTTTCAAAGTCCGGGCTGTCCTGGTACAGCACCGGGCTGCCGGCGCCCAGGATCACCTCTTTGACCTTCGCATCCTGCGCGGCGGCCCTCGCCGCGGCGCGCAGGCGCTGGGCGATGGGCTCGGGCGTGGCGGCAGGAATGAACAGCCCCGACCACTGGGCGTACTCGGCATTGAAGCCGGCGTTCTTCAGGCTGGCCAGCTCGGGCAGTGCAGGCAGCACGTCACTGCCCCAGTGCGCCAGCACGCGCAGCCTGCCGGCCTTGACCTGCTGCAGCACGGTTGCCGGGCCCGTCGACACGGCGTCGATCTGCCCGCCCAGCAGCGCCACCACCGCCGGGCCGGCACCGGTGAACGGGATGTGCGTGAGCTTGATCCCGGCGTTCTGGGCCAGGATTTCCATGGGTACGTGCATCGTTCCGTAGTTGCCGGACGAGCCATAGTTGATCGCACCGGGGCGTTTTTTGGCGTCGTCCACAAATTGCTGCACCGTCGTCCACGGCGCATCGGCCCGGACGGCCAGCACTGTCGGGTCGGCGGTGTAGCGCGCAATCGGGCGCAGGTCGGTGAGCGCGAACATCGCGGGCCGGCCAAGCAGCGTGTCGGCTTCGGGAATCACGGTGAAGGAAGAGAGCGCCATGACAACGGTGTAGCCGTCAGGCTTGGCCTTGGCGGTGTAGGCCATGCCGATGCCGCCACCGGCGCCGGCCTTGTTTTCGATGACAACCGGTTGGCCGAGGTCGCGCGACATCGCCTCGGCCACCGGCCGCGCCACCAGGTCGGCCAGCCCGCCGGGCGGGAAGGGCACGATCATGGTGACAGGTTTGGTGGGCCAGGCGGATTGGTTGGATTGGGCGGTGCACCAGCCGTGGGTGGCCAGCAGCAGTGCTGCCAGCAGAAGCGGGCGAAATTTCATGCATGTCTCCAGACGCGCGCCCGTCAATGTGCGGGGCTTACGGAAGACTAGCGTTTGATCGCTATTTCGACCTCATCGCAATCCCTATGTGTACGTAGCAACCAGGGTTAACAGGCCCTGGCTTTACACAATCAGCGGCGTTTCCTGCATGGCCTCGGTCTGCTCTTCCAGCATGTCGACCTGGCCCTTCCAGTAGTCGCTGGTGCCGAACCACGGAAAGTTGATCGGGAAGATCGGGTCGTGCCAGCGCTGCGCCAGCCAGGCGCTGTAGTGCACCAGGCGCAGGGTGCGCAGCGGCTCGATCAGCGCGAGCTCGCGCCGGTCGAATTCGCGGAACTCTTCATAGCCGTCGACCAGCGCGCCGAGTTGCCGGGTGCTCTGGGCCCGGTCGCCCGACACCAGCATCCACAAGTCCTGTACGGCCGGGCCGCTGCGGGCGTCGTCCAGGTCGACAAAATGCGGCCCGGCCAGCGGCAGGCCTTCGGGTGTCCACAAAATATTGCCGGGGTGGCAGTCGCCGTGCAGGCGCAGGGTGCGCACATCGCCCACGCTTTCAAACACGGATTGCGCGACCAGCATCGCCTCTTCAAAAGCCTTGCACCAGCGCGACTCCATGTCCAGCGGAATGTAGCCGTGCGAACCCTTGGCGCCGTGGTCGCCACAGGCCAGCAGGATGTCGCGCGAAGCGTAGCCAAAGGTCTGCAAATTGAGCGCTGGGCGGTGGGCAAAAGGCTTGGCGCTGCCCACGGTGTGGATGCGCGCGAGAAAGCGGCCAATCCATTCCAGCACGTCGAGGTTGTCGAGTTCGGGCCGGCGCCCGCCGCGGCTGGGCGAGACGCTGAAGCTGAAGCCGTCGAAGTGGTTCAGCGTTTTGCCTTCCAGCACCAAAGCGCCGACCACCGGGATTTCGGCGGCCATCAGTTCGGCGGCAAAGGCGTGTTCTTCGTTGATTTGTGCGTCGCTCCAGCGGTCTGGGCGGTAGAACTTGGCCACCACCACGTCGCCCGCCAGGTCGGCATCGCCGACGGGGCTTTCCAGATGCACCTGGTAGACCCGGTTCTCGTAGCTGGACAGCGCCATCAGCCGGCCGTCGCCTAACAGGCCCACACTGGCCAGCGCGTCAAGCACGCGGTCAGGGGTCAGCGCTTCGTACGCATGCAGTGCGGCGCTGTCAGAGGCCTTGCTTTTTTCAGTCATGCCCTGATTGTCGGCGCAGATGACTGTGGCCAGCCAGCGGCGCCCTGTAAGCGCCTGTGTTTTAAGCGAAAAGGGCCTCTAGCCCAGTATTGGTGTTGGGTTACAGCTATAAAAAATATAGCACTGCCGATTCACCCCTTCGCCGCCAGGACGGATCAGGGCAGCAGGATATGGCCGATGCGCGGGTCGCCCTTGCCCGCCAGCACATCCTGGTAAACGGCCTGCATCGCCGCCTGCCCGGTATGGCGCTGCGCAATGAGCCAGGGCGGCTCGGCCCCGGCAACTTGCTGCGTAAAGCCCTGCCACGCATGGGCCACCCGCTGGGAAAAAGCCGGTGCGCCCCAGTCGGCGACGCGTTTTTTGACCTGCGCCGGCGCGAAGAACAGCGTCGGCCTGGGGCCCGGCAGCTCGCGTGCGCTGCCTTTGGCTGCCAGTTCGTCCACATGGGTTCCGCCTATCGAGCAGTTGTGGCGCAGCCGGTTAAAACGGGTGTGGATGCGCTGGCGCAGGCCGGCGTTACCGGCAAAGTCCACATAAATGCAGGCGGTGTCGGCGGCGACGGCCTCCAGCTGGTCATACGTGACGACGCGGCTGTAGCAGCCCAGGCTCTCGCAAAACGCCACGTTGCCCGGTGATGTCAGCCCGATGACTTCAATCCCCGGCCGCTGGGCCAGCTGAAAGGCCGTGCCGTAGGCCGTCTTGCTGGAGGCGCTGGAAAGCAGCATGGCGGTGGCGCCGAAGAAATCGTTGACGGCGAGGAAGTCGTCAATCAGGAAGGAGGTCACAAACAGCGGGCGCAGCAGCGACTGCATGTCTTCGCTGGCCGCGCTGTAGAGCGGGTCAGTGCTGCAGCGCATGTACTGGTTGTAGACGGCCGGCAGGGCCAGCCTGTGCGGAGCGCTTTCAAAAAAACCCGAAGGCGTGATGCGCGCCGGCTGCAGCACCAGCGTGTTGGCCATGGGGTAGTAGCCGTAAAACTTCTCCCCCACGGCAACACCTTCGCATAAGGATTCGGCCACGGTGGCAAAGCCCCACACCGGGATGCAGCCCCAGCCCTCTTCGCCCGTCGGGAAAAACTGCCAGTAATTCATCGCATCGCCGAAGGCCGCGTAGGTGATGTTGTTGGCTGTGAGCGCAAACGACTCCACGCCCAGTCGAATCTGGCCGGGCGCAAGCGGCACAGGCGCATCGGTGTGCCGGCGGGTTTGGGGCAGGGCGTCCTTGCGGACCTGGAAGGTGGTGGTCTGGGTGGTGGAAGCTGCGGTGTTCATGCACTGCACCCTAAATGAAACGGCCCGCCGGTTCAACACCGGCGGGCCGCTTTGGTGACAGTGGCGTCTTGATTACTTCAGGGTAATGGTCACGTCAATGTTGCCGCGCGTCGCGTTCGAGTAAGGGCAAACCTGGTGGGCAGCGTCGATCAGGTCTTGGGCAGCGGCGCGGTCCATGCCGGGCAGGGTTACGTCCAGGCGCACGGCGATGCCGTAGGCGTTGGGGATCTTGCCCAGGTCAACGCTGGAGTCGATGGACACGTCGTCAGGCACAGCAATTTTCTTCATGCCGCCAACGGCCTTCATTGCGCCGATAAAGCAGGCTGCGTAGCCGGCGGCAAACAGCTGCTCGGGGTTGGTGCCCGTGCCGGCGGTGCCGGGCGAGCTCAGCGTGACGTCCAGGCGGCCGTCGTCGGTTTTGGACTTGCCGTCACGGCCGCCGGTGGTGTGGGCGTGGGCGGTGTAGAGAACTTTTTCGAGCTTGGTCATGGTTGCTTCCTTTGGAAAGTACCCCGGTTTGGGGCGGGTTAAAAATCTGTGGATGGGAAAACGGCTTAAGCGGTGAGCCGTTTGCGGAACGACTGGACTTGCTGCGTCAGCGACACCAGCTCGGGAATCGAGCATTGCGTGGCGCTCATGATGCAGCCCGGGATCTTCGCGGCCTTGGCCTTGAGCTTGCGGCCCTCGGCCGTCAGCGTGATGTGAACGCGGCGCTCGTCCTGCACAGCGCGTATGCGCGAGAGCAGGCCGGCGGTTTCCATGCGCTTGAGCAGCGGTGTGAGCGTGCCCGAATCGAGGTACAGCCGCTCGCCGAGCTCGGATACGGTCAGGCCGTCTTGCTCCCACAGCACCAGCATGGCAAGGTACTGCGGGTAGGTCAGGCCCATCTCTTCGAGCATGGGTTTGTACAGCTTGGTCATGGCCAGCGACGTGGAATACAGCGCAAAGCACAGCTGGTTGTCCAGCTGGAGCATGGTGTCAACGGTGTCGGTTTTGTTTGGCATGGCTGAATTATAGCGCGCAATTAAATTGTGTGCAAGTTAATTTGTTGGAAGATGTTTCAGGTTCGTCAAACATTTCAGGCTTGCTGGGGGGGCGGCCTGTGGGCTCAGGTGCGGCCGCCAAAAGAAAAAGGCTTCAAAACCGGAGTTTTGAAGCCTTTAGGGCTTTGCTCAGCGCGAGGCTGAGTCAGCTAGGTTTGCAGGGCTTAGTAGCCGCCGCGGCCACCGCCGCCGCCACCACCGTAGCCGCCGCCACCGGAACGGCCACCGCCGCCGCCGCCGTAGCCGCCACCGCCGGAGCGATCGCCGCCACCGCCGCCGCCGCCATAACCGCCACCGCCGCCGAAGCCGCCGGTACGGGGAGGACGAGCCTCCATCGGACGGGCTTCGTTCACGGTGATGCTACGGCCGCCGAGGGACTGGCCGTTCATGCCGGCGATTGCGGCTTGAGCTTCGGCATCGTTGCCCATTTCGACAAAACCAAAGCCTTTGGAGCGACCGGTGTCGCGTTCCATCATGACTTTAGCGCTGGTGATGGAGCCGAAGGCGCCAAAAGATTGTTGCAGGTCTTCGTCGCGGACCGTGTATGGCAGATTGCCGACGTAAAGTTTATTGCCCATTAAGGACTCCTCAAAAAACACATAAAAACAAAAGCGATGGGGTCCCGAAAGCACAACAAACTCAAAAGTACCGCCGTAGCGCGCGAAACTGACCGATCACTAACCTGTGCGGGCCTTTTTCAACCCGTACTGTGTGATTATGCGCCTAGAACTGCTAAAGCCGCTTTTTTATTCCTTTTCCGGATAAAGGGCGCCTCGCCGCCCCTGCCGACCTGGTGCGGCGGTGCAAGGGCTTTGCACTGCGGCGGACAGGGCCTCGAGCCCCTCCCACTAAACTCAAGGCCATGCAAACCCCCAGCCCCGCGCCCGCCCCAAAACCCCCAAAAGGCGCTGGAAAGCCAGCACCCGCCGCTCAAGTGATTGAAGAACTGCGCCCGGGGCAGTCCATCGAGCTGCTCAAGGAGCTGCACATCCTCACCCGCGAAGGCAAGCTCAACCAGGACACACGCCGCAAGCTCAAGCAGGTTTATCACCTTTACCAGTTCATTGAGCCCTTGCTGAACGAGGTCGCGGCGGCCAGACCGGCGTTTACCCTGGCCGATCACGGCGCTGGCAAGTCCTACCTGGGCTTCATCCTCTACGACCTGTTCTTCAACGTCGCGCATCAGGGCGAGGCCATGGGCGGCCATGTCTATGGCATCGAGACCCGCGCCGAGCTGGTCGAAAAGTCCCGCGCGCTGGCAGTTCGTCTGGGTTTTGCCCGCATGTCTTTCCTGAACCTGTCGGTGCAGGAAGCGACGACTTCGGCCGAGCTGCCGCCCACCGTCGACATCGTTACCGCGCTGCACGCCTGCGACACCGCCACCGACGACGCGATTGCCTTCGGCCTGGCCAAAGGGGCGCGCCACATGGTGCTGGTGCCCTGCTGCCAGGCGGAAGTCGCCGGCGTGCTGAAGAAAAGCCGCGCGCTGTCGCTGGCCAAAACCCCGCTGGCCGAACTCTGGCGCCACCCGCTCCACACGCGCGAATTCGGCAGCCAGATCACCAATGTGCTGCGCTGCCTGCAGCTCGAGGCCAATGGCTACCAGGTCACCGTGACAGAGCTGGTGGGCTGGGAGCATTCGATGAAGAACGAACTCATCCTGGCCAGCCGGCCGGCGCAGCCGCAAGCGGCCAAGACCCGCGCGGCGCAGGCGCGTTTGCGTGAAGTGCTTGAAGAGCTGGGCCTGGGCGAATTGACTGCACGCTTTGCCGCGCCGGTAGCGACAGCCTAAGCCGGCGCCGGGAGCTGCGCGCGGCGCTCTGCGGCCAGCACGCGAATGTTCGCGATGAGCGCCTGTTGCGCCTGCGTGGGCACCATGTCGGCGCGCAAGGTCAGCCCTACCAATTCCTCCGTGCCCGCCATGCTGACGGGCAGCGCAAGCAGCGCGCCGCTCTCAAGCTCAGGCCGCACCGCGCCCAGCGGCGACACCCAGACCGCATCGCTTTGCAGCGTGTAGCCGCGGGCGATCGACACCGACAGCGTCTCGACCGTGCGCGCCGGTGGTGCCAACCCGCGAGTGAGGAAGAAGCTGTCGGCGGTATGGCGAATGGCGGTGCCCGGTATCGGCAGGACGACGGAGAACGCCTCCAGCCCGGCCAGCAGATTGCCCTTCAACGCGCCTTCTGCCAGCAGCGGATGCCCGGGACGCACCGCCAGCACCAGCGGGTCGGCATACAGCTGTTCAAACGTCAGGCCCACCATGTGCGCCGGCTCAGCAAAGCGCCCAATCACCAGGTCCAGTTCGCGCTGGCGCAGGCGGGCTAGCAGCTCCGGGTTAGAGCCGGTCTCAATGCGCAGGCGGGTGTGGGCGTCAGGCCCCGCCTCTGCCTGTGCGTCCTGCCGCAGCAGCAACTGCGGCATCAGCCACGGCGCCACCGTCGGCAGCACGCCCATCGCAATGACGGCGCTGCCCTGGCGCCGCGTTTGCGCCACGCTGGCGACGGCCTCGCGCAGCGCGCTGACGCTGGCGCCGGCATGGCGCATGAAAGCCTCGCCTTCGCGCGTCGGCACCGCGCCTTTGCGCCCGCGCTCAAACAGCCGCACCGCCAGCAAGCCTTCAAGCTCTTTCAGTGTTTTAGACACCGCCGGCTGCGTGATCGCCAGCACGTCGGCCGCTTTTTGCAGGCTGCCGTGCTGCGCCACCGCCAGAAAGCATTGCAAATGCCGGAATTTGATGCGTTCATCGACCATGCGGCGATTAAATCACTCTCGGCTAATTTGGTTATGGATATCGCTAAAAAATGTCAATATACATAACCATTTGCTCCCATTAAAGTCATCCCAGCGCCGCAAACCGTCTAAAAAGGCGTCCAGGCAATCATCTGAACCACGGAGACACCCCATGAAACCCGACCTGCACAACACCTTTCTCGCCCCGCGCGACTGGACCAGCCACTCGCCCCATATCTACCCGGGCTACAAATCCACCCTGCTGCGCGGCCCAAAGCAGCCGCTGATCCCGATCAAACAGGCGCTCGCACAGCTCAACGCCCCGGTCTACGGCGCAGAGCAGCTCGGCCCGCTGGACAACGACCTGACCAAAAACGCCGTGATGAACGGCGACCCGCTGGGCGAACGCATCGTCGTCACCGGCCGCGTCATGGACGAAGACGGCCGACCCGTGCGCAACACGCTGGTGGAAGTCTGGCAGGCCAACGCCGCCGGCCGCTACGTGCACAAGGTGGACCAGCACGACGCGCCGCTGGACCCCAACTTCCTGGGCGCTGGCCGCTGCATGACCGACAACGAAGGCCGCTACAGCTTCAAGACCATCAAGCCCGGCGCTTACCCCTGGGGCAATCACCCCAATGCCTGGCGGCCGCAGCATATTCACTTCTCGCTGTTTGGTGACTACTTCGCCAGCCGCCTGGTCACGCAGATGTATTTCCCGGGTGACCCGCTGCTCGGCTACGACCCGATGTACATGGGCGCGCCTGAAAGCGTGCGTGAGTTGATGGTCTCCAAATTCAGCCTCGACGTGACCGAAGCCGACTACGCGCTCGGTTATGTGTTCGATATCGTGCTGCGCGGCCCCAAAGCCACGCGTTTTGAATAAGCGCCGGGAAGAGAAGATCAGATCATGAGCCAGCTCAAACAAACCCCTTCCCAAACCGTCGGCCCCTTCTTCGCCTACGGCCTCACGCCCACGCAATACGGCTACGACCTCAAAAGCCTCTTCACGCCCGTGCTGGCGCAGCCGAACGCGCAAGGCGAACACATCCGCATCACCGGCCAGGTGTTTGACGGCGCCGGTAACGCCGTGATGGACGCCATGGTCGAGATCAGCCAACCCGACGGCAGCGGCCAGCCCATCGCCTCGGTGCTAGAGGCCGAAGCCCGCGGCTTCACCGGCTTCGGCCGCTGCGGCACCGGCACCTTGCCGCAAAGCCACTATGAGTTCTTCACCGTCAAGCCCGGCGTTGCCGCGGCGGGGCAAGCGCCCTTCATCAACGTCTGCGTGACCATGCGCGGGCTGCTGGTGCATACCTTTACCCGTATCTACTTTGACGATGAGGTGGAGGCGAATGGCAAGGATGCGGTGCTGGCGAGCGTGCCGGCGGCGCGGCGTGGCACCTTGGTTGCCAGGCGCGAAGTGACGGGCGCCGGGCCGGTGTACCGTTTTGACATCCATATGCAGGGTGACAAGGAAACGGTGTTCTTCGACTTGTGAGAATGAGGGCTCGCGGGTACCATCACTATTAGGTATTCAATTTCTTGATGTTCAAGCCTTAGAACTTGCAGCCTAAGATGGGCGCAGCTAAATTGGTTCCAAATAGTCGACGGTGGTCTAAAAAATGACTTGCGCGTAAAATTGGAGCAATAGATATGGAGTCCGATATGAAAGTAGCAAACTTCCAAGCAGTTGCGGACGCAAGACAAGCCGCTCGTGGGCAGCTCAGTTTTTATCATCACATGGTGAAAACAACGCAAACGAGCCAAGCTCCTTCGAAGAAGAAGCCAGAGTTGGTCAAACCGCCAGTAAAACAAAAATAAAAAAAGCCACTTCGAGTGGCTTTTTTGATGGGGGGACGGAAATGCTTTACAAAAACTCAGATGCCAAACGCATCATGTCTGAGAGCGAAGAGAACGACGTCGGTAGAAGCGCTTTTCGGCGTGATTACGGGCGCCTTCTTCATTCGCCGTCCTTTCGCCGCCTCCAAGGAAAAACGCAGCTTTTCCCGGGACATGAGTCAGACTTTTTTCGAAATAGACTGACTCATTCTCTAGAGGTTGCGCAAATAGCGAAAGGGATTGCACAGCAAATAAATGTGCAGAGCCAAGATTTCTCTAAAGAATTGATAGATTTGGATTTGGTTGAGTTTGCTGGACTTGCACATGATCTAGGACATCCACCGTTTGGGCATAACGGCGAAAAGGCTCTTGACGACTGTATGAAGAGGTATGGTGGTTTTGAAGGAAACGCGCAGACCCTTCGCATCCTCTCAAAAGTAGAAAAAAAAGTACTGAGGGCCAGTAAGTCGGATGTTGATGGGTGTTTCATTACCGCCAAAGGGGAAGACCGCCGGTTGGGCTTGAATCTGAGTTATCGAAGTCTTGCGTCGATTCTCAAATACGACAGAAAAATACCCTCGGTCCGCGCAAAAAAATCTGATTTGGCTAAAGGCTACTACGCGTCAGAAGCTCCTCTAGTTCAGGAGATTAAAAGAAACGTAGGGCCCGCTCCGAAGGGAGTGAAATTCAAAACAATAGAGTGCCAAATCATGGATATCGCGGATGACATCGCGTACTCCACGTATGACCTAGAGGATGCGATGAAAGGCGGTTTCACGCATCCGCTGGAGTTACTCACCAAACTAGGTAACAAGGAACTGCTTGGGGCGATATATAAGAAGGTAAAACGGGAAGTGACGACCGTCACCAGAGAGGAAGTCTTTGTGGCGTTAAGGGACTTGCTGGAAATCAATGTTGATAACGGTCTAGCCGTTGACGTTTATACGGAGTCCAAATTGATTGCTTCGGATGGAAATGTCAGATCTAAGTTCACTTCTGAGTTGGTTGGTGCGTTTATGCGAGGGGTATCCGCAAAGATAAAGAAAAAAGATGGAGCTAGATTTGCCGAGGTAGCGGTTGCTAGGGAGACGAAGGTAAAAATTGAATCGCTCAAGCACTTGAACTATCTTTTGACGATCATGTCCCCGCGCTTGAAAGTTGTTGAATATCGGGGATATGAAGTAATAACCACTATTTTCAGTACGTTGAGTTCAAAGAATGGCCACTTGCTTCTGCCTGATGATTTGCAATTACCGTATCAACGGTTGAAAAAAATACACGACAAGCGACGGTTGATATGCGATTTTGTCTCTGGCATGACTGACCAATATGCCGTCGAATTTTATGGACGACTTAAAGAGTCCGGTGCGTCAATATTTAAGCCAATATAGGGAGAATCTGCAATCCGAGTGTGTGGATCTGCCTCGTAGCGCGCCGCTGTTTCCGCCATTTTGTCGCCTCGCTTTCCAGTCAAGTCACCAGCTTCTCGGCGCAGGATAGAGCTTGCTTGAGTCAACCCGCCTCGGGTACTTGGGCTCACTCTCTTTCCGATCGCAGGCGCTGCTCGCTGTGTTGCGGCCCAGGCCTGTACCACTTGAGATCTCGCGAATGGAAATTTGATCTGCAATGCCCAGCGTCTGATGACATTCAATATCGCCACGCCTAACACTCCTAGCTTCTAGATGCTTTCAAAACAAGCAGGGGAGTGCCTACATGGGTCAGATTTCTACGGACTCAACACAAGGAATAAAATGATCACAGACTGGCATCAAATAACGCCTCCAGCTTTTGAGAAACTGTGTTCGGCTGTGCTGACAGAGTCTGGCTTTAAAAATGTTCAATGGTTTGGTGAAACCGGGAGTGACAAGGGCCGTGACATCCTTGCA
Source organism: Synechococcus sp. UW140 (assembly GCA_943370375.1). Classification (GTDB taxonomy): domain Bacteria; phylum Pseudomonadota; class Gammaproteobacteria; order Burkholderiales; family Burkholderiaceae_C; genus Polaromonas. The sequence goes on from CALRQR020000010.1 coordinate 74,394, forward strand.
GAAAAGGATGACTCCCCTGTTCCAGGGATAGATCGACGTCAACGTTGGCTTATTCAATGCAAGAGATATCTCAAGACGAAACTTTCGAAAGCAGAGCTTAAGGATTTGCTTGATGCCGCAATGGAGCATTCAGTCGATTGCGTCTTAATTATCGTTACTACTTCTGTATCTGCGAATCTGCGTGATTGGTTGGCGAAGGCCAAAGAGAACTATCCGTTTGAAGCGTTTATTTGGGAAGAACTCGACTTTAGGCGTCAGGTTAATAAACTGAAGCCAGCGCTTCTTGACGCAATTCCCGAACTTACTGCGGGCCACCAGCCGATCTGGATGTACCCAATGCACACAAATGAGATTCAACTCGGCTGCAATGAGTTTGAAGAGGTCAAGTTATTGGTGTCCAACGTGGATAGTCCTGAAGAAGCCAAGGTAAAAGCTGCCGAGTTTCTTCGGTATGTTCATGCCAACGGATTTGAGTGGTGGGAGTGAGTTTTGAGGCGATCAACTCCTAAATTGCTTACGTCAACGCAAGTGCAATCTGGGACCCAATCACCGCATAAGACAACAGCAGCCCCAGCTTTTCCAAACCATGAGCAGGCTATCCGCCGCAGGGCTCACTGGCTCAATCCTCGCCGTAATCGTGATCGGGATGGTTGACCGTTCCCAGCTTCCAGTAACCGCGCCCCACGACGCGGCTGCGGTCCACGCCTAGCTCTTCAATCAGCAGTGTCCGGATGCGCCGCATGGCGGCGGCTTCGCAGGCCAGGTAGATGCGGGCGTCGGCTGCGGGTGCACCGGCTTTGCGCAAAGCGGCTTCCAGCGCCGTGCCGGCCTGGGTGTTGTCGGCGCCTCGTGCCACCCATTGCGCATCTACTTTGGCGGGGCTTTGCAGCGCGCGCTCTTCTGCCGAATCGACCACCTCGACCAGCACCTTCGCCTGTGCGCTCGCGGGCAGGCTGGCCAGAATGGTTTCAAACGCGGGCAGGGCGCTGTCATCGCCGATCAGGAAATGCGAAGGCGCGTCCAGCTGAAGTTTGTAGCCCGGGCCGGGGCCCATCAGGAAGAGCACCTGGCCCGGCTGCGCCTGGGCGGCCCAGGTGGAGGCAGGGCCGACACCGTGCAGCACAAAATCCACGTCCACCTCGTGCACATCGTTGCGCACTGCCAGCGGCGTGTAAGTGCGCATGGACTTCGGGCGCGGCCCATCGGGCAATGGGCGCTCGGGCTCGGTCTGGCCGGGCTCCGGAAAAATCAGTTTCATGTAGCAGGCCGGGTCATTGACCTCAAAGCCCTCCAGCTCCGCGCCCTGCAAGGTGATGCGGCGCATGAGCGGGCTGAGCGTTTCAACGCGCGTGACTTGCACACGGCGCGGCGGCCGGCGTTTGCGCGGAGCGGCTTCCGGCGCGGGTGTGGCGGCTGACGAAGGAGGTGTTGTGGACATGGCGTCTTTCAAGGGGCGGTACATCGTGTGCCGCCAGGTTGGATCGTCTAATTGAGAATAATTATCATCTGATTGCAATGGGCCGGTGGTTTGCAGGGGCAAGGCGGGCCAGCAGCGGCGCCATGAAGGGCGATGTCCTACCCGCCAGCGCTGACCCTGTGCAGTAAAGTAAGTATCAGCGGCGCCCGCCCTGCGGCCTTTGCCCCTTGCCCGTCTTACTCTCATTCATCTCCAGCCCTTATGACCACTTTCGGAACCCCTTTGTCCCCCCACGCCACCAAAGTCATGCTGCTCGGCTCCGGCGAGCTCGGCAAGGAGGTGCTGATCGCGCTGCAGCGCCTGGGGGTGGAGACGATTGCCACCGACCGCTATGAGAACGCCCCCGGCCAGCAAGTGGCCCATCATGCGCGCACCATCACCATGAGCGATCCGGCCCAGCTCAAAGCCCTGATTGAAAAGGAAAAGCCCGACCTGGTGGTGCCGGAGATCGAAGCGATTGCCACCGCGATGCTCGAGGAGCTGGAGGCCGCCGGCACCGTGCGCGTGATTCCCACGGCCCGCGCCGCGCGCCTGACCATGGACCGCGAAGGCATTCGCCGCCTGGCGGCCGAGACGCTGGGTGTGCCGACCAGCCCGTATGTGTTTTGCGATTCGCTGCAGGAGCTGCAAGCCGCCATCGATTCGAAAATCGGCTACCCCTGCATCGTCAAGCCCGTGATGAGCTCGTCAGGCAAAGGCCAGAGCAAGATCGCAGGGCCTGACGACGTGAAGAAGGCCTGGGACTACGCCATGGCCGGCGGCCGCGTAAGCCACGGCCGGGTGATCGTCGAAGGCTTCATCGACTTTGACTACGAAATCACCCAGCTCACCGTGCGCGCTGTCGGCGCTGATGGAAAGATCGAAACGCATTTTTGCGAACCTATTGGCCATATCCAGGTGAGCGGCGACTATGTTGAAAGCTGGCAACCGCATTCCATGCGCGAAGCGGCCCTCAAGAAAAGCCGCGACATCTGCAAAGCCGTGACCGACAACCTGGGCGGCCAGGGACTTTTTGGCGTCGAATTGTTCGTCAAGGGCGACGACGTCTGGTTCAGCGAAGTCAGCCCGCGCCCGCACGACACCGGCATGGTGACGATGTGCACGCAGTGGCAAAACGAGTTCGAGCTGCATGCGCGCGCCATCCTGGGCTTGCCCGTCAACACCGCGCTCAAGAGCCCGGGCGCCAGCGCCGTGATTTACGGCGGCGTGGACGCGCAAGGCATCGTGTTTGACGGCGTGGCTGACGCGCTGCGCGTGCCTAATACCGACATCCGCCTCTTCGGCAAGCCCGAAAGCTTTGTGAAGCGCCGCATGGGCGTGGCGCTGGCCTTTGATGCCGATGTAGAAACCGCGCGCGTCAACGCCAAGAAAGCTGCTGGTCTGGTGAAGCCGCGCAAGGCCGGATGAAGGAACTTGAGCCCAGGCCCGGAGTCGTTCATCTATGAATTTCGGCGAACTCAACATTCTTGAAGACTCGGCCTGGCGCGTGCTGTTCTCGGCAGCTGTGGCGGTGGTGCTGGCCTTGGTGGTGCACCGCGTGGGCGCGGCAGTTATCTGGCGCCTCACGCGCAACCTGCCCATCTCCAGCGCGGTGGCGCGCCGCAGCTGGCGGCCTACGCGTTTTTTGTTGCCCCTGATCGCATTGCAGGCCGTCTGGCAGGCCGCGCCGGATGCGCTGCCGCTGATCTCGCAGGTGCGCCACGGCAATGCCTTGCTGTTGCTGGCCACGCTCACCTGGCTCGCGCTGCGCGCGATCGACGGCGTCGCCCAGGGCGTCATCGGCCAGCATTCCGTCGACGTCGAGGACAACCTCAACGCGCGCCGTATCCACACCCAGGCGCGGCTGCTTTCGCGCACCGCCGGCTTCATGGTGCTGGTGGCGGGGCTGTCCTTGATGCTGATGACTTTCCCCGGTGCACGGCAGGTGGGCGCCAGTCTGCTGGCCTCAGCCGGTGTGATCGGTATCGTGGCCGGTATCGCGGCCAGGCCGGTGTTCAGCAACCTGATTGCCGGCCTGCAGCTGGCGCTGGCCCAGCCCCTGCGCATCGACGATGTGCTCATCGTGCAGGGCGAATGGGGCCGTGTCGAAGAAATCACCGGCACCTATGTGGTGCTCAAGATCTGGGACGAGCGGCGCCTGATCATTCCGTTGCAATGGTTCATTGAAAACCCTTTTCAAAACTGGACGCGCAGCAGCGCGCAGATCATCGGCACGGTGTTTGTGTGGGCGGATTACCGCATGCCGCTGGAGCCGCTGCGCCAGGCCGCGCGCCGCGCCTGCGAAGCCGCACCCGAATGGGACAAGCGCCTGTGCCTGCTGCAGGTGGTGGAGGCCGGTGAGCGCAGCATGCAGCTGCGCGTGCTGGTGACCTCGGGCAACTCCAGCCTCAACTGGGACTTGCGTTGCAAGGTGCGCGAGGCGCTGGTGGACTTCATGCAGCGCGAGTACCCGCAGTATTTGCCCTTGATGCGGGCCGAGGTCACGCGGAACGGAGAAACTCCACAGGACGCGGAACTTGCGGGGAAATCGCCGCAAGCCTGAGGCTTGCGATCAGGGCTTGCGAGTAGGACTTGTTCAGGCCGCCGCGTCCAGGCAACCCGCAAACACCGCGCTGCTGACCAGCTCAAACTCCTTCGCTTCAGGCAACTGGTAGTGCCACCACTCTGTCGGGTGATGCACAAAACCGGCCTCCAGCATGATGGTCAGCAAATACATGCGGTTCAGTTGCACCGCAGCAGACAGGTCGGGATAAAAGTGATGCGACACGGCCGTCATGGTGTCGACCGGCGTGCCCATGTCCAGCTCCTTGCCGGCAGCGTCCAGCAGCGTCAGGTCCACCGCCACGCCGCGCGTGTGGTTGGAGCCCTTGGCGGGGTCGGCCACATAACCGGGCACGGGCAGCACCGCCCAGAGCGCTTCCTGCGCCTCGTGCGGGCGGAAGGCGTCAAAAATCTTCAGCTTGAAGCCAAAGCCGCGCGCCGCGTTCACCGCCCGGCGCAGGCACACCTCGGCCTCGGGATGTAAAAAACACAGCGAGTGGTTGTAGATGACCTTGCCGGTGAAGTTGTCTGCGCGCGCATACATCATGTCGATGACGACATCGTGCGTGGCTTCGTTGATCTGGACGAGAGGCGGCTGACGGTCCATGGTGTTTGGCGATTTCATGTATGAAATAGGGCTCTAGCCCAATACCTGTAATGACTTGATGCTATATAAAACATAGCAATGGAAGCTTGTGCCGCGTCATTACTGGAAGGCCACTTCAGAGAAGCTGCGCAGTTTGCGGCTGTGCAGCTGCGTGATGCCTTCGGCGCGCAGCAGCTCGACGGCGCGTATGCCGATGCGCAGGTGCTGGTCGACGCGTTCGCGGTAGAAGTGGTTGGCCATGCCAGGCAGCTTGATTTCGCCGTGCAGCGGCTTGTCGCTCACGCACAGCAGCGTTCCGTAGGGCACGCGAAAGCGAAAGCCGTTGGCGGCAATCGTCGCGCTTTCCATGTCGAGCGCTACGGCGCGGCTCTGGCTGAAGCGGCGCTGCGGCTGGTTGCCGGGCAGCAGCTCCCAGTTGCGGTTGTCGGTAGAGGCCACTGTGCCGGTGCGCATGATGCGCTTGAGGTCGGGGCCGACGGCCTGTGTCACGTCTTCCACCGCCTGCTCCAGCGCCTTCTGGATTTCAGCCAGCGCCGGAATCGGCACCCACAGCGGCAGCTCTTCGTCGAGCACATGGTCTTCTCGCACATAGCCGTGGGCCAGCACGTAGTCGCCCAGTTGCTGGCTGTTGCGCAGGCCTGCGCAGTGGCCCAGCATGATCCAGGCATGCGGGCGCAGCACGGCGATGTGGTCGGTGATGTTCTTGGCGTTGGCCGGGCCCACGCCGATGTTGACCATGGTGATGCCGGTGCGGTCGGCGCGCAGCAGGTGGTAGCCCGGCATTTGCGGCAGCCGCGGCGGCTGCACGCCGAACTCGTCACCCGGCGCCGCAGGCAGGCCGGTGCGGCGCGTCACTACGTTGCCGGGCTCGATGAACGCGATGTAATCGCTGTTCGGGTCGGCCATGGCTTCATGGCCCAGGCGCACGAACTCGTCGATGTAGAACTGGTAGTTGGTGAACAGCACGAAGTTTTGGAACCAGTGCGGCGAGGTGCCCGTGTAGTGGCGCAGGCGCTGCAGCGAGTAATCAACCCGCGCCGCGGTAAACAGCGACAGCGGCTGCGGCTCGCCGGGCAGGGGCTCATAGGTCCCGTTGGCAATGCCGTCGTCCATGGCGGCCAGGTCGGGCAGGTCGAACACGTCGCGCATCAGCATGCGCCGCGCGGCGTCCATGCTTCCTTCGATATGGTCGTTTTCGGCAAACGAAAAGTGAATCGGTATGGGCTGCGTGCTGGTGCCGATCTCCAGTTCCACATCGTGGTTCTGCATCAGCAGGCGAAATTGCTCCAGGTAGTAGTTGCCGTAAAGGTCGGGCCGGGTCAGCGTGGTCTCAAAGCGGCCGGGGCCGGCCACAAAACCATAGCTCAGCTGCGAGATGTCGGGCGTCTCCAGGATGGCCCGGGCCACCGTGTCGGTGTGGATGCGCACGAAGGGGTAGCAGGCACGCACATGGCCGGGCAGGGTCTCACCGGCCACATAACGCTGCATGGCGTCGCGCAGGTGGGCTATCTGCTGGTCGTAAATGGCACGCACCTGGGCCAGTGCGGCGGCCGGGTCTTTGTAGCGGGTGGGGGCGATGAAAGGAGGGAGGTAAGGCATGTCTTCGTTTACTTCTTTGTTTTAGACGGGGCTGCCGGTGCCAGGCTGAGCTGGTCGGCCTCGGTGACCACGGCTTCGCGTTTTTTGCGATCGAAGAGGCAGAGCACGCGGCCCGGCCGGTTCTTCATGTGCGCTTGCGGATAGCGGCCGGCAATCAGCAAGGCGGTGAAGCCTACGCTGTCGTCGTAGACCATCGGTTGGCCGGCGGCCTTGGCGTTTTTCAGGCCGCTGGCCTTGACGCAGGCGGCGGCCACTTCCTTGTCATGCGCGGACCAGGCGTCAGGTGAAGACGCCTGCGCTGCGCCGGCCATCAGGGCCAGGGTCGACAGGAAGGCGGTGTTGAGCAACAGGCGGCGCATGAAAACTCCTTGTGATGAAAGGGCGGCCGGCGGGAGGCCGAGGGCATGCCCTCATTGTGCGGCAAACGTCGCGGGAGGGTCCTAGAATGCATCGATGAACCATTCAACGCTATCAAGGCATTTACGGCACGCCCTTCTGGCAGCCGTTGTGGGCCTGCCGTGCTTGCAGGCGGCCCACGCCCAGGCTCCGGCGCCCGGACGCGGCGCCCCGGCAACGGCCCCAGCGCCTGCTGCGGCCCCAGCCCAGATTTCGCGCGATGCCCAGCGCGCCTACGAGACCACCCGCGACAAGCTGGTGCAGATACGCACCTTGCTGCGCAACTCCAACACCCAGGCCAGCGTGGGCTCGGGCTTTTTTGTGTCCGCCAACGGCCTCATCATCACCAACTTCCATGTGGCCAGCCAGCTCGCGCTGGAGCCCGAGCGCTACCGCGGCGTCTATGTGCCGGTCGACGGCAAGGAGGCTGAAGTCGAACTGCTGGCCTTCGACGTGCGCAACGACCTGGCCCTGCTGCGCGTGAAAGCGCCCGCCACCGGCATGCCCCAACTGGCCTTTCGCGGCGCCGAGAGGCCGCTGGCGCGCGGCGAGCGCATCTACTCGCTCGGCAACCCGCTGGACATCGGCTTTGCCGTCACCGAAGGAACGTATAACGGCCTGGTTCAGCGCAGCTTCTACCCGCGCATCTTCTTTGGCGGCGCACTCAATCCCGGCATGAGCGGTGGCCCTGCGCTGGACGATTCGGGCCAGGTGGTCGGCATCAATGTGTCCAAGCGGCTTGATGGCGATTTGCTGAGCTTCCTGATTCCCGCCGAATTCGCCCAGGCGCTCTTGGCCAAGGCCGCGTCTGCCAAGCCCATCACCAAGCCGGCGCATGCCGAAGTGGCACGCCAGCTCGGCGAACACCAGGATCTGCTGACGAAAAAGTTCACCGCCGCGCCGCTCACGCCGCAAAAGCACGGCGGCTACAGCGTGCCCGTGCCCGACGATGCGCTGGCCCGCTGCTGGGGCCGCGGGCGCGAGCCCGACTTCAAGGCCTTCGAGCTGGAGCGCACCGACTGCCAGATCGACAGCCATGTGTTTGCCGGCGACTTCAACACCGGCTTTATCCGCTTGCGCTACGAGGCCTACAACGCACCCAAGCTGGGGCCGTTGCGGTTTTCCGCCATGTATTCACAAAGTTTTGCCAATGAATACTTCGCAACGCGCGGTTCGCGCAAGGCCACGCCGGCTGAGTGTTCCGAGCGCTTTATCGAGACCGGCGGCATGCCGATGCGCGCCGTGGTGTGCATGAGCGCCTACCGCAAACTGCCGGGCCTCTACGACGTATCGGTGCTGACCATGTCCGTCAACCAGTCGACGCGCGGCGTGCAAGGCCGCATGGACGCACAAGGTGTGAGCTTCGACAACGGCCTCAAGCTGGTGTCGCACTACCTCGGCGGCTTCAAGTGGGAGGCCGCACCATGAGCGCCGGCATCCTGGGCCTGTTGCAGGCGACTGACCGAAACGGAACTTTAGTGGGCCGGCTCGATGTGCGGCATTGGCCTGTCACTGTAGGCCGCGCGCTCACGGCCGACCTGGTGCTGGACGACAGCCATGTGGCGGGCCAGCATCTGCGCATAGACCGGACGCAGGAAGGCGCCATCACCGTGCAGGTGCTCGATAGCATCAACGGTGTGGCGCTGGGCCGCACGCAGCATGGGCGAGGCACGCAATTCAACTGGCCTGAAGGGGAAGCCTTGACGCTGGGGCGCTTGAAGCTGGCCCTGCGTCTGGCCGAAGCACCGATTGCCGTTGAGGAGCCACTGCCGCACTTCCCGTGGCGCACCGTGGCCTGGACAGTGCTGGCGGTGCTGGGCATGCTTGCCCTGGTAGTGGGTCAGTCGTGGCTCACCCTGACCGAGCCTTCCCAGCTCGCACGGCAGTTGCCCGGCCTGATTGCGGCCGTCGCGATGGGTACTGCTGTCTGGGCGGGCTTGTGGGCCCTGGCGACCAAGCTCTTTACCCATCGTCTGCAGTTCTGGCGGCATGTGCGCATCGCCTGCGCCAGCGCATTGGGCATTCAGCTGGTGTCCGCGCTGGCCGGTTTGCTCGCCTTCATGTTCTCGCTGGAGAGCCTGGCGCGCTTTGAAGTGCAACTGGCCTTGCTGGGCGCTGCCGTGGCCATTTATGTGCACCTGACGGTGATCGTGCCGCAACGCCGCCGAGGTCTGGCGGGGCTGGTGGCGGGGGTGGCCGTGCTGGGCATGGTGGCCATGCTGGGCACCAACTGGCTGCAGAACAAACGCCTGTCCAACAAGCTCTATATGTCCACCATCTATCCGCCCGCCTTGCGCATGGCACCGGCGGTGCCGGTGCCGCAGTTCCTGGATGAAGCCGGCGCTATTCGCGAACGCCTGGCGGCGAGGCTGAAAGACCGTGAGCCGGATGCCGGCGTTGCGGACGATAGCGACGCCGACACGGACTGAGCGCAGTCGGCGGGCAAGGCTACTGGCTTAGGTTCGTCCCTGGCTGGCAAATGCCGCTTTGATTTTCTGGTCCGTTTTGTACTGGCTCAGTGCATACACGGCCCAGATCGTGGCGGGCAACCAGCCGATCAGGGTGATCTGCAGCAACAGACAAAAAATGCCTGCAAACGGCCGCCCGATGGTGAAGAAGGTCAGCCACGGAAGAAACAGCGCAATCAGTAATCTCATTTTTCTTTCTCTCCTTTGGTACGTTCAGAATAACGCGGGGCCGCCGGCACCGGCACCGGCACTGTGCCGGAGCCACGCTGAACTCAGTCTTTGACGGGCTCCCGCATCGTCACAAACTCCTCAGCCACCGTAGGGTGGATGCCGATGGTGCTGTCAAAAATCGCTTTAGTCGCGCCAGCCTTCATCGCCACCGCAAAGCCCTGCACGATTTCCCCGGCGTCGGGGCCCACCATGTGCAAGCCCACCACGCGGTCGGTGGCGTCTTCCACCAGCAGCTTCATCAGCGTGCGTTCGGTGCTGCCGCTCAGCGTGTGCTTGAGCGCCTTGAAGTCGGCGCGAAACACCGTGACCTTGCCGAATTTTTTGCGCGCATCGGCTTCTGAATAACCTACCGTGCCGATGTTGGGGTGCGTGAAGACAGCCGTCGGCACAAACTCATAACTCATGTTGCGCGGCTTCTTGCCGGCGGCGGGACCAAAAAGCTGGTCTACCACCACCATGGCTTCGCCTGTGGCCACCGGGGTGAGCTGCAGGCGGGCTGTCACGTCGCCCAACGCGTAAATCGATGGCACTGAAGTCTGGTACTGGTCATTGACCTGGATCGCACCGGCTGCGTTCACCGTCACACCGACGGCTTCGAGTCCGATGCCGTTAGCGTTGGCCACGCGGCCGGTGGCATACAGCACCGTGTCGACCTCAAAGCTCACGCCGCCCTCTTTGAGTTCAACCTGCAGGCCTGTGCCGGTCTTCTTGATGGCCGCGACGTGCGCGCCCAGTTGCAGCTTGATGCCGGTCTTGCTCATCTCGGCGCCGATAAAGCGGCGCACGTCGTCGTCGAAACCCGTGAGTAGTTTGTCGCCGCGGTGCACCTGCGTCACTTCTGACCCCAGGCCGTTGAAGATGGAGGCGAACTCGCTGGCGATGTAGCCGCCGCCCACCACCAGCAGGCGCTTCGGAAAAGGTTTGAGATCAAACATGTGGTCGGAGGTCACCACATGCTCGCGCCCCGGCACGGCGGGCACGGTAGCCGTGCCGCCGGTGGAGATCAGGATGTTTTTGGCCGTGAACTTCTGGTCGTCGACCTCGATGGTGTGCGCATCCAGCAGCCGCGCCCAGCCCTTGATGATCTTTACGCCGGCCGTTTCAAGCAACTGCACGTAAATGCCGTTGAGCCGCGAGATCTCGCGTGCGCGGTTGGCTTTGAGCAGGTCCCAGTCGAATACCGGTTTTTCGCCCACCCAGCCGAAGCCGTGCGACTCTTCAAAGCTGTCGCCATAGTGGGCGGCGTAGCTGTAGAGTTTTTTCGGGATGCAACCGACGTTCACGCAGGTGCCGCCCATGGCAGCAACCTCGGCCAGCCCGACGCGCGCCCCGCGCTGTGCCGACATGCGCGCAGCACGCACGCCCCCACTGCCGCCGCCGATCACAAAAAGGTCAAAGTCAAAAGTCTGCATGCGCTGTATTCCTTGTTCTGCTTATCTGGTGCCTGAATGCCGGCTGTCAAGACTGGAACTCCCGGAGTTCCTTTTTCATCCACTCGATGAACACCCGCGTGCGCATGGGCAGCAGCCGGGCGTGCGGGTAGACCAGGTTGATGGGCCGGGGTGGCGGCTCAAAATCCTGCAGCACGGTGCGCAGTTGTTTTGTCTTCAAGAACGGCGCGACCTGGTAGGAGAAAAATGAACCCAGGCCGGCCCCCGCCACACACGCCGACACGGCCGGCGCGATCTGGTTGAACTCCAGATTACCACTGACCGCCAGGCGCAGGGGCCGGCCCTGGTCATTGAACGGGCCCCATGTGGGGGAATGGTGGGTGATGCGCACACAGTTGGCTTTGAGCAAATCTTTGGGGTGCCTGGGTACGCCATGACGGCGCAGCCAGCCTGGGCTGGCCACCACCAGGCGGCGGATGTGACCCACGTTCTGCGCCACCAGGCTGGAGTCTTCAGGCTCGCCAATGCGTATGCCCACATCGATGCCTTCCTCGAGCAAATTGACCACACGGTCCAGCAGGATCATCGAGCAGCGCATCTTGTCGTGGTGCTGCACAAAACGCGTCACGGCGGGCGCCACGTGCATTTGCCCGAACAGCATGGGCGCCGTGATGGTGAGGTGGCCCGCGGGCTCGGCGGCGTCGGCTGAGAGCGCCGCCTCCGCGTCGGCCAGCGCAGTCAGCACCTGGCGGCAGCTCTCCAGGTGGCGCCGGCCTTCTTCGGTGAGAGAGATGCGCCGTGTGGTGCGGTTAAAAAGCCGCACGCCCAGCTGCGCCTCAAAGCCGGCCAGCGTGCGCACCACGGCCGGCAGCGACGACTCCATGACTTGCGCTGCAGCCGTGAGGCTGCCTTGCTCGGCAATGTGAATAAAGGTCTGCATCGCCTTGAGTTTGTCCATGGGCGAGATGCTACACCGGTCCGGGAAATTCATCCAGTTATCGGATTAGTTAAATGCAATGTAGGTCATTTATTCAAATTAACGGTTCAAACAGAATCGCTACCTGACAAGCCCACTCGATGCCATTCACCCCAAGACCGAAAGACGACCATGAGCACACCCATCGCCAAAGCCACGCCAGCCCAGCCCATACGCCTGCACCGTGTCGCCATCTCCGGCCACTCGCACCGGGTGGAGCTCTTTTTGTCTTTGCTGGGCCTGCCATTCGAGCGCATCGAAATCGACCTGGCCACCAAGGGCCACAAGACGCCCGCCTTTTTGGCCATGAATGCTTTCGGCCAGGTGCCGGTGATCCAGGACGGCGATGTCACGCTGGCCGACTCCAACGCCATCCTGGTGTACCTCAATGCGCGTTATTCACCGGATGCTGACCAGTGGCTGCCGCGTGACCCGCTGGCCGCTGCGGCCGTGCAGCGGTGGTTATCTGTGGCTGCCGGGCAGCTCGCCTACGGACCTGCCGCCGCACGCGTGATCCAGTTGTTCAAGCGGCCCGAAAGCCCGGAGGCGATTCAGCGAGCGCACGCCCTGTTTGCGGTGATGGAACAACAACTCGGCCAGTCCGCCTTTCTCGCGGGCAGCACGCCCACGCTGGCCGACATTGCCAATTACAGCTACGCGGCCCATGCGCCCGAAGGCAACGTGTCGCTGGACGCTTATCCCAAGCTGCGCGCCTGGCTGGCCCGCATTGAAGCCTTGCCGCGCTTCGTGCCCATGGTCAGAACACCTGTGGGGTTAGCAGCATGACGCCCCCCACCTTTCACGAAGGCGAGCGTGCGGTGCAGTCGCGCGTGGGTGCGGCCGTGCGCGAGCGCATGGAGCAGATCGGCCCGCGCGTGATCCGCGACTTCATGCCCGACCAGCACCGCGAGTTCTTCGAGCAACTGCCTTTCGTTGTGGCCGGTACGGTGGATGACGCCGGTCAGCCCTGGGCCTCGATACTGGCCCAGCCACCGGGCTTCATCCGTTCGCCCGATGCGCATCACCTGGTGCTGCGCGCACAACCGTTGGCGGGTGATCCCTTGCAAGGCACGCTGGTTGATGGCGCGCCTGTCGGTCTTCTGGGCATTGAGCCGCATACGCGCCGGCGCAACCGCATGAACGGCATCGTGCGCGGCCTCCATGCATCGGGTTTTGCGGTGGAAGTGAGCCAGAGTTTTGGCAACTGCCCCAAGTACATCCAGGCACGTGAGCCTGTCTACGCAGACCAATTGCTCTCGCCCAAGCCCGTGATTCATGAATCGCCGCAGCTGAACGACGCAGCACGCCGGATGATCGCCCTGGCCGACACCCTTTTCCTCGCCACCGCTTACCGGGGCGATGATGAACAAGCCGGCCGCGCCGGCGGTGTAGACGTGTCGCACCGCGGCGGCAAACCCGGCTTTGTCCGGGTGGACGCTGACGGTACGCTCACCGTGCCTGATTTTTTTGGGAATTTCTTCTTCAACACCCTGGGCAACATCGCGGTGAACCCGCGCGCCGGGCTGCTGTTTGCCGACTTCGACAACGGCGACCTGCTGTACCTGGCCGTCACGGCGCAGATCATCTGGGACGGCCCCGAGGTGGAGTCCTTCACGGGCGCACAACGATTGCTGCGCTTCAAAGTTCAGTCCATGCGGTTGGTAGAAAATTCGCTGCCCTTGCGCTGGGGTGAGGCGGAACTGTCTCCCGTGCTGGAGACCACGGGCGCCTGGGCGTAAGCGGCGTTAGGGCGCGGGGCGCTGCGCTGTGCGATAGCGTGCCAGCTCCAGCGTGCCAATGCAGACTGCAAGCCAGGCTATGCCCGACGCAAACCCTGCCAGCACATCGGTGGCAAAGTGAACTTGCAAAAAGACGCGGCTGCTGCCCGTGATAAACGCCAGCGCCGTGGCAAGCAGCACTGCCGCCAGGCGCAGGCCCGCAGGCCAGTGCGTGGGCAACAGGCGCACCGACAAATACGCCAGCATGCCGTAGACCACAACCGAACTGGAGGCATGCCCACTGGGAAAGCTCCACCCATCGGCAGAGGCCAGGCCATGGTCGTGGATGGGCCGTGTTCGCGCAAAAATGCCCTTGAGCGCGGGATTCAGCAACGCGTTGCCCGCGACAGCGAGCACCCAACCGGCTGCCAGCAGGCGCTGATGGTGCAACAGTAGCAGCAAGGCCACCAGCACGCACAGAACGGTAAGCGTCACGGGGTCGCCGAAATGCGTCAGCACTGCGAACACTTGCAGCACCTCCCGGGTGAGCGTGCTGCGAAGCGTGTCTGAGAAAAGTTGGTCCAGCCTCCCCAGTTGTTCACCTTCGCCCAGCGCTTCTGCGATCTCTGCAAACAGCGCCGCACTGCCGGCGATGACGGCAAAGCCCACTATCAGGTGCCCGGCGAGGTAGGCCAGCGGCGGCCAGCGGCTTTCCTTGCGGCGCACACCGTAGCGTTGCCCCAGCAGCCAGAGCACGGCGACGCCCGCCAGCGCCAGCAGCAACGCGATACCAAATGCAGGTAGCGCGTGCGTCGCCAGAGTCTGGACGGCCGACGCTGCGGCGGGAGAGTCAACTTTCATGGCAAAACCGGTTCATGCGCAGCGAGACATCAGCCGATGGCTTCCAGCGCGAGTTCGCGCTCCAGCCAGGCACGAAATTTTTGCACGGCTGGACGTTCTGCGCTGTGGGCCGACATGACGATGCGGTAGCCCAGGCCCGCCACCGACTCGCCGGGTAAGACCACCTCGAGCTGGCCGCTGCGCAGCAGCGGCAACACCAGCGGCGTGCGGCCTATGGCAATGCCGGCACCCTGCAAGGCTGCGGTCACCACATGCTCATACTGGGAAAAATAGAGGCACGGTTGCTGCGCCGATTGCTTGAGGCCCAGGCGCTCGTACCACGCCGGCCATGACATCCATGGAAAGCGCGTGGCCGGGTCGTAATACACCAGCAGCGGCGTGCGCAGAATGCCGTCGGCCGTCTTGATACGCGCCGCGAGGCCCGGCGCGGCTACCAGCAGAGCCTGCTCCTGCAGCAGGGGTGGTGGGCCCGGCTCGCCCGGCAGCACCGGGCTCAGGCGCACAGCCATATCCAGGCCTTCTCGCTCCAGGTTGGCTCGCGCTTCCGAGGCATCCACGCGTACGTCGATGGCGGGCTCGAGCTGTTGAAACTGCGCGAGCTTGGGCGCCAGCCACAGCGCGGCAAACGACGGCGTGGTGCTGACGGACACCGATACCCTGTCTGCCGCCAGCAACCGGTCCACCGCCGAAGCCAGTTGCGTCAGCGAGGCGCGGGCCGCTTCAAAGAGCTGGCGGCCCTCCGGTGTGAGGCTCAAACCTTTTCCGCCGCGCAGGAACAGCGCTGTGCCCAACGCGTCTTCCAGGCTTTTCACCTGCTTGCTCACGGCGGATTGCGTGATGCACAGCTCTTCAGCTGCAGCCGTAAAGCTCAGGTGGCGTGCGGCCGACTCGAAGCCGCGTATGGCGTCTAGCGACATGGCGCGCAAGGCATGGGAGGAGGAAGGACTCAGCATGGCATGAACGATTGGAATACCCCGGATGACAAACCATCCGGCCGCGCGGGCCGGCTCGGTTGAAGAATCAAACCACACTTTCCAAGGAGTCCGCAATGCCTGTCCTGCAAACCCCGCTGAAGCTCGGGACTATCCCGAAACGCCTTCGCCTTCAACAAGGCCAGGCCCTGACTTGCGCTGAAGGCACCCTCTGGATCACCAGCGATGCGCTGGCAGGGCTCGGCCCCGACAGCGACGTTGTGCTGGAGAGAGGCCAGTCTTTTGTCACGCCGCAAGCCGCCACCTACTTTGTGGGGGCTCCGCGCGGTTGCGGTGTGCTGTCCCTTCCATCATCCAACGCCTCTGCCCGAAGCCTTCTGGAGACCTCATGCTGATAGAAACCGAACGCCATGGCCGGCACGTGGTGCTCATCCTGAACCGACCCCACAAACTCAATGCGCTCAGTTATGAACTCATCGACGAATTGATGGACCGGCTCAACGCGCTGGAGCGCGACGACAGCGTGCGTTGCCTGGTGCTGACGGGGCGGGGCGACAAGGCCTTCAGCGCGGGCGCCGACATTGCGGGCTTCGCGCCCGATATCGCGGCTTCGCCAGAATCGGCGTATCGCAACTTCGTCATGCGCGGCCAGGCCATGACGCGCCGTATCGAAAACTACCCCAAACCCATCATCGCGGCCGTCAACGGCATGGCCTTCGGTGGCGGCTGTGAAACCATGGAGGCCTGCAGCCTGGCGATTGCGGCGGAACACGCCAGCTTTGCCAAGCCGGAAATCCGCCTCGGTTTTCCGCCGCCCTTTGGCGGCACCCAGCGCCTGCCGCGCCACATCGGCCGCAAGCGCGCCAATGAAATGATCCTGACCGGCGAAGCCATCAGCGCGGAAGAGGCGCTGCTGATCGGCTTGATCAACCACGTGGTGCCGGTCAGTGAATTGCTTCCGGCGTGCCTGCGCATGGCGGACCTGATCGCCGCCAACTCTGCTGTCGCCGTTGCCGCCTCACTGCGCGCGGTGACGCGGGGCCTCAATGTATCTATCGACGAAGGCATGGCGATCGAGGCCGCGCAGTTCATGATCGCGGCGGCGTCGCCGGACGCGCGGGAGGGTACGGCTGCGTTTGTGGAGAAGCGGCAGCCCGTGTTCCTTCATCGCTGAGATTGGATTCCCGGCAGGCCGAACAGCACAACAAATCAGAGGTTTCCATGATCACCGTATTCACAACATTCACTTTGCCAAAGCCCATTACCCGAGAGGAAGCGCGCAGCATCTTTCTGAGCACCGCGCCAAAGTACCAGGGCGTGCAAGGCTTGTTTCGCAAGACCTACGTGCTCTCGTTGGATGGGGGGACGGCAGGCGGCGTCTATCTGTGGAATTCACGGGCTGAGGCCGAAGCCCTGTACACGGCATCATGGCGCGCATTCGTGCGGGAGAAGTACGGCACGGAACCCACCGTCATCTATTTCGAAAGCCCGGTGGTGGTCGATAACGTCACCCGGCAGATCCTTGGCAGCGAGGAACAGGGGCTGCAAATGAAGCCGGATTCAGGGCGCTGAAGGCCTGGCGCCGATAATGGGGGATGAGCTCCTCCCCTTCCCCTTCCCCCGCCGGCAGCACCGACTTCGCCAGCCTGCCCCTGACTCCCGCCGTGCTGGCCAACCTGCAGCAACTCGGCTACCTCAGCATGACACCCATCCAGGCCGCCAGCCTGCCGGTGGCGCTGCTGGGCAAAGACCTGATCGCCCAGGCCAAAACCGGCAGCGGCAAGACCGCCGCCTTTGCCATCCCCCTGTTGGCCAACCTCAATGCCCGGCGCTTTGCGGTGCAGGCCATGGTGCTGTGCCCCACGCGTGAGCTGGCCGACCAGGTGGCGACCGAGATCCGCCGGCTGGCGCGGGCCGAAGAAAACACCAAGGTTGTGGTGCTGTGCGGCGGTGTGCCGCTACGCAATCAGACCGCCAGCCTGGAAAACGGCGCGCACATTGTGGTGGGTACGCCCGGCCGCATCATGGACCACCTGGAGCGCGGCAACCTGACGCTGGAAGCGCTGAACACCCTCGTGCTGGACGAAGCCGACCGCATGCTGGACATGGGATTTTTCGAAGACATCGTCACCGTCGCCAAACAGTGCCCGAAAGAGCGGCAAACCCTGCTGTTCTCGGCCACCTATCCCGAAGGCATCGCCAAGCTGAGCCAGCAGTTCATGAAGACGCCGCAAACCATCACGGTGCAGGCGCAGCATGAAAAAACCAAGATCCAGCAGCGCTGGTACCAGGTGCCCGACAGCGACCACGACGAAGCGCGCCTGGGCGCCGTCGCGCAGGTGCTGCGGCACTTCCGCCCGGCCAGCACGCTGGCGTTTTGCAACACCAAGTCGCAGTGCCGCGCGCTCGTGGCTTATTTGAAAGAGCAGGGCTTCAGTGCGCTGGCGCTGTTCGGCGAGCTGGAGCAGCGAGAGCGCGACCAGGTGCTGGTGCAGTTCTCCAACCGCAGTTGCTCTGTGCTCGTGGCGACCGATGTGGCCGCGCGCGGCCTGGACATCGCACAGCTCGCCATGGTCATCAACGTCGACGTGACGCCCGACGCCGAGGTGCACATCCACCGTATCGGCCGCACCGGCCGCGCCGATGAAGAGGGCTGGGCCATCAGCCTGGCCAGCATGGACGAGATGGGCTATGTCGGGAAGATCGAGGTGCTGCAGAAAGCCGAGTCCGATTGGCACAAACTGACCGAACTGACGCCCGCAAGCAATGAGCCCTTGCTGCCGCCCATGGTGACGCTGCAGATCGTCGGCGGCCGCAAGGAAAAAATCCGCGCGGGCGACGTGCTGGGCGCGCTGACCGGCGACGCGGGCTTCACCCGCGAGCAGGTCGGCAAGATCAACGTCAACGAGTTCTCCACCTATGTGGCGGTCGACCGTCACATCGCCGCCGACGCGCTGCACAAGCTGTCGACCGGCCGGGTCAAAGGCAAGAGCGTGAAAGTGCGTCTGCTGGAGGACTAAGGCCTCCAGCCGCATCCTCAGCGTGCCGCTACCGCCGCGTGGTTCGACGCGAGCACGTTGTTTTTCTCCAGCCGGCCACCGGCCTGGATCGCGGTGATCCACGCATCGGTGGAGCCCGTGGCGGCAAACCGCGAGTGGAAGACGACGCTGAACACGCGGTGGATTTCTTCGGCGCTGGCCTGGCCGGCTTCATTGGCATAGGGCAGGGCGCCGGTGGCGTCTTGCAAAAACTCCACATGCAGGCCGCGGTGCGTGGCTTCAAAAATCGTGGAGGCGTCGCAGTTGTGCGTCATGTAGCCGGTCACGGTGAGGGTGTCGATGCCGCGCGCTTCCAGCCACTGCGCAAAGTCGGTGCCGGTGTAGACGCTGGGCCAGGCTTTCTCGATGTAGTGGTCACGCGGGCGGCTGGCCACGGTGTCGTGCAATTCCCAGGTGGCAGAGCCCTTGGCAAACACCGGCGCGGCGGCCGATTCGCTGTGCTGCACCACCACCACCGGAATGCCGGCTGCACGGGCGGCGTCCATGGCGCGGCCGATGTTGGGCAGGGTCTCAGCCACCGGCGGGTATTCGATCAGCAGGCCGCCAGTGAAGTATTCCATCTGGACGTCGATCACGACAAGGGCGCGGCGCGGGGCTTTGGCATCGGTGCGGGTCATAAAAAGCTTTCTGAAAGTTAAAGCGTTGGTTGGTGCCTGAATTGTTGTGCCGGGCGGACTTTCACGACAGTGGCCCAAATGTCAATACTCGATAGAATCGGGCCATGTCACCACGCACCCCTCTTTCAACCCGGAAAGCCTCGCCGCCCCCCGTGCAGGACCACTCGG
This sequence comes from Synechococcus sp. UW140, assembly GCA_943370375.1. GTDB lineage: Bacteria > Pseudomonadota > Gammaproteobacteria > Burkholderiales > Burkholderiaceae_C > Polaromonas. The sequence continues at coordinate 93,435 of CALRQR020000010.1, forward strand.
TGGCCGTGGTCGCCTTTGACGGCATCAGTCCCTTTCACCTGTCGGTGCCTTGCATGGTGTTCGGCAACGATTTTTCCGCCGCTGACCAGCCGCGCTTCAAGCTGGTGGTGTGCGCTGAAAAGCCGGGTGCGCTGCGCACCACCTCAGGCTTTGGCATCCACGTGCAAAAAGGCCTTGGCGCGCTGGCGAAGGCGCAGACCATCGTGGTGCCGTCCTGGCGCGACCCGATGGAGCGCCCGTCCGAGGCGCTGCTCAAAGCGCTGCAGGCGGCGCACCGGCGCGGCGCGCGCGTTGTGGGCCTGTGCCTGGGCGCTTTTGTGCTGGCCGAGGCGGGGCTGCTCGATGGCCGGCCGGCGACCACGCACTGGGCCCTGGCCTCAGCTTTTGCCGCACGTTATCCGCAGGTGCGGCTGCAGCCCGACGTGCTGTATGTGGACGATGGCGACGTGCTGACCTCCGCGGGCACAGCGGCCGGCATCGACTGCTGCCTGCATGTGCTGCGCCTGGACTACGGCGCCGAAGTGGCCAATCGCGTCGCGCGCCGCATGGTGGTGGCGCCGCAGCGGCAGGGCGGGCAGGCGCAGTATGTCGAGCAGCCTCTGCCGGCCACAGGCGTCGACCACCGGCTGTCGGCCATCCTGGCATGGGTGCAGAAAAACCTGGGCCAGCCGCACAGCCTGGATGCACTGGCCGCGCGGGCGCTGATGAGCCGGCGCACGTTCACGCGGCATTTCCGGCAGGTCACAGGCACCACGGTAGGCCAGTGGCTCACCAGCCAGCGCCTGGGGCTGGCGCAGCGCCAGCTTGAATCGACCGATCGCTCGATGGAGCAGATCGCTGTTGATGCGGGTTTTGGCTCGGCGGTGTCCTTGCGCCAGCATTTCGCGGCGACGCTGGGGACGTCGCCCTCCGCCTATCGGCGAGAGTTTCGCGGTAGCTAGAAGATTTATAAGAGAAATTTATAAGAAATAGGCCTCTAGCCCTTTATCCACATGGACTAGTAGCTATTAAAAAGATAGCTACAAGTAAAAAAATGTCAAAACCGCCGCCGCTGTAGGTGCAGGCGACGCAGAGCTGTCGGCCCGGGTGGGCAGGCATGCCCGGGAAATTTCGCCAGCGATGAAAGCCGGCCTTTTTTGCGCGCCTAATGGGTGCTGATGGCGAACGGTTCCCGTCGCTGCAGACACGCGGCTCTTTTTGAGCCAACCCCCCCAAAGGCATAAGGCATCGTATGGTCAGGCTAGAGTTTTCCACCGTGCTGGGCTATGAGGTGATGGCGCCCGGCGCCGATTTCATCTTCAACATCCAGGCTGCCTACACACCGCGGCAGATCGTGGTGCAGGAATCGCTGGGCCTGAGCCAGCCCGTGCTCACCAGCGGCTACACCGACCCGGCCACACAAAGCCGTTTTCTGCGCGTGCACGCCCAACCCGGCAACTTCACGCTGAGCTACACCGCCGTGGTAGAGCTCATTCACTATGAGGCGCAACCGGCTTCGCTGCCCGAGCTCAACCCGCTCGCCTTGCCCGGCGAGGTGCTGCCTTATCTGTATCCCAGCCGCTATTGCCAGTCGGACCGGCTCCTCACCCTCGCCAACAGCCAGTTCGGCCACCTGCCGCTGGGTTACAGCCGCGCGCAGGCGATTTGCGACTGGGTGCAGCAGCATGTGAGCTTTCAGGGCAACACCAGCAACAGCACCACCTCGGCCATCGACACGCTGATTGAGCGGGTGGGTGTGTGCCGCGATTTTGCGCACCTGATGATTGCACTGTGCCGCGCCGCCAGCCTGCCGGCGCGCATGGCCAGCGGCATGGATTACGGCGCCGACCCGGTGCTGGGCCCGCCCGATTTCCATGCCTACGTCGAGGTCTACCTGGGTGACCGCTGGTTCATGTTCGATCCGTCGGGCACGGCGATCCCCATGGGGTTTGTGCGCTTTGCCACGGGACGCGACGCGGCCGACATTGCGTTTGCCACCATCTTCGGCGGTGTGACTGCGGCACAGCCGCAGATTCACATCGAAGCCGTGCCCAACAGCCAGGGGCAACTGGTCGTGCCGCAGCATGTGAATTACGCGCTGTCGACCGACGGGCCTTGATCGTTTGAGGTTTTGATTGCCCCCATAAAAAAGCGCGCAGACCTTGCGCGCTTTTTTTGGGCGGCCCGGCCGCTCAGGCTTGCTGCGATGCCGCCTTGGCGGCGTTGCGGCGGCGCTCAAGGAAAGCCTGCAGCTCGCCGATCACGCCCTTGCGGAAGGCCAGCACGCACAGCACAAAGATCACGCCGATGATGACGGTGACCCAGGAGCCGACTTTGTCTGCCAGCAGGTTTTGCAACGCAATGACGATGCCCGAGCCCATGACCGGTCCGAAGAAAGTACCGACGCCGCCCAGCAGCGTCATCAGGATGACCTCGCCGGACATCGACCAGTGCACGTCCGACAGCGTGGCAAAACCCATGACCAGTGTTTTCATGGACCCGGCAAGACCCGCCAGCGCGGCCGACAGCACAAAGGCCAGCAGCTTGTAGCGGTCAACGTTGTAGCCCAGCGAGATGGCGCGTGGCTCGTTCTCGCGGATCATCTTGAGCACCTGGCCGAACGGCGAATGCACGATGCGCGAGATGAAGAGGAAGCTGGCCACAAACACCGCCAGCACCACGTAATACAGCGAGATGTCGGATTCGAGCGGCAGCACGCCGAACAGCTTGCCGCGCGGCACGCCCTGCAGGCCGTCTTCGCCGCCGGTAAAGCTTGCCTGCAGGCAGACGAAGTAAACCATCTGCGCAATCGCCAGCGTGATCATGGCGAAATAAATGCCCTGGCGGCGTATGGCCACCAGGCCGACCAGCAGGCCGATCAACCCGGCCGCGACCGCGCCGGCCAAGAGGCCCAGCTCGGGTGTCCAGTTCTGCGACTTGATGAACCAGCCGGTGACGTAAGCCGCCGAGCCGAAGAAGGCCGCATGGCCGAAAGACAGCAGGCCGGTAAAACCCAGCAGCAGGTTAAAGGCGCAGGCAAAGAGGGCGAAGCACAGCAGCTTCATCACAAACACCGGGTAGAGGCCCAGGAAGGGCGCCGCCAGTGCAAAGGCCAGCAGGACAAGGTAGGTGATGCGCAGCATGTTGGCGGCTTTGGTGGAGAGGGTGCTCATGCTCAAGCCTCCTTTCCGAAGAGGCCTGCGGGCCGGAACATTAAAACGATCACCATGATGACAAACACCACGATGTTGGACGCTTCAGGGTAAAACACGCGGGTCAGGCCTTCGACGATGCCCAGGCCCAGGCCGGTGATGACCGAGCCGAGGATGGACCCCATGCCGCCGATCACGACGACGGCGAACACCACGATGATCAGGTTGGAGCCCATGAGCGGGTTGACCTGGATGATGGGCGCGGCCAGCACGCCGGCGAGCGCTGCCAGCGCGGCGCCGGCGCCGTAGGTCAGCATGACCATCATGGGCACGTTGACGCCAAAGGCCTGCACCAGCGGCGCGTTTTCGGTGCCGGCGCGAAGGTAGGCGCCCAGGCGGGTGCGTTCAATCAGGAACCAGGTGCCCAGGCAGACCACCAGCGACACCACCACCACCCAGGCGCGGTAGATCGGCAGGCGCATGAAGCCGAGGTCCATGGAGCCGGCCAGCAGGTCGGGCACGTTGTAGTTCTGGCCTGAGACGCCGTAAATTTCGCGGAAAACGCCTTCCAGCACCAGCGCCAGCCCGAAGGTCAGCAGCAGGCCGTAGAGCGGGTCCAGCTTGTACAGATGTTTGAGGAAGATCCGCTCAATGATGACGCCGAGAATGCCGACCGTCAGCGGCGCCAGCACCAGCGCGAACCAGTAGTTCATGCCGAACTGGTCCAGCATGATCCAGGCGGCAAAGGCGCCCAGCATGTAGAGCGCGCCGTGCGCAAAGTTGACGATGCCCAGCAGGCCGAAAATCACCGCCAGCCCCAGGCTCAGCATGGCGTAGAACGCGCCATTGACCAGGCCCAGCATCAGCTGGCCCATAAACGCTTGCAGGGGAATACCGAAAATTTCCATGGGAACCTGTCAGGACACCGATATCGTTAATTGTGGCGGGAGCGGGGGGCGTTCAAGGAAGCAGCCGGCCATTCCTGCATTGCTGCGTGAATGACCGGCTGGATCGAACCCTCGTTCTTCTCCGTCTTTTTTTTGTCGTCAGTTCAACGCTTGCGCAGTTGAAGTTGCAGTGACCGGTTTACTTCTTCAGTGCCGAGCACTTGGATTCGGCCACCGTGGTGAAGGCCTGCTCGCCTGGCACCTTGGCGATGGTCTTGTAGTAGTCCCATGGCGTGCCGGAGTCCTTGGAGCTCTTGACTTCATACAAATGCATATCGTGGATCATGCGGCCGTCGGCGCGGATCTGGCCTTTGTTGTAGAAGTCGTCGATCTTCATGCCCTTGAGCGTGCTCATGACCTTGTCGGAATCGGTGGTGCCGGCGGTCTGCACGGCCTTCAGGTAGTTCATCGTGGCCGAGTAGTCGGCTGCCTGCAGGCTGGAAGGCATGCGCTTGTACTTGTCAAAGAAGCGCTTGGCGAATTTGCGCGAGGCGTCGTCCTGGTTCCAGTACCAGCTGTCGGCCAGCTGCAGGCCTTCGGTGTTGGCCAGGCCCAGGGAGTGCACGTCGTTGATGAAGACGAGCAGGCCGGCAACCTTCATGGTCTTGCCGATGCCGAATTCCTTGGCAGCCTTCATGGCGTTGGTGAAGTCACCGCCGGCATTGGCCAGACCCAGGATTTGCGCCTTGGAAGACTGTGCCTGCAGCAGGAAGGACGAGAAGTCGGACGCGTTCAGCGGGTGGCGGACAGCGCCGGCCACCGTGCCGCCATTGGCCTTGACCACGGTAGAGGCATCGCCTTCCAGCGAGTAGCCGAAGGCATAGTCGGCGGTCAGGAAGTACCAGCTCTTGTTGCCGGCCTTGACCAGCGCGGAACCGGCGACCTTGGCCAGCGACACCGTGTCGTAGGCGTAGTGGACGGTATAGGGCGAGCAGTCTTCATTGGTCAGGCGGGCCGAGCCGGCGCCGATGGCGATGAAGGGCTTTTTCTTTTCAGTCGTGACCTTGGACATGGCCAGCGCCGTGCCGGAATTGGTGCCGCCGATCAGCATCTGCAGGCCGTCCTTGTCGATCCATTCACGGGCTTTGGAGGAGGCCACGTCGGCCTTGTTCTGGTGGTCGGCGCTCAGCACTTCGATCGGGCGATTCAGAACCTTGCCGCCGAAATCCTGCACAGCCCACTTCAGCATTTCTGCGCCGGCGGGGCCGTCGATGTCAGCGTAGAGGCTGGACATGTCGGTGATGATGCCGATCTTGATCGGACCGGTGTTCTGTGCGAAAGCGGCGCCGGTGAGGCCGACGGCGAGTGCGGCAACAAGTGTTTTGAGTTTCATGGTGTCTCCTGTTATGGATGGGGGGAACTAGGGGTGGGGAAATCGAGTGGGCTGAAAAGGAGGCGTCAAAGGATTGGCGTTTGCGGCGTCAGACGCCGAGGTATTCCTGCAGCATGCCCATGTTGCCGGCCAGCTCGCTTTGTGCAAACTGCTTGACGATGCGGCCGTGCTCCATGACATAAAAGCGGTCGGCCAGCGGTGCGGCGAAGCGGAAATTCTGCTCGACCAGCACGATGGTGTAGCCCTTGGCCTTGAGCGTGAGGATCATTTCGGCGAGCTTTTGCACGATGACGGGCGCCAGGCCTTCGGAGATTTCGTCCAGCAGCAGGAGGCGGGCGCCGGTGCGCAAGATGCGCGCGACGGCCAGCATCTGCTGTTCGCCGCCCGACAGGCGTGTGCCGGGGCTGCTGGCGCGTTCCTTCAAATTGGGGAACATCGCGTAGATCTCGTCCAGGCTCATGCCGCCCGGGCCGATGGTAGGCGGCAGCATCAGGTTTTCTTCTGCTGTCAGGCTGGCAAAAATGCCGCGCTCTTCGGGGCAATAGCCGATGCCAAGCCGCGCTACCTTGTGCGGCGCCAGCTTGATGGCTTCTTCGCCGTTGATCTTGATGGAGCCCTTGCGTGCACCCGTCATACCGACGATGGCGCGCATGGTGGTGGTGCGGCCGGCGCCGTTGCGGCCCAGCAGGGTCACGACTTCGCCTTCATTCACGGTGAGGTTCACGCCATGCAGGATGTGCGACTCGCCGTACCAGGCGTGCAGGTCTTCTATCTTGAGGAGCTCCTTCGACATCAGTGGGCTCCTTGCAATTCGGTGTTGGCGGTGCCCATATAGGCTTCGATGACCAGCGGGTTTTTCGAGACCTCGCCGTAGGGGCCGTCGGCAATGATGGCGCCGCGTTGCAGCACGGTGATGCGGTCCGCAATCGACGACACCACATTCATGTTGTGCTCGACCATCAGGATGGTGCGGCCGGCAGAGACCTTCTTGATCAGCTGCGTCACGCGGTCCACGTCTTCGTGGCCCATGCCCTGGGTGGGCTCGTCCAGCAGCATCAACTCGGGCTCCAGTGCCAAGGTGGTGGCAAGCTCAAGGGCGCGCTTGCGGCCGTAGGGCAGGTTCACCGTCAACTCGTCGGCAAAGTCGCTCAGGTCGACTTCGGCCAGCAATTCACGTGCGCGGTCATGCAGGTGAAAGAGGCTGTCTTCGGGCTTCCAGAAATGAAACGACGTGCCCAGGTTGCGCTGCAGGGCCGCTCGCACGTTTTCCAGTACCGTCATGTGCGGGAAAACGGCGGAAATCTGGAACGAGCGCACGATGCCGCGGCGGGCCGTTTGCGCGGGCTTCTCGAAAGTGATGTCATTGCCGTTGTAGACAATGCTGCCGCGCGTCGGCGTCAGGAATTTGGTCAGCAGGTTGAAGAAGGTTGTCTTGCCGGCGCCGTTCGGGCCGATCAGCGCATGGATGTGCCCGCGCTGGACTTTCAGGTCCACGTTGTTGACGGCCACGAAACCCTTGAATTCCTTGGTCAGCCCTCGTGTTTCGAGAATGAACTCCACTGACAAATTAGTCTCCGGCGGGTAGGGGTTGACATCACGGGGGCGCCAGAGGCGGCGCTGCGGCTTATGCAGCAGCAGGCATAGGCCCGTGAAACACAGGTGGTCATCCTAGCTACCCGCCCCCGAGGGCGATACCGGGTCAGACCCTTAGGTAGTTTTGCGTGATCGCCAACCCTGAGCCCGCCCGCAAAACACCCTCATGGCGTCGTTGCGCCGCCTTGCCATGCTGGTGCATTGTCTGCGGCTGGCGCGCCTAGCCCTGAGGGCGTTGTGCGGGCGGGCTCCGCGCTTCTTGCTGGCGTTGGAGGCGCCCTCGCTTCGCGGGCGCGGGTACGGACGCGGACCTTGCGCTTCGCTTATGGCTCGCGGTTGCGACCGGGACCGCCCTCGCCTCGCGGGCCGCGTCCGGGACCGTCGCCCTGACGGCCGGGCGAGCGGTCCGGGGCAGCATCTGCACGGGGCTGGTCGCGCTGCACTTGCGGCTGTTGCGGTTGGCGTTGGGGCTCCTGCTGGGCGCGTTGCTGCTGCTGTTGTTGCCTTTGCGCCGCCTGCTGCTGGCGCGCGTTTTCCCGCTCGGCTTGTGCCTGTTCGCGCAGCGCGCGCTGGCCGATGGATTCTTCACCGGTCTGCCGGCGCAGCTGGTCCTGCTGGCGGGCCAGGTCTCTTTGCTGTTGTTGTTGCTCGCGCTGGGCTTGTTGCTGGTTGCGCAGGGCCTGTTCTGCCGCGCTGCGATTGGCGGCGGCGCGGGCTTCGGCGGCGGCTGCCCGGTTTTGCGCATCGGTCTGGGCTTGCTCGCGCAGGGCGCGCTGGCCGATGGATTCTTCACCGGTTTGCCGGCGCAGTTGATCTTGCTGGCGGGCCAGGTCTCTTTGCTGTTGTTGTTGCTCACGCTGGGCCTGCTGGCGGTCCCGCTGTTCGCGCTGGCTGGCTTCAAGGGCGCTGTGGTTCTGTGGCGGTGTGGGGCTTGCCGCACGGACAGCGGGCACGGCTGGGCCGGTGTCCGCGCGCGGGGCGTCCCGCCGGCCATCGCGGCCGTCACCACGCCGCTCATCGCGCCTGTCGTCACGCGTGCTGACCACGGGGCGCACCATGGCGACGGTCGGCGGCAATGCACCTGCAGCCACGGGCCGCGAACGTTCTGGCCTGTCGCCCTGCAGTGCTTCGCGAGAAGGGCGTTGGGGTATTGCACCGCGGTCGACCACAACCTGTGCGCGGTCCAGGTCTGCGCTACTCAACGCGTGCTGCTGGCCGCGCACCGGCCGGCCCCGTGTGAAGTCGTCGCGGCTGACGGCCGTCACCGCGCCGGGCTGGCGCTGGTAACGGTAGACATTCGTCACGTTGACGGTGTTGTGGACCACGATGTTGTGGTTCACCTGCGTGATGTAGCGCGGGCTCACACGGTAAGCGGGCCGGTAGGCTTCACCGGGCGCCAGCGGAAACCAGCCCACGCCGGGCCTTGCCGCGCCGCCTATGGAAATGTTCCAGCTCACGCCGCCGGTGCTGCCGCCCACAAAGGCGACCAGCGCGGGCGCATACACCGGACGCGGCGCCAGCCGCCCCGGCACCCAGGCCCAGCGCGGGCCGATCTGTGCCCAGCGGCCGTAGTGAAACGGCGCGAACCCCCACGGCGCGTCGTCCACCCAGGTCCAGCCCCAGGGTGACACCCAGGCCCAGTGGCCGTCGCGATACGGCGCCCACTGCGCAGGCAATTCTCGCGGCATCCAGACGGCGCCATAGGCCGGGTCCTGGCTCCAGGTGCCATAGGTGTCCAGCTGCTGGTAGCCCACGGTCTCGCGCGGCACATAACGGGCCGACACCGACTGGTCCTCGAGGCGGTCGCGATTGGCGGCCCAGAGGTCAAAGCTGTCTTGCTGCGCAGCGCCGGGGCCTGCCGGAACCAGGCGCGTGCCGGTGAAATTGGCCTGTTGCTGGCTCCCCAGGGTGACGGACCTGGCATCGTCGCCATAGATGACGCCGCTGCCCGACTGGGCCACAACGCGGGTGGTGTTGCTGGCAGGGTCGACGTCCAGGCGGTAGTCGCCCGGCTGGGACACCACGAAGGCCAGGTTGGGCGTGTCGACTTCCAGGCGCTGACCTTCAAAGAGAGCGCGCACGCGCAGCTTGAGCGTGCCCTGGGCCAGGCGCAGCTGGGTGACGTTGTCGTCCAGCACCAGCAGGTCCAGGCTGGTTTGCGCATTCATCCGCACGGCGGTGGAGCCGACGTACAGCTCGGAGCGCGATTGGGCGCCTGTCCAGAGCTTGTCGCCGCCGGTGAGCGGCCGGTTCAGCACCGCAGGGCGCCAATCCGCGGCGTCGGCCGGGTCGCCGTTGTCGGCGGGCGCAAAACTCACCGTGCCTTCTGCCAGGTTCAGCCGCGCGACGCGCCCGGGTGGGTCTGCCTGAGCGGGCTCCTGCGCCCATGCCACGGGCTGCAGCAGTGCCAGCAGGAATGCGACGGCCAGCACCGTGAGGTACCCATAAAGATGCGCCAGCCGGAATGGCTGCTGGGGAATGTGGGACATGCTGGATGAGTCCGTGCCGGATGTTGTCATGGTGAACGCTCTCTTCCTGTCGATTCGCGGTGTCTGTCTGTGTTGCTGTGTTTGGTGTCGCTGTGCGCGGTCAAGGCCACCTTAGCTTTCTCAACGCACGTGAAGATGGAGGGATTGCTAACAACGGGTAAAGATTGCACGGTGATGGGGCGTGATGAAACAGGATGTAATGCATTTGCGCGTCCTCAAACGAGTGGCACGATTTTCTTAAGAGAAAAGTGCCTGCAGCCCGCACGGATCATTGGCCATTAGCTATCAAAACAATAGCATATGGCGTGCCGGACAAGTACGCCCCGCACAATATGAGACGATTGCGCCCATGCAAAATTCATGGCCCCAAGGCAGTTCTTACCCGCCCATGCGCAACGAACGCGGCTGGCTTGAACCTTCGCACGACTACCTGCGGTTTTTTCTGGCACGCCCTGAGCTGGCGCTGGTGCCTGAATCCTGCGAAGCCGAGCAGGCCCTGCATGCGGCTTTGACGGCATCTCCCTCCAGGCCGGTAGCAGCTGCCGAGTTGCAGGCTTTCAAGGATGCTGACGCGCGGGACAACTACACGCTGTTCCTGCGGTTTCGCGACGGCTTGCTGGCCGCCGGCTCGCTGGAGGCTTATTACCTGGGGCTCTTTCCGCGCGACGGCACGGGCAGCATCAACATACCGCCGCTCTTCATCGATTTGATCGCCGAGGCCATCACGCAGAACATGCTGGACGGTTCGGCCGACGCCTATGAAATGCGGGCGGCCGAAATGCTGTTTCGCCCGCAACGCATCAGCACGCAAGACGGCCAGGTGCTCAGTGGCGACCTCGCGGTGATCGACATGTTTCATGAAACCGGCGGCGTGGGCGACTTCGGGCGCTTTCTGGCCGAGGCTGGCGCGCCCGTGGCGGCCATACAGCTACAGGTGCTGAACGACGGCAACGCGGCCGACTACTGGCAGCAGCCCGGCCGGCACCGCTTTTTGCTGGACCTCACCCACGAAGTCAGCAACGACCTGAGCCACGGCCTCGTCCTGACCATGGTGCGTGCGCGCTCAGGCCTCAAGGCGCTGGCCGGCGTCTTGCAAAAATGGGTGCGGCACTTTCTGGGGGTCACGGTCACCATACGGCCCGTGCAAAAGGTGGACGACGAAGCCTGGCGCTGGCATGTGGGGCTGGACGTGGAGGCCACGGCGCTGCTCAATGATTTGTACGAAGGCCGCGAGGTCGAGCCCGCGCGGCTGCAGCGCCTGGTGAGCCTGTTTCGCCTGGACTTTGCCGATGCGCGCGAGATGCGTGCCGATGTGGCAGGCAAGCCGGTGTACCTGGGGCTGATGATGAACGCAGAAGGCGTGGTCCGGTTGAAGCCGCAGAATTTGCTGGTCAATTTGCCGCTGCCCTTGGCGGCTTCGTAGGGCTCATAAGGGGCCGGCTTCAGTCGCTGCCCTCGACCTCCACCACCAGCACGCGGGCCTCACCCACGGGCGAGGCAATATGCTCCGTGCCCGCACTCGCGAAAAAGATGTCGCCGGTCTCCAGCATCACCGAGCACTGCCCGCAGTTGTCGCGGTAGCGCATCTCGACACGGCCGTCGAGCACGGCAAACACCTCTTCGCCCTCATTGATGTGCCACTTATAGGGCTTGTCGGTCCAGTGCAGCCGGGTGGTGATGCCCTGCATATTGGCCACCGTCATCGCGCCCCAGGCGCGTTCGGCGGTGAAATCCTTGCTGCGAATAATCTTCATGGGGTCTCCATCATGTGAGCGCGTGGCGCAGTGAAAGCCCCGCCATGCTACGTCTCACAGCCACTCGAAACATGAATTCTTCGGCCTCCATTGATTCCGTATGCGCATCAGTGAAATGCCCGGTGTTGGGGCGAATCGACGTTGGCCAGCGCTAAGATGACCTTCATGAAAACCGTATTGCTGCCCTGCGGCGAAGCCGTCCCCGCCTTGGGTATGGGCACCTGGAACATGGGCGACTCCCCGGCGCGCCGCGCGGATGAGCTGGCGACCTTGCGGCTGGGCCTGGACCTGGGCTGCACGCTTGTCGACACTGCGGAAATGTACGGCGAGGGTTTGTCCGAGGAACTGGTCGGCGAAGCCTTGCAAGGGCGGCGCGACGAGGCCTTCATCGTGACCAAGGTGTATCCGCACAATGCCTCAAAGGCAGGCACGGTGGCTGCGTGCGAACGCAGCCTGCGCCGGCTGCGCACCGACCGCATCGATCTTTACCTGTTGCACTGGCGCGGCTCCGTGCCTCTGGCCGAAACCCTGCAGGCGCTCATGGCGCTGCAAAAGGCCGGCAAGATCCGGCATTACGGCGTGAGCAACCTCGACCTGTCTGATATGAATGAGCTGTGGCAAGTGCCGGGCGGGCAGGGCGTGCAAACCAACCAGTTGCTTTACAACCTGACGCGCCGCGGCATCGAGTGGGACTTGCTGCCCTGGCTGCGCGAGCGCAGCGTGCCGGTAATGGCTTACTCGCCGATCGAGCAGGCGCGCCTGGTGCGCCATGCCGGCCTTGCCCGCTTTGCCACGCGCAACGGCATGCTGCCCGCACAGGCGGCGCTGGCCTGGCTGCTGGCGCAGGACGGCGTGATCGCCATTCCCAAAACCAGCCACCCGGACCGGTTGCGCGAGAACGTCGCGGCGGCAAAGGTTCAGCTCAACGGCGAACAGCTGGCCGAACTGGACGCGCTGTTCAAGCCGCCGTCCGGTGCCACTTCGCTGGAAATGATCTAGCGGTTCCGGCGTTACCCATCGCCGAACGAGAGGCCGGCCCCCGCGGATCACGGTCTGAATCCAGCTCTTGCCCCTATGTTGTATAGACAGGCCGCCGAATAAAATCGAAGGTCAAACCGGCTGCAGGCGGGCGCGTCTTTTTCATTCGCCTTATGCTTGCAAGCCCCATAAGGAGACCTTTCCCATGCTTCGCAAGTTTCTGTCTTTCATCGCCCTCGCACTCATGCTGTGCGCCGCGCAGGCCCAGACTTACCCGGCCAAGCCGATCCGCCTGATTGTTCCTTTCCCGCCCGGCGGCGGCACCGACATCCTCTCGCGCCTGGTGGCTACCAAGCTGACGGAGTCCGCGAAGTGGACCGTGGTGCCCGACAACCGCGGCGGCGCCGGCGGCACCATCGGCATTGCCGAAGCCGTGCGCGCAGCGCCCACCGGCTACGACATGGTGATGGGCCAGAAAGACAACCTCGTCGTTGCGCCCTGGCTGTACAAAAACCTGAGCTACGACCCGACCAAAGACCTGGTCGCCGTGGCCCATGTGGCTTACACGCCGGTCGTGATCGTTACCGGTGTGCAGTCGCGCTTCAAGACGCTCGCCGATGTGGTCGCCGCAGCCAAGGCCGCGCCCGACTCCATCACCTATGGCTCACCCGGCAACGGCACCACCATTCACCTGGCGGGCGAAATCTTCAACACCGCCGCCAACATCAAGCTGCGCCATGTGCCCTACAAGGGCTCCAACCCCGCCATGATGGACGTGCTGGCCGGCAATGTGGACCTGATGGTGTCTTCCCTGCCTTCGGCCATCGCCCAGATCAAGTCAGGCAAGCTGCGCCCGCTGGCCGTTACCTCGGCTCGCCGCAGCACCTCGCTGCCAGACATTCCCACGGTGGCTGAGCTGGGCTACAAGGATTTTGATGTCAGCACCTGGTATGGCCTGTTCATGCCGGCGGCAACGCCCAAAGAGATCGTGGCCACGGTCAATGCCGAGGTCAACAAGCTGCTGGCCACCAACGACATGAAGGCCGCGATTCATGCACAGGGCGCCGAAGTGCAGAACATGAGCTCCGAGCAGTTCTCCACCCTGCTGAAAACCGACTACCAAAAGTGGAAGGGCATCGTGCAGGCTTCCGGCGCGACCATCGAGTAAGACCGGTTCCCCGTCTTTCCCGAGCCGAAACGGCGCCCGCAAGGGCGCCGTTTTGCATTGGGCGACTACGTGTGAGCGAGTCGCAGAATTGATCAGGGAAAACCCTGACAAATAGCCGAATTGGCACATGACATGATCTAGTCATCTATAGGACTAGATGAATTATGGCCACACCTTCTCTCACCGTCGTCCCCGCCGAGCCGGGCCTCAGCCGTTATGCGGCGCTGGCGGCCGCCTTGCGCGCGCGGGTGATCGCGGGAGAGTGGCCGCCGGGCTCGGCCCTGCCGGCAGAGCAAACGCTGGCCGCCGAGCACGGCGTGGCGCTGGGCACCTTGCGGCGCGCGCTGGAGTTGCTGGCCGACCAGGGCTTGATCGAACGCATCCACGGCCGCGGCACCTTTGTGCGCGCCGGCATGACGACAGGCGGCACCATGATGCGGTTCTTCCGCTTCGGCGAAGGCACGGGAGAGGTGCCGGCATCACGCATCGTCTCGCGCCAATTGCTGGTGGCGCCAGCCGAGGTAGCGCGCCGCCTGGGCCTGGCGCGCGGCGACACGGCATTGCGCCTGCAGCGCGTGCGCTCGCTGTCGGGGCAGCCCTGCATGTATGAAGAGATCTGGTTGCCGCTGGCCTTGTTCGCCGGGCTTGCCGAGGGCGATGCGCAGGCCTGGGGCGACCTGCTCTACCCCATGTTTGTCGAGCGCTGTGGTGTGCATGTGCACCGCGCGGTGGACGAGATCTCTTTCGGTGCGCTGACGGCGGCCCAGGCCAATCACCTGGCGCTGTCCGCCGGCCACCCTTGTGCGCTGGTGACCCGCAACGCCTACGACCTGGCCGGCCATTGCATAGAGGTGCGCTATACGCGCGGCGACGCACATGCCTTTCATTACACGGTGACGATCACCTGAATTCACTGCGCCAATAACCCAAGCTCATCACTGAAGCAAATCACTGAAACCGGAGGAACCATGAAACCGAACCACAACCAAAACAGCCCATCCGTTGGCCAAGCGCCGGCAAACCGTTCACGGCGCCTCGTGCTGCAAGCCGCGGGCGCAGCCGTCGCCGCCCCCTGGACTTTCGCCCACGCCGCGGGCCAGATCGCCGGCGGCAAGCCGATCACACTGGTGGTGTCCTATGCGGCCGGCGGCGGTGCCGACCTGATGGCACGTTTGATCGCACCGCGCATGGCCGAGTATTTGGGCCAAAGCGTGGTGGTCGACAACAAGCCCGGCGCAGGCGGCCAGATCGCCGCGGGGCTGGTGGCGCGCGCCACCCCCGACGGGACGCAACTGCTGGTCGATGCTTCATCCTTTGCGGTGAACCCGTCGCTCTACCCCAAGCTGCCTTACGACACCGACACGGCTTTCGCCCCGCTGGCCGTGCTGGCGCAGTTCCCTAATGTGCTGGTATGCACCCCCAGCTTTGAAGCCAAAAGCGTCAAAGACCTGATCCGCATGGCCAAGGCCAAGCCGGGTCAGATTGCCTATGCATCGTCCGGCAACGGCTCGGCCCAGCATCTGGCCGGCGCGCTGTTTGAAGACCTCGCCGGCGTCAAGCTGGTGCACGTGCCCTACCGTGGCGGCGGCCCAGCCATGAACGACGTGATGGCCGGCCAGGTGCCGCTGTTCTTCGCCAATGTGGCGTCGTCGCTGGGCCAGATCCAGTCGGGCCGCCTGCGCCCATTGGCCGTAACGAGCCGTCGCCGCACGCGTTCGCTGCCCGACATGCCCACGATGGAAGAAGCCGGTGTGCCGGCGTATGAAGTGCTGGAATGGAACCCCGTGCTGGCGCCCGCCGGCATCGACCCCAAAGCCAAGGCCGCGTTGATCGCCGCCATCCGCAAGACCATGGCCGACCCTGAGGTGCTGGGACGCATCCGCAGCCTGAGCGGCGAGGCCTTTCCCGACGGCCCTGAGGGGCTCACGCAGGCATTCCTCAAGGCCCAGCAGCTCAAATGGGGCCGCATCGTGAAAGAACGCAAGATCACCGCAGGATGACAGGCCGCGAAGCCGTGCAGGACGCAGCGACAAAAGGTATGCCGGCATGCTGGGACAGCCACGTCCACGTGTTCGACGCGGGCGCCGCAGTGGCGACTGGCCACTACCGGCCCGCGCACCGGCCCTTGGCGGACATCGAACAACTGGCCCAGGCCAACGGTTTTGGCCGCCTGGTGCTGGTGCAACCCAGCGTGTATGGCACCGACAACACCGTGCTGCTCGATGCGCTGCGCGCAGGGCAGGGGCGGCATCGCGGCGTGGTGGTGCTGCCGGCGTCCGTGGGCGATGCAGAACTGGATGCCATGCATGCGTTGGGCGTGCGGGGTGTGCGCTTTAACCTGGTCTCGCCTGTCGGGGACAGCCTGAAAGCGGGAGCGGGCCAGAGCGTGCCGGCCAGCTTTCAGGCGCTGGCGCCGCGGCTGCACGCGCTGGGCTGGCATGTCCAGTGGTATGCCTCCCCCGATGACCTGCCCACAATCGCGGCGCTGCACGCGGCCAGCCCGGTGCCTGCCGTGCTTGACCACCTGGCGGGGATGCATGCGGGCGTTGCGCCTGACCACCCGGCCTGGCTGGCGCTGGAGCAGCTCGCCGTGAGAGGCGCCTGGGTGAAGTTATCCGGCTGGTACCGCCTGGGGGCTCAAGCGCCCTATGAAGTTCTGGACGATTCCATCCGCAAGGTGGCGGGGCTGTTCGGCCGGCGCATGGTCTGGGGTTCCGACTGGCCGCACACGGCTTTTTCGCCGGATGCGCTGCCGGCTTACGCCAGCACTTTGGAGCCCGTGGCGCGCGCGCTGACGGCCGCCCAGAAAGACCGTGTCTGGGAGCAGTCGCCCGCCGCCTTGTACGCCTGATTCCCGGCCAAAGCCCCGCTGGGTGCGGAGTGGCTTAAAATCTCGGGCTACGCCATTTTTAACCGGAGTCTTCCATGCCCAAGAAAATCAGAGTCGAAGCCGACATCTGCGCCCCTAAGCCAGTCCCGCCCAAGGGCTACACGATCACGACCGGCCGCGGCCAGAAGATCAGCCTGGAGCGCGGATCGCACACCCGCAGCAAAAAGAACCCAGGCAAGCGCCCGCACCAGGGTTAAGCCAGGTTTGCTGATGCGGCCCCAAGGGCTGCATCCAAAAAAAAGCGCCTTCACGGCGCTTTTTTTATGCCGTCTTGAGATTCGGCGCATGAAATTGAATCGTGTGGCCGGCGCCCGCTGCTGGCCGATGGATCTCATTGCTATCAATTAGATAGCTGGAGGCCCAGGTGTTTATTGGGCCCAAGCCACTTTTCATTAAGAAAATCTGGCTGTTGACGTCGAGCCTGCCTGCTGGCGGGGATGCGCACCAACAGCCTCGGCGTCGCCTGATCAACGCCAGGTTCTGGCACGTCGCTTGCGTGCTGCCCATAGTCACGACGATTCACTACGGAAGGCTTCAGATGTTGGACGTTATCTGGCGACCCCTTGCGTTGGTCGGCCTCGCGACCGCCTTCGCAACAACGGGTCTGCACGCTTCAGACGCCACTGGCGGCCGTCCAGCCAATACCGCCAGCCAAACGCAAACCCCGCGCGTACCTGACCCCAAGGCCAAGCCGGCCAAAACCCGGCCCGCGGCAAAACGCACGGTTGGAACGAACCCGGCCATGCCGCTCTGGGAAGGCCCGTGGGGTCCTCACCATTAAGCCGGATGGCGACCTGCTCAGGCCCGCTTTTTGAACATGGCTGACGCACCGCTCGCTGCGCGAATCTCTTCGGCCGTGTCCAGCAAAGCTTCCGACAACTCCTCCATGCGCGCCTCGGTCAGGCGCACCAGCGGACCGGCGATGGTGACCACGCCGATCGCGCCCGTGGGTGACATCACCGGTGCGGCCATCGCCGTCATCTGCGGTGCAAACACTTCGCTGATCATGCTGAAGCCCCGCTTGCGTGCTGCCTGCACATAGGCCAGCAACGCCTTGACGGTGGTGGGGGCGTTCGGGCCGAAGTCCTTCGGCAAACCAAAGCCCTGCTTTGCCACAAGCCGCATGGCCTCTTCGTCGCTCAGGGTCGACAGCCAGGCGTGGCCGGCGGAGCTGCACGACAGGCGCACCGACAGGCCCATGTCAGGGTCATAGCGCAGCCCGCGGCGTGCGCCCTGAGCCTTGGCGACAAAGGTGAGGTCGTCACCGTCGACCACGGCCAGGCGCACCAGCTCGCCCGATTCTTCGGCCAGGCTGTCGAGCAGCGGCTGCGCCACATCCACCACGCCCGACGCGCTTAAAAAGCCCAGGCCCAGCGACACGAGCTTGATGGTCAAAACGTATTCGCCCTGCTCACGCACCTGGCGCACATAACCGCAGCGGCACAGCTCGGCCAGCAGCCGGTGGGTGGCGCTGAGCGGCATGTCGAGCGTGGCGGCAATCATGGAGACGGTTTGCCCCTCTGGGTGCACGGCCAGATGCTCCAGGGTCTTGAAGCTTCGTTCGAGAAGGGTGCTCATGGGGAAACGGCGTTTTTGGGCAGGGGCATAGGCGGTATTTGGCCATGCCTTGGGCCCGGGTGAAGCAGAAAATGCTAATGGTTTTCCATAGTGGAAAGACTTTCCACTTTCGGCCATTATCCACCTGCCTCGATACCGGCGTGGGTACGACCTACCTGCCGGTGCCCAGATTTTTTCGCTCACCTCCAAAGATTCAAACCGAGACAAAAGGACCCCTTCCATGACGTCGATGCCCACCACCCGCTTCACCTGCTTCACCCGCCGCACCCTCGCCCTGGCCGCAGCTGCCCTGTTGGGCCTCTCGACTGCCGCCATGGCCCAGGACATCCAGGAACGCACCATCAAGTTTGGCCACCTGAACAACCCCGACCACCCGACCAGCCTGGGCGTGCGCAAGTTCGCCGAGATCGTCGCCGCCAAGAGCGGCGGCAAGATCAAGGTGCAGGAATTCGCGGCCTCCCAGTTGGGCAACGAGTTGCAGCAGCAATCCGCACTGCAGGGCGGCGTGCAGGAAATGCTGGTGGCCTCGACGACGTCGCTGAACGGCATCGTCAAGGAATTCGGCCTGCTCGACTTTCCTTTCCTCTTCGCCAATGCGAAACAGGCTGACGCGCTGGTCGATGGCCCCTTGGGCAAGATGCTCACCGCCAAGCTGCCTGAAAAGGGCGTGATCGTGCTGGGCTTTTTCGACCTGGGCTTTCGCAACGTCACCAACAGCAAGCGACCCATCATGAAGGGCGCCGACCTTGAAGGCCTGAAGCTGCGCGTGATCCCGAACCCGGTGTTCCTGGAAACCTTCAAGACCTTCAAGGCCAACCCGGTGCCGATGCCCTTTGCCGAGCTGTACGGGGCGCTCGAAAGCAAGGCTGTGGATGGCGAGGAAAACCCCTTTGCGGTCATCGCGTCGAGCAAGTTCTATGAAGTGCAGAAGTACGTGAGCGGCACCAACCACGTCTATGCCACCAACCCGATCCAGATCAGCAAGCGCTTCTGGGACAAGCTCTCGGCGACGGAGCACAAGATCCTGCAGGACGCAGCCATTGAAGCGCAAAACTGGCAGCGCGTGGTCAGCCGTGAAGTCTCGGCCAAGGCCTTGGGCGAGCTCACGGCCAAGGGCATGCTCTACAACGACGTTCCGCCCGCCGAACTGGCCAAGATGCGTGCCGAAGTGCGTCCCGTCTACGAAAAGTTCTCTGCCGCCTATGACCCGGCCATCGTGACCCTCTTCAAGTCCGAGCTGGAACGCGTGTCGAAGTTCTGATGGTCAAGTTCTGAATCCCATGAAAATACTTGTCCTCCACGGGCCGAACCTGAACCTGTTCGGCCGCCGCGAACCGCACATCTACGGCACCACGACGCTCCCACAGATCAACGACATGCTGGCAAAACTGGCCGGGGAACTGGGCGTCACGCTCGAAACCATCCAGTCGAACCACGAAGGGGCGCTGATTGATTTTCTGCACCAGCACATCGACACGGCGCAGGGCGCGCTGGTCAACCCCGCCGGGCTCACGCAGCATGGCGTGCCGCTGCATGATGCGATCAAGGCCATGCCCTTCCCTGTGGTCGAAGTGCACATGTCGAACCTCGCGACACGCGAGCCGTGGCGCCACCACTCGATCATCTCGCCGGCCGTGAAGGGCACGATCCAGGGTTTCGGTCCGCGCTCGTACCTGCAGGGTCTTCGGGTCGTGACCGACATCGCGCGCGAAGCGCAGGCCCTCGCCGCGCAAAACTGAGATGGACAAGTTCGTCGACAAGGCCTGCAAAGGCATCGAGTTCCTCATCACCCTCGGCCTGGCCCTCATGGTTGTGCTGGTGTTCGGCAACGTCGTGCTGCGCTACGGCTTCAACTCGGGCATCACGGTGTCGGAAGAGCTGTCACGCTGGCTATTCATCTGGTGCACCTTTCTCGGCGCGTTGGTCGCGCTGCGTGAACACGGTCACCTTGGCATCGACATGGTGGTGGGGAGGCTGCCGGTCATCGGCAAAAAGATCTGCCTCATCATCGGCCACGCGCTGATGATCTTCATCGTGGTGCTGCTGGCCATGGGCAGCTGGGAGCAGGTCAAGATCAACTGGGACGTCACGGCGCCGACGACCGGTTGGTCCATGTCCATCGTCTACCTCTCGGGTCTTGTGTTCGGCGTGCTGGCGTGCGGCCTGCTGCTGCTGGATTTGTGGAAGGTCGTTACCGGCCAGCTGTCGGAGGATGAGCTGGTCATGGTGCAGGAGTCGGAAGAGGCCGTGCAGCTCAAGCAGGTGCTGGACGACGCGCGAGAGTCAGACAAAATTGCCGGAGCGCGTTCATGACCATCCTCATTTTCATCGGCTCACTGCTGGCCGCCATGGCCCTGGGCATTCCGATCGCGTTTGCGCTGCTGGCCAGCGGTGTCGCCCTGATGTGGCACCTGCAACTCTTCGACGCGCAGATCCTGGCGCAGAACCTGGTCGGCGGCGCCGACAGCTTCCCGTTGCTGGCCGTGCCCTTCTTCATGCTGGCCGGCGAGATCATGAACGTCGGCGGCCTGTCGCGCCGCATCGTCGACCTGGCGCTGGCGCTGGTCGGCCACGTCAAGGGCGGGCTGGGCTACGTGACCATCATGGCGGGTTGCCTGCTGTCGGCTCTGTCGGGCTCGGCCGTTGCCGACGCGGCCGCGCTCACCGCGCTGCTGCTTCCGATGATGGTCAAGGCAGGGCACAACAAGGTGCGCGCAGGCGGCCTGATCGCATCCGTGGGCGTGATCGGCCCGGTGATCCCGCCCAGTATCGGGCTGGTGATCTTCGGTGTGGCGGCCAACGTGTCGATCTCCAAACTCTTCCTCGCTGCCATCGTGCCGGGCCTGATGATAGGTGGCGCGCTCTGGGTCACCTGGGCGTGGCTGGTGCGGCGCGAGGACATCGTGCCGCCGCCGCGCAAGTCGACTGCAGAGATCATGAAGGCGTTCCGCGATGCCACCTGGGCGCTGGTCCTGCCGGTCATCATCCTGGTCGGCCTGCGCATGGGCGTGTTCACGCCCACCGAGGCAGCCGTGGTGGCTGCCGTCTACGCCCTGTTCGTCTCGACCGTGATCTACCGCGAACTCAAGCTCCCGCAGCTGTACGGCGTGTTCGTCGCCTCGGCCAAGACCAGCGCCGTCGTGATGTTCCTGATCGCCGCGGCCATGGTCAGCGCCTGGCTGATCACCGTCGCCAATCTGCCGGGAATGGTGGTGAGTCTGCTCAAGCCTTTCATGGACAGCCCGATTTTGCTGATGGCCGCCATCATGGTGCTGGTCATGGCCGTCGGCACGGCGATGGACATGACCCCCACCATCCTGATCCTGACGCCCGTGCTGATGCCCGTGGTCAAGGCTGCAGGGATCGATCCGGTCTACTTCGGCGTGCTGTTCATCATCAACAACTCGATCGGGCTGGTGACGCCGCCGGTGGGCACGGTGCTCAATGTGGTGGCGGGCGTCGGCAAGATCAGCATGGACGACGTCACCAAGGGCGTCATCCCGTTCATGATCGCCGAGTTTGCAGTGATGTTCCTGATGGTGGTTTTCCCCCAACTGGTCACGGTTCCGGCCAAATGGTTTTACTGACATGGCACTTCTAGGCAAGGCGGCAGTCGCCATGTGGTGGGACATCCTGCCCGCGCAACGCGAGGAGTTCCAGGAGTGGCACTCCCGCGAACACTTTCCGGAACGCATGGGCATTGAAGGCTTTCTGCGCGGCTCACGCTGGTCAAACATTGACGGAGGAACGGGATTTTTTGTGATGTATGAGCTGGCATCGTATGAAACCCTCACCTCCGCGGGATACCTGCAGAGCCTGAATAATCCGTCGCCATGGTCGGCGAAGATGATGCCGCACCACCTGCACATGGTGCGCAGCCAGTGCAAGCTGCTCTGCAGTTTCGGTGCCGGACTGGGCCGGGCGGTGCTGACGATTCGCCTGTCACCTGCGGATGGCCAGGCGGGGCCTTTGCTGGCCTGGCTGGAAAAGCTGCTGGCGCGCCAGGCAGAAAGCAAAGGTATCGTCGCGGCGCACCTGCTGCAAACCCGAACGCCGGAGGCAGCCATGACGCAAGAGCAAAAAATCCGCGGCGGGGATGCCGCCGCCGACTGGATTGTCTTGCTGTCGTCGTATGAGACAGCGGCCCTTCAAAACACCCTGGCCGGCGAGCTGTCGCCGCAGCGTCTTCAGGCTGCAGGCGCCGTTGCGGCCATGACACACGACATCTACGCGCTTTCCTATTCACTGGGGAAGCATGACTTGAAATCTGCCGCGCAAGGTGAGGCCGCGTAAGTGGTGACTTGACTCGTTGAATTCCCCGGCGTCTCCGACGTAATTGGCCGGGAGTCGTGATTTTTCGGCTTGAACCGCACGCCTGATGCAATCTTCGGCTGCAACTTTCGGCGCATCTGCCCGGATCAGGACCAAGCGCCTAGAGTTGCAACGCGAATTGCTTAACTGCCTTGATGTCCCATATAAGTCCGTTCCCAGGTCGATTGGGCGGAGTTGCGTGTCCATCCACCACCTTCAGAGGTTCCTGGAGAATTGGGTCGGCCCAATCAACGTATTCGAGCCAGTGTGCAGTTGGCGTGGCTGCCATTAAATGAGCGCTGACTTCATGGAATAGGTGCGATGAGAACTCTATACGCGCTGCATCGGCTAAAGCTGCGGCAGCCATCCACCCGGTCACGCCGCCGATGCGCTCCAGGTCGGGCATGACGTAGTCGCTCGCGCGCTGCGACAGGGCGACTGCCATTGCTCTCGGACCCGCGAAATTCTCACCGATCTGAATCGGCGTACGGAGCAAAGCAGAGAGCTGTGCACTGGCGGCGTAATCATCGTGGGCGACAGGCTCCTCGATCCAGTACAAACCCTCATCGTCAAGTTGCATGCAGCGCTCACGAGCCTCGTTTGGCGTCAGGCGTTGATTGAAATCCGACATCAGCGCAATGTCGTCGGCGATTGCGGACCGTACGGCACGCACCGCGGCGAGGTCTTCTCGCAGTGATGCCCGGCCCAGGCGCATCTTGATGGCGCGAAAACCCTCCGCCACGAGCTCCTGGGCTTCGCCGGCAGCAGCTTTCGCATCCAGAAGACCGAGGCCATTGCTGTTGTAGGCTGGTACGGGCCGCAATGGTGAGCCTAATAGATGTGCGAGCGGCAGATTTGCCGAGATCGCCAGCGCATCCCAGCACGCGACATCAATACCAGCCATGATCATCGATACGATGCCACGCGCGCCCAGCAGTCGAAACCGCGCCTCGAGCAAGCGACGCACTTCGATCGGCGCCGCATCCTTGCCGGTTAGCAATGCGCTTGCGTCGCGAACCAGCTCCATTGCGGCCTTGCCTGCCGCAGGAAGGTAGCAGAACAGATATGCCCGGCCGGTAATACCCTCTTCAGTCAATAGATCAAGGAGCAGCAGCGGCGCCTCTGTGATGCGCATGGCGCTGGTGCCAAGTGCGCGGCGCATGGGAACGACCACCAGCGTTGCCTCAACAGCTCGTATCGTGAGACCTGTTCGGGCTATTGATGTGCTCATACTGCGCGCCCTTCCGCATGTACCGAAAGGATATCGAAGATGGCCCGGTTACATGGCGTCGGCACGCCGAGCCGAATGCCTCTGGCAACCACGTCACCGCTGAGCCACTGCACTTCGATGCGGTTCCCGCGCTCAAGGTCGTTATGCATGGACGAGCTCATTGTCGCGGGCACTTGATCTGCAAAGGTGAGCCGGTCGTCGGCGTAGTCTGCGGGCAGTGCAACACCCTCAGCGCGTGCGACTTGCACTACCTCGTCCATCACCGTACGGAGAAAGGCCCGAGAACGTGCATTAATGCGGATGGGGCCGATGGGCGTGCGCACGGTGCTGGTAGTGCCTGACAATCCGACCAGGAATACGAACTTCTCCCAGATGGCTCGCCGTATGTCGACATTTATCTCGACATCAATGCCAGCTTCCAGGCAGGCATCGCGAAACTGCAGGATTCGCGTGGAGTTACTGCCGTCGTATTCACCGAATACCAGCTTCTGCATCGTTCCGGAGTGCCGGATGAGACCGGGTTCCGCAATGGTCGCAGCAATGTAACAAACACCTCCCACGACATGTTTGTCTCCCAGAGCCTGCCGCAGCGTGTCGTCCTTAATCACGCCGTTCTGGAACGAAATCACCGCGGTCTGCGCGCCAATCACCGGCTTGATAGCTTCAGCCGCGCTCGCCGTGTCCCACAGCTTGACGCCGAATAGCACGATGTCCGCAGTGCCTGCCTCTGCCGGGGTGTCCGTGACTTTGACATCTCGTAGGTGCAAATTGCCGCGCGGGCTTTCCAGGCGCAGACCCCCCTCACGGATAGCCGCGAGATGCTGGCCCCGCGCGATGAACGTAACGTCGTGCCCGGCATTGGCCAGTCGTGCGCCAAAGTACCCGCCGACACCGCCGGTGCCCATAACAACGATTCGCATGGTGTCTCCTTTTAAAAACCAGTGATGATGAAAATTTGTTGCTCAGACACGTCCAGAGGAAGAGCGCCAGGCTGTTGTTAAGGGTGCTGGCTGCCGTATCGAAGGAATGTTCAGACCATGTGCGGCGAATTATTTCGAGCAGGTCAGTGAGTGACTGGTTTTGCGGCGTGGGACGGCGGATAGAGCAATCCCAGTGCAGGGCGCACAATCCCTTCCAGCAGTGCGCGCTCCGGCCGCGCGCGGGCAAGTACGCGAATTCCCATCAAGACGCCGAGTAGCATGCGTGCCGAATCTCGGGTATCCAGATCGGCAGAAATCTCTCCACTTTTCTGACCTCTGCTGATGCAACGGCGAAAGAAGGCTTCGATCTGTTTGAGTTCTTCCGCGACGACGAGACGAAACTCCGGATCATGCGGAGCCACTTCCAGGGCGGCATTGACCAGCATGCAGCCCCGATGCTCAAGGTCGCCTAAAGAGCGCTCGACGATCTCGCCGAGAAACGCGGCAACGGCATCACGAGGCGAAAGCCCTTCGAAGCGTCTAATTCGATCACGAACGCTCTGCTCAAGGTAGTGTTCTAGCGCGCGCCGGTATAACGCGCGTTTGTCGCCGAAGGTGTTGTAGAGACTCGCACTGGTGAGACCCATACCTTCAGCCAAATCACGCACTGAAGTGACCTCGTACCCGCGTGACCAGAAACACTGGACAGCGGCATCAAGCACTGCGGTTTCATCGAACTGTCGGGGTCGGGCCATGGGAGCGTGTTGTAGCCAAGATGAACCGAATTATGGATCAATCGTTCTAAAACTGTCAATCTCTCCAAATAGACGGTCATTGAGTAGCCATTTCAACTCCGAATTGAACTCCTTTGACGGAAGAGAGATGCACCGCGTCAACACCTCGCAGACTTACTCTTGATTGTTGTACTGACCGCGACTGCGTCGGCCTTGCGGGCGATCCCTTTTGAGGGGTCGATTCCATAAGCAGGTCAGGTTTTGCCGGAATCCGGCGGGCGTCATATGATTCAATCCAAATGCCCAAAGCCGTAACTAAACCTCAAATTCGAAGCGTATCCGGCAACGATCCTGCCGCTGAGGCCTTGCGCCGCTTCCGACTCATCTTTAATGCTGTGAAAACGCATTTTCGCGAAGTGGAGAAAAAGGCGGGGTTGGCCGGCGCGCAACTCTGGGCTCTGAGCGTGGTACGTGACGTCCCTGGTATCGGAGTCGGCGAACTTGCAGCTGCTATGGATGTACATCAGTCCACGGCCAGCAACCTGCTGAAGGCATTGGTCGCAGGGGGCCTTGTTGAAGTCGAGCGGTCCGAGACCGACCGACGCGCCTCGGCGCTTCGCGTTTCGTCGGCAGGCCTCAAGGTCTTGAAACGCGCCCCCGGCCCTTTTGCCGGGGTACTTCCCGAAGCGCTGACAAGCCTCGACACGCCGGCGCTCACTCGGCTCAACAGGGACCTGGACAAGGTGATCCGGGCTCTGAGGGTGGACAAACGCGGGGCAAACATCCCACTCGGACAGCCAGACGTCTGATCACACCGGTGCCCGCGGGGGGGGCCTTCACAAGTCAACCCGGCCGATGGGATGTGCCGCCCGTGAAGGCTGCACGTGATTCCGGTCATGCGCCAATAACCTTCTGCGCGATATCAAAATTTCGACGCGAGGTGATCCTTTCGGCGGCCTCCTATCTGGCGCTTACGCTGATGGACCGCCTGACGCTTCGCTGGTTCGCGTGCGATTTGGATATCTTGTTCAATCGCGCAGTGCAAGACGAGCGACTGGTCGCGATCGGCGTGTGTTCCCAGGGCATGAAGTTGCTGGACAGCACCTCTACGTTTCCCAAAGAGCTGGACTGCACGCGAGCCAGCCATCCTGGAGAAGGTCCTCATTAGTCACGCATCTGCAATTCGTTCGGTCGACAAAATTAATGGCTGTTGGCGAAGACCAGGAGCAAGTTGGTCTACACCCAGCCATGCTGTCTGGACTGTAAAAAAAGAGCCTCCAGAGGGCTCGAGCCCCTGAAGGCCCTAAAGTCCTCGCTGGGAAATTTCCGGAATTGAGTGCTTATATTGTATTTGTTCAAATGTATATGGCATCAGGTGTTTCCCTGAAGCGACTGCACCAGACGTCAAGCCTTAGGCAAGCGAAGCAACTGCAGATCGGCCAGCAGGGCATAGAGCGGGACGCTAACCAGGCGCGAAACGGCGCTTGCCACCAATGCGCTGGCCATCAAGCTGAGGACCAGGCCGTGGCCGTCGACCATTTCCATCACGATGATGAACGCCGTCATCGGCGCATGCGTGACGGCGGCAAGAAATCCCGCCATGCCCAGCGCAATCAGCGTTGGCGCATTGACGTAGCCCGTCAGTTGAGCGATGTCGTTGCCTAAAGAACCGCCTATCGCCAGAGACGGCGCGAAAATTCCACCCGGGACGCCCGACCAGGCGGTAATCCAGGTGGCGATGAACTTGAGCAGCGCGTACAGCGACGAGGATTCACCTCCGCTTTCCAGCATCGCGCGCGTATGGGCGTAGCCGCCGCCATAGGTATCGCCATGGCTCACGCAGCCCAGCACGGCCACCGCCAGGCCGCAAGCTGCCGCGAAGCGCACGGGCGCCTTTTGCCGGAAGCGGCTGAACCAGTCGGGCGTGCCGCCCGCAAGGGACACAGCCAGCAACCTGGAAAACAGCCCTCCCGCCAACCCGCTGCAGATAGCGACCAGCAAGCCCGGCAGCAACAACGCCATGCTGATGTTTTCGACGCGGATGACGCCGAAATAGGTGGCATTGCCGTAGATCGACACGGCCATCAGGCCGCCCAGCACTATGGCCGCCAGCAGCAAGCCGTTGCTGCGCTGCTCGGGTTTGCGTGTCAGTTCCTCAATCGCGAACATGACTCCGCCCAACGGCGTGTTGAACGCCGCGGCGATGCCGGCCGCGCCGCCGGCCAGCAGCAGCCCCTGTTCCGATACCCGGGAGCCCGAAGGCAACCAGCGACGGGCGTGATACATGACCCCGGCAGCGATCTGCACCGATGGGCCTTCCCGGCCCAAGGACAGGCCGCCCAGCAGTCCCCAGGCAGTCAGCAGCATCTTGGCCACGGAAAGCCGCAGTGATACAAACAGGCCACGCGAGACAGCGGGCACTTCGGAGGTCAGGGCCGCCATTACCTGGGGAATACCGGAGCCCGCAGCACCGGCTGCGTATCGCCTGGTTACCCAGACGATGGCCGCAGTGCAAACAGGCGTCCACAGCAATGGTCCCCACCAGTAACTTTTTTCAAAAACGGAAAAGAGCTTCAGCGCATGCTCAGTCAGCCAGGTAAATGCCACGACGGCCAGCCCCGCCAATACGGCTGACGCCAATACGACGGTGCGCCCGGCCCAAAGCCGCCAGTCGGCCATCTCGCTTCGTAAATTTGATGGAAATGGGGGGTGGGCTTTCATGACGCACCTGGCAAGTACATTTGTGGAAATGCAATATAGATTTCTACAAATGTAAACGATGCCACCTCAAAGCAGCGCCATAGAGTGAACTATGTGTTGAATTTCATCGAAATCTGACCCGCGTAGGCGCTACCCCGCTTGTTTAAAAGCAATGAGAATTGAGTATTGAGTATTGAGTATTGAGTATTGAGAATTGAGAATTGAGGAGTGATGTATGTGCGACAGGTAACGGCAGGCTTTTGGGCAAACTATGGGTTAAGTAGCATAAGTCCCGGGCTGACTACATATTCCGCCGGTACTGCCCACCCACCTCAAACAGCGCGTTGGTGATTTGCCCCAGTGAGCAAACCCGCACAGCGTCCATCAGCACTTCAAACACATTGAGGTTTTCGATCACGGCCTGTTGCAGGCGCTTGAGCATGGCCGGTGATTCGGCCGCGTGGCGGCGCTGGAAGTCGTCCAGGCGCTTGAGCTGGTTCTGCTTTTCTTCCTCGGTGGAGCGTGCGAGCTCGAGCTTGTCCTGCACCGCATCGCCATGCGGGTTGCGGAAGGTGTTGACGCCGATGATGGGCAGCTCACCAGTGTGCTTGAGCATCTCGTAGTGCATGGACTCGTCCTGGATGCGGCCGCGCTGGTAGCCGGTTTCCATCGCACCCAGTACGCCGCCGCGCTCGGCGATGCGTTCAAACTCCAGCAGCACGGCTTCTTCGAGCAGCTCGGTGAGCTCCTCGATGATGAAGGCGCCCTGTGAGGGGTTTTCGTTTTTGGCCAGGCCCCATTCGCGGTTGATGATGAGCTGGATCGCCATGGCGCGGCGCACCGACTCTTCGGTCGGCGTGGTGATGGCTTCATCGAAGGCATTCGTGTGCAGCGAGTTGCAGTTGTCGTAGATGGCGATCAGCGCCTGCAGCGTGGTGCGGATGTCGTTGAACTGGATCTCCTGGGCGTGCAGGCTGCGGCCGGAGGTCTGGATGTGGTATTTGAGCTTCTGGCTGCGCTCGTTGGCGCCGTATTTTTCTTTCATGGCCACGGCCCAGATGCGGCGCGCCACGCGGCCCATCACGGTGTATTCCGGGTCCATGCCGTTGCTGAAGAAGAAGCTCAAGTTGGGCGCGAAGTCGTCGATGTGCATGCCGCGCGCCAGGTAGGCTTCGACAAAGGTAAAACCGTTGGACAGCGTGAAGGCGAGCTGGCTGATCGGGTTGGCGCCGGCTTCGGCAATGTGATAGCCGCTGATGGAGACGCTGTAGAAGTTGCGCACCCGGTTGTGCACGAAATACTGGGCGATGTCGCCCATGACTTTCAGGCTAAACTCGGTCGAGAAGATGCAGGTGTTCTGGCCCTGGTCTTCTTTCAGGATGTCGGCCTGCACGGTGCCGCGCACGTTTTCCTGCACCCACTCGCGGATCTTCGCGGCCTCAGTCGCGGTGGGGTCGCGGCCATTGTCTTTCTTGAACTTCTCCAGGTTCTGGTCAATGGCCGTGTTCATGAACATCGCGAGGATGGTCGGCGCCGGGCCGTTGATGGTCATGGAGACCGAGGTCGACGGGTTGCACAAATCGAACCCGTCGTACAGCACCTTCATGTCGTCCAGTGTGGCGATGGAGACGCCCGAGTTGCCGACCTTGCCATAGATGTCGGGGCGCAAGGCCGGGTCGTTGCCGTAGAGCGTGACCGAGTCAAACGCGGTGGACAGCCGTTTGGCGGCCATGCCTTCGCTGAGCAGCTTGAAGCGCGTATTGGTGCGGAAGGGGTCGCCTTCGCCGGCGAACATGCGGGTCGGGTCTTCACCCTCGCGCTTGAAGGCAAAGGTGCCGGCGGTGTACGGGTAGCTGCCGGGCACGTTGTCCAGCATCAGCCATTTGAGAATTTCACCGTGGTCTTCGTACTGCGGCAGCGCCACCTTGCGGATGGTGGTGCCCGAGAGGGATTTGGTGGTCAGCGCGGTGCGGATTTCCTTGTCGCGGATTTTCACCACGTATTCGTCGCCGGCATAAGCGGCCTGCATGTCGGGCCATTGGGCCAGCAGGGCGCGCGCGTCGGCGTCCATGCGGGCCTTGCGGTGGCCGGCCAGATCCAGCGCGGCTTCGGCGGCGGGGGCGCGGTCGGGTTTGTCGATCTTGAGCATGGCGGCGGCGGCTTTGAGCTGCTGCACCTCGCGCGCCAGCTGGGCCTGCGCGCGAGAGCGCTTTTTGTAGCCGCGCACCGTGTCGCTGATCTCGGCCAGGTAGCGCGTGCGCGCGGCCGGCACGACGGGCGTCTGATTGGTGCTGTGGCGCACTTCGGCCGCAGGCAGCATGCCAGCCTCAAGCGCCAGGCCCAGTGCGGCCAGGCGCGGCTTGAGCGCCTGGTAGAGGGCCGTCACGCCGTCATCGTTGAAGCGCGCAGCCATGGTGCCGAAGACCGGCATCTTGTCGGCCGGCGTGCTCCAGGCTTCCTTGTTGCGCTGCACTTGTTTAGAGACATCGCGCAAGGCGTCGAGCGAACCCTTGCGGTCGAACTTGTTGATGGCGATGAACTCGGCGAAATCCAGCATGTCGATTTTTTCGAGCTGGCTGGCCGCGCCGAATTCGGGTGTCATCACGTACATGGGTACATCCACATGCGGCACGATGGCGGCGTCGCCCTGGCCGATGCCCGAGGTCTCGACCACGATCAGGTCAAAGCCCGCGCATTTGCAGGCGGCGATCACGTCGGGCAATGCCTGGCTGATCTCGGAGCCGAAGTCGCGTGTGGCCAGCGAGCGCATGAAGACGCGCTGGCCGCTGTCGGCGTTCTTCTGCCCGGCCAACGGCACAGTCCAGGGGTTGATGGCATTCATGCGGATGCGGTCGCCGAGCAATGCGCCGCCGCTCTTTCGGCGAGACGGATCAATACTGATGATGGCCACGCGCAGTTTGTCGTTCTGGTCCAGGCGAAGGCGGCGGATCAACTCGTCGGTCAGCGAAGACTTGCCGGCGCCGCCGGTGCCGGTAATACCCAGCACGGGAATTTTGCGGGTGGCGGCCTGTGTGCGCACCTTGTCAACCAAAGCCGCATCGGCCTTGCCGTTCTCCAGTGCGGTGATCAACTGGGCCAGAGCCCGCCAGTTCATCTCGCCGTGGCCTTCAATCGCCTTGACGGTTTTGGGTGCGAAGCCGGTCAAATCCTTGTCGCAGCGCATCACCATCTCGCCGATCATGCCGGCCAGGCCCATCTTCTGGCCGTCTTCGGGGCTGTAGATGCGGGTGACGCCGTAGGCGTGCAACTCGCGGATCTCTGGCGGCACGATCACGCCGCCGCCGCCGCCGAACACCTGGATGTGCTCGCCGCCGCGGCTTTTGAGTAAATCGACCATGTACTTGAAATACTCGACATGCCCGCCCTGGTAGGAGCTGATGGCAATACCCTGCGCATCTTCCTGCAGGGCGGCCGTCACTACCTCGTCCACGCTGCGGTTATGGCCCAGGTGGACCACCTCAGCGCCCATGCTTTGCAGGATGCGCCGCATGATGTTGATGGCGGCATCGTGACCGTCGAACAGGCTGGCCGCCGTGATGAAGCGCACCTTGTGGGTAGGGCGGTAGCTGGCGAGCGCTTTGTATTCAGCGGACATGTCGGTCATGGTTGTCTCCGGGCGGGCGGCAGGGCCGCCGATCTGTGATCTGTTTGATTGACGTTTACGTAAACGTCAATCTTAGCCGGTAAGCCGGCGCCGATCAAGTGTGCGCCCGGCAGCTACGCAGGCAATAAAAAAGGGGCGCCTGGCGCCCCTTTTTCGTCATCACAGGCGCCTCACGGCTCCCGGGCTGTTTAACCGTACAGGTATTTCGGCAGCCAGAGCGTCAGGCCGGGCCAGATGTACATGAAGACCATGCACAGGATGACGATCAGCATGTACGGCATCATGCCGGCGAAGATCTGGTTGATGGTCACATGCGACGGCGACACCCCCTTCAAATAGAAGGCCGACATCGCCACCGGCGGCGACAGGAAGGCTGCCTGCAGGTTCACGAAGACCAGCACCCCCCAAAGAATCGGGTCGATCTGGAAGTGCGCCAGCAGAGGCAGGAAGATGGGCACAAAGATCACGATGATCTCGGTCCACTCCAGCGGCCAGCCCAGGATGAAGATGATGGCCTGCGACAGCAGCAGGAACTGCAGCGGTGTCAGGTTCATCGAGAGCACCCACTCCTCCACGACACGCTGGCCGCCCAGCAGGGCGAACACGGCAGAAAAGAGTGCCGAGCCGACGAAGAGCCAGCAGACCATGGAGGTGGTCTTGATCGTGAGGAACACCGCTTCCTTGATCCGCTGGAAGTTCAGGGTTTTGGCATGCCACGCCATCAAAAAGGCGCCTGCCGCTCCGACTGCTGCGGACTCGGTGGCCGTCGTGATGCCGAACAGAATGACCGCCAACACCATGAAGGTCAGAAGTGCCAGCGGCATGACGGAAGACACCAGCATTCGCAGGATTTCAAACTGTTCCGCATTGAACTTCCGGTAGTACCAGAGGAGCAGCAGCAGCGTGAAGCCGCACGCTACCCAGAAGCCGGTGTAGAAGGCGGCGGGCACAGCTGCGGTTTGCGGGCCCTGGGCTGTCGGGTCGCCAAATTGCTGCATGGGTTCGTCTTTGGCAGCGCCGGCGGCCGGCTCTTCAGCGGCGCCGGGCGGTGCGGACAACTCCTGGAGGCCGCCCGTTTCGGCGGGTGGCTCCTGAACGCCTGTCGCTGACGGCGGCTCCTGCAAACCAGACGAAGAGGGGGCTGGCGGTTCGGTCAGGCCGCCGGCGGCAGTGGCAGCAGGCGCCTGAGCTTGCTGGGTAACTTGCGCAGCGGCACTGGCGACGTTGTCTTCCTGTGAGTGGATCACGACATACCACCACACGGTACCCAGCGTAACGACTGCCAGTGCGAGTGGCACCAGCGCCAGGCTCAGGCTCTTCACCAGCAATCCCCTGGTGATCTTCATGCCTTCCACGGTGGCCTTCAGTGCGCGGCCCGGTGAGAGCGCGGCAGAGGTCAGTGCGGGCAGCATGCGGTGCGAGTACGTGTCGCTGATGAACTGAACCCACGGTTGCACGGGCACCTTTTGCTGCTCGGGCGGCAGCTTCGGCGCGATTTTCGGGTTAATCAGGACCCAGCCGATGATGTAGACGAGATAGAGCAGCGCAAGGAAGAAACCTGGAAACATCGCTGCGGCATAGAGCTTGACCACCGACTGACCGGCGACTGCCGCATACACAATGATCATCACCGAGGGCGGAATCAGAATCCCCAGCGTGCCGCCGGCCGTTATCACGCCCGCAGCCAGCCGCGTGTCGTAGCCGGCGTTCAGCATCGGCCGCATGGCAATCACCCCCATGAGCACCACCACGGCGCCCACCAGGCCGCTGGCGATGCCCCAGAAGGTGCAGATGATCAGTGTGGTGACGGCCAGCGAGCCGGGCACGCTGCGAAACGCCAGTTGCACGCTGTGAAACATCTTGTCCACCAGCGCGCCGCGCTCCATCACATAGCCCATCAAGACAAAGAGCGGTATGGATAACAGGGTCTCATTGGTCATGGCCCCGAAGGCGCGCTGCACCATCAGGTCGAAGATCTTGTTGTCAAGCCAGTGCGCCGACGGATCGTAAAACGCGACGAAGCCGAACATCATGCCCAGCCCCATCAGGGTGAAGGCGGTCGGGAAACCCATCATGATCACCACGACGATGAGGCAGAGCATGGTCATGCCGAGTGCTGCATTGCTCATGGCTTAACCTTTCATGCCGATGGATTTTTCGATGGCCAGGCGCTTGGCCTCTTCATCGACAAATTCGCTGCCCGCCAACTGCTGGGCCACTACATCGGACTCTTCGGCATCCTTGAGCCGCGGTGTCCACACGCCGGTCTTGATGCACACGACGCAGCGCAACATTTCCGCCAGCCCCTGCATCAGCACGATGGCGCCGGCCACCGGGATCACGAATTTGAACGGATACAGAGGAATGGGGGTGGCGTTGAAAGTCTGCTCGTGCATGGCCAAAGATTCGTTGAAGTAGGTCCAGCCGGCCCACGTGAGCGCAGCGATGCCCGGCAGGAAGAACAGGAAATAAAGCACCAGGTCCACCGACGCTTGTGTGCGCGGTTTCATGCTGCCGTAGAAAAAGTCCCCGCGCACATGCCCATCGTGAGCCAGCGTGTAGGCGCCGCCCATCATGAAGAGCGTGCCGTAAAGCATGTTGTTGGCATCGAATATCCAGGCCGTCGGCGCATTGAGCGCATAGCGCTTGAAAACCTCGGCGCAGACCAGGAGCATCAGCGCCACGATGAGCCAGGCGAAAGCCTTGCCCACCCAGGTGCTGATGTGATCAGCTGTGTGAAGGAGTCGTTGGACGTTCATGAGAGTTACCGTTGCGGGCTGGACAAAATAAAACCAGCCATCCAGAAAATACCGGATGGCTGGCGTGTTTCAGGCTCTAAAGGGGGTCAGGCCTTCTTGCCGCCGAAGTAGTGGTTGTAGGCCATCTTGAAATCGACGGTGTAATCGTTGTGCCACTGGCCGGCGCGCTGGGCAAAGCCCTTTTGCGAGTCCAGCACTTTCTTGAACAGCGCGTTTTCACCGGCCTTCTTGGCGATCGTCTTGTCCCAGGCAGCCAATTGCGCGCGCAGCACTGCATCAGGTGTCTTGTAGAACTTGATGCCCTGTTTCTTCATCTCTTCATAGTCTTTGGAATTCCGGTCAACGGCCTTCCAGCTCATGTCGGCGCTGGCAGCCTGCACGGCATAGTCGATGATGGAGCGAAGCTCTTGCGGCAGCGCGGCGTACTTGCCGCGGTTGAACAAAATTTCGAATTGCTCGCCACTTTGGTGAAAGCTTTGCAGCATGCAGTTCTTCACCACGTCGGGGAAGCCGAGCACGCGGTCGCTCGACGCGTTGTTGAACTCGGCCGCGTCGATCAGTCCGCGGTCCAGGGCCGGCACGATTTCGCCGCCGGGCAGCGGATTCACAGCGGTGCCCATTTCGGTGAACATGTCCACCGCCAGGCCGACGGTGCGGAATTTCAGGCCCTTCATGTCGTCGACCTTGGCGACAGGCTTCTTGAACCAGCCCAGCGGCTGTGTGGTCATGGGGCCGTAGAGATACGACACCACATCCATGTTGATGGCTTTGTAGATTTCTTCCAGCAGGGCCTTGCCGCCGCCGTAGTTGTGCCAGGCCAGGACCATGTTGGCATCCATGCCGTAGCCAGGGCCCGAACCCCACAGGGCCAGTGCCGAATTTTTTCCATAGTGATAGGCCACCACACCGTGGCCGCCGTCCAGCGTGCCCTTGTTCACGGCTTCCAGCAGCTGGAACGCCGGCACCACGGCGCCGGCTGGCAGTACTTCAATCTTCAGGCGGCCGCCGGCCATGTCATTGACTTTCTTCGCAAAGTCATTGGCGTACTCATGGAAGATATCCTTGGCGGGCCAGGTGCTCTGGAAGCGGAAAGACGTTGTCTGCGCCATGGCAACCATGGGGGCGGACATGGCGCCGGCGGCAATCGCAGCACCTTTGAGAAGGCCGCGCCTGCGAGGGCTCTTGTTGTCAGTCATGACTTGTCTCCTGTTGTGTGTAAAAAGATAAGAGCACTCATCATTCCGCCTTGCCCATCCCTTACAAAGAGGGTTTCCACCAACGCAGAAAAATGATTGCCCCTTTGATTACCCCCTATCCGGGTGAAACTGTTTTTGCACAACAAGCAGGAATCGGCAAGACGCTCAAGGGACCTTCAGGCCTTTGAGAGCAGGATCGCCGGGCGGAAAGCGCAGGCCCAATTGGGCCATCGTGGCGCGCACCATGGTGGCAATCATCAGGTTGCGGTGGGTTTTGGAATTTGCGGGCACCACGGTCCAGGGCGCCCAGGGCGTGCTGGTGGCGCGCAGCAAATCCTCGTAAGCCTTTTGGTACTGCTTCCACTGCTTGCGCGCGTCCAGGTCGTCCATGTTGAACTTCCAGTTCTTGGTGGGGTCGTCCAGCCGGGCCTGCAAGCGTTCGCGCTGCTCTTCAAGGCTGATGTGCAGCATGAACTTGAGCACGACAGTACCGGTTTGAGACAGCATGCGCTCGAAGTCATTGATGTGCCGGTAACGCTCTGCCGTCTGGGCGGGGGTGATCCAGCCTTTGACGGGGGGCACCAGCACGTCCTCGTAATGGCTGCGATTGAAGATCGTGAGCTCCCCGGCCGCCGGCATCTTCTGGTGAATGCGCCACAGGTAGTCGTGCGCGCGCTCTTCTTCATTCGGCGCCTTCCAGCTGACCGTGTGCACACCCAAAGGGCTGATGCGCCCGAACACGCCGCGCAGCGTGCCGTCCTTGCCGGAGGTGTCGGTGCCCTGCAGGATGATGAGCAGCTTTAAGCGCTTGTCGGCATAGAGCAGGTTCTGCAACTCGTCCAGTTCCACGGCGAGTGCTTCCACCAGCGTTTTGTCGTGCGCTTTGTCGCCGCTGGAAAACGGCTTGGCGCCGGGGTCGAAGTCGGCCAGCGACCAGGCTTTGCGCCCCTTCTTGTCTGCGAGGGGATGTCCGTCTGCTTCAGTTGGGGGTGGCTGCCACTGCCCCAGTAGTTTTGCCAGGGCTTTGAAGCCGGCCTTGCCGGTTGATATCTCCGGGAGTAAGGGGGTCTCGGTGCGGGCTGAAGGCATCTGGGTCTCCGGTAGTGGCTCAAGCTCTTGGCATTGTGCATGCCATGCCGCAAGGGAATAAACTTGTTTCGCGGCTCCCGATCCGGGATGCGCCGGGCGCCCTGGTGAATAGTGCCTGTGCAAATGTGATGCCGCCCTTGATTTGAACCCCTGAAATATGACAGGCCCGACATGAAACACCTCGACCCAACAGATCCCTTGCTGCAAGTACGCCCCGCTGACGGCTATGCGGGGGACATTTCAGCCCGCCTTGCTTACCAGTGGATGCAGTCAGGCGAGGCCGTGCTGGTGGATGTACGCACCGACGCGGAACGTGAGTGGGTCGGCTATGTTCCGGGCGCCGCGCCGCTGGCCTGGAAGCAATGGCCCGGCATGGCCATGAACGCGGGCTTCGACGAAGGCCTGAAGGCCGCGGTGCCTGCGGGCAAGAAGGCCGTTCTGCTCTGCCGCAGCGGTGTGCGGTCCGTCGCCGCTGCCAAACGTGCCGCGGAGCTGGGTGTGGAGGCCTACAACATCCTCGAAGGCTTTGAAGGTGACGCTGATGAGCAAGGGCAGCGCGGGCGCCGGGGTGGCTGGCGTTTGCAAGGGCTCCCCTGGAAGCAGGGCTAGACGAGCGATCTCGGGCACGCTGCGCTGTGGCAAAAAGCATACTTTTTGTGACACAAATATGTAAGCGAACAGCGCATGTGTCTGGATGAAATGAAGTGTTTAGTTCGCACTTTGTAGTCTGAAGCCGCGCTTGAATAGATACCCCCTGTCAGAACTGACAGGGGTTAAGCCGTATCAATTTGTGTGAGCGTTTCAATGGGACTCCCCTCAATCAAACGGAGCTCCCCATGCAAGTCCTCGAACGCGAAATACCCTCCAGTGCCAAGGCACATCACAACCCCTCTCTTGGCAAGCGGCTTCAAGAGCGCATCGCGCACGAGTTCTCTCCCCGCTGGGCAGAGCAGTGGGGTGATAAATTTATTCTTCATGGCCGCACTCCGGGTGCGGGCGCCGTACGGCTGGACGGCAATGACTACCTCAACGTCACCGGGCATCCGGACATTGTTCAGGCCCAAATCTCCGCGCTGACACACGACAGGGAGAACGTCGTTCAGTCCGGTGTCTTCCTTCTGGGCTCGCATCCGGCGCATACGCTGGAGAAGTCGCTGGCAAACTGGGTCGGCAAAGAGGACGGCTTTCTTTGCCAGTCAGGCTATACCGCCAACATGGGGCTGCTGCAAATCATTGCGGACGCCCAGACGCCGATCTACCTGGACTCGCTGGCGCACGCCTCGTTGTGGGAAGGCGCCCACGCCGCACGCGCGCCCGCCCATGCGTTTCGCCACAACAGCCCCGAGCATCTCGCGCGGATGATGAAAACCCACGGCCCCGGCGTGGTGGTGGTCGACTCGGTCTACAGCACCACCGGTGCGGTGTGTCGGCTGCACGAAATTCTGGAGGTGACCGAGCAGAACGACAGCATGATCGTGGTCGATGAATCCCATTCGCTGGGAACCCACGGCCCGCAGGGCGCGGGGCTGTGCGCCGAACTGGGCGTCACGGACCGGGTGCACTTCATCACTGCCAGCCTGGCCAAGGCTGTTGCGGGGCGTGCGGGTTTTTTCTCGGCGCCCGCCAGCATGCGTTACTACATCATGATCTCCAGCTTCCCGAATATCTTCAGCTCGTCGTTGTTGCCTCACGAGATCGCCGGGCTGGCAGCGACTGTGGGCGTGCTGCAGCGCAGCGACGACGCCCGGCGCCGGCTGCATGCCAACACACGCCGGCTGCGCTCGACCTTCTCCGACATCGGTTTTCCGATTCACCAGGGCACCGAGCAGATCATTTCGCTCGAAGCCGGCAGCGAGCCGGCCGCGATGATTTTGCGCGATGAGCTTGAGGCGCGCGATGTGATTGGCTCGATCTTTTGCGCGCCGGCTACCAGCCGCAATCGCGCCATGGTCCGCCTTACCCTGAGTTCGGCGTTGACCGAAGCCGAAATGTCGCATGTGGAAGCGGTGGCGCGCGAGATCGCACCTATCGTCAAGCCCTGGGACTGGCCGATTGCGCGGCGCGCCCGCAGCGCAAAAATCGACGGGTAGTCAGTCCTGGACGTCTCGATCGCCGTGGGTGGCGATAAAGCGTTCGTGGCTGTTCATGAAGCCGGGGCAAAAGGACTCGTGGATCGCGAAGATGGCGCCATGCAAGGGCGCAGGCTCGGCGGCGATGGTAAACGCCTGGCGCGGCTGGGATTTGTGCACGGCGCCCAGGGCCAGTTGCAGGTCCAGGTCGATGAGTTTGTTCCCCGCCCGGACGTCTTGCACCGTCGGTGCATCCCATCCCTGGGACTCGGCCATCTCGGCCAGCTCCGGCAGGTTGGCGGCAGGCTCTAGCTGCAACCAGCTGGCACGCCCCTTGTTGTCGAGTGCCAGCACCCCAAAAGGCGCACCGATGGCGACGCGCTCAATCCAGCCCTGCTGGAGTGCCAGGCTCTCCAGCGCCTGCGCGACGGGCGGGCTGCACAGCAGCTCGTGCTGCTCTCGCGACAATGTAGCGCGCCAGGTCTGCTGGTGCCGCGCGTCTGCCTGGTGCAGCAGGCCCTGGATGGCATGGGTCAGCCGCAGGCGGATATCGGGCGCCTGCTTGGGAATGAACTGCTCGATCAGGCTGCGGTTGAAGGCGGACACGGCAAGCTGCTCATCGGCGCGGCCCGTCAGCAACACGCGCGAACCCGACCAGCCCGACAGCTCGCTCAGCACCCGCAGCCCGCTCATCGCAGGCATCGAGTAGTCCACCACGCAGACCTGGGTGAGCGAAAACCGCGCGGTGCCGTCGTCCCGCCAGTACTTGAGAATTTGGGGGATCAGGTGCTCGCCTTCGCGCCAGCGGTTGATGATCTCCTGCTGGCGCCAGGCGTCCGCTTCCCAGAGCGCAGGCTCCTCCAGCAAGGAGTCTATGCAGGCCACAGGCCGAAGGAAGAGGCGCACATACCAGTCCAGCGGCATGACTTGGGCCAGCATTTCGAGGTAGTCCGGATCATCATCCAGAAATACCACGCCTCCCGGGCGGCGATAGAGTGCAAAGGACATGGTTATCGTTCTATGGAAGATTGTCAAAAGCAGTCACATGCAAGGCTATCAGGCAATCAGGTCGCAAGGGGCAGCTCAATTGTAAAAACCGCTCCCACGGCAGACTCCGATTTCACGTGAATGCTGCCACCCGCACTTTGTATCACTTGCTGGCAAAAGGCCAAACCCAGGCCGTGGCCCGTGCCGCGGTTGCTGGAAAAAAACGGCTTGAAAATCTGTGGCAGCAAGGTGGGGTCGACGCCCAGGCCTTCGTCGGCCACGATGATTCGCCCCTGCCCTTGCGAGCGCCCCACTTCAATGCGCAATGCGCCTGGCGGGTATTTCGAATCGGCGGCCATCAGGGAGTGCATGGCGTTCTTGATCAGGTTGTCCAGCACCTGTGAAAACTGGGTGGTCGAGGAACGGAAAGTGAAGTCTTCGTGAATGAGAACCTTCACGCAGTCGCGCTGGCGGACCGACTGGAAAGGGTAGGCGGCCACCACGTCGTTGACCAGGCCGGCAGCCGGCACCAATTCGGTGTGACGCGGCAGCTGCAGCAGCCTGGCATTGGCGATCTGCGTGTCGATCTGGTGGTTCATGTTGCGCACCAGGATGTGCAGGCGCTGGGCGAGTTTGTCCAGCTGGGCCGCGCGCGGGTTGTCGGGCTGGCGCTGCACCTCCAGCTGGATGGCGTCGCCCAGCAGCGCGGCGGTCGACAGCGGCGTGCGCAGCTCATGCGCCATGATGCCCATGGTCGTCAGGGTGTTGGACAGTTGCTCACGCCGCAGGTTGGCAGAGGAAAGCCCCAGCAGCAGGCCCATGTTCATGCAAAAGGCAATGACCATCATGTTGGTGATGAACTGCTGACCCTCCAGCACCGGCACCTCAGGCCCGAACACCTGGAACAAGGCCCATGCCGAGAGTGCACCCGCGAGCAGGCCGATGGTGGCGATGCGCCAGTCGGTAACGAAGTAATAAATCAGGATCATGCCCGACACGCTGGCCAGCCAGACGGTATTGCCGCTGTTGCAAAAGTACATCCAGCTGAAGAGAAAAGGCAGCTCAAACCAGAACACGCTGGTGAAGACGGCGCCTGCGAGCGAGCTGGATGGGTACTGGCTGACCGGTTTCCAGATCAGCAGGCAGCCCAGCAGACTGGTGAAGCAGCGCAGCCACAGGTTCTCATAAGGCTGCGGCAGCCACCAGGCCCACACCAGATAAAAAAGCGGATGCCCCACCAGTGTGAATATTCCCAGGCCCTTCATGCGCAGCGGCGTGGGGTGCAATACCGGCACCAGGGGTGCGAGTATCAGTTCCTCGCGCAGCCACTGCAGCAAGGGGCGCTGTGCGAACCACGAATTGAAACGAGGGCTTTTCACTTTAAAGTCTTCCCTGGACAAGCGGACCTGATGGATGATGCGGTTGGTGCATTTTTGGCGCTATTGTCCTTATACCTTCCCATCCGAGCCACCAACGATTTCACGATTCATGATGCAACATCGTTTGAATTGACCCTGCCCGGGTTTCCTGTGCACCCGCGTGGCGGGGTTTGGCGCCTCCATCATGAATTAGAAAGTTCCAGTGATGCAATTACCTGCCAACTTTGACAGTGTGAGCCTTGACGGTGTCGTCAGCGATTGGCTGGGGGTTCTGCGCGAGTTCTCGGTTGAGGCGCTCATGGTGCTGGGCCCCGACCCTTTTGGGGGGCAGGAAGACCGGCTGGTGCTGGCCATCCACCCGCCGCGCCTGCTTGACGCGGCAGAAGCGCTGGCCGAAAGCCGTGACTTCGGCGCGCCCTGGCGCGACTCCGACGCGCCGCTGGTGGCCTGGCAGGACATCTCAAAGTCCGCCTTCGAGAACCTGGGCCGCTGGCGCCGGCTCTGGCTGGCGCATGGCTACCAGAGCGTGGTGCGCATCGCCTTCCCGCTGACAGTGGGGCGCGCCTTCGAGTGCTACCTGTTCAGCCCGCGCCAGTGGCACGACCGCAGCGAGGCGGCGCTGCTGGCCTGGTCGGCCCTGAACATCTGGCCGCTCCTCAAGCGCGCACTGGCCGAGGCGCGCAGCCCGCTCAGCCCGCGCGAGCTCGAGTGCCTGAGCCTGGCCTTTCAGGGCATGACGGCGCGTGAAAGCGGCGAGCGGCTGGCATGCAGCGAGCGCACCGTCAACTTTCACCTCTCCAATGCCATGACCAAGCTCAAGGTCGACAACAAGCTGGCCGCTATCCAGCGCGCCTGCTGGTACGGCCTGATCTGAACGCGGTCCGCAGCGGGCGGACTCTACTGGAAAACCTGTAGACCCCAGGGCAAGGGCAGGCTTCAAACCTGTTCATAATCCGCCAAATGACCTTTCTAGCGCTTGACGTGGGTAATACCCGCCTGAAATGGGCCCAGTACGAAGCCCCTGCACCCGGGGCCAAGCTGCTGGCGTCTGGCGCGGTGTTCCTCGAGAACATCGACAAGCTCGCGGAAGAAGAGTGGGGCACCTTGCCTGCGCCGACACGCATCCTGGGCTGCATCGTTGCTGCCGACGCCATCAAGCGGCGTGTGGCCGAGCAGATGGAGCTGTGGGACGTGGCGCCGCGCTGGGTGGTCTCCAGCCCGCAGGAGGCGGGCGTCACCAACGGCTACGACCACCCGGCCCGGCTGGGCGCCGACCGCTGGGTGGCGATGATAGGCGCGCGCCACCGCCTGCTGGCGCGCGGCGTGAACAAGCCCTGCGTGGTGGTCATGGTGGGCACCGCCGTGACGGTCGAGGCGATTGACGCCAGCGGAAAGTTTCTGGGCGGCTTCATCCTGCCGGGCCACGGTATCATGCTGCGCGCGCTCGAGTCCGGCACCGCCGGCCTGCATGTGCCTACCGGCGAGGTGCGCGACTTCCCCACCAACACCAGCGACGCACTGA
Organism: Synechococcus sp. UW140; assembly: GCA_943370375.1. Lineage (GTDB taxonomy): Bacteria > Pseudomonadota > Gammaproteobacteria > Burkholderiales > Burkholderiaceae_C > Polaromonas. The sequence goes on from CALRQR020000010.1 coordinate 135,818, forward strand.
CCAGCGGCGGCACCTTCGCCATCGCCGGTGCCATCCACCGCATGGTGGAGAACGTCGCCCGCCACTGCGGCGAAACGCCCGAATGCATCATGACCGGCGGCGCCGGCTGGAAGATGGCGCCCAGCATGTCGGTGAAGTTTGAGCTGGTGGACAGCCTGATTTTTGACGGCCTGCTGGCGATTGCCTCACGGCGCTTCGCAGCCTGAAATTGGCTCACCCCTGTTGAGGCTCACGTCGTGTAGCCTCCTCTCCCCTTGCAGGGGGCGGCGCCTGAAAATCTAGTTCACCCCGTCGACGCTCACTTCGTGTAGCGCCTTCCCCCTTCCAGGGGCGGCGCCTGCGGCCTGGCAAAGCCAGTTCCGCGGCCCCTGCTTGAAGGGCCGCGTGCCCCACAATAGCTATTGAATTGATAGCTGCTGGCCAATACGCTGCCTGGGCTGGAGGCCTAAAAGGCTTAAAAATTTCGAGGCCGCCGGCGCTCATTCACCCCAGGGTAGCATCAGCGTCACGATGGAAAGTTTTGCAAACTCCGGCACAAACTCGTCGATGATGCGCTGAGGCTCCGGGCACAGCGTGCTGTCGGTGATCACACCAAATTGCACGCCGCCGCCATAACTCAGAATAGATACGCCCAGGCCCACGTCGCCCGACTGCGGCACCCAGAACAGGCTTTGCTCCAGCGTGGAGCCGCAGAACTTGAGCTTTTCGCGCGGACCCGGCACGTTGGTCATCACGGCCGTGGTCTTCTTGGCAAAGAGGTTGAGCATCACGTCCTGCGCCGGCTTGATCAACAGGCCCGCCACCGCCAGCAGGCTGAAGGCCAGCAGCGGCTGGTAGCTGCCCTTGAGCGCCGCCATGCGCCGGCGCACCTCGTACACGCGCTCGATCGGGTTGTCGACGCCGATGGGCAGCACCAGCGGCACCAGACCGAAGCGGTTGCCCAGCTTGTGCGCCTGGTCCATGGGCCGCAGGTTCACCGGCACCATGGCGCGGATCTCCTGGCCTGCCACGTCGTCGCCGAAAGATTTCAAATACTCGCCTAGCGCCCCTGCTACGCAGCTGAGCAGCACATCGTTGATCGAGCAATTCAGCGCCTTGCCCACCGCCTTGACCTCGTCCAGCGGAATCGGCTGGCACCAGGCTACCTTCTTGGCGCCGCCGGGTTTGCCCTTGAGCCGGGTTTTGGAGTCGTCGGGCATCAGGGCCAGCGCAGCGCCGTCCTTGAGCACTTGTACCAGCACTTTGGCCATGTCCATGGAGTTGTGCATGCCTTCTTCCATGCCCTTTTTGGGGTCCCCCAGCATGCCGAGCGAGCGCGCCGCGCCTTCACCCACCGCACCCAGCGCCTTGACGGTGATGTCGGTGAAGGGCTTGAGCAGGGTGTCGGTGATCCAGTCTTCGGGGCCGGCCGCGGCCTCGGCCTTTTTGCGCCGCTCCGGCGGCGGCACACCGCCGTCGACCAGCGACATGGTCACCGAAATCAGTGCGATGCCGTCAGCAATGCAGTGGTGGATGCGCACGATCATGGCGCTGCCCTTGACGCCGTCGGGCCCGGTGTAGTCCTCGATCAGGTGGATTTGCCACAGCGGGCGTTTCGGGTCCAGCCGCTGCGTTGCCAGTTTGGCCACGCGGTCCTGCAAGGCCTGCTCCTGGTTGGCCGACTTGGGCAGCTTCTCAGGCACCACATGGTTGGCCAGGTCGAAGTTGCGGTCCATCACCCAGGTCGCGCCGGCGGCGTCTTCCATCACGCGCTGCTTGAAGCGGTCGTATTTGAGCAGGCTGTTTTCAATGCGTTCGCACACGGCGGCGTGCTTGACGCCTGGGGCCAACTGCCACACGCCCACGATCATCATGAGGTTGGCATCGTTGTCCATGCGCAGCCAGGCCGTGTCGACCTTGCTCATGCGCTCCCCCGAAATGCCCAGGGTTCCCGAGACGGCCCGCTTGACGTTCTTCTGGACGTTTTTTGCCACTTTGCGGCCAGCGGCCTGGGCGGTAACGCGTGTAACCATGAGCACTCCCGATGCAAAACTGATGCGAACTCATCCCGGATGGGGTAAGTTCCCTATTTTGAACGGAACGGTCTGGCTAAGATACCGGGCAGTTACCCCAAGCACCCTCATTGGTGACCCACTTCTAAAAACGGAGATTCCTCATGTCAGACCTGAAAGCCGCCTTCGACAAAGCCATGGCCGATTCGAAAAACCTCAGCGAGCGCCCCGACAACGCCACGCTGCTGAAGATTTACGCGCTCTACAAACAAGGCAGCAGCGGCGACAACGCCGACAAGAAGCCCGGCTTCGGCGACATGGTGGCCCGCGCCAAGTGGGATGCCTGGAACAACCTCAAGGGCACGTCGCAGGACGATGCGATGCAGCAGTACATCGATCTGATTGCGGACCTGAGCTAAAACTCTCTTCCCCAAAAAAGCGGCCTCAGTCGGCCTTGATGTTCGCCAGCTTGACGATCCGGCCCCACATCTTGCGCTCGTTGTCGCCCAGGGTGCCCAGTTCGGCGCTGGTCATGACCACCGCTTTCGCGCCTTGTTCTTCGGCGCGTTTCTTGAAGCCTTCCGACTCCACCACCTGCTTGATCGCCAGCGAGAGGCGGCCTTGCAGGTCGGCAGACAGCCCCGTCGGACCATAAACCGCGAACCACGACGACGCAACCAGCGGCACGCCCGCCTCGATGGCGGTCGGCACATTGGGTTGGGCAGCGAGCCGGGTGCGACCGGTCACCATCAGCGCCTTGAGCTTGCCTGCGCGGATGTGCGGCAGCAGCGGCGGCGGCGTGGTGATGGTGAAGTCCACTGTGCCGGCCAGCAGGTCGTTGAGCGCCGGACCGGTGCCGCGGTAAGGGATGTGCACCATGAAGGTCTTGGTCAGGTCCTTGAGCAGCTCGGTGGTCACATGCTGCAGCGAGCCGTTGCCGCTGGACGCATAGTTGACCTTGCCGGGGTTGGCCTTGACGTACTTGATGAAGTCCGCGAAGTTGTCGGCCGGGAAGTTGCCGCGCACCACCAGCAGTTGCGGTGCGTCGATCAAATGGCCCAGGGGCTTCAGATTGGTCGCCGGGTCAAAGCCGGGCACCGGCTGGATGAGCGGCGTGATGCACTGGTAGCCCGAGTACTGCACCAGCAGGCTGGTGCCGTCGGCCGGGCCGCGCGCCACCATCTGCCCGGCGATGTTGCCGTTGCCGCCGCCGCGGTTGTCCACGATCACCGAGGTCTGCAAAATCTTGCCGAGCGGCTCGGCCAGCATGCGCGCCGCGATGTCCGTGGTGCCGCCGGCCGCTGTCGGCACGATCAGCGTGAGCGGCTTGCCGGCGAGCTGTGCGCGCACCGGGTTGAGCCACGCGGCCGTGCTGAGTCCGGCCACGGTGAGCAGTGTTCTGCGGGAAATGAAAGTCATGGTCTTGTCTCCAGTCGTAGTTTTAGGATTGCTTTAAGGGTTGCCGTGTTCAGGCGGGTTCGGAAATCTCTATCAAATTCAGGTCGGGGTCGCGGACATAGACCGAGCGGATTTTTTGCGTGGCGCCGGTGCGCAGCACGGGGCCTTCAATCACCGGCCAGTGTTCGTGCTCAAGATGGGTGATCACGTCGGCAAGCGGGATGCTCGCCAGAAAGCAAAGGTCCAGCGCGCCGGGCACCGGCAAATGGGCCTTGGGTTCAAACTCACGGCCTTTAACGTGAAGGTTGATTTTTTGCTCGCCGAACTTGAAGGCCTTGCGTTCCACGGGCGGTGCGCCGCCGATGAAGGCCTCCAGCGTCATGCCCAGCACGCGGGTGTAGAAATCCACGCAGGCTTGCTCATCCGCTGTGGTCAGTACCAGGTGATCCAGCTGCCTGATCATGCCGAGGCAGCCTGTAGCTCGGCAACATACGGCGGCGGTGCATGCAGGTCGGTGATGCGGCCCGCTTTGGCCACCTGGCCGGGCACTTCATGGCCAACGATGCCGGGCATCTGCCGCGCCACATCCAGCAGCCTGGGAATGTCCATGCCGGTGTCGTAGCCCATCGCGTCCAGCATGTGAACCGCGTCTTCGCTGCTGATGTTGCCGCTGGCGCCGGGCGCATAAGGGCAGCCGCCCAGGCCGCCCAGCGAGCCGTCAAAGCGCGCGATGCCGCCCTGCACGGCGGCCAGCACATTGGCCAGGCCCATGCCGCGCGTGTTGTGAAAGTGCAGGGTCAGCTGCAGGCCTTCAAAGCGCTGCTGCAGCACCTCGACCATGCGGCTGACTTGGGCCGGATGGGCCATACCGGTGGTGTCGCAGATCGTCAGGCCGCGCACGCGGTCTGCGCCAAAGGCGGCAAAGCGATCGCTCCAGCGCAGCACTTCTTCTTCGGCCACTTCGCCCTCCATCGGGCAGCCGAAGCAGCATGAGAGCGAAATATTGATCGGTGTGCGGCCGTCGACGTGCCGAATCACGTCCGACAGCGCGGCAAAACTTTTCTCGCGCGGCATGCGCAGGTTGGCCAGGTTGTGCGTCTCCGACACCGACATCACCAGATTGAGCTCGTCGGCGCGCGACTCCAGGGCGCGCTCGGCTCCGCGCAAGTTGGGTACCAGCACGGTGTATTCCACACCCGGCACGCGGCGAATGCGACCCATCACCTCCTCGGCGTCGCGCAGCATGGGGATGGCTTTGGGCGAAGTGAACGAGGTCACTTCGATCTTGGCGTAGCCGCATTCGCTGAGCGCGTTGACCAGTGCGACCTTGTCGTCGGTCGGGATAAATGCCTGCTCAATTTGAAAGCCGTCGCGCGTGGCGACCTCATTGAAGTAAATACGTTTCGGGGTGCTCATGCGTCGGCATCCTTTCCGGCCACGATGCCTTTGTCCTTGAGCGCCTGAATCTGCTCAGCCGAAAGCCCGATCTCGCGCAGCACCGCATCGGTGTCTTGCCCCACCTGCGGCGCATTGCGGCGATGCCCGCCCGGCGTGCGCGAGAGCTTGGGCACGATGCCGGGCACGGCTAGCAGGCTGCCGTCGTCCATCCGCACTTCATCGAGCATGTCGCGCGCCCGGTAATGCGGGTCGGCGGCGATGTCGGCCACGGTGTAGATGCGGCCTGCGGGTACCGACACCTTGTCGAGCGCTGCCAGCACCTCGTCCACCGTGAGGCCCAAGGTCCACTGGCCGATGGCCGCGTCGATCTCGGCCACGCGCGCCACACGGCCGGCGTTGTCGGCCAGCGCCGGGTCGTTGCCCAGGTCGCTGCGGCCGATGGTGGCCATCAGCCGTTTGAAAATGCTGTCGCCATTCCCCGCCACCAGCGCATAGCCGCCGTCTTTGCACAGGTAGGCGTTGCTGGGCGCGATGCCGGGCAGGGCGCTGCCGGCCGCGCCGCGCACTGCGCCGAAAGCGCTGTATTCGGGCAGCAGGCTTTCCATGCAATTGAAGACCGCTTCATAGAGCGCCACGTCAATCACCTGGCCCTTGCCGGAGCGCTGGCGCTCCTGCATCGCCAGCAGGATGCCGATCACGCCGTGCAGCGCGGCCAGCGTGTCGCCGATGCTCACGCCCACGCGTACCGGCACGCGGCCCGGCTCGGCCGTCAGGTGGCGCAGGCCGCTCATGGCCTCGGCCACCACGCCAAAGCCCGGTTTGTCGCGGTACGGGCCGGTCTGGCCGTAGCCGCTGATGCGCAGCATGATGAGGCGCGGGTTCAGAGCCAGCAATTCGTCAGGGCCCATGCCCCAGCCTTCCATGGCGCCGGGGCGAAAGTTCTCGATCAGCACATCGGCGTCAAGCGCGAGCTGGCGCACGATGGCCTGCGCCTCGGGGCTTTTCAGATCCAGCGCCACCGAACGCTTGTTGCGCGATTGAACCTGCCACCATACGGAGGTGCCGTCTTTCAGCAAGCGCCATTTGCGCAGCGGGTCGCCCGCGCCCGGCGTTTCGATCTTGATGATGTCGGCGCCGAAGTCCGCCAGCGTCTTGGCGGCGAAGGGGCCGGCAATCAGCTGGCCCAGCTCCAGTACTTTCAGCCCGGCGAGCGGGCCTTGCGCGGTGGACGCACCGGAAGTTGGAGGAGATTTTTCAGAGGTGGGCATGGGCGGCAGTGTGCCGCCGCCAGTCGGCCCCGTCTATTTGCGCTTTGGGGCCTTGGGTTTCGCGTTTTGCGAAGGCGGGGCTTTTTGGGGACTCAGGAAATCCACCAGCGAGGCAATGCCCGCATCGGGCTGGCCCGCGATGGTGGCCGTCAGCAGGCGGCGCTGCGCCCAGGCATCGGCCAGCGGCCGCCAGCTGAGCTTCATGCTTTTGACCATGGGCAGCGTGGCGGCCTTGGGCAAGATAGCCACGCCCAGGCCCGAGGCCACCATGTGGCACACCGCGTCAAAGCTGCGCACTTGCATGCGCAGTTTCAGAGGCCGGTTGGCGGCCAGCGCGGCTTGTTGCTGCTGTTGCAGCATGGCGGCGCCGGCGGTCAGGCTGATCCATTCTTCATCGAGCGCATCGACAAAGGCCAGCGGCGTCTTCCCCGCCAGTGTGTGGCCGGCTGGCAGGATCAGTACCAGCTCGTCTTCGCGAAACAGGCGTGTATCAAGTCCCGTGGTGTCGGGCCCCTCGACAAACACCGCCACGTCGGCCCGGCCTTCGCGCAGGGTGGCCGCCACGGCCTCCGACACCTGCTCTTCCAGGTCGATGTGCACTTGGGGATGCAGCTCGCCATAGCGCGCCAGCAGCGGCGGCAAAAACTGGCTGATGGCTGCGCTGCTGGCACACAGGCGGATGTGCCGCGCGATGCCGCGCCGCAGGTCGGCCAGCTCGCCGCCCAGTTGCTCCATGGTTTGCAGCAGCGTGAGGCCGTGCTTGACGAACACGCGCCCGGCCGCCGTGGGCAACAGGCCGCGCGGGTGGCGCTCGAACAGCGCTTCGCCCAAAGCATCTTCCAGCTCACGGATGCGCCGGCTGGCCGCAGCCAACGCCAGGTGCGAGCCGCGCGCTGCGGCGGTCAGGCTGCCGGTTTGCGCGCAGGCCACCGCCAGACGCACGGACACCAGGTCAAAACGGGCGAGGTTGTAGCTCACGGGCGGCGCCCCTGAAAACTCAGGCGGCCTTCTTTTTGGCGGCGGTTTTTTTGGCCGCAGGTTTTTTCGCGATCAGCGTGTCCAGGTTTTTCACGATCTCACCTTCGATCTTGTCCTTGAAGGCGCCGAGCAGGAAGCCGAGCCTGGCATTCAGGTCAAAGCTGTCTTTGGTGACGGCCAGCGTGCCGCTGACGCCCGAGCGGCTGAAGCTGACCAGATCTTCGGTCTTGCCCTCTTCGTAGGTGCATTCCATGTCGAACTTTTCTTCGACCTGCTCGGCCCACTTGAAGGCGATCTTGCGTGCCTCGGCAAGGCCCAGAGTGTGTTCGCGCTGGATGTGGATGTCAGCCATTCGGAGTCTCCGTTTTGTTGTCCGTGTTATTGATCTGAAGTGCCTTGCGCCGTTCTTCTTTGGGCAGGCCGGCCAGCCTTTTCACTGCATCATAAAACCGCTGCCAGTCGCGGCCTTCGCGCTCGAACAACGCTTCAAAGCCCGGCACCAGTTCATCATAGGCGGCCTGCGCGCCAAAGGCCGCGTTGTTGGCGCGCGCCACCCAGGGGTCGTAGCCGGCAAAGCCGCCCCACGACGCCTTGAGCTTGGCGTACTCGTCGCGAAAACGCTGCATTGCTATTGATTTCATAGCTGCTCGCCCAGGCGCTGATTGGGCTGGAGCCGTATTTTCTTCATAAACTGCCGCCAGCTCGCGCCGCGTGGCCAGCGCCAGCGCCCGGAACTGCCGGCGCCGCCCGTCGAACACGGCGTAGTCCTGGCGGGCCTTGTCGTTGCCGCGCAGGGCTTCGCTGTCCAGCCAGCGCTGGCCGCCCAGGCGCTCGACGGCGGTGGCGAAGGACTCGTTGAACATGGTGTCGTCCTTGACGTAGACCACCTGGTGCGAGAGTTCATGAAAGATCAGCCGCGCCAGTTCGCCCTCGGGGTAGCCGATGAAGGTGCTGAGCAGCGGGTCGCCGCCGGCCCAGTTCATCCAGCCCAGTGTGGAATAGGCCGGCACGCCGTAGACGCTGACCTCCAGGCCCTGGGCCTTGAGGCTTTCGGCCTCGGCGCGCGCTTCGGATTCGTTGAAGTAACCGCGGTAGCCGACGCAGCCGGTAACGGGGAAACACCAGGTCTTGAGGGTGAGCGAAAACTCAGGGGCGGCCACCACGTTCCACACCACGGCGCTGCGCTGCAGGTCGGCGTAACGGCGGTAGCTGGGGTTGTCGGGGAGCTTCAGCTCGGTCACGGCAAAGCTGCGGATGCGCTGCGCCAGCGCGAGCCGGGTCTTGAGCTGCTCCGACGCCTGGGCGTCGCCCAGCCATTCATCGACCGGCCTGGCCGCGTTGATCATCTGCAGGTGGCCGCTGACCGACTGCCAGTAGTAGCCCAGGTCCGCGCAGCCGCCGAGACCGAGCAAGCCCAGCGTTGCCACCAGGGCCACGGCACGTGTTCGTTTGACCGCGGCGGGTTTCACGTCGGCCTCAGGCAGCCTCGGTTTCGCGCTGCACCTCAACCAGGCAGTCGTAGAACACCGGGCCGCGGCCCATGTCGGTCAGGTGCTGGCTGGTGAGCTGGTTGACGTTGGTGCCGTCCAGGCCCAGCTTGCGCCACCAGATGCCCAGGCCGTTGACCACGCCCGGGCGCGCCCGCGCGGAGACCTCGGCCTTGACGCGGTATTCGCCACGCTGGTTAAACACCTTGACGATGGCGCCGCTGGTGATGCCGCGCAGCGCGGCGTCGTCGGCATGGATCTCCAGCAGCGGCTCGGTTTCGATGTCGCGCAGGCTTTTCACGTTGACAAAGGTGGAATTGAGGAAGTTGCGCGCCGGCGGCGAGATCATGGCCAGCGGGAACTGCGCCGATGTGCCAGCCGCCTCGTGGTTGGGCAAGTGGTCGGGCAGGCCGCTCGCGCCTTCTGCCGCCAGACGCGCGCTGAAGAATTCGCAGCGGCCCGAGGCAGTGGGAAAGTTGCCGTCGGCAAACGGTGCATCGGGCAATGCCAGCGTGGCAAAGCCGGTGTCCAGCAATTGCTGGAAGTTGACCTTGTCGCCAAAGGTCGCGCGGCACAGTTGTTCGTCGCTGTCGGCAAAGCAGGGCTCGGTGTATCCCATGTGCGCGGCCAGCTCGCGAAAGATCTGCGTGTTGGTTTTGGCGTTGCCCATGGGCGCGATGGCCGGGCGGTTCAGCAGCACGTCGGTGTGGCCGTAGGCGCTGTGAACGTCCCAATGCTCCAGCTGGGTGGTGGCCGGCAGGATGTAGTCCGCATAGTCGGCGGTGTCGGTCTGGAAGTGCTCGAGCACCACGGTGAAAAGGTCTTCGCGCGCAAAGCCTTGCACCACCTTGCCGGACTCGGGCGCCACTGCCACCGGGTTGCTGTTGTAGACGATCACCGCCTCGATCTTCGGGCCGAACGGCTTGGAGGCCGGCTCCAGCAAAGCGTTGCCGATGGTGCTCATGTTGATGGTGCGTGGCTGGCGGCCATTGAGCAAGTCGGGCCGTTGCAGGGCCGCTCTGTCGACGGGAAAGAGGCCTGAGCTGCTGAGCAGCACGCCGCCGGCCCGGTGGCGCCAGGCGCCCGTCAGCGCGGGCAGGCAGGCGACTGCGCGCGCCGCGTTGCCGCCGCCGCGCACGCGCTGCATGCCGTAGTTCAGGCGTATGGCGGCCGGTTGTTTGTTGACCATGCATTGGCCATAGTCCCGCGCCAGTGAGCGGATTTGTTCTGCCGGCACGCCGCAGACAGACGCGGCGCGCTCGGGGCTCCACTGCAGCGCGCGTTCGCGCAGTCCGCCTTCGGGGCCTTGCCAGCCCAGCGTGTGCTGCGCGATGTAGTCGTGGTCCAGCCAGTCGTGGGTGATCAGCTCGTGCATCAGCGCCAATGCCAGCGCCGCATCGGTGCCGGGCAGCAGTGCGATGTGTTCGTGGCATTTTTCGGCGGTCTCGCTTCGGCGCGGGTCGATGCAGATGAGCCTGGCGCCATCCCGCTTGGCCTGCTGCGCATAGCGCCAGAAATGCAGGTTGCTGCCGATGGAGTTGCTGCCCCAGATGATGATGAGCCTGGACTCGGCGAAAAACTCCACGCGCATGCCGACCTTGCCGCCCAGCGTTTGCGTCAGGGCTTCGCCCCCGGCCGACGAGCAGATCGTGCGGTCAAGAAAGGACGCGCCCAGCTTGTTGAAGAAGCGCCCCGCCATGCTTTCGCCCTGCACCTGGCCCATGGTGCCGGCGTAGCTGTAGGGCAGGATGGCCTCGGGGTCACGCGCGGCGATGGGTTTGAGGCGTGCTGCGATGTCGGCCAGCGCCGCTTCCCAGCTCACGGGCTCGAACTGCCCGCTGCCTTTGGGGCCGCTGCGTTTGAGCGGCTGCAGCAGGCGTTCGGGGTGGTAGGTGCGCTCGGTGTAACGCGAGACCTTGTTGCACAGCACGCCGCCGGTGTGCGGGTGGTCGGGGTTGCCCTGCACGCGGGTGGCGATGCCGCCTTCCACCGTGGTCAGCAGCGAGCAGGTGTCCGGGCAGTCGTGGGGGCAGGCGCCGAGCACCTGCGTCGGGCCGGCGTCCTGGCTGTCAGGGCGGCTATCAGGGTTAGCGATAGGGGAGATGCTGATGGTATTGCTCATGGTTCAACTCTATATTGACGGTCATCGGGGCATCCCGGGGAGACACATGATGAAAACAACAAAAAGCGCAATACGCGCATTCCAGGCCGTCACCAAAATCACCATGGTAGCGGCCCTGGCCATCCTGGCGGCATCAGGGGTCAAGGCGCAGGACGGCCTCAGCAAGACTTCCATCACGCTGGGACAGTCGCTGGCCGTCACCGGGCCCGGCACCACGCTCGCCACGCCGTTTGGGCAAGGCGCGCGCCTGTATTTCGACCGCGTCAACGCGGGCGGCGGCATCAACGGCCGCAAGATCGAGCTAACGACGCTGGACGACGCGGGCAACCCCGAAACCACCGCGGCCAACACCAAAAAATTTCTCGACCAGAAGGTGTTTGCCCTCTTCGGCTACTACGGCTCGCCGCAGGTCACTGCGGCCAATCCGCTGCTCAAAGATACGGACATCCTGCTGTTTGCCCCCATGGCGGGCGCCGACGAACTGCGCGGCTCGCTCTACCCCAATGTCTATTCGGTGCGGCCGGGCTACTCGGAAGAAGCCGCGGTCATCACGCGCCATGCCGAGACCCTGGGCATGCGCAAGCTGGCCATCCTGCACGGCAAGGACCCTGAATCGCTGGCGGCGCTGGATTCGGCCGAGCGCACCATGGGCGGGCTGGGCGCCAACCTGGTGGCCAAGTCGGCGCTTTCAGGCGGCAGCGTTGCCACCAGCGTCGACCAGATCCTGGCCAAGAAGCCCGAGTCGGTGCTGGTGATCAGCGAGACCTCGGGCGCCGTCAGCGCGATACGCGATCTGCGGGCCAAGGGCTTTCGAGGGCCCATCTACGGCTTTTCCAACACCGGCGAAAGCCTGCTGGCCGAGCAGTTGGGCACGGCCGGCGCCGGCGTGGTGGTGGTGCGGGTCACGCCCAAGTCAGACAACGCCAAAAGCATCCTGGTGCGTGAGATGCAGGCCGATGCGGCGGCCGCCAAGCTCAAGTCCAACGTCTACATGCTGGAGGGCTATATCGCCGCCTGGACTTTCACCGAGGCCTTGCGCAAGGCCGGCAAGGACCCCACCCGCGCCAAGTTGCGCAAGGCGCTGGACACCATGCAGGACCTGAACCTGGGCGGCTTTCGCGTCCACTTTGACGGTGACCGCGTGGGCTCCAAGCTGGTGGAACTGAGCCTGATTGACGCGACCGGACGGGTGCGGGAGTAGCAAGCTATCGCCGGCACTGTGGGCTAAATGCCGCAAAAGCTGTCAAGTTGCTGGCAAGTCGGTCGTTTGAGTCGCGAAAATAGTGATATATCTTACAAATTGATTTCCGATTAGTGTCGATGAGCACACAGGCGCAAGTTGAATTGGGAGAATATGGGCATGAACCTCACTCGCAGAACCTTCTCTACCGCTGTTGGCGCTTCCATGCTGGGCGGATTCAATATCGCCCACGCCCAGACCGACAAGATCATCCTGGGCCAGTCGGCGCCCTTCACCGGGCCGGCCGCACAGCTGGGCATCCAGTTTTACCAGGGCGCGAAAGTCTATTTCGACCAGGTCAATGCGCAGGGCGGCATCGGCAAGCGCCTGATTGAAATTCGCAACCTCGATGATGGCTACGAGCCCACCCGCTGCGCCGAAAACACCCGCAAACTGATCGACGACGAGGTGTTCGCGCTCTTTGGCTACATCGGCACGCCGACCAGCATCGCCGCGCTGCCGCTGGCAACGAAAGACAAGGTTCCCTTCATTGCGCCCTTTACCGGCGCCATGGCGCTGCGTGACCCGTTCAACAAGTACGCCTTTCACGTGCGCGCTTCGTACAACGATGAAACCGGCCTCATCGTCAAGCAGCTGACCGCCCTGGGGTTGAAAAAAATCGCCGTGTTCCACCAGAACGATGCCTATGGCAAGGCCGGGCTGGACGGTGTCGTGCTGGCTCTGAGTGCGCAGAATCTCAAGCCTGTGGCGCAGGCGACGGTCGAGCGCAACTCGGTGGACGTGGCCGCTGCCGTCAAGACCCTGGTCGCTGCCGGCCCTGACGCGGTGGTGCAGATCGGCGCCTACAAGGCTTGCGCGGCGTTCATCCGCGAAGCCCGCAAGGCCGGCTACGGCGGCACCTTCTACAACGTGTCGTTTGTCGGCACACAGGCCTTGGCCGACGAGCTGGGCAAGGACGGCGCCGGCGTCGTGGTGTCGCAGGTCATGCCCTCGCCCTACAACACGGCCCGCCCGATCGCGCGCGAGTTTGTCGAGGCCGTGAAGGCCGCCGGCAAGGATGCACAGGTCAATTTTTCCAGCATGGAGGGCTATGTGGCCGCCAAGGTGCTGGTTGACGGGCTCAAACGCGGCGGCGCCAAGATCACCCGCGACTCGCTGATTTCCGGCCTGGAAAGCATAGGCACACAGTCGCTGGGCGGGTTCTCAGTGTCGTTTTCGCCGACAGACCATGTGGCCTCGAGTTTTGTGGAGCTCTCGATGCTCACAGGAGACGGCCGCGTCAGAACTTGATCGCACGGCTGTTCATCCGCTCTCAAAAAAGCCTGACTTGCTCAGGCTTTTTTATTCAGGCGATCCGCCGCGTCGCGATCAGCCCGCGCATGAACGCCTGGCAACGCGCCAGCTGCTCCAGGCTCACAAACTCATCAGGCTGATGCGCCTGATTGATGCTGCCGGGGCCGCACACGACGGTGGGAATGCCTGCGTCCTTGAAGAGGCCCGCCTCGGTGCCGAAGGCGACCAGCGTGGTCTCCTGGGTGCCGGCAAGCCGCTGCGCCAGCTGCGTCACCGCGTCGCCGGCCGAGCCCAAAAAGGCGGGCACCTCGCAAATCGTCTCAAAGCTGAAGCCGGCATCCGGTGCTATCTTTTTCATAGCGGGTTGCTTAAGTGCAGCATAGGCCAGCACCTCTTTTTGCATCGCATGCGCATCGGCGGTGGGCAGGTTGCGGAACTCATAACGGAACTCGGCGTCGCGCGGCACCACGTTGTCGGCGATGCCGCCGTGGAACTGCCCGACGCTGGTGGTGCTGAAGGGCACATCAAAGCCTTCATAGCGCGGCTCGTTGGCCTCAAAGCCCTCGCCCATGTCGCGCAGCTTGCCGACGACGCGCGCCGCCATCTCGATGGCGTTGACCGACTGGGGCGTGAGCGAAGAGTGCGCCTCTTTGCCGCGCACGCAGCACTTGTAGCGGTACACGCCCTTGTGCGCCGTGGCCGGCACCATGCTGGTGGGCTCACCGACGATGCAGGCCAGCGGCGTGATGCCCGCGTCCTTCATGTCGGCAATCAGCTCCCGCACGCCGAGGCAGCCGACTTCTTCGTCATAGCTGAGCGCCAGGTGCACCGCAAACGGCGCCTGGCTGTTCAGGAAATCCCCGGCGTGGGCCAGCGCCATGCCGATAAAGCCCTTCATATCGCAGCTGCCGCGGCCGTAGAGCCGGCCATCGCTGACCGTGGCCGACAGCGGGTCCAGCGTCCAGTCCTGGCCGTCCCAGGGCACGGTGTCGGTGTGGCCAGAAAGGATGATGCCGGCGGGTTTGCCCTCGCCCAACGTGGCGAACAGGTTGGCCTTGGTCTTGCCGGCGTTGGTGGTGATGCGGCTGGCCACGCCGAGTTTTTTGAGTTCGTCCCGCACGAAGTGGATCAGTTCGAGGTTGCTGTTGTCGCTGACCGTGTTCATGCGCACCAGGGCCTGGATCAGCGCCAGGGCGTGGGGCGAAACCGCGGGCAGGGTGGCAGGAATCGGGGCGAGGGTGGGGGAAGGTGCGAAAGACATGGCCTCATTCTGGCCGTATTCGGGATCAGGCGTGTGTGTAGCCCGTCAGTTATGCTTGAAGCCCGCTTCCCCACGGGGTGTTTTCCCCCTTCCCGATGACATCTTCGTCCTCCTCACCGTTTGCCTTGATCCGGCTGATGCGGCCGCACCAGTGGCTGAAAAACGCTTTCGTCTTTGCCGGCCTGGTCTTCAGCCAGAACTGGCAGGACACCGCGCTGGATCTGCGCGTTTTCTACGCCTTTGCCGCATTCTGCTGCCTCTCGAGCATGGTCTACATCATCAACGACTGGCATGACCGCGCGAACGACGCGCTGCATCCCACCAAACGCCATCGCCCCCTGGCCAGCGGTGCGGTGGCCGTGCCGGTGGCTTTGGTGCTGGCCACCTTGCTGCTGGTGGCCGGCCTCCTGCTGGCCGCGGGCAACCGCACGCTGCTGGCGCTGCTGGGCGTGTATGCGGTGCTCAACCTGGCGTATTCGTGGCGGCTCAAGCAGGTGCCGGTGGTCGACGTGTCCATCATTGCTTCGGGTTTCATGCTGCGGCTTCTCGCCGGCACGGTGGCCGTGGGCATTCCGCCGTCGCGCTGGCTTTTGCTCACCGGGATTTTTGTGGCGCTGTTTCTGGGCTTTGCCAAACGCAAGGCCGAGAGCTTTCATGAAGAGGGCAGCCAGCGCGCCGTGCTGGCGCATTACCCGCCGGCCCTGCTGGACACCTTCATGGCCGTCACCATGACCGCCACCCTGGCCACCTACAGCCTCTTTGCCACCAGCCCCGAGGCGCAGCTGCAGCACGGCGAGCGCCTGCTCTACACCGTGCCGGTGGTCATCTTCGGCATGCTGCGCTACACCTACCAGGTGCACCGCGGCCGCGGTGAAGACGTGGCGCGCGACATGCTGCGCGACCCCTGGATCCTGGCCGCCGGCGCGCTGTGGCTGGCCATCTTCCTGAGCCGCCGGCTGTGAATCCCGGGGCCGATCCTGCAGGCGCACAACCCGCAGCGGGCGGCCTGCCGTTCAAGCGGCTCTTGCTGGTGCTCGGCGTGGTGGCCACGGCCTACGCGGCCGTGCTGCTGATCTGGGGCGACAGCCCGCAAACCTCGCTCGCATTGCTCTGGTCGGCCACCGGCGCGCAAGCCGCGGGCCTGTGCCTGCTCAACTACCTGCTGCGCGGCCTGCGCTGGCGATTCTGGATGGCGCACTACGGCCGCCACTTTGGCCCAGTGCAGGGCCTGCGCCTTTACCTCGCGGGCTATGCCTTCACGCCCACGCCGGGCAATGTCGGCGAGGCGGTGCGCGGCCTGATGCTGGCGCGCCAGCCGCTGGGTGCGGCGCAAAGCCTGGCGGTCTTCGGCGCCGAACGCCTGGCCGATTTACTGTGCCTGCTGCTGCTGTGCCTGCCGGCGCTGGGCTGGTTGCTGCGGCATGGCGCGGTGCAGTCGGCGCCTGCCTTGCTGATGGGGCTGCTGGGCGCCAGTGCGCTGCTATTCATCGTGGTGGCCGCGTTGCTCTTTATCTACCGCGCCCGGCTTTTTGCGCGCTTTGCCTGGCTGCATGAGGCCTGGCAGTGCCTGTCGGTGCGCCCCTGGTGGTGGTTCGGTCTCACGCTGGTGGCCTGGGCTGCGCAGGGCCTGGCCGTCTGGCTGGTCTGCCGTGCGATGAATGTTCACCTTGAGTTGTTGACCGCCACCGGTTTTTACGCCGTGGCCATGGTGGCCGGCGCTTTGTCCGCGCTGCCCGCCGGGCTGGGCGGCACGGAGGCAGTGCTGACGGGCTTGCTGGTGGCGCAAGGCGCCACGCCGGCTGCCGCCTTGTCGATTACCGTGCTGGTGCGGCTGCTCACGCTGTGGCTGGCCGTGGCCATTGGCGTGGTGGCCTTGCTTTATAGTGCGGCCATCCGCAAGGAAATCAGCTTTCGCTAGGCCTGCTTTCTTGCCTTCGCCCCCCTTGCAGGGCCGCCCACGATTCCCCCAGTTTTCAGCTTTCATGCCCCAGAACCAAGACACCGCCGCTTTTCCCGTTTCACTGAGCCGCTGGCTGCTGGCCGCCGGCCTGTTGTCGCTCTTGCTGCGGTTCTGGATCGCCGTCACCTTTCCGGTCACCGGCGACGAGGCCTTCTTTTACTGGTGGGGCGTGTATCCCGACTGGGGCTATTCCGACCATCCGCCCATGGTGGGCTGGCTGATCGCCTTGATGCGCGCCACGCTGGGCGACAGCCTGTGGTCGATACGCCTGCCCATCGTGCTGCTGCCGCTGGCGCTGGGCACTGCGCTGTGGTGGGCCCTCAAGCCGGTCGATAAAGTACGTGCCGCCTGGGCCGTGCTGTTTTTCTGGCTCGCGCCGCTCAACTGGCTCAACACCCTGATCACCACCGACACGCCGCTGATTTTCTGGTCGGTGCTGTCGGTCGCCGCACTCATGCGCGCTGAACGCCGCGCGCAGCCTGACCGCGCTGCGTATGGTCTGTATGCGCTGTCGGGTTTCTTTCTCGGCTGCGCATTCCTCTCCAAATATTTCTCGGCGGTTCTGGGCTTCACCTACTTCGTGTACTTCATGCTGTACCGCCGCGACCGGCTCGCCGGCTTTGCTTTGCTGGTGCTGTGCGCTTTGCCCGGCCCGGCCATCAACATCGCCTACAACATGTCGCATGGCTGGTCCAACATCATGTTCAATGTGTACAACCGCAATGAAGATGCGGTGTTCGAGTGGCGCAAGCCGCTGACCTACATCGGCATGATGATTTACCTCATCACACCCGTGGCGGTGTGGATGGCGATCAGGTATCGCCGGGCGCTGGTGGCCACCGCGAGCTCGCAGCGACTGCTGGCCTGCCTGGTGGTGGTGCCGCTGATTTTCTTCGCACTGCTGTCGGCCAAGAAGGTGATCGGCCTGCACTGGGTGCTGTCGTTTTACCCTTTCGGTTTTGCATTTCTGGCGTTCGCCCTGCCGGCCGATAGGCTCAAGGCCTGCGCCAAAGGCCTGGCCGTGTTTGCCGGCCTGCATGTGCTGGTGGTGGCGGGGCTGTACATGACCTCGCTCGACACCTGGAAAAACACCAAGCTCTACCCGCAAATCATCCGCAGCTATAAAACCGCCGAGATGCTGCAGCAGGTGACGGTGCCCGGTGCGGTGCTGATGGCCGAGGCCTACACGCCCGCGTCGATCTTCGGTTTTGAGCGCCGCCAGTACATGCCGGTGTTCGGCGTCGGAAAGTTCCATGCACGGCAAGACGACATGCTGGTCGACTTCTCGCTCTACCAGGGCAAGACCGTACGCGTCATCGTCGCCGACAAGCCGAAGCTGGAAGAATTCGCGCCTTACTTCGAATCAGTGCGCGAGATCCGCTTTGAGCAAAACGGCGTGCCTTTTTACGCCGTTGAAGGCAAGGGCTTTAACTACCCTGCCTACCGAGAAGGCGTGCTGGGCGTGGCCTTCAAGCGCTACTTCAACATCCCCACCTGGCTGCCCATGACGGGCTGCCCTTTCTGCGAACGCTATTGCGGCCAGGTGCGATGCCCGAGGTGAATGCACCGGCCCCGCGGGTCCCGGTGGTAATCGCCGCGTTTGACTTCGACGGCACGCTGACGCAGCGCGACACCTTCATTCCATTTCTCGCGCGGGGCCTGGGCTGGCCGCGCTTTTTGGGCGCCTTGCTGCGCTGCTCGCCCTGGCTGGCTGGTTATGCGTTGCGCGTGGTGCCCAACCACGTGGCCAAAGGCAAGCTGATGCAGGCCACGCTGGCCGGCCGCAGCCTGAAGGAGATGCAAGACTGGACGACCCGCTGGCTGGCGCATGACTTTCCCGGTCAGTTGCGCGAAGACGCCATGGCGCGGCTGGCCTGGCACAAGGACGCCGGCCATTGCTGCGTGATGGTCAGCGCTTCGCCCGATATTTATTTACCGCGCGTGGCGGATCAGTTGGGGTTTGATGCGCTGATCTGCACCGGGATGGATGTGGCGGGCGAGGGCGACGCCGGCCGCCTCACCGGCCGCATGGAGACGCCCAACTGCTACGGCGAGCAAAAAGTGCTGCGGCTCAAGGCCTGGATGGACGGGCGTTTTGGGGCTGCTGCGCTGGGGGGAATGACGCTGTATGCGTATGGAGATACCGCAGGCGACAAGCCCATGCTGCGGATGGCGGCGCATGCCTGGTACCGCGGCGAGCCATGGGATGGCCGTTGAGGTTGATCGGCGCTTTTAAGTTTTTTAAGCTTTTTAGGGCTGTAGCCCAATAAGGGTATTGGCTGTTAGCTACTGAATTGATAGCAAGCTGACGACAGCTGGCAGACAGCAGCTGCGAGCTGCGCGCGGCTCGTTGCCCCACCAGCCGCTCTGCTTACTGATCAACCTTGACCCGGTAAGTCACCACCAGCTGCGCCCCCGAAGGCAGCGAGCCGGTGAACGTCCACTTGAGCGCGCCCTGCGCGCCGACCGCCGGCTGTGTCGTCACCGTGCAGGCGGTGATGCCTGCTGGCAGCGTGCCCGGGCAGGCCGCGGAAACAAAGCCGGTAAAGGCCGTGGTGGAGTCACTCACGAACAGCGTGGACAGCGGCAGCGTGCCGTTGTTGGTGGCGGTCAGCGTGTACTGCAGCGTGTCGCCCGGGCTGGCGTTGACGCTGGTGGCTGCGGGGAGGGCCTGGGTCACGTTGCTCACCAGCTTGGCCAGCGACAGATCACCGGCCTGGCCTACCGTGGTGATGTCGGTGGCGACCAGCGTGCTGACAGCCAACGCCGGGGCGCTGTTGGTGTAGGTAAAGGCGGCGCTCAGCGTGACGCTGTTTTGTGCGCCCTGGCCAGCGCCTGCGGGCACGAACTGCTTGACGATCAGGCAAACCGTTTGCCCCGCCGTGACGTTGAAGAAGGTGGTGACCTGCGGCTCGCTGGCCTCCAGCGTGGCGTTGCAGTTGCTGTCCTGGTACAGCACCTGGTTCCAGGCCGGGCTGGCCGGCGTGGCCGTGTTGGCGATCGAGAACGTGACCTGCCCGCCGGTTCCGGCTTTGTAGGTGTGCGCATAAAACACCACGGTACCGGGCTGGGCCGTCTGCGCGCCGTTGGGGCCCAGGGTGTTGGGCGCCACCATGCCGAAGCTGATGCCGGTGCGGGCCAGGCCCGATCCGGCGGTGTAGCTCACGCTGGGGCGGGTGTAGCTGCCGCCCGTGGTGCCGGCCGAGCCACCGGTGGCGATGTAGCCGGCCGGCAGCACGGGCGTGATGACCACTGTGCCGCTGGCGGACGCGGGGATCCAGAGGATGAAGCTGCCGTCGCTGGCGGTGGGTTCGCTGTCCAGCGTCGTCGCGCCCTGCAGGGCATTGACGGTGATGCCGGCCAGGCCGGGTTCGGCGCCGGTCTTGACGCCATTGTTGGCGGTACCGCCGGCGCCGTTGTCGGCAAACACATTGCCGCTGAGCGTGCTGCCGCCGTACAGGCCGAAGTTCTCGGGCGGGGGTGGTGCTCCCACGATGCTGAACTGGACCACGCCGGTCGGGTTCTCGGTGCCGATGAAACCGGCCGGGTAGGCGACCGTGATGTCGCTCAGGGTGCCGTTGCCGTCCAGCACCAGGCAGTAGTTGCCCTGCTGGATGTTGGTAAAGCTGTAGGCGCCGGTGGTCAGATTGACCGAGGCCGCCGACGTGGCCGGGCCTGTGCAGGTGACGCCGGTGCGCGGCGTCAGCTTGACCCACAGTGCGCTGGCCCCGCCTATGCCGGACTCGCCTGCATCCAGGTTGCCGTTGTGGTTGGTGTCGCTGTACACCGTGCCGCCGAATCCCAGGGCGACTGTGCTGACCACGGGCGCGGCGCAGCCGGCGCTCGGTGCATTGGCGGCCGTGCAGGTGGTGGCCGTGGGCGGTGTGGTGGTGCCGGATGGATCCACGGCGGCATAGTTGGTGACCGTGATGTTGCTGGTCGGCCTGGCCGTGATCTGCACCACCGCCGTGCCGCCGCTCGCTGCGATGGTGCCCACGAAATTACAGGTCACCAGCGTGCCGCCGGCGTTCGCGGCAGTCGAGCAGGTCCAACCGGTGCCGGTGCCGCTGACATAGGTCATGTTGACGGGCAACTGGTCGACCACGCGCGCCGAGTTGCCCGGTGTCGTGGACGTGTTGGTCACCGTCAAGGTGTAAACGCTGTTGATGCCTACCTGCAGCGCCGGGCTGGGCTGGGACTTGGTGACGCCCAGCGTAGGGTAGATGGGCGTGATGGTCACGGAGCCGTTGCCGCCGGGATTGCCGCTGCCCGGCGCCGTGCCCGTGTTGGAGGTAGCGCCCGCGCCGCCCAGCGATGCGGTCACGCTGAAGGCTGAAATCAGCGTCGTGTCGCGGCAAGAACCGCCCCCCGTGGCCTGGCGAGTGGCGTTGGCGCCGCTGCTGTCCACCAGCTCCGCCCCGCCCACACCGGCCGCGCAACCGCCGCCGCCACCGCCGCCGCCGGAGCCGTCGCCGGTGCGTGTCGTACCGGCGGTGCCGGCGCCACCTTGCAATGTGCCGATCGTCGTTGGTGCCGCCAGGCCGGCGCGGCCCGGCACGTCGAGCGCGCCGCCCTGCCCGCCGCCACCGCCGCCGGCGATGATCAGCCGGGCGTTGGCGGCCGTGGCCACCACGCTGGCGGCACCGCCGCCGGCGCCGCCGCCGGACCAGCCACTACAGCCGGCCTGGCCACCTGAGCCGCCGGCCCAGCCGGGAGGGGCACCGCCCGCCAACCCGCCTGCGCCAGCTGCATTGGCGCAGGTAAAAGCGCCCTGCGAGGTATTACCGGCCCGGCCGCCCTGCCCGACGGCCACATTCAGCACGGTGCCGGGGGCGATGTAGTACGTGCCGGTGGCCCTCGCACCCGCGCCGCCGGCACCGCCGTCTCCATTCAAATCATTGCCGCCGCTGCCGCCGCCCGCGCCGTTGGCCTGGATGATCACCCCGCCCGCGCCCGCCGGCACGGTGTAGGTCTGCAGCGCGCCGGTGTAGTTGAAAGTCGTCTGCGCCATCGCCCAGGGCGCGGCCAGCAGCAACAAGGCGGCGCCTGCGGCGCGCGCCAGGGTGCGTGAAAGCGCCGGCCTGCGCAGCAGGCCCTGGCTGGAAGCGGAGCGGTGAATAAGAATCATGATTTTGGCTCCGCCGTGCGGGAAGGAGGCGTTGCGGCGGCGGCGCCGGGCTCGCCGAACACGTTCTCGTCAAACTTGAAGCGTACGCGCAAATAGAGGCCGCGCTGGGTATAGGCTTCGCCCGTCAGGTCGGTGGCCTTGAAGCCCTTGAAGTTATAGCCCACGGACACCCACATGTTTTTCCAGGCGAGGTAGCCGACTTCGACGCCTACCGCGGTCTCGGCGGCGCCGTCGCCCCACATGCGGTTGGCTTGCAGGCTGACGTCCCAATCCTTTGTGAGGTTCCAGGTGGTGCGCCCGCCGATCAACTGCGTGAAGGAGCGGCTGCTGAGGCCGTTGGATTTGTCGCTGCCCCACTTGGCGGCGTAGCGCGCACTCGTGATCCAGTTGCGGTTGGGTTGGACATTGAGGTGGGTCGACAGGATCAGGCCGGACTCGTCGCGGTTCAGTCCCGGGCCAAGCGTGCTGTCCGAATCCTTTTTGTATTCGATGCGTCCCAGTGCGTTCCACACATCGGTCTCCACGGGGCGGTAAGCCGCACCGGACTGCGCCGTGATGAGTTCGCGCTTGCCGCCGCCGGCGCCCAGGTTGGTCTGCTCGCTGTAGAGGGCGCGGTTGAGCAGCGTCCAGTTGTCGTCCAGCTTGTTGGCCAGCGCGCCGGTGAGCAGCCAGCTGCTCGACGTGGTGGACGTTTGCCACTGCACCTGGCCGGAGGCCTTCCAGGTCGTGGCGGCGGTGTAATCTGCGCCCACTGTCACGGCGCTGGAGTCGTCGATGACGACGCCCGACAGCGGCTTGATGCGCTGCACGCTGGCTGTCAGGCCGATGCCGTTGTCCAGGCGCCAGAGCCGGCGCAGGCCCAGGGCGGCTTCGCTGGTGCGCCCGTTGATGCTGTCGCCCATGCGGTATTCATTGAACAGCTGCGTGCTGTCGGCCAGCTCGGTGTTGATGCCGGCCACCGTCGTGTACTGCGACGTGGACGCATTGAGCGTGTAAATGCTTTTCAGGCTGTTGATGAAGTCGTGGCGCGCATAGGCGCGCGTCGTGGCATTGATCGCGTAGTTGCCGCCCACGCCGACTTCACGGCCGCCGCTGCCGTCGATGGCGTACTCGGCCAGGCCGTAAACGTCGGCCTGCGGCACATTGGGCACCGGCACCGTGACCTTGACGCGCGCGGTGGTGGTGCCCACTTCTTCGGCAGAGCCCGCCGCCAGCGCGGTGGCCGAAGGCACGATAGGAACGGTGGAGCCGGGCAGGGCCGGGCCGGACAGCGCTGCGGCGCTGTTGGCGCTGCTGTAGCGCACGCCGGCTTCCACCTTGATGTTGCCGGCCAGGCTGTGTTCGAGCTTCAGTTCGGCGCCGGTTTGCGATGCGCCGGTGATGCTGTTGGCGGTGCGCAGCGCTTCGCCGACGATGCGGTTTTTCTCGTCCACCGCATAGCCGATCTTGGCGCCGTACTCGGACTGGCCTGCGGACTGCACGCTGTTGGGGTTGTAGAAGCCGGCGCTGGTCTTGGCGCCCCAGACGCGCGCCTGCAGCGCCTGGTCTTCATGGCGGATCTCGGCGCGCTGGCCGGAGCCGCTGCCCTGCAGGTCGGTCACGCTGCGGGCGATTTCGCCGGTGGCGACCGTTTTGTCGCCGAGCTTGACGGTGGCGTTGAGGCCGTCCAGGCTTTGACGGTCGGCCGGGTTGGTGTCGCGCATGGCAGAAGCGCCCAGCGTCAGCGCCGGCGTGACCTGAACGCGGGCGTCAACACCGGCAACCGTGTGTTTGGCGGCGCCTGAATCGACCGAATAACTCACCCGCACGAAGATGGGGTTGAGGTCGGCGTCCACGCTGGGCACCGGCGACTTCAGCAACAGGCGGCCGCTGAAGGGTTCAATTTCGTAATCGGTGAACTGCGTGAGCGGCGCGTCGTTGACGATGACCGAGGCCTGGCTGCGGCTGCGCGTGAGGATGTTGACCTGCTGGCTGTTGATCACGCCGTTGATGTTCAGCAGAAACGGGCCGGAGGTGCCGTTGGCGCGGAACTCCTGCACCAGCTGCGTGGTCGAGGTACGGCTGGCAAAGCCTTCCACGGTGAGGGCGCCTTCCTGGTAGCGGCCCTTCACGCCGTTGAGGGCGCGCGAGTACTGCGTGAGTTGGCGCGCCGCGTTGTCGCTTTGCGTCGAGTAGTCGCCCAGCAGCGCGTAGTTGGTGCCGTTTTGCAGCATCACGTACAGCTTGCCGGTGGACTGCGCGTCAAAGCCGCGCGCCGACGAGTCCCCGTACACCGGGTAGAACTGGTTGGGCTGGATGTCGCGGAACAGCGCCGTATCAGACGGCTTGTCGGAGTCGTAGGCCAGCGTCAGCAGCGAGGAGCCGAGGACCTTGCCTTTGAGGAACAGCGCGGTCCGTGCGGCGGCTTCGCCCTTGCCGCCGCCAAAGCTGCGCGATGCGCTCTGGATCTGGCGCTCAAACACGTCGCCGCTTTGCGCGGGCTGCAGCGCTGAGGGGTTGAGGCTGCGCAGATTGATCGTGCCTTCCACGATGCCGGCGGCGATCATGGGGCGCAGATTGGGGATGAATTCAATGGCCGCCGTTGATTTGACGATGCCGCTGCCGATGCTGAGCTCCGCCTTGCCGGGCTGCGCCGGCGGCAGCAGCAGGAAGCGGCCTTCGCCGCCTTCGACAAACACCTGGGTGCCGGGCTGGCGTGCATCGAGGTCAGCGGTTTGCCACTGGCCCAGGCTGGCCTGCAGGCTGACCTGGGTGCGTGCCGTGACCGGCAGGCCTTGCGCGTCACGCAGCGAAATGGTGACGGGCACGGCAGTGGTGCCGTCGGCGACCAGTTGCGCAGGGGCGCCGATGTCGATTTTGGCCAGCGCACCGGGCACGCGCACCGTGATCTGCGCCGTACCGCGGGCGTTGCCGAAGCTGTCGATGGCGCGTACGGCCAGCGTGTTGCGCCCGGGCTTCAAGTCCACGCCGATGTATTCCCAGGCCAGGACCTTGTTCTTTTCCAGGCTGCTCTTCTTGCCCACTTGCGTGGCCGGCACGGGCTGGCCGTTGACGGTGAGTTCAAAGCGCGCGCCCAGCGGGCCTTTCACGCGAACCCGGGTTTGGGCGACGGGCAGCAATTGTTCGTCCGCAAGACCTACAAAACCGGTATCGCTGTTGAGTTCGGGCAGCAGGTCTTCCAGGGGCTGCAGTGCCTGTTCGGCCGCGGCTGCGTCGGTGCCGGCAGGCGCGGCGGGCTGCGCAGGCTCCACGCTGGCGGGCGTGTAGATAGGTTGTGGCAGGCGCGTATTGGGGGCGGTGGGGCCACCGGTGTCGCCCACGGCGCCCAGGGTACCCTGCAGTGGCGCTGCGGGTGTGCTGGCGGCATTGTTTTGCTGGGCACCGGGCAGGCCCATGGCGCCGCTGGCGGGCAGCGTGCGGCTGTCCGTTGCGGTGGCGCTGCGGGTAGCCTGCAGCAGCAGGCCGGCGGCCTGCGTGATCTCCGACGGGTTGCCCAGCGCCTTGCGGCGTGCAGCGATCTGATCGCGAATGCCGGGTGTGCACTCGTTGATGGCGAAGTCGGCCTTGTGCAGCTCGCCGTTGATGAGGTCCACAAAGCGGCTGCCGGCGTCAAAGGCGTTGCGGTTGCCCAGCACGGCCAGCGTGGCGCCCGCAGGCAGCGTGATGTTGTCAAGCTTGGCGATGTGGGTGCGCGGCTCCAGGCCGTAGAAGCTGTACTTGCCTTCTTCGTCCGTCACGGCATAGCTGCCTTCTTCCAGGTAGATGCGCACACCGGGAATGCCCGGTTCGCCCGCGTCCTGCACGCCGTCCCTGTTGCAGTCGGCAAACACCTTGCCGATCACGTAGGCCTTGTTGGAGAACACGCCGCCGATCACCTGCACGCGCACGCTGGAACTGTTGGAGCGCACCGCGCCGCTGGCGGCCTGGGCGGTGTTGATGCCGTTACCGCTTTGGCTGCCCGCGCCTATGCGCACACGGTAAGTCAGCACGGGCTGTGCGCCGGCGGCCAGGGCGCCGACGGCGAACTGCAGCGCGGGGCCGGCGCCGCCGGCCGGGTCGGCCAGTGCTGCGCCGTTCAGCCGCGCGGTGCCGCGCACATAGGCAAAGCCGGCGGGCAGACTGTCGCTGATCACGACGGCCGGAAGCGCCGCGGCTCCAACGTTGTTCAGCTTGATCGAGTAGTCGACAAAGTCGCCGACTTCGGCGGTCTTCTTGTTGGCCGTTTTCTGGATGAAGAAGCCGCCCGCACCGCCGCCCGGGTCCATGGGCAGGTCGAAATGCACTGCCACACCGGCCACCACGAAGTTGCCGCCGTAGGAGCCCGGCGTGTCGATCAAACGGCCGCCCGGCTGCAGCGCCGCGGGCGACTGCGAGGGAAACGAAAAGCCTGTCGGCGCGGTGACCACCAGGCGGTAGGTGCTGTTGAGCACCAGCGGGAATTCATAGAAACCGGAGGCTCCCGTCACCACAACGCTGGGCGCCGGCGTCACGCCGTCCATCTGGAACACCACGGCCGGTCCGCCGGGCGTGCCGCCGTTGCCCGCACCGGTGATGTCGATCAGCTGCACCGTGGCGCCGGCGATGGGCTGGTTGGTGACCGAGTTGTAAACGGTGCCCGAGGGGTCAACCAGCAGCGTGGTGGTCGCCGAAACCGAGATGCCGCCGCAAGCGGTGATGGTGGCGGTCACCGTGTCGTTGCGCAGCACTTCCAGGATGCCGTCGCCCGAGGCCACGATGTGCGTGGCCGCGTTGGCCGTGGGCACGCTGGGCAGGATGCGGAACACGCCGGTGTTCGGGCCGGTTTCCACGGCAGTGTAGGTTTCCGAATCGCCGGTGAGCTGGCTGACGATGGTCACGGGCACCGTGCCGATCGTTGCCGGGTCGGCATTGCAGATGGCTGCGTCGGTCTGCACGAACAGGGCGCTGCCGGGCGTGCTTTGGGTGGCGCGGTTCGTGTAGCTGCTGTTGGTATAGAAGAAGATGCCTGCCGCGCGCGACGGCAGCGGCAGCACCACCGAGTTGCTGGTGGTGGTCAGGGGCGCGCCGGCATCGGTCCAGTCGGCGTAGGCCGCGCCAGTCACGTTGCCGGCGGCGTTTGAATTGACCATGACAGTGAACCGGCCCTGGAACAAGGCGCCTTGCGCCAGGCTGGGGAGGGTCCAGGCCACTGCATCGACCACACCGCCTGCCGGCACGGTGGTGACGTAGCTGTTGGCGGCTGCGCCCGTCAGGTGGTACAGCGTTTGCGCGCCGGCGTTGGTAGCGGGCTGGGCCGAGGTGAAGGTGGTGTTCAGCGGCACCGGTGCGCGCAGGATGAACAGCGCGGCGGGTGCGCCGTTGACCGTCACGTTGGCGGGGCTGGCCGCCATGTTGCCGTTGTTGGTGGCCCTGGCGGTGAAGTCCAGTGCCACGTTCTGGGTGGCGGTGGCGGTGGCGGCCGCGTAGCTGACCTGCACGGCTGCGCCGTTGGTCAGGTTGATCGTGTCTGTGTTGGTGGCCGTGGCGTTTTGCAGCTGGCTGACCGCGCGCAAGGTGAGCTGCGCCGTCTGGCCAGGCACCGCACCTGCCGGGATCTGGCCGGTGATCAGAAGGCCCGCGGTGGCGCCGATGGCCACCGGCACCACGCCGCCTGCGGGCACCACGGGCTCGCCGGCATCGACCAGGCCGTTGCCGTTGACGTCCAGCACCACCTGCAGGTTCAGGGGGGTGAAGGCGCTGCCGCCGGCCACGCTGGCCGTGATCAGGTAGTCGGTGGCGGTGTTGCCCGTGTTGGCCAGGTTGTGGTTGATGGTGAAGGAAGAGCCGACACCGATCAGCAGGTTCTGGCTGGCGTTCAGTGTGAGCGCCTCCAGGGCCGACACCGTGGTGTTCACGGTGTTGGAGTTGATGCGCACCGACAAGCCCGTCGTGGCGTCCACAAAAGTCGCGCTCGCCGTATTGCTGATCACCGTCCCGGCCGGGGTCGGCGCCGCCTGTGCTGCTGCCCAGAAAAGCAGCAGCATGCAGGAGATCAGCAGTTTGCGCGGCAGGCGAAAAAGCATGTGGGGTGGATCGGTGGTTGGTTTTGCGGCAGGGCGTCGCTTTCCAAAGGGCGCGCGTTTGTGCGTGCCCTTTGAAAAGCGGGGAAGCTTTCGCTTCCCGCGCAAGAGGTCAGGTCCGGGTTACGGGTTGATCCGCACGCCGAAAGTCACGACAGCCGACTGACCTGGGGTCAGGGTGCCGATCGTCGCGGTGACGGTGCCGCTGGCGCCGGCCGCCGGGCCGGTCACCGTGCCTACCGTGCTGGCAGCCGCGCTGCTCAGCGTCGTGTAGCTCGGCGTCGCATCCGAGACCACCACGGTGGTCGCGTTGGCGGAGCCGACGTTGGTCACGGTGATCTGGTACAGCACGCACTGGTTGGGGCGGGCGCTCAGGGTGGCCGCTGCGTAGACCGTGCCGCCGGTGGCGCCGGTGCAGGTCGTGTCCAGGGATTGCGCCTTGGACAGCGTCAGGTTGCCGGCGATCACGGTGGTGCTGTCAACAGCGGTGGCCACGACGGGAACCGTCGTCACATAGCTGTTGTTGGTGGTCGTCACCGTGATGGTCGTGGCGTCCACTGCGCCGGGCGTTGCGCCGCTCGGTGCGATCACCTTGTTGAACACGGTGATGGAGGCGCCGGGCGCCAGACCTGCGGGCAGGACGCCTGCGGCATGCAGGGTGCTGCTGATTTGCGGATCGGTCGCGTCGAGCACGCCGTTGGCGTTGGCGTCGTAGTACAGCGCGGAAGTCCAGCCGGCCTGGTTGTTGGTCCCGGCCAGGGTCAGCGTGGAAACCGTACCGTTGCCTTCCAGCACGTTGCCGGTGTTGGTCAGGGTGTGGCTGTAGACATAGGAGCCGCCTGGGTAGGTCTGGCCGGCGCCGTTGGGCGTCAGGGTGACCGAGCGCACGGCGTTCACGATGACGGCGTCATGCAGCGTATCCGAAGCGTTCGACGTAGGCGACAGCGTACGGAAGTACAGCTGCGTGGTGCCTGCAACGAAACCGGCCGGCACGTTGACCACCGCGCAGACGACGGCGTTGCCGGCGGCGGCTACGGAGCCGGTGTTGGTGATGGTCGCGCCCATGGTCGAGCAGTTACCCACACCGCCGTCGGCGCGGAAGCTGACCGTCCAGCCGGCCGGCAGCGTCACGCTGGCGAAGGTGCTCACCGTGCTGGCGCCCAGGTTGTAGCTGTCCGGCGAAGGGCCGGTGTTGTTGGCCACGATGGTGAAGACCGTCGAGGCGCCGGGGTTCAGCGTGTTGGTGACCTGAGCGGCTGCTTCACCGTTGGCGAACACGCCCACGCCAGGAACGCCCACCGCGGTCGGCAGGTTGTTGGTCGCATCGACAGCGGAGTTGGCCACTGCGGTCAGCTGGTCGTTGGTGTTGGCCGACTTGGTCGGGTCGAACACCGACGTGGCGGTCTTGACGACGATGAACGGCGCACCGGTGTTGGTCGCGTTCGGCGGCAGCGTGGCCTTCAGGATCACGTTGTAGGTGGCGGCGGCAGCCAGCGGGCCCGTGTCGACGGTGCCGTCGCTGTTGGTGTCGACCAGCGGCGTGACGCCGTCGCTCTTGAACAGCTGGAAGGTCGTGCCGGCAGGGAAGTTGCCTGGGCTCAGCGTGATGTTGAAGGTGTCGGAGCCGTTGCCGGTGTTGGTCACGGTGTTGGTGAAGCTCACCGTCGATCCGGGCGCGGCAGGGCCGGGCACGGTGGTGCCCGACAGCGTCACGCTGGCGGTCTGCAGCACCGCGAAAGGCACAGTGTTGGAGCTGCCGGTCACCGTGGTGGCGCCGTTGTTGTACGACGTCGTGGCGGTGTTGTTCAGCGTACCGGGTGCGGTGCCTGCAGCCACGGTCACGCCGAAGCTGATGGTGCCCGACTGGCCGGCCGTGACCTGGTTCAGCGTCACGAGCAGGGTCTTGGTGCCCAGTGTGTAGCCGGAGGTCAGCGTGTTGGGGGCGGTGCCGCTGACGCCGCCGCCGTCGCTCAGCGCCGTGGCGCCGGTGACGCTCCAGCGAGCGCTGCCTGCGGTGTAGGTCAGTCCTGCCGGCAGAACGTCGGTGATCGCCACGGCGGTGGCCGTGCTGTTACCGGTGTTCGTGTAGGTCAGGGTGTAGGTGATGGCCGTGCCGGCCGAGCCGCTGGACACGCTCGCCGACTTGGTCAGCGTAACGACCGCGTTGGTCGTGGCCGTGGTCACGTCGGTGTTCGACTGCGTCTTGGTCGGGTCGAACACGCTGGCGC
Organism: Synechococcus sp. UW140; assembly: GCA_943370375.1. Taxonomy (GTDB): domain Bacteria; phylum Pseudomonadota; class Gammaproteobacteria; order Burkholderiales; family Burkholderiaceae_C; genus Polaromonas. The sequence goes on from CALRQR020000010.1 coordinate 165,569, forward strand.
CGGTCACCGTGATGGTGTTGGTCTGCGTTGCCGTGGCCGTGCCTGGCAGCGTGGCGACCACGATGTACTTGAAGATGCCGCCTGCGGCCAAAGCACCGGTCGAGGTGATGGCGGCGCCGGTGGGCGAACCGCTGCCGTTGTCGGCAAAGATCTGCACGCTTGCCATCGTGAAGGCGCCGGCGTTGCTGGTGGTCAGGTTGAACGTGTCCGTGCCGTTACCGGTGTTGGTCAGGGTGTGCGGGTAATACACCACGCTGCCTGGCGTCGCGTTCTGCGCGCCGTTGGCGGCCAGCGTCAGGCTGGCGATCTGCTGCACCGTGGTCTGTACCACGTTGGAGGTCACCGTGCGCGTCACGCCCGATGCATCCGAATACGTGGCCGAGGCCTGGTTGCTGATGGATGTGCCGGCGGGCGGCGGGGCAGCGTGAGCCGCCATACCGGCCATCACAAGCGCGAAGGCAACGAACAAACCCACAATCCAGTGGGTGAAGAAGTGCGGCAGCCCTAATGGCCGCGGACTCGGGGGGTTGGCATACATGGCGTTTTTCTCCTGGCTACAAGACAACGGTGAATCGACAAACAACTAACAAAATCGGGAAATAGCAGCGTGCGGGTTGGACCCGGCTGCCGTTACGGCTTGGCGGCGGATGCCACGACTGGTGAATCGATGCGCGTGCGCAGGCTGACCACCGTGGTGGCGCCCGCAGGCAGGGTGCCGATTTCCCAGCGCAGGGCGCGGTAGTCGGCCAGCGGCACGGGCTCTTTGCGCGTGGTGCCGTCAGCCTGCTTGACCAGGCGGGTCAGCGGCATCGGGGCAAAGGTGGCGCCGTCCGTGGAAGCCTGGGCCTGGGCCGGCTCTGCACTGGCGGCGATGAAGGTGGTGCCCGGTGGCACCGGTACCGTGGCCAGCAGCTTGCCGGCAGGTGTGGCGCCGGTGTTGCGGTAGGTGGCGCTGTATTGCAGAACATCGCCTGGCTTGCCGTCACCGGCAGCTTTGAGCACCGGTTTGCCGGCCACCGTGTCCACGCGTTGCGCAAGCAGCTGTGAACTCACGGCTGCGTTCTGGGCCAGAGCCATCTGACCCAAGGCCAGGCCCGCAACCACCACACCGAATTTCCAAATTGATCTCATGATCCGCATCCTTTTTGTTACAAGTTGGCGGTGTAAGCGCCTTAAGAATCGGCCTGACACCAAAGAAAACATGTGAATATCCACACATAAGCTATTGGTAACTTTATGTTACTAATGGTCTTTGGGTGGATCGACTAATTCACATTTATGCCAAAAAAGAATACGGAATCGACTTATCACGAGGAAAGCGTGCAAATTTGTCACAATTCGGCCGCTAACTGTTATTTCTTCGCGTTTGTCGTCACATTTTCTTACGAGTAAGGTTAAACCTGTTTCCGTCCGAGTCAATAAGAAATTAATAAAAAAGGCCTATTTTTCTGGAATTTGTCGTTCTTTTGGGCGTGTAGTAGTGAAGGGCTGTGAAAAAACACAGTTGCAAAGGGCGATGTTTTCTATCAAACCTTTGAACGAGGCCGCCGCGGCCTGCCGCAAACGCGCAGTCTGGGCAACTCAGGGCATCAAATTGGCTTCTGGCCGAATAGGGACACGCGCAGGCAGCTATTGAATTGATAGCAAACCCTTTTTCAGGCTCTTGCTGTTGAGTCAGGCCGAACAGTCTGTCTTGAGCAAGGCGATCCGGGTTGGGCTTCGGGGTTGCCGACGCTGCGGTGTTTGGCTTTTGAAGCCGGGGCAAACATCAAATAGCTCAAAATACACCCCATGACCCCCATCCCACCCCGCCACTGGTCCACCCTTAAATCCCCCGACTTCGCTCACCTGGACCTGCCCCGCTGCATCGCGGTGCTGCCGGTGGCCGCGGTCGAACAGCATGGCCCGCACCTGCCGCTGAATGTGGATGCGACGCTGGTGGACGGCGTGGTCGAGGCGGCGCTGCCGCATCTGCCGGCCAGTCAGCCGGTGCTGTTCCTGCCCACGCAGTCAATCGGCTTCAGCCCCGAGCACACCCGCTTTGCCGGCACGCTCACGCTGAAAGCCGAAACCGTGATCCGGCTCTGGACGGAGCTGGCGGAGTCGGTGGCGCAGACGGGTGTGAAAAAACTGGTGCTGCTCAATTCGCACGGCGGGCAGGTGGGCCTGCTGGACGTGGTGGCGCGCGACCTGCGGGCGCGCCTTGGCATGCTGGTTTACAGCGTGAACTGGTTCAACCTGCCGCTCACGGGTGACGACGGCAAACCGGTGAACGATTTATTCAGCGCTGAAGAGCACCGCTTCGGCATCCATGCGGGCGAGATCGAGACGTCCATGATGCTGGCGCTCAAACCCGGGCAGGTCGACATGGCCAAGGCGCAGAACTTTGCCTCTACCTCGCAAGACCGCGCCAAAAAGTTCAGCATCCTGGGCGACGGCCGCAGCGCCAAGCTGGCATGGCAGATGCAGGACTACAACCCGCAGGGCGCGGTGGGCAACGCGGCAGCCGCCACGGCGGAAAAGGGCCGCGCGCTGCTGGGTGCGGCCGGCCGCAGCCTGGCGCAAGTGCTGATACAGATCGACCAGTTGCCGGCCGATACGCTGAGCGACAAGACCGCGTTCTAGGCGCCAGGCGCCGGCTTCTGGCTTCCGGCAGCCCTCAAAAATCAAAGCCCCCAGTGAGCGGTAACTCGCTGGGGGCTTTGTCTTGCCAGACGGACCGGTAAGCCCGCTGCCATGGAAGAAAGTATCGCCCGGGTACCGCCGAATAATTTGCCTGATTTGCTGCTGATTTCGCCATAAACAGATAAAAAATCTGTGAAATTGCAAATTTCAGATAAATTACCTGAATGGATACTTTGGACCGGAAAATCCTTCAGGTGCTGCAGGCCGACGCGCGCACCAGCCTGCAAGACATCGGCCAGGCCGTGGGCCTGAGCCCCTCGCCCTGCTGGGGCCGTATCAAGAAGATGGAGGAAGCCGGCGTGATCGAGGGCTACACCGTGCGGCTCAATGCGCAGGCGCTGGGCCTGGGCGACACGGTGATGGTGCAAGTCACGCTCGACAGCCACTCCGACAACACGCTGGAGAAATTCGGCGAAACGCTGGCGGCGATCCCGGAAGTGATTGAGGCGTATCTGGTGTCCGGCGAATACGACTACCTGCTGCGCATCGCGGTGCACGACACCAAGGACTACGAGCGTCTGCTGCGCGAGCGGCTCTACAAGATCAAAGGCATACGCCACAGCAAGTCGAGCTTTGTGCTGCGGACGCTGAAGAAGGCCGACTTGCCGCTGTTGCCCGGGTAACGGGCCTCGCGCTGACAGCGCGCCGTGAGACCCGCTGACAGCGCAGCCGGTGCCGGGCGCGCACAGTAGGCGGGGTGCCGTGCTTGTGCGGTGCGCATCAGGGGGATTTATGCGTTCAACGCGCTCAACTGCTTTTACCGCCAGGGCATGGCTTGCCATCGCCGTCTGTGCGGCCTTCGTCGGCGGCCTGGTGGCCTGCGGCGACACCGCCCTGCTGCCGCCCGAGGCGGGCATGGGCGCCACCCCGACGCTGCCGCAACCCGTCAAACGGCTCATCCCCACCGTGAACATCGCGCCGGCCAAAGGCTGGCCCGAAGGCGTGATGCCCACGCCCATGGCGGGCCTGGCCGTGACGGCCCTGGCGAGCGGGCTGGACCATCCGCGCTGGGTGTATGTGCTGCCCAATGGCGATGTGCTGGTAGCCGAAAGCAACGCGCCGCCCAAGCCCGAAGACGGCAAGGGCATCCGCGGCTGGTTCATGAAAAAGGTGATGGGCCGCGCCGGCGCCGGGGCGCCCACGGCCAACCGCATCACCTTGCTGCGCGACACCGACGGCGACGGCAAGGCCGAAACCCGCACGGTGTTTTTGCAAAACCTCAATTCGCCCTTCGGCATGGTGCTGGTGGGCAACGATTTTTATGTGGCCAACACCGATGCGGTGGTGCGCTTTCCCTATCAGCCGGGGCAAACCAGCATCACGGCCGAGCCCGTCAAGGTGGTGGATTTACCCGCCGGCCCCATCAACCACCACTGGACCAAAAACATCATCGCCAGCGCCGACGGCAGCAAGCTCTATGTGACGGTGGGCTCCAACAGCAATGTGGGTGAGCGCGGCATGCAGGCCGAGACCGGCCGCGCCGCCATCTGGGAAGTCGACCCCAAAACCGGCAGCCACCGCGTGTACGCCTCGGGCCTGCGCAACCCCAACGGCATGGGCTGGGCGCCTGGCACCGGGGCGCTCTGGACGGTGGTGAACGAGCGCGACGAGATCGGCAGCGACCTGGTGCCCGACTACCTGACCTCGGTACGCGACGGCGTGTTTTACGGCTGGCCCTACAGCTACTACGGCAAGAACGTGGATGCGCGCGTGCGGCCGGCGCGGCCCGACCTGGTGTCGCAGGCGGTGTCGCCCGACTACGCGCTGGGCTCTCACGTCGCGCCGCTGGGCATGGTGTTTTCTGAAGGCCAGGCCTTGCCGAAAACGCTGGCAACCGGCGTGTTTGTGGGTGAGCACGGCTCGTGGAACCGCGTACCGCACAGCGGCTACAAGGTGGTGTTTGTGCCGTTTCTGAAGGGCCTGCCCGCCGGCCTGCCGGTGGATGTGCTCACGGGTTTCCTCAGCCCTGAAGGCCATGCCTACGGCCGGCCGGTGGGTGTGGCGATGGACAAGCGCGGCGCGCTGCTGGTGGCCGACGATGTGGGTAACGTGGTGTGGCGCGTCAGCGGCAACGCGGCGAAGTAAGCGGGCTGATCGGGGGTTATAAGAAAAAAAGGCCTCTAGCCCAGGCGGTGTATAGGCAGTCAGCTATTAAATTGGTAGCAACCGGCCTGTGCCGACGCCGGCCTTACGCCTGCGGCAACACCATGTCACTGGTGGCGGGGCACACCCAGCGCGGGTGTTCGCGCGAGGTGTCTATGCAGCCGCCCGATTGGTACACGCCCTTGGGTTCGCGCATGCGCAGCATCAGCTCCAGGATCTGCGCCGTCTGCGCCGGGTCGGCCATCGAGGCCTTGACGCCCGATTCGACAATGCCTTCGTTGATGCGCAGCTCGCCCGCCGCATCGGTGTAGGTGGCATGCCGCCAGTGAAAGAGTTCCAGGCATTTGGCGATGAGCGTGTAGGGCTGCTCACGCTTCCAGAAATTGGTGAAGAGGCCGCCGCCGAGGTAGAACACCCATGAGCCCTCGTAGCCCGACACATCGGACGAGTGTTCGTCGGGGTTGCGAAACCACAGCCTGTCGCCAGGGACGTAATAGCGCGGCGGCAGGGGCTCTTGCATGGAGCCGTATTCGCGCAGGAACACATCGTGGAACTTGCCCGACATGATGGCGCTCTTTTCCCAGCGCTGTTGCAACGCCGCCAGCAGCGGCGGGTTGCAGGCTTGCAGCTCCTGCGCGATGGCCAGCAGGATCACGTACTCCGTCGCGCGGTAGCAGGAAAAGGAATAGAGCTTGCCCGAGGCCTCGGGCTGCGTGGCTTTTTCGAGTGCGGCAATCAGCGCATGGCCGGGCCGCACGGTAAAGCCGTCGTCCTCGGAGTAGGTCCAGCAGTCTTCGGGGCGGTTGACTTCCGTGGTGTGAAATTCCAGCGCGGTCTTGCGCGCGGCCACCACGATGTTGCGGCGTATGCGCACGGCCGAGGCCAGCTCCGCGTGGCTCGGGAATTCAAACGCCACGGGGCTCAGCAGCATGGCCAGCAGGATTTCCTGCTCCAGGTCGTCCATGCGGGTGGTGTCCAGTTGCAGCCGCTCGGCCAGGCCGATGGTGTCCAGGCCGGGCGCCCACTGCGCCACCAGGGCGGCGGGCAAGTAAAAGCGCCTCGCTGCGGCCGAGCCTGCCGGCGGCATCATCTCCGCGGTCTCCACGGCGTCCTGCAAGCCGAGTTGCTCCAGCCGCACCAGAAAGCTGTAACTGGCGGCCGCCAGCGCATCGGCGCTGCCGGCATAAAGAACAATGCCCACAGGGTGCGGGCCGGCGGCAGTGGAGTGGGGTGCTGCAGTCATGCTGCCAAAGAGTATCTTTGCTTGCGGCCTGCCCGGCAATGGTGGAAATACCACGGAGGCAGGTGCAAGATTCGCGTCAGGCCGTGAACAGGTTCTCAGGCGTAGGTGATCCAGCCGGCGTGTTCGGGCGCATCCAGGTGCGGCAGCGTGTTGTAGGTCACCAGCATGTGGCGTTTGGGTGTGAACGCAAACTCCGTGAGCGAGCAGTTGCGGATGCGCAGGTTCAGCTCGATCGTGGTTTCAGGGCTGGTGCCCAGCACATGGCCGACGGCCGTCGAGATAGGCCCGCCGCTGGAGACCAGCAGCACATTGCCGGTGTGGGTGGTGCGCACGTGGTCCAGCACATCGGTCACGCCCGCGACGAATTCGCTATAGCTGGGCATGCCCTTGGGGCTGACCACGCCGGCCATCCACTGCGCCAGGCCGTCGCGCAGCAGGCGAAAGTGGCCGCGGTATTCCTCGGGGGTGGTGGGCTTTTCGAGCTTGTGTGGGTGGATGGCGCCAATCACCGCGTGACTGTCATATTCATTGAGCCCGGAGCGCTGTGTGGCCTGCATGGTGATACCCATGCCTTCGCAAATCCCCGCAAAGGTATTGATCTGCCGCTGCAGCGTGCCTGTGAAGGCACCGTCGAACGTGATGCCCTTGTACTTGAAATACTCACCCAGCCGCACGCTTTGCTGGCGCCCCATGGGGCTGAGCACGTCGTAGTCGTCTTCGCCAAATGAGGCCTGGCCGTGGCGCACGAGGTAGAGGGTTCCCATGGGCGGATTGTGGTGGCGACGGGCTGGCCCCCCAGTCCCGTGCGCGACCAGCTCAGGCCTGGCTTAGCACCTTGGCGACAGTTGCCGTGTCAACGTTGCCGCCGCAGAGCGTGGTGCCTACGACCAGGCCCTTCAGCTGGCTGCGCTCCTGCATCGCTGCGGCAAAGCTGGCTGCACCCGCGCCTTCGGCCACGTTGTGGGTGTCGGCATAGAGGTCGCGCATGGCCTGGGCGACTTCGTTGTCCGTCACCTTCACGATACGATCAAGGTGCGGCAGCAAGATGTCGAGTGCAGCGGGATCGGCGACGCGGCAGGCCATGCCGTCGGCCAGCTGCGTGGTCACCGGCGCCTCGACCACACGCCCCGCCGCCAGCGAGTCGGCGTAGGTGGTGGCGTGCGCGCTCACCACGCCCACGATGCGCAGTGTGCGGCCCAGCGCCAGCTTGGCGGCAATGGCCGAGCAGGCGCCCGAGCCCTGGCCGATGGGCACATACACCACGTCGAGCTGCGGCACGGCCAGCATGAACTCCCACCAGTAGGTGCTCACGCCGCGCAGCAAGCCGGCATCAAAGCTGGGCACCATGTGGGCGCCGCGCTCGGCCGCCAGTGCGATCGCGAATTCGCGGCTGGCCTGGAAGTCGTCGCCGTGTTCGATCAGCGTGGCGCCCAACGCGCGCATGGCGGCGTTTTTCTCCACCGAGTTGCCGTGTGGAACCACGATGGTGCAAGGCACGCCGTGCGCGCGGGCGGCCCAGCCGATGCTCTGGCCGTGGTTGCCGCGTGTGGCGCTGATGACTTCTTTCGGCATCTCGCCGCGTTGCTTGAGCCCGTCAAAGTAGGTGAGGCCGCCGCGCAGCTTGAACGCGCCCACCGGTGTGTGGTTCTCGTGCTTGATCCAGCAGTCGGTGCCCAGCCGCTGGCTGGACAGGCCCCAGCGGTATTGCGGTGTGGCCTGGAATTCACGGTAGACGACGCGCGCCGCGTCTTCGATGTCCTTCAACGAAGGCAACATGCTGCTGCCCAACTCTGGCGCGTGGTCAAGGACGGCGCTCATGTGGCCGCCCGCTTTTCAGCCAGCAGGCGCAGCGCCAGCAGGCCCAGCACCGTGCCCATCACGTAGCGCTGCACGCGCATCCAGCTGATGTTGCGATTGAGGAAGCCCGCAATCGCAGCGGCAAAGCAGATCAGCACCGTGTTCACAGTCGTGCTGACGCTGATCTGGACCGCGCCCAGCGTCAGGCTTTGCAGCAGCAGGTCGCCGCGCTCGGGGTGTAAAAACTGGGGGAAGAACGAGAGATAAAACATCGCCACCTTGGGGTTGAGCAGATTGGTCATAAAGCCCATGAGGAAGAGCGTGCGCGGTGGGTCGTTGGGCAGTTCGCGCGTTTCAAAAGGCGCCAGGCCGCCGGGCTTCACTGCTTGCCACGCCATCCAGAGCAGATAGGCCGCGCCCGCCACCTTGATCGCATCGAAGGCCAGCGGCACAGCCAGCAGCAACGCCGTCAGCCCGAAGGACGCGGCCAGCAGGTGCACGACAAAACCCAGCGCCACGCCGCTGAGGGAAATCAGTCCGGCGCGAGGCCCCTGGCACAGCGTGCGCGAGATGCAATAAATCATGTTGGGCCCGGGCGTGAGCACGAGCACCAGGGCGGCGAGGGCAAACCAGGCGAGTTCGGTGACGGTGAGCATTTCAGACTCCTTGTGATTCCAGCGTGACGAGGCCGCGCGGCGTTTGCAGCGTGGCGATGAGGTTGGGCGGGCCCTGCGAGAGGCCAACGCCCGAAAGACCGATCGCCTCGTAACCGCCACGCAGCGCATCGTGGCGCGGGTGGCTGGCGTGAAGTGACTGCAGCGTGACGCCCGACGGCGCCATGCCATCGGCCGGGTGCACTTCTCCCCACTGGATCAGCGTGGGCAGCGCGCCGTAAAAGAGCCGCTGACCGTCTTCGCGCACGGTGATCTTCCAGGCCAGCAGGCCCTGCGGCGTCATGCGCGAGGCTTCGAGCACCTCGCCGCGGTCCAGCCCGAGGTGCGCAAGCGCCCGCACGGCCGCACCCACGCGGGGTGTAGACGCCACAAAGTGCGCCAGTTGCGGGCCGGTTTTGCTCAGCCGCAGCTGCAGCTCTTGATCATCAAGGTCAAACCAGCGTCTGGACGGTGCTGCGCGTGGGTTTTTAGCTCCTGAATTGATAGCAATTATCTCGAAATAGGCGCGCGGAAAGGCCGGCGAGGCCACCGTGAACAGCCGGTTGTGCGTGCCCATCAGCCCGTGCTCGCCGCCCGGTCCGGGCGTGATGCCGAGCACGCGCTCGCACCACTGCACGCCCTCGGCCAGGGTGGCAGCGACGACCACCAGGTGGTCGATCTGCGAGGCCAGCGGTGGGGATGCGGTGGTGGCTTCCATGCTTAAAGCCTCACGTTTCCGTCAATGCAGGTGACCGACTCGCCGCCCACCCAGACCTGGCCGGCGGCATCGCGCTCAATATGCACCTGGCCGGCGCGGCCCAGGCAGACGCCCTGTGAGGCGATGTAGTGTTCGGGCGCATGGCCTTCGGCGATCAGCCACTGGGCCAGGCTGGCATTGAGGCTGCCCGTGACCGGGTCTTCGTCAATGCCCACGGGGGAGGCAAAAGCGCGCACTTCGAAATCAGGGGCCGCTGCAGGCGCAGAGGCCGCGAAGGCTTTTGCCTCGCGGTTGGCGCGTGCAATCAGTGGCGCCGTGTCTTCATGCGGGTAGCGCGCGGCCACGCCGACCTTGGTGCCCAGCTTGGCCAGCGCCTTGTGGTCCGGCGCCAGTTGCAGCACGGTCTCGGGGCTGTCCAGCAACAGGCCCCACCACAGCGGGCCGTTGTCCAGGCATTGCGCTGCCAGGATGCTGTTTGCTTTTAATCCCAGCGCGCCGGCTACCTGCGCCAGCAGGGCGGGGCTGGGCGCGGATCGCTTCAAGGCCGGTGCGGCGAACGCCAGGCGCCGGGTGCCGGGCTCGCGGCGAATCTTCACCAGGCCCACCTTGCATTCCTGCACGATGAAGTCTTTGCTGTGGGGCTGCCCGCCGGCCTCCAGCCAGCTGTGGCAGCTGCCCAGCGTGGGGTGGCCGGCAAATGGCAGCTCGCCGCCGGGCGTGAAGATGCGCACGTTGTAGTCCGCCGACGCGTCGGTGGGCGGCAACAGGAAGGTAGTTTCCGAGAGGTTGGTCCACTTGGCAAAGCGCTGCATGGCGTCGTCATTGAGGCCGCTGCCGTCCATGACCACGGCCAGCGGGTTGCCGAAGTAAGGGATGGGCGTGAACACGTCGACTTGCTTGAATGCGCGCTGCTTCATGGGGGCTTTCAGGTTTCCGGGTCAGTTTGAGGAAGAGGGTTGAACGATTTACGACAGGGGCAGATCGAGCACGCCGCGCGTGGCCGGCCGTGCCAGGATGTTTTGGTACCAGCGGTCCAGGTGCGCACGCGCAGCGCGGGGCTGTGGCAGGCCGAACCAGCGGTGCATCTCGCAGGCCAGCGGAATGTCGGCCATGCCGAAGCGGTCGCCGCCCATAAAGGCGTGGTCGGCCAGGTGGGCATCCATCAGGGTGAGCAGTGCCTCAGTGGCGGCCACAGACTGCGCAATCAGCGCCGGGTTGCGCTGCTCTGCCGGTGTGCGGATCCACTGGATAAAGGCGGTGCGGCCGGCCGGGTTGAAGGTGGTCTGTTGCCAGTCCATCCACTGCTCGGCGGCAAAGCGCTCGGGCAAGCCGGCAGGGTAAAAGTCGCCCTGCGAATGTTTGGCGCATAGGTAACGCACGATGACGTTGGACTCCCAGATGCGTATTTCGCCGTCTTCCATCAACGGGACCAGGGCATTCGGGTTTTTGTGCAAATAGTCGGGCTCTTTCACGATACCGAACTGGCCGCCGGCGTCGGTGCGCTGCATCGTGAGGCCCAGCTCCTGCGCGGCCCACACCACCTTGCGTACGTTGATGGAGCTGATACGCCCCCAGAGATGCAGCATGGTCAGATTCCTTTGGTGGGACGGTCAAGAAGCAACAGCCGCAGCGCCAGCCCGGCCATGACAAGCGCCAGAAAGCCGCGCTGGAATTTCGCGGCGCCGGGCCGCGCCTGCAGGCGGCGCCCGATCTGCCCGCTGAAAGCGCCCAGCACGGTGTTGAACACCAGCGCCATCAGCGACAAGATGGCGCCGAGCACCAGCAATTGCAGCGTGACATGGCCGTGCGCCGGGTTCACGAACTGCGGCAGGAACACCATGAAAAACAGCAGCGCCTTGGGATTGACCAGGTTGTTGAGCAGGGCCATGCGCACGATGCGGGCAAAGCCGGCGGGCTGCGCTTGGGCCGCGCTGCGTGCACCGGCGGGGCGCAAGGCCTGCCATGCCAGCCACAGCAAATACAGCGCACCGGCATAGCGCAGCACGTCGAACGAAGGTGGCCAGGCTGCGACCAGCGCGGTCACGCCGGTGGCGGCGCACAGCGTATGCACCAGGTCTGCCGCCGAGATGCCGATGGCCGCCGCAAAGCCGCCGCGCACACCATGCGCCAGCCCGTGCGACAGCACAAAGGCCATGTTGGGGCCGGGCGACAAAAACAGCGCCAGTACCGCCAACACGAACAGCGACAGTGTGGCCGTGTCTATCATGCGGCGCGCAGTTCTTCAGGAACGCCGGCAGGCAGTTGTTCGCGGATGGCCGCAGCCAGTGCGGCGATGCCGATGTTGATCTGCTCGACACTGGAAGTGACGAATGACAGGCGCAGCGTCCGGGCATCGGCATGGTCGGCGTAAAACGCCCAGCCGGGCACAAAGGCCACGTTGCGCTCCACCGCCTTGGGCAGCAAGTCGATGGCGTTCATGCCTTCAGGCAGGCGCACCCACAAAAACATGCCGCCGGCAGGGGTGTTCCAGCTCACGCCCTCGGGCATGTCGCGTTTCATCGCGGCCAGCATGGCGTCGCGCTGCGATTTGTAGAGCGCGCGAATGGTGGGCACGTGACGGTCCAGGAAGTTGTCCTTCATGGTCTCGACCACCATGCGCTGGTTAAAGCCCGGCGTGTGCAAGTCGGCGGCCTGCTTGGCCTGCAGCAGCTTGGGGTAGAGGGACTTGGGCGCGACCAGAAAGCCCAGGCGCAAACCGGGCGCGAGGATCTTGGAGAACGATCCCATGTAGATGCAGCCTTCCGGGTTGCGCGCGGTGAGCGGCAGCGGCGGCGGCGTGTCAAACCACAGGTCGCCATAAGGGTTGTCTTCGACGATGGGAAGGCCCAGGCGCGCGGCCTCGGCGCTCAACGCGGCGCGGCGTGCCTCGGTCATGGTGCGGCCGGTCGGGTTCTGGAAGTTGGGCAGCACGTAAAAGAAACGCGCGCCGGCGGCTTTGCTGGCCAGGTCCTGGATGTCCACGCCTTCGTCGTCGCTGGCCACGCCCACGACTTCAGGCTCCATCGGCGTGAAGGCCTGCAGCGCACCCAGGTAGGTCGGCGTTTCGACCAGCACACGGCTGCCTTCGTCGATCAGGATTTTGGCAATGAGATCCAGGCCCTGCTGCGAGCCGGTGGTAATGAGCACCTGCGCCGGGTCAACCTCCCAGGGCAGCATGGCGGCGACCATCTCGCGCAGCGGGGCGTAGCCTTCGCTGGCGGCGTACTGCAGCGCTGCGTGGCCGTCTTCGCGCAGCACCTTGTCGCAGGCTTCGCGAAAAGCGGCGACCGGAAAGGTCTTGGGTGAGGGCAGGCCGCCGGCAAAGCTGATGATGCCGGGCTTTTCGGTGACCTTCAGGATCTCGCGGATCACCGAGGGGTTCATCTTGTGGGCGCGTCGCGCCTGGGTCCATTCCATCTTGCTCATCTCACGCTTCTCCTTGGGGCCGTAAAAGGTGGCCTTGATAAAAAAATTCCGCCGGGCTTTTAACCGGTCGAAACAAACACTTTCATTCTGCGCCGTATCGCTTCAATCCACTACAAACAGCGTGGCGCCCAATGGCGAGGTAGAGCGGTGCGCCTCGGCGTGGTCGGCCACCTGGTAGCTCATGCCCGGCTCCAGTGTGAAGCGGCGTCCGTCTTCCAGTTCGGTATGCAACTGCCCTTGCAGGCACAACAGTATGTGGCCCTTCTTGCACCAGTGGTCAGACACATAGCCGGGCGTGTATTCGACCATGCGTACGCGTATGTCGCCAAACAGCTGCGTGCGCCAGAAAGCCTTGCCTTCCAGCGCCGGGTGCTCGGTGCGGGCCACGGCGGCCCAGTCGGTCGTGCCGAAGGGAATGCCGGCGATGTTCATGCGGGCACGCCCTGTCTGCGGTCGCGCTCGTTGGGCGTGATGTGCGCGATCGTGCCGTCGCCGTAAGAGCGCAGCACTTGCGAGATGACGATGTGAAAGCCCTTGTACCACTCGGTGTACTGGCGCTTGGCCTCCAGGTGTTTCGGGTGCGCGGAAAACGTGCGCAGCGCCTCCAGGTTGTCCCAGAAGTAGGTGGCGTTGCTGAGCTTGCCGTCGGGCGAACGCCAGGTCTCCGCGCCCAGATAACCAGGGGTAGCGAGCGCGGCTTCTTCTATCAGTGCGTCGAGCGCGTGAAAGCGCTCATCGTAAGTGCCGGGCTCAAAAATAAAGGCGGCGGAGTACATCAGGTCTTCCTCGGTTGCAGCAACGGGCTGGGTGTGGCGTTGGACGGGTGAACCGGCATCTTCTTGCCGATGAACACCGTGGCGATCACGGCCAGGCCAAAACCCACAGTCACCGCGTCCAGGCGCTCGCCCAGCAGCGGTACGGCAAACAGCATCGACAAAAACGGCTGCACCAGTTGCACCTGGCTTACACGCACCGTGCCGCCCAGCGCCAGGCCGCGGTACCAGGCAAAAAAGCCCAGCCACATCGAGAACACCGCCACGTAGCCAAAGCCCCACCAGGCCGAAGCCTTGATAGCACCGGTCGGCCAGCTGAAGGCGGCCAGCGGCAGCGTCAGCGGCAAGGAGATCAGCAGCGCCCAGCAGATCACGTGTTCGGCCTGCATGCGCTGCGAAAGTTTGGCGCCATAGCCGTAACCCACGGCGGCGGAGCCCATGGCGGCCAGCAACAGCAGGTCGGCCAGGCTGATAGCCAGGCCGCCGCTGCCCGAGCGCAGCATGGCAAAGGCCACTACCAGCGCACTGCCCAGCGCGGCGCAGAGCCAGAAACCGGTGGAGGGGCGCTGGCGATGCAGCAACGCGCCCACCGCCGCCGTAGCCAGAGGCAGAACGCCGACGATCACGCTGGCGTGCATGGCCTCCACATACCGCATGGCCAGGGAGCTGAAGAGCGGAAAGCCGAACACCACTCCGCCCGCGGTAATGGCCAGCGGCCACCAGTCTTCACGCCGGGGAAGGCGCGCGCGCGTGGCCAGCAAAAACACCGCTGACAGAGCCGCCGCCACCACTGCCCGGCCCATCGCGATGAAGACGCCCGACATCTGCGGCGCGTCGGGCGTACCCACGGCCAGGCGTGTCATCGGCAGCGTGACCGAGAAGATCACGATGCCCAGCAGGCCCAGCCAGAGGCCTTTGGTGATTTGCGCGTTGGTATTCATATAAAGAGCATCCAGATCGCGGTGACCACCAGCACGCCGGCCATGACGTAGTTGAACCAGCGAAGCCTGAGGCCGCTGCCCGCCGGGCCCGTGAGCCAGTCGCGCAGCAGCGAGCCGGCCAGCGCGTAGGTCAGGTTGCTGACAAAGGCATAGACCAGCATCACGGGCAACACGATGGCCAGGCGCATGGCAGGGCCCTCGCGCCCGGCAATCCAGCCGCTGACAATCGCCAGCGCGAGCATCCAGGCCTTGATGTTCACGAACTGCAGCGCCGCGCCCTGCCAGAACGTGACGTTCAGCCGGTCTGCGTCGGCCTGGCTGAGCTGGCGCGACTGCGAAATCTTGAAGGCCAGCCACAGCAGGTAGGCCACACCGATGATCTTGACGGCCCAGCTCAGCAGCGGCACCGCCACCACCAGCGCGCCCAGGCCCAGCGCGCACACCAGCAGCAGCGCACCCCAACCGACCGGCACGGCGCAGACAAAAGGCAGCGCGCGCCTGAAACCGTGGTTGGCGCCGAGCGCGGTCGACAGTGTCGTGTTGGGGCCGGGCGAAAAGCTCATCGCCGTGGCCAACACCAGTAAAGCCGTAAATTCTTGCCAATTCATGCTTCAGACTTTATAGTTGAAAGCAGTACACCACCAATACAGTTGTATGCACAAATCCCCAAACTGTACTGGTCAAATTGTCAGCACACATCGCCGTTGCTCTCGTACGCAAGGCCTCACGAAGGACCCGCCATGTTGATGAAAGCCGCCTCCCAATCGCTGACCGAGCAGCTCTCGGCACGGTTTGCCGAACGCATCCGCAGCCGCCTGCTGGCGCCCGGTGCGCGCCTGCCTTCGGTGCGGCTGTGCGCCGAGCAACAGGGCGTGAGTGTGTCTACCGTGGTCGCCGCGTATGACCAGCTGCTCGCGCAAGGCCTGGTGGTGGCGCACAAGAATCGCGGTTTTTTTGTGCGCGATGCTTCGCTCAACGCCACCTCCACCCATGCCAACAAACTGCAGGCGGTGGTCACCAAAAAAGGGGCGCCCGCCGGGGCCGACGCCGTGGTGGACCTGGCGCCGCTGGGCGCCTGGAGCACCGCCGGATGGATGGCCACGCGCCAGGCGCCTGTCGACGCCACCGCGCTGATACGCGGCATGTTCCACAAGGTCAGCAACAAGCCGCAACCCGGCATGGGCGTGTTCCCGTCCGACTGGCTGGAGACCAGCTTTATGCCGACAGCGGTGCGCAAGGTGACCAGCGTCAGCGCGCTGCGGGATTTTTCGCTGCAGTACGGCGAGCCCATGGGCGACAGCGGCCTGCGCCGCGCGCTGTCCAACAAATTGAGCTCGCTCAATGTGCACGCCGTGCCCGAGCAGATCATCACCACCGTGGGCGCCACGCATGCGCTGGACATCGTGAGCCGCACCCTGCTGCGCGCCGGCGATTGCGTGATGGTGGAAGAACCCGGATGGGCGGTGGAGTTTGCCCGGCTCGACGCATTGGGCATGCGCATCCTGCCGGTGCCGCGCCGCGCCGACGGGCCTGACCTGGAGGTGATGGCGAAGTACTGCGAGATCCACCAGCCCAAGCTCTTTGTCAGTGTGAGCGTGTTCCACAACCCGACGGGCTACTGCCTCACGCCGGGTAGCGCCCATCGCGTGCTGCAGCTGGCGATGCAGCACAACTTTCACATTGTTGAAGACGACACCTACAGCCACCTGGCGCCCGAACACGCGACGCGGCTGTGCTCACTCGACAGCCTGCAGCGCACGATTTACGTCAGCGGCTTTGCCAAGATCCTGGCGCCCGGCTGGCGCGTGGGTTTTTTGGCCGCGCCGCCCGATCTGGTCGAACGCCTGCTCGACACCAAGCTGCTGGCCACGCTGACCACGCCCGCCCTGCTTGAAAAAGCGTTGGCCTGGTGCATAGACCAGGGCCAATTGCGCCGCCACGCCGAACGCATACGCACGCGGCTGGACGCGGCACGCGCCCGCAGCGTCAAGTTGGCGATTGCCCACGGCTGCACGTTTGCGGCCGAGCCCGCCGGCCTCTTCGGCTGGGTCGACACCGGCGTGGACACCGACGCGCTGGCGCAGCGCATGCTGGACGAGGGCTATCTGATCGCACCTGGTGCGCTCTTTCATGCGGTCCGCGCGCCCAGCACGCTGATGCGGATCAACTTTGCGACGACGCAGGAAGCGGCGTTCTGGAAGGTGTTCGCGCGCTTGCGGGATGCCGTGAAGTAGCCGTTCCCGTACCTCAATAGCGGTTTGCCAAGGCAGCGATTGGGCTGGAGGCCCAAAACACTCAAGAAATTGCTTTAAAGCATTTCGTCCGGCGCAAACGGCCCGATCAGCTTGAGCATCAGCTTCAAGCCCCAGCTCGCATCCGGCTCCACCTTGGTGTCCTTTAACTGCGATCCCTGAGGCGCGCGCCAAACCAACTGCCCGTCTTCCAGCTCGACGCGGTAAGCGCCGCTGACCAGGGTTGGTTCAATCAGCCGCGTGGCTTCGGCCGAGATGGCGCGGTTGCGGATGACGATGGCGACTTCGCTGTTTTGCAGTTGCGAGCGCAAATCCAGGTTCATCGATCCGACCACCAGCAGGCGGTCGTCCATCACCACCACTTTGGAATGCAGGCTGGCGCGCGAACCGCCGGTAGAGCCTCCGGTCGATCCGCCGGCCAGCGCGGCGGAGCCGAAGCTGCTGAAAGAGCCCTCTTGCTCGGCGCGCATTTCATAGATCTCGATGCCCATCTCCAGCAAGGCCTTGCGGTAGCGCGCATAACCGACATGCGCGGCTGGCGCGTCGTTGGAAGCGAGCGAGTTGGTGAGCACACGCACACGTACGCCGCGTTGCCGCAGATCGGCAAAGCCTTTCATCATGCGTTCGCCGGGCACAAAGTAGGGCGAGACGATGAGCAGGTTGCCTTTGGCCTGGGCCATCAGCTGCAGCAGGCCGTCGACGGCGGTGTCCTGTGCTTCTTCGGTCGAGTCGGCGTCGGCAGCGATCTTGGAAGGCTTGTCGACCAGCAGCACCGAGGGCGCCCAGGTCCAGGTGAGCAAACGCAGGTCGGCCGAGTCCGGCAATGGCGCGATGGTCGTGGTCGCGCCGCCAGGCGTGGTGACGGTGCGAGTGATGGTGGTGCTGTTGACGCCGGCGGCGTCGGCATTCGACTGGGCGATGGCTGCCTGCGTGGCGGCGGCCAGCTTGGTGGGGTCTTCTTCCAGCTTGCCGGGGGCGGGTCCGGTCCCCGGGGGCGGCGGTTTAAGGGCTTCAATCTCTTCGGCCGTCATCAGCGACTGGACCGGGTAGGCCAGCGGGTTGTTCCAGTACTGGTCAAAGCTGGCTGACAGGTCACGTGCGATGCGGCCGGCCGCGATCACATCGATATCGACGAAATTGGTGCCTTCGCTCTGGCCGAAGTAGGTTTCACCCAGGTTGCGCCCGCCGGTGATGGCCACTGCGTTGTCGGCCACAAAGATCTTGTTGTGCATGCGCCGCTGCAGGCGGTCGGCGTCCTTCAGGTTGCCCAGGATGCGAAACACCAGCGAGCCGCGGCCGCCCGGAATCGGGTTGAAGAGGCGCAGCTCGAAGTTTTTCTCAAACGCCAGCTTGAGCACCTGGGCGTTTTTGCCCGAGGTGTTGAAGTCGTCCAGCAGGATGCGGATGCGCACGCCGCGGCCGGCGGCTTCGCGCAGGGCGTCGAACATGCGCTCGGTGGTGTCGTCGGCAAAGATCGCGTAGTACTGGATGTCCAGCGTCTTCTGCGCGGCCTTGATCAGCGTCATGCGGCTGGTAAAGGCCAGTTCGGCATCGCCTACCAGCGCAAAGCCCGAGTCGTTGCGGGTGCCGGCCTTGGCGGCGCGTGCGGCGACCAGCGCGCCCAGCCGGGTTTCGGCCGGGTTGGCCAGAGCGGTGGACACCGGCCTGTCGACCTCACTGGGCAACGAGGCGCAGCCGGTCAGCCACAAGGCGGTGAAGGCCACGGCCAGCGCCGGCAGCACGCGCCGCAACGCTGGGGAAATCAAACGCGTGCTGAAACGGGTGCTGAAACGGGTGTCGGGAAAGGCGCTAAAGGTGGTCGGCATGGTGCGAACCACTGTAGCGTAAGGAGATGTAGTTGATGCCGGGAGCGCCTGCGCTGGCGCCGACTCTTCTTGTAGGAGCCCGGCTTGATTGCGCAAGCCGGGCCTTTTGAGGGTAGTGGGCGCTTACGCCGACAGTGTCTCCCAGCGCTGCAGCGCCTCCATCAGCTCTTCCTCGATCTTGCTGTTGCGCGCATTGAGTTCGGCCGCCCGCTTGGCATTGCTGGTGTAGAGCGTGCCGTCATACAGCTCCTGCTCAATCGCTTTTTGCTGCGACTCGAGTTGCTGGATCAGCGCCGGCAGGCCGTCCAGTTCGCGCTGCTCTTTGTAGCTCAGCTTCTTTTTTGATAGCGGCTCATCAGCGTCCTTATTGGGCTGTGGCGTGTTTTTGCTTGAAGATTTGGCACTGGAAGGTGACCCAGGCGTTTTCGCCGCGCCGGTGATCTGCGCCGCCCGCTTGGACTGGGTGATCCAGTCCGTCACGCCGCCTTCGTACTCGCGCCAGAAGCCGGGGTTCTCGGGCGTGCCTTCATACGCGATGGTGCTGGTGACCACGTTGTCCAGGAAGCGCCTGTCGTGGCTGACCAGGAACACCGTGCCTTCATAGTTTTGCAGCAGGTCTTCCAGCAGCTCCAGCGTGTCGATGTCCAGGTCGTTGGTCGGCTCGTCCAGCACCAGCACGTTGGCCGGGCGCGCAAAGAGGCGCGCCAGCAACAGGCGGTTGCGCTCGCCGCCCGAGAGGGTGCGCACCGGTGAATTGGCGCGCGCCGGCGAGAACAGAAAGTCGGTCAGGTAGCTCTTGACGTGCTTTTTGGCGCCGTTGATCTCCACCCATTCGCTGCCGGGGCTGATGAAGTCTTCCAGTGTGGCGTCCAGGTCCAGGCTGTCGCGCATCTGGTCGAAGTAGGCCACCTGCAGGTTGGCGCCCTGGCGGATCTTGCCGGGCGGCGTGGTCACGTCGGGCTGCAACTCGCCCAAAATGAGCTTGAGCAGCGTGGTCTTGCCGGCGCCGTTGGGGCCCAGCAGGCCCACTTTGTCGCCGCGCAGCAAGGTGCCGGTGAATTTGTTGACGATGAGCTTTTCGCTGCCCGGGTGGCCGAAGCTTTTGCTCACATCGGTGAGCTCGGCGACGATCTTGCCGCTTTTCTCGCCGCTGGAGACGTCCAGGTTGACGCGGCCAACCGCGTCACGTCGCGCGGCGCGGTTGTCGCGCAGGGCCTCAAGGCGGCCGATACGGGCCACGCTGCGGGTGCGGCGCGCTTCCACGCCCTTGCGGATCCAGATTTCTTCTTGCGCCAGCAGCTTGTCGGCCTTGGCATTGATGACGGCTTCCTGCGCCATCTGTTCTTCTTTTTGCACCAGGTACTGGGCGAAGTTGCCGGGGTAGCTGTTGAGCTTGCCGCGGTCCAGCTCGACGATGACGGTGGCGACCTGGTCGAGGAAGGCCCGGTCGTGGGTGATGGTGATGATGCTGCCGTTGAAATTGATCAGCAATTCCTCCAGCCAGGCGATGGAGTCCAGGTCCAGGTGGTTGGTCGGCTCGTCAAGCAGCAGTACGTCAGGTTTGGCGACCAGCGCCTGGGCCAGCGCCACGCGCTTTTTGGTGCCGCCCGACAGCGACCCGACGATGGCGTCCTTGTCCAGGTGCAGGCGGTGCAGGGTTTCCTCCACGCGCTGCTCCCAGGTCCAGCCGTCCAGCGCCTCGATTTCCGATTGCAGAGCGTCCAGGTCGGTGTTTTCGTCGGCCGCCAGATATTGCTCAACTACGTGCCTGGTCCTCGCCAGTCCTGCGCTAGCCGCTATAAAAACAGTAGCATGCGGGTCCAGACTGGGCTCTTGCGGCACGTAGGCGATGCGCAGGTTTTGCTGCAGCTGCAGCGTGCCGTCATCGGGTTTTTCGAGGCCCGCGAGGATTTTCAGCAGAGACGACTTGCCCGTGCCGTTGCGGCCGATCAGGCCGATGCGCTGGTTGGTTTCGAGGGAAAAATCTGCGTGGTCCAGCAGCGCGACGTGCCCAAAAGCGAGTTGGGCGTCCAGTAAGGTAATAAGTGCCATAAGGGGGCAGATTATCCGCCCCTGTTGTGACGCGGGCTCTTTGTAGGTTCTTCAAGGCCTGTCTTTTGGATGCAGGGCGCTCCTTCGCTCCGTCGCTTGAATACAAGTTATGACGTGGGCGGCCGGTGTGGCATCTGCGCCCTATCGCCTGCCCCGCCTCACCGATATAGTCGTTCGTTCCGGCGATTCGATCGCTGAAGGAGGGACCTTGGAACTGCAAATCAATGGCCGCATCGTTCAGGCCGACGCCGACCCTGGCATGCCGTTGCTCTGGCTGCTGCGTGACGTGCTGAACATGACGGGCACGAAGTTCGGGTGCGGCGTGGCTGCCTGCGGTGCCTGCACAGTGCGGGTGGACGGCGAGGCGGTGCGGTCCTGCGTGGTTCCAGTGTCTGCCGTGCTGGGCAAGCGCATCCAGACCATTGAAGCCCTGGGCGCGCCCGGCAAGCCCCATGCCTTGCAACTCGCCTGGGTTGCGGAGCAGGTGCCCCAATGCGGCTACTGCCAGTCGGGCATGTTGATGGCCGCGGCTGCGCTGCTTGATAAAACCCCCAAGCCTACAGATGCGGACATTGATGCCGCCATGACCAATATCTGCCGCTGCGGCACTTACCAGCGGATCCGTGTCGCCATCAAACGCGCGGCAGGCGTTTTGCCTGGTGGCCCTGGCGCCGCGAAAAAGGCCCGGACATGAAAAGACGGGCTTGGTTGCTGAGCGCGGCGGGAGGCGCCGGGGCTCTGGTCGTGGGTTGGTGCCTGTTGCCCGCCCGTTCGCGCCTGGGCAGCGCCGCGCGGCCCTGGCCGGCCAGCGGCGAGCCCGACCTGACAGGCGTCGTGTTCAACGGCTGGATCAAGATCAAGGCCGACGGCGGCGTCGTACTGGCCATGCCGCGCAGCGAAATGGGCCAGGGCGTGCACACCGCGCTGGCCATGCTGGTGGCCGAGGAGCTGGATGTGCCCCTGCTGCGGGTAAGCCTGGAGCAGGCGGGCGCCGACACGATCTACGGAAATGTCGCCATGCTGGTCGGCAGCCTGCCGTTTCACCCCCTGGAGGTGGACGACTACGCGCCAGAGGGGGCTCCCAAGGTACGCCCCACCAAGGTCAGGGTCGGCGAATGGATGATGGGCAAGCTGGCGCGCGAGCTGGGGATCAACGCCACGGGCGGGTCGTCCAGCGTGGCCGATGCCTGGGAGGTGCTGCGAACGGCCGCGGCGACGGCGCGCGCGTCCTTGCTCGGGGCGGCTTCGCTGGACTGGAAGCTGCCGGTGGATGAGCTCAGCGTCAAAAACGGCGTGATTTCGCATCCCTCCGGGCCATCTGCCCACTATGGGGAACTGGCCAAGTTCGCCGCCGTGACGCCACCGGGCGAGGTCACGCTCAAGAGCCGCAAGGACTGGAAGCTGATCGGGCGCAGTGCCCCGCGTCTGGATATTCCGGCCAAAGTCGATGGCACGGCTGTCTTTGGGCTGGATGTGCGCTTGCCGGGCATGCTGTATGCGGCGGTTCGGTTATGCCCCATGCTCGGAGGCTCGGCCGGCGCCATTCAGGCCAATGCGGTGCTGGCGCAACCGGGGGTCGAGCGCCTGGTGCGGCTGCCCGGCTATGCGGGCTCAACGGCCGGCCTGGCCGTGGTGGGGAAAACCTGGTGGCAGGCCCAGCAGGCTGCCCTGGCAGTGCCGGTGGATTGGCAGCAGCGGCCCGCCGGCGGGCTGGACAGCCGGGAAATCGGAAAAGCCCTGGAATCCGCCCTGGAGCGGGAAGACGGCTATGCCTTCTATATAAGGGGGGAGGCCGGCAAGGCTGATACGGGCGCTGGGCGGAAAGTGCAGGCGCTGTACCGCGCGCCTTATCTGGCACATGCCGCGCTGGAGCCCATGAACTGCACCGCGCAAGTCAAAGAGGGCAAGGTGTGGCTCTGGGCGCCCACGCAGGTCCCCCAGATGGCGGTGGCCGTTGCCGCAAGGGTGGCCGGGGTGGCGCCGGGGGATGTCCACCTTACCGTCACGCTGCTGGGCGGCGGGTTTGGCCGCCGGCTGGAGGTGGACTGCGTGGCCCAGGCCGTGCGGGTCGCCCTGGAGTGCGGCGGAAGGCCGGTTCAGCTCATCTGGTCCCGCGAAGAAGACACCACGCATGACTTTTACCGCCCCATGCAGGTCGCCAGGCTCAGTGCGGCAGTCGATTCGGGCGGGGAAATCAGCCTGTCCATCAAATCGGCTGGCGATGCCATCACCCCGCGCTGGATGGAGCGCAACCTGCCGGCGCTGGCTGGGCCGGTGGATACGCCTGACAAAAGCGCTGCAGAGGGCCTGTTCGACCTGCCTTATGGGTTTGCCAGCCAGAAGATGTCGCATGTGGCCACATGGTCGGGCGTACCCGTGGGCTATTGGCGCTCGGTGGGGCATTCACAGAATGCTTTTTTCTCTGAAAGCTTCATGGATGAGCTGGCTTGGGACGCCAAACAGGATCCATTGGCTTTCAGGCGTTCTTTATTGGCGGATGCGCCCCGGCATCTGGCGGTTCTTGAGCTTGCCGCAAGCAAGGCGGGGTGGGGGAGCGCGCCGCCTGCCGGAAGGGCACGTGGTATCGCCTTGCATGAGTCGTTTGGCTCCATCGTGGCGCAGGTGGTCGAGGTCTCGCTCTTGAATGGCGCGCCGCGCGTCCACCGTGTGGTGTGCGCTGTGGACTGCGGCACGGTCATCAACCCCGGCATGGTGGCCCAGCAGATGGAAGGCGCCGTGATCTTTGCCCTGAGCGCCGCGCTGTATGGCCGGATAGATATAGAAGAGGGCGTCGTCCTGCAGAAGAACTTCCCGCAGTACGGGATGGTGGGCCTGGCGCAATCACCACTGGTGGAGACTTACTTTGTCCCCAGTGAAAGAGCGCCAGGAGGAGCGGGCGAGCCGGGCGTTCCGCCATTGGCGCCCGCACTGGCAAACGCGCTGTTTTCACTGACGGGCAAGCGCTTGCGCGAGCTGCCCTTGGTCGTGGTTACGGCGTAGTTTGAAAAGTTTTTTTGGCGAGGCTTGGAAACGCCAAAACAACCGTGCTATAGTCGATGGCTCTGCTGAACACAGCGAACAAATTCTCCGGAATTTGCAGCTATCGCGAAAGCGCCAAATCAGCAGAAAAAAAGATCTTGAAAAGTTGACCGGGACTCAAAATTCGGTATAGAATTCAAGGCTCTGCTGAAAACGAAAGTGCTGATTGCTTAGCAGTCAGGCGGCAGAAAAAAGAGTCAAAAAAGTTTGACTGGTGATCAAAAACCGGTATATAATTTGAGGCTCTGCTGATTACAGCAAAGCAAGCAAAATTCTTCGGAATCAGCCTGCTGGGCAAGAAAAGCAAATAACCTTCGGGTTGACTGGGAATTAAAAACCAGTATATAATTCGAGGCTCAGCTGATTACAGCTAACGACGAAAACGAAGCAGCAAACGCTGCCAAGAAAGTAGTCAGGATCATTAAAAATTTACAGCCGATAAGTATGGGCGTTTGAAGGCGATTGCCAGGTTATTCGTAACCAGGTCTTCTGACCTTAAACGCTCATAGAGATAGAAAATGTGAAATCGTCAAGATTTCTCATCAATTCCGTTTTTATGAGTTTCTTCTCGCAGTCAAATGCGGGGAGTTGAAAATTATTGCAGTGATTAAACTATAGAGTTTGATCCTGGCTCAGATTGAACGCTGGCGGCATGCCTTACACATGCAAGTCGAACGGTAGAGTAGCAATACTCGAGAGTGGCGAACGGGTGAGTAATATATCGGAACGTGCCCAATCGTGGGGG
>CALRQR020000011.1:0-184016 GCA_943370375.1 Synechococcus sp. UW140
CTATCGGTTCAAAAACAGTTCTGCAAAGACTCAGCCCAAAAAGGAGAAAACCAAGAACTTATCCACATCGTGAGCACCTTCTGCTCACAAAGAGTGTGGGTCAAAATTCGATGGAAAACTCGGGTCAGACTTCAGTGGAATTCAACAGCTCGCCCTTTCGGGGGTACTAGTCACCGAAAGTGAGTAGTGAGCGCGATCAATGACGTTACAGCCAGGCGCAACGGCGCAGGGGTCACGCGTTAGCTATGCCCTGACAATTGAACCTCATGGAAGCAGATGTGACCCAAAGTGTTCGACACCTGCCGTGCTGCTCGGGGCAAATGATTGGACGAGTAAGCCCTCTCATCAAAAGATGAGAAGATGCCGCGGGATGATGATGTCAAGCTACAGCGGCCGAAACTTAAGCACTAACCACAGGGGGCTATACGCAAACAGTAACTGAAGACGGACAGCAAAACGCCCACTTCCTGTGGGCGTTTTGCTGCCAGCTTGGTTAGCTAGCATGTTTGGTTGCGCGGGCAAGATTTGAACTTACGACCTTTGGGTTATGAGCCCAACGAGCTACCAGGCTGCTCCACCGCGCGGTATGTGTGTATTGTAGCTTACTCTGCCTTGGCCGTGTCAGCTGTAGTGTCTTCCGACACTTCAGGGCGATCCACCAACTCAACCAGCGCCATGGGTGCATTGTCACCAACGCGGAACCCCATCTTCAAGATACGGGTGTAACCACCAGGGCGAGCCTTGTAGCGTGGGCCAATTTCGGCGAACAGCTTGACGACCATATCGCGGTCGCGCAGGCGGTCAAATGCCAGGCGCTTGTTGGCCAGAGTGGGTTCTTTACCCAAGGTGATCATGGGCTCCACCACGCGGCGCAATTCCTTGGCCTTGGGCAGGGTGGTCTTGATGACTTCGTGCTGCAGCAGCGAGTTCATCATGTTGCGCAGCATTGCGAGACGGTGCTCACTGGTGCGATTGAGTTTACGTAGTCCGTGTCCGTGGCGCATGATGTGTTTCCTTTTTTAAAATCCGGGCAGCCGTATCAGGTACTGCCCGTGCGAGATCCCCATTCAAGCGGGATCTTGTGGTTTCAATTAACGCTTGTCGAGGCCGGCGGGTGGCCAGCTTTCAAGACGCATTCCGAGCGTAAGGCCGCGAGAGGCCAGAACTTCCTTGATTTCGTTGAGCGATTTACGTCCCAGATTGGGGGTCTTAAGCAGCTCGTTTTCAGTGCGCTGAATCAGGTCGCCAATATAGTAGATGTTTTCCGCTTTGAGGCAATTCGCTGAACGAACGGTGAGTTCGAGCTCGTCGACAGGGCGCAGCAGGATAGGGTCGAATTGCTGCGAACTGCGCTGAACAGGGGCGTCAAACGCGGCCAGTTCGTTGCCTTCGAGTTGTGCGAATACAGCCAGTTGCTCAACCAGAATTTTTGCAGAGGCACGGACAGCATCTTCAGCCGTCACAGCGCCATTGGTTTCGATTTCCAGTACGAGCTTGTCAAGGTCGGTACGCTGCTCAACACGCGCGCTTTCAACGATGTAGCTCACGCGTTTGACGGGCGAGAACGACGCGTCCAGCACGATGCGGCCGATCGACTTTGGCGACTCGTCGCCGTAACGGCGCTGGTTGCCCGGCACATAGCCGCGGCCGTTTTCAACCTTGATCTGCATGTCGATCTTGCCGCCGTGCGACAAGTTCACGATCACATGCTCAGGGTTAATAATTTCCACGTCATGCGGCGTCTGAATATCGGCGGCGGTGACAGGGCCTTCGCCATCTTTACGCAGGCTGAGCGTGACTTCGTCGCGGTTGTGGAGCTTGAACACCACACCCTTGAGGTTCAACAGAATGTTGACGACGTCTTCCTGCACACCGTCGATGGACGAGTACTCGTGCAATACACCCGCGATGGTGACTTCCGTGGCGGCATGACCGACCATGGACGACAACAGTACGCGGCGCAGCGCATTGCCAAGCGTATGGCCGTAGCCACGCTCGAATGGCTCCAGAGTCACCTTGGCGCGGTTGGCGCCAAGTTGCTCAACATTGATGGTTTTGGGTTTCAACAAATTAGTCTGCATGCAGTCTTCCTCTCAATACCCTCGGTTCGTTACACCGATAAGGCCGGCGAAGCACACCCTGGCGATACGGTGCCCCGTATCGCAGGAACGAAAATTAGCGTGAGTACAACTCGACGATCAACGATTCGTTGACGTCAGCGGCAAACTCATCGCGGTCAGGAACCTTTTTAAAGGTGCCTTCGCCCTTGTCGGCGTTCACATCAACCCAGGCGGGCATGCCGACCTGTTTGGCGAGCTCAAGAGCTTCAGTGATGCGGGTCTGTTTCTTCGACTTATCGCGCACGGCGATGACGTCGCCGGCCTTGACCATGTACGAAGGAATGTTGACGGAGCCGCCGTTGACCGTGATGGCCTTGTGCGACACCAGCTGGCGGGCTTCAGCGCGGGTGGAGCCGAACCCCATGCGGTACACCACGTTATCCAGGCGGCATTCCAAGATGAACAACAAGTTAGCGCCCGTATTGCCTTTGCGGCGATCAGCTTCTTCAAAGTAGCGGCGGAATTGTTTCTCGAGCACGCCGTACATGCGCTTGACTTTTTGCTTCTCGCGCAACTGCAGGCCGAAGTCGGAAGTACGGGTACCGGAAGTACGGCCGTGCTGACCCGGTTTGGAGTCAAATTTAGCCTTGTCACTGATGGCGCGGCGTGCGCTCTTCAGGAACAGGTCGGTGCCTTCACGGCGGGATAGTTTGGCCTTGGGGCCTAGGTAACGTGCCACTTGAGTGTCCTTTTGTCATCTGCTGCACCTGAGTGCAGGAGCCGAAGGTCGTAACCTGTCGGCGGTGGGCTTGGGTAAAAATGCCTGGTATCTGACGGACTGAAACAATCCGCCGGACAGCCAGGCAAGAGGATTAAATACGGCGGCGCTTTTGTGGGCGGCAGCCGTTGTGCGGAACGGGGGTCACGTCGGCAATGGAATTGATCCGGATGCCCAGTGCGCCCAGGGCGCGAACAGACGATTCACGACCTGGACCAGGACCCTTGATTTCAACGTCAAGGTTCTTGATGCCCTGTTCAATGGCGGCGCGGCCTGCCACTTCGGAGGCGACCTGCGCTGCAAAGGGGGTGGACTTGCGCGAGCCCTTGAAGCCCTGGCCACCGGAAGATGCCCACGACAATGCATTGCCTTGGCGATCCGTGATGGTGATGATCGTGTTATTGAAAGAAGCGTGGACGTGGGCGATGCCATCAGCCACGTTCTTGCGGACTTTCTTGCGAACGCGCTGTGCAGCGTTATTGCTTGGTGATTTTGCCATGACGACCTCTCAATTATTTCTTCAAAGCTGCAGCGGCCTTGCGCGGACCCTTGCGGGTACGGGCATTGGTCCGGGTGCGCTGGCCACGCATAGGCAGGCCACGGCGGTGACGGAAACCACGGTAGCAACCGATGTCCATCAAGCGCTTGATGTTCATCGTGGTTTCACGACGCAAATCGCCCTCGATGGTGAACAGAGCGATCTGTTCACGAATTTTTTCCAAGTCGCCATCGGAAAGGTCTTTGACCTTTTTAGCATACGCAATGTCACACGCTTCGCAAATTTTGCGAGCGCGTGTGCGACCGATGCCAAAGATTGCAGTCAAACCGATTTCGGCGTGCTGCTGCGGCGGAATATTGATACCAGCGATACGAGCCATGTTCGTCCTCTAAAACTCTTGAAATCAGCCTTGACGCTGTTTGTGACGCGGATCCGTACAAATCACACGGACAACGCCCTTGCGACGGATAACTTTGCAGTTACGGCAAATTTTCTTGACCGAAGCTGAAACTCTCATTTCTATTACTCCTAAACTTTCAATCTGTGCTTACTTGGCACGGAAAACAATTCGTGCGCGCGATAAATCGTAAGGCGTCAATTCAACCGTTACCTTGTCACCGGGAAGAATGCGTATGTAATGCATACGCATTTTCCCCGAGATGTGCCCTAGTACAACATGTCCATTTTCCAGCTTCACCCTGAAAGTCGCATTGGGGAGGTTTTCTACAACCTCGCCTTGCATCTGGATCACATCGTCTTTAGACATATCCCATCAAATACCCAGTTAACCGCCCAGTGACGTCTTGAAGTTCGCCTTTTTAAGCAACGACTCATACTGTTGCGACATCATGTAGTTCTGCACTTGGGCCATGAAATCCATGGTCACCACGACAATAATCATCAACGACGTGCCGCCGAAATAGAAAGGCACGTTGTATTTCAAAATCAGAAACTCTGGCAGCAAACATACAAATGTGATGTAAACCGCACCTGCCAGCGTCAAGCGCACCAGGATTTTGTCAATGTAGCGGGCGGTCTGGTCCCCTGGACGAATACCGGGAATGAACGCACCGCTCTTTTTCAGGTTGTCTGCAGTTTCACGGCTATTGAAAACCAGTGCCGTATAGAAAAAGCAGAAGAACACAATCGCGCTGGCATACAACATCACATAGATGGGTTGACCCGGTGTCAACGTGCTGGCGATATCTTTCAACCAGCGCATGCTTTCCCCGGAGCTAAACCAACCGACTACGGTCGCAGGCAACAGAATGATCGACGAAGCAAAGATGGGAGGAATGACACCCGCCATGTTGAGCTTCAGAGGCAAGTGCGATGACTGGCCGCCATAGACCTTGTTACCCACCTGTCGCCGAGCGTAGTTCACAAGAATCTTGCGCTGCCCACGCTCCACAAACACCACAAAATAAGTCACCAGGACAACCACAGCGACGATCACAATGGCAATCAGAATGCTCATGGCGCCGGTACGCACCAGCTCCAGCAAACCACCCATCGCACTCGGCAAGCCTGCTGCAATGCCTGCAAAAATCAGGATCGAAATGCCGTTACCCAAGCCACGCTCGGTAATCTGCTCACCGAGCCACATCAAGAACATCGTGCCAGCCGTCAAACTGAACACCGCCGTCATGCGGAACCCAAAACCGGGGACGAGCACCAGGCCTGGCGAGCTTTCGAGTGCCACGGCAATACCCATGGACTGGAACAAGGCCAGAGCCAAAGTTCCGTAGCGGGTGTACTGGGTAATCTTGCGACGGCCCGATTCACCTTCTTTTTTCATCTGCTCGAACGTCGGCACAACATACGTGAGTAGTTGCATGATGATCGATGCCGAGATGTACGGCATGATGCCCAAGGCAAACACCGTGAATCTCGACAGGGCGCCACCGGAGAACATATTGAACAGATTCAATATGCCGCCTTGCTGGCCCTTAAAAAGCTCTTTCAACTGACCAGGGTCAATCCCTGGCACCGGGATGTGCGCGCCAATGCGGTACACCACCAGGGCCAGCAGCAAAAACACAAGCCTGTTGCGCAGATCACCGTATTTGCCGGTTTTCGCGATTTGAGCCGAAGTGGTTGCCACTGATTTATCCAGTCAGGTATTAAGCGACGGAGCCGCCGGCGGCTTCGATCACAGCCTTGGCAGCTGCCGTGGCAGAAATGCCGTTCAGCTTGACTGCCTTGGTCAGTTCACCGGTCTTGATGATCTTGACGTTCTTGGCGAGCTGACCCACCAGACCGGCAGTCTTCAGCGCCAACAGATCTACTTCGGCTAGGCCGAGTTGCTCCAACGCGCTCAAAGTGACTTCTGCATTGAACTTCAGCAGATGCGACTTGAAGCCTCGTTTTGGCAAACGACGCTGCATGGGCATTTGACCGCCCTCGAAGCCTACCTTGTGGTAGCCGCCAGCGCGAGACTTTTGACCTTTGTGGCCGCGTCCAGATGTTTTACCCAGACCGGAGCCAATGCCGCGACCGACACGTCGTTTGGCATGTTTGGCGCCCTGACCTGGCTTGATTCCGTTCAATTCCATTTTGAGTCTCCGCTCAGACAATCTTGACCAGATAGCTGATCTTGTTGATCATGCCGCGCACTGCGGGCGTGTCCTGCAATTCGCTAACGCTGTTGACGCCACGAAGGCCCAGACCGCGCACGGTGGCGCGATGCGATTCCTTGGTGCCAATCGGGCTGCGAACCAGCTGGACTTTTACTTTGGTTTCTTTGGTCATTTCAGTGCCGCCTTAGCCGAAGATTTCTTCGACGGATTTGCCACGCTTGGCCGCGATTTCCGAAGCAGTCGTGGAGTTATTCAGTGCATCCATCGTGGCGCGCACCATGTTGTACGGGTTGCTCGAACCGTGGCTCTTGGCGACGATGTCGGTAATGCCCATAACTTCGAAAACAGCGCGCATCGGACCACCAGCAATGATGCCGGTACCCTTGGGAGCCGGCGCCATCATGACGCTCGCTGCACCGTGGTGACCAAACACATTGTGATGAATGGTGCCATTCTTCAACGAAACCTTGGTCATGTTGCGGCGTGCTTCTTCCATCGCCTTTTGCACAGCTGCCGGCACTTCTTTCGACTTGCCCTTGCCCATGCCGACGCGGCCGTCACCGTCACCAACCACCGTGAGTGCTGCGAAACCGAGAATACGGCCGCCCTTCACCACTTTGGTCACGCGGTTGACCGCGATCATCTTTTCCTTCAGACCATCGTCTGGAGCGTCGTTGTTCGATTTTGCTTGAAACTTAGCCATACTTAATTCCAGTCTGCTTAGAACTGCAAACCAGCTTCGCGAGCCGCATCAGCCAGCGCTTTGACGCGGCCGTGGTACGCAAAACCGGCGCGATCAAACGCCACTTTTTCAACACCTGCTGCTTTTGCCTTTTCGGCAATGCGCTTGCCAATGGCTTGCGCAGCAGCAACGTTTCCACCTTTACCCGAAGCGCCGATTTCCTTGCGCACTTCGACTTCTGCAGTGGAAGCGGCAGCCAGAACCTTGGTGCCGTCGCCAGAAATAACGCTGGCATAAATGTGCAGATTGGTGCGATTGACGGTCAGACGGGCAACACCTTGCGTGGCAATGCGGATGCGGGTCTGGCGTGAACGACGAAGGCGCTGCTCTTTTTTGGTCAACATGATGCAGCTCCTTATTTCTTCTTGGTTTCTTTGATCGTGATTTTTTCATCCGAATAACGGATGCCCTTGCCCTTGTAAGGCTCGGGAGGACGGACGGCACGCACTTCAGCGGCAATCTGCCCCACACGTTGACGGTCGGAACCCTTGATCACGACTTCGGTCGGGGTAGGCGTTTCGACCTTGATACCGGCCGGCATGTCCATCACCACCGGATGGGAGTAACCCACCGTCAGGTTCAGCTTGGCGCCTTGCGCCTGGGCCTTGTAACCCACGCCGACCAGGCTGAGCTTCTTCTCAAAGCCTTTGGTCACGCCTGTCACCATGTTGTTCACGAGCTGACGCATCGTGCCGCTCATGGCATTGGCTTCACGCGAATCATTGGCCGGTACAAAGGTCAGCTTGCCGGCATCGTTCTTGATGGTGACAAGCGCGTTTTGTGCCAGCGCCAGGGTACCGAGGGCGCCCTTGACATTGATCTGGTCTGTTTTCATGGCCACGTCCACGCCCTGGGGCACGGTCACTGGCATTTTTCCTACACGAGACATTTCAGTTTCTCCTCAATGCCGCCGTTAGGCCACGTAGCAAAGCACTTCACCACCGATACCGGTAGCGCGGGCTTTACGATCAGTCATGACGCCTTGCGGGGTCGTGACAATTGCCACACCAAGGCCGTTCATGACCTGGGGGATGGCGCCATGGCCTTTGTAGACGCGAAGACCGGGGCGGCTGACGCGCTCGATGCGCTCAATCACAGGACGGCCGGCGTAATACTTCAGGGCGATTTCCAGCTGGGACTTGCCCTCGTCGGTCTTGACGGAGAAGCCATCAATGTAGCCCTCATCCTTCAGCACCTGCGCGATGGCAACTTTGACTTTCGACGACGGCACCAGCACAACGGCTTTTTCAACCATTTGTGCATTGCGGATGCGGGTCAACATGTCGGCGATAGGATCACTCATGCTCATTTTGTGGTTCTCCTATGCTTACCAGCTTGCCTTGGTGATACCAGGGATATCACCAGCAAAAGCCAACTCGCGGATCTTGGCGCGAGCCAAGCCGAATTGACGGAACGTACCGCGCGGGCGACCCGTGATCGCGCAGCGATTGCGCTGGCGGGTCGGGTTGGAGTTGCGGGGCAACTTTTGCAGCTCAAGACGGGCCAGAGCACGCTCTCCATCGGAGCGCTTGGCGTCGTTGGAAGTCGCCTTGAGTTCAGCGTATTTTTTGGCGAACTTGGCCGCGAGTTTTTCGCGCTTCAGTTCACGTTGCAGTAAAGCTTGTTTTGCCATGTCCCGCCTCAGTTCTTGAACGGAAAACGGAAAGCGGTGAGAAGTGCCTTGCACTCTTCATCGGTCTTCGCCGTTGTGGTGATGCTGATATTGAGACCGCGCAAGGCGTCAACCTTGTCGTACTCAATCTCAGGGAAAATGATCTGCTCTTTCACGCCGATGTTGTAGTTTCCGCGGCCGTCGAAGGCCCGGCCGGAAATACCGCGGAAGTCACGCACGCGGGGCAGGGCCACGGTGACGAAACGATCGAGGAACTCATACATCTTCACGCCGCGCAGAGTCACCATGCAGCCGATAGGCAGATCTTCGCGGATCTTGAAACCGGCAATAGCCTTCTTGGCCTTGGTGACGACAGGCTTTTGACCAGCAATCTTGGTCATGTCGCCGACGGCGTTGTCCATGACTTTCTTGTCGGCAACAGCCTCGCTCACACCCATGTTGAGCGTGATCTTGGTGATGCGGGGAACCTGCATAGGCGAGGTGTAGCCGAATTTTTCAATCAGGCCGGGGGCGATTTTTTCGCGGTACTGGGCTTGCAGGCGGGCCTGCGAAGCAGCTTGTTGTACAGGTGCGGTCTTTGCCATGTTATGCAGCCTTGATTTCTTCGCCGCTGGACTTGAAGACGCGCACTTTCTTGCCGTCTGCCAGAAGCTTGATGCCAACGCGATCCGCCTTGCCGGTAGCAGCATTGAAAATTGCCACGTTCGACTGGTGAATCGGCATGCTTTTTTCGACGATGCCGCCGGTGGTGCCCTTCAGGGGGTTGGGCTTGGTGTGTTTTTTCACCAGGTTGATCCCATCCACCAGCACGTAGCTGTCGTCTTTGCGCAGCGAAATCTTGCCGCGCTTGCCTTTGTCGCGACCGGCGATCACGATGATCTCGTCGCCTTTACGGATTTTGTTCATGGCGAGTCCTTACAGAACTTCAGGAGCCAGGGACACGATCTTCATGAACTTTTCAGTGCGCAGTTCGCGCGTCACTGGTCCGAAGATGCGGGTGCCGATTGGCTCCAGCTTGGCGTTAAGCAACACTGCTGCGTTGCCGTCGAATTTGACGAGGGAGCCATCACCGCGGCGGATGCCCTTGGCGGTGCGAACGACCACAGCACTGTAAACCTCGCCTTTTTTGACGCGGCCACGTGGAGCGGCTTCTTTGATGCTCACCTTGATGACGTCACCAACGCTGGCGTACCGGCGCTTGGAGCCGCCCAGAACCTTGATGCACATCACGGACTTGGCACCCGTGTTGTCAGCAACATCGAGCTTGGATTGCGTTTGAATCATTTAAATGTGTTCCCAACTTGCACCGGAAGGCAACCCCTTGGGATCACCAGCCAATCAGTCTTGGGCCTGTCGTCCACACCGCAAACCACTTGCAATGCTTCCGTTAGGCAGAATTCTTCGCCTTTTTTAGAGCGAAGCCCACGATTATGGCGGAGTTGCCAGGCACTGTCAACTACCTGCTGTGAAAATATCCCCACAGAGGTTGTCGACCGGCCTTGGCGGCTTTGAAGGACATGTCGGCCTAGCTTGAGCTTGCACAGGCGCGACACCGCAATGACGGTCAAAGTTCAGGCATTAAATACGGCCTAGGCCCAATAACCACCTGGGCAGTGCGCTCCTAAAAAGAGAGCGCCCTGACCACGCCTCCTTCCCCGAATCCGCGGATTCCGGTGTTTTAGCGCCTTGAGAACCCGTCAGGCCCGCCGGCCGGATAACCGGGCCTCCGCGCCCGACAAATCAGCCAGGCAGGCTCAGGTACTGACCGCACAGCGCCAAAAAGGCCTCCAACTGGGGATCCACGCCATTTTCCTGCCGCAGCAACTCGGCTACAGCCGGCGCCAGGGTTCTAGCCAGCGCAGCGTCCAGAAACAACAGGCGGGACCTGCGCGCCAGCACGTCTTCTACACAGCGTGCATATTCATAGCGGGCCGCAAAGCGCACCATGGCCTCCGTCAGCCCGCCACCCAATTCATGGTCTGCGCCCGGCAGGCTTGCGACGGCCGGGGCATCGCTTCCATACAGATGAGGCCCGGGAGCCTCGCTAATGGTGTGACCCGAGTTGTAAGCGCCAACTAACTTCAATTGCAGCGTGGCGCCGCCTGAGCGCGCCGGCAGCAAGGCTGCGGCAAAACATTTGTCCAGCACATCTTCAGCCATAGCCCGGTAAGTGGTCCATTTCCCGCCGGTCACCGTGACCAGGCCGCTTTTGCTGACCAGCACCGTGTGCTCACGCGACAGCGCCTGGGTGCTGCCGGCATCGTCGTCGGGCGGCTTGACCAGCGGACGCAATCCGACCCAGATGCTCTTGATATCAGCCGGACCCGGGGCGCGGCTGAGGTAGCGCGCCGACTCGCGCAGGATGAAGTCGACCTCTTCTTTAAAAGGAAGCGGCTCACGGGCCAGGTCGTGGCGCGGGGTGTCGGTGGTGCCCAGAATCGTCTTGCCCAGCCAGGGCACCGCAAACAGCACCCGTCCGTCGGCTGTTTTCGGGATCAGCATGGCGTGATCCGTGGGCAAAAAAGAGCGGTCGACCACGATGTGCACGCCCTGGCTGGGCGCCACCATGGGTTTGGGGTCGCGGCCTATGGCCTGCCCGTCCTGCAGGCGCAGCTGGTCCACCCAAACACCGGCCGCATTCACCACGCAGCTCGCCCTGATGTCAAAAGTGCGCCCGGTTTCCTGGTCGCGCGCATGCAGGCCGACCAGTTTGCCGTCCTCGTGGATCAGGCCCGTGGCGGCGCAGTAGTTCACCAGCAACGCACCCTGGCGTGCCGCCGTGCGAGCCAGCGCCAATGCCAGCCGAGCGTCATCAAACTGGCCATCCCAGTACTTGACGCCACCCTTGAGGTGTTGCGCCTGCACGGTCGGCAGGCAAGCCTGGGTTTCCTGCCGGTTGAGGAATTCCGTGGCGCCCAGGCCTGCCTTGCCGGCCAGGGCGTCATACATCTTGAGTCCGATGCCGTAGAACGGCGCCTCCCAGAACTTGTAGGAAGGCATCACAAAAGCCAGCGGCTGCGCCAGGTGCGGGGCATTGGCCAGCAGCGTGGTGCGTTCTTGCAAGGCCTCGCGCACCAGTGAAATATTGCCTTGCGCCAGGTAACGCACGCCACCGTGCACCAGCTTGGTCGCGCGGGATGAGGTGCCTTTGGCGAAGTCATGCGACTCCACCAGGATCACGGAAAAGCCGCGCGCCGCGGCGTCCAGCGCCACGCCCAGGCCGGTGGCGCCGCCGCCGATGATGGCGACGTCGTAGTGGCGCGGCTCGGTCACGCGGGCCATCAAGTCCTGCCGCCGTGTGGCCGCAGGCGCGAATTCAGTCGTCATGGGCTTTGCTTCCCGTTGTCATAAAAACCCATTTTCAAAGTGCGCCGAGCTTACCCCAGCACCATGGCACGCCATGGCGGCCGGGATATTCAGCGATCGAGCAAAAAGCAGGCCGTGCAGCGCTCAGGCGCCGCACGGCCTCGCGGCTTAGCGAACCTTGCCGTCCTTCCAGGCCTGCAGCAACTTGTCGTAGTTGATGGTTTCGCCTTTGGGCTTTTCATTGCTCAGCTTGGCCCATGGCGCCGCCTTGTCGCTCAGCCACTTGGCGGGGTCGCCCTTGGGGTTGAGCTTGGGCGGGCACTTGGCCATGCCGGCACGCTCAAGGCGGCCCATCACGTCGTCCATCTCGCCGGCCAAGGTGTCCATGGCGACCTGCGGCGTCTTCTCGCCCGTCACTGCCTGGGCCACGTTCTTCCACCACAGCTGCGCCAGCTTGGGGTAGTCAGGCACGTTGGTGCCGGTGGGCGACCACGCCACGCGGGCGGGGCTGCGGTAGAACTCCACCAGGCCGCCCAGTTTGGGCGCCATGTCGGTCATGGCCTTGGACTGGATGTCCGACTCGCGGATCGGCGTGAGGCCGACGATGGTCTTCTTCAGCGACGTGGTCTTGGCCGTGATGAACTGCGCGTACAGCCAGGCGGCCGCCGTCTTGTTCTC
This sequence comes from Synechococcus sp. UW140, assembly GCA_943370375.1. GTDB lineage: Bacteria > Pseudomonadota > Gammaproteobacteria > Burkholderiales > Burkholderiaceae_C > Polaromonas. The sequence goes on from CALRQR020000011.1 coordinate 12,276, forward strand.
GTCATGCGCGGCAAAGAATGTCCAGCTGCCCACGTCCTGGTAGCCGTTTTGCATGCCCTGCTTCCAGTAGGGGCCGTTGGGCCCGGGCGCCATGCGCCACTTCGGCGTGCCGTCGGCATTCACCACAGGCAGTCCCTTCTTGGTCATGTCGGCAGTAAAGGCCGTGTACCAGAAGATCTGCTGGGCGATCTGCCCCTGGGCGGGCACCGGACCGGCTTCACCAAAGGTCATGCCGGTGGCTTCCTTGGGCGCGTACTTCTTCATCCAGTCCACGTACTTGGTCAACGCATACACAGCCGCCGGCGAGTTGGTCGCGCCGCCGCGCGCCACCGAGGCGCCCACCGGCGTGCACTTGTCGGCCGCCACGCGAATGCCCCATTCGTCGATCGGCAGGCCGTTCGGTGTGCCGATGTCCGCCGTGCCGGCCATCGACAGCCAGGCGTCGGTAAACCGCCAGCCCAGCGACGGGTCTTTTTTGCCGTAGTCCATGTGGCCGTAAATCGGCTTGCCATCAATGGTCTTCACATCATTGGTGAAGAACTCGGCGATGTCTTCATAGGCACTCCAGTTCAGCGGCACGCCCAGGTCGTAGCCGAACTTGGCCTTGAACTTGTCCTGCAGGTCCTTGCGCGCAAACAGGTCGGCGCGGAACCAGTACAGATTGGCAAACTGCTGGTCGGGAAGCTGATAAAGCTTGCCGTCGGGCGCGGTGGTGAACTTGGTGCCGATGAAATCCTTCAGATCCAGTCCGGGGTTGGTGTATTCCTTGCCCTTGCCCGCCATGTAGTCGGTCAGGTTCAGAACCTTGCCGTAGCGGTAGTGCGTGCCGATCAGGTCGGAGTCCGAAATCCAGCCGTCGTAAATCGACTTGCCCGACTGCATGGAGGTCTGCAGCTTCTCAACCACGTCGCCCTCCTGGATCAGGTCGTGCTTGACCTTGATGCCGGTGATTTCCTCGAAGGCCTTGGCCAGCGTCTTCGATTCGTACTCATGGGTGGTGATGGTTTCGGACACGACCGAGATTTCCTTCACGCCCTTGGCCTGCAGCTTCTTGGCTGCGTCGATGAACCATTTCATCTCGGCCAGTTGTTTATCCTTTGACAAGGTGGATGGCTGGAACTCGTTGTCAACCCACTTCTTCGCCTCGGCTTCACCTGCCCAGCTGTGGCCGGCCATGGCACACACTGCGGCCACTGCCAGCGCCGTATAACGCATTTTCATGACTTGTCTCCTCATAGTTCACTCCCCGTGGTTGAAGGCTTGTTCGGCTCCGGGGAACAATGAGCCGGGTTCCTTTTTTGCTTTTCACTTCTCTCTTTGCTCTGTCTTCTTGCTCTTCTCTTTGCAGCCGTCAACCCTTGCGCATGATGAATGCGAGCAAGGCAATCGACAGCACAAAACTGATCCAGATCGAGGGGTCCGCCTCCAGCCCCAGCCAGCCGGCCAGCTTGCCGCTGATGCCCACAAAAATCAGGTTCAGATAGGCGGCACTGAGCAGGCCGATGAACAAGCGGTCACCGCGTGTCGTCTCCAGCGGCAAGAAACCGCGCCGCATCGTCGTCGGCGACTTCATCTCCCACACCGTCATGCCTACCAGCATCAGCACGATGCAGCTGAAAAAAATCGCCACCGGCGTCGTCCAGGCCATCCACTCAAACATGTTGAACCCTCTCTAGACCCTGCCCATGGCAAAGCCTTTGGCAATGTAGTTACGAACAAACCAGATCACGATCGCGCCGGGCACGATCGTCAGCACGCCGGCCGCGGCCAGGGTGGCCCAGTCCATGCCGGACGCCGACACGGTGCGCGTCATGGTCGCCACGATGGGCTTGGCGTTGACGCTGGTCAGCGTGCGTGCCAGCAGCAGCTCCACCCAGCTGAACATGAAGCAGAAAAACGCCGCCACGCCCACACCGGCCTTGATCAGCGGCAGGAAGATGCGCACAAAAAAGCGCGGAAAGGAATAGCCGTCGATATACGCCGTCTCGTCAATCTCGCGCGGAATGCCGCTCATAAAGCCTTCCAGAATCCACACCGCCAGCGGCACGTTGAACAGCAGGTGGGCCAGGGCGACTGCGATGTGCGTATCCATCAGCCCCACCGTGGTGTAGAGCTGGAAGAAGGGCAGCAAAAATACCGCCGGCGGCGTCATGCGGTTGGTCAGCAGCCAGAAGAACACATGCTTGTCGCCCAGAAAGCTGTAGCGTGAAAACGCATACGCTGCCGGCAGGGCCACGGTAATGGAGATCACCGTGTTGATGGCCACGTAAATCAGGCTGTTGATGTAGCCCGAATACCAGGAAGGATCGGTGAAGATGGTCTTGTAGTTGTCCCAGGTGAAGTTCTGGGGAAAGAACGAGAAGCTCGACAGGATCTCGGCATTCGTCTTGAAGCTCATGTTGACCATCCAGTAGATGGGCAAGAGCGCGAACAGGATATAGGCGATCAGGAACAGCGTGCGCGCCTGGAACTTCGGTGCGTTAGGTGAGTTCATTCCACACCCTCCTTCTCTTGCGTGCCCACGCGCTGCATCCAGTTGTAGAGGATGAAGCACAGCAGCAGGATGATCAAAAAGTAAATCAGCGAAAAAGCCGCCGCCGGGCCCAGGTCAAACTGGCCGACGGCTTTTTGCGTGAGGTATTGCGAGAGGAAAGTCGTCGCATTGCCCGGCCCGCCGCCCGTCAGCACAAAGGGCTCGGTGTAGATCATGAAACTGTCCATAAAGCGCAGCAGCACGGCGATCATCAGCACGCCGCGCATCTTGGGCAGCTGGATGTAGCGGAACACCGCGAACTTGCTGGCGCCGTCGATGCGCGCGGCCTGGTAATACGCGTCGGGTATGGAGCGCAACCCCGCGTAGCACAGCAGCGCTACGAGCGGCGTCCAGTGCCAGACATCCATCATCAGCACCGTGACCCACGCATGCGTGGCATTGCCGGTGTAGCTGTAATCAAAACCCATCTTCTGCAGCATCGCGCCCAACAGGCCAATGTCAGCCCGCCCGTAGATCTGCCATATGGTGCCCACCACGTTCCAGGGAATCAGCAGCGACAGCGCCACCAATACCAGCACCAGCGAAGCCTTCCAGCCCTGCGCCGGCATGGACAGCGCGAGCGCAATGCCCAGCGGAATCTCGACCGCCAGTACCGCCAGCGAGTAGGTCAGCTGCCGCCACAACGCGGCATGCAGTTCCTCGTCGCGCATGACGGAAGCAAACCATTCAGTGCCGACAAACACGCGCCGCTCGGGCGAGATGATGTCTTGCACCGAGTAGTTGACCACCGTCATCAGCGGCAGGATGGCGGAGAACGCCACGCAGATGATGACCGGCAGCACGAGCAGCCAGGCTTTCTGATTTACGGGCTTGGTTGTAGTGCTCATACATCCACCAATTCATCATTCAGGTACAGGCAGGTGTGCGGTCCCATCACCTGCAGCCAGACCTCTTCGCCCACCTGCGGCGCACGGGAGGCCGGATTCAGCCGGGCCTTGAGCGCGTGCTCGCCGATCCGCGCCGTCAACATCCAGTGCGTGCCGATGTCCTGCACCATCGTGACGGTGAAAGGCAGCGCTGCCGGGTCGCCAGGCGCTGTCTTCACCACGTATTCGGGCCGCACGCCCAGCTTGAGTTCGCCGTCTGGCATGGCGCGCTCGGGCGGCAGCGCCAGCGGCCGGTCTGCCACGCGCAGCGAACCACCGGTGACCGTGGCTGGCAAAAAGTTCATGCCGGGTGAGCCGATGAAGTGGCCCACAAAGGTATGGCGGGGCCGCTCGAACAGTGCGTCGGCCGAACCGGTCTGCACCGCGCGGCCGCGCGTCATCACCACCACTTCTTCGGCAAAGGTCAGCGCCTCCACCTGGTCGTGCGTGACGTAAATCAGCGTGAGCTTGAGCTCATGGTGAATCTGCTTGAGCTTGCGCCGCAGCTGCCATTTGAGGTGCGGATCAATCACCGTGAGCGGCTCGTCGAAGAGCACCGCCGACACGTCAGGCCGCACCAGGCCGCGGCCCAGCGAGATTTTCTGCTTGGCGTCCGCCGCCAGGCCCGCCGCGCGGTGGTTGAGCTGGCCACTCATGTCCAGCATTTCGGCGATTTCGCCCACACGTTTTTTGATCTGGTCTTCCGGCACCTTGCGGTTGCGCAGCGGGAAAGCCAGGTTCTCGGCCACCGTCATGGTGTCGTAAATCACCGGGAACTGAAACACCTGCGCAATGTTGCGCTGCTGCGGCGTGGCATGTGTCACGTCCACACCATCGAACTTGACGCTGCCTTGCGAGGGCACGAGCAGCCCCGACATGATGTTGAGCATGGTGGTCTTGCCGCAGCCCGAGGGGCCCAGCAGCGCGTAGGCCCCGCCATCCCGAAAGCTCATGGTCAGCGGCAGCAGCGCGTAGTCGCTGTCCTCGCGCGGGTTGGGCCGGTAGGCATGGGCCAGGTCCAGGTCAATGCGTGCCATAAAACCTCCGTGGCGCCAGCAGCAGCGCACCGTTCGCATCAAACACATAGACCTGCGCCGGATCCACGTACAGGGTAATTGGCGCGCCGAGGTCAAAGTAATGCACGCCGGTGAGCTGGGCAACCAGTTCACCCACGGCTGTTGCCACGTGAACGAAGGTGTCGGAGCCCGAAATCTCGGCCAGCTCAACCGTGCCCGGCAAGGCCACATCGCCGTCGCGCGTGGTGACGCGCAGCGCGCTGCCTCGAACACCCGCCGTGAAAGATGTCAGGCGCTCAGCCGGAGCGTCTGGCAGCTCCAGCGTCAGCGCCGGGCCGCCCGTCAATTGCAGCCCTTGCGCGGCGGGCGACGCAGCCATCAGGTTCATGGGCGGGTCGCTGAAGGCGCGTGCCACGCGCAGCGATTGCGGTGAATGAAAAACCTCGGCCGTCGGTCCATATTGCAACAACTCGCCACCATCCATCACGGCGGTGTAGCCGCCCAGCAGCAGCGCTTCGCCCGGCTCGGTGGTGGCGTAAATCACGGTGGAATCGCCGGCGGCAAAGAGCTGGGTCAGCTCTTCGCGCAATTCCTCACGCAGCTTGTAGTCGAGGTTGACCAGCGGTTCGTCCAGCAGCATCAGGGGCGCGCCCTTGGCCAGCGCCCGGGCCAGCGCCACGCGCTGTTGCTGCCCGCCCGAGAGCTCGGCCGGGTAGCGGTCCAGGAACATGTCGATGTGCAGGCGCGCGGCGAGGCTGCGCACTTTTTGATCGATGTCTTTTTCACCGCGCAGCTTGAGCGGCGAGGCGATGTTGTCGGCCACCCGCAGCGAGGGGTAGTTGATGAACTGCTGGTAGACCATGGCGACATTGCGCTCGCGCACCGGCATGCCGGTCACGTCGGCATCGTTCACCAGGACCTTGCCCTGCGTCGGCACGTCCAGCCCCGCCATGATGCGCATCAGGCTGGTTTTGCCGGCCTGTGTGGCGCCCAGCAACACCGTGACTTCCCCGCTGCGCGGCGCCAGGCTCATGTCATACAGCCATTGTTCGGCGCCGACTTTTTTGCTGATGTGGTCCAGGGCCAGCTGCATCACGCCGCTCCCCTGCCCGGCAAGGGCTCAGGACGACCGGCCCGCGCAGGGGCCCAGGAGGCCATACCCATGAAAGCCAGGAAGGCCCGTAAATTGAAGATACTCAACAAGAAAACACTCCCCGCGAAATGTGTGGCCCAAACTTGATGCAGTTCGGTTTTTTTCTATTTTTCTTCCTTTGTGATTGTTTTATCTAATTGTTTTCCCTTATCTGTTTCCTTTTGTTTCGATATAAAGTTTCCCTGAAGACTTGCTTTAAGTCCTTTTGAGTCCTTCTCAGTCCTTTAATGACAGATTCCCCAAGACTTGGACCCGCGTGAACTCCAATCCCAGGCAAATCAAACTTCTTGACGTGGTGCGCACCCACGGCTCGGCCTCCGTCGAGCAACTGGCCGATAAGCTCCACGTCACCCTGCAAACGGTGAGGCGGGATGTGCAGCGGCTGTCTGAAGCCGGGCTGCTGACGCGCTTTCACGGCGGCGTGCGTGTGCCCAGCTCCACCATTGAAAACATCGCCCACCGCCAGCGCGAAAGCCTGAACGCCGAAGGCAAGGAACGTATCGCCCGCGCGGTGGCCAAACGCATTCCCAACGACTGCTCGCTGATCCTCAACATCGGCACCACCACCGAAGCCATCGCCAAGGCCTTGCTGGGCCACAAGGGCCTGCGCGTCATCACCAACAACCTGAACGTGGCAGCCATCCTGTGCGGCAACACCAGTTGCGAGGTCATCGTGGCCGGCGGCGTGGTGCGCGCGCGCGACCGCGGCATCGTGGGCGAGGCGGCGGTCGACTTCATCCGCCAGTTCCGCGTCGACATCGCCGTCATCGGCATCTCGGGCATCGAGCCCGACGGCTCGCTTAGGGACTTCGACTACCGCGAGGTCAAGGTCGCCCAGACCATCATTGAGCATGCGCGCGAGGTCTGGCTGGCCGCCGACAGCAGCAAGTTCAACCGCCCCGCCATGGTCGAGCTGGCTACGCTGTCGCAGATTGACCGGCTGTTTACCGACACTGCGCCGCCCGAACCCTTTCCGGCCTTGCTGGAAGAGGCCGGCGTGAGCTGCGAAGTCGCCCACACTTAAAGCGCCGGCTGCTTCGCCAACGGGGTTGCGCCGCTGACCACCTTTCATACACTCACGCGCATGACCTACCTTCTTGCCCTTGACCAGGGAACCTCCAGCTCCCGCAGCATCGTGTTTGACGAAGACGGCCACATCGTGGCCCTGGCCCAGCAGGAGTTGCCGCAGATCTACCCCAAGCCCGGCTGGGTCGAGCACGACCTCAACGAGATCTGGCGCACCCAGCTGGCCACCGCACGCGAAGTGCTGGCCAAAGCAAACATCAAAGCCAGCGACATCCGCGCGCTGGGCATCACCAACCAGCGCGAAACCACAGCGGTGTGGAACCGCAAGACCGGCCAGCCGATTCACCACGCCATCGTCTGGCAAGACAGACGCGCCGAAGCCACCTGCGCCACGCTGCGCGAGCAGGGCAAGGAAAAGCTGATCCAGTCCAAAACCGGCTTGCTGATCGACGCCTACTTCTCCGGCACCAAGCTCAAGTGGCTGCTCGACAACGTGCCCGGCGCGCGCGCGCAGGCCGAGCGCGGCGAGCTGGCCTTCGGCACCATCGACAGCTGGCTGATGTGGCAGCTCACCGGCGGCGAGCTGCATGCCACCGACGTCAGCAACGCCTCGCGCACCATGCTGTTCAATGTGCACACCAACCAGTGGGACGATGAACTGCTAGCCCTGCTCGGCATCCCGGCTTCGCTCATGCCCAAGGTGCTGCCGTCCAGCGCGCACTACGGCGATGTGCGTCCCAACCTGCTGGGCCATGCGATTGCCATCGGCGGCGTGGCCGGCGACCAGCAAAGCGCCCTCTTCGGCCAGGCCTGCTTCAAAGCCGGCATGGCCAAGAACACCTACGGCACCGGCTGCTTCATGCTGATGCACACGGGCGGGCAGTTCCAGACTTCGCACAACGGGCTGCTGACCACCAGCGCAGCACAAGCAACGACGCAAACCCAGTTCGCCATCGAAGGCAGCGTGTTTGTCGGTGGCGCCGTGGTGCAGTGGCTGCGCGACGGCCTGCATGCCATCAAGGGCAGCGCCGAAGTGCAGGCGCTGGCCGAAAGCGTGCCCGACTCGGGCGGCGTGATGATGGTGCCGGCCTTCACCGGCCTGGGCGCGCCCTACTGGAAGCCCGATGCGCGCGGCACCATCACAGGCCTCACGCGCGGCACCACGGTGGCGCACATCGCCCGCGCGGCATTGGAAAGCATTGCCTATCAAAGTGCTGCCCTGCTGCAAGCCATGAGCCGCGACGCCGTCAGCGCCGGCGCCGCGCCCGTGGCTGAGCTGCGCGTTGACGGCGGCGCCTGCGTCAACGACCTGCTGATGCAGTTCCAGGCCGACCTGCTGGGCATTCCGGTGATTCGCCCGGCCGTGATCGAAACCACCGCGCTGGGCGCCGCCTACCTGGCGGGGCTTTCCAGCGGGGTGTACGGCAGCATCGACGAGCTCTCGGGCATGTGGCGCGCCGAACGCAAGTTTTTGCCCACGTTGGGCGCAGACCGCGCCGCCGAGCTGATGGCGCGGTGGGAGCAGGCGGTGCGGCAGACCGTGCTGCAGTAAACGCGGCTCTGTCACATTTCCCGGCAAGCGCGGCCGTTAGACTGGCCGCATGAGCATTCCTGCCACTTCCAATACGTCCGCCATTTCCGCCACCGCCTTTTCCAGGCGCCGGCTGGTCCTCGGAGCCGGCGCTGCCGCTGTGCTGGGTCTCGCCGGTTGCAGGGCGCTGCAATCTGTGGCCGCGCCGCATGAGCCGTCCCGTACACGCCTGCGCCTGATCGGCGAATCGCGCATTGCGCACCGCCTGCAATTCCAGGGCACCACGGTGGGAGGGCTCTCGGGCATTGACTACGACGCGGCCAATGATCTTTATTACCTGATCAGCGACGACGGCTCCAGCATCAACCCCGCGCGCTTCTACACCGCGCGCATCGCGCTGGGCATGGACAGTCTGGGCCCACCCGAATTACTCAGCGTAACCACCCTCGGCCAGGGCGACGGCAGCACGTATGCGGCAATATTGCGGGGCATGCAGATTCCCGACCCGGAGGCGATTCGCTGGCGCCCCGCCAGCCAGACCTTGCTGTGGACCACTGAGGGGCATGCCCTGACGGGCGTGGCGCCGGAGCTGCGCGAAAGCCGGGTTGACGGCACGCTGGTTCGCGCATTTACGCTGCCGCCCATGTTTGACTTTCACCTCACCCAGGGGCCGCGCATCAATCGGGCACTGGAAGGCCTGGCCCTGACGCCCGATGGAAGGGCGGCCTGGCTCGCCATGGAAAACGCCTTTCGCCAGGACGGGCCCGAGCCCACCGTACAGGCGCCGGGCGGCCCCTGCCGATTCACCCAGATGGACCTCGCCAGCGGAAAAGCCCTGCGGCAGATCGCCTATGTGCCCGACGCCATCCCGCGCGCACCCAGGCCACCCACCGCCCATGCCGACAACGGCGTGGTGGAAATCCTGATGCTCGACGCCGACCGCATGCTGGTGCTGGAGCGGGCCTACATGGCCGGCTGGGCGCCGCACAACGGGAATTCACTGCGCCTCTACCTGGTCGACACGCGGCAGGGTTCCGACACGCTGGCAACGCCCATCCTGCAAGGCGGCGCCTACCGCGCGGTGGAAAAAACACTCATTGCCGACTTTTCAGCCTTCACCGGCCCGGGTGCCGGCCCCCGGCTGGAGCGACTGGACAATACCGAAGGCATGGCCTGGGGCCCGGTACTTCCGAACGGAAACCGCAGCCTGGTCTTCATTAGCGACGACAATTTCAGTTCCCGGCAAATCAGCCAGTGGCTGGCCTTTGAATTTTTGGACTGACAACGCATGACGACCACTTCCCGCGCAAGCAACGACCACATCGCCTTCATAGGCGGCGGCAACATGGCCAGCGCGATCATCGGCGGCCTGATCAAGCAAGGCTTGCCCCCCAGCCAGATCGAGGTGGTCGAGCCCTTTGCCGAACAGCGCGCCAAGCTCACGCAGCAGTTCGGCGTGCAGGTGCACGAAGCGCCCGGCGCCTCGCTGGCCAGCGCCACGCTGGTGGTCTGGGCCGTCAAGCCGCAAATCTTCAAGGACGCCGCGCTGCAAACGCGCTTTCATACCAAGAACGCACTGCACCTGAGCGTGGCCGCCGGTGTGCGCTCCAGCAGCATCGCGCACTGGCTGGGAACCCACCGCGTGGTGCGCGCCATGCCCAATACGCCGGCGCTGGTGGGCAAGGGCATGACAGCGCTGTTTGCGCGGACTGCCGCCACCAACACCGACCGGCTGGCGGTTGAAAAAGTGATCAAACCCACGGGCGACTACCTCTGGCTGGCCGACGAAGCCCAGCTGGATGCGGTCACCGCGCTGTCGGGCTCGGGCCCGGCGTATGTGTTTTATTTCATCGAGGCGATGATCGAGGCCGGCACCGACATGGGCCTGCCGCTTTCGCAGGCGCGCCAGCTGGCGATCGGCACCTTTGTGGGAGCCTCGGCCCTGGCGCAGGCCTCCGACGAGCCCCCGCAGGAGTTGCGCGCGCGGGTCACCTCCAAAGGCGGAACCACCTACGCCGCGCTGACCTCCATGGAGCAGGACCGCGTCAAGATGCAGTTCATGCGCGCCATCCATGCGGCCCGCCAGCGCGCTGCCGAGCTGGGGGATGAATTCGGCAGTGCCTGAGTTTTAAAGGGAAATAGGCCTCTAACCCAATCAGTGCCTTGGTTACCCGCTATTTTTTTGATAGCAAATCGCTCAAGGAACCGATGAGGGCAAATCCAGGTAAAGACACGGGCAGGCCGGCCTGGGCTTCGTCAACCACCTGCCGGGGGCAAACGTTGAACACGGGCGTACGTGCAGCTTGTCTTGAACCACACGGTGTGGCAAACCCCGGCAGCAGTCGCGTTACAACTTTTCTAACATCCGGAGCTTCCCCATGAACAAACTTCTGTCCACCCTCATCAGCGCAGCCGTCCTCGCCATGCCCCTGGCCGTGATCTCCACGCAGGCATCGGCCCAAACCGGCGCCCCTGCCGCTGCACCAGCAGCCGCACCCGCTGCAGCCCCCGCAGCCGCACCCGAGAAAAAGGCCGCCGCTCCTGCCAAGGCAAAAACCAAGAAGGCCAAGCACAAAGCAAAAGCCAAGGCCAAAAAAGCCGTCTGATCACACAGACGCCAACCAAAAAGCCCGCCAAGTGCGGGCTTTTTCATGGACCGGCGTTTCGGCTCAACGCCCCAGATACGACAGCACAATCCCCGCAAACACCGTAAACCCCAGCCAGTGATTCAGGCGAAACGCCTTGAAGCAGTCCTCGCGCTCCCGCTTGCGGATCAACCAGCCATGCCACAGCGCCTGCGCCAAAGCCAGGCTAATTGCTATCAAATAAATAGCGGACTGCACAATACCCACAAGGGCCCAAGCCCAAACTGACAGATAAAGCCCGTAGCAAAGCATGACCGCCGCCACATCAAAACGCCCCAGCGTGATGGCCGAGGTTTTCATGCCGATCTTCAGGTCGTCGTCTCGGTCCACCATGGCGTATTCGGTGTCGTAGGCGATCACCCAGAAGAGGTTGCCCAGCAGCAGCACCCAGGCCAGCAGCGGCACGCGCGACTGGACGGCGGCAAACGCCATCGGAATGCCGAAGCTGAAAGCCACGCCCAACACCGCCTGCGGCATCGACACATAGCGCTTGGCATATGGATACGCCAGCGTGACGGCCAGCGCGGCAAATGACCAGGCGATGGTGACGGTATTGGTGGTGAGCACCAGCCCAAACGCCAGCAGCGCCAGCACGGCGCCGACGACAAGCGCCTCCCGCACCGACACCGCGCCGCGGGTCACCGGCCGCCCGGCCGTGCGCTTGACATGGCGGTCAAACTCCCGGTCAGCCACGTCGTTGATGCAACAACCCGCGCTGCGCATCAGGATGGTTCCGAGCGTGAACACCGCAATGAGATGCCAGCCCGGAAAACCGTGCGACGCGATCCACAAGGCCGACAGCGTGGGCCACAGCAGCAGCAACCAGCCCGCCGGACGGTTCCAGCGAACCAGCTGAAGGTAGAGATCGAGTTTTTGCTTCAGCAAGCCAGAAGACATTACTCTTCGAGCAAGGAGCGCAGCATCCAGGCCGTCTGCTCATGCACCGTCAGGCGCTGCGTCAGCAAGTCGGCCGTCGGCTCGTCGCTCGCCTTGTCGGCCAGCGGGAACAGCTCGCGCGCAGTGCGCGCCACCGCTTCATGGCCTTGCACCAGGATGCGCACCATCTCGAGCGCCTTGGGCGGCACCACCGGCACATCGGGAATCGACGCCAGCTTGCTGAACTGGGCGTAAGAGCCCGGTGCCGGGTGGCCCAGCGAGCGGATGCGTTCTGCCACCGGGTCGACCGCGGCCCAGAGTTCGGTGTACTGCGTCATGAACATCAGGTGCAGCGTGTTGAACATCGGGCCCGTCACGTTCCAGTGGAAGTTATGGGTGGTGAGGTAGAGCGTGTAGGTGTCGGCCAGCAGGCGGCTCAGGCCCTTGGCAATCGCCGCGCGGTCTTTTTCACTGATGCCGATGTTGATGGAAGGTGCTGGCTTACCAGCGGATTTTCCGGCAGGTTTGGTCGAGGTCTTGGCCATGGTGTTTCCCTTTTTAAAAACTCAGGTTTAACTTTACGAAATCAGGAGAGGGGCCGCAACAGCCGCCCTCTATACCCGTCATAGACGCAGGTCACGACAGGCGGTGCACGCCGGGCAGCTCGCAGGCGTAGATGGCGTTGCGCAGCGCGGCAATGGCCTCGTAGCGGGTGAAGCTGCGCCGCCAGGCCAGCACCACGCGCCGGCTGGGCACCTCGTCCTCGAAGGGCAGGTATTTGATGTACGAAGGCTGCTCTGCCGGCACGCCGCCGGCGGCGGCCTTGCCTTTGACGGGTTTTTTGGCGGCGGCCTGCTGTGCCAGCGCTTCCTTGGGAACGCCCAGGCGCGGCACCAGCGTGATGCCCATGCCGGCCGCCACCATGTGTTTGATGGTCTCCAGCGAAGAGCCTTCAAAACTCTTGCTGATGCCTTCGGTGTTGCTGGAAAACCTGGCGAACTCGGGGCAGACTTCCAGGACGTGGTCACGAAAGCAATGGCCCGTGCCCAGCAGCAGCATGGTTTCCTTTTTGAGCTCTTCCGCCGTCACGCCCTTGCGCGAGGCGAGCGGGTGCGAGCTGGGCACCGCCGCCATGAAGGGCTCGTCATAGAGCGGCGCAATCGCCAGGTTGGCATCCGGAAAGGGCTCGGCCAGGATGGCGCAATCGATCTCGCCGGTGCGCAGTTCTTCGAGCAGCTTGACGGTGAAGTTCTCTTGCAGCATGAGCGGCATTTGCGGCGTGAGCGCGATCGCCTGGCGTACCAGGTCGGGCAGCAGATAGGGGCCAATCGTGTAGATCACGCCCAGGCGAAGCGCGCCGGCCAGGGGGTCTTTGCCGCGCTTGGCGATTTCGCGGATGTTGTCGGCCTGCTCAAGCACGCTCTGGGCCTGGCGCACGATTTCTTCGCCCAGCGGGGTCACGGTGATTTCGTTGGCGTTGCGCTCAAACAGCTTGACCTGCAGCTCTTCTTCCAGCTTCTTGATGGCCACGCTGAGCGTGGGCTGCGAAACGTGGCAGGCATCGGCGCCCTTGCCGAAATGCTTTTCGCGGGCCACAGCGACGATGTATTTGAGTTCGGTCAGCGTCATGGGCTTATTGTGCTGCTTTTCGGCCCCGTCGTATCGCCGGGTAACTCACGCTTTCAAGTAGTCCGCTTTTCCGCCCAGCCAGCGCAGGATGTGCCGGCGCGCCAGTTCCGCATGCCGGTCCAGCATCGCAGGCGCCAGGTCGCGCGCCCAGGCCAGCAGCGCGGCATCGGTTTCCAGGTCGGCAAAGCGCAGCAGTGGCGCGCCCGACTGCCGCGCCCCCAGAAACTCGCCGGGCCCGCGGATTTCCAGGTCGCGCCGGGCAATTTCAAAGCCGTCATTGGTTTGCGCCATGGCTTTGAGGCGTTCGCGCGCCATCTCGCCCAGCCGGGAAGCTTCACCGGTTGAATACAGCAGCACGCAGGCCGACGCGGCCGCGCCGCGCCCGACCCGGCCGCGCAACTGGTGCAACTGGCTCAGGCCAAAGCGTTCGGCGTGCTCGATCACCATCAGCGAGGCATTGGGCACGTCCACCCCCACTTCAATGACCGTGGTACTGACCAGAACACCCATCACGCCACTGGTGAACAAGGCCATCACGGCTTTTTTCTCGGCCACCGGCATGCGCGAATGCAAGAGACCCACCATGACGCCGGGCAAGGCTGCGCTCAGCGCTTCGTGCGTCTGGGTGGCGTTGACGAGGTCGACGGACTCGCTTTCTTCAATCAGCGGGCAGACCCAGTAGATCTGCCGCCCCTCGGCCAACTGGCCGCGTATGCGCGTGATCACTTCGTCGCGCCGGGTGTCGCTCACCAGCTTGGTCACGATGGGCGTGCGGCCGGGCGGCAGCTCGTCGATGGTGGAGACATCCAGATCGGCGTAATAACTCATGGCCAGGGTGCGCGGGATGGGGGTGGCGGTCATCATGAGGAGGTGCGGTTCCTCGCCGCCTTCGGTCATCTTGCTGCGCAGGGCCAGCCGCTGCGCCACTCCGAAGCGGTGTTGCTCGTCAATGATGGCCAGCGCCAGGTTTTTGAATTTCACCTTGTCCTGGATCACGGCGTGCGTGCCAATCACCAGGCCCGCGGCGCCGCTTTCAATCAGCGCCAGCATCTCGCGCCGCTCTTTGGTCTTCTGGCTGCCGGTAAGCCAGGCGGTCTTGATGCCCAGGGGCTCCAGCCAGCCGATCAGCTTGCTGAAATGCTGCTCGGCCAGGATCTCGGTGGGCGCCATCAGCGCGCATTGCCAGCCCGCGTCGATGCAGCGGGCTGCGGCCAGCGCCGCCACCACGGTTTTGCCGGCGCCCACATCACCCTGCAGCAGGCGGTGCATGGGGATGTTCTTCTTCAGGTCGGCTTCGATCTCATTGCAAACTTTTTGTTGCGCGGCGGTAAGGCGAAACGGCAGTCGCTCCAGCAGTTGCTCCTCAAGCGTGCACTGTGTGCCGCGCATGGCGGGTCCGTCCAGCGCCGGCGCACGCATGGCCGCGCGTATGCGCCTGGCCTGCAGCTGTGAGAGCTGCTGGGCCAGCAGCTCCTCGGTTTTCAGGCGCTGCCAGGCCGGGTGGCTGCGGTCTTCGAGAGTGGACAAGGCCACGTCCGGCGTCGGGTGGTGCAAAAACTGTAGCGCCTGGCGTAGTGTCCATGCGGGCTGCAGCATGTTTTTGCTTAAAAACTCGGCTGGAATCGTTTCACTGAGGTCGGCGTGGGCCAACCCGCTGAGCACCGCCTTGCGCAGATAGTTCTGCGGAAGGCCGGCCGCCGTGGGGTACACCGGCGTCAGTGCACCCGGCAACTCGCCGCCCGCCAGCCTGAAGGCGGGGTGGATCATTTCACGGGCGACAAAGCCGCCGCGGATCTCGCCGCGCACGCGCACATGGGCGCCCACGCTCAGCGTCTTCTGGTGGGCCGGGTAAAAATTGATGAAGCGCAACACGCAGGTGCCGCTGCCGTCGTCCACCGTCACGCGCAACTGGCGGCGCGGGCGAAAAGCGATGTCGCTGTGCGTCACCACGCCTTCGATCTGCACCAGATCGCCATCGCGGGCATCGACCAGCCGCACGATGCGGGTTTCATCCTCGTAGCGCAGGGGCAAATGCAGGGCCAGGTCGATGTCGCGGCGCAGGCCCATTTTCTCGAGCGCTTTTTGCGCGGGGGATTTGGGCGGGGCTTTTTCTGCTGGTGCGCGAGGCGCGGCCTTGTCCCCGGCCAAGGCCTCGGGCGGGACAGTTTTTCGGGCAGAGGCACCAGGAGGCGACATGGGACAATTGTGCCTTCATGAGCACCCATTTCACCCTCAGCGATTTTGATTTCACGCTGCCCGACGAACTCATCGCCCAACATCCCGCCGCCCAACGCAGCGCCTCGCGCCTGCTGGACGGCCGGGACGACCTGCCGGTAGACCGCCGGTTCACCGAACTCCCCGGCCTGCTGCAGCCGGGCGACCTGCTGGTGTTCAACGACACCAAGGTCGTCAAGGCGCGGCTCTTTGGTCAAAAGGCCAGCGGCGGCAAACTCGAGCTGCTGATTGAGCGGGTGCTGTCGCCGCATGCGGACGCAGGCCATGAAGTCGCCGCCCACATGAAGGTGAGCAAAAAGCCCCTGCCCGGCGCGGTGCTGCAAATGGACGGCGGCTTTACCGCCACATTGCTGGGCCGCTGGCCCGAAGAAAGCGGCCCGCTTTACCGCTTTCGCCTGAGCAGTGACCCCTATGCGTTGATGGCGCAACACGGCCACGTGCCGTTGCCGCCCTACATCACCCATACCGACTCCGCAGACGACGAGCAGCGTTACCAGACCGTGTTTGCGAAAAACCCCGGAGCCGTGGCGGCGCCTACCGCCGCACTGCATTTTGACGAGGCCGTGCTGGCCGAGCTGGCGGCGCGCGGCATCCAGCGCGCCAGCGTCACCCTGCATGTGGGCGCAGGTACCTTCCAGCCGGTCAAGGCCGAGAACATCGCCGACCACACCATGCATTTCGAGCGCTTTGAAGTGCCCCTGGCCACGCAGGAAGCCATTGCCGCCTGCAAGGCGCGCGGCGGGCGCGTGGTGGCCGTCGGCACCACCACCGTGCGGGCGCTGGAGTCCCATGCCAAATTCGGCCCCGAGTGCAACGACACCAATATCTTCATCACACCCGGCTTTGAATTTGCCGTGGTGGACCTGCTGCTGACCAACTTTCACCTGCCCAAAAGCACCTTGATGATGCTGGTCAGCGCGTTTTCGGGCTATGAGCACATCATGGCGCTATACCGGCACGCGATTGCCCAGCGCTACCGTTTTTTCAGCTATGGCGACAGCATGCTACTGGCCCGCAAAACCCCTCTGAACATCATCTGACGTCCCCTGAATCTCCCCGCGCACACCTGCGACAATCCCAAGATGCTCGAATTTGAAGTTTTGAAGACCGACGCCCCGGCGGGCGAAGGGGCCGGCGCCTACCTCGGGTCCTACGCCCGGCGCGGCAAACTGACGCTCAACCACGGTGTGGTGCAGACCCCCATCTTCATGCCCGTTGGCACCTATGGCACGGTCAAGGGCGTGATGCCTCAGTCGCTGCACGACATGGGCGCGCAAATCATCCTGGGCAACACTTTCCACCTCTGGATGCGCCCCGGCCTGGACGTGATGC
This sequence comes from Synechococcus sp. UW140, assembly GCA_943370375.1. Classification (GTDB taxonomy): domain Bacteria; phylum Pseudomonadota; class Gammaproteobacteria; order Burkholderiales; family Burkholderiaceae_C; genus Polaromonas. Next base: position 29,139 of record CALRQR020000011.1, read on the forward strand.
AGCAGTTTGGCGGCCTGCACAAGTTTGAAAGCTGGAACAAGCCTATCCTGACCGACAGCGGCGGCTTTCAGGTCTGGTCGCTGGGCGAGATGCGCAAGATCTCCGAAGAGGGCGTGAAGTTCGCCTCGCCCGTCAACGGCGACAAGCTCTTTTTGACGCCCGAGATCTCGATGCAGATCCAGACCGTGCTCAACAGCGACATCGTGATGCAGTTTGACGAGTGCACACCTTACGACACTAAAGGCCACATCACCACCGAAAGCGAAGCGCGCACCTCGATGGAGCTGAGCCTGCGCTGGGCCAGCCGCTGCATCGCCGAATTTAAAAAACTTGAGAACCCCAACGCGCTCTTTGGCATCGTGCAGGGCGGCATGTTCGAAAACCTGCGCCAGGAATCACTCGACGCGCTGGTGGAGCTGGACCTGCCCGGCTACGCCATCGGCGGCGTGAGTGTGGGCGAGCCCAAGGAAGAAATGCAGCGCATCATGGCGCACACGCCGCATCGCCTGCCAACGCACAAGCCGCGCTACCTGATGGGCGTGGGCACGCCTGAAGACCTGGTCGAAGGCGTGAGCGCCGGCGTCGACATGTTCGACTGCGTGATGCCGACCCGCAATGCGCGCAACGGCCACATGTTCACCCGCTTTGGCGACCTGAAGATCCGCAACGCGCGCTACAAGACCGAAGACCAGCCGGTCGACGCAACCTGCAGCTGCTACACCTGCAAGAACTTCTCGCGCGCCTATATGCACCACCTGGACCGCTGCGGTGAAATGCTCGGCCCCATGCTGTCGAGCATCCACAACCTGCATTACTACCTGAACCTGATGCAGGAAGTCCGCGACGCACTGGACGCCGGCCGTTTTGGCGAGTTCACCGCGCAGTTCCGCACCGACCGGCAGCGGGGCGTGTAATGAACATCAACCTGCAACGATGGATTGACCGCTGGGCCGGCATTCCGCTGTGCGCGGCGGTGTCAGGCATTGATGCGGTCATCCGCCGCTTCAGCGACGACGACGCCACCGCCGACATGGCGCCCCGCGCCATCGTGGTGATTTTGCTGTCGGAGATGGGCAGCCTGGTGCTGGCGCACGACATGTTTGCACGCCTGAAGGAGCGCTACCCCGATGCGCCGCTGCATGCACTGCTGTTCGGCAAGAACCGCGAGATCCTTGACCTGATGAAGGTGGTGGACCCGGCCAACGTGCACACGGTGAACGACAAGTCGCTGGGCGGTTTGCTGTCCAGCCTGTGGAAGGCGATTGGCGAGCTGCGCCGGGCGAATGTCGACGTGGCGATTGACTGCGAACTGTTTTCGCGCATCAGCAGCCTGCTGTCATACGCCAGCGGCGCGCGCATCCGCGTGGGCTTTCACCGCCACACGCAAGAGGGCCTGTATCGCGGCTCACACATCAACCGGGCCGTGCCCTATAACCCCTATCACCACATCAGCGCGCAGTTCCTGACGCTGGCGCGCGCCATTGATTCGACGGCCGTGCCCAAATCGAAGCTGCCGGCCAACCTGGCAGCGGCCGGTACCGGCAAGCCGCCGCCGCATGTTCAGCTGGATGCGGCGCTGGTGCCTGGCATCCAGACACGCCTGGCCCAGGATTTCCCCGCCATTGCCGGCAAGCCACTCGTGCTGGTGTACCCGGGCGGCGGCATCTTGCCGATCCGGGCCTGGCCGCTGGCCTCCTACACCGCGCTGTGCGAGGGCCTGGTGGCCGACGGCTGCGCCGTGGCCGTGATCGGCCTGAAGGATGACCAGGCGCTGGCGCAGCAACTGGTGGCCAATGTGCATGCGACGTTCCCGGGCAGCCCGGTGATTGATCTCACCGGCTACACACGCTCGATTTCCGAACTGCTGGCCTTGTTTCATATCGCGCGCCTCCTGGTCACCAATGACGGCGGACCGGGGCAGTTCGCGGCGCTGACGCCTATCTGGACGCTGATGCTGTTTGGCCCCGAAACCCCAGGCCTGTACGCGCCGCTGACGCCGCAGTGCTATTCCTTTTACAGCCAGTGGCCCTGCTCGCCTTGCCTCACCGCCTACAACCACCGCTCGTCCTATTGCGATGGCGACAACCAGTGCCTGAAGGTGATTGAGCCCGCAGCCGTGCTGGCCAAGGCGCGCGAATGCCTTGCGGCCCCAACGATTGCCAACACCTGATGCCATCACTACGGTCCATTGCAGAAGCGGTGATCAGCCGCTTGCCCGAGCGCCTTCAGCCCATGGCGCGCTGGCGCTTCATCAAGTTCGGCGTGGTCGGCGCCAGCGGCACGGTCGTCAACCTGGCGGTGCTGTATGTCGCGCAGGAGTTCCTGTTCAGCCACATCGCGGACTTCCACGACCGGCTCAACTATTCCATCGCGCTGGCGATCACCGTCGCCACCATCAGCAACTTTTACTGGAACCGGCGCCTGACCTGGCGCGACCGCAGGCACGAAGTCCATCATTCGGCACTATTCCTGTTTGGCAAGTACGTGATGGCTGCGGGCCTGGCCATCGTGCTGCAGTCGCTCCTGACCAAATGGCTGGCCCTGTACATGCATTACCTGCTGGCCAACGTGCTGGCGATCGTGCTGTCCAGCGTGTGCAACTTTGTGGCCAACGACCGCATGACTTTCCGCCGCCGCCGCGCCAAAATTGCAGCGACCGACGAAAACCCCTCGCCCGATACCCATGACAAACCTTGAGTCTCTGAAGAGCCGCCTCCCCGTCCACCGCATCTGGATAGGGCTGGCCCTTCTGGTGGCTTTGGGTTATTTGTTCGGCCTGGGCGGCGACCATATTCCGCGCAACGGCGATGAGCTGGTGTACGCCCACATCGCCAAGCTCACGGCCGGGACCGGCAAGTGGCTGCCGCTGGTCAGCTCCTACGACTTCATGCGCAACACCAAGCCGCCCGTGCTGTTCTGGCAGGCCATGGTGGTAGGCGGGTGGGGCGAGCACTGGACACTGCTCAACCTTCGCCTGCCCAGCATCGCGTACACCTGGGCCATCGCCCTGATGACCGCGCTGCTGGGCTGGAAGATTGTTCGAGGCGAAACCGGCGCCACACCCAAATCCGAAGGCCGGCACCGCCACGCGCTGGCCATGGGCGCCATCGCGGCCATCATCTACCTGTCCTTCTTCAGCACCTACCGGTATGGCCGGCCTTACCTGACCAGCGCCCCTGAAACCTTCTGGCTCTTCGGCGTACTGTTTGCCATCGCCTGGTCGCCGGCCAGGCTGCTGGCCTCGCGCTGGAGGTTTCCGCTGCTGGCCGGGCTCGCCATCGGCATTGGCTGCCTCTACAAGTCTTTTGTGATGGTGGTGCCGGTCGGTTTTGCATTGGCGCTTTGCTACCAGGCGCTCGGTGCACGAAGAGCGCCCTGGCAGGTTTGGCGGCCCGGCATTGTGATCGACGGCGTCAAGGTCACGGCCATCTGCGTGCTGGCGCTGGCCATCTTCGGCTTGTGGTTTGCCATCGATCCGCAGCCGGGCGAAGTCTGGCGCGAGTTTGTCGTGGGCGAAAACGCCGGCAAGATGAATTCGTCAAAAGGCTACTTCGCCATCGCGTTCAGCGGCAGCAGCGGCGTGCTGACGATACTGACCGGTTATTTTTCGAATGCACTCTTTCTACTGCCTGTCGCAGTGGGTTGCTTCGCGGCGGCCTGGCGCAGCTATCGCGCGCGCAGGGGCACCGGGCAAACTGTCAGTGATGCGGAGAAAGCCATGTGGCTCTGGATGCTGGCATTCGCGCTGGTGTTCATGGTGCCCACGCAGCGCTCAACGCGCTACCTCATTCCCGCCATGCCGGCGCTGGCTGTGTTGATCGCGCTGTACTGGGACCGCATTGCGCGTATCTGGTTCAGCCTCACGTTGCTGATCTGCCTGGGCGGCGCGCTCGCCATGGGCCTGATCGGCTACGGCGGCGTGCGGGCCACGCAAGCCACCTGGCTGTACTCGCCGCTGTACTGGCTCTTTCTGGGCGTGCTGGCCCTTGCCTGCGTCGCCGGCATGTTCAAGGCCGCCTGGACCCGGCCCATCGCCGCACTCAGCAGTTTCGCCGTGTTGTTTGCGCTGGCCTGGGTCACCCTGCCCTTCAACGGCGACATGGGGCGCTTTCGCGCCGACACCAATGCGCAGCTCAAAGGCCAGGCGGTGTCGGTGCCGAGCAACTTCAACGGCCACTTCGAGCGCTACGAGTTCATCATTCCGGGCGCAAAAATCGTTCCCTACTTTGCCGCGCAGCCGGTGGACTACCAGGACGTCGACGCGCTCTTCAAGACCACACGCTACGCACTGGTACAGCGCCGCGTGGGGCAAAAGCCTTGCGACGCCTGCCGCATCCTCGACGAACGCTGGGACCTGCGTTCGCGCCAGGACGAAAAAGAAGGCACCTTCGGCGCATTCAAGTCGCCTGAGACCTTCTGGTACGCCAAAGAGTATCTGGTCGAGCGGGCAGCTCCCTGAGAGCCGTTCACAGGCCGATCATCCCCGTCAAGCTTCACACAGGAAATTCCCATGCCCCGATTCCCGAGATTTGCAGGGGCATTCGCCCTGGCCGCGATCATGCTGACGCTGGGCGGCTGCGCCACGGCCATCAAGCCGCACGAGACGACCGGCGCACCCACACTGGACTTTCAGAGCATGGCACTGAACCCCAGCAACGGCGGCGAGCTGATCAAGGCCGACGCACTGCAACCGGGCGACATCATCCTCACGGCTGAAAATGGCCTGAACTCCGTGGGCATCCGGCTGATCACGCTGTCGCCGGTGAGCCACGCGGCCATTTACATGGGCAACCAGCAAATCGCCGAAGCCGTGGGCTCGGGGATCCGTATTCGCAGCATTGATGCGATGCTGAACGACGAAGCGACGGTGGTGGCCTTTCGCCACCCCGACCTCTCTGCCGGGCAAGCGATCCAGATCAACACCTTTGTGGCCAGCCATGAAGGCAAGAAATACAACTACCTCGGCGTGATGCTGCAGGCCCCGTTTGCGCTGGAGCGGCGCCTGTGCGAGTTGCCTCTGGTGCCCTCCGTGGTGCGCGACTTTTGCATCCGCGGCATCGCCGCCGTGCAGCTCGGGCTGGGCCGCAACGACCAGTTTTTCTGTTCGCAATTCATTCTCGAGGCCTACCGCAGCGCGGGCCTGCCGCTCACCGACGCCGACCCGCGGCTGATCAACCCCGGCGACCTGCTGCACATGAGGGAGGGCGACGTGCCCTCCGTCATGATTCACAAACCGCTGAAGTACGTGGGACACCTCAAGGCCGCTCCGCTGATGGTGGCAACGGAGCAGCTGGGGCAATAACCCCCCAAAGCCGGTTAACCGCCCACGTGCATGGTGAACTGCGCGCCGTTGGACAGCTTGCACTGCCCGGTGCCCAGGGTGGACGAGTTCATCTGGTAGCGGCAGCTGATGTAGCTGCCCCGGTTGCCCGAGCCGTTGGCCACGCCTTCACGCGTTGAAGAGCCTGCGATGCGCGTGGCTTCGCCGGTAAAGGTCTCGCCATTGATGGTGGTGGTAAAGGTTCCGCGCCCGTTCATGTCGTTGGTCACGACCGCGCCCACCATGCCATAAGCCCTGGCCACGTCGTTGGCCGGATACAGCCGCGCCGCGAAGGTCGTGGTGGCGGGCGCCGCCGGCGTCACATACACCGTGGAAGTGACCGGATGAGCGGGCTGGACCGGTACCACGTAGCAGCCCGTCAGGGCCGTGACGCCCAGCACCGCGGCGGCCAGGGCCGTACGGCGCGTCAAGCGTGACAAGGAATACAGGGACGAATTGATCTTCATAAATTACCCGAAGGCCCAAGCACATGCTTGTGGGGGGCAGTGTGGGGGGTTTTCCTCAAAAGGTTTCGTATATAGATACAAGATCACAAACCAAGTACGTACAGTATCAATAATAGATACTTCACCGGAAACCGACACTCCCGTGAAAAGCATCACGGCGGACCCACCATTCCCGAAATGGCCGGCGCGCAGCGCAAAGCCCCAAGCTCAGGCACCATCACACATCCACCTACTTTCTGGCAAAGATGACCATGCAATACCGCCGCCTTGGAACCAGCAATCTCAAAGTCTCCGTCCTGTGCCTGGGCACGATGATGTTCGGCAAGCAGACGCCTTTTGACGATGCAGGTCGCATCGTGGCCTCTGCCCGTGAGCACGGGCTCAACTTCATCGACACGGCCGACGTCTACAACCAGGGGCAGTCCGAAAAAGACGTGGGCAAGCTGCTCGCAGGCCAGCGGCACCACTGGGTGCTGGCCAGCAAGCTGGGCAACCCGGTCAGTGAAAACATCAACGAGAGCCATTACTCGCGCCGCTGGCTGATCCAGCAAACCGACGCCATCCTGGCGCGGCTGCAGACCGACTACCTGGACATCCTGTACCTGCACCGTGACTACCACGAGGAAAACCTCGAGGAAGCGGTGCGCGGGCTGGGTGACTTGATACGCGCGGGCAAGCTGCGCAGCTTTGGCCTCTCCAACTTTCGCGGCTGGCGCATAGCCGAGGTAGTGCGGCTGTGCAAAGAGCTGGGCGTGCCGCCGCCGGCCGTTTGCCAGCCTTACTACAACCTGCTCAACCGCGGCCCGGAAGTCGAGATCCTGCCGGCCTGCGGCCACTACGGCATTGGTGTGGTGCCTTACAGCCCGCTGGCGCGCGGCGTGCTCACCGGCAAATACCCGCCCGGCCAGCCGCCGGCCGAAGGCACCCGCGCCGGCAGCGGCGACAAGCGCATCCTGGAGACCGAGTTCCGCGAGGAGTCACTGGTGATTGCGCAAAAGATCAAGGTGCGCTGCGAAGCCAAAGGCCAAGTGCCCGGGCAGTTCGCCGCCGCCTGGGTGCTGGCCAATCCGCTGATCAGCTCAGTGATCGTGGGGCCGCGCACGCTGCCCCATCTGGAAGACGTGTATGGCGCGGTCGACCTGGTGCTGGACAAGGCCGACGAAGCCTTCGTCAACGAGTTGGTGGTGCCGGGCCATGCGTCCAGCCACGGCTACAACGACCCGGGCTACCCCTTCTTCGGCCGCCCGGTCTGAGACCGCTGATCAGATCGCAGGCGCATGGTCCGCACCCGTCTTCGGCAGCTTGAGTTGTTTGTCCGCCGTGGTGCCGCAGGCGTGGCAGAACTTGGCAAACGCGCTTTTACGGGTCGTGCACTTCACGCAATGGTCAAACAGGCCAATGCCGCAATGCGGGCAAAAATCGATCTCCGTGTTCTTCAGGTCCACCGTCCGCTCGCAACCTGGGCACACGCTCTTTGACAATCGCGTCAGCGCCGTGTCGTAGCTCAGTTCCTCGCGGCGTTGCGCGTTCGGCAGCTGCTCGGCCAGCTTCTGCTTTTCCAGGTAACGGTTCAGTGAAATGATGGCCTGCCGGCCGACTAGCGCCGTGACGATGATGCCCACGATGTAACGCACATAGCCGCCGTAGCTGGGCAGGTAGGGCACCAGCTCGACGAAGAACGCAAACACGGCAAAAAAGATGAAGCCCCATACAAAGGGCCAGTAGGTGCCCTTTCGTTTTTTGGCAAACAGCCAGCCGGCCGCCACCAGCAGCGGAAGGGTTAGCGCAAGGCGGTACAGAAACACGCGCAGCTCAACACGCCGGTATTCGGCATTGAGCAGTACTTGCGCCGCCTCTTCCAGTTCTGCCAGCTTGCGTCGTTCGCGCGCCGCGCCCTGCCGCGCGTCCAGGGCGGCCTGCTGCTGGGCTTCCACTGCGACACCCGCCGCGCGCTCGCGGTCTTTCAGCGTGTCCAGCGCCCGTGTGCGCGACAGCAGCTCGGTGTCCTGCTCGGCCTGCTGTGTGGCACGCCGCGTCGACAGCCAGTTGTCAAAGGTCTCGCGCGCGGCAGCCGAATCGGCCTGCGCCGCCCGGCGTTTGAGCTGCGCCTGCTCCAGCGCGGTCTGGGCATCCTGTTGGGCCCGCTCGGCGGTCTTGATCGCATTGCGCGCCGCATTGCTGGCGGCGGCGTCCATGTAATCGTCAAGCGAGAGCTGCTTTTCCACCTTGGGCAAGTCGCCCACGACAACGCCGCCCAAGCCGATCAGGAAGCCCGCAAACACCAGGGCCACCAGCCAGAGGCCGCGGTGCATCCATTTTTCCGTCAATCGCAAAGCATTGGCCATGGTTATCTCCGTTTTTTGAGAAGTGCGGACAAGCCTGTCACAGCCTGACGATGGTCACAGGCTTGCCGTCCGTCATGCGGGCGCGCTGCAACCAGCTGAAGACCGAATCCACGGTGACGGTTTCAATGCGGTCTGAAAACCGCTTGTCGTTGGGATGGTCATCAAAGGCGACATTCGCCGCAGTCATGCGCCCGCCCAGCCGGGTCAAGGGGCCCAGCTTCAGCGTGGTGGGCTCGTAGCCCTTGAACTTCAACCAGGCCTGCGCCTGGTCTCGCGTGTTCATTCCCGGCTCCATGGCGGCCGCCATCGTTTCAATCGCCCACTGGTTGGATTGCTGGTATTTGGTGCCCCAGGCGTAGCTCACGATGCTGTAGCGCTGTTCATGCATGGTCGTCACCCGGCCACGGTCCTGCAGCAGCACCAGCAATTTGGCCTGAATCTCTGGCGAGGGCGCGGCCCAGGCGGCTTCAAAGCGCCACAGGTCGTCGAGGAAAAACTCGCCCAGGCCCTGTCGGTACACCGACGACTCGCTGGTGCCACAGGTATTGAGCTTGTGCACCACGCGCCAGGTCATGCCGCCCTCGCCGTCGGGCATCTGATAGGCCAGGCCCAGGTGCGAGTAGCGCACGCCGTACTTGCCCAGGTCCTGGCCAGCGCGTGCCAGCACCACGACCTTCTCGCCGCTGGCATTGAGCGACGCCAGCGTTTTTTCAGCCAGCGTCATGCCGCGCTCCACCGTCTGCGGTGTGGTCTTGCGGGCTTCGCACGAGCGCCCGGCATGGGCGGCCGGCGCCGTTGCCGAAAACACGGCGGCCAGCAACAGCGGCAAAAGAGTTTTAAAGATTTTCATGGCGGGGTTCCGCTTTCCGTGAAGAAGGTTTTCGCAATCACTGCGTCAGGCGTTCGTTGTGCAGCAGGGCGCGGCCCAGCGCGTTGGGGATGAAGGCGATGGCTTCACCCGCCGCAGACAGCACGACGCCCGCACCCACCACGCTCACCACCACGGCCGTTCCCGCCACCATGGACACCCCTGCAACGCCCCGGCCCACCACTTCGATGCTGACGCGGGCGCCGTCAGAAGCCCGCTCCAGCACATACACCGCGCCGCGTGCGGTGCTCTCGACGGTTTTCACCACCAGCACCGTGCCCGCCGTAGACAGTACCAGCGGCAACGCGACCACAGAGCCCGCCGCGGCACTGGCGCCCACCACCACCGAGGCCACCGGCAGGGCCGAGAGGGCGCTCAGTGCAGAGACCTCCGATTGAGCTTGAGCATGAAATGAGGCTCCAGCCATTGTCAATGCTGCACATGTAGCTATCAAATAAGTAGCAAAACGATTTTTCATGATGTCCTCCTGTGTTCGTGTGTCGGCTTCTTTATTCGCTGGCCGTCTGGCTGCGCGACATGCGGCCAGCCATACGGGCTTCGCTCAGGTCGGCTTCGTGGCGGTCGCGCAGGGTCTTGGCCAGGGTAAAGCTGCAGGTGATCAGGTAGAGCCAGCTCACACCCAGGAAGGCCTTGTAGGTTTCATTGATCTCCATGCGCCACAGGCCCCAGCCGGTCAGCGACATCGCCAGAAAGAAGCCACCCCACACCACCAGCTTGAACATCGGGGTGTCGGTCAGCCGGCCTTCGGCACGGCTTTGTTCCTGGTCACGCACATACTTGGCCAGCACAAAGGCGGCTGACAGGCAGAAGAAGTACCCCATGATCATGAAGGCGCGGTCCAGGTCCTTGCCGGGCAGCCAGGACAATCCCACGGCGCAAAGGAAAACAGCGATCAGGAAAGAAGCCCAGACCTGGAACTGCCAGGGTTTGGAGTCACGGTGTATCAGCGTCTGCATAAAAACCTTTGAGGTTGTTGAGGAGCCCCTAATGTGCGACTGGGCCCCTCAAAAACGTGCAGATAGCGATACAGTTCCCCTAAAATGGCTTTGAGGTACCGTTTATTGATACTTCTAGACCGTCATCAGCGCGGCAACCCGGTCGCGCAGGACTTCAGGTTGAACCTCTGCCGGGGCCAGCGCGGGCCCTGCGTTCAGGCCCACGCGGCTGAGGATGCCGCGGCGAAAAGGTTTGACCATCGCATTGCCTTTTTCCACGCGGCTGAAAAACGAGCCCCACAGGTTGGTCAGCGCCATGGGCACCACCGGCACCTGCAGGCCATCGCGTTCGGCGTTTTCCAGAATCTTCATGATGCCGCCCTTGAAGGCCTGGAGTTCGCCGTTCTTGGTGATGCCGCCTTCCGGGAAGATGGCCAGCAAGTCGCCGTCGCGCAGCACTTTGGCGGCGGCCTCAAAAGCCGCCTCGTACAACGCCGGGTCATCGGTGCGCGGCGCAATCGGGATCGCCTTGGCAAGCCGGAACAGCCAACCCAGCACCGGCATTTTGAAGATGCGGTGGTCCATCACAAAGTAGATGGGACGCGGGCTGGCGGCCATCAGCAGCACCGGGTCGACAAAGCTCACGTGGTTGCAGGTCAGCACGGCCGCGCCCTGTGCCGGGATGTTCTCGTCGCCGGTGATCTTGAAGCGGTAGACCAGGCGCGAGGCGATCAGCGCGATAAAGCGCAGCAGGTACTCGGGCACCAGCATGAAGATGTAGAACGCGACCACCGCGTTGGCCAGACCGACGAACAGGAAAATCTGCGGAATGCTGAAGTTGGCTTTCAGCAATGCGCCGGCCAGGATGGCGCTGACGATCATGAACAGCGCATTGAGAATGTTGTTGGCCGCGATGATGCGGGCCCGATGCGTGGGCTGGCTGCGCAACTGGATCAGCGCATACATGGGCACGCTGTACAGGCCGGCGAACAGGCTGAGCAGCGCGAGATCGATCATCACGCGCCAGTGCGCATGCTGCGACATAAAGGCCCCCACGCTCATGATGGGCACAGCAGGCAGCCCGCGCGATGCGAAGTACAAATCGATGGCGAACACGCTCATGCCGATGGCGCCTACCGGCACCAGGCCGATTTCAACGTGGCGCTTGCTCAGCACCTCGCACAGCAAAGACCCGGTGGCAATGCCGATGGAAAACACCACCAGCAGCAGCGAAGCCACCTGCTCATTGCCGTGCAGCACCTCCTTGGCAAAACTCGGAAACTGGCTCAGAAACACCGCGCCGAAGAACCACATCCAGCTGATGCCCAGCATGGAGCGGAACACCACCGTGTTCTCCTTGGCGAGCTTGAGGTTGCGCCAGGTTTCCGTCACCGGGTTCCAGTTGATCTTGAGATCCGGATCTGTGGCCGGCGTGAGCGGAATGAACTGGGAAACGAGACGGCCGACCAGAGCCAGGCCCACGCAGGCAATCGCCACATAGTCCGGCCCGACCTGGGGCACGGCCACCATCAACCCACCCACAACCTGGCCCAGCAAAATGGCCACAAAGGTGCCCATCTCGACCATGCCGTTTCCGCCGGTCAGCTCGCGCTCATTCAGCGCCTGCGGCAGGTAGGCAAACTTGACCGGGCCGAAGATGGTGGAATGCAAGCCCATCAGAAAGGTGCAGCCCAACAGTATGGGCACCTGAACGCTGACGTTGTCGCTCATGAAGCCGACGGCCGCGATCAGCATGATCACCACTTCGAGGTTTTTGACGAAGCGGATCACGCGCGTTTTTTCAAACTTGTCGGTCAGCTGCCCGCTGGTGGCCGAGAACAGCAAAAAAGGCAGGATGAACAACGCACCGATGGCCAGCCCGGCCAGCGCCGGGGGCAGCCAGCTCACGCTGAGCTGGTAGGTCACCATCACGGTGAAGGCAAACTTGAAGAGGTTGTCGTTGGCCGCGCCGGAAAACTGCGTCCAGAAGAAGGGGGCGAAGCGGCGTTGCTTGAGCAGCGCGAACTGGTTCGGATGCCCGTGAACAGGCGGTGGTGACACCGCTGCAGCCTTATCAACACTCATGCTTGACCCCTCGTTTCAGTTGTTGTGCGGCGGGCTTTGGCCAAACGGCCGGCCTGCTCTCTTGTGGATGGTGCTCTGGATTCTGCCTTGAATTTCTGCGCCGCCAGCAAGCCCGACACCACGGGCCAGGCGGCAAAGCTGGCCACCACATGTTTGAGGCTGTGGCCCGACACAAGCTGCCCCGTCCATTCATAGACCGCATGGTCGCCCAGCTCCAGCAGCTTGGCCAGCGCGTAAATCGCGATCAGCAAGCCCCATCGGATCGGCAGCACCCGCGCCTGGGTGGGCCGCATAAAGGAACAACCCAGGATGAGCGCCATGCCGCCAAACTGGAGCACCGCCCAAGGCAGCACATTGCCGGTTAACGACCAGACGTGCACCGACACCGGCCCCAGCACCATCACCGCCCCAGCCAGCGCCAGACCGGCACGGTTACTGGCCGCCTGAATCCCCGCCAGGCCGAGCAAACCGGCAAATGCCAGCACCATACCGGCGCGATCCCACACCAGGCCGGCATCGTCGGGCTGCAGGTGGTAGGCCGCGGACACCGCCGTCGTCACCCACAAGCCAGCAAAAAAGAGCGCCGCCATGGCCGCAGCCGCGCCGCTGACGGCCCGCACGCGCACTGCCCGCAGCAGCGCCCCCACGCCCACCATGCCCCACAGCGCAAACGGCAGGTTGCTGATGACATCCATGGCATGCGGCAACCCGCCCCAGCTGCGTTGGTCGGCAAAGTCGTGATAGTGCGAAGGCTGCGCCACCGAAGGCCCGATCAGGGCCACCACCAGCAGCAAAAGCAGCACGCCGGCGAGCGCGCATTCACGGCGCCAGGCAAGGACGGCTGGCCGGGCGCGCCACGGGAGCGGCTCAACCCGGCGGTGAAGGGTGGGGGTGGTTTGCATGCAGGGCTCCTTGGGTTAAGTGACCCGTACTGTGCGGGGCGAGGAGGCATCAGGCATCGAAATTAAGCGCAGTGGCGACAATCACAACCAAAAGTACCGATAATCGATACCCATGAGCACCACCGCCGACCTCGTCACCCTTCTCAAAAAAGAACTCAAGGCCGCCCGCATGACCTATGCAGACCTGGCCGGCAAACTGGGCATGGCCGAATCCAGCGTCAAGCGCATGCTGGCCAAAGGCGACATGCCGCTATCGCGGATCGACGCCATCTGCCGTGCGCTGAAGCTGGACTTTGCCGACCTCGCCAGGCGCGTCGCCGACACGCAGCCCTTGCTGGCCGAACTCACCGAGGCGCAGGAAAAAGCCGTGGTGGCCGACAAGAAGCTGCTGCTTGCCGCGATTTGTGTGCTGTCGCAATGGACGCTGGAGCAAATCACCACCAGCTACCGGCTGTCGGAAGCCGAGTGCATCAAATACCTCGCGCAGCTGGACCGCATCGGCATCATTGAACTCAAACCCCTGAACCGCTACCGGCTCAAACTAGCCAAGACCTTCCGCTGGCGCCCGCACGGCCCGGTGATGGACTACTTCCGCGAGAACGCCTTGCTCGACTACTTCTCGGGCGGTTTTGACGGCAACGGCGAAGGCCTGCTGCTGGTGCACGGATCCATCAGCCGCGGCCTGGCGCCCTCCTTCCTTGAACGCATGCAGCGGGTGGCGCAGGACTTTGCCCAGCAACACCAGACAGACCAGAAGCTGGGCGAGAAAGATCGTGAAGGCTTCACGCTCTTGCTGGCCATGCGAAGCTGGGAGTTCGAGGCGTTCGCTGCGCTAAGAAGGTAACACCCCCGTTCAGGCTCACTTCGTGTAGCCTGCTCTCCCCCTCGAGGGGGCGGCCCTTGCGGCCCGGCAAAGCCGGTCCTCTGGGCCTGCTGGTATTCAGTACGGGTCTTGCTCGAGCCGCATTGCATGCAATTACATTAGTTAGCTAAGTAAATTAGGCGTTTACTGGTAGTATTCAGTCAATTAAAGCTCGCACGGCTATTTTGTGCATGCAATTTCGGGTGACCCCACGATGAACAATACCTCCACCTACGTTGGCCTGCCTATCCCGGTAGCGGCCAATCTGACCGACACCAAGTACTTCTTCCAGGCGCTGGACAACTTCTCGCGAGTAATGGCGATACGGCCCGGTGACCGGGTGCTGATGCTGGCGGACCCGCTGCTGGACCCACGTGTCATCGACGCCGTGATCGGCATCGCCAGGTCGCGCGGCGCGGAGGTGCGTATCTATATGGAGCCGAGCACGCAGGTGACGGCCGTGCCGGAAGAAGTGCACGCCATGCTGAAGAAAGCCACCTTTGTGGTGTCGACCTGGTTTTGCTCCATCCTGGATCCGCTGTGCATCAACCTGCGCCGCGGCGGGCAGCGCTGGGTCAAGATCACCTACTTTCGCAACCTCGATTTGCTGCACACACCGCAGGCGCGTTTTCCGGTCGACGTCATCGGCGAGATCATCCGCGGCACGGCCAGCCGCTACCCGACCGAGGGCGACTTCGACCTGCGATTCACCGACTCGCGCGGCAGCGACTTCCGCATCAGCTTCACGCAGGCGATGCGCACCAACCAGTTGGCCACCAACCGCTGGCGCGGCCAGATGACGGCTGAGGAAGACGGCTGCTATGTGCACTACCTGCCCACGCACGGCCCCAACCTGTGGGACCACAACTCGGTCAAAAACGACTTCAAGGCCGTGGTGCCCATGGCCGGCGTGCTCTACCCGCAATGGGCGGTCGGCTTTGCCAAACCGTTTGAAGAAAAAATCGCCGTGCACTTTGAAGGCGACACCATTTCATCTGTCGACGGCATTTCAGAAGAAGCCGTCATCCTGCGCGAGATGCTGGTCGGCGGCCGCATGATTGAAGGCGGCGGCTGCGGCTTCAACCCCAAGGCGCCGCGCCACACGGTGTACCCGGCCGGCTCGAACGCGCCCGGCGCTTTGCACTTCGGCATTGACCTGGCGAAGCCCAGCGACTACATACGCCGCGTGATGCCCGACTGGGAAGAGCCACCGGTGCACATGGACCTCATCACGCTGGACGGCACCGTCACGGCGGGCGACAACACGTTGATCAAGGACGGTTTCTTGTGCGCGCTGCGCGACCCGTCGGTGGTGGCGATGGCCGCGCGTTACGGTGACCCGGTGGAGCTGCTTGAAGCGCAGGTGCTCTGAAGAGCCTGGAGATCAGGCAGGCGCCGTGAACACCGTGAGCACGCCGGTGTAACCATAGAGGTGGTGGCGAGCGATTTCGCCGCCGGCAAAGAAGCCGACCAGCGGCACATCGCCCAATGCGCGCCGCACGATCTGCATCTCGGCGCTGGGCGCACCAAAGTGCGGGCCGCCGCGGCCAGAGCAGCTGACGTAAATCGCGCCGGCAATACGCCGCGCAGCATGCGGCGCCGACTCGGCCTCTGAAGCGCTCAAGGCGCTGGCCACCTCGAGCGTCACCTCCTCGGGCTCCAGTTCCTCACGGATTTCAGCGCACACACGAATCAGGTCGGCACGCGCCGCTTCCACGTTGCGTTCACAAAAAGCCAGCTTCATGCCCACGGCCGGCACCTCGGCAATGGCAATGCCCCGGCGCGCCGGATCCAGCCCGATCAGGTGGCGCACCCGCACCTCGGCGCCGAACTGGCCGGCCCGCCGCGACACCGCGTTGATCGCGCCGTCATCAGGAATATCGTCCGGACGGGTCAGGCCCACCAAGGTGGTGCGCACCTTGGCCAGCGCCTCGCGCGGCTCGTCCAGCGACACCGCCAGATCCGCCAGCATGACATCCAGCGCGGGCTTGCCGTCCAGTTCGGTCACCACATTGGAGTCACAGGCAGTGATTTCATGGTGCGCCGACACCGGCCGGCAGCCTTGCGTCACGCGCGACATCAACGCCGCGCCCTGGCCAAACGCCACGCCGCTCAGGCCGCCGCTGAATACACCGCCGGCCGCCCCCTGCCCCTTCACATTGCCATGCCCGCTGAGCGCGAACTGCACGGTGCTGGAGCGGCTGGAGGCCAGGCCGCCAAATACATACCCGCTGCCGGTGCGCTGGGCCATCTCGTCGATCAGCTCGGCCACGTCGGGCGTGGTGGCGTCGGCGTGCACCAGCGCGGTGTGTGCCTTGAAGCGGCCGCTGCTGGCCGGCGGCAAAGGCGACACACCGGAGAACACGCGGTACTGGTCGTGCGGC
Source organism: Synechococcus sp. UW140 (assembly GCA_943370375.1). GTDB lineage: Bacteria > Pseudomonadota > Gammaproteobacteria > Burkholderiales > Burkholderiaceae_C > Polaromonas. The sequence goes on from CALRQR020000011.1 coordinate 45,328, forward strand.
AATTCACACAGCATCACTGTGAGGGCCGGCTCGTCAAAGTACTCGACGTTGTTGGACGCGATGCCCACGCCCACCGTGCCGCTCCAGTCGGTGATATCGGGCAGCTCGGCGCTCAGGTGGTCGAGGATGTCCTGCGCATGGGGCGCGTAATGGTCAGTGATGTAGAGCAGCGCCAGCGTGGGTGATTTGGCATAGCCGGGCAGCGCCAGGTAGGCGCGCAACTGCGCCAGAACGAGGCCGGCCGCCATCTGCCATTGCGGATGGGTGGCGTGGCCGTAAGGGAAAAGCTTCATGGGGTCCTGGTGAAATTCAGCGGGAATTCAGTAAGGCTCCAGCGTACCTCAGCGTGCAAATCGGCGCTTGGGTCAAGGCTTGGATCAACGCGCGGTTTTACGCGCGGCCTTGCGCGCCGGCGCCTTGGGCTTTGGTTTGGCGGCTGCCTTGGCGGGCGGCTTCCCTGGGGCCGGCGTGGGCCAACCCTGACTGCTGCGCAGCGCCGTGTTCATGGCCGCGCGCGCGCCGCCCGCCACCGTCTTGCCGGCGGTCTCGGCCATGTTGCGGGCCATGCCTGTTGCCATGCCGGTGGCTGTTTTCATGGCGTCTTTGGCCAGGCCGGTCGCCAGGCTCTTGGTGGTGTCCATGGCGGTTTTTTTGGCGGCGTCCTTCATGGCGTCCGTCGCGATGGTCTGGAACTGCTGGGTGAGCGCACCCCACCACTGCATCGGGTCGACCACGCCGGCCGGCGGCGCGCCGGCCTTGCTGGCGGCGGGCGCTTTGGCTTTGGACTTGGCGGCGGGTTTGTCCGCACCAAAATTCGTCGGTGGAACTTCCAGCCCCGAGAAGGTGCGGGCCTTGTCGGCCACACGCTGCACGCCGCCCGCCACACTGTCTGCCACCTTGAGCTTGAAAGCGTTGGCGACGTCGCCCATGTTGAAGTTCATGCCCTTGAGCGTGGCCAGCGTCATCTTCTGCACTTCCAGCGCCTGGATGGTGGCCTTGAGCGCGGTGGCGTTCTGGTCGAGCCAGAACTGGACGGCCTTGAGTTCCTCGATGCGCTTGTCGAGCTCCTCAACATTCAGCGTAGGCGCCACCCAGTTGCCCAGATTGGGCAGTTGGGGAATGCTTTGCGTCGCGCTACCGGCCGCCTGCTTGGCCAGGTTCTGCAAAAAATCGAAACCGGGCACCAGCTTGCCAAAACCGGGAAAGGAAGGATTGTCTGCGTCACTCATGAATGTCTCCTGGCAAGTTGTGCATGATTGCATCGATAGAGGGGCGGCCGGGTGGCCCGGCGCACACCTTCATTGTGCAGCGCCACAGCGGCGCGTCAACCGGTTTTTATCCTCTCGATCCGTGAATGACACCACCAGGCGGATAAAACAGGCCAGCGCGGCTTATTTTGATAAAAACAGGCTGCAGCCCTTATCTATCATTGACAGTATGCTATTTATTTAATAGCAACTACCTGACCTCTCCGCAAGAAAACGAAGCACCGCAAAGAAGACAGACGCCCGCGAAAACGCGGTCGCCCTGCTAAGCTTGCGCCATGGCCTACACCTTTGCTTCCGCCACCGTGCTGCTGCTGCTCATCACGGACCCCTTCGGCAACATCCCGATCTTTGTGAACGCCCTCAAGGGGGTGGCGCCCGAGCGGCGCATGCGCGTCATCCTGCGTGAGGTGCTGATCGCCTTTTTGCTGCTGCTGGCTTTCATGTTTGTCGGCGACGGCTTTTTGCGCCTGATGAACCTCAGCGACCTGTCGCTGCAGATCGCCGGCGCCGTCGTGATGTTCCTGATCGCGCTGCGCATGATTTTCCCGTCGGACCAGCCCGAGTCCGCCCCGATGCACGGCGAGCCGCTGATCGTGCCGCTGGCCATCCCTGCACTGGCCGGTCCGTCGGCCCTGGCCACCGTGATGCTGCTGGTGTCGCAGGCGCCGGAGCGCCGGCTCGAATGGATTGGCGCACTCTGCGTCACCATGGCCGTGTGCGCGGTGGTGCTGGTGCTGTCCGAGCGCATCCAGCGCGTGGCGGGCGACCGCGTGATGATGGCATTTGAGCGGCTCATGGGCCTTATCCTCGTGGCGATCTCGGTCGAGATGTTCCTGCGCGGCATTCGCCTCTTCATCACCCAGACCGGGGCCGCCGCATGATCGCCGCGCACCGCCTGGCCCTGCTGTGCATTTGCCTGTTGGCCCCGGCCTGGGCGCACGCGGTACAAGACTGCGAAGTCAACGGCGAAAGCGTCAACCCCAATCACGGCGGCACTACCGCCGGCAAGACCGGCATCATGCGCTGCAAAGACCGCGATTCGGGCCAGCTCATGCGCGAGCAGGAATTGCAAAACGGCAAGTTCATGGGCGTTGTGCGCTATTACAAGGACGGCAAGCTGCAGCGCGACTACAGCGTGAACGAGCGTGGCAACCAGCACGGCCGCTCGCGCGAGTTCGCGCCCGGCGGCCAGGTGCTGCGCGACAGCACCTATGACAACGGCAGCCAGATGGGCCTGGCGCGCAGCTTTCACGCCAACGGGCAGCTGCAACGCATCGTGTTTTACGGGCCGCGCGAGGGTGGCAGCATCGAGCAGGCCTATGCCGAGTTCAACGAAAGCGGCCAGCTCCAGGCCCTGCGCTGCGGCGACAAACCCTTGCTGGCCCCGCCAGTCGACGATGCCCGCTGGTGCGGTTTTTCGGGTGGCGCCTCGCAGGTCGAACTCTTCAATGGAAAAAGTGCACTCAAAGCCCGCAGCAGCTACCTGGCGGGCAAGCGCGTCCGCCATGAAACGCTGGGCGAGGGCGGCAAGCCCGATTACCAGGACGAGGTGTCGGGCAGCACACGCACCGAGCGCTACTTCAACAATGCCGGCGTCAAGCGGCGCGAAGTCCGCTGGTTGCTGGACAGCCAGACGTCCAGAAATTCATTCAAGGAGCGCGAGCAGGAGTTTGCCGACAGCGGCACCCTGACGCGCGACCGGCAATGGTCTGGCGGCAAGCCGGTGAGTGACCAGACTTTTTACCTGAACGGCCAGCCCCGCAGCAAAACCGAATTCGGCGGTGAGGGTGACAGCGCCTGGCTGCAAACCACGGAATATTTCGACAGCGGAAAGATTGCCGGCACCGGCCGCTTCAGCGCCGGCAACCGCTACCGGCAACAGCCCTTGGGCACACACCAGCGCTTCAACGAAGCCGGCAAGGTAGTGGCCGAATCCAGCTACGACGACCGCGGGCGCATCACGCGCGAGAAGGCCTGGGATGACGAAGGCAAGCTGCTGCGGGACGACGCCGTCTTTGAGGATGGGTCGCGCAGAGCTTTTGCCAGGTAGCCCTCCCGATCATTGAGTTCGTGCGGCTCAGACGGCTTCGACAACTTTTTGGTCGATGGCCCCGAACACCGACATCCCGTCTTTGCCCTTGGCTTCAATCCGGATGGTGTCGCCGAACTTCATGAATTCGGTTTTGGGCTTGCCGTCTTCGATGGTTTCGATCGCGCGTTTTTCGGCGATGCAGCTGTAGCCGTGGCTCCAGTCCTTGTTGCTGACGGTGCCGGAGCCCACGATGCTGCCGGCGCGCACGTTGCGGGTTTTGCACAGGTGGGCGATCAGCTGGCCGAAGTGAAAGGTCATCTCGGGGCCGGCTTCGCACATGCCGACCTTACGGCCGTTCCAGGTGCTTTGCAGGGTCATGTGAAGGCGCCCCTTCTCCCAGGCGTCGCCGACTTCGTCCAGCGTCACCGCCACCGGGCTGAAAGCCGTGGCCGGCTTGCTCTGCAAAAAGCCAAAGCCCTTGGCCAGCTCATCAGGGATCAGGTTGCGCAGCGAGACATCGTTGACCAGCATCAAAAGGCGCACACCCTCGAGCGCCTGCGCCGGCGTGGCGCCCATGGGCACGTCGCCGGTGATGACGGCGACTTCCGCCTCAAAGTCGATGCCGAAGTCCTCGCTGGGCACGACCACGTCGTCGCAGGCGCCGATGAAATCGTCGCTGCCGCCCTGGTACATCAGCGGGTCGCCGTAAAAGCTTTCAGGCACTTCGGCGTTGCGGGCCTTGCGCACCAGCTCCACGTGGTTGATGAAGGCCGAGCCGTCGGCCCACTGGTAGGCGCGCGGCAACGGCGCCATGCAGCGCGAAGGCTCAAACGGAAAAGCGTGCCGCGCTTTCCCGTTGTTCAGCGTCTCATACAAGTCTTGCAGTTGCGGTGACATGAAGTTCCAGTCGTCCAGCACCTGCTGCAGCTTGCCGGCAATGCCGGTCGCATAATGCGCCGTGGAGAGATCACGCGAAACCACAACGAGCTGGCCGTCGCGGGAAGAGTCTTTGTAAGTGGCAAGTTTCATCGGTATCCTGAGAGGTGCTGTCGGTGTCGCTGCTAGTCGGTTTAGCCCGATTGTGCCGTGACCTTTATCCCGGGCCACTTTCCGGCCCCGGTTACGATTCCTGCATTCGCCAACCGGCGGGTAACCTGAAATTTTAGTCACGTCAAATGAAAGCCAGCCTGCCAACCCCCAGCGCCGACCGCAGCAGCCTGCCGCCGCAACGCGCAGGCATCCAGTCGGTGGAGGTCGGCTTCAGCCTGCTGCAGGTGCTGTCTACTTCGCCCGGCCCCCTCATGCTGCGCGACCTGGCGGCGGCTGCCGGCATGAGCGCGGCCAAGGCCCACCGCTACCTGGTCAGCTTCCAGCGCCTCGAACTGGTGACCCAGGACAGCGGCACCACCCGTTACGACCTGGGTCCGGCGGCACTCAAACTGGGCCTGGCCGCCCTGTCGCGGCTTGATAGCGTGAAGCTCGCCAGACAGCTGATGCCCACCCTGATGGCGCAAACCGGCCAGACCCTGGCACTGGCCGTCTGGGGTAACCAGGGGCCCACGCTGGTGCATTGGGAAGAGTCGCCCCAGGCTGTGACGGTCAACCTGCGGCTGGGCGATGTCCTGCCGCTGCTGTCGTCGGCCACGGGCCTGTGTTTTGCGGCGTTCTCGCTGCCACGCCTGACGACCGGCACCAGATCGCCGGGCCGGCTGGCACTGCTGGTGAAGGACGAGCTGGCACACAACAAAAAACTTGCACGCAAGGACGCTCCTTCCAGCATGGCCGAGCTCGCCGCCCTGCTGGAAGACGTGCGCGGCCGGGGCATGGCCCGTGCCGTCAATACCCTGCTGCCGGGCGTCGCCGGTTTTTGCGCACCGGTGTTTGATGCCGACGGCCACCTCGCGCTGGGCATGGTGGCGCTGGGCTCGCTGGCAACGTTCGATCCCAATTGGGACGGCACGGTCGCCCGGCCCCTGGCAGCGGCGGCCCGGCAACTTTCGCGCGACCTGGGGTTCCAAGAAGCATGAACACGCCGACGGCCCTGCCTTTCACCGCCCCGGACGAAGGCCCGCCCTGGCGTGCGTTGACGATTCTGGCCTTCGTGGTGCTGGCCTTGCATGCACTGGTGCTCAAGTCTTCACCGAACCAGTTTGGCCCCCTGCTCGCCACGCCCTCGGAAACCGGTCAGCCTTTCCAAACGCGCAGCATCGAGGCACCGCCGCCTCCGCCGCCGCCCGTGGTGGCCCCCGATCCCACACCAAAACCGCCTGCAGCCCAGGAACCACCTGTGCAACCTGCTCCTGATTTTGTAGCGCCCACCCCCGCCGAAGCTCCTGTTCCGGTCGAAGTGGCCAAGCCGCCACCTGAACCCGTCCCTGTCCAGGAAGCTGCCGAAGAAAACTCCCCGGCAGGCTCGGGATTCAAGACGCCCGACGGCGCCGACCAGACGCAGGTCACTACCATGGCCGTGCCTCCCAGCATGCGGCTCGAGTACAAGATGACGGGCAGCTCCAAAGGCCTGTCCTACTTCGCGAATGCCGAACTCGGCTGGCAAAACACCGGCGGCCGCTATGAAGCCAGCATGCGCGTCAGTGCTCTGTTCGTCGGCTCACGCACGCTGTCGAGCACAGGGGAAGTCAATGTCGAGGGCCTGGTCCCGACCCGGTTTTCCGACAAATCGAAAAGCGAGCAGGCTGCGCACTTCGAGGCCGACAAAGGCCTGATCACCTTCAGTGCCAACACGCCCCCGGCGCCCTGGCTCAAAGGTGCGCAAGACCGTGTCAGCGTGTTCATCCAGCTCGGAAGCATTCTTGCCGGCGACCCGGCGAAGTACGCACCGGACTCCACCATCTCCATCTATACCGCCGGGCCGCGCGATGCGGAGACCTGGACATTCCTGGTGGGGGCCGAAGAAAAACTGGCGCTGCCGATTGGTGAAATGGCCACGATCAAAGTCACGCGCCAGCCGCGGCGGGAGTTCGACCAGAAAATCGAGATCTGGTATGCACCGTCAATGGGCTACATGCCGGTGCGCAACAAAATTACCCAGCACAACGGGGACTTCGTCGACCAGCAGCTCAAGGCCGTGGAGCTCCCCGAAAAGCTCTGATTTCTTCGGTTGATCCTTTTTTTTTCGCCCGTTTTGTGCGTTTTTGCACCCTGCAAGGCTTCTTTACCGGGCGATTACCTGCGTGATGCCCCATTCTCTTGAACTTGGCACCTTCGTTGCTATCTGAAGAGAAAGGACCCTCACCATGCAAATGCTTTACGACTCGGATTCTTTTGTCGTGCTTCAGATTCACGCCAACGCCCCTGAAGAGTCGGCGCCCGCCCCGGCCGTGCCCCAACTGGCCCGCCACGGCTTTGAAATCGTGGACAAGCGCTCAGGGAAAGAGGTTTACCTGGATGGCTCGTGGGCCGAAATGTTCCAGCAGCGCCTGAGCGCCTGGGCGCAAAACACGCCCACGCAGGAAGAAATCGAAGACACGCTGGAAGGCTATAGCGGGCTGGCCAATACACCGATATCTCTGCACTAGACTGCGCCGCTCACTCAGCTGGCGTGCCTTCGGCTTTTGCTGCGTCAGCTTGGTAGAACCAGCGATACATCGGCTCGGCCAGCATCAGCACAGCGGCCAGTCGCGTAACGTGAAATGCCGTCACCACCGGCACACCCAACTGCAGCACTTTGGCCGTAATAGCCATCTCGGCGATGCCGCCGGGTGAGGTTCCCAGCAGCAAGGTGGCCCAGTGCAGGCTGGTGAAGTGGGCCAGCAGCCAGGCAAACCCTGCACACAGCACGATCATGGCCACCGTTGCCAGCGCCACCGACCCCAGCCAGCGCGGCGCCATGTGCACAAAACCACTCGTAAAGCGCACGCCCAGGCTGATGCCTATGACCAGCTGCGCGGCATTGGTCATGCCCTGCGGCAACGCCGACAGCGTTACGCCGCAAGCCGTGAGCAGCAGCGACACCACCAGGGCACCGATAAACCACGGATTGGTGCGATCAAGCTTCACCATGACCCAGCAGCCGACGCCGGTCAGCAGCGCCAGCAAGGCCAGGCCCGGGCCCTGAACGGTGCGCGCCCCGGGCAGGGTGGCATCCAGCCCGTGCAGCCCCGCCCATTGAAACCCGAAAGGAATGATCAGCGTGACCAGCAACACCCGCAGGCTGTGGGCTGACGCCACCAGGTCGGTTTGCGCGCCGTGGCGCTCGGCCATGAGCGTCATCTCCGATGCCGCACCGATGGGCGCCGCAAAATACGTCGTGATGCGTGACAGGCCCGAGACATGCAGGCACCCCGGCCCATGGTGCACCCGGTAAAGCCACGCGCCGAACGCGAGGCCCAGCGCCAGGGCCCACACAATGTTCAGCGCAATCGCCCACCAAAGGCCCGCCAGCAACGCCACCACCTGCGGCGTGAAGTACAGGCCCAGCGCGCAGCCGATGATCCATTGCCCACCGTTGCGCAGCGGTGTCCAGCTGGCGGTCGGCCCGCCCAGCATCGACACAACGGCCGTCGCCAGCAAGGGGCCGATCATCCAGGGCAAGGGTGTGCGCAGGGCGATGCACAGCGCCGCAGCGGCCCAGGCCAGCAACAGCGTCAAAACAACGCGCACGGGCAGTGACTGGGCGACGCGGTGGAGCAGGGAGGACATGACAGAGCGCAGTGGGGCGGAACGAACCGGCAGGAAGCAGTAGTATCCCCTGATGCCTTATTTCCTCACCCCTCGTGCTTTGGCATGCCTTGTCTGCACCGCCGCGATGGCTTTCGTGGGCGGCTGCGCAGGGCGGCCCGAGGCGCCTATCCTGCAGGCGCCGGGCAGCGAAACCACGCAAACATCCACACGGCTGGAGGCACTGCTTCCCGCGGATGTCCTCGTCCTCGGTGAACAGCACGACGCCGCAGAGCACCAGAAAATCGAGCAACAGGTGGTCGCCCTTCTGGCTGCCAAAGGAGCACTGGCCGCCGTGGCCCTTGAGATGGCCGACACGGGCGTCAGCACCTCCGCACTCAATCCCAGCGCTACCGAGCAGCAGGTGCGCAACGCGCTGAACTGGAACGACAAGGGCTGGCCCTGGGCATCGTACGGCCCTGCGGTGATGACCGCCGTGCGCGCCGGCGTGCCCGTGCTGGGCGCCAATTTGCCGCGGGCGCAAATGCCGGCCAGCATGGCCGACAGCCGGCTCGACGCCCGCTTGCCGGGCCCGGCCCTCAAGGCGCAGCAGCAGCTCATACGCATCGGCCATTGCAATCTGTTGCCCGAAAGCCAGATCACGCCGATGACACGCATCCAGATCGCCAAAGACATCACCATGGCCAACACCCTGGCCCAAGCCACGTTGCCGGGCAAGACCGTGCTGCTGCTGGCCGGCAGCGGCCATGCAGACCGCCTCCTGGGCGTGCCGCAGCACCTGCCCTCAGACCTGAAGGTGAAAGCTGTCCGGCTGCGCGCCGGAACGGCGGGGAAGGAAAGCCCGGAGGCGTTCGATGCCGTATGGGTGACGCCCGAGCTCCCGGAGAAGGACTACTGCGCAGGCCTGGACAAGCAACTGGCGCCCAGGCCCTAGGTCAAGCGTTCTTGCGGATCGCGTCAGCCACCACGTTGACGATTCGGTCGATGTGCTCTTTCTCAACGATATAGGGCGGGCAGATCACGATGTTGTCGGCCGCGGGGCGCACCAGCACGCCGTGGTGGTAGCACTCCATGAAGATGTCATAGGCGCGCTTGCCCGGCGTGCCGGCGATGGGCGACAGCTCTACTGCACCGGCCAGCCCCAGCGTGCGAATGCCGATCACATTGGGCAGGCCCTTGAAGGCGCTGTGCATCGCATCGCCCAGCACCTTGCCCATCTGGCCGGCGCGCTCGTACAACTTTTCTTCCTTGAGCAAATTGAGTGTCGCGATCGCCGCCGCGCAAGCCACCGGATGGCCCGAGTAGGTGTAGCCATGGAAGAACTCGATGGCGTGCTCGGGTGCACCGCTGTTGGCATTCATCATGCCGTCATAGATGCGGTCCGAGCAGATCACGCCGCCCAGCGGAATCACCCCGTTGGTCACGCACTTGGCGAAGTTCAGCATGTCGGGCACGACGCCGTAGTAGTCCGCGCCAAAGCCCGTCCCGAGGCGGCCAAAGCCGGTGATGACCTCATCAAAAATCAGCAGGATGCCGTGCTTGTCGCAAATCTCGCGCAGGCGCTTGAGGTAGCCCTTGGGCGGCAGGTACCAGCCGGCGCTGCCTGCCACCGGCTCGACGATGATGGCCGCCACATTGCTCGGGTCATGCAGCGGCAGAATGCGGTTTTCCAGCTCCAGCAGCAGGTCTTCCTGCCACACGGGCTCGGCGCCATGGATGTAGGCATGATTGACCGGGTCGTGGATGAATCGCATGTGGTCCACACGCGGCAGCAAGGCAGCGCCGTACACCTTGCGATTGGCCGGGATGCCGCCCACGCTCATGCCGCCAAAGCCCACACCGTGGTAGCCCTTTTCACGGCCGATGAACACGTTGCGGTGCCCTTCGCCGCGCGCGCGGTGGTAGGCCAGCGCCACTTTCAGCGACGTGTCCGCTGCTTCAGAACCTGAGTTGCAGAACAGCACCTTGTTGAGATCGCCGGGCGCCATGCCCGCGATGACTTCGGCCGCCTTAAAGGCCTGGTCGTTGCTGGCCTGAAAAGCGGTGGCGTAGTCCAGCGTGTCGAGCTGCTTCTTGATGGCTTCGTTGATGGGCTTGCGGTTGTGCCCCGCGCCCACGCACCACAGGCTGGAGATGCCGTCGATCACCTGCCGGCCGTCGTGCGTCGTGAAATGCATGCCGTCGGCGGCCACGAACACACGCGGGTCTTTCTTGAAGCTGCGGTTAGGCGTGAAAGGGAGCCAGTGGTGCTCCATGTTGAAGTTCTGATAGGCCATGGCGTGTCTCCTGCGTCTGAAAAGGGGGTTTCTGGCATTCTGGCACTTCCGGGCAGGCACTGCCCTCACCTGCGACAATTCATCCCCTATGAATCACGCTTATATCCTGACCCTGTCGTGCCCTGACCGCATGGGCATTGTTCATGCTGTCTCTGGTTTTCTATTGGACAACGGCGGCAACATTGAAGAAGCCGCACAGTACAACGACCACGACACGGGCCTGTTTTTCATGCGGGTGCAATTCGCATGCGACAAGCTGAGCCACGAAGAACTGTCCGGCCAGCTGAAGTCTTTTGCAGAGTCGTTCCAGATGACCTGGAAGCTGCACGCCACCACCCAGCCCATGCGCACCGTCATCATGGTCAGCAAGGAGGGCCATTGCCTCAACGACCTGCTGTTTCGCTGCAAGTCGGGCCTGCTGCCGGTTGAGGTTCGCGCCATCGTCTCCAACCACCGCGAGTTCTACCAGCTGGCGGCCAGCTACAACATTCCGTTTCACCACATCCCGGTCACCGCGGCCACCAAGGCGCAGGCCGAGGCGAAGCAGCTGGAGATCATCGAGTCCGAAGGGGCCGAGCTGGTGGTGCTGGCGCGCTACATGCAGGTGCTCTCCAACGACCTGTGCAAAAAACTCGCCGGCCGCGCGATCAATATCCACCACTCCTTCCTGCCCAGCTTCAAGGGCGCCAAGCCTTACTACCAGGCGCATGACCGCGGCGTGAAGCTGATAGGCGCTACCGCCCACTACGTGACGGCCGACCTGGACGAAGGCCCCATCATTGAACAAGACGTGGCGCGCGCCGACCACAGCAAGACGGTGGAAGACCTGACCGCCATGGGCCGCGACACGGAAAGCCAGGTGCTGGCCCGCGCGGTGAAGTGGCATAGCGAACACCGCGTGCTGCTCAACGGCCACAAGACGGTCATCTTCAAATAACAAGCCATGGCCACGCCGGCAAGAATTCCACCGATTCAATGTCTCCTGACGTTTGAGGCGCTGGCACGCCTGCGCAGCGTGACGCAGGCGGCCGAGGAACTTTGCGTCACACCCAGCGCGGTCAGCCACCGCGTCAAGCAGCTCGAACAGATCATCGGCACCAAGCTGTTCGGTCGCGCTGATTTTTCGCTAACCACCGAGGGCAGCGAATACCTGGCCCACGTGCGCGAAGGCCTGGCCACGCTGCAGAAGTTTCCCGGCGCAGCGGGGCAAAGCACCACGCCCGGCAAGCGCAAGCTGCGCCTGGCCGTCACGCCCACCTTCGCGCGCTCCATCCTGATTCCGCGCCTGCGCCAGTTCACCGATGCTTATCCTGAAATCGACCTCACGCTGCAGGTGTCGATTCCGCTGCTGGACGTGGTGGCCGAAGACGCCGACCTCATCGTGCGCTTTGGCACCGGCCGCTATGCGGACCTGGAGCATGTGTGCCTGAGCAAAGACGAAGTTGCGCCGCTGGCTTCGCCCGCCTTTGTGCGCGAGCACGGCCCCTTTGAAGCCGCCGAAGACCTGGAAGGCGAGAGCCTGCTGCGCTCGCCGCTGGAACCCTGGCGCACCTGGTTTGCTGCGCACAAGCTTGACTGGCCGGAGCCTGCCGACGGCTCCCAGTTCAATGACATCGGGCTGATGTGCGACGCCGCCGCGGCAGGGATGGGTATTGCACTCATCCGCCTCAAGCTCGGCGCGCCCTGGCTGGAGAATGGCTCGCTGGTGCGACTGGGAAGCAACGCCGTGTTTGCCGGCAACGTGCCCAGCCCGCATGCACACTACCTGTGCTGGCGCACCGGCACCATGGACCGGTGGGAATGTGCGGCGTTTGCCGACTGGCTGCGAAAAAGCCTGGGTTAGGGCCCCAAGAGCGTTTGAAGGGGAGCGCCCCTACCCGGCTACCGGCGTTGCAAAGCCTTAACGTGGGTTCACCCTGTCTGGGTTGTGCCCCTTGCTCAAGGGCTTTTGATCTGTAGCGCATTTTGCGTACGCCAATAGCATTAGTGAGCCCCAGGCGTCCGACAAGTGGTTTTGCGCCCATGCCGGCTCATACCTATCATGGGCTGGCCGTGACACCGGGTGAGGATCCGGCCAGCGGCACATAGTCAAAAACCAACTTGTCCAACGAGGGAAATTCTCATGAAGAAAAATCAACTAGCTGCTGGTGTGGCCGGCGTCCTGCTGTCCATGCTGGCTCTCTCGCCCGTGGCTCACGCCGAGGGCAAGCCGGCCGGCAAGGCCGTGAAGCCCGGCACGTTCTGCAACATCCAGGATGCCAAGGCATGCCAGGACGCCGTGACGCCCGCGCAGATCCTGTCGCGCTTCAAGGCCGGCAACTCGCGTTTTGTCTCAGGCAAACCGCGCCACCAGAACTACCTCAAGGAAATGAAAGCCACCGCCGACGGCCAGTTCCCGTTGGCCAGCGTGGTGTCCTGCATCGACTCGCGCGCACCGGCCGAGATCGTGTTTGACCAGGGCATAGGCGACCTCTTCAATGCGCGCGTGGCGGGCAACATCGTCAACGAAGACATTCTGGGCAGCCTCGAGTTTGCGCACAAAGTCGTGGGGGCCAAACTGCTGGTGGTGATGGGCCACACCAGCTGCGGCGCCATCAAGGGCGCGTGTGACGATGCCCAGCTCGGCAACCTGACCGGCCTCATCGGCAAGATCAAGCCCGCCGTAAGCCTGGTCTCCGCAGACATCAAGGACCGCACGTCCAAAAACTACGCCTTTGTCGAGATGGTGGCCGAGAGCAATGTGCGCCTGACGGTAGAGACCATCCGCCAGAAGAGTCCCATCCTGCGCGAGATGGAGGAAAAGGGCGAGATTCTGATCGTGGGCGCCATGTACGACGTGAAAACCGGCAAGGTCAAGTTCTACGACGCGCCCGCCGCCAAGGCAGCACCGGGCACCAAGTCCTGAAAACTGTTCCTGGGCAGGCGGCATTTCACGTGCCGCTTTAAATTTCTTCAACCCGGCGGGGGCGGCTTGCCCTACAGTCTGAGTTCACCTTCGGAGCCAGACATGAACGCCCCCGCCTCCCTCGAACAACACATCCAGCTTGAGCGATCAGAGCGGCAATCACAGGTGGTGCGCGCGCTGCAGGCCGTGCTGCCCGCGCATGCCCTGCTGTGGAACAACGAAGACACCACACCGTACGAATGCGACGGCCTGACCGCCTACCGCCAACGACCGCTGGTGGTGGCGCTGCCTGAAACCTATGCACAAGTGCAGGCCGTGCTTAAGACCTGCCACGCGCTGGACGTGCCGGTCGTGGCGCGCGGCGCGGGCACCGGGCTGTCCGGCGGCGCCATGCCGCACAAGCTGGGCGTCACGCTGTCGCTGGCCAAGTTCAACAAGATCCTCAAGCTCGACGCGGCCAGCCGCACAGCGGTGGTGCAGGGCGGCGTGCGCAACCTCGCTATCTCTGAGGCCGCCGCGCCGCTGGGCCTGTACTACGCGCCCGATCCTTCCAGCCAGATCGCCTGCACCATTGGCGGCAACGTGGCGGAGAATTCGGGCGGCGTGCACTGTCTCAAGTACGGACTGACGGTGCACAACGTGCTCAAGGTCAAAGGTTTCACCATTGAGGGCGAAGAGGTCGAGTTCGGCAGCGACGCGCTGGATGCCTCGGGCTTTGACTTGCTGAGCATCATCATCGGCAGCGAAGGCATGCTGGCCGTGACCACCGAAGTGACCGTGAAGCTGGTGCCCAAGCCCCAATTGGCCCGCTGCATCATGGCCAGCTTTGACGACCTGCGCAAAGCCGGCGATGCGGTGGCTGCGGTGATTGCCGCCGGGATCATTCCCGCCGGCCTCGAGATGATGGACAAGCCCATGACAGCCGCGGTGGAAGACTTCGTGCACGCAGGGTACGACCTGAGCGCCGAAGCCATCTTGCTGTGCGAAAGCGATGGCACGCCCGAGGAAGTCGAAGAAGAAATCGGCCGCATGAGCGAGGTGCTGCGCCGCTGCGGCGCCACCGCCATTGCGGTGAGCCAGGACGAAGCCGAACGCCTGCGCTTCTGGAGCGGCCGCAAAAACGCTTTTCCGGCATCAGGCCGCATCAGCCCCGACTACATGTGCATGGACTCCACCATCCCGCGCAAGCGCCTGGCAGACATCCTGCTGGCCATTGCCGAGATGGAAAAGAAATACCAGCTGCGCTGCGCCAACGTGTTTCATGCGGGCGACGGCAACCTGCACCCGCTGATTTTGTTTGACGCCAACGACCCTGATCAACTGCACCGCTGCGAACTCTTCGGCGCCGACATCCTGGAAACCAGTGTTGCCATGGGCGGCACCGTCACGGGCGAACACGGTGTCGGCGTCGAAAAACTCAACTCCATGTGCGTGCAGTTTTCGGCCGAAGAGAACGAACAGATGTTCGGCGTCAAACGCGCCTTCGACAGCAAGGGCCTGCTCAACCCGGGCAAGGTAATCCCGACGCTGAACCGCTGCGCCGAATACGGAAAAATGCTGGTGCGGGGCGGCCAGATCAAGCACCCGGATTTGCCGCGCTTTTAGGCCGCCCGATGGCTCTTTTGTTTCTTCACATACCCTCATGACCGCACTGCGCGGATTAGCCTGGCTGCTGGTATTTCAATCCGTCGGTGAACTGCTTTCACGCGGCTTTTCCCTGCCGTTTCCGGGGCCGGTGATCGGCATGGTTTTGTTGCTGATTGGCCTGCGGTCAGAGCTGGTGCGAGGCCCTATGTCAGTGTGCGCAGACTTCCTGCTCGCGCACCTTTCGTTACTCTTTGTGCCTGTGGGCGTGGGTGTGATGACCCATCTTTCACTGGTCAGCCAGTACGGCGTGCGCATGTTACTGGTCGTGGCGGCGTCCACATTGGCCGGTTTAGTGGTCACCGTGCTGACGCTGCACCTGCTGCGGGACCGCAGTGACGACCTCCCTCAAGATCACTCCGGGGAGCCTCCGCATGCCTAAATTTGTGGAACTGTGGGTCTACCTGTCGGCCACGCCGCTCTTTGGCCTGACGGCGACGCTGGTGGTTTACGTGCTGGCGCAGGCCATGTACGCGCGGCTCGCGCAAGCCCCCTGGGCCAACCCCGTACTGTGGACAGTGGTGTGCCTGGCCGGCGGCCTGTTGGTGACCGGCGTGCCGTATCCCACGTACTTCGCGGGCGCACAGTTCATTCACTTCCTGCTCGGGCCTGCGGTGGTGGCGCTGGCCTGGCCGCTGTGGCTGCGGCGCGCAGAGCTGCGCCGGCGCTGGGGCCGTTTGCTACTGGCCGCGCTCGCGGGCGGCATTGCGGCCAGCGGATCGGCGCTGCTGCTGGGATGGGCGCTGGGCCTGCCGTCGGAGGTCACCCTGTCGCTCGCGCCCAAATCGGTCACTGCGCCGGTGGCCATGGGTATTGCCGAAAAGATAGGCGGCATTCCGGCGCTGGCGGCCGTGTTCGCAGTGGTCACCGGCCTGGTCGGCGCGCTCAGCGGTAAATACCTGTTCGATGCCTTGCGCATCCCCACGAATTCATCGGGATGGGCGGCGCGCGGCTTTGCGCTGGGCACCGTCTCGCACGGACTGGGTGCGGCGCGCGCTTTGCAGGTCAATGCGGATGCGGGCGCCTACGCAGGGTTGGCGCTGGGCCTGCAGGTGGTGCTGGCATCGGCGCTGATACCGCTTGCCTTCAAGTGGCTTTAGTTTGGGTGCAAACAGACAACGAAAACAACCCGCAACCCTTCCTGCCGCGAACGGCAAAAAGGGAGGCGGGTGCCCAGGCGACGGCAGCTGGCCCTGCCGGTTGATTGCTTTTAACTGTCTCCTACACCGCCTGTAAACCCGTTTTGACCACGCTGGCCGGCTTGGCCGCAGCCATGGCGCCGAACAGGATTTCTCCCGACAGCTGACCGCCTTCTTCAATGACCAGCTTGCCGTAGCGAATGATGCCGGTGACTTTTCCGGTGGAATAGATCACCAGCTTCTGGCGCACCGTGAGGTTGCCGTTGAACTCGCCGCGGATCTCCGCCACGTCGATTTCAGCGGAGCCCTTGAACGCGCCCTGCTCGGCGATCTGGATCACGCGCGAATCCATGGTGGCCTCCACCAGGCCTTCGACGACAAGCGTGTCGCAGTCGGTGATCTCAACGCCCTTGAGCTTGATGTTGGGGCCCACCGTCAGCTTGCTGCCGCCCTCCTTGGCGGTGCTGGTCGACGGGGCGGCTTCACTCACGGGCTTGGCGGTGTTCTGCTGGGCGGAGCCGGACAGGGGCGTCGAATGCAGGGTGTTGGCCGAACCTGTGTTTGCATAGCCGCTTCCCGGTCCATTGCGCAGGCCCGTCGGTGTCTCGTTTTCTCGCTTGCCAAAGAACGGTGTTGCCATGAGAGTTCCTTAAAAAAGAACGCATGGTACGTCTGCAAAAAATTAAAAGCTTCAGCGGCATGCAAGATAGGTAACGAAATTAATTCTTACATTCGTCCCGGCAGCCCCCGCAAATCTTTCACCAAGCGCTCTCAAATAGATAGCACGCACTGGCGGGAAAGGCGCCCGAATCGCGACGGCAAAAAGGCGAAAGCTGAAAACCGCCCGCGCGTGTAGCATGGCGGGCACCATGTCCGCAGACAGCGAACTTCACAGCTTCACGCTTTTTGGCACCGCCATCGGCTGGTGCGCGCTGGTGTGGAATGACCACGGCATTGCGGCGGTACGCTTGCCTGAAGCGTCGGAGGGCCGCATGCTCTCCCGCCTTTACCGGGAGTTTCCGCTGCTGGTGCAGGCCGCGCCGCCAGCCGCCATGCAGCAGGCGATAAACGCCATGGTCGGCTTGCTCGAAGGCCAGGCCCGCGACCTGCGGTTTTGCCAGCTGGACCTGCGCCGCATCGCGCCTTTCAATCGCCGGGTGTATGTGATTGCGCAGGACATCCTGCCGGGCAAGACGCGCACTTACGGCGACATCGCCAACCAGCTGGGCGAGCCCCACGCGTCCCGCGCCGTGGGCCAGGCCCTGGGGCACAACCCTTTTCCCATCATCGTGCCCTGCCACCGCGTGCTGGCGGCCGGCGCGCAGTCGGGCGGTTTTTCTGCGCCGGGCGGCGTCTCGACCAAGCTGCGCATGCTGCTGATCGAAGGCGCCGAAATCGGCGGCGCGCCCGGCCTGTTTGACCGCGAGCCGCCGCCCTCCTCCTCATGACACGCCAAAACCTCATCCACAAAACTCTTCATTCCATGCCCCACACCCCAGCAGAAACAAGGACCACGATTCGCCTCTATTCAGCGCGCTTGAGCATGTTCGGCGCCAAAGTGCAGATCGCCGCGTTTGAAAAAGGCATACCGCTCGATATCGTCATGGTGCCCTTCACGCAGACCGAGGGCTACTCGCCCAAGCACCCGGAAGTTGTGCGCATCAACCCGAAAAAGCAGGTGCCTGTGCTGATCAATGGCGACCTGGAGTTGTTCGATTCGACGCAAATCCTGGAGTACCTGGAAGACCTGCAGCCCGAGCCTGCGCTCTGGCCGGCCGGCATCGCCGCGCGTGCGCGTGCCCGCCAGATGGAGCACCTGTCGGACGAGGTGTACTTTCCCCACATCATCCGGCTCATGGGCTTGCAGCACGACCTGAGCGATCCGCAGGCCGTTGCGGCGATTGAAGGCGCTAGGTCTTTCTACGTGCGGATTGAAAACCTCCTGCAAGGCCGGGAGTTCGTGATGGAGACTTTTTCATTTGCCGACATCGCTCTGTACATGGCGATGCTGTTTGGAGAACGCCAGGGCGCGCCGATCACGCCGGCCACGCCGTTGCTGCTGGCCTGGCGGGACCGCATGAGCGCGCGGCCTTCGGTTCGCAGCGCCGTGATCCCCATGGCGGAGTACCTGCTGTCCGACGGCAGGCCTTTGCCTGCCTTTATGGCGAAAATGCTGCACGTAGACTGACCGCAAGGCCCACCTCTGACGTGGGTGCTCGGCAAAGCCGAGCAAAAACCGGCGCTTTGGCGCAAACTGACGGGCCCGGTCACGCCACAACTCCAACACGCGCAGGGCCGGCACAAAAAAGGAGTCCGCCATGCCCCGCCACACCCCCATCGAGCGTTATCGCAACATCGGCATCAGTGCGCACATTGATGCCGGCAAGACCACCACGACCGAGCGCATCCTGTTCTACACAGGCGTGAACTACAAGATCGGTGAAGTCCATGAAGGCACAGCCACCATGGACTGGATGGAGCAGGAGCAGGAGCGCGGCATCACCATCACCTCGGCAGCGACCACCGCTTTCTGGAAGGGCATGGCCGGCAACTATCCCGAGCACCGCATCAACATCATCGACACACCGGGCCACGTGGACTTCACCATCGAGGTGGAGCGCTCCATGCGCGTGCTCGACGGCGCGGTCATGGTCTATGACGCCGTGGGCGGCGTGCAGCCGCAGTCGGAAACCGTCTGGCGCCAGGCCAACAAATACAAGGTGCCTCGCCTGGCTTTCGTCAACAAGATGGACCGCGTGGGCGCCGACTTTTTCCGTGTGCAACGCCAGATCAGCGAGCGCCTCAAAGGCGTGGCCGTGCCGGTGCAGATTCCGGTCGGCGCCGAGGAGCACTTCCAGGGCGTGGTCGATCTCGTCAAGATGAAAGCCATCATCTGGGACGACACCAGCCAGGGCCTGCATTTCGAGTACGGCGATATTCCGGCGGACCTGGTGGAGACTGCCAACGAATGGCGCACCAGGATGATCGAGGCGGCCGCCGAAGCCAACGACGAGTTGCTCAACAAATACCTGTCGGGTGAGGCGCTGAGCGAAGACGAGATCAAGCAGGGCCTGCGCCAGCGCACGGTGGCCAATGAGATCGTGCCCATGCTCTGCGGCAGCGCCTTCAAGAACAAGGGCGTGCAGGCCATGCTGGACGCGGTGATCGACTACCTGCCTTCGCCGGTGGACGTGCCCGCCATCCTGGGCCACACCGAAGACGACGTGGGCGAGGCCGAGCGCCACCCGAACGACGACGAGCCCTTCTCGGCACTGGCCTTCAAGATCATGACCGACCCCTATGTCGGTCAGCTGATTTTCTTTCGTGTGTATTCAGGCGTGGTCAAAGCCGGCGACACGGTCTACAACCCCGTCAAGGGCAAGCGCGAGCGCCTGGGCCGCATCCTGCAGATGCACGCCAATGAACGCAACGAAGTCAAGGAAGTGCGCGCCGGCGACATCGCCGCCGCCGTGGGCCTGAAGGAAGCCACCACCGGCGACACGCTGTGCGACCCGGCGCACGTCATCATCCTGGAGAAGATGGTCTTCCCCGAGCCCGTCATTTCGCAGGCCGTGGAGCCCAAGACCCAGGCCGACCAGGAGAAGATGGGCATTGCGCTGAACCGCCTGGCGCAGGAAGACCCCTCATTTCGCGTGCACACCGACGAAGAGTCGGGCCAGACCATCATCTCGGGCATGGGCGAGTTGCATCTGGAGATATTGGTCGACCGCATGAAGCGCGAGTTCAGCGTGGAGGCCAATGTAGGCAAGCCGCAGGTGGCCTACCGCGAGACGATCCGGCAGGCGGTGAACGACGTCGAAGGCAAGTTCATCAAACAGTCGGGCGGGCGCGGGCAGTACGGCCACGCCGTGCTCAACCTGGAGCCGCAGCCCTCGGGCAAAGGGTTTGAGTTCGTCGACGCCATCAAGGGCGGTGTGATACCGCGCGAATACATTCCGGCCGTCAACAAGGGCATTGTGGAAACACTCAAGGCCGGCGTACTGGCGGGCTACCCGGTGGTCGACGTCAAGGCCACGCTGGTGTTCGGCTCCTACCATGATGTCGACTCCAACGAAAACGCATTCCGCATGGCCGGCTCGCTCGCCTTCAAGGAAGGCATGCGCCGCGCCAAGCCGGTGCTGCTCGAGCCCGTGATGGCGGTCGAGGTTGAAATGCCCGAGGACTTCATGGGCAATGTGATGGGTGACCTCTCGTCGCGGCGCGGCATGGTGCAAGGCATGGAAGACATCGCGGGCGGCGGCGGCAAGCTGGTGCGCGCCGAGGTGCCGCTGTCGGAAATGTTCGGCTACTCGACCACGCTGCGCTCGCTCACGCAGGGCCGTGCGACCTACACCATGGAGTTCAAGCGCTATGCCGAGGCGCCGGCCGATGTGACCGCAGCCATCATGCGCGGCAAGAGCAGCTAGCCTGAGACAGGTTGCGCGGACTGAACGTACTGCAGGCCGCGCCGAAAATTCAGGCGAATTGCGCGCAAACCAACAGAAAGCGGCCCCATTAGTGGGTATTTTTCCTGGCCGCCGAAAAAACTGCTTTGTGCCGATAGTCACAAACCTTGCGCCACAATGGCTTGATGAAGCACCTCCCCCTGATTGAACTGACCCGCGGCGGCACACTGGAATGCCAGCACGTCGGCTCCGTGGCTGTCGTCGATACGGAAGGCCGACTGCTGGCCCATGCGGGCGACCCGCACTGGCTGACCTTTTCGCGCTCTACGCTCAAGGCATTGCAGGCCCTTCCTTTTGTAGAGGCCGGCGGCCCCGCGCAATTTGGCTTGGGCTCCCGCCAACTGGCCATGCTGTGCGCCAGCCATAACGGCGAAGACATGCATGTGGCCGAAACCCAGGCCATGCTGGACAAAGCAGGCCTCACGTACAAGGCGCTGCGCTGCGGCTGCCATGTGCCGGGCATCTTCACCCAGCTGGACCAGGCGCCGCCGCCTGGCCTGGTATTTGACGAGCGCCACAACAATTGCAGCGGCAAACACGCCGGCTTTCTGGCGTACTGCGTGCAGCACGGCCTGAGCCTGGACGACTACATCGCGCCGGAACACCCCTTGCAGCAGGCCATACGCCGCGACGTCGCCCGCGCCGCGGGCATGGACGCCAAGGACTTCAAGATGGGCATTGACGGCTGCTCGGCGCCCAACTACGCGCTGCCGCTGGTCAACCTGGCCCGCGCCTATGCACGGCTGGCCAGCGGCGCACGCGACGCCGAGTTCGGCCAGAGCTTTTCAGCCCTTGGCGAAGCCATGACCTCGCACCCCGAGCTGGTGTCCGGCACGGGCCGCAACGACCTGGCCTTCATGCGCGCCGGCCGGGGCGACTGGGTCACCAAGGTCGGCGCCGATGGCGTGCAGGTGGTGGGCAGCAAGTCGCGCGGCGAAGCGGTGGCGCTGAAGATCATGGATGCCAACAAGCCAGCGCTGTTTGCCGCCACGGTGGAAGTGCTGGATCAGCTGGGCTGGCTGGACGACGCCCAGCGGGCGGAGCTTGCACCCTGGCGGGCGCGGGAGATTGTCAATGCTCGGGGGATGGTGGTAGGGGAGAGGCGGCCTGCTTTTCGGCTGCAGGGCGGGGTGGTTTGATGGTTTTTAGTGGCCATTTTGGCCTCTAGCCCATATTCCACCTTGGGTTATAGCTCCTGAATTGATAGCATTCCCTCCCGTTCCCGTTCCGGTTCGGGCTGAGCCTGTCGAAGCCTTGTCTCCTCCCCGTTCGGGCTGAGCCTGTCGAAGCGCTTGTTCGTTTTGAGCACTGAGGTGTTTCACGTTCAGGGGCTGGGAGTCGCATGCCGGGAGACTCCCAGCCCCTGAACCCAAACCAACTTCGCGCCCACACAACAAAGAGGCTTCGACAGGCTCAGCCCGAACGGGAACGGGGATTGCTATCAATTCAGGAGCCACTAGCCAAGACGCCGCCTGGGCTAGAGCCCTAAATCACCCTTAATTAGCCACCGTGAACCGGCGCCGCACATGCCGCGCATTTTCGATCTCGTCAACGATGGCCACGGCCAGGTCGGCCACCGAGATGCCGGCCGGTTTGTCACCCTGGCCCGGCATCAGATCGTCCGCTCCCACACGGTATTTGCCGGTGCGCTCGCCAGGCGCCAGCCCGATCGGGGGCGAGACAAAGCTCCAGTCCAGCGAGGTTTCCAGCTTGAGCTGGTTGAGCGCTTCACGGGCGGCCAGCGCGGCCTGTTTGTAGGCCGCCGGGAACTCCGGCGTGTCGACCAGTTGCAGGCCGGGCGCCACATACAGGCTGCCCGCGCCGCCGACCACCAGCAGGCGTTTCACGCCGGACTGCTTGACGCCGTCGACGATGGCTTTGCTGGCCTGCAGGTGCAGGTCATGGATCTTCGGCTCGCCCCAGCCCGGGTTGTAGGCACTGATGACGGCGTCGTGGCCGGCTGCCGCTTTGGCGACCTGGGTGGCGTCCAGCGCGTCGGCGGCAACCACGGTGAGGCCGGGCTGCGGCGCGAGCTTGCCGGGATTGCGCGCCAGCACGGTGACCTTGTGGCCGCGGCTGAGCAGTTCGGACAAAACGGGGGTGCCGACAAAACCGGTGGCGCCAATGAGTGCGATGTTCATGAGATTTCCCTGATGGATTGAAGAAGCCCTTAGTTTGATTACTTCACAAGCAATCGAATAGACGGCAAAATTCGCTAACACTGTGAAGTAATACTAATTAATAGCGATCAATGAGCGACAAATCCCTGGATCAACTCAAGCGCATGGCCGTCTTTGCCGAGGTCGTGGCGGCCGGCTCGCTCACGGCGGCGGCGCGGCAGTTGGGTATGACGCCTTCGGCCGTGAGCCAGCACCTGCGCCAGCTCGAGCAGGCGCTGGGCCTGGCGCTGCTGCACCGCTCGACGCGCCGGCTGACACTGACCGAAGCCGGCGAGCGCTACCACGCGGGCTGCGCGGCCATGGTGTCTGCAGCGCGCTCGGCCGAGCAAGCGCTGGTGCGCCTGCGTGACGAGCCCGAGGGCGAACTGCGGCTGGCGGCCCCCATCGGTTTTGGCGGCCTGCTGGCTTCGGCGCTGGCGCCGCTGCGCGGTCATCCCAAACTCAGCCTGCGCCTGTTGCTGGACGACACCGTGGTCGACCTGATCGAGCAGCGGGTCGACATCGCCCTGCGGGTGGGGCAGCTGGCCGACTCGTCGCTGGTGGCGCGCAAGCTGGGCAGCATGACGCGCCTGCTGTGCGCCTCACCGGCCTACCTGGCCGAGCGCGGCTGGCCCGCGCACCCGCAGGATTTGCTGCAGCACGACTGGCTGGCCGGCCGGCCGCAAAGCACGGGGGTCGAGATGCTTGAGCTCGAAGGCCCCGGCGGCGAACGCGAAACCTTGCGGCTGGAGCCGCGCGTGCAGGCGTCGCAGGTGACCGCGGTGCATGCCCTTTGCGTGGCGGGCTGGGGCATCAGCATGGCGGTGAGTGAAGACGACCGCCAGGCGCTGGCCGACGGCAGGCTGCTGCCGGTGCTGCCCGGCTGGCGGATGACGGACATGCCGCTCTATGCGGTGACGCCGCGGCGCGGCGAGCAGCCGGCCAAGGTGCGGCATACGCTGGATTTACTGGCGGCCTGGTTTGCCCGGCACGACAGCAACAAAGGGCCCGCTAACGCCGCTTGATCAGCCCACCGAGCATCACACAGGCCAGCGCGCCCACCACCAGCGCAATGCCGGCCCATTGCCAGGGCGTGATCACTTCACCCAGCACCAGCATGCCGGTGGCCAGGCCCACCACCGGCACGCCCAGGCTGAAGGGCGCCACGCGATTGGCCGGATGGCGCTTGAGCAGGTTGGTCCACAAGCCGTAACCCAGAATGGTCGCTGCCCAGCCGAGGTAGGCCACGGCGGCCCAGCTGGACGCGCGCGCTTCGAGCCATTGCCAGCGCACGGCCTCAGGGTCAAACGCCCAGGAGAGCGCCGCAAACGGCAACACCGCCACCAGGCTGCTCCACACCACAAAGGCCAGGGGCGAATAATCCTTGTAAGTCTGCTGCACGCGGCGCGCGACGATGTTGGACATGGCCCACATGGCCGCCGCGCACAGCGTGAGCACAAAGCCCAGCGGCGTGGTGGCGCCCGCGCCATCAGTGCCCACGTAGTTGAGCGCGAAGCAGGCCAGGCCCAGCGCAGCGAGCACCAGGCCGGCCTGCAGCGGCCGGCTGGCACGCTCATGCAGCAGCACAAAACCAAAGAGCGCCGTCCAGAACACCTGCGTCTGCTGCAGCACCGAGGCCAGCGCCGCCGTCATGCCGACCTTGAGCGCCAGAAACAAAATGCCGAATTGGCCCACGCCCTGGAAGAGGCCGTAAAACACAATCCACTTCCACGCGATGTGGGGTGGGCGGATCAGCAGCACCAGCGGCAGCACCGCAAACACGTAGCGGGCTGTGCCGAGCTGAAAGGGTGTGAAGTCGCGCAACGCGAATTTCATCACTACAAAGTTCACGCCCCACAGCACCACCACTGTGAGGGCGGCCGCGAGATCGCGGCCCGTCAGGGCATTGGGCTGCATCAGCCCGGCTGCATGGCGCGCGCGGCGTCCAGGTGCGCTTTGACGCGCTGGGCCAGCGCAACATCACCTGGGGTTTCCGGCCGCCAGGCTTCGACGGGCAGCGCCTTGCCGTCCAGGTCCACCGCGACAAACACCACCAGACACTCGGTGATGACTTCCATCTGGCCCATTTTCATGTCGCCGGCGCGCACTTCCACCGAGATGTTCATGCTGGTCCTGCCGGTGTAGGCCAGGCGGGCTTCGACTTCGACCAGGTCGCCGATCATGATGGGACGCTGAAATCGGATGCTGCCGACCGATACGGTGACGCAGTAGCGCTTGGCCCACCGCGTGGCGCAGGCGTAGCCCGCTTCGTCAATCCATTTCATGACGGTGCCGCCGTGCACTTTGCCGCCGAAGTTGACGGTGCTGGGCTCGGCGAGGAATCGAAGGGTGATGGATGACATGGGCGCGGCCGGTGAGGGTTTAAAGGGGGTCAAGCGCGTTGCCAGGCGATGCCGGCGACACGCATCATATTGTCGCCCATCACACTTTTCACTTCGGCTTCATTCAGGCCCACCTGGTGCAGCGCATCGGGCAGCAATTGCCAGGTTTCAACGGGCGTGTAAGTCATGCGCTGCACGGCGCGGTCATAGCCCGCCGACTTGGGCCACCAGTAGGTCGGGTCGTAGTCGCCCGGCGGGTTGTCATTGAGTTCGTCTTGCCGGAAGCTGATGTCCAGGCCGATGCCCACGTGGTGCGCACCGACCAGGCCCGCCACATAGGCCACATGCCGCGCCATGTCGTCGGCCGTGGGCGTACGCGTGCCGAGAAAGGCAGACACGCCAGAGACGCACACCACGCCGCCCGTCGCGGCGCAGGCGCGTATCTGCTCATCGGTGATGTTGCGCCCGTGCTCGACCAGCGCCAGCGGATTGGCGTGGCTGAAGATCACCGGTTTTGAGGAGGCGGCCATGATGTCCAGGCTGCAGCGGCGCCCGGTGTGCGAGCAGTCCATCAGGAGGCCCGCCTCGTTCACCGCCTGCACCATGCGAACACCCAGCGGTGTGAGGCCGCGCGCCTCGTCGTGGCAGCCGTCGGCCACGCTGTTGTTGCGGTTGTAGGCAAAGTGAATTTGCCGCACGCCGAGGTCGCGGTAGAGCGCGACCATCTCGGGCTGCTCGAGCAGCGGCATCGCGCCTTCCAGATCAAAGCCGATGGCGAGCTGGCCCGCGGCAGCAGCTTCGCGAATCTCAGCCACGCTGGACACCAGCCTGTAGCGTTCGGGGCTGGCGGCAATGTGGGCACGAAAGGCGGCGATCACCGACATGATCTGCGGCACCGGGTTCATGTCCATGCCGACATTGATCGACACATAGTTGACGCCCGCGGCGCGCAAGGTGTCCATCGGTGAAAAATCGGCTGCCGGATGCAGCGGCAGGCAGGCGTGGGCTTCCCAGTGGATCATGGTGAGTACCGTCAAGAATGCAGTGAAATGAAAATTAAACCACTTCAGCCGCGCGCTTGAACCCGCTGGAGGCCTGCATCAGCTGAAGCGTGTAAGCATTGGTGACTTTGTGCGCCGCGAGATCAGCCGACGGCAGCATCTCGACCGTCTGGCCGCGCTGCATCACCATCAGCCGCTCGCACAGATGCGTGACGACGGCCAGGTCGTGACTCACCATGATGAAGGTCAGGCCACGGCGGCGGCGCAGCTCTTCGAGCAGGTTGAGCACCTCCGCCTGCACCGAGGCATCCAGCGCCGAAGTGGGTTCGTCCAGCAACAAAATCTGCGGCTCCAGAATCAGCGCGCGCGCAATCGCGATGCGCTGGCGCTGACCGCCCGAGAGCTGGTGCGGGTAACGAAAACGAAAACCCGTGCCCAGTCCGACTTCTTCCAGCGCGCGCTCAATGCGCACCTCTGCGTCGCCGATGCCATGAATGGCCAGCGGCTCGGCCAGGATGCGGTCTACCGTGTGGCGCGGGTGCAGTGATCCATACGGGTCCTGGAACACCATTTGCACCTGCCGCCTGAAGGCCTTGCTGCCGGGCGCGCTGTCCTGGCCCAGCAGCCTGACGGTGCCTGCGGTGCGCGGCGCCAGCCCGCAGATGGCGCGCAGCACGGTGGATTTGCCCGAGCCCGATTCGCCGACGATGCCAAAGCTTTCGCCGGGGTTCACGGTGAAGGATGTATCGGCCACCGCCACAAAGCCGTCGTACACGACGCGCAGGCCGCTCACCTCCAGGCCCAGCGATGTAGAGGACGCCGGTGCGTTCACAGCGCCCACTCCGGCTGGCGGTCCAGCGTGGCCAGCGGATGTGTGGACGCGCCCAGTTGCGGCAGGCAAGCCATCAGGCCGCGCGTGTAAGGGTGCTGCGCATTCGCGAGGCCGCCGGCGGAGAGTTCTTCCACCACCCGGCCGGCGTACATCACCAGAATACGGTCGCAGAAGGTGGACACCAGACGAAGGTCATGCGACACAAGGATCAGGCCCATGCCGCGCTCGGCCACCAGCGTGTCGAGGATGGACAGAACCTGTAGCTGAACTGTCACGTCCAAGGCTGAGGTGGGCTCGTCGGCGATCAGCAGGTCCGGGTCGGCGATCAGCATCATCGCGATCATGGCGCGCTGGCCCATGCCACCCGATACCTCATGCGGGTAAAGCTTGTAAACGCGCGCCGGATCATCGATGCGCACAGATTCAAGCGCAGCGAGGGCACGTTTTTTGGCTTCTCCCGATGACACGCGGGTGTGGGCTTGCAGCGTTTCCACAATCTGCGCGCCTATCGTCATGACAGGGTTGAGCGAAAACTTCGGGTCTTGCAGCACCATGGCGACACGGCCGCCGCGCAGTGCGCGGCGCTGGGCGGGTGGGCAGTTGAGCAAGTCCACACCGGAGAATTCGAGACGCTTCGCGGTGATGCGTCCTTCGGGCGCGGTCAAGCCCATGATGGCGCGGCCGGTTTGTGATTTGCCCGAACCCGATTCGCCCACAATGCCCAGACGCTCACGGCCCAGCGTGAAAGAAACGCCGCGCACGGCCTCGGTCATGCCGCCGTCCCGGCGTGGAAAGCTGACGCGCAGGTCGTCGACCACCAGCAAGGGAACGTTGGCGTCCGTCATTTGGCGGCCTTCGGGTCCAGCGCATCGCGCAGTCCGTCGCCCAGCAGGTTGAAGGCCAGGCTCACGACAAAGATCGCCGCACCGGGCGCAGCGGCCACCCACCATTGGTCGAGCACATAGAGGCGCCCGTTGGCAATCATCGCGCCCCACTCCGGCATGGGAGGTTGCGCACCCAGGCCCAGAAAGCCCAGCCCGGCAGCCGTGAGGATGATGCCGGCCATGTCCAGTGTGACACGCACAATCACCGACGACACACACAGCGGAATGATGTGGCTGAGCACGATGCGCCAGGGCGACGCGCCCAGCAACTGCACGGCAGCGATGTAGTCGGTCTGCCGGATCGTTAATGTCTCGGCGCGCGCCATGCGCGCATACGGCGGCCAGGAGGTGATGGCAATCGCGATCACCGCGTTCTGGATGCCAGGGCCCAGCGCCGCGACAAAAGCCAGCGCCAGGATGAGGCGCGGGAACGCGAGAAAAATATCGGTGATGCGCATCAGCACCGCATCGACCCAGCCGCCGGCGTAACCCGCCACCGTGCCGACGATCAGGCCCAGCGGCGCAGCCAGCACCGCCACCAGGATCACCACCATCAGCGTGATGCGCGAGCCGATGATGATGCGCGAGAGGATGTCGCGCCCCTGGTCGTCGGTGCCGAACCAGTGTTCCCACGAAGGCGGCAGCAGGCGCGTGGTGCGCAGGTCGCCGGTGTAGGCCGAATAGGGCGCCAGCACGTCGGCAAAGATCGCCACCAGAATCAGCGCCAGCACGATAAAAAGACCCAGCATCGCCAGCCGGTTGCGCGAGAAGTCGCGGCAGCCGTGGTACACGCGGCCCATGAAAGCCTGGCGGCGCGAGGTGGGGCGGTCGGTGCTGAGCCAGTCGCGCAGGGTTGCTGGTGTGGAAGTCATCGGATGCGCGTCCTTGGATCCAACAGCTTGTACAACACGTCTGACAATAAATTCAGACCTACAAAAATCGACCCCACCACAATCGTGCCGCCCAGCACCGCATTCATGTCGGCGTTCTGCAGCGAGTTGGTGATGTAGAGACCCAGGCCCGGCCAGGCAAAAACGGTTTCGGTCAGCACCGAGCCCTCCAGCAGGCCTGCATACGACAGCGCAATCACGGTGACCAGCGGCACCATGGCATTGCGCAGCGCGTGGCGCCAGATGATGCGAGCCTCTGACAGGCCCTTGGCGCGCGCGGCGATCACATACTCTTGCGCCAGCTCATTGAGCATGAAGGAGCGCGTCATGCGGCTGATGTAGGCCAGCGCAAAATAGCCGAGCAATGAAGCCGGCAGGATCAGGTGCGAAAACACATTGCGAAAAGCCTCCCATTCGCCCGCCATGGCGGTATCGAGCAGCAGCAGCCCGGTGACCGGCGTGATGCTGTACTCAAAACTCACGTCGATTCGGCCCGGCCCGGACACCCAGCCCAGCTTCGCATAAAACAACACCAGCGCCATCAGCCCCAGCCAGAAGATGGGCACCGAATAACCCACAAGGCCGATCACGCGGACCACCTGGTCCACCAGCTTGCCGCGCCGCACCGCCGCCCACACGCCCAGCGGCACGCCCAGCCCCGCACCGATCAGGATGCCCAGGCTGGCCAGCTCCAGCGTGGCCGGAAAGGCGCGCTTGATGTCCGTCATCACCGGGTTGGCCGTCAGCACCGAGACGCCGAAATCGCCTTTTAATACCTTGCCGATGTAGAGGTAGAACTGCTCATAGAGCGGCTTGTCCAGCCCCAGCTCCTGGCGTGCGCGTTCGATCACGTGGGCCGGCGCGCGGTCGCCCACGATGGCCAGCACCGGGTCGATGGGGATCACGCGGCCGATGAAAAACGTGACCGCGAGCAGGCCCAGGTAGGTGAGCAGGATCACCACCAGGAAGTTGGCAAAGCTTTTGGCGTGCGGCGTAAATCGCTGGCCCGCCGTGCGCGTGGCTACCGCACTGAGCGGTGCCACGCCGGCAGCCGTGGGGTCGGGGATGGCCAAAGTCGTGGCGCTATCAACGCTTGGAAGCGTTGAACATGTAGTTGGTGTCGAAAGTGGGGCCCAGCTTCAGGCCGTCCACGTTGGTGCGATAAGCCGCCACTTCGGTCTGCTGGTACAGCATGATGAAGGGGCTGGTCTTGCGGAACTCGGCCTGCAGGTCTTCATACATCTTCTTGCGCTTGCCGGCGTCACGCTCGAGTACCGCGGCATCCGACTGCTTGGTCAGCTCGGGGATCGCCCAGGCATTGCGCCAGGCCAGCGGCTTGGCCTTGGCATCGTCGGCGTTGTCGGGGTTGCGCGTGAAGGTATCGGCGTTTGAATGCGGATCCCAGTAATCGGCGCCCCACTGGCCGATGTACATGTCGTGGGTGCGGGCGCGGTACTTGGTCAGCGTCTGCTTGCCGTCGCCGGGAATGATCTCGATGTCGATGCCGGCCTGCTTGGCAGTTTGCTGGAAGGCCTCTGTGATGCCCTGCACCGGCTGGATGGTGCGCATGTCGATGGTGACCTTGAAGCCGCCAGCCAGGCCGGCCTTGGCCAGCAGTGCCTTGGCCTTGGCCACGTCGAGCTTGTAGGGCTTCTCTGTGCTGGCGCCCAGCAGGCCCTGCGGCAGGAAGTTCTGGTTGATCACGCCGATGTTCTTGATCAGCGTGTCGCCAATGGCGCCGTAGTCGATCAGGTATTTCATGGCCTCGCGCACTTCGGGCTTGGCGAGGTTGGGGTTCTTCTGGTTCAGGCTGATGTAGTAGACCGTGCCCTTGGGCGTGGAGGTGAGCTTCACGTCCTTGTTGGCCGAGAGCGCGGCGATGTCTTGCGGGCTCAGGTTGCGGGCGATGTCGATGTCGCCCTTTTCCAGCAGCAGGCGCTGCGTGGCCGATTCCTTCACGTGGCGGTAAATGACGCGCGCCAGTTTCGACTTGGTGCCGTAGTAGTTGTCGTTGCGCTCCAGCGCCACGATTTCATTGGCGCGCCACTCGCGCAGCTTGAGCGGGCCGGAGCCGGCGTAATTGGTCTTGAGCCAGGCGTAACCCCAGTCGCCGTTGGCCTCTTTCGACTGCACCAGCTTCATGTCGACGATGGAGGCCACATTGGCCGTCAGGCAGTTGAAGACAAAGGTAGGCGCATAGGCCTTGTCGGTCTCCATGGTCAGCACCGTCGGGCTGGTGGCCTTGATCTTGTCCTTGACGTTGGTCTTGGAAAAACCGAACTGCGTCAGGATGAAGGCCGGGGATTTGTCGAGCATCACCGCGCGCTGCAGCGAGTACGCCACTTCTTCGGCGGTGAGCGGGTTGCCTGAGGCGAATTTCAGCCCGGGCTTGATCTCAAAGGTATAGGTCTTGCCGTCGGCCGAGACGGTCCAGGATTTGGCCACGTCGCCCACCAGTTTGGAGGGGTCGTGCACATCCAGGCGCAACAGGCGGTCATAGGTGTTGCCCATGATCTCGCCGGCAGACAGCTCAAAGGCCTCGGCCGGGTCCATGGTGATGATGTCGTCGAAACCGAAGGCCAGCACCAGCGTGTCTTTGGGCGTGGCAGCGAATGCGGCGCCGGCGCTGCAGGCCAGCATGGCGGCTGCGGCGGTGGCGCACAGGACGCGGCGGCTGAGGAGGGGAAGCATGTGGTTCAAGATGATTTCCTTCGGTTGGACGGTTCAAAAACAGTGCGCTGAATCGTTCATGGCGATTGCGCGCGGGGTCATCAGGTGCGAGCAGGAATCATGCCCGCACTCTCTCTTGTTGCTGCCTGTAACTTGTACATACAAGCTAAGAACCTGTTCGCGGTCTAAACGGGGCCGCGCAAGCGCCTTCTCGGGAGGGGATGCAAGGCGCGGTGCGCTACCCATAGCCCAGCTATGGGCAAGCACCGCAACGCAGCAGACCGCCCGAGAAGGCACTTGCCCTCGGGGTTGGGGTGAAATCGGGCGATTGAGCCACCCGGTCACTTGCATGGGCATGAGCCCATGCGGCGTGCCCGGTCGGCCCACTCATCCCGATTGCACCCCAACGCGGCCTCGTTTAGATCGCGAACAGGTTCCAGGGCGAACTGATGCATTCTGCGCCGCCAGCCCGTTGCGTCAAGACCCGGGTTTTCCGCGATTGCCGATTTGCTGAAAACCGGCGGACTGAACGAAGACCCGATTTGCCACCGGCCATTTCACCGGTCGCCCCGGCGGCACCCGGTAAACGGCAAAAACCAGCGTTTACGGAGGAAAACACCTATCAAAAACCTGCGTTTCCGGGCTTGACGGTGAATTTGGTGTAACGATACAGTAAATCGTTCTACAAGGAACACCAAAGAGCATCGAAAGTGCGCCGAAATTGATGAACGCACCCCAAAACACCCTCAGGAGACAAAAAATGACTTCACTTTCACGCCGCCGGTTTGTCCAGACCACCTCTGCCGCCTCGGTTGCCATGGCGACAGGCTTTTCCGGCCTGGCCAGCGCCCAGTCCACCGTCGCGCTGCGCCTGTCGTCCGCGCATTTGCCCGACCTCAACTCCTCACACTTTGCGTGGCAGCAGCTGATGGAGGCCAATCTCAAAAAGGCCGTGGGCGACAAGATTCGCATCGACTATTTCCCCAACAACCAGCTCGGCAAGGAAAGCGATGTGGTGCAGCAAGTCAAGGTCGGCTCTATCGACATGATGCTGACGGGCTCGTCCATTTGGGCCACCGTGACGCCGCAACTCGGCATGCTGGACCTGGGCTACCTCTTCGACAGCTACGAGCACGTGGCCAAGGCGCTGGACAGCGGCGTGGGCGCCAAGCTCAACGAGATGCTGCAAAAGGGCACGGGCTGCCAGGTCATCACCTGGAGTGCGCACTACGGCGCCCGCAACGTCTACACCAAGCAACCCGTCAAGTCGCTGGCCGACATCAAGAACGTCAAGCTGCGCGTGCTGCCCACACCGGCGTTTATCGAAACCTTCAAGATCATGGGCGCGATTCCCACGCCGATCTCTTTTGGCGAGCTCTACATGGCCGCCCAGACCGGCGTGGTCGACGGCTTCGAGCATGACTCGGGCACGGTGCTGGCCAGCAAGCTCAACGAAGTCGTCAAGCACTGCTGGATGACCGAGCATCTCTTCAGCCCCATGGTCTGCATCATGGGCAAGCGCGGCATCGACAGGATTCCGGCCGAACTGCGCCCCGCCTTCATGAAGGCCGCCGCCGATTCAACCGTGCAGCTGCGCAAGACCGGCACCGAGAAAGGCCTGCAAGGCATTGAGGACCTGAAGAAGCTCGGCATCACCTTCACGCCCATGGCCAAAAACGAGCGCGACCTGGTTCGCAAGGAAATGGAAACCAAACTCTGGGCGGGCTTTGCCAAGCAATACCCTGAAACCGCGCCCCTGTTCACCGCGATCTCTGCGGCACGAGGCTGAGCATGGCAGGCAGCATGTCGGCGGCCCTGCCCGGGGCTGTACCCGGGGCGGTAGGCGAAACCTTGCCGGAAGCCCTCTCGCACAACCCGACGCAGGCGTCCGCACCTGGCTTCAGCGTCAACCACGCGTCCGGCCGCTGGCTGGCCTGGTTGATGCGGATGACCGAATACGTGGCGGGCGTGGTGCTGGCCGTCGACGTGGTGGTGGTGTTTGTCTCGGTGGTGTTCCGCTACTTCCTGCATGAACCTTTTGACTGGGCCGAGGAAGTGGCGCGCGCGCTGATGATCGTGCTGGTGTTCTTCGGCGCCGCCACGGTGCTGGCGCGCAGCCAGCACGTGGGGGTCGATCTGTTCCGCGGCATGCTGCCGGCACGTTGGCAACCGGCGCTGATCCAGTT
The DNA here is from genome assembly GCA_943370375.1 of Synechococcus sp. UW140. GTDB lineage: Bacteria > Pseudomonadota > Gammaproteobacteria > Burkholderiales > Burkholderiaceae_C > Polaromonas. The sequence goes on from CALRQR020000011.1 coordinate 78,660, forward strand.
CGCCAGCTGGATCATCGTGGCCGTGTCGGCGAGCCTGTGCGTGTCGTCGGTGGGCCTGCTGATTGATTCGTGGTCCAGCACCACACCCATCGGCCTGCCGCAATGGATCTACACCTTCCCCGTGGTGATCGGCAGCCTCTTCATGACGCTGTTCGGTATTGCCAACGCGGTTAACGGTCCGCGGCGCGTGGTCTGGACCACGCTCGGTGTCGGCATCGCCATGGTGGCGGCCGTGACGACCTGGAACATTCTGGTGCCCGACCTGGCCATCAAGCCCTGGCTGCTGCTGACCGTCGGTTTTGTCGGCGGCCTGCTGCTGGGCGTGCCGATTGCCTTTGTGCTGGGCCTGTCGTCGCTTGTGTTCTTCATGGCCGACCCGTCGCTGCCCATGCTGGTGTATTCGCAGCAGGTCATGGCGGGCACCGACCACTACGTGTTGCTGGCGATTCCCTTCTTTGTGCTGGCCGGTTTGCTGATGGAGGCCAACGGCATGTCGTCGCGCCTCATCGAGTTGCTGCTGCGCATGTTCGGCCGGGTGCGGGGCGGGCTGGGGCTGATCACCATCACCGCCACCGCGTTTTTCTCGGGCGTGTCAGGCTCCAAGCTGGCCGACATCGCGGCGGTGGGCGGCATCATCATGCCGGCGGTGCGCAAGACCAAGCAGGATCCGAATGAAACCGCCGGCCTCTTGGCCTGCACCGCCGTGATGGCCGAAACCATTCCGCCCTGCATCAACATGATCATCATGGGCTTCGTGGCCAACATCTCGATCGCCGGCCTCTTCATGGCCGGGCTGGTGCCGGCGGCCGTGCTGGCGCTGTCGCTGGCCGCAGTGACGATTTACGTCGGCACGCGCATCAACCCCGACGAGGCCTTCGACGTGCGTACACCGATGTTCCGCCTGATCGGCGGTGCCATGGTGGCGCTGGTCATGGTGGCCATGATCGGCAAGGGCGTGACGTCCGGCGTGGCGACCTCCACCGAGGTGTCGGCGTTTGCGGTGGTCTACGCCCTGGTCGTGGGATGGATGGCGTTTCGCGAGCTCACTGTCAAGTCGGTAACGCAACTCTTCATTCGCTCGGCCTCCATGGCCGGCGGCATCCTGTTTATCGTGGCGGCAGCCTCCAGCGTGTCGTTTGCGCTGACCATCCAGCAGATCCCGCAATACCTCTCGACCTTCATGATCGGTTTTGCGGCCTCTTACGGCAGCACCATGTTCGTGCTGCTGTCGGTGCTCATCATGATCGTCTTCGGCGCGGTGCTGGAAGGTGCGCCGGCGCTGATCATCTTTGGCCCGCTGCTGACCCCGATTGCCTCGCAGCTCGGCGTCAATCCCTTACATTTCGGGACGGTCATGGTGATTGCGATGGGTCTGGGACTCTTCGCGCCGCCGATAGGATTGGGGCTCTTTGCCACCTGTGCCATCACGGGCACCGAGCTCAAGAACGTCTGGCGGCCCATGATGAAATACCTGGCAGTGCTGTTTGTCACGCTGATCGTGCTGGTGCTGGTGCCGCAGTTCTCACTCTGGCTACCCACCCGCATGGGCCTTTGAACTACGGAAGAAAACCCTACTGTGAGCAAGATCCGAGATGTCGCCGCCCTGGCAGGGGTTTCCACCAGCACCGTGTCCAACGTCCTCAACGGCCGCGCCAACCGCATGGCCGCCGAGACGCTGGCACGGGTGGAAGCCGCCATCGCTGAGCTGAAGTACCGGCCCAACTCGACCGCGCGTCAGCTCAAGACCGGCTACACGCCGCTGATCGGCCTGCTGGTGCCTTCGATGGCCAACCCGATGTACGGCTTCATCGCGCGCGAAATCGAAACCCTGGCGCAAGAGCGTTACGGCTTTCGCATCATGATCGGCAACACTTACCGTGACAAGGACAAGGAGCTGCGCTTCTTTGACGACCTGCTGGCCCATGGCGTGCGCGGCGTGATCATCATTTCCTCATTGATCGACGAGCAGCACGTGGAGGCCGCCGCCGAGCGCGGCCTGGTGATGGTGAGCTATGACCGCCGCGCCACGCCCAACATGACGTCCATCATCGACCACGTGACGGTCGACAGTTTTGAATCAGCGCGCATCGCAACGCAACACCTGATCGACATGGGGCACCGGCGCCTGGCGTTTGTGACACCGGCCGGCCGCACCATGAGCCGTAATGAAAAGATCGCCGGCTTCACGGCCGCCGCCAAAGCGGCTGGCCTGGAGGCAAGCGCCCGCGTGGTCGAAGGCACGCCGGTCGACGAATACGGCGACTCGATGATGAGCGAAGTGGGCCGCGCGCAGGCCGGCCTTCTGGCCCGCCTGCCGGACCGGCCCACCGGCGTGATCGGCGTGAACGACCTGATGGCTTTCGGCTTGATGGCGGGCTTTCGCGATGCAGGCCTGGCGGTGCCTGAAGACGTATCGGTCATCGGCATCGACAACGTGTTCCTCTCCACGCTGATGCACCCGGCCATGACCAGCGTGCGCCTGCCGGTGCCTGAGATGGCGCAGGTGATGGTCGAGCGCGTGATGAGCCGGCTGGCCGACCCGGCGATCGCCACGCAGGAATTCATCTTTCAGCCCACGCTGGTGTCGCGCGACTCGGTTGCCCGGTACACGCCGGGCACACGCTGAGCCTTTATTTCTTCTTCTACCGACAGAACAACTGATAAACAAGGTTTTTGAATGACAACGGTTTTCGTCAGCCACCCTCAAAGCAAACTCGCGCACTATTTTGGCGACCGCGCGATCGCCGCGCTCATGGCCGTTGCCGATGTGCGCTTTAACCCCGGCGACACCGATCTTTCTTCTGCCGAACTGGCCACGCTGGCCGGCGACTGCGACGCGATCATTTCCTACCGCCAGACGGTGGGCGACGAAGCGCTGTTCGCGGCGCTGCCGCGCCTGCTGGCCTTCGTGCGCTGCGCCATCGACATCCGCAACATCGACGTGCCGGCCGCCAGCCGCCACGGCGTGCTGGTGACGCAGGCGAGCGCGGGTTTTATTCCGTCGGTGAGCGAGTGGATCATCGGCGTGATGATTGACCTGAGCCGCCACATCAGTGCCACGACGGCGCTGTACCACGCAGGCCAGCCCGTCACGGCCACCATGGGCCGCGAGCTGCGCGGCGCCACGCTGGGCGTGATCGGCTACGGCCAGATCAGCCAGTATTTGTGCGACGTGGCGCTGGCGCTCGGTATGCGCATCGTGGTGCACGATCCCTACGCCTCCACCGGGCGCAAGGAGCTGGAACAGGTCGAGCTTTTGCCGTTGCTGCAACAGTCCGATTACGTGGTCTGCCTGGCCGCTGCGACCGAGGCCACTGAAAACATGATGAACGAGGCCAGGTTTGCCGCGATGAAAAGCAGCGCGTTTTTCATCAACGCCTCACGCGGCAACCTGGTCGATGAGGACGCGCTCATCGCCGCGCTCGACGCCGGCGTGATCGCCGGCTGCGCGGTCGACGTGGGCCGCGCACCCGACCAGATGCCCTCGCCTCGCGTAGCCGCGCATCCGCGCGTGATCGCCTCGCCGCACATCGGCGGCCTCACGCCGCCGGCGGTGGAACACCAGGCCATGGAAACCGTGGCGCAGGTGGCCGAGCTGATGCAGGGCCGCGCGCCCAAGGGCGCGGTGAATGCCCAGCAGGCCACGCGATGGCGGCAGGCGACACGCGCACCCCAGGCCGCCTGAAGACGCCTTCCTTATTTCCCTTTTCTTCGCGAAAGCTTTTATGCAAGCCACCCAGAACACGACTTACGCCGGCGCGTGCGACTGTCACGTCCATATCTACGAAGACAAATACCCCATGGTGCCCAACGTCGCCTGGGTGCCGCCCCACCTGCCGGTCTCGACCTACCGCGACGTGCAAAAAGCGCTGGGCCTGAGCCGCGCGGTGATCGTGCAGCCTTCGGCTTACGGTTTTGACAACAGCTGCACGCTGGACGCGGTGGCGCAGCTCGGTGAGGCAGGCCGCGGCATCGCGCTGGTGCAGCCCGACGTGACGGATGCCGAGCTGAAGCGGCTTGATGACGGCGGTATCTGCGGCGTGCGCTACATGATGATCAACCCGGTGCTGGAGTGGAGCTCGCTGGAGCCCATGGCCGCGCGGCTGGCCGCGATGGACTGGATGGTCAACCTGCAGCTGGACGGCCGCAACTTTCCCGACCATGAAGAGGTGCTCAAGCGCCTGCCCTGCAAACTGGTGATCGACCACAACGGCAAATTCCTCGAACCCGTCAAACCCGACCATCCATCGTTTCAATCGCTGCTGCGCGTGCTGGACACGGGCAATGTGTGGATCAAGCTGTCGGCGCCGTATGAGACCTCGAAGGTCGGCGCACCCGGCTACGACGACGTGAGCCTGATCGCGCGCACGCTGGCCGAGAAATTTCCGGAACGCTGCCTGTGGGCGAGCAACTGGCCACATCCGGGGCGCAACCCGCCGCCGTCTGAGGTGGAGCTCTATGACTTGCTATTTTCGTGGGCGCCGTCGGATGCGGTGCGGCGCAAGATTCTGGTCGACAACCCGGCGGGGCTGTACGGGTTTCGGTGATTTATGCCTCTAGCCCGGGTGGTGTATTGGGTTTTAGCTCCTGAATTGATAGCGTCTTTGGTTTTTCGTCGCAGTGCTTTTTGCTGAGAGTGGCTGGCCGGGGGTTGCCCGGCATGCAACTCACTTTCTTTTGCTTCGCCAAAAGAAAGTAAGCAAAGAAAAGGCGACCCTACTTGCTGCGTCCCTCCGCTTCGCTGCGGGCAACCTGCGGTGCTCGGTCCAGCCGGGGTCAAAAACAACTCGCTTCGCTCAAACAAGTTTTTGCCCTGATCCGTCTGGCCCTCCGCTCCTCGGCGCATCCAGAAGGGGTGGGGGACGGAATACCAAACAGCCGAAGACGGAAACCCGAATACCAGAAGAAACAAGGACTCGCCATGGCGAGTCCTTGTTGGGTATTTGTCTTTGGTCTTTGGTCCCTGCTCCCGATTGGCCCTTCTGGATGCGCCGAGGAGCGGAGATTCAGGCGGATCAGGGATCGCGTTGTTTGAGCGAAGCGAGTTTAGCGAGACCCCGCCTGAATTGAGCACCGCAGGTTGCCCCGGAGCGCAGCGCAGGGGACGCAGCAAGTAGGGTCGCCTTTCTTTTGCTTACTTTTCTTTGGCGAAGCAAAGAAAAGTGAGTCGCATGCCGGGCGACTCCCGGCTCCGGAACCTGGAACACCTCAGCGCTCGCAACGAGCAAGGGCTTCGATACCTCAGCCCGAACGGGAACGGAAGCGTTTAACCGCGCGCAGCCTGCAGCATGTCGCGCGTCTTCAAAGCCTCACGTCGCGCAACTTCAGCAAAGTCATCACCGGACGATGCATAAATAATCGCGCGCGACGAATTGACGATGATGGGCGCACCAGGCTTCCAGCCCGCACGCACCGTGGCCACGGCATCACCGCCTTGCGCACCTACGCCGGGAATCAACAGCGGCAAAGTAGGCGCCACAGCCCGTACACGCTCAATCTCCGCCGGGTAGGTCGCCCCCACCACCAGGCCGAGTTGACCGTTGAGGTTCCACGGCCCCTGCGCCAGGCGCGCCACGTGTTCATACAGCAGCGGCTGACCTTCAATGGAGGCAAAGCGCTGGTTCTGCAAATCGTCACCGCCGGGGTTGGACGTGCGGCACAGCAAGAATGCGCCCTTGCCTTCGTACTTCAAATAGGGTGCGACGGAATCGAAGCCCATGAAGGGCGAGAGCGTCACCGCGTCGGCGCCGTAGCGCTCAAACGCTTCTTTGGCGTACTGCTCGGCGGTGGAGCCGATATCGCCGCGCTTGGCGTCCAGGATGATGGGCACTTGCGGCGCGACGCGGCGCATGTGCTCCATCAGGCGTTCGAGCTGGCCTTCGGCGCGGTGGGCGGCGAAGTAGGCGATCTGCGGCTTGAAGGAGATCACCAGGTCGGCGGTGGCGTCGACAATCGCGGCGCAAAAATCGTAGATCTTGTTGGCGTCGCCCTTGAGCTTGCCGGGGAACTTGGTCGGCTCCGGGTCCAGGCCGACGCAGAGCATGGAGTGGTTTTGGCGTTCTGCCGCGCCTAGCATTTCAAGAAAAGTCATGACCGCTATTGTAAGAAGGTGGCTCCTCAGCGGGATTTGTCCCAAACCGGGACAATCCACGCAACCACCGACCTATCCACCCTATGCAACTCTCCCAACGCCAACTCGTCCTGCTCGTTCTCCTCACTCTCGTCTGGGGCCTGAACTGGCCGGTGATGAAGATCGGGATTGCGGACTTTCCGCCGCTGACATTCCGGGCGATGTCGATCTGGCTGGGCATTCCGGTGCTGGGGCTGGCGATGGTGCTGCTGAAGGTGCCATTCTTCATTCCGCGCGACAAGTGGCGTGAGCTCTTCTGGCTGGCGGCGGCGAACATGTTTGTCTGGCATGCGCTGATCATCCTGGCGGTGAAAAACCTCAGCAGCGGGCGGGCAGCCATCCTCGGCTACACCATGCCGATTTTTTCGGCGCTGCTGGGGGCCTGGTTTTTTGGCGCGAAGCTCAAACCACGCAACTGGCTGGGTGTGGCGGCGGCCGCTGTGGGTGTGGCGCTGCTGCTTTGGTATGAGCTGACCAACCTGACGGGCCGGCCGCTGGGCGTGCTCTGCGCGCTGGTGGCGGCGGCCGTGTGGGCGCTGGGTACGCAGATGCTGCGCAAGACCACGATACCGGCCGCCACGCTCACGCTGTCGTTCTGGATGACGGTGATGACCGCCGTGATGCTGACCGTGCTGGGCATCACGTTTGAGATGCCGCAGTGGAAGGCGCCTTCGCCCATCACCTGGGCGGCCATTCTTTACAACGCGGTGCTGATCTTCGGCTTTGCGCACGCGGCCTGGTTCACCCTGGCGCGCGCACTGCCGCCGGTGGCCTCTACGCTCAGCGTGATGATGATTCCCATCCTGGGCGTGTTCTCAGGCGCGCTGGGCCTGGGCGAAGTGCTGCACTGGCAGGACTGGGCCGCGGTGGTGTTGATGGTGGTGGCGATTGCTTCGGTGTTGGCGCCGAGCCGCACAGTGCCTGAAAAGGCCTGACAAAAATCAGCCGGGCGTGGAGACCAGACTCATGGCCAGGCACAAATCGTCCCAAGCCTTGGCCTTGTCGGCCGCATTGCGCAGCAAATAAGTGGCGTCGTAGGTCAGCACGGTTTTGGCGCCGTGCAGGCCGTGCACCTGGCCGCGCAGCTTGCCAAAGGGCTCACTGGACTGCAGCAGGGCCTGTGCGGCCAGGCGGCCCATGACCAGCACCACGTCGGGCCGTGCAGCGGCCACCAAAGCAGGCAAGGCCTCGGGCAGGCTGGCGCCCGCACCGGTTGCCGCACCACGCGCCAGCGGCGCGAGCAGCACCACACCGGCCTTGTTCAAACGGGCGGCGCGCAGCATGTTGTCGAGCAGCTTGCCGGCCTCGCCGTCAAACGGATTGAAGGGCCCGCGTTGCAGCGCGGCGGCCGGTGTTTCGGCCAGCACCAGCCAGCGCGAGCCTTCGCCGTGGGCGGCGTCGGCGTACAGCGCCTGGGCTTCGCCAACGCTCCATGTGCCTGATGCACTGGCTTCACGCACAGGGGCTTGCGGTGCGGCGGCTGCGGGGGCCACGGGCGCGCGAGGAGGCGCGGCTCGTGCAGGGGCGGCTTCACGTGCAGGAGAAACTGCAGCCGGCGAAACAGTTGGAACAGGCTTTGCCTCATGCACAAAATCGGCTGCAACCCTTGCGGTATTTACGCCACCCGCTCCTGAATCGATAGCACTCGTGATTTCAGGCACAGGCTCCGCAGGCTGCCACACGCGCACGCCCATCTCGCGCAGCATGGCGCGATGGCGTTTGTCGAGGACGAGGCTCATGGGGCGGAACTCATGGAGCGATTCACAGCGCCAGACTCATGACCACGGCGTCTTCACGCGCAGCCGAGCCGTTCGGGTAGTAGTTGCGGCGTGTGCCGACGTGGCGAAAGCCGTAGGCCTCATACACGGCCTTGGCGCGCGCATTGCTCACGCGCACCTCCAGCCACAGCCACTGCGCGCCCTGCCCGCGCGCCCAGAGGGCGAGCCCGTCCAGCATGACGCGGGCCCAACCCTGGCGCTGGTGTTCGGGCGCCACGGTGATGTTGAGCAGGTGCACTTCGTCGACACCCTTCATGGCCACGAAGTAGCCCAGCAGCACGGCGCCCGGGGCGTTGCCGGCGGTGAGCAACTGCGCCTGGTAGCCGGCGTTGATGGAATCGGTGAAGTTGCCTTGCGTCCACGGGTGGTCGTAGGCGGTTTTTTCCACGCGCACCACCTCGTCCAGCCATGCGGGTGTCATGGCTTCGAACTGGGCTTCGAGGGGCTTGAGGATGGCGTTCATGGTGAAAGGGGTGGAGCCTCGGCGAGAAGCTTGGCGGCTTTGACGCGCTCGCGCTCTTCGGTGGTGAGCGCTACTTTATCGCGAACGTAGAGCGGCAGGGCGAGGTCAGCGCTCACGCACTGCCCGGCCGCCGCCAGTTGGGGCGCCAGGCGCAATAAGGCGGTGGCGGTGGGCAGGGCCTCGGCTTGCGCAGAGGCCGCAAGCCCCGCCGGCAATCGCCCGGCGTAAACGGCAAAGACATTGCCCGCGAGCAGGCCGGCCGCCACATCAGGTTCAAAATTTTCAGGGCGCACCAACTCGCACTCGCCAAGCGCGCGGCACAGCCCGCCGCTGAATTCAAAGCCCTGCACATACATCTCGTCCATGCGGGCGTCGAGCAGCGCTGTCACCCGCAGCACTTGCAGTGAATCGCCGTCACGCTGGAACCGCGCCTCTTCCGCCACGGCCATCAGCGTGTCAATCGGCAGCACGGGAATACCCGCGCCGTGGTTGGCGCCCAGCGCCAGGCCCTGCGCCACGGCGCAGGCAGTACGCAGCCCGGTGAAGGAGCCCGGGCCGCGGCCAAAGGCAATCGCGTCCAGCTCGCCCAGCGCCAGGCCGGCGTCGGCCAGCAGCGTGAGCACGGCCGGGATCAGCGTGGTCGAGGCCTGCGCGCCGCCCGGGCCGCTGTGCTGCCAGGTGCGCACGCCGTCGGTCACCGCGACCGACATGCGGTCGGTGCTGGTGTCAAAAGCGAGGAATTTCAGGGGTTTAGGCATTAAATCGGGCTCCAGCCCTTGTAGGTCATGCACAAGCAGCTATCAAATTAATAGCATCTGGTGCACACCCCCAAGACCAGGTCCTGCGGGCAATCCCTTGATTATCCGCGCCAACGTCCCGCCCGGGCCCAGGCGGGGCCAAGGGTGGCCGACGAGCTGCCGCGATAATCCATGTATGACCCAAGACCCGCAGCGCCCACGCACGCCGCACCCTGTTGCGCTGAGCGTACTGGCCGCCGTGCTGGCCCTTTCCTCTGTCACCGCACTGGCCCAGGCCCCGCGCCTGCCGGCCCCGATTGAAAAAGCCCTGTCGCGCGCCAAGGTGCCTCGCGATGCGGTGTCCATGCTGGTGGTGGAAGCCGCGACCGGCAAGCCGGTGCCGCGCCTGAGCTGGCGCATCGACACGCCGATGAACCCGGCCTCCGTCATGAAGCTGGTGACGACCTACTCGGCGCTCGACGCGCTGGGCCGCGACTTCACCTGGAAGACCAAAGTGATCCTGGACGGCAGCACCTCGGGCGGGCTGCTGAACGGCAACCTGGTGGTGCAGGGCGGCGGAGACCCCAAGCTGGTGGTCGAGCGCCTGCAGGCCCTGCTGGCCCAGGTACAGACCGGCGGCGCGAAGGTGATTCGCGGCGACATCGTGCTGGACCGCAGCGCTTTCAGCGTGCCTGCGACCGACCCGGGCGAGTTCGACGGCGAGCCGCTACGGCCTTACAACGCGCGGCCCGACGCGCTGCTGATCAACTTCAAGTCCATCGTGATGACCTTCACGCCGGATGCGACCAACAGCCGCGCGCTGGTGCGCTACGAGCCGCCGCTGGCCGGCGTGCAGGTGGGCGCGAGCGTGCCGATGGTGCGCGTGGGCCGCTGCGGCGACTGGCGCAGCGAGCTGCGCGCCAGCGTCGAGAACCCGGTCAACATCGAATTCCTCGGCACGTATTCGTCGGCCTGCGGTGAAAAAGTCTGGCCCAGCGCCTATGCCGACCCGGCGAGTTTTGCCGCGCGCGCCGTCGAAGGCTCGTGGCGGCAATTGGGCGGCCTGCTGACCGGCATCGCGCGCGACGCGACACCACAAGAACTTGCCATGCTGCGCAGCACCGGCACGATCTCGGGTGAAAAAGCCGCCATCCGTTTTGAGCACCAGTCGCCGACGCTGCTGGAGGTGGTGCGCGACGTCAACAAGTATTCGAACAACGTGATGGCCCAGCACCTCTTTTTGACGCTGGGCCTGCATGCCAGCCTGGGCCAGCCCAAAGCCGGCACGCTCGATTCAGCCCACGCCGCGCTGGCCGCCTGGTGGAAGAAAAACCTGCCCGGCACGGCGCAACCCCTGATGGACAACGGCTCGGGCCTGAGCCGCAACGAGCGTGTGACGGCTGCCGGCCTGGGGGCCCTGCTGCTGCATGCCGCCAAAAGCCCGCTGGCCGCCGACCTGGCCGATTCACTGCCCATCGCCGGCGTGGATGGCACACTGCGTGAGCGCGGCAAGGGCGTGGCGGGGCAGGCCTTTTTGAAGACCGGCTCGCTGCGCGACGTGACAGCCATTGCAGGTTACGCCAACGGCAACAGCGGCACGCGCTACATCGTGGTGGGCCTGATCAACCACCCGAACGCCGGCGCCGCCCGGCCAGCGTTGGATGCCTTGCTGGAATGGACCGTGAAAGAGGCGGCCCGATAGCCGCAGGCTAAGCCTGAAAGCCTGTTTACAGGGCAAGTTATCCCTGCCGGGTGTGGACAAAGCTGTTGATGACCACGCGGCTTGCGGGTGAAAACGCCATTTGACGCGGCCTGCGCCACAATGCCTCAAATTTAGGCAGTTACCTGCCCGGGGCACAATTCGCGTTACTCAGGAACGTGCTTCGCGCAACGACGCGGCCAGCAGCCCCAGGCCCAATGCCCCCACGGCCACCGAAGCAATCCGGTCAGCCGTACCCCGCGTGCGGGCATACGCCAGCCGCACCCGCTCACGCGAAAACAAATACGCCAGCAGCGTGTGCCAGCACAAAGCGTTGGCCACAATCATCACCACCGCCGCAATCTGCAAGGCCGGGCTGGGCGCCGCCGGAAACGAGGCCGCAAACACGCTGCCGAAAAAGAGCGCCGATTTGGGGTTGGTGATGTTGGTGAGAAAGCCCAGGCGAAACGCAGCAGCCGATGACACTGACGGCCCGCCATCGCCCAACGCCAAACCGCCCGAGCGCCAGAGGCGGCTGGCCACATACAGCAGATAAAGGCCGCCGGCCACCTGCAGCACCAGCCGCAGCCCCGGAAAGATCTGAAACACGGCGTTGACGCCCAGCACCGCGCACAGCGCCCAGATGGCCGCGCCCACCGTGACACCCAGCGCCGCGAACACCGCGCTGCGCGCGCGGTCGCTGGCCGCCAGCTGAGAGACCAGCAGCACATTGGCGCCGGGGCTCATCATGGCCGCGACGTGAAGAAACCAGATGGTGAGGAGGATGGAGAGCATGGTGTCACCTCGCAATACGTAAGGGATGCTTCAGGCCGATTCTTCGCCTTTGGCTTCGTACTCAATTCCGCCCAGGTACTTGAACATGAAGTTGTAGAGGGCGCAGCCGATGGCCACTGAAAGATAGCCGAACACCAGGTAGATGACCGGCATCACAAGGAACATCAACACGGGCGGCGAGCCTTCGCCGCCGGCGGGCGTGAATGCGGTCATGACCAGCATGAAGGGAAGCACGAATACCAGCGAGCCCAGGGCCATGAGGACGCCGAAGACCTTGCCGTTCTGGTGCGGAGAAAAACGCGAAACTTGTTGCTTCATGGTGTGGCGCCTCCCCGCGCCGATGTTGTGAGTTGTACCGCGATGGGCCGGCCCATGATAGCGGCCCGGGAAGTAAAGCGCCTCAGCTCGCGGCAGCGCGGCCCAGCCGGTCGCGCACGCCGTCCCACTCGGCATCCGCCGGCGGGTTTTCAATCCAGATCAGCTTCACGCCTTTGGCATCGAAATCACGCAGCACGGCAAAGAGTTGCTGCGCGGTGGCCAGTGCGTCGTCGGGCATGCGGCGGTACAGAACGCGTTCTGACTTGATGCGCACGATGCTGCGCGCATACACCGCGATGTGGGCCGCATCGGAACCCAGCAGGTCGAGCGCGGTCTGGATCGGCCCGGCGTCCATCAGGCGCACCTTGGCGTCGGGCGCGTAGTGCGCCTCGAGCGTGCCGGAGGCGCGTGGTGCGTCGCCCAGGTCTGCATCGCCTTGTTCGAATTCGTCTTTACCCAGCACGGCTTCGCCGCAAGCGGCCTCAAGCTGTGCGCGTGTGAGGATGCCGGGGCGCAGCAGCACGGGCCGCCCGCGTGTGCAGTCGACGATGCTGGACTCGATGCCGACATTACAAGGCCCGCCGTCGAGCACCAGCAGGCTGTCGCCGAACTCCTGCTGCACATGCTGCGCAGTGGTGGGGCTGACGCGGCCGAAGCGGTTGGCGCTGGGGCCGGCCACGCCGGTGTCACACGCTTTGAGGAAAGCCAGCGCGACGGGGTGCGAAGGGCAGCGCAGGCCGATCGAGTCCTGGCCGCCGGCAGCGGCAGCCGCCACGCCCGGCTTGCGCGGCAGGATCACGGTGAGCGGCCCAGGCCAGAAGGCTTTCATCAGGCGCGCGGCAAACGGCGGCACGCTGCTGGCGTAAGCCCCTACGTGTGCCGCATCGGCGACATGCACGATGAGCGGGTGGTCGGACGGCCTGCCCTTGGCTTCAAAGATGCCGGCAACGGCTTTGTCACTCGACGCATCGGCGCCCAGGCCGTAGACCGTCTCGGTCGGGAAGCCGACGAGGCCGCCTGCCTGGATGCGGCGCGCGGCTTCCAGAATCGCTTCAGCGTCCGTGCCGGGAAGAATCATCAGAGGTGGCCCAGGCCCGGCAGGCCCAGGATGGCAGCGGCCTTGCGCGCGGTGGCTTTGACGGCAGCGATATCGGCGCCGGTGATATTGAGGTGGCCCATCTTGCGGCCGGCGCGCGCTTCGGTTTTGCCATAAAGGTGCAAGTGCGCACCGGGCAGGGCCAGCACGGCCTGCCAGTCGGGTGTGCGCGATGTGCCCTGGGCGTCAAACCACACATCGCCCAGCAGGTTGAGCATGATGGCCGGCGAATGCTGGCGCGGCTGCGGCAGCGGCAGGCCCGCCATGGCGTGCACCTGCAGGTCAAACTGAGAGACGTCGCAGGCGTCCATCGTGTAGTGGCCGCTGTTGTGCGGGCGCGGCGCCATCTCGTTCACCACCAGCGCACCGTCGGCGCTGCCGTCGTCAACCAGGAAAAACTCGACGCACAGCACGCCGACGTAGCCCACGTGGTTTGCTATGGTTTTTGTAGCTGCTTGCGCACGTTCTGCAAGGGCTGGAGGCATATTTCCTTCATAAGCCTCGGTCACCGCCAGGATGCCGTCCACATGCACGTTGAACTGCGGCGCAAAGCTGACGATGTCGCCGTTCCAGCCGCGGGCCACGATGACGGAGCACTCGGCTTTGAGCGGCAACATTCTTTCGAGCACGCAGGGCACCTTCTTCAGGTCGGCCCAGGCGGCGGCGAGTTCGGCTGCGTTTTTGACGCGCACCTGGCCCTTGCCGTCGTAGCCCATGCGGGCGGTTTTGAGGATGCCGGGCAGCAGACCGGCCGGCACCGCGGCAAGCTGCTCAGCCGTTTCAATCACCGCGTACGGCGCGCAAGTCACGCCGGCCAGGACGCCCGACTCGGCAGCGCTGGCGGTGAAGTGCGATTTTTCTTCGATGCGGTTTTGCGCAATGCCCACGGCGGCGGCGCCCGGGGCGACGGGCAGGCTGACGGCCAGCGTCTTGAGCGCGCCGGCGGGCACGTTTTCAAACTCGGTGGTGACGGCCGCGCACAGCGAGGCGAGTTTGGCCAGGCCTGCTTTGTCGCTGTAGTCGCTTTGAATGTGGTGGTGGCTGACGAGGCCCGCCGGGCTTTGCGCGTCAGGGTCCAGCACGGCGGTGAAGTAACCCAGGCGCTGCGCGGCGTGCACAAACATGCGGCCCAGCTGGCCGCCGCCCATCACGCCCAGCGTGGCGGGCTGGCCGGAGGCGGAAACGGTGCCGGGAAAAACAGGCAGGCCCGAGGGAAGGCTTGGAAGGCTCATGCGGGGGGCAGTGTCATGGCGGTTGCGGCGGCGGTTTGCTCTGCGCGGAAGGCCTGCAGTTGGGCGGCCAGGGCCTTGTCGTGCAGGGCCAGCATGGCGACGGCAAACAGGGCCGCATTGGCCGCGCCGGCGTTGCCGATGGCAAAGGTGGCGACCGGAATGCCCTTGGGCATTTGCACGATGCTGTGCAGCGAATCGACGCCTTGCAGGTGTTTGCTGGCCACAGGCACGCCCAGCACCGGCACGGCGGTTTTGGCGGCCAGCATGCCGGGCAGGTGGGCAGCGCCGCCGGCGCCGGCGATGATGGCCTGCAGGCCGCGGCCCGAGGCGCCTTCGGCATAGGCAAACAGCTCATCAGGCATGCGGTGGGCCGACACGACGCGGGCCTCATGCGCCACGCCGAACTGGGTGAGGATCTGCACGGCGTGCTGCATGGTCTCCCAGTCGCTGCTGGAGCCCATCACCACGCCCACCAGGGGATTTGCCGAATTGTTGCTGCTTGTTGTCATGCGGGGACCTTCAAGGCCGGGGTTGCAGGCTGCTTACCCGTAAGCACTGATTTTAAGGGCAGGCCACCGGCGCGCCGCGCGGTGCGTGCTACGCTCTTGGCTCTCAGGCGTCCAGCTACGCCAGACCGGTTGAAAACCGGCCCCTCACACCCCAACTCTGCAAGATCATGATCGACGTCACCATTGCCAATTTCGAAGCGGAAGTCGTTACAGCTTCCATGACCACGCCTGTGCTGATCGACTTCTGGGCGCCGTGGTGCGGCCCCTGCAAGTCGCTGGGCCCGATTCTTGAAAAGGTGGAGGTGGAATACGCCGGCCGCTTCAAGCTGGTGAAGATCGACTCCGACCAGGAGCAGCAGCTGGGCGCCGCTTTCGGCATCCGCAGCATCCCGACCTGCATCCTGATGGTCAACGGCCAGCCGGTGGACGGCTTTGCCGGCGCGCTGCCCGAAGGCAAGGTCAAGGAGTTCCTCGACAAACACCTGCCGCCGGCCGATGCGCTGGCTGAAGAGCCCGAACTGACGCTGGAAGAAGAGCCCACCGACCCGGACGCCGTGCTTGAAAAACTGCAGCACGCCGTCGCCGCCAACCCGGCCGACGACAACGCCCGCTTTGACTATGTGAAGCTGCTGCTGCAGCTGGGCCGCGAAGACGATGCCAAGGTGGCGTTTGCCCCGGTGATCGCCCAGACCACGATAGTGCGGCGTTTTGACTCGCTCAAGCGCTGGATGGATGCTATGGATTTTGTAGCTACAAGTGCACACGGGGATTCGGCTGGAGGCCAATTTGATGCAAAAATTGCCGCCAACAAACGGGATTTTGAAGCCCGCTTTGGCAAGGCCCGCTGGCTGATGGTGCAGCAGCGCTGGACCGAAGCGCTCGACGAGCTGCTGGACATCCTGATGCGCGACAAGGCCTGGAACGACGACCTGGCACGCAAGACCTACATCGCCGTGCTGGACATCATGGAAGCGCCCAAACCCAAGGTGGCTGATGGGCAGATTCCGCCGGAAGACCCGACCGTAGCGACCTACCGCCGCCGGCTCAGCAGCGTCGTGCTGAGCTGAGGTATCGCCGGGTCTGCTTGCCGCGGGCTCTAGTGCCCAAACAAAAGCCGGCTGAGGTTAAACGCCATGCCGGCCATAAAGGCCTGAAACACAATGGCGCGCCCGGACCATGGCGCCGCGCCCGGCGCAGCGGACCTGGGCCTGTTTCTTCGCCACAGCAGAATCAACAGCGCGGCCATCAGCGGGCTGAGCAAAGCATTGAGCCACTGAAGAATGGGGTCACGCAGGGCCAAGAGGGGGATGAAATAGACGCTGGCAAGTCCCAGTGCAAAACCGAGCGCCACTCCCACCAGAAGGTCGCCCAATGGATTTGCATCCGGGCGTGTGCGCAGCGATTTGCGCAACCCGAGGTCAATCAACTCTGAGAAAAGAGTCAGCACGCCCTCGATCAAGATCTCGGCGATGAACTCAAACATTGGTGGCCGTCTTGCGCTGAGCGTAGCGACAGTTCAACCTTTCAGGCGCGTCAGGGCTTCCTGGTATTTCGCAGCGGTCTTTTCCACAACATCAGCAGGCAGGCGCGGCGCAGGCGGCGTTTTGTCCCAGGGCTTGCCGTTGATGCGCACGGCTTCCAGCCAGTCACGCACAAACTGCTTGTCGTAGCTGGGCGGGTTCTGGCCGGCGGCGTAAGCGGCTTCGTAGCCTTCAATCGGCCAGTAGCGTGACGAATCGGGCGTCAGCACCTCGTCCATCAGCGTGAGCGTGCCGTCTTCGTCCAGGCCGAACTCGAACTTGGTGTCGGCAATGATGATGCCTTTGGTCAGCGCGAAGGCAGCGGCGGTGCTGTAGATCTCGATGCTGATCTTTTTGATCTGTGCGGCGAGTTCGGGGCCGACAACCTTCACCACCTGCTCGTAGCTGATGTTTTCGTCGTGCTCGCCGGCTTCGGCCTTGGCGGCGGGCGTGAAGATAGGTTCGGGAAGCTTGCCGGCGTTCTTCAGGCCGGGAGGCAGCGGCACACCGCACACGGCCTGACTGTCCTGGTATTCCTTCCAGCCGCTGCCGGCCAGGTAGCCGCGCACCACGGCCTCAACCGGGATGGGCTTGAGGCGCTTGACCAGCATGGAGCGGTTGACCACCTGCGGCACTTCAGCCGGGGTGACCACGCTTTCAGGCGCTTCGCCCGTCAGGTGGTTGGGGCAGATGTGGCCGAGTTTGTCGAACCAGAACAGCGCCATTTGCGTAAGCAGCGCGCCCTTGCCGGGAATCGGCTCGCCCAGGATCACGTCGAACGCGCTCAGGCGGTCGCTGGCCACCATCAGCAGTTTGTCTTTGCCCACGGCGTAGTTGTCGCGCACTTTGCCGCGCGCCAGCAGGGGCAGGGAGGTCAGGGCAGAGGTATGGAGTGCTTGGGTCATGGTGGGCGGCAGCGAAAGAATGGCGGAGGGAGTCAAAGTAAAAAGCCCGCGCGACTCGTAAGAGTCCACGGGCTTTGAATTATCGCCAATCCGCGCGGGCGGCTGACGGGTTTATTCGGTCTTCCTCAATGAACGACCTGGGCAAGCTCGCCCTTGGCGTACTTGGCAGCCACAACCTGCAGGGTGTCGCCCTTGATCTTGGCGCCCTGGCCTTCGCAGCCGAATTCGATATAGCGCTGCTTGCACAGGGCCTTGGCGGCTTCACGGGCGGGCTTGAGCCACTCGCGGGCGTCGAATTTCTCGGGGTTTTCAGCCAGGAACTTGCGCACCGCGCCGGTCATGGCCAGGCGGATGTCGGTGTCGATGTTGATCTTGCGCACGCCGTGCTTGATGGCTTCCTGGATTTCCTCGACGGGCACGCCGTAGGTTTCCTTCATCTGGCCGCCGTACTGGCGGATGACGGCCAGCATTTCCTGCGGCACCGAAGACGAGCCGTGCATCACCAGGTGGGTGCTGGGGATGCGTTTGTGGATTTCCTTGATGCGGTCGATCGCCAGGATGTCGCCGGTGGGCTTGCGGGTGAATTTGTAGGCGCCGTGGCTGGTGCCGATGGCAATCGCCAGCGCGTCGATTTGCGTGCGTTTGACGAAGTCAGCAGCCTGCTCGGGGTCGGTCAGCAGCTGCTCGCGCGTCATGGTGGCGTCGGTGCCGTGGCCGTCTTCCTTGTCGCCCTTCATGGTTTCGAGCGAACCCAGGCAGCCGAGCTCGCCCTCTACCGTGACGCCGTATTTGTGGGCCAGTTGCGAGACCTTCTTGGTCACGTCGACGTTGTATTCATAGCTGGCGATGGTCTTGCCGTCGGCTTCGAGCGAGCCGTCCATCATCACCGACGAAAAGCCGAGGTTGATGGCGCCCTGGCACACATCGGGGTTCTGGCCGTGGTCCTGGTGCATGACCAGGGGGATGTTGGGGTACATCTCGATGGCCGCTTCGATCAGGTGTTTGATAAACGGCTCACCGGCGTACTTGCGGGCGCCTGCGCTGGCTTGCAGGATGACGGGCGCGCCGGTTTCCTTGGCCGCTTCCATCACGGCTTGCACCTGCTCGAGGTTGTTGACGTTAAAAGCCGGAATGCCGTAGCCGTTGACTGCTGCATGGTCCAGCAGCTCGCGCATCGAAACGAGTGCCATGATCAGATCCCCAGAAAGTTAAAAAACGCTGCCAGAAAAAGGTGGGTTACCGGCGGAAGGCCGCGCAGCGCAAGGGGCTGCCTGGATGACCGTAACCGCGAAGTAACCGAGCCGTTCATTCTAACGGCTGCGTAAAGCCGGGTTATTCAGGGAATTAGCGGCAGAACCATGCGGTAACAGCATGTAAAGGGAGCGGATGCGGGTATCTGCGTGAACTGGCCGCCATGCACATCCATCACTCGCTCCACAATTTTGTGGCCCAGCCCCAGCCGCTCGGTGGACTGCGTTACCGGAGCCTGCCCCGTGGTGGCGTTTGTGCCATCGTCGCACACCTGAAGCCACGCGCCGGCCGCATCGTGGCCCCACTGAACTGACACAAAAGTGCCCCGGGGCGTGTGTTGCAGGGCGTTGTCAATAAGATTGCGCAAGGCCAGCTCCAGCAGCAGTGGATGGGCGAAAACTTCGAGCGCGACGTCAGGCTCCTCTTCGCCCTGCACGCTGAGCTGGTGCCCGCTTTCCCAGGAGGCCTGGGCATACCCGGCGACCACCTGTGCGGCCAGCGCGCCCAGGTCAAGCCGCAGCATCTGTTGCTGCAAGTCGCGGCGGCTGGCCCGTGCCAGCGCCAGCAACTGCGTGATGACGTGACCGGCCCGCATCGCGTCGGCGCCGATTTGCGCCAGCGCCTGCTCGCGCGCCTGGGCAGTGAGTTCACCTCGCAAAGATGAAGCCTGCAGGGCGATGGATGACAGCGGAGTCCGCAGCTCATGCGCCACCTCGCTGGCAAGCTGGCGTTCGCGCTCCAGCGAAGCCTGTTGCTGACTGACCAGCATATTGATGGAGCGCACGACCGAGTTGAATTCGCGGTAGGGATGGCGAGCCTCCAGGCGCTCGGCCTTGTCTACCTCCAGCTCAGCCACGTCGCGGGACAAGGCTTGCAAAGGCCGCAGGCCGCGCCAGATCGCAAGGCACAGCGCGATGGCCACGGCCGGCAGCAGCCACAGGCCCGGTTCGGCCAATTGCCCGGCGACATCGGAGGCCAGGTCATCGCGCTCGTCGGCCCGCACCAGCACCATCACCTGCCGCGCGTGCGCTGCGTCCCACTGCGAAAAACTGCGCCAGAGGGCCGGGGGCGTGCCCAGCGACAGGTCGGCGAAACCCGCCTGCTTGTTGAATGGCGCCAGGGGCGCATCCCCCGACCCGGCCAGCAGCCGCCCGTCGGCGTCGCGCACAAGCACGCTAAGGGAGCGTTGGTAATCGTGGTTTTTCAACGCAGGAATGACGGCACGGCCAGTTTCGCGAGACGCTTCTAGAAACGGCGGCAAGTCCAGGTTGAGCATCAGGGCGGCTGTGCTCGCCAGGTGCCCGTCGGTCAGCTCGCCCGCTTCGTGAATGCCGGTGCGCCAACCCACCGCCGCAAAGCCAGCCCAGACCAGCAACAGCGCCGCCAGCACCCACAGCAAGAGACGACGCGTGAGCGAGGCCTGGCGGGGGCTGGCCGTCATACGCGTTCGTCCCGTGGAATGAAGTAGCCGACGCCGCGCATTGTCTGGATCAGGCCCTCGCCCAGCTTGCGCCGCAGGTGGTGCACATGCACCTCGATCGCATTGCTGCCGACGGCGTCCTGCCAGTTGTACAGGCGCGCCTCCAGCTGCTGGCGCGACAGCACCCGCCCGCGCGACTCCAGCAGCAAAAGCAGCAAGGTGAATTCGCGCGGTGCGAGGTCAACGGTTTGCCCCGAACGGAACACCGTATGCGCCGCCGGGTCGATCACCAGTTCGCCATGAATCAGCTGGGGATGGGCGCGCCCCGCCGCACGCCGCAGCAAAGCGCGCATGCGGGCTTCAAGTTCATCCAGATCAAAGGGCTTGACCAGGTAGTCGTCGGCCCCCAGGTTGAGGCCGGAAATCCGGTCGGCAACCTGATCGCGCGCGGTCATGATGAGCACGGGCGTTTGGGGATCAGGCAGCGGCCCGTCCGCGCTGCTGCGCATGCGCCTGATCCGCAGCAGCAAATCGCCGCCGTCGCCGTCCGCCAGGCCGAGGTCCAGCAGCACCAGGTCAAACGGCTCGCTGCACAAGGCTGTCCACGCAGAAGCCAGGCTGCCGCAGGCATCGACCGCATAGCCCCGCTGCTGCAGGTTGGCCCGCAAGCCCAGGACGATACCGGCATCGTCTTCTACCACCAGGATTCGCATGGCGACATTGTCGGCGCTTCGAGTGCCCGCGGGAACAGCGCAAGCTCGCAGCAAGGCCTTAAGGATGAGTTAAGACGCTCCGACTATCTTTCGGCTTCTTCCGCTCCCTTCCCGTCTTACCACGCCGAAAGCCCGGCTCAGCCCTGCGAAACTTCCATGACTGCCTTGTCCTCCGCCGGCGACGGCGCATCCGCCGTGCCTCGTGTTTTGCCAGGGACGCTGCTCGGCCTGGCGCTGCTGTTGGCCTGGGACTATTCAGGCCTGGACCTGTGGGCTGCGCACTGGTTCGGCTCCGCGGCCGGCTTTCCGCTGGAGGACCACTGGTTCTGGCGCGGCACCCTGCACGACGACATCCACTGGCTGCCTTGGGGGTTGGAATTGGCGCTGCTGGCCGCCATCGCGCGGCCTTTCGGCGCCATACGGCAACTGGCCGTGGAACGCCGCGTGCAACTGGCCCTGACCACGCTGATTTCGCTATTGGTGGTGTCCACCCTCAAGCTGCACAGCCTCACCAGTTGCCCCTGGGAACTGCATGAGTTCGGAGGCACGGTGGCTTATGTGTCGCACTGGGCATGGGGGATGCGCGACGGCGGCAGCGGCGGCTGCTTTCCGGCAGGGCACGCTTCGGCAGGTTTCGCCTTCATCGGCGGCTTTTTTGCGTTTCGCCATGCACTGCCCCGTACGGCGCGGCGCTGGCTAGCCGGCGCGATGCTCGCGGGTTTCGCCCTGGGACTGGCGCAACAGGTGCGGGGCGCCCACTACATGAGCCATACACTCTGGACCGCCTGGCTTTGCTGGATAACTGCGTCGCTGGTGGACAACGTCATCAGCCAGATGATTTCACAAAGGCCGTCACGCGCTCAAGCACAGGCGCCCGCCCCCTGAACACCGATGCCATGGAGGCAATGAGGGTCACGTGGCTGACGCCGCCAAAGAGCTCAGACTCCACCGGCACGCCGCTGCTTTTAAGCCGCTGGGCCATGGCCACGGTGCTGCGCTGCGGGTTGACCGAGCGGTCTTCGGTGGGCGCCAGCAGCAGCGCCGGCGGAGACGCACGGGAGGCGTGCATGAGCGGCTGGCTGTCAGCCGGCGTGCCAGGCCATTCAAACGCCACTTGTGTCTGCGGATCGCCAATCGGCAAAAAATCGTAAGGGCCGGCCAGGCCTATCCAGCCCGCCAGCTGTGAAGGCTTCATGCCCTCGGCCTGCAGCCAGCGCGCGTCCAGCGCCACCATCGCGGCGTTGTACGCGCCCGCGCTGTGGCCCATCACAAACAGCCGCGCCGGGTCTGCGCCGTACTCGGCGGCGTGGTTCCGCGCCCAACGCACGGCGCGCGCGCTGTCTTGCACAAAAACGGGGTAGCGCACGGCCGGGCTGAGGCGGTAATCAGCCACAACGGCCACGATGCCTTGCGAAGCCAGCGCCTCGCCGACAAAGCGGTAATCGGCACGCTCGCCGGTTGACCAGCTGCCGCCGTAGAAGAAAACCACGACGGGTGCGTTGCGAACCTCACCCTGCGGCTGGTAAACATCCAGCTGCTGGCGCGCCTCGGGGCCGTAAGCAATGCCCTCGGTGCGCCGGTAGGTGTCCGTAGCCACCGTGGCATTCAGAAGATCCGCGCCCGAGCAAGCCGTGAGCAGCGCGGGCAACATGGCAAAAAAAGAGCGTCTTGGCAAGGGGGAGTCAATGTGGTGCATGACTCCTAGGTACGCAGCCGCGACCGTCCTGGATTCAACACGCGACGCCCGCAGAGGGCTCCTAGCGCCAGCATGAGCCGCGGAACCGGCTTTGCCGGGCCGGACGGCGGGCGGCCCCTCGGGGCAGGAAGTTACGCGAAGCGAACGACCGTGGGGCTCAAGTTCTGCGCCCCCTCGGGGGGCAGGAAGCTACACGAAGTGAGCGACGTGGGGGCTCTACTTCTCCACTCTGCAAATTTTCAGCATATTCGTGCCGCCCGGCGCGCCCATGGGTTCGCCGCAAGTGATGGCGTAGATGTCACCGCTGTCGACGATCCCGCGTTTTTTCAGGTGCGCCTCGGCATCGCCGAGTGCGGTGTCGCGCTCGACACTCTGGTCCATCAGCAGCGGCCTGACATTGCGGTACAGCGCCATCTTGCGCTGGGTCGCCAGTTTGGGCGTCAGCGCGTAGATGGGGATATGGATACGGTGGCGGCTCATCCACAGCGCCGTAGAGCCCGAGTCGGTCAGCGCCACAATGGCTTTGCAACCCAGGTGATGGGCCGTGAACAAGGCGCCCATGGCGATGGACTGGTCGATGCGGTCAAAGGTCATGCCGGTGAAGTCGGCGTCCAGTTTCACGTCCTCGGCTTTTTCGGCTTCGGCGCAGATGTTGGCCATCTCGATGATGGTCTCCAGCGGATAACGGCCGGCGGCGGTCTCGGCGGAGGTCATCACGGCGTCGG
The DNA here is from genome assembly GCA_943370375.1 of Synechococcus sp. UW140. GTDB lineage: Bacteria > Pseudomonadota > Gammaproteobacteria > Burkholderiales > Burkholderiaceae_C > Polaromonas. Next base: position 101,647 of record CALRQR020000011.1, read on the forward strand.
TGCCGTCGAGCACCGCGTTGGCCACGTCGCTGACCTCGGCGCGCGTGGGCACCGGGTTGGTGATCATGGACTCCATCATGTGGGTCGCGGTGATGACCACCTTGTCCAGCTCACGGGCCATGCGGATCATGCGCTTTTGCAGCGCCGGCACCGCGGCATTGCCGACCTCGATGGCCAGGTCGCCGCGCGCGACCATGATGCCGTCGCTGGCCCTGCAGATGGACTCCAGGTTGGGGATCGCCTCGGCACGCTCGATCTTGGCGATCAGGCCCGGCTTGTGGCGGTACTCGGCGCCGGCCACATTACACAGCTGGCGCGCCATTTCCATGTCACTGGCGTTCTGCGGAAAGCTCACAGCGACATAGTCGGCCTGGAAGCTCATGGCGGTCTTGATGTCCTCCATGTCCTTGGCCGTCAGCGCCGGCGCCGTCAGGCCGCCCCCTTGTTTGTTGATGCCCTTGTTGTTGGACAACACGCCGCCGATTTTGACAATCGCATGGACCTGCTCGCCCTTGACCTTTTCGACAGTCATGACGATCAGGCCGTCATTGAGCAGCAGGGTGTCGCCGGCCTTGACGTCGCGCGGCAGTTCCTTGTAATCCAGGCCCACGCCGTTGATGTCACCGGGCTCGGTACGGGACGCGTCGAGCACAAACTTCGCGCCTTGCTCAAGCTGCACCTTGCCGTCCGCAAATTTGCCGACACGGATTTTCGGGCCCTGCAGGTCGGCCATGATGGCGACTTCGCGGCCGGCGCGGGTGGCGGCCTCCCGCACCAGCCTGGCACGGTCGATGTGGTCTTGCGCCGTACCGTGGCTGAAGTTCAGCCGCACGCAATTGACGCCAGCGCGAATCATCTGCTCCAGCAAGGCCGGATCGCTGGAGGCGGGGCCAAGGGTGGCAACTATTTTGGTGCCGCGGCGCTGCATCTTCATGTCTGTCTCCTGTAATTTAGTTTCTTATTTTCACATGAAAACGGTTACCAAGACGTTACCAAATGACCCGCACCGCGCCCACCTTGACGCCGATAGAGGCCGTCTCCATGCGCAGTTCAGGCGCTTCTTTTTTATATAAAAAATGGCTGTAGCCCATGCAGCATATGGACTATGTGCTCCTGAAAAAGGAGCAACCGACCCTCAACCCGCAGCGCGCTTTTGCAGGATTTCGAAGGCCGGCAAGGTCTTGCCCTCCAGCACTTCCAGAAAAGCGCCGCCGCCGGTCGAGATGTAATCGACCTGCTTTTCAATGCCGTACTTGGCGATAGCGGCCAAGGTGTCGCCGCCGCCCGCGATGGAGAACGCGCTGCTGTCCGCGATGGCGCGCGCAATGCCTTCGGTGCCCTTGGCGAAGGCGTCGAATTCAAACACGCCTACGGGGCCGTTCCAGACGATGGTGCCGGCCGCCTTGAGCTGCGCCGCCAGCCGCGCGGTGGTTTGCGGGCCGATATCGAGAATCAGGTCGTCATCGGCGACGTCTGCGGCAGCCTTGACGGTGGCCGGCGCGTCGGCGGCAAAGGTTTTGGCGGTGACCACATCCGTCGGGATCGGCACCTCGGCGCCGCGCGCCTTCATGGCGTCAATCACGGCTTTGGCTTCGGCCAGCAAGTCGGCTTCGGCCAGGCTTTTGCCGATGTTCAAACCGGCGGCCAGCATGAAGGTGTTGGCAATGCCGCCGCCCACAATGAGCTGGTCGACGTTGGCGGCCAATGATTTGAGGATGGTGAGCTTGGTCGAGACCTTGCTGCCGGCCACGATAGCGACCAGCGGCCGGCGCGGGCTGGAGAGCGCCTTGGAGATGGCGTCCATCTCGGCGGCCAGCAGCGGGCCGGCGCTGGCCACGGGTGCGTATTGCGCAATGCCGTAGGTGGAGGCCTCGGCGCGGTGCGCGGTACCGAAAGCGTCATGCACAAAAATATCGCAGAGCGCGGCCATCTTGCGCGCCAGCTCTTCGCTGTTTTTCTTCTCGCCTTTGTTGAGGCGGCAGTTCTCCAGCATCACCAACTGGCCGGGTTTGACGTCCACGCCATCGACCCAGCCGGACGCCAGGGGAATGTCGCGCTTCATCAGCTCGCCCATGCGCCTGGCCACAGGCGCCAGCGAATCCGCCGGCTTGAATTCACCCTCCACCGGCCGCCCGAGGTGGGACGTCACCATCACCGCCGCACCGGCGTCCAGCGCCATCTGGATGCAGGGAATCGAGGCGCGGATGCGCGTGTCTTCCGTGATGTGGCCGTTGTCGTCCTGCGGCACGTTGAGGTCGGCACGGATGAAAACGCGCTGGCCGGCAGCCTTGCCGCTGGCACACAGGTCGGAGAAACGGATGAAGTTCATGGGGGGCTCGCAGAATGAAAAGGCTTTGGGCCACATCGCCCAAAGCCTTAAATTGTAGGTGGCTGCCAATGCCCGAGCCGGCCTGCTCCAGCGGGGGCCGCGGAACCGGCTTTGCCGGGCCGCAGGCGCCGTCCCCTGCAAGGGGAAAAGGGCTACACGCAGTGAGCCCGATAGGGGTGTGCCAATTTCACCAACCCAGACCCATGTGCAGCGGCAAGTAAACTGCCATCCCGGCCAGGATGGTGCCCAGCACGCCGTGCCGCCAGTAATACCAGGCGGTGCCGGCGATCACGGCAAACAGGCGCGCGTCTTTCCAGGTTGCAATGAAATGGCCTTGCGTCATGACCATTTCCGGCACGATCACGGCGGCCAGCGCGGCAATGGGCGCGTAGTGCAGACCGCGTTGCGCCCAGCCGGGCAATGTCCAGGGCTTGTCCGAGAGGAAAAAGAAGGAGCGCGTGATGACGGTCATCAGCGTCATGCCGATGATGGTCACCACTGTCCAGAGATCAGTCTGGTTCATGCGGCGTCTCCGGTTCGGGGGGTGGATGCCGCAGGCCTGGCCAGTGCGGTTTTTTCCAGGATCAGGCAGACGATGACGGCTGCGGCGATACCCACCAGAATGTTGAGCTTGAGCGGCAAGGCGAACGTGGCCACAGCGGCTGCGCCCGCGATGGCCGCAGATACCGCCCGCAGGCGGGTGGTGGCCAGCGACCACATGATGCCCAGCAGCGCCAGGATGCCGGCAAAACCAAGACCCCAGGACAGCGGGATGGAGTTGGCCAGGGCGATGCCGACCAGCGTGGCGCCTACCCAGCTGATCCAGCTCATGCCGCAGCTGCCGACCCAGTAGGCGTCTTGCGCCGCAATGCCGGCGGCGTCGCTGGCCGGGTGTGGGTAGCGTTTGGTAAAGAGCACGTAATTCAGGTCGGCCATGCCGTAGCCAAAGGCCATGCGGCGCCACAGGCTCTGGTGCATCACATAAGGGCGCAAGTGGGCACTGAACACCATAAAGCGCAGGTTGACGCAAAAAGAAGTGGCCAAAATCACCCACATGGGCGCGCCCGCCACGATGAGCGGCAAGGCCGCCAGCTGGGAGCTGCCGGCAAACACCAGGATGGCCATCAGCAGGACCTCGGTCAGGCTCATGCCCGACTTGACCATGGCCACGCCCGTCATCAGGCCCCAGGCGGCAATGCCCGGCGCCACAGCGGCGAGCTCTGCGACCCCGACGCGGAAGTCGGGATGCTTGAACAATGCTTTCACAAAACCTTCTTTCTACTCATACCGATTGACTGGCCTCTGCGGGGCTGAACACCATGCCGGGCCGGATCTCGAATCCCCGCAAAAAATCGGCCGCGTCCAGCGCCTTGCCGCCGGCTTTTTGCAGGCGGCCCACGCGCAGAACGCCATCGGAAGCGGCGATGTCCACGCCGTCGGAGCCGGCTGCCAGCACCTGGCCTGGCTGCGCTTTCGCCGGCAACGCTGCGCCGGCCAGCAGGTCGGCCCGCCAGAATTTGAGTGTCTGACCGTCCAGTACGCCGGCGGCACCGGGGAAGGGGTTGAAGGCGCGGATCCGGCGCTCAATCACGGCCACGCCTTGCGTCCAGTCGATCAGGGCTTCGTGTTTCTCGATCTTGTGGGCGTAGGTGACGCCATCGGTGGGCTGGGCGACCGGCTTGAAGCCGCCGCACGCCGCGAGCTCGAGCGCTTCGACGATCAGGCGCCCGCCCAGGTCGGCCAGCCGGTCGTGCAGGGACGCGGTGGTGTCCTGTGGGGCGATTCGCAATGTCTCGCCCAGCAGCATGTCGCCGGTGTCGAGCCCGGCATCCATCTGCATGATGGTGACGCCGGTTTGTGTATCACCTGCTTCGATGGCGCGATGAATGGGCGCCGCGCCGCGCCAGCGCGGCAGCAGAGACGCGTGGATATTCAGGCAACCCAGTCTGGGAGCATCAAGAACCCACTGCGGAAGAATAAGCCCGTAAGCCGCCACCACCATCACGTCCGCCTGCGCGGCGGCAATGGCCTCGCGGGCTGCGGCTGCGTCATCGGGGAATTTGCCGTCAAGCCGCAAGCTGCGGGGCTGGGCAATGGCGACGTGTGTGCTTTCTGCCCATTGCTTGACGGGCGAAGCCTGCAGTTTCATGCCACGGCCGGCGGGGCGGTCGGGCTGGGTCAGTACGAGGGGGATGTCAAAACCGGCTGCATGCAGTTTTTCCAGGGCCACGCGGGCGAACTCTGGGGTACCGGCAAAAATGACGCGCATGGGGCCCGATTCTAAGGACTCCCAGGGAAATCCCGTGGCACAGCTCACAAAGCCCCCGTCCCCACACGCACGGTCTGCAGCCCCGGCAAGCGAGGCAGACACTCAGCGAACGGCGTCGCGCTCCTCGTCCTTTTTCTGCTTGATCATCTTGGTCTTGATGCGGTTGCGCTTGAGCGGCGAGAGGTATTCCACAAACACCTTGCCCATCAAATGGTCCATTTCATGCTGGATGCAGACCGCCAGCATGCCTTCGGCCTCATGCACCTGGAGCTTTCCGTCCAGGTTGAGCGCCTGGACCTTGATGGCGGTGGAGCGCTCCACGCCGTCATAAATGCCGGGCACCGAGAGGCAACCCTCATCGCCCACGCGCGTTTCCTCGCTGGCCCAGGTAATTTCGGGGTTGATCAGCACCATGGGCTGGTCGCGGCTCTCGCTCACGTCGATGACGATCAGGCGCTCGTGCACGTCCACCTGGGTGGCGGCCAGGCCAATACCCTCCGCGTCATACATGGTCTCGAGCATGTCGTCGACCAGCTTGCGCAGGCGTGCGTCAACAGCCGCCACGGGTTTGGCCACCGTGTGCAGGCGGGGATCTGGGTAACGAAGAATAGTGAGCTGGCTCATGGGTAAGGCAGGGGCAAGGGTAGGGATGTGGGGGAGATGTCGCTATTTTCGCCACTTTTCCCTGTTTTTCGGCATCCCGATATTCCCAGAATCGCGTAATCGTTGCTTAATCAAGGGCTTAGGTACAAAATCGTTAGTGATTTATCAAGATATAGACGCGGCTTTTTCTGCCCGGTTTCGCCCGGATAGTGTCTGCCAGCCTCATAAAAGCGCGAGGGCTTACAAAGATGCAAACAATTTTTGGTCGTTTCAGTCAAATTTCAATGGCAACCGCCGCCCTTTTGGGCGTTTCAGGCGGCCTGCACGCCCAGAACTTCCCCATTACCCCGGCCCAGAAAGCCACCGCCACCCAGGTCGCCCAGGCGGGCGTGCCCCTGAGCGAGCTGGCGCCCAACGCGCCCGACAACTACACCGTCAAGCGTGGCGACACGCTGTGGGCCATTTCCGGCATGTTCCTCAAAAGCCCATGGCGCTGGCCAGAGCTGTGGGGCATGAACCTTCAGGACATCAGCAACCCCCACCGTATTTACCCCGGCCAGCAGCTGTACCTGGACAAGACTGGCGGGCGTGCCGTGTTGCGCACCCGGCAGGCCTCCAGCGACGGCCCGCCGACAGACACCATCCGGGTGTCGCCGCGCACCCGCTACGAAACGATGGCGGACGCATCCATTCCCACGCTGTCACCCAACGCCATTGAGCCCTTCCTTGCGGAAGCCATCATTGTTGACGACGCAACCTTCTCCCGCGCGCCCCGTATCGTGGCCGCCCAGGAAGGACGCGTACTGCTCAGCCGCGGCGATCGTGCTTACGCACGCGGCGAATACGTCGGCGGCGTAGCCACCGGCAATTCCCTGAGTGATGCAAAAGGCCAACCGCTGGACTACCGCGTCTATCGCAACGCCGTCGCCCTGAAGGACCCGACGACCAAGGAAATTCTGGGGTATGAAGCGCAATACATCGGCAAGGCCGAATTGATGCGCGGCGAGTCCGTCATGCAAGTGGAAAGCAAAGACGGCAAGGGCCAAACAGAAATTGTTCCCGCCACCATCGATATCGTTTCCACCAAAGAAGAAATGCGGGTCGGCGACCGCCTGCTCCCCGACCCTCCCCGGGAACTGGTGAGTTATGTGCCGCATGCTCCAGCCAACCGGATCAGCGGCCAGGTCGTTTCCATATACGGCAGTGCGGTTGCGAACGCAGCAGAAAACCAGGTCGTGGTGATCAACCGCGGAGCCAAAGACGGGCTCGAACGCGGCCATGTCATGGCGATCATCAAGGACGGCGAAAGGCTTGCCGACAAAACCGACAGTGCACGGCCGCAGATCAAGCTGCCCAATGAACGCAATGGCCTGATGATGGTGTTCCGCACCTTCGACAACCTGTCGTACGCACTGGTCCTGCAGATCACCGACGGCGTGAAAGTAGGCGACCGGTTCACCAACCCCAACTGACGTCGCTGACGCACGTTTCGCCCCAGGGGTGGCGTGCATCGGCGGACACGGTACGGGCCGCCTGACCATCTTCGGCCGCCGCTGACGTTTTACCCGGAAGCTACTGACTTGGATACGCAAGAGCTGCGGGCGTGGTTACGCCTGACCCTGTCTACCGGAGTCGGGAACGACGCCGCACGTAAATTGCTGGCCACTTTCGGCTCAGCCCAAGCCATTTTTGAGCAGAGCGCTACGGCTTTAGGGCAAGTGGGCACCGGCAAGCTTGTCAAGGCGATCCAGAGCGAACCTCCCGGTCTGGAGGCGCTGCTGCAAACCACTCTGGCATGGTTGCAGGCCGGAGAGGACCGCTTGATTGCCACGCTGGGCGATGCGGCTTATCCCACAGCCCTGCTCAATATTGAAGACCCGCCCCTGATGCTTTACATGCTGGGCGCACGCGCCAGGCAATGGTTCAGTGCCGGTCAGAACACGCCGCCTCATATCGCCATCGTCGGCAGCCGCAATCCAACGCCGCAAGGCGAAACCAACGCGCGGCAATTCGCCAGGGCTTTCGGCAGCGCCGGCCTGTGCGTGGTCTCGGGGCTGGCCTTGGGAATTGACGGCGCAGCGCACGATGGCGCGCTGCTGGGCGGCGGTGACACCATTGCCGTGGTGGGTACCGGGCTGGACCGGGTTTATCCAAAGAAGCACCTGGCGCTGGCTCACCGGATTGCGCAGCAGGGCATGATCATCAGTGAGTTTCCTCTTGGCACCCCTCCGCTGGTGGCGAATTTTCCAAAACGAAACCGCATCATCTCGGGGCTGTCTCTGGGCACATTGGTCGTGGAGGCCGCGTTGCAGTCCGGCTCACTGATCACGGCACGGCTGGCTGCGGAGCAAGGCAAAGAGGTTTTTGCCATCCCCGGCTCCATTCACTCGCCGCAGTCCCGCGGTTGCCACGCACTCCTCAAGCAAGGTGCAAAGCTCGTGGAAGTCGCACAAGACGTTCTCGAGGAATTGAATCTCCCGGCCGGCCACACAAAGCATATTGCCGACGGCACGCGCGTTGAAAGCGATGATGACGTAAAAGACCCGTGCGCCGAAACCCCACTCATGCGGGCATTGGGATTTGACGCAGTCAGCCTGGATGCGTTGCAGGCGCGAACCGGCCTGGATACCGCACGGTTGCAGGCGCAGTTGCTGGAGCTCGAACTGGACGGGCAACTTGCGCGCTTGCCCGGCGGCTTGTTCCAACGCCTGGCCGTCGGCTGATACCGCCGCACACCCTGGCTCGCAAAGGCGCTTGACACAGCCGCCGTCAACTGCGTTATATTGGGTACATGTTTGAAGTACTGGTGTACGTCTACGAGAACTACTGGCAAGGTGACGCTTGCCCTGAACTTCAGCGACTCAGCCGCAAACTCACCGCGGCGGGATTTGACGCCGAAGAAATACAGGCCGCCCTTGTGTGGCTTGATGGCCTGAACGCCGCAGCCCAGGGCACACAGATCAGCCTTCCGGCCAAAACACCGGAAAACCCGGGCCCATCCACCATCCTCGCCCACCCCATCCAGGCGCAATCGGCAGGCAGCCTTCGGGTCTACTCTGTTGCCGAGCAGGTGCACTTGGGTGCGCAAAGCCTGGGATTTGTGAGTTTTCTCGAATCATCAGGCGTGCTGCCTCCCCACATGCGCGAAATCGTGATCGATCGCGCCATGGCGGCGCCCGGCGACCCGGTCACGCTGGACGATCTGAAGATCATCGTTCTCATGGTGTACTGGAGTTTTGGCGAAGAACCCGACGCGCTCGTCCTGGACGAGCTCTGCGACGACACGGAATTTCGCCTGGCGCATTGATCGCCCCGCCCGGTGTGGCTTTCGGGCATCACTATTGATGCGCTCCCAAACCTGAAAGAAGCTAGCCCAGCAATCGCTCGGGGTTGGCATCCAGCTTGGCCAAGGCATCACGCGTAGCGCGTACTGTGAGCGCTTCTTCCTCCGTCGGCACGAGCAACCCGGCCTGCAGATAAGCAGCGAGACGACGCGCCTGGATCAGGAAGTGACGGCCATCAGCGGATGCGAACAAGTGCAATTGTTTTCGGTCGCTGCACCAGGCAAACTGCACATGGCTGACTTTGCCGTTGTGATCCAGGCTGAACCACGTACCCAACTGAAGCTCTTTGGCCCATGCGCGCATGGCCTCGGTCGGGTGGCTTCCACCGTCGGCAATCACTTCAATATCCGTCGCGTCGATGCCGATCATGGTCACCAGGCTATCGGTATCCAGCGGCAAATCGCCGACGTCCTCGTCGGACAGGTAATCTTCCAGGTTCGTCAGGCGCTTGGCCATCGCCTCGACCTTCTCCATCGAGATGGCATCCGTTTTGGACATGAATGCATCGGCCAGGGTGTCGCTGATGATTTTCAGATGCGCATCCTGGTCGGGCGTACCCAAACCCAGCATGGACATGCCCATGCGCAGCAGCTGCAGGAGCTTGGGCAGGTCGGCAATGACGCGGGCGCGGTCGTTGCGGTTCGGTTTGGCGCTTGCCGCCCATACCAGGTCGGCAGCGGCCCGTTTGAGTGTGAGGGTCTCCTCATGCTGGGGCCCATTTTTCATGGCCGCAATAGACAGCACCTCGGCCCATACCTTGAACAGGAACTCACGAATCTCATCGCGTACAGGCATGTCATTGAGCATGTTGCGCATCTCAATGGTGTACTGGATGGTCATGGTCTCTTTTTGCTCGACCTGCTGGGCCACGCTCACCACGCGCGCAACGCTGCCGTGCTGGGAAAGAAATCTGGAGAGGAATTTGTCGAACTCGTCATACACGAGCTGAAATACCCTGCGCCCGGTTTCAGGGTATTGCTCGATCACCTGGACGACACGCTTGATCTCGGTTTCCAGGGCCCCGCCAGAAATAGTGACATCGAACCCAAGCACGCAAGAGCCCATACGGTCAATCAAGCGGCGCGCAGGGTGCTGCAAGGATTCAAAAAACTCGGGCTCCGAAATCGCCACACGCAGCACCGGCATCTGCAATCGCGCAAACCATACGCGGACCACGGCAGGAATCCGGTCCTCCGCCAGGATGCTTTGAAACATCAAGGCCACGATTTCAATCGTCGCCTTCTCCGAAGAGGTGGACGCCGCCTCCTTGAGCTTGCTGGCGCGCTCCCGCAACACGCCCACAGCCTGGTCGACTTGCACCTGGCCATAGACCTGCCCCTGCGGGTCTGCAAGCAGTGTGCGCTCCACCTCGTTGTCCTGCTGCGCGCGCTCCACATTGGCCATGGCCTGTGCGAGCTGCGGCGATGCCTGGCTCGGCCGCGTGTCATCAAAACCTGCCACCTGGTTTGACAGCAGCCGCTTGAGATGCCCCATGACACCTTGGGCACGCATGCGCGCCCTGGCCAATGGCGTGGTCGCGGTCTGCATGCGGGTTTCGTCATAGACAGCATTGCCCGTGCCTGAAGCCTGCGAGCCCTTCACCCCATCTGTCTTCTCGTGATCTTCTCCGTGTTTGCCAGAGCTGGAGCCACCCGGGCTACCTGAACCACCGAAGGCACCCGGCCCACCACGCCCTGCCGGACCTGTTGCACCGCCAGGGCCACTCGAGCCCACAGAACGACCACCGCCCGAGCCGGTTGCACCGCCAGCGCCGGCCGGCCCATTGCCACCGCGACCTCCGCCGCCTTGGCCCTGGTATGCGGACTCCGAACCGCCCCCTGAGGCGCCGCGGCTACCCTCCGAACCCGTGACACCGCCACGGCCACCCCCATTTCCTCCGCCAGCCCCGGAACCGCTGCCAGCGCCGCGACCGGGATGTCCGGAGAAATCGGATGCACTGCCGCCCCTCTCGCTTCCGTAAGCGGAGCCACCTCCACCCATTCGCGAGTCGGCCCCCGAAACATCCCCGGCGCCGGCAGAGCCCCTGGGTTTGGGTCTTTCCTGGGAATGCTCGGAGCCCGCCGGCTTGCCGGCAGCGCCGGCAGTGACAGCAGAGGGCGTACGTTTGACGAGGGGCCGAAGGTCGATCTCGGCCATCACGCCCTGCTGCACCAGAAATTCGTTGGTCGCGTGGTAAGTCTCAAGAAGGTGCTCGCCCATGTCCTTTTGAACCTGGCTCTGGACCGTGACCCAGACTTCGCGCGGCAACGACGCGAGGCTCCACTGCTCAACCAGGTGCTGGGCCAGCACTTCAGGGCGAAGAATGTCCTGCTTGTGGAGTTCAGCAATTGATTCCAGGCTTTGTATGCGCAGCCTGAGATCGTTGAGTTCCCAGCTGGCGAAATCCAGCAGGCGCAACGCCAGACGAGAGGCAAGAATCTTGTCCTCCATCACGTCATTGCCCATTAATTCGAATTTGCCGCTGTCCAGGAATTTGGCAGATGAGTTCGCAGCAGGAATGGTGCGTGCCCCGGCCCATGCGGCTGTGGTGCCGCGAACCCAGGCGTCGCCGCTTTTCTGGAACGCCAGCCAGGCATCCCTGCGATCCTGCATGTCGCGGGCGCTACCCGGCTCATTGACCAGTGCGGATAACCGGTCTTGAATGCTTTTGGCCAGTGCGGGCAGTATCCGTGCAGCACGCTCCGTAAACAGCGCACGAGCCTGCTCGACCAGAAGACCGCTATTTTTGTTACTTGGAGCCACAACCGCCCTGGATGATTAGCCTATAGCTTACACCGTGGCACCTGCATTCGGATCGTTAGGATCCTCATCTTTTTTGCTATTCGCCTTGATGAGATCCTCTCGTTTGATGCCCAGCCACATCGCAATCGCGGCCGCCACAAAAACCGACGAGTAAATCCCGAACAAAATACCGATGGTCAAGGCCAGGGCAAAGTAAAACAGGGTTGGGCCGCCAAAAAGCAACATCGACAACACCATGATCTGGGTCGAGCCATGGGTAATGATGGTACGGCTGATGGTCGACGTAATCGCGTTGTCGATGATCTGGATCGTGTTCATCTTGCGGTAGCGGCGGAAATTCTCGCGGATCCGGTCAAAGATCACGACCGACTCGTTGACGGAATAGCCCAGCACCGCCAGCACGGCGGCCAGCACAGCCAGTGAGAATTCCCACTGGAAGAAGGCAAAAAAACCGAGGATGATGACGACGTCATGCAAGTTGGCGATGATGGCCGCCACCGCATACTTCCATTCGAAGCGGAAAGCCAGGTAAACCATGATGCCGAACACCACCATGGCGAGCGCCTTCAGGCCGTCGTGGGCAAGCTCCTCACCTACCTGCGGCCCGACAAACTCCGTGCGGCGCAGCGTCACATCCGGATTGGCGGCTTTCAGCGCGGCCAGGACCTTGTCGCTTTGCTGTGCGGTGCTCACACCCTTTTGGGCCGGCAAGCGGATCATCACGTCGCGCGAGGTCCCGAAATTCTGGACCTGCACATCGGTCAACCCCAAGCCGGCCACCGTATCGCGGATTTTCCCGACGTTAGCTGCCTGGGTGTAGTTCACCTCCATCAGGGTGCCGCCGGTGAACTCGACAGACAGGTGCAAACCGCGGGTGAGCAGGAAGAAGACGGCCAGCGCAAAGGTCGCAAAGCTGATGACGTTGAAGATCAACGCATGCCGCATGAACGGAATGTCACGTCGGATTTTGAAGAATTCCATCTGGGGTCCTTGGGAAACTCAGGAAAAAAGGCCGTGATTATTTCGTCGCCACGGCGTCTGATGTGGCGGGCCGCCACACGGTGCCGATGGAAACCGATTTGAGTTTTTTCTGCCGGCCATACCAGAGGTTGACCAGGCCGCGCGAGAAGAACACCGCCGAGAACATGCTGGTCAGAATGCCGATGCAATGCACCACCGCAAAACCGCGGACCGGGCCGGAGCCAAAAGCCAACAAGGCCAGACCGGCAATCAGCGTCGAAATATTGGAATCGAGAATGGTTGCCCAGGCGCGTTCGTAACCGGCATGGATGGCCGCTTGCGGAGAGGCGCCGCTGCGCAACTCTTCGCGCACCCGCTCATTGATCAGCACGTTCGAGTCAATGGCCATACCCAGTGCCAGCGCCATGGCCGCCATGCCGGGCAAGGTCAACGTGGCTTGGAGCATGGACAGCACGGCCACCAGCAGCAGCAGATTCACGGCAAGCGCCAGGCCAGAGAACAGGCCAAACAGCATGTAGTAAGTCGCCATAAACGCGACGATTACGACAAAGCCCCAGGACACACTGTGAAAGCCCTTGGAGATGTTGTCGGCACCCAGCGTCGGGCCGATCGTGCGCTCTTCGATGATTTCCATGGGAGCTGCCAGCGAGCCGGCGCGCAGCAACAAAGCCAGGTCATTGGCGGCGTTGATGTTCATGGCGCCGGAAATGCTGAAACGCGTGCCCAACTCCCCGCGGATGGTGGCCACCGAAATGGCCTGCCCCTTGCCTTTTTCAAACAGCAAAATCGCCATCGGCTTGTTCAGGTTCTCGCGGCTGACATCGCGCATCACGCGGCCGCCCTTGGCATCCAGGGTCAGCGAGACGTTGGGCTCCTGCTTCTGCGATTCGAACCCGGCCTGGGCATCCGTCAGGCTTTCGCCGGTGACAAGGATCTGCTTTTTCACGATCACAGGAATGCCGTTGGTGTCGAGGAATTTCTCCGAGCCGAACGGCACCATGCCGCCAGCCGCCGCCGCTTGCCCTTCGGCACTGGCGTCGACCAGCCGCATTTCCAGTGTGGCGGTCCGGCCCAGGATGTCCTTGGCCTTGGCCGTGTCCTGCACGCCAGGCAACTGCACCACGATGCGGTCTATGCCCTGCTGCTGGATCACCGGCTCGGCCACGCCGAGTTCGTTGATCCGGTTGTGCAGAGTCACCATGTTCTGCTTGAGTGCCTGGTCTTGCACGCGGCGTGCCGCCTCGGGCTTGATGGTGGCGGTCAGCTTGTACTCGGTGCCGTCGGGCGCATCCACGGACTGCAGATCCGGGAACTGGTCCTGAATCAGGGCCTTGGTAGACGCCAGCGTGGCGGAATCGCGAACCTTGATCTCGATGGTTTGCCCGTTACGGCTGATGCCGCCGTGCCGGATGTTCTTTTCCCGCAGGGACGACCGGATGTCGCCGGCCAGGGATTCAGCGCGCTTGGTGAGCGCGGCTTGCATGTCCACCTGGAGCATGAAGTGAACGCCGCCGCGCAAATCGAGCCCGAGGTACATCGGGAAAGCGTGAAGCGATGTCAGCCAGGCGGGCGAACGCGACAACAGGTTGAGTGCGACCACGTAGGCCGGATCAGCCGGATCGGGCGCCAATGCCTTCTGGATCGCATCTTTGGCCTTGAGCTGCGTGTCGGTATCGCCAAAACGCGCCTTGATCGAACTGCCCTCGAGGGTGATCGCATCAGCCGTGACACCGGCATCTTTCAAGGCCTGCTCCACCTTCGCCATGGTCGTGCTGTCGACTTTGACGATGGTTTTACTGCTGGAAACCTGGACGGCAGGCGCCTCGCCAAAGAAATTGGGCAGTGTGTACAAGGCCGCGATCAACAGCGCGACCACAATAATGGCGTACTTCCAGGCCGGATAACGATTCATGAGAGGGCTGTTCCTGGTGACAAACGAACAAAGGGGGCACTGGCTTGAGGCCGGCCCTGCATCGGCAGGCCGTTCGGCCTTTCGATGCTTTTGGGTTCTTTAATTACTTGGCGGGGCTGATCGCGCCCTTGGGCAGGACCTGGATGATGGCGCTGCGCTGCAGCTGCACTTCAACGCCGGGAGCGAGTTCAAGCGTCAGGTAGACGTCGCCCAGCTTGGTGACTTTGCCCAGCAGGCCGCCGGCGGTGGCGACTTCATCGCCCTTGGCCAGGGCTTCGATCATGGAGCGGTGCTCTTTCTGCTTTTTCATCTGTGGGCGGATCATCACGAAATACAGCACCACAAACATCAGCACCAGGGGCAGCATGCCCGTGAGCGAGGACATCATGTCGCCGCCGGCAGCAGCGGCAGGAGCGGTTTGGGCAAAGGCAGAAGAAATGAACACGGCTAACTCCACAACGTTTTAAAAACACACTGGCGCGCACCGTCCAGCACGGACGGGGCGCAGAGCCCACGATTGTATGCGGCGGGCAAGTGCACGAAGGGGGTAACTGGCGCGCCCCAAGGGCTTTTCAAGCCGGGTTTACGCGCAAATGTCGGCCGCAGCCCACGCCGGGCCGGGCTTGGGAGCGCAGCACCGGCGCATCAGGCCGGTGCCGCTCCCGGGTCCAAACGGGTTTTAAGCCGCCTGCCGCTGGCCGGCAGCCTCGGGATGGCGGAACGACGCCATCAGTGCCGCCCATTGAGGACGCGCGGCGGCCAGGTGGCGCGCTTTGACGTGGCCGTAGCCCTTGATCATTTCCGGAACCCGGGCAATTTCGACCGCCACGGCATGGTTTTCGGCGCTCAGGCCAGCCAAAACCTCTGACACGCTGGCGCGGTATTCCTCAATCAGCGCCCGTTCTGTGCGGCGCTCTTCGGTACGGCCGAAAACGTCCAGCGGCGTGCCGCGCAGGCCCTTCAGGCGGGCCAGCACCTTGAACGCACCCAGCATCCAGGGGCCGAATTGCTGCTTTTGCAGCTCGCCCTTGTCGTTGGTGGAGGCAATCATGGGCGGCGCCAGGTGGTAATTGAGCTTGAAGTCGCCTTCAAACATGCCGTTGACCTTGTTCAGAAAGCCGGTGTCGGTATGCAGGCGCGCCACTTCGTACTCGTCTTTGTAGGCCATGAGTTTGAAGAGATAACGGGCGACCGCTTCGGTCAGCAGCGTCTTGCCCAGCGGGGCTTCTGCGGCGCGCACCTTCTCGACGAAGGCCCGGTAGGTTTCGGCATAGGCCGCATTCTGGTAAGCCGTCAGGAAGTCCACCCGCTTGGCCAGCATGTCGGCCAGCGAGGGGCGCTTCACGAACTCGATCACCTGGGCGGCCTTGAACAAAGCCTGTACCGCCGCCAGGTCGTGCGCGCAGCGCCGGCCCCACTCAAAAGCCGACTTGTTGTTGTCGACCTGCACACCGTTGAGCTCAATCGCGCGCATGAGTGCGGCGTGAGACAGCGGCACCCGGCCTTTTTGCCAGGCAAAGCCCAGCATCAGCGGGTTGGTGTAGATCGAGTCTCCCACCAGTTGCACGGCCACCTGTTCCGCATCGAAGCTGCCGAGCAAGTCAGCGCCCACTGCGGAAGTCACGGCCGTTTCGCAATTGCCGCCGGGGAACTGCCAGGCGGGGTTGGTCACAAAGGCCGCCGTCGGCGTACCGTGCGTGTTCATCGCCACATATGTGCGGCCCGGCTGCATCACGGTCAGCGTGTACTTGCTCGCGGCCACGATCGGGTCGCAGCCAATCACCAGATCGGCTTTGGCGGTGTCGACCTTGGTCGTGTAAATGGCTTCCGGCCGGTTGGCGATCTGGATATGGCTCCAGGTTGCGCCGCCTTTTTGCGCCAGGCCGCCCGCATCTTGCGTGACCACGCCCTTGCCCTCAATGTGCGCCGCCATGCCGAGCAACTGGCCGATGGTGATGACGCCGGTGCCGCCTACGCCGCCCACCACAATGCCCCAGGCGTTTTCAGCCACCGGCAGCACGGGCTCGGGAACCGCAAACAGGCTGCTGGGTGCGCCCTTCTTGTCTTTTTTGGGCTTCTTCAGCTGACCGCCTTCAACGGTGACAAAGCTGGGGCAAAAGCCCTTCACGCAGGAATAATCCTTGTTGCAGGTGTTCTGGTTGATGCGGCGCTTGCGGCCGAATTCGGTTTCCAGCGGTTCCACCGACAGGCAGTTCGACTGCACCGAGCAGTCGCCGCAGCCTTCACACACCAGCTCGTTGATGACCACGCGCTTTTCCGGGTCAACCATCGTGCCGCGTTTGCGGCGCCGGCGTTTTTCCGTCGCACAGGTCTGGTCGTAAATGATGGCGGTCGTGCCCTTGAGCTCGCGGAACTCGCGCTGGATGCGGTCCAGCTCGTCGCGGTGGTGCACCGTGACGCCGTCCAGCAACGGCGCGCCGTCGTACTTCTTCGGCTCGTCGGTCACGATGACCAGCTTGGCCACGCCTTCGGCACGCAGGCTTTGCATGATCTGCAGCACCGAGTGGCCTTCGGGCCGCTCGCCGACCTGCTGGCCGCCCGTCATGGCGACCGCGTCGTTATAAAGGATCTTGTAGGTGATGTTGACGCCCGAAGCGATAGCCTGGCGGATCGCCAGCAGCCCGCTGTGAAAGTAAGTGCCGTCGCCCAGGTTGGCAAAGATGTGTTCGTCGGTCGTAAACGCCGCCTGGCCCACCCAGGTCACGCCTTCGCCGCCCATCTGGGTGAAGGTGGAGGTCGAGCGGTCCATCCAGGTCGCCATGTAGTGGCAGCCGATGCCGGCCACGGCGCGCGAGCCTTCGGGCACGCGCGTGCTGGTGTTGTGCGGGCAGCCGCTGCAAAACCACGGCGCGCGCTCGCCGGTGTCGGCCTTGCCTGCGGCCAGGGCGCGCTCGCGCCCCTCGATCACGGCCAGGCGCTCGTCCATGCGGGAGATGATGTCGGCGGGCACGCCAAGCTTCTTCAACCGTTTGGCAATCGCCTTGGCGATGATGGCCGGCGTCAGGTCGGCCTTGGCGCGCAGCAGCCAGTTGTCGCTCGGGTTGGAGCGGCCCCATTCGCCGCCCGACTGGTCGCCTTCAGGCTCGTCGAACTTGCCCAGCACATTGGGGCGCACGTCGGCGCGCCAGTTGTAGAGCTCTTCCTTGATCTGGTACTCGATGACCTGGCGTTTTTCCTCCACCACCAGAATCTCTTGCAGGCCTTCGGCGAAGTCGCGCGTAATAGTCGCTTCCAGCGGCCAGACCACGTTGACCTTGTGCAGGCGAATGCCCAGTTGGTGGCAGGTGTCTTCGTCCAGGCCCAGGTCGGCAAGCGCCTGGCGCGTGTCGTTGAAAGCCTTGCCGCTGGCGATCAGACCGAAGCGGTCTTTGGGGCCGGCGATGACGTTGTAGTTGAGCTTGTTGGCACGGATGTACGCGAGCGCCGCATACCATTTGTAGTCCATCAGCCGCGCTTCCTGCTCCAGCGGCGCGTCGGGCCAGCGGATGTGCAGGCCGCCGGGCGGCATCTCGAAATCTTCGGGGATGATGATCTTCACGCGGTCCGGGTCGACCAGGATGGAGCTGGACGACTCGACGACTTCCTGGATGGTTTTCATGCCCGACCAGACGCCGGAAAACCGGCTCATGGCAAACGCGTGCAGGCCCATGTCCAGGATGTCCTGCACATTCGATGGAAAGAACACCGGCAGGCCGCAGGCCTTGAAGATGTGGTCGCTTTGGTGAGCGGCGGTGGAGCTCTTGGAGACATGGTCGTCGCCGGCAATCGCAATCACGCCGCCGTGCTTGGCGGTGCCCGCCATATTGGCGTGCTTGAAGACATCTGAGCAGCGGTCCACGCCCGGGCCCTTGCCGTACCAGATGCCGAACACGCCGTCGAATTTTTTGCTTTGCGGGTACAGGTCGAGTTGCTGCGTGCCCCAGACGGCGGTCGCGCCCAGCTCTTCATTGACGCCGGGCTGGAAAACGATGTTTTGCGCGGCCAGATGCTTTTTGGCGGCCCACAAGGCCTGGTCATAGCCGCCCAGCGGCGAGCCGCGGTAGCCGCTGACAAAACCCGCGGTATTGAGGCCCTCGATGGCATCGCGCGTGCGCTGCAACATCGGCAAACGGACCAGCGCCTGGACGCCGCTCATGAAGGCGCGGCCATGTTCCAGGCTGTACTTGTCATCCAAAGTGACGGTTTCTAAAGCCTTGCGGATGTGTTCAGGTAGGGGCGCGTTCATGTTCGTGGGTCTCCAGGACTGTTTTTGGTACCGCCTTGTGGGCAGGGTCGGCGAGAGGGCCAGGCCCGGTTAGGGCCAGTCCTCTAAGTGCATGCAAAGTGTATGCCGCCAGCCCTGATATGTCTTTGCTTTGTTTGCCTGATTTAGGCCACTTCCAGAAAGAATCTTGCTGCAAAATGGCATATATGGAAACATTAGACAAGTTTGACATCGCAATCCTGAACGAGTTGCAACTGGACGCCCGGTTGACGAACACGGAACTCGCCTCGCGCGTGGGCCTGTCGGCCGCGCCCTGCTGGCGGCGGGTGCGGGCGCTGGAAGAATCGGGCTTCATTACCGGGTACCGGGCCGAGATCAACCGCCACAAAATCGGGCTGGGCGTGCTGGCTTTTGTGCGGCTGGACGCCGACCGCAATAGCGGGGACGCCACACGCCAGCTGGAAGAAGCCATCAAGAAACTGCCTGAAATCGTCTCCTGTCACTACATCAGCGGCACCGGCACCTTTGAGCTGCAGGTGGTGGCGCAAGACCTGGAGGCCTTCAGCAAATTTGCGCTGCAAAACCTCATCAACCTGCCCAATGTGAAAGACCTGCACACCAGTTTTTCACTCGGCGAGGTCAAGGCGAGCAGTGCCTTGCCGCTGGGGCATCTGGCGTGAGGCACGCCTTGATCAAGAACAAAATCGACCCCCAGCCCAGGAACCACATAGACAGTCAGCTATTATTTTGATAGCAACCGCTTTGTTTCATACTTTCATCTTCCCTCTCAACCTCCCCGCGCCATCCCCGGCCGCCCTCACCCTGGAGCCCGCCATGCCGAAATCCCGACACGCTGCCTCAGTACTTTTTTCAATGCTCTTTATGGCTCTAGCCCAGGTGGCGCATGGGCAACCCGCTATGAATTCGGTAGCAACGCCGGAGGCGGTGCCGATGCGCAATCTGCAGATCGAAGTGCGCCAGGTACGAAATAACGTCCTGTCGCAAAGTGCGCTGGGCGCGCAGGGCGGCGTCACCTTGCAGCCCGGCCGCTCGGGTGCCAACGTCAACATCACCGCCCAGGACAACCAGCGCAGCGACTCGCGTGACCTCGTGCAACGTGTGTTGGTGCTCAACGGCCGCAACGTCAACATCAACCTGGGCAACAGCCAGCCGCTGCGGCTGATGCAGGCGCGCCAGGCGGGCACCGTGTTCATCGATACCAACAGCGGTTTTGCGGCCAGACCCACCTGGTACGGCGGCGACAGCGTGGAGCTGGAGCTGTCTGCGGGACAGGCCAGCCGCACCGGCTCGTCGCCGATGGCGCCCTTGTCCTCGTCATCCACCAGCACGTCGCTGAGCGTGCGCCTGGGGGAATGGGTCACCGTGGCCGAATCGGACGATGCCAGCGCCGGCAGCAACAGCGGCATCGCCGACAGCCGGCAGTCCACCCGGCGGGAGGGGACGCGCGTAGAGGTACGCCTCTCTGTGCGCTAAATAAGAATTTAGTCGCGCACGCAGCGGGCGGATAACGGAAGCATCGGGTAATGCAGCCGGGCCTCGCGGCCGCTGGCCCCCAGGCCAAACTCGGCGCGCATGCGCGGGTTGCTATAGACCGTCTGCTGCGGCCCCTGGCCGCCGGCGTCGCGGTTGAGCAGGTCATAGCCGCTCGGGCCCTCCAGCACCGCGGTGTCGTCGACGAACTTGACGCGAAACTCGATGCCGTTCTCACAACGGTAAAGCGAGCCCGACGCCGGCCCATTGCCGCCGCCCGCGCAAGCTGCCAGGAAGCCGGCGGCCGCTACTGCCGCCGCGGCGCCGATGTTCAATGGCCTGTTCATGGTGAGTTCCTTTGCTGTGCTGTGGTGTGATGTGGCGATGCACTTACCGGGGCCAAAGCACCCACAGCCTGAGCGGCTGGTTCATGCGCGAAGCGAACTGGCCAGCCTCCGGCCCGGTCCCCGCAAAGTAGTCGGCCCGCACGGCGCCCACGATGGCGCTGCCCGTGTCTTGCGCCAGCACGAGTTTTTGCAGGCTACCCGCAGCGCCGCGCGAGGCCAGCCACACCGGCGTGCCGTAAGGGATGCTGCCAGGGTCGACCGCGATGGAGCGCCCCGGCGTGAGCGCCACACCCTGCGCGCCTTTGGGGCCGAATGCGGCGTCCAGCTCGCTCAGGGGCTGCTCCTGAAAGAAGGTGTAGCGCGGGTTGCTCCACAGCATCTGCTGTACGCGCTGCGGCGGGTTTCGCGCGGCCCAGGCCTTGGTGGATTCGACCCAGGGTGTTGTCATGCGGCCTTCGCCCTGGTCCAGCAGCCACTGGGTGACGCTGCGAAACGGTTGCTCGTTGGAGCCGGCGTAGGCCACCCGGATCATGCGCTGCGCGCCGTCCGGCTCGGTGATGCTCAGCCGGCCGGAGCCCTGGATGTGCAGCGACATCGCCTCGACCGGGTCGGCCAGCCAGGCGATTTCGCGGCCCTTCAGCGCCGCCCGGGCATCGGGCGAGGTATCAATTTCTTGCCGCGAAAACCAGGGCTTGCGGCTACCCAGCGATGCCGGCGTGCGGTACAGCGGCACTTCGTAGCCGGCTCCGGGCTGGCGGCTGGCCTTGAGGACCGGTTCGAAATAACTGGTCAGCAAACCG
This sequence comes from Synechococcus sp. UW140, assembly GCA_943370375.1. Taxonomy (GTDB): domain Bacteria; phylum Pseudomonadota; class Gammaproteobacteria; order Burkholderiales; family Burkholderiaceae_C; genus Polaromonas. The sequence goes on from CALRQR020000011.1 coordinate 122,711, forward strand.
TCGGCCGCGCCCTGGGCGCTTTCGACCCGGTAAGGCTGCAGACGGCTCACCATCCAGTTGCGCTGCTCTTCGGCAGAAGCGATGCTCAGGCGCCGAACCTCGCCGCACAAAGGCGCAAATACCGGGCCGGGCCGCTCGCAGCTTTTGAGCCAGGCATTCCAGGCCTCAAAGAGCTGGTCTTCTTCAAAGCCGGGCAGCTCGGCCCAGCGAACCGGCACCCAGCGGCTTTTGCCTTGCACCATGGGCGCCGGCAAGGGGCCCGAGTCGCCGGGACGGCTGCCTGCGGCCGGCAGCGTGCCGGAAGGGGCTGAGGGCGGCATGGGCGGGCTGGCGCAGGAGGCGAGCAGCACCGTGGCGATAATCGATACAAGCCGCGCCATTTGCACGGAGCGCCCGGCGCGTATTGACGGAATCCAGGGAAATATCATGGCCTTACTTTTGCTCGAAGCCCTCGGGGCGATGCTGCTACTGGTGTTCATTGTGTGGTGGACGATGTTTTCAGGCCGCAAGAACGGCGAACTGAAGGATTCGGAACAGCCGGCGCCGGATGCGGAATCAGACAGGAAATAAAAAGCCGGCGCATTGCGCTATAAATTTCGTAGCAGATTGGCAAGCTCCACCGCCGACTTGACGCCCATTTTGTCAAAAACACGCGCGCGGTGAACCTCCACCGTCCGCACGCTGATGTCCAGCTGGTCGGCCACCAGCTTGTTGGGCAGGCCACCCACCACCAGCCGCATCACATCGCGCTCGCGATCGGTGAGGCCGTCAAGCCGGGCCTGAAGGCTGGTGGATTCGCTGTGCTGGGACAGTGCCGCCGCGGAAAGGTTGAGCGCCTGCTCGATGCGGTCCACCAGGGCGTTGTCGGAAAAAGGTTTCTCGCAAAAGTCAAAAGCGCCGCGCTTGACGGCATCGACGGCGGTGGGCACGTCGGCATGGCCGGTCAGAAAAATCACCGGAAGAGTCGGTAGCAGGCCGTAGCCGATCAGCTTCTCGAACATCGCCAGGCCGCTGAGCCCCGCCATGCGCACGTCGAGCAGCACGCAGGAGGGCGCCTGGACCTTGAATGAACCCGAGACACGTGCGTCGAACGCTTCGGCGCTGTCAAAGGTTTCACTCAACAGGCGCCGCGAGCGCAGCAACCAGGCCAGCGCATCGCGCACGCTGGCGTCGTCATCGACGATATACACCGTGGCATCGTAAATAGGTTCCATGGAGGTCTTTCAGGGTCGCTCTGACCCGGCATCCCGGTACACAGGCAGGGTAAAACTGAAAATCGTGCCTTGAGGCTCGGCCGCTTCGAATCCGAGGAAGCCGCCGTGCTGTTCTATCACGGTTCGGCACAGGCTGAGCCCCAGGCCCATGCCTTCTTCCTTGGTGGTGAAGAAGGGGGTAAAAAGGCGCAACGCGACATCTTCGGCAATGCCTTCGCCGCAATCGGTCACCGCAAATTCGACCCACCGGCTTTGCGCGTTGGAGGCGGCCGGCCGGATACGCAGTGTCAGGACTTTTTCGGGTTGGGACGCCGCGCTGCGAGCGGGCCCGCTCTCGGTGGCGCCTTGCATGGCCTGCATGCCGTTGCGCGACAGGTTGAGCAGCACCTGCTCGACCATGGTGCGGTCGCACAGCACGGGTTCACAGGTTTCGTCCACCTCGATCACCACGCGCACGCCCAGCTTGCGCGCCTGCAGGCTGACCAGCGGCATGATGGCGTCCAGCAAGGCGCGCGGCTGCACCGCCTCGCGCACCTGGTCGCGCCGGCGGACAAAGTCATGCACGCTTTTGATGACCTTGCCGGCGCGCTCGGCTTGCTCGGCAATTCGGCGCATGGCCTGCTGCAGGTCTTCAGACAGCGGCGGCATGGGCGCGGCGGCAACGGGCTTCTCGCCGGCCGTTTCACCCTGCAGCAAATTGAGCGAGCCGGTGGCATAACTGGAAATCGCGGCCAGCGGCTGGTTGAGCTCATGGCTGAGCAGCGACGCCATTTCGCCCACCATCGCGAGCCGGGCAGTGGCCTGCAGGCGGTCCTGGCTGGCGCGCGAGAGCTCTTCGACCCGGCGCTGCTCGCTCACGTCCAGGATGGCGCTCATCCAGCCGGTGTGCTTGCCCACCGCGTTGATCAGCGGGGCCTCCATGATCAGCACCGGAAAGCGCGTCCCGTCGCGCCGCATGAACACCGACTCATGACCCTCGCGCGGCAGGTTGTTGCCCGCCAGACGGATTTCCTGGCGCTGCTGATACATGCTGGCCAGCTCCGGAGGCCAATAAGGGGACGGAAAGCTGTGGTGGAGCAAGTCCTTCGCTTCCACGCCCACCATCTTGCAAAACGCGGGGTTCACATAGGTGATGCGCCCTTGCAGGTCGCGGGCGCGCAGGCCTGTCAGCACCGAGTCTTCCATGGCCTTGCGAAAGGCCAGGGCCTCGCCCAGGTCATGCTCGACCTTCAGCCTGCGCCGCATGTCTCTGGCGAGCAGGAAGAGCACGGCCATCAATGCCAGCGACATGGCGGTCACCAGCGCGGTCAGCACATTCGGGAACAGGGCCGGTGTGCCCAAGCGGCTTTCCATCCTGACGACCATGGTGTTGCCCGGCAGGTCGAGCAACTGCTGCGCGATATAGATGCGGTTGCCCTTGGCAGGCACGCCATGCAGCGCCAGGCGAGTGCCGTCGGCCTCCGTGAACGACAGGCCGACGCCGCGGGACAGCTGCTTGCCCACCAGTTCACCCAGGATGTCTTGCAGCGAATAGGTGGCGATCGTAAAACCCGTGATGCGCCCCGCCACCACGATGGGCAGGCACATGTCCAGCACTTCCAGGCCCAGGCCGTTGGGCTGCGGCATGAAGTAGCTGGTGGAATACGCCGAGCCGCTCAGGCGCCGGGCCGTGGTGCAGGTCAGGCTCACGTCGGCCTGCATGCCGGCCCGCCCGAGGCGCTCGAACACGGAGGTGCGGTAGGGCGTTTCCGCGAAGGCCAGCACGTCCAGGGATTCGCCGCGCCATTCGAGCCGCATGATTTCGCGGTGCTCGCGAAGCAGCTCGGTCGCGGACAGGTGCCACGAGGCAGGCGTGCGCTCGCTGGCCTGCAGGGCCTGAAAGGTCTGGATGTTGCGCGTGAGCCCCGAGCGGATGTCCGTGACGGCTTCGCCGGCGTCATGCTCCAGACGGCTTTGCACCATGCTGGACTCGTAACGCCCCGCCAGCCAGACCAGTATGCCGAGCAAGGCCACCACCAGCGTCACCATCAAGACCCACAGAGACCAGCGCCGGCTGTCTCTGCTGACGTCTCTGGCAAACGGAAGCTTCACGCCACCACCCTCACAACAAGCGATGTGTGAGGGCCGGCAGGCGGCCCCGCACCCCCTGCAAGTCGGCGCTCTGGACTTCGGCCATCACCACCCCGGCGTCTTCGGCGCGCTCGGCCAGGATCTGGCCCCAGGGGTCAACCACCATGCTGTGGCCCCAGGTGCGGCGGCTATTCTCGTGGGTGCCGCCCTGGGCTGCCGCGAGTACGTAAGCCAGGTTTTCGATCGCCCGCGCGCGCAGCAAAACCTCCCAATGCGCCTGGCCTGTGGTGTAGGTAAATGCACTGGGCACCAGCAGCACGTCGGCCTTCAGGGCGCGGTACAGCTCGGGAAAGCGCAGGTCGTAGCAAACACTCATGCCGATGGTGTAGACGTGGCCGTCACGCGAAGCCAGTTCAAAGCGCACCGGTTGGCTGCCGGGCTCCAGCACGCGCCTTTCGTCGTAGTCTTCCTGGCCTTGTGCGAAGCGAAAGAGGTGGATCTTGTCGTAGCGGGCCACGCACTCGCCGGAAGGCGCGTACGCGAGCGAGCAGTTACGGGCACGCACGGGGTCGGCAGTCGCCATCGGCAGCGTGCCGCCCACGATCCAGAGCCCCAGCTCGCGCGCCGACCGGCTCAAAAAATCCTGGATCGGTCCCTCGCCCGGGGTCTCTTGAAACTGCAGCTTGTCGGTGTCTTTTTTGCCCATGATGCAGAAGTACTCGGGCAGCACGGCCAACTCCGCGCCTTGCGCTGCGGCCTGCCCCAGCAGCTGATGCGCCACCTCAAGGTTGTCTTCGATTCGTGTCCCCGACACCATTTGAATGGCAGCTATTTTCATGATCAGCGCGTCTCCGTGGATGCCTCACCCGGCTTGACTTCTGCCTGGGCCTTGCGGTCCAGCTTGGTGACCTTGGGGTCGGACCAGGCACCATCGATATGGAACTCCTGGGTAGCCGCCTGCATCAGCGGGCGGCGTAGAAACATCTGCGCCAGGAAGCTGCCCAGCCCGATGGCCGGGTTGATCGCGGTCGCAATCAACGAGGCTGTGCCGGCGTTGATTTCAGGCACCACCACCACCTTGATATTTTGCGTCTCCTTGGCGATGTCGGCGCTGCCCTCCATCAGGACGGCGGCATTGACACCGCGCATCTGCAGGTTGTTGGTGTAGGCCACGCCCTGGTTGATGTTGACGTCGCCGCGGACAAAGTCAAAAGCGAATCCTTCGGAGAATACATCCCGGAAATCGAGCGCCAGCCGCCGCGGCAGGGACTGCAGGCTCAGGACGCCCAGCAGTTTGGCGATGCCCGGGTCGGCCTTGACGAACTGCCCGGACTCGACGTTCACATTGAACTGCCCGCTCATGGTCGGGTAGTCCAGGCTCAGCGGCGACCCTACCCAGGCGACCTGACCCTCGAGTTTGCCCTTGCCCCGGCGAATCACATCGCCCATGCCGAAGCGCTTGAGCAAGCCACCCGAGTCGGCAATATCCAGCTTGAAATTCATCACGGTACGGCGGCGCTCGGAGGGCAAGCGCGCAGTGCGCGCGCCGCCGGCGGCAGGGGCCGTGCCCGCCTGCGCGTTCAAGGCCACCCAGTTGCCGGTGGCGGTCAATACGGCCTCCGGAAGAATCACGTTGAACTTGTTCAGGCGCCATTCGCGAACACCTTCGCGGGCCGCGGCCGACGCGCCGCGGTTGACGGCATCGATTTCGACGCGTCCCAGCTTCTTGCCGCGCAGCTCCAGGTCCTCCACCACGATGTCAAGGGCCGGAATGCTGGCGGGCTGCTCATTCAGGATGGCCTCCACCTCGCTGGCCGCGCCGGGCTCCAGGCTCAGGCGTGAAAGCCGCGCATACACACGCCCCGCGCCAATACCGCCTGGCTGGCGAAATTCGACATACCCGTTGAGCTCGGTGGCGTCGATATTCGCGCGCCAGGTGAGGCCTTCGCGGGAGCCGCCGACCACCACATTGTTGAGCTTGCGGCCTTCAATCACGAGCTCCTTCGCGCGTATGGCCATCATGGTGGGCATGTAAGTCAATGCGGCAATAGCGGCTGCACGGTTGGTTGCTGCGGTGGCAGCCGCCGGCGGGGGCGCGGAAAGCGCGCTGCTGCCGGAAGAGTCCGTCAACAGTTTCTGCCAGGCATCCAGATCGACGTGGGCCAGGTTGATGTTGGCCGCTACACCCGCCTCCTGCAGGGGCGGTGTCTCGGTCGACTCCAGCCCCACGCCGATGCCGCCCCGAATCACCCGGGGCTCGGTGCCGCTCACATCGCGCACATAAATGATGGATGCGAGGCGCCCCAGGGTGACCGACAACTGGTCTTCCAGTTTTTGGCCCGGCGCCATGGAGGCTTGCAGCAGCGTGTTCTCAAACCGGAGCGGCAACGCCGCTTCGGCGGTTTTAACCAGCGGGGCGGGCAGGTTCAAAGCCATGCCCTGCAGGCTGCTGGAGATGGCGACTTCAGGGTGGCCACGGCGAAAACCCAGGTTCGCCGTGTAGGTGGTACTGCCGGTCGCGCCCTGGGCCATGCGTGCGAGCGGCCCCAGTTCTTTGGCCTGCCGCAGGCCTTCGGCGGTGACTGTTCCCTGTCCCTTGAATGTGGCGACGGTTTCCGTCTCGACGCTGCCTGGTGCACGAGGCTGCGCGCGCATGCCGCCGTCAAAACGGATGTCGCCGCCAAGCAAACGCGCCTGGCCCCCCGCAATGGAAAAGCCGCGCTCGCTCACCGTCATCACGCCCTTGAGCCGGGTCAGAGGGGGAACGTCGGGCGCAAACTGCACGTCGTTACCCGACAGCGTGACGGTTCCTTCCACGCGGGATTTGTCAATGGTATGGATAGGTAGCCCCAGGCGGAACCGGTATTCGCCCGTGCCGGTCGCAACGGCTTTGGCCAGCACGTGGTTGGTCATGTTGCCCACCGGAGACTGGTTGACAAACCCCAGCGCATCGGAAAGCGCACCTTTGATCTCCAGGTTGACGTCCACCGCGGAGTCATGCGTCAGGTCGGCAATGCGGGCGTCTGCCTTGACAAGTTGCAGGCCCGGCAAGCCGGCGACCTTGGCCGTCGCCCCGTTCACTTCCAGCGCCGCCCGGTTAAACACCAGCTCGCCACTGAGATCCGTCAGCGGGGGCCACGCGACCGCACCGGCCGGCTGTATTGACTTGGGCACGTAGGCAAGGTGCCCGTTGCGCACCTTGGCGGACACCCGGAACTCGCCGTGGGCCGGATTGCTGAAAGGCAACTCCAGCACGGGTCCCTTGACCTTGAATTTCACGTCGCTGACCTGGCCTTGCAACACCGCATCACGCACGTAGTGGCGCACGGGGTCGGGCAGCACCAGCGGCAGGTAGCGGTGAACCCGCTCGCCGTCGCCCCGGCTTAAAGCGCCTTGCAAATCGAGCACGCCGGGGAAGCGGGCATCCGGCGCGCCCGCGGCAGGAACCGGGCCGGGCCCCGCATCCGACGTGTGCCAGCTGACCTGGGCATCCCCTTGCGCGTCGGCGTTGGAAAACTGCAGGTTGCGCAGTTGCGCCTCAATTTTTCGCCCGGAGAATTTCCACTGGGCGTCCGCCGCCAGCTGGTCAAACGGCACGACCGGGTCTTCAAACACACCGGGGACGGTCAGCGCGCCGTTGGCAATTTTGACTTTGGCCTGCCCGCCGTCCTGCGTCACATCAAAATCGATCGCTGCGCCACTGATTCCGGGCCTGCCGGTCCTGGGATGCGCGGGAGCCGGGCCGGAGGCGGCAGGCTGCGGGGCCGCCGGCAGTGCTGCGACATTCAGGCCCACCACGCGCCCTTTTGCCGCATAACTGGAGGGCGCATCCATCGGCCCCTGCCAGCGGGCCTCGACGGTTTCGACCAATCCCTTGGGTGCGAAAGAAGCAATAAGCGCATGCGTGGGCGCATCGAGCGGCAAACGGTTGGCGATTTGCGCCAGCGCGGCAAGATCGAGCCTGTCGGCCTTGAATGCGGTGTGTTGCGGCGCACCGGCTTCGTCGCCGGTATGCACTAAAGCGACATTGCCGCCGGGCCACTGCAAGCCGTCGCGCGTTTTAAAACGCAAACCTTCGGTGTTGAAATCAAAGCCGTTCGCGCGCTGCCCGCCGCCAATACGCCCGGCAACCGACTCAAACGCCAGGGGTTGGAGCTTTGCGCCCAGCCTGGCGTCCACGTCCTGCAGCGCCACGTCGGCCGTGCCGCCGATGATCTGCCCCTTGCTGATGTCAGCCCAGGCGCGCAGCGCGCCATTGCCGCGAATCAGCTCCACGCCCAGCGTGTCCATGTTGAGGTATTGCCTCACGCGGGAGGCGTCCACACGGCTGAAGTCGGCAAACAACTGGCCCGTCCAGCCCGCAAAATCGCCCGCATCGCTACTCAGCAGGGACTGGCGGAAAACGCCCCTGGCGGTGAACCGGTCACCCCATTCCGGCGGCGGCGTGGCGTCCAGCCGCATGAGGTGGCGGCGCCGCGCATTGCGCATGACCCAGTCGACCTGCGTCAGGGCCAGCGTGGGCGCTTTTTGTAGCTCGTCGGTCCAGCGCACGGTGCCGCCCCGTATGACGAATTCGGTCTGGGAAAAGAACCAGTCGGCCGCGGCGCTCTGGCCGGCGGCTCGGTCCTGCGACACATCCAGCCCGCCCACGTAGATTTTTCCATCCGCGGCGCGGCGGATATCAAGCTCGGGCTTGTCAATATAGAGCTGCTCAAATCCCAGGCTCCAGATGGACGACGGGGACAGCGCGCCCAGAAGGCGCGGCAAGCGCAATGCTTCCCGGCCCTGGGGATCGAGGAGGGTCACATCATGCAACTCGAATGAAGGGATCATTCCCTGGGAATGCGCGGTAATTGCACCGATGCGGACAGGCACCCCTAAAGCCTTGCTGGCCTCTATTTCAAGGCGCGGACGGAATTCCCCGATTCGCGGCACAATCCAGCCATGCAGCACGATCCAGCTCAGGCCAAAGAGCACCCAGGCCCCGGCGACGAGCCACAACACTATGCGCATGGCAAGAGCCAGCCAGTGCAGGCGTCGGGGCAGCAAGGCTGGCTGAGGGGTCGGGCTGGGAATCGTTGGCTCCATTGACATGAGAATTATGACCGCCGGGGCCAGTGTCCGCCCGGCGTGAGACCATGAAGTTTTGTGAAGTAGTGTGATGACCGTCGTCCCAACCGCCCGCCTTGAGACCCTACCCGCCGCCGGGCCGGCCGCATCGGACTATTCACGGTTCGTCCAGCGGGTTCGCCGCCGCTATGCCGGTGAGCTTTCCTTGCTGCCCGCTGGCGCGCCTGTGCGTGCAGCCATGCAGATCACCCTCGACGCCCTGTTGGCCCAAGGCCTTGAAACCGGCGCTGCGCTGCGGGTGCTTCGCCAGCTGGTGATGGAACGGCTGGTAGTGCTCGATTGCGACGGCGCCTGTGAGAACCAGGCGCCCTTGGTGGTGGTGACGCGGGCCATGACCGAACTGGCCGAGCTGGCGCTCGATATCGCCATGCTCCACTCCGGCCGGGCGCTGGATGCGCTGCACGGTGCACCGCAGGCGCCCGACGGGACTCGCGCCCGGATGTGGGTCGTAGGCATGGGCAAGCTGGGCGCGCGCGAGCTCAATGTCTCCAGCGACATCGACCTGATTTATGTCTATGACCATGACGGCGAGACCGCAGGGCGCGGCGATGGCCGCGGGCAGATTTCGAACCACGAGTACTTCGCGCACCAGGTCAAAGCCGTCTTCAGCCTGATTGGCGATGCCACCGAGCACGGTTTTGTGTTCCGGGTGGATCTGGCGCTTCGGCCCAACGGCAATTCCGGGCCCGCCGCCGTCTCGCTCAGCGCGCTGGAAGAATACTTCCAGGCCCAGGGACGCGAGTGGGAGCGCTTTGCCTGGCTCAAGAGCCGTGTAGTGGCGCCGCTCGAATGTGTGCAGAGCGGCGCTGCGCAGGCCCTGCGCGGTCCCGTGCTGCCTTTCGTGTTCAGAAAATACCTCGATTACAACGTGTTCGACGCTTTACGCATCCTGCACAAGCAAATTCGCGAGCACGCGGCCAAACGCTGCGCGGGTCATCCGGAGCGCGCCAATGACGTCAAGATGTCCCGTGGCGGCATACGCGAGATTGAGTTCACCGTACAGCTGCTGCAGGTTGTGCGCGGCGGTCAATTCCCTGAGCTGCGCACCCGCCCGACGGTTGACGCCTTGCAGCGCGTGGCCCGCGCCGGCCTGATGCCCCAGGAGACCGCCGATGCGCTGGCGCGTGCCTATGATTTCCTTCGCAAGGTAGAGCACCGCATCCAGTACCTGGACGACCAGCAGACGCATGTACTGCCCACACGCGACGACGACCTCAGCTGGATTGCCGAGACGCTGGGTTATGGCAACTGCTGCCCGTTTCTCAGCGAACTCGATGCCCACCGTGAGTTAGTGGCCGGCGAGTTTGACAAATTGCTGGGTGGCAAGGCCGACTGCAAAGGCTGCGGCGGCAAGACGGCCAAGGTTGCGCCGCAGCAGCTTGACGACCTGCTGGCGCAGCTCTCGGAACAATGGCCGGAGAAGTTCCGCGAGCGCCTGGCGCTTTGGCGCCAGCACCCCCGCGTGCTGGCACTGAAAGAAGATTCCCGCGCGCGCCTGACGCGGCTGGTGCAGCGCACCGCCGCCTGGCTGGCCGAAGGCGCGGTCACTGAAGAAGCCGCCATCCGGATCATTGACTGGATCGAGCCGCTGCTTAGACGCGAAAGCTACCTGGCGCTGCTGCTGGAGCGCCCCGCCGTCCACGAACGCCTGCTGCGCCTGCTAGGCGCCGCCAAGTGGCCCGCGCGCTATCTGCTGCAACACCCGGGCGTCATCGACGAGCTGGCCAGCGACGAGCTGCTCAAGGAACGCTTTGACGGAGTGGCTTTCGCACGCGATTTGCGGCAGCGCCTGGTCGCACTGAAGAGCACCGGCGAAGACGACGAAGAAACCTGCCTCAACCTGCTGCGCCGCGCGCATCACGCTGAAGTGTTTCGCACACTGGCGCGAGACCTGGAAGGCGTACTGACCGTGGAGCAGGTGGCCGACGACTTGAGCGCGCTGGCCGAGGTTGTCTTGAGCATCACGACCGACTGGTGCTGGCATCGCCTGAAAAACCGGCACCGTGACACACCGCAGTTCGCCATCATTGCCTACGGCAAGCTGGGCGGCAAGGAGCTGGGCTACGGCAGCGACCTCGACATCGTGTTCGTCTATGAGGACGAGGATGAACGGGCGCCCGAGGTCTACGCGGCTTTCGTGCGCAAGCTGATCAACTGGCTGACCATCAAAACCAGCGAAGGCGACCTGTTCGAGATCGATACCGCCCTGCGTCCCAACGGCAATTCGGGCCTGCTGGTCACAAGTTTTGACGCCTATACCCGCTACCAGCAGCAGCGCGGCAGCAACACCGCCTGGACCTGGGAACATCAGGCCATGACGCGCGCCCGATGCGTGCTGGGCGACGATGCCCTGCGCGCGCGCTTCGACCAGGTTCGGGAATCCGTCATTACCGCCCCGCGCGACAGGGCGGCATTGCGCGACGAAATCGTCGCCATGCGCGAAAAAGTGCGTAATGCACACCCGGTCAAGCGCGCCCACACGCCGCATCTGTCTGATGCGGCGCCCTCCACACCCGAACCGGAGAAGTTCGACGTCAAGCACAGCCCCGGCGGCATGGTGGACGCCGAATTTGCCGTGCAGTTCCTGGTGCTGTCGCAGTCTGCGCAGCACGCCGAACTGGTCGCCAACGTCGGCAACATCTCGCTGCTGCAGCGCGCCGAGGCCGCCGGACTGCTGCCGCCCGGCGTGGGCCAGCGCGCAGCCAGCGCCTACCGCGAACTGCGGCGGGTCCAGCACCGGGCGCGCCTGAACGAAGAGCCCACCCAGGTCACGCCGCCGGCGCTTCAAGCCGAATGCGATGCCATCCAGGCGCTGTGGGTCGCCACTTTTAAGTCAATCAACTGATTTAATTCAATCGATTGTTTGATTCATGTGCTTTAATGCGGGCACATGAATGCCGACGCTCGACCTAAAATCCCCTTGCGCTTTGCCGGACCCGAAGGCGAAGCCCGCAAGCAGCGCTCTGACGGCGCCCATGCCAGGGCCCAGTTGCTGCACATGGCGCTCAGGCTGTTCTCCGAAAAAGGGTTCGCCAAGACATCCATTCGCGAAATCGCCCAGGCGGCTGGCGCCAACGTAGCGGCGATCAGCTATTACTTTGGCGACAAGGCCGGGCTGTACCGGGCCGTTTTCACCGAGCCGCTGGGCAGCGCACGCGACGACATCGCGCTGTACAACCAGCCGAACTTCACCCTGCGCCAATCGCTGGAAGGCTTTTTTTCGAGCTTCCTGGAGCCCCTGCGGCAGGGCGAGTTGGTGCAACTGTGTACCAAGCTGCACTTTCGCGAAATGCTGGAGCCCACGGGTCTCTGGGCCGAGGAAATCGACCAGGGCATCAAGCCCGCCCATGCGGCTCTGGTGAAGGTGCTTTGCCGCCACCTGGGGCTCACCAAAGCCGACGACGACGTACACCGGCTGGCCTTTTCCATCACCGGGCTGGCGATCCATATGTTCATCAGCCGCGAGGTGGTGGACGCCATCCGTCCGCAGCTCTTCGGCGCGCCTGACGCCGTCGAGCAGTGGTCTGTGAGCCTTGTCGCCTACGCGGAGGCGATGGTCGCTGTCGAGGAGTCGCGGCGCAAGCATTCTCTTGACCACCCAGCGGCTGGCAAGCCGCGCCTGAAAACTGCACACCATGAAAAAGCCTGACCTCCGGCGAAAGCCTTCCCGCCTGCTCGCACTCGGGCCGCTGGCCGGCGCGCTGCTGCTTGCCGGCTGCGCGGTCGACCTGCCGCACCACACGCCTGCCGCGCCGGTCCCTGCGCAATGGCAGGCGCCTTTGCCGGCCACCGGCACCACGGCGGCATTGCCCCACGGCGGCAGCCTGTCGGGGCTGTCCCAATGGTGGCAGCAGCAAAACGACCCCTTGCTGGTGGAGCTCATCATGGCGGGCGAAGCGGTGAACCCGAACGTCTCGACGGCGCGCTCCAATATTGAGCAGGCGCGGGCGTCGCGCGTGGCTTCTGCGGCGGCGATGCTGCCCACACTGGACGCCGTCGGCAGCGCCAGCCGCGGACGGTCGGCGCCCGTGAACCGGACGACGACGCCGCCGATCGCCACGACGCTGGAGGCGGGCCTGCAGACCTCCTGGGAAATCGACCTCTTCGGCCAATACGCCGCCAGCCGGGACGCCGACCAGTACCGCTTTGAAGGTGCCGAAGCGATGTGGCATGCCGCGCGCGTGTCGGTCGCCGCTGAAGTCGCAACGCAGTACTACAGCTTTCGCGCCTGCGAAAAATTACTCGACGTCGCGCGCTCTGACGCCACGTCGCGGTCAGAGACCGCGCGGCTGTCGGACCTCAGTACCAAGGCCGGATTCCAGGCGCCCGCCACTGCGGCGCTGGCCAGGGCCAGTGCCGCCGAGGGCCACGGCAACGCCATTCAACAGCGCGCCCTGTGCGACCTCGATATCAAGGCGCTGGTGGCGCTCACTGCATTCGAAGAACCCGCGCTGCGGCAAAAACTGGCCAACGCCCCCGTTGACCTGACGCAGGAATCCATGGCGCCCGTCATCAGCGTGCCCGCCGAAGTGCTGGCCCAGCGGCCCGACATCTTCAATGCGGCACGCGAAGTGGACGCTGCCCGCCTGGAAGTGGGCAGCGCCCGGGCCCAGCGCTTTCCCCGTTTGACCCTGAACGGCTCGATCTTCACCACCAAAAGCCGCACCAGCGCCTCCACGCAGCGCTTTGACACCTGGACCGTCGGGCCGCTTCAACTGACCATTCCGCTGTTTGACGGTGGCGCCAGTGAAGCCAATGTGGAAGCCGCCAAGGCGCGCTACGAAGATGCCGCGGCGCAGTACCGGGCGAGCGTGCGAAAAGCCGTTCGGGAAGTCGAGGAAGCGCTGGTGAACCTGCAGAGCACCGCCGAACGCAACGAGGATGCCGCCATTGCCGCACAAGGCTACCGCGCATCGTTCACCGGCACCGAAGCCCGCTACAAAAGCGGGCTGGCCAGCCTGGTCGAGCTTGAAGACGCCCGCCGCACCCTGCTGGCGGCCCAAAGCGCCGTGGTCACGCTCCAGCGTGACCGCCGCAGCGCCTGGGTGGCGCTGTACCGCGCGCTGGGCGGCGGCTGGACCACCACCGAGCCGCCGGCGCCACCCGTGGTTTCAGACGTGCCCGCCCCCTTTACCCCCGCCGCCATCACCGCGCCCTGACGCCGCGGCTTGACGACCCTGCCACCTCCATGACAGACCGATTGCACACCATGCCCAAATTCAAACTCAAACCACTCGCTATTGTTTTGATAGCTGCTGCCGTACTGGCTGCGGGGGCTACAGCCTTTTTTCTCTCAAAATCAGAAGCGAAGGGTGACCCCAAGGCGGCAACCTCCAAGCCCGCCCTGACAGTGGCCACCGCATTGCCGGTTCAGGTGAACCTGCCGGTCAAGCTCAGCGCCAACGGCAACATCACCGCCTGGCAGGAGGCCGTGATTGGCTCCGAGTCCAACGGCCTGAGGCTGGTGCAGGTGCAAGCCAATGTGGGCGACCAGGTCAAGGCCGGCCAGGTGCTGGCGGTGTTTTCGGGCGACAGCGTGCAGGCCGACACGGCCCAGGCCCGCGCCAGCCTGATTGAGGCCCAGGCCAATGCATCCGACGCTGCCGACAACGCGGCGCGTGCCCGCACGCTGGCGAGCTCCGGCGCCTTGAGCGAGCAGCAGATCAACCAGTACAACACGGCCGAACAGACCGCCAAGGCGCGTGTCGAAGCGGCGCGCGCTGTGCTGGATGCGCAGCAGCTGCGCGGCAAGAACACGCAAGTGCTGGCGCCCGACAACGGCGTGATCTCAGCACGCACCGCGACCGTCGGCTCGGTCGTGCCCCAAGGCACCGAGCTCTTCAGGCTGATTCGCGGCGGGCGCCTGGAATGGCGCGCGGAAGTGACCTCTTCCGAGCTCGGCCGCATCAAGGCCGGCACCGCGGCCACGGTCGTCGCCGCCAGCGGCGCCGAGCTCAAAGGCAAGGTGCGCATGATTGCCCCCAGCGTTGACCCGCAGACACGCGCTGCGCTGGTCTATGTGGACCTGCCGGTCTCTGCCGGCATGGCGTCGCCGGCCAAGGCCGGCATGTTTGCCCGCGGGGAGTTTGAACTGGGCTCGACGCCCGCGCTGACGGTGCCGCAACCGGCGCTGGTGGTTCGCGACGGTTTTAACTATGTGTTCAAGCTCAATCCGGACAACCGCATCAGCCAGCTGAAAGTACAGACCGGCCGGCTTGCCGGCGACCGGCTTGAGATCACATCGGGCCTTGCGCCGGATGCGCGCGTCATCGTCAGCGGTGCCGGCTTCCTGAACGACGGCGATCTGGTCCGCGTCAATGATGAAGTGCCAAATAAGCCCCTAGCCAGCACCAGCTCTGCACAACCCGCTACAAAATAAGGAGCACTCCAGATGAATGTCTCCTCATGGTCGATCAAGAATCCGATCCCCGCGGTCATGCTGTTCGTGCTGCTGACCTTCGCCGGCATGCTGTCGTTCAAGGCCATGAAGGTGCAGAACTTCCCGGACATCGACCTGCCTACCGTGACGGTGTCGGCCTCGCTGCCGGGCGCTGCCCCCGCCCAGCTTGAAACCGAGGTCGCCCGCAAGCTCGAGAACTCGATCGCGACGGTGCAGGGCCTCAAGCACATTTACACCAAGGTGCAAGACGGCGGAGCCACCATCACCGCCGAGTTCCGACTTGAAAAGCCGGTGCAGGAGGCGGTCGACGATGTGCGCGCCGCCGTGGCCAAGGTACGCGGCGAATTGCCGGCCGATGTACGCGACCCGGTCGTCACCAAGATGGACCTGGCCGGCCAGCCGGTGCTGGCTTTCACCATCCGCTCACCGCGCATGGACGAAGAGGCGCTCTCGTGGTTTGTCGACAACGACATTTCCCGCAAGCTGCTGTCCGTGCGCGGCGTGGGCGCCGTCAGCCGCGTAGGTGGTGTTTCGCGCGAAGTTCGCATTTCCCTCAATCCGTCCCGCCTGCAAGCCTTGGGTGCGACGGCCGCCGACATTTCACGCCAGTTGCGCCAGGTGCAAACCGAAAGCGCCGGCGGGCGCGCCGACCTGGGCGGCAGCGAGCAGCCGATCCGCACGCTGGCCACCGTGAAATCAGCCGCAGAACTGGGCAGCATGGAACTGGCGCTGAGCGACGGCCGGCGCATCCGGCTCGATGAAGTGGCCACGGTGAGTGACACCACCGCCGAGCCGCGCGCTGCTGCCTTGCTGGACGGCAAGCCGGTCGTGGGTTTTGAAGTCTCGCGCAGCCGCGGCGAGAGCGAAGTCACCGTGGGCGCCGCCGTGCAAGCGGCGCTGGCCGAACTCAAGCTGCAGCATCCCGACGTTGAACTGACCGAGGCTTTTAACTTCGTGCAGCCGGTGCAGGAGGAGTACGACGGTTCGATGCACCTGCTCTATGAAGGCGGCATCCTGGCGGTGCTGGTGGTGTGGCTGTTCCTGCGCGACTGGCGCGCGACGTTTGTGTCTGCCGTGGCGCTGCCGCTGTCTGTCATCCCGGCTTTTATCGGCATGCATCTGCTGGGCTTTTCCATCAACGTGATCACGCTGCTGGCGCTCTCGCTGGTAATCGGTATTCTGGTGGACGATGCCATCGTGGAGGTGGAGAACATCGTGCGCCATCTGCGCATGGGAAAAACACCGTATGAAGCCGCCATGGAAGCAGCCGATGAAATCGGCCTGGCGGTGGTGGCGACCACCTTCACGCTGATCGCCGTGTTCTTGCCGACCGCCTTCATGAGCGGCGTGGCAGGCAAATTCTTCAAGCAGTTCGGCTGGACGGCGTCGCTGGCGGTGTTCGCCTCGCTGGTGGTGGCGCGGGTGCTCACGCCCATGATGGCGGCTTACATCCTCAAACCTATCGTGGGCGACCACAAAGATCCGGCATGGATGCGCTTTTACATGCGCTGCGCGGCCTGGTGCATGAAGCACCGCGTGACGACCATGGCGGCGGCCACGGTCTTTTTCTTTGGCTCGGTGGCGCTGATTCCCCTGCTGCCCACGGGCTTCATCCCGCCCGACGACAACTCGCAGACCCAGGTCTACCTGGAACTGCCACCCGGTGCCACGCTGACGCAGACCAAGGCCTCGGCAGAGCACGCGCGCCAGCTCATCAGCAAGGTCGCGCACGTCAAGAGCGTCTACACCACCATAGGCGGCGGCGCCGCCGGGGGCGACCCGTTTGCCATGCAGGGCGCGGCGGAAACCCGCAAGGCCACCCTGACGGTGTTGCTGGACGAACGCAGCGAACGGCCGCGCAAGCAAGGCATCGAGAACCAGATGCGGGCCGCGCTGGAAGCCGTGCCGGGCGTGCGCAGCAAGGTGGGCCTGGGCGGCTCGGGTGAGGCTTACATCCTGATGCTGACGGCTGAGGATTCCGGCGCCTTGCTGACGGCGGCGCTCGCCGTCGAGAAGGACCTGCGCACCATCCCGGGCCTGGGCAACATTTCTTCAAGCGCCAGCCTGGTCAGGCCTGAAATCGCCATCAAGCCGGACTTCGCCCGCGCCGCCGATCTGGGCGTGACCAGCGCTGCCATGGGCGAGACGCTTCGTATCGCCACCGTGGGCGACTATGAAGAATCGCTGCCCAAGCTGAATCTGTCACAGCGGCAGGTGCCCATCGTCGTGAAGCTCGACGATGCCGCGCGCAAGGATTTGAGCGTGCTGGAGCGTCTGGCAGTGCCCAGCGTGAAACCGGGCGTGGGGCCCGTGATGCTGGGTCAGGTCGCCACGCTGGAAATGGCGGGCGGTCCGGCCATCATCGACCGCTATGACCGCTCGCGGAATGTGAAGTTTGAAATCGAACTCTCCGGGCGCGCACTGGGCGACATCACTGAAGAGGTCAAACTGCTGCCGGCCATTAAAAACCTGCCTGCGGGCGTGAAGGTGGTGGAAGTCGGTGACGCTGAGGTCATGGGCGAGCTGTTTGCCAGCTTTGGCCTGGCCATGCTGACCGGTGTGCTGTGCATCTACATCGTGCTGGTGCTGCTGTTCAAGGACTTCCTGCATCCGGTGACGATTCTTGCCGCCTTGCCCTTGTCTTTGGGCGGCGCCTTTGTCGGCCTGCTGATTGCGCAGAAGAGCTTTTCCATGCCCTCGCTGATCGGCCTGATCATGCTGATGGGCATCGCCACCAAGAACTCCATCTTGCTGGTCGAATACGCTATCGTTGCGCGGCGCGACCACAACCTGTCGCGCTGGGACGCGCTGCTCGATGCCTGCCACAAGCGTGCACGGCCCATCATCATGACCACGCTGGCCATGGGCGCCGGCATGATGCCGATCGCCCTGGGCTTCGGCGCTGCCGACCCGAGCTTTCGCTCGCCCATGTCGATTGCCGTGATTGGCGGCCTGATCACCTCCACCGTGCTCAGCCTGCTGGTGGTGCCGGCGGTATTTACCTATATCGATGATCTGGAGCACTTCATCAAACACATCACGGCACGGCTGCGAGGCCAGCATGGTGGCGATAAAACCCCGGAAAACACCGCTGTGGAGGCCTCCACCAAATAGAGGAGGTCGGCGACCCTTCAAAAGTAGCCGTCTTGTGTGGCTTTTGCAGGGTTTTGGAGAGATTTAGACGCCCCCGCCCAAGGGAGTTTGGTTGGGCGGTGAGGCTGGCTGGCTTATACTTGTGAGTTCAGCTTTACATTTCTTCACATGTCAAAACGCGTACTGCTTTCGGGCGCAACCGGCCTGATTGGCGGCGAGTTGATGCTTCTTCTGGCCGCGCGCGGCGTCTACAGCACTGCTGTGGTGCGCGCCGCCGATTCGAACCAGGCCCGCACCCGCCTCCTGGAACGCCTCCAAAAGAGCGTTTTTTGGAAACCCGAGTTTGCCGACATGGTGTCGGCCGAGGCCGGCGACGTCATCGAACCCAATTTCGGCCTCAACACGGCGGTCCTGCAATCGGCCGACGTGATCCTGCATTCGGCCGCCAGCACCTCGTTCAAGCCCGGCGCTGGGGTTTACCCTATCAATATCAAGGCGGCCGAAAACTTCTCCAGCATCCTGAAGAATCTGACGCCCTCTCAGCGCGGCTTTTTTGTCGGCACGGCAGCGGTCACGACCGAGCCGCGCGGGGTCATCACCGAAGACATGCCCTTTGCCGGCTATGCCAACGACTACATCCGGTCCAAGCGCGATGCCGAAACACTGCTGCGCGCCGCTGGCAGCCCCTTTGTGAGCCTGCGCCCCGGCATCGTGCTGTCGCGCGGCATTGACGACGCCAAGCTGTCGCGCAATATGCTGTGGTCGATTCCGGTGATGGCCGAACTGGGCGATGTTCCCCTGGACCCCATGGCCAGGCTCGATTTCGCGCCCGTGGACTTCATCGCCAGCGCCTTCGCCGAAATGCTGCTGAAAGACACGTTGATGCATGACTGCTACCACGTGTCAACCGGCGAAGCCTCCATGACGTTCAAAGCTCTGGCCGACGAATTGACGGCCACGATGCCGGGCATCGGCAAGCTGGTGATGCGGGGGCGCGACTACGTGCCGACACCCAAATTTGCCCGCCAGCGATGGATGTTCGAGGCACTGCAGCCCTACCTGCCTTTTTTGACAGCCGACGCGGTGTTCAGCAATGCCCGTTTGCGCGAAGAAATCGGTGCGGCGGCCATTGCGCCCGCACCGGTCAGCTATCTAGGGGAGCTACTGGGGACGTTCAGCCTGTCGGACGCGGTTCGGCAGATGTACACCCCCTGAGACACAAAAACAACGCTACCGCTTTTGTAAAATGACTCTGAGGCTGGAACAATAAACGGCATGTCATGGCGATGGTGGGACAATGACACTTTGTATACACACGTATTGGTTGGGCGATGAATTCTGATTTGATTAATCTTTTTGCCGAGACGTTTGGCATCAGCGAAGAAAAACTGCTGCCGGATGCCACGCTGGAGAGCCTCGGGCTGGACTCGCTGGCAGTCATCGAGTTCCTGTTCCAGATCGAAGACCAGTTCGGCATCCAGATCCCTGACCAGGCCAACCCGCCTCGCACACTTGCCGAAATGGTCCAACTGATCGAGCCTTTGCTGCCGACGGGCAAACCAGCCGCCTGAGCCCTGACGGGGCTCTCCAGGACATCCATGCGTCGCGTTGCCATCACGGGTCTGGGCGTCATCTCCGCCGTTGGAACCGGCACCTCCGCATTTTTTCAGGCCCTGCTCTCGGCGCGCTCCGGCATCCGGGCCGTCGACATTCCATTTCCCACCGGCACCGAAAGCGTGCTCGCCGGTGCGATCGACTTTGATCCCGACCCTCACTTTCCGCGCGCCCGCCTGCTGACCATGGACCGCGTCAGCCAGTTCGCGCTGGTGGCAGGCCGCGAGGCCATGGCGCAAGCCGGGTTGGGTACCGAGTCCGGTGCATGGCCCGATGGCCTCACGCCCGAGCGTTTTGGCGTCTCGCTGGGTACCGGCAGCGGCGGCGCCGGCTCCACCGAAGCGGCCTACACAGCCTTGCTTGAGCAAAAGGTCGCGCGCCTGCGTCCCATGACGGTGGTGCTCGCCATGAACAACGCCATTGCCGCCCATGTCTCCATGGAGTTCGGCCTCAAAGGCCCGAGCAGCACGGTTTCCAACGCCTGCGCGTCGTCGGCCACATCGATTGGCGAAGCTTTCCGGCAAATCCGCCACGGCTATGCCGACGCCATGCTGGCAGGTGGCTCTGAGGCGCTCCTGAACCGCGGCACCATCAAGGCCTGGCAGGCCATGCACACGCTGGCCAAACCCCATGCAGATGGCGCCGAAACATCGTGCCGCCCGTTTTCCGTCGACCGGACCGGCCTGGTGCTGGCCGAAGGCGCCGCCATGCTCGTCCTGGAAGAGTGGGAAAGCGCCAAACGGCGCGGCGCCAACATCCTGGCCGAGCTTTGCGGCTACGCATCGACCACAGACGCACACCACCTCACACAACCCGACGCCCAGGGCCAGGCGCGCGCCATGACGCTCGCACTGGAAGACGCCAAACTGCAGGCATCCGACATCGGCTACCTCAATGCCCACGGCACCGCGACCGATGTGGGTGATGTGGTCGAAACCAGCGCCATCAAGCTGGCCTTCCAGGATCTGGCTGCACGCCTGCCCATCAGTTCCAGCAAAGGCGTGCACGGACATGCGATGGGTGCGGCGGGCGCGATGGAATTCATCGCAAGCGTGATGGCCTTGCGGGCCGGGCAGCTGCCGCCCACGGCCTTCCTCAAGAACCCGGATCCGCGCTGCGATCTCGACTATGTGCCGCTGACACCGCGGGATGCCAAAGGCCTGCGTGCAGTGATGTCGAACTCCTTCGCGTTCGGCGGCTCCAACGCGGTGCTGATCGCCAAGACAGCCTGACGCTGGCAGCCATCCCGGCACACCGGGAGCCAGGGTTCGATCCGGGCCTACGTCGACCGGATTTTCTTCACCAAAGCCGTTGTTGAATACCCGTCCACAAACGGGATCGCCTGCGCCTTGCCGCCATAGGCTTTGACCACCGCTGTTTCGGCGAGCTTGTCCATGTCGTAGTCGCCGCCCTTGACCAGCAGGTCAGGCTGCAATTCAGAAATCAATTCGAGCGGCGTGTTCTCGTCGAACCAGGTGACGAGACTCACCGACTCCAGCGCCGCCATCATGACAGCGCGGTCCTGCTCGTTATTGAGCGGGCGGTCGGGGCCCTTGCCCAGGCGCCGGGCGGACGCATCCGTGTTCAGCGCCACCACCAGGCTGCCGCCCAGCGCACGTGCATGGGCCAGATAGGTGGCATGCCCTCTGTGCAAAACGTCAAACACGCCGTTGGTGAAGACAACGGGCCGGGCCAGCGCGGCCAGGCGCCGCGGCGCTTCCTCGCGGCTGGCGATTTTTTGCAGGAATTCGGGGGGCTGGGGAAGTGGGGTCTCGCTGGGCATCACGCCACTTTACCGGAAGGCCTGGGCGACGATCTCGACCAGCAAGCCGCCGTCGAGCTGAGCCCCCACCACCGCACGTTGCGGCCAGGCGGCGCTGTCGTCGCCAACCCATTGCCGCCAGACGGGATCTAGCTGCTTTTTGTAGTGAAGGTCGGTCAGAAAAATCTGCACGCTCAGCAAATTGGCGCGCGAAGCGCCGACGTGCACCAGGTGCTCGTCAAGCATTGCCAGCGTCTGCGCAAGCTGCCCGGCGAAATCCAGTGATGCGTCGCTGGCATTGGCCACCGCAAACACCTGCGCGCCGCGGGCAACCACCCGGCTTCGGCCGCCCGATGAGCTCGGCCAGCGAACGTCTTGCATCAGACCCCGGCAGTAGCCGGCTTGGCGGCGACAGTCGCTGCGAGCTCCTTGCTGATTTCCTTGCGGTAGCGATTGAGTTCCTGCACGGTCTTGAAGCTTTGGTTCATCAAGAGGCTCAGGTTGTGCAGGATGCGCTCAACTACTTTGCCTTCCCATACCGCGTCAAATTTGATCTGCGTGTCCAGCCAGTGCTCCAGCCACTCGGGGTTGGGCAGGCGGCTCTGGATGGTGTCGCGCGGGAACAGGCTTTTGTTCACGTGCAGGTTGGTCGGGTGCAGGGCCTGGGCCGTACGGCGCGCGCTGGCCATCAGCACGCCCACCTTGGTGAAAGCGGATTTGGCTTCGTTGCCGAAATTGTTGATCGCCCGTTTCATGTAGCGCAGGTAGGCGCCGCCATGGCGCGCTTCGTCCTGGCTCAACTGGGTGTAGATCTGCTTGATGACCGGCTCGGTATGCCATTCGCTGGCGCGGCGGTACCAATGGTTCAGCCGGATCTCGCCGCAAAAATGCAGCATCAGGGTCTCCAGCGCGGGCGCCGGCTCAAACTCAAAGCGCACTTCGTGCAGTTCTTTTTCAGTAGGGGCCAGCTCCGGGCGGAAGCGCTTGAGGTATTCCATCAGCACCAGCGAGTGTTTTTGCTCTTCGAAGAACCAGATGGACATGAAGGCCGAGAAATCGCTGTCGTCTTTGTTGTCGCGCAGGAACATCTCGGTGGCCGGCAGCGCCGACCATTCGGTGATGGCGTTCATCTTGATGGTCTGGGCCTGCTCGTCGGTCAGCTTGGCCGGGTCAAAACTGGCCCATGGAATGTCCTTGTCCATGTCCCAGCGGACGGATTCAAGTTGTTTGAACAGTTCGGGGTAAAGCATATGAACTCCTTCGCAATCGAATACGCAGATAAATCTGCCTTGGATGCCCTTGCGGCGCATCCTGGGTACTAGAGTGATTTTAGGCGGCTAATGTGACAACTTGCGAATTGTCTGCAATTTACCGTCAATTCAGGTGATTTCGACCCCCATTCCGGCGTGATGGCCTACCCGGGCCGCTGCTTCAGGCCGCGCCGGTTGCCTCACGCAAGGCTGAATCCAGCGAGCCGCGTGCCGCGTATTCCTTGAGCGGGCCTCCCACCGCGCCGCCCAGCTTGTGCCACGGCCCCAAGAACGACAAAATGAAATACGCCTTCCACCTAACTGCCCGCGAGTTCAACCATGCCTGCCTGCACGCCCAAAAACCTCTTGCTGAGCGCGCTGTGTTGCAGCGCCCTGCTGACAACCCACCCCGCCGTCCTGGCCGCCGCCCCACCCGTTGCGGCGCCCGTGGCTTGCCCCAGCCTGTTGCAACAAGACTTTCTGCGCCTGCAAGACGAAAAACCCCAGTCGCTCTGCCAGTACAGCGGCAAAGTGGTCGTGGTGGTCAATACCGCCAGTTTCTGCGGGTTCACGGGCCAGTACAAAGGGCTGGAAGCGCTACACGCCAAGTACAAGGACCAAGGCCTGGTGGTGCTGGGCTTTCCCTCCAACGACTTTTCGCAGGAAACCGGCAGCAACAAGGAGATTGCGGATTTCTGCGAGAACACCTTCGGGGTGAAATTTCCCATGTTCGCCAAAACCAGCGTCACAGGCAAGGATGCCAATCCGCTCTTCAAGCAGCTGGCCGCCAAAACGGGCACCACACCGCGCTGGAACTTCTACAAATACGTCATCGCTCGGGACGGCGTCAGTGTCACCAGCTTCAATTCCATGGCCGACCCGGCCGGCGGCTCCCTGGTCAAAGAGATCGAAAAACAGCTGGCCGCGAAGCCGGCGCCCCGTTAACCCAAAACCCGTTAACAAAAATTTACCTGGGCGATCTTTTATTTCCGGGAACTACCCCGCACATGTGCTCTCATACCTTTGCAAGCGCAATTTGCCCTCACAGGTTGCGCCGGCAAGAAAACAGTTTCATTGTTGCGAAGCCTTCTGGGCCGATCCGGTCCAGCTGCAATCCCGGGGCGCTCCTCCTCCTCCCTCCCTCCCTCGTTCGCGCCGGGGCGCTTCGCAGCATTTTTATATTCCGGCCAACAAGGCCCCGCGCATGAGCGGCGCGCCTTTGCTGCGTGTAGCGGTTATCGGCTCCGGCATCTCCGGGCTTGCCGTAGCCCACAGCCTGCACGGACTGGCCGATGTCACCCTGTTTGAAGCAGGCAGTTATTTCGGCGGCCACACCCACACGGTCGACATCACCCTGCCCACGCCTGGCGGGCCGGTCACGCACGGCGTGGACACCGGCTTTCTGGTCTTCAACGAACGCACCTATCCGCGCCTGATCAAGCTCCTTGCCGAGCTCGGCGTGCAAACCGCCCGTTCCGACATGTCGTTTTCCGTCAAGGTGCCAGGTGCAGGCCGCAACGGCACGGGCCTGGAATGGGCCGGCTCCAGCCTGAACAGCGTTTTTGCCCAGCGCGGCAACCTGTCCAGCTGGAAATTCCTGCGCATGCTGGGCGACATCGTCCGCTTCAACCGCCTCACCACCCGGCTGGCCAAATCTGGCGCAGAGGCCGCCATGGCGCAGCCGCTGGGCGATTTTCTGCAGGCACAAAAATTCTCGGCCGAGTTCCGCGACTGGTACTTCCTGCCCATGATGGGCTGCATCTGGTCCTGCCCGACCGACCAGATGCTGCGCTTCCCGGTCGCCACCATGATCCGGTTTTGCCATAACCACGGCCTGCTCCAGATCACCGACCGGCCCCAGTGGTGGACAGTGCAGGGCGGCGCCCGCCATTACGTCGAGAAAATCATCGCCCGGATTGCCGACAAGCGGCTGAACACGCCCGTACGCCGTGTCGATCGCGACGCGGCCGGGGTTTGCGTGGTCACAGACAGCGGCACCGAGCGGTTTGACAAGGTCGTGCTGGCCACGCATTCCGATGAATCACTGGCCTTGCTGGGCGAGCCCAGCGACACCGAACGCCAGGTGCTGGGCGCCATCCGCTACCAGCCCAACCGGGCCGTCCTGCACACCGATGCGTCGGTGCTGCCCCGGGAAAAGCTGGCCTGGGCTGCCTGGAACTACGAACGCGCCCCGCAAAGCCCCCAGGGGGAGGGCCATGAATCCCCCCGTGTCTGCCTGCATTACCTGCTGAACATGCTGCAGCCCCTGCCGTTTTCGCAGCCCGTGCTGGTGTCGCTGAATCCGGTGCGGGAGATCGCACGTACCCACATCATGGGTGAATTTGACTACGCACATCCGGTGTTTGACCTGGCGGCGATACGCGCGCAGCGGGATGTCCCTGCCTTGCAGGGCCAGTTCCACACCTATTTCTGCGGTGCATGGACGGGTTATGGTTTTCACGAGGACGGCCTGAAATCAGGCCTGCAGGCCGCACGCCTGCTGCAAAGCGCCGGGGTTGCCGCATGAACACGGACGCGCCCCAGCCGCTGATCGGATTCGGCCACGTGCGGCATACGCGCCTGCGCCCGGCACGCAACGCTTTTGAATACCCGACCTGCTTTCTCATGCTGCCAATGCGCAGCCTGAAGCAGCACGGCAGCGGCGCGCTGGCCCACAACCGCCCGGCCGCCATCAGTTTTTTTGACAACGACCACGGCGACGGCGGCAACGACGCCCTGGCCTGGCTGGACGCCATGCTGCTGCGCGAGGGCGTGGAAGACGCTCTCGGCGAAGTCTGGCTGCACGCCTACCCGCGCGTACTGGGCTATGCCTTCAAGCCGGTGAGCTTCTGGTACTGCCACCGGGCCGACGGCGCCCTGCGCGCCATCGTGGTCGAGGTGAACAATACCTTTGGCGAGCGCCACTGCTACCTGCTCGACTCGCCGAAATACGGCCAGGAGCTCAAGGCCGACAAGGTGTTTCATGTCTCGCCGTTTTGCACGCTGGAAGGCGGCTATCGCTTTCGCTTCCTGCACATCGACAACGACGGCCTGAAAAAAACCGTCGCCCGCATCGACTACGACGACGAGGCCGGCCCGCTGCTGGAGACCAGCGTGAGCGGCACGCTGGAGCCCGTCACCGCCGCCAGCCTGCGCAAGGCCGTGTGGGGCCACCCCGCCATGACGCTGGCCGTGATCGCCCGCATCCACTGGCAGGCCCTGAAGCTGTGGCTCAAGCGCGTGCCTTTTGTCCGCAAACCCAAACCTCCTGAAATCTTTGTGACGCGATGAACACATTCAACACTTCCCCTGCCGCACAAACCTTCTCCATGCCCGGCGACGCGCCCGGCGCCGCCCGCACCGCACTGAAGATGCTGCTGCGCCTGAAGCACGGCACGCTCACCGTGCGCCTGCCCGACGGGTCGCTGCAGCGCTTTGGATCAGGCGACGCGCCCACGGCCAGCCTGCATCTGCACAACTGGAACCCGTGCAGCGCGGCCCTGCGATCCGGCGACATCGGCTTTGCTGAAAGTTATATCGCCGGCGACTGGACGACGCCGCACCTGACCGAGCTGCTGCAGGTGTTCATCCTCAACCGCAAGGAAGTGGAAGACGTGATCTACGGCAGCTGGCTGGGCCGCCTGGCCTACCGCATCAAGCACCTGCTCAACCGCAACACCAAGGCCAACAGCCAGAAGAACATCCACGCCCACTACGACCTGGGAAACGCCTTTTACGAACTCTGGCTGGACGGCACGATGAACTACTCGTCGGCCATTTTTGCCACACCCGACACCACGATGGAAGAAGCCCAGCACGCCAAGGTGCGCCGGGCGCTCGACATGACGCGCGTCAAACCCGGCGACCGCGTGCTGGAGATCGGCTGCGGCTGGGGCGCACTGGCCGAAATGGCCACTGCCGAATTCGGCGCTTCCCTCGTCGGCGTCACGCTGAGCACCGAGCAACTGGACTGGGCCAGGCAGCGCATGGCGCGCCTGGGCACCGTGCCGCTTGCGGACCTGCGCCTGCAAGACTACCGGGACATCGGCAGAACGACGCCCGACGCACCCTTTGACGCCATCTGTTCCATCGAGATGGTGGAGGCCGTGGGCCGCGAGTACTGGCCGCAATACTTCCAGACCGTTCACCGGCTGCTGAAGCCGGGCGGCCTCGCCTGCATCCAGAGCATCGTGATGGCCGACGATCTTTGGGAGCGCTACATCGCTTCAACCGACTTCATCCAGCAGTACATCTTTCCGGGTGGTTGCCTGCCTTGCCCGCGCGAGTTCCGCGCGCAGGCTGACGCGGCCGGTTTCGACGTGGTGGACGAATTTGCTTTCGGCCAGGACTATGCGCGTACGCTCAGGCTCTGGCGAGACGACTTCATGGCGCAGGAATCACGCGTGCTGCAACTCGGTTTTGACAAAAGGTTCATACGTATATGGGAGTTCTACCTGTGCTACTGCGAAGCCGCTTTCGCAGAAGCCAACACCAGCGTGGTGCAGTTCACGCTGCGCAAGCGCTGAAACGCGCGGCCGCCGGCCTGCTGCTCGCGCTCTGCGCGGGCGCAGCGCTGGCGCAATCGCCTGCGCCGGGCGTCAACACGCCTGCTTCCACCCCCACAGACACGGATCCGGCCGACATCCGGCCCGAGTTGAAAGAAGCGCTGCCGCAAGGACGCCTCATCGGCAAGGGCCGCCTCACGGTATGGGGCTTTCAGGTGTACGACGCGCGCCTCTGGGCGCCTGCCGGTTTTGGCGCAGGCGGCTACGCCAACCAGCCGCTGGCGCTGGAGCTGGCCTACCTGCGCGCCTTTGACGCCGTCGACGTGGCCGACCGTTCGCTGCAGGAAATGCGCCGCAGCGTGGCCATCGGCGATGCCCAGGCGGCCCAGTGGAAGGCCGAGATGCTGCGTGTGATCCCCGATGTCAAAAAGGGCGACCGCATCATGGGCGTGCACCGCCCCGGCGTGGGTGCGGCCTTCTGGGTGAACGGCAAAGCCAACGGTGAAATCCGCGACGCGGAATTTGCCAAACTCTTCTTCGGCATCTGGCTGTCACCCAAGACCTCTGAACCGAAACTGCGCGACACGCTGCTCGCAGGAGCCGGCGGGTGACACCGCCCCGCACGCCGGCAAACGCTGACGCCTTCGGCGCGCGCAACGGCCTGGCCTATGGCCTGCTGGGCCTGCCGCTGGCGTTTGTGGCGCTGCCGCTGTATGTGATCTTGCCCAATCACTACGCCCGTGAATTCGGCGTGCCGCTGGCCACGCTGGGCGCGATCTTGCTGGGCGCGCGCCTGTTCGACGCCTTCATCGACCCGCTGCTGGGCCGCCTGAGCGACCGTCTCTTTGGACGCTCGGCCCGCGCGGTGCTGATGCTGGGCGCAGGCGCGGCGCTGCTGCTGGCGCTGGGCTTTGCCTTGCTGTTTTTTCCGCCCGTCACAGGGCCCGCTGCGCTGCCCGCATGGGCGGCCGTGATGCTGGTGCTGACTTATGCGGCCTACAGCACGCTGAGCATTTCGCACCAGTCCTGGGGGGCGATGCTGGGCGGCAACGAGGCCGAGCGCAGCCGCATCGTCGCCTGGCGCGAAGGCCTGGGCCTGGCGGGCGTGGTGCTGGCATCCGTCACGCCGGTGGCGCTGGGTTTGCCGGTGACCACCGGCGTCTTTTTTGTCGCCCTGGCGGCGGGCTGGCTGGCCTGGTCGCGCGCCGTGCGGCCGGTGGCGCGCGCGCACGCAGAAGCCGCTGCGCCTTCGGCCATCTGGCTGCCCTTCAAGTCGGCGGCCTTTCGACGCTTGCTGGCAGTGTTCATGCTCAATGGCATTGCCAGCGCCGTGCCCGCCACGCTGGTGCTGTTTTTTATCCAGGACCGGCTGCAGGCGCCGCGGCAGATGGAGCCGCTTTTTCTGGGCAGTTACTTCCTCGCCGCAGCACTGTCGATGCCGCTGTGGCTGGCCATCGTCAAACGCCTGGGCCTGGTGCGCACCTGGCTGGCTGGCATGCTGCTGGCGATTGCCGTGTTTGGCTGGGCCACGCAGCTGGGCGCGGGCCAGGTGGCCGCGTTCACCGTGGTGTGCGCGCTCTCGGGCGTGGCGCTGGGCACCGACCTGGCCTTGCCGGGCGCGCTGCTGGCCGGCGTGGTGCAGGCCAATGGCCAATCAGGCCGGTCTGAAGGCGCGTACTTCGGCTGGTGGAATTTCGCGACCAAGCTCAACCTGGCGCTGGCCGCCGGGCTGGCGCTGCCGCTGCTGGGCGTGTTCGGCTATGCGCCCGGCGTACGCGACGCATCCGCGCTGGACGCGCTGGTGATTGCTTACTGCGTGCTGCCCTGCGTGCTCAAGCTCGCGGCGGCGGCGGGCCTCTACTTTTTTATTCTTCCTTCGTCTACGTCACCCCTTCCTGAAAGAGTCTCGCCATGAAACGCTATTTACCTCGCCTGGCTGCCGTGGCCTCAACGCTGCTGCTCTGTGTTACGTTGGCGGCCTGCAGCAGCCCGCAGGTCAATGACTACGCGGCCGAGCAACCGGTGCTGGATTTGCGGCAGTATTTCAACGGCACGGTGGATGCCTATGGCGTCTTCACCGACCGCTCGGGCAAGGTCGTCAAGCGCTTCACCGTGGTGATGAACTGCAGCTGGCAAGGCCCGCCGGGCGCGGAGACCGGCGTGCTCGACGAAGCATTCACCTACTCCGACGGCAGCAAAGACCGCCGCGTCTGGACGCTCAAGCGCGGCGAAGGCGGCCGCTACATCGGCACGGCGGCCGACGTGGCGGGTGAAGCGATCGGCGAAGAAAAGGGCAATGCGTTTCGCTGGGGCTACACCTTGAAGCTACCGGTCGATGGCAAGGTCGTGGAGGTGCAGTTCGATGACTGGATGTATTTGATGAATGACAAGGTCATGCTCAACAAGGCGAAGATGAGCAAGTTCGGTTTCGGGCTGGGCGAGGTGACGCTGTCGTTCGTCAAACGCTGAGCGGGCGACCCGAGGTTTACGAATGAAATCGGCCTCCAGCCCAATCACCGCCTTGAGTATTAGCTCCTGAATTAATAGCAAACATCCGTTACCGTCAAAACGCAGACAACCACACCATGTCCCTGAATCCTCCCATCGCCCCATGGCGCGGCAAAACCGTCTGGCTGGTCGGCGCCTCCAGCGGCATCGGCCTGGCCACGGCCGAGGCCCTGCATGCCCAGGGCGCGCGCGTGTTTGTGTCGGCACGCAACGCCGCCGCGCTGCAGGCCTTTGCCGCGGCGCACCCCGGCGCCACCAGCCTGCCGCTGGACGTGACCGACCGCGCGGCCGTGACGGCTGCCGCGGAACTCGTACTCACCACCGGCCCGCTGGACTTGATGCTGTATTGCGCCGGCTACTACCAAGAGCTGCGCGCCACCGAATACAAACTGGCCGAGATGCTGCGCCATGACGACATCAACTACCGCGGCGCACTGCACGTGCTGGACGCCGTGCTGCCCGGCTTCCTGGCGCGCAAGGCCGGGCACATCAGCCTGATCAGCAGCGTGGCGGGCTACGGCGGCCTGCCCAAAAGCCTGGCCTATGGGCCGACCAAGGCAGCGCTGAACAACCTGGCCGAGACACTCTACATGGACCTCAAAGACAGCCATATCGGCGTGAGCCTGATTTGCCCGGGTTTTGTGGAAACACCATTGACGGCCACCAACAACTTCACCATGCCGGCGCTGATCACGCCCGCGCAGGCCGCCGCCGAAATTTTGCGTGGCTGGGAAACGGGGCGCTTTGACATCCACTTCCCCAAACGCTTCACCCTCTGGATGAAAGCGCTGCGCCTGCTGCCCTACCGGGCCTACTTCGCGGCCGTGCGCAAATTCACCGGGCTGTAAGCTCTGGCCTTATGAACGAGTCCGATCCCTCCAACGCCCGCGCAGCGGCAGCGCGCATCGCAGACTTTTACGAAACGCTGAACCCGCAAAGCCTGGCCCGGCTCGATGCGTTCTACACACCGAACGCCTGGTTCAAGGACCCGTTTAATGAAGTGCGGGGAATTGAAGAGTTGCGCGCCATCTTCAGCCACATGTACGAAGCCCTGGAGCAGCCGCGCTTTGTGGTGACGGGCAATCTGGTGGACGGCGACCAGTGTTTCCTGACCTGGAATTTTGAGTTCCGCTTCAAGACGTTTGACAAAGACACCCTGCAAACCGTGCGCGGCGGCTCGCACCTGAAGTTCACCGCCGGCGGGCTGGTGGACTACCACCGCGACTACTGGGACGCGGCCGAAGAGCTGTATGAAAAACTGCCGTGGGTGGGTGGGTTGATGCGGTGGCTGAAGAAGCGGGCGAAGCAGTAACAACTGCCAAGCGTCATTTCAGCCGTTGTAGAAATACAGAATCTTCTTCTTTTTAGGGCTGACAACAATGATGCCGATACGCCCTTGCGCGTAATAGCTTCCCGCGCTATTCACGATCTCGTTCGCGTCGGCGACAACTTCCGGCGCGACATCAATGCAAAAGCCGTAGATGCAGATGTAGTCCATGACGTTCAGGCGGCCGGTTTTTTCGTCCGGCTTCCACTGCGGGTTGGCGGCCGGGGTTTCCAGCCAGGTTTCGTAGTTACCTTGCCAGCCACGGGTTTCCTGGTTTTGATTGCGCGGCATGGTTTGCAGAAACTGCACACCGCCCTTCTCAAGCTGCCGCGACAACTCATCGGACAACGGGTAGACCAGGATGCCCGCCTCGTTGCCGCCCGGCCCGAAGCCCCAGGATTCCTGGAGTTCGTATGAAATGACGTGCACACCCAACGCGTCAGGCACATGGTTCAGGTTGAAGCGTTTTTCGTAGACTTTGTACGCGGCGACTGGCGCGCACACAAGCAAGCCGATGAGCAGAAAAAAAGCCCAGACCGGGAGCTTGCGGCAAGCATGGATGAGCGTCCAGACCAAGACAACGGGCAATGCCAGCAGCGCCAGCAATTTCACAAAAAACATTCAAGGCCCCAGAGTTCCTGTCAGGAAAGCTCCAATCGGTCAGGCACCCTCTGACGGAGGTGAGCGCCTGAAAGCGTCGGAAATGAATCCGGCGCCAATCAACACCAGGACAGGGCCTATGCCGAAAGAGAGAAAACTGCCGCTGTAGTGGGGGTCACGCGCCCAGAAGGAGTTGTACAGGACCCAACACATGATCGCGATGCCAGCGGCAGCACAAACGGCACCGAACAGCGCCTGAGGCACACCCATGAGAATCCCGGCTAGGCGGTTGAGACGGCGTGTGGAGGGTGAGGTGCGGAGTTCACGCCCCAGGTCAAACCAGAGAAGGATGACGACGGGCAGCGCAATTGCGGCACCCAAGCCAAACCAGCCATTGACCCGCAGCAACAGAATGGAGCCCACAAAAACAGCTGCGACGATGAAAAACTTGCGCGCAGTTGTCATGAGGAAATCAACCCGGCGGAATCGTTTCCGCAAAGCTGGTGCGCTGCATCAGCTTGTCCTGCAGCCTGGCCAGGTTGGGGTACATCTCGCGCCAGTTGATCTGGGTAAAGCGGAAATCGAGGTAGCCCAGTGCGCAGCCGACGGCGACGTCGGACAGGCTGAAATGGATGCCGCTGCAAAACGCTTTTTCGCCCAGGCCGGTGCTCATGGCCTTGATGGTGGCGTCGATCTTGCCCATCTGGCGGTCTATCCAGGCGTCGCTGCGCTGTTTGGCGCCGCGGCCGGACCAGTTGGCTTCCAGGCGGGCCAGGATGGCGGCGTCGAGCAGGCCGTCGGCCAGGGCTTCCCAGGTTTTCACTTCAGCGCGTTCGCGGCCTTGCGTGGGAATCAGCTTGCCGACGGGTGACAGGGTGTCCAGGTATTCCACGATGACGCGGGAGTCAAACACGGCTTCGCCGCCTTCCATGACCAGGCAAGGCACTTTGCCCAAAGGGTTGGACGCGGTGATGGTGGTGTTCGCCGCCCAGACATCTTCCAGGATGAACTGGAAGTCGAGCTTTTTCTCGGCCATGACGATGCGCACTTTGCGCACGTAGGGGCTGGTGGCGGATCCGATGAGTTTCATGGTGGTGGTGAGATCGTGGTCCGAGGGAAGTGCATTCTATCGATTAAGCCCGGGCCCCTGACTGACGGGAACCGAAAGCGTCGCAAAACGATACACTCCCCGGCGCCAGACGGCACCCTGCGTTTGGAGGAGGCCGGAAAGGGCCAGGGGGAGTGCCCGGCCTACAATTGGAGAATGAGCTCTTCCACTCCTTTTTCTACCATCAACGCCCTGTCCCCACTGGACGGCCGCTACGCCGCCAAACTCAGCCATTTGCGCCCCCTGATGTCCGAGCAGGGCTATATGCACCGCCGGGTCCAGGTGGAAGTGGCCTGGTTTATCGCGCTTTCCGACGCCAAATTTGCCGAATTCAAGCCGCTGAGCCCCGGCGCCCGCACGTATTTGCTGGGCCTGGTCAAGAATTTCTCGGAAACCGACGCCGCAGCGATCAAGGAAATCGAAAAAACCACGAACCACGATGTGAAAGCCGTCGAATACTGGATCAAATCCAAATTCGAGGCCCGGCCGGAGCTCAAGGGCGCCAGCGAATTCGTGCACTTTGCCTGCACCAGCGAAGACATCAACAACACCAGCCACGCGCTGCAGCTCAAAAGCAGCCGCGACCTGGTGGTGCTGCCGGCGCTGGACAAAGTGATCACCCAACTGCGCGACATGGCCCATGTGTATGCCGAGCAACCCATGCTCAGCCGCACGCACGGCCAGACAGCCAGCCCGACCACGGTCGGCAAGGAATTGGCCAACGTGGTGGTACGCCTGGCCGCCGCGCGCGAGAAAATCGCCGCCGTCAAACTCATGGGCAAGATGAACGGCGCCGTGGGTAATTTCAACGCCCACCTCTCGGCCTGGCCGGACTTCGACTGGGAGGCCTTCAGCCGCAACGTGATCGAGACACCCGAGCCGCTGGGCCTGGGCCTGACCTTCCAGCCCTACAGCATCCAGATCGAGCCGCACGACTACATGGCCGAGCTGTTTGACGCTGTGGCCCGCACCAACACCATCCTGATCGATCTGGCCCGCGACATCTGGGGCTATGTGAGCGTGGGTTACTTCAAGCAGCGCCTGAAGGAAGGCGAGATCGGCTCGTCGACCATGCCGCACAAGGTCAACCCGATCGACTTTGAAAACGCCGAAGGCAACCTGGGACTGGCCAATGCGCTGTTGCGCCACCTGAGCGAAAAACTGCCGATCTCGCGCTGGCAACGCGACCTGACCGACTCGACCGTGCTGCGCAACATGGGCGTGGCGCTGGGTTATGCCGTGCTGGCTTACAACTCGCTGGGCACGGGGCTGAACAAGCTTGAGCTCAACCGCGAAGCGCTCGAAGGCGACCTGGATTCGTCGTGGGAAGTGCTGGCCGAACCGATCCAGACCGTGATGCGCCGCTACGGCGTGCAGGGCGCGTATGAAAAGCTCAAGGAAGTCACCCGCGGCAAAACCGTGAAGGCCGAAGACCTGCACGCGCTGATCCGCTCGCTGGAGATTCCTGAAGCCGAAAAAGAACGCCTGCTGAAAATGACGCCGGGCAGCTATACGGGCATGGCAGCTGAACTCGCGAAACGCGTCTAGACACTTCCGCCAGACGCTGTTGGCATGGCGGCGCCGCACTGCCAACATTGCTCAAATCCGCCCTCGACAACCTCACCGCAAGCGCACAGCCAGCGGCGCTGCGGCATGTTCTGCAGGCTGTGCAGCAGCTCACGGGCGCGGGGCTCATCTTCGTTATGGGTGAGCCAGACTTCGGGCTGGCACTGGTCGGGCGGGAGTTCCCCGGCTACGCTGCCCAGAAAGTAGCGCTGCACGCTGGCAGCAAATCCCGCCTGCTGCAAGGCGTCGGCCCACAGCGCGGCAATGGCGATATTGGGTGCGCGGGTCAGCCGGATCATGCGCCAGTGTAGCCCGTTGCAGCCAGGTTTACGCTATTAATTTGATAGCTAAAACCCAATGCGCTTATTGGGCTAAAGGCCAAAAAGGCTTGCAACTTCAGGCCTTGTCGTCCGGCGGGGGCGGGGTTTTGTTTTCCAGCGCCCGGTCGGCGTAGCGGCCAAAACGCCAGGCCGTGGCCTCTTGCGTGATGCGCCGCCAGGTGGCGCGTTTTTCAGCCGGGCTCATTTCGGGCCAGTGCTGCACTTCGTCAAAGCTGCGGCCGCAGCCCTTGCACAGGGCGTCGCCCTGGCTGGTGGAGCAAATGGCGATGCAGGGCGTGTCGGCAGTGGTGTCGTACCACGCGCGCCAGGCGGCCAGCGCCTTGGGGGGGAAGGACTTCTCGTCGGCCTCGTCCTCATGGTAAAAAATCATGAGCGCATACACCTCCGCCAGCGCGCGCAGCTCGGGCGCCAGCGTAATGCCGTCGGGTGAGGGCTTTTTCTCGCGCCAGTAGTTGATGGCGGCTTCGATGTCGGTGATGTGGATGCCGGGCATGGGAACGATCAGGGTAGCAAAGGGTGGCTGGCCGCGCCAAGGTGACGGGAAGCGCGAAGCTGTAAAGCCGGGCTGTTCATTATCGGGCAGACGGCAACAACGCTCCCTGGACGTGGGCTGAGACCTGATGGCCGATATGGCCAGCAAACCGTTTGCTATTCATTTAATAGCTATCTGCCAAGGTGGTTAAAGGGCTGGAGGCCTAAAAGGCTTCAAAAAAATCTCGGCGCACGGGGCCTTTGCGCGCCCTGGCGGCCAGGCCCCACACGATCAGCGCGCCGCAGCCCAGCAGCCCCGCCCATTTGGCCAGTGCAGCCGCCGTCATGGCCAGCCCCAGCACCGGCTCCACCCCGGCCAGCAAAGGCCAGGGAAAGGCCGACACCAGGGCCAGCGTGAGCAGGTTTTCCAGCACGTCGCTGCCCACCGCCAGTGCGGCGGCCAACCCCAGCGCATTGAGCAAGGCTGAAGGCCTGTGGCTGGCGCGCTGCAGGCGCACAATGCGCGCAAAGGCCCAGGTCACGGCGCGGGTCAGCGGGCAGGCGTAGGCCGCGATCAGGCCGAAGTCCGCCCAGATGGCGCCCGCCACACGGCCGGGCGGCTGCGCCAGCGTGGCCAGCGGATACGCCGTGGAAAGCGCCCACTCAAGCTGCCAGCGGGCGAGCGCGAGGTTGGCGGCAGCTGTCTGGCCCGCATGGCCCGCACTCTGGCCCAGCGCCAGCAGGCACTCCCACAGCGTCATGCGGGCCGGCACGATCAAACCCTGCAGCAAGGCGCCGGCCAGCAGCCAGAACGCCGCGGCCAACGCCAGCGCCACCAGCAGCCCGGCAACCGGCCGGCGCCGCGCCCAGACGGTGTCGGCGGGAAACGACAGGCCGAACGCGGCCACCGAAGGGTGTTCCACCGGTACCACTTCCTGCGGCTCGCCGGCGTCCAGCACCACGTGAGGATTGCGCTGCTGCAGGCCGGCAAGCGCCCACAGCGCAGTCGGCCAGGTTTCGCTATGGACCCGGGGCGGCGGCGGGGCACTTCCCGGCGGGGGTGCGAGCGCACCCAGCACGGCCTGTGCATCGACCTGGCCCGCAGCGTCCAGCAGGCCGGCGCGCAGGCGCAGCTGGCAGGCAGATGCCTCCTGCAGCATCCAGAGCAACGGCTCCTGCGACAGACGCGCCTCGCTGCGGGCATAACCGCCACCCACGTCGCAGTGAGCGCCCGCAAACCACAGCTGGGCAATGCTCTGGCCGGTGGCGGCGTAGTTGTGGGTGGGGTCAACGTAGTAGGGGCGCGGCTCGAAGGAGCGGCGGTATTCATCCAGTGCCAGGGCTTGGCGCACATGGTTGAAGCGCTTGCCGACAATCGTCGGCGAAGCGGTGATGGTGCGGCTGAGCAGGGGCGCGCCCACCGACGACACCGTGTCCCATACGCCGACAAACCAGACCGGCGTGGCACGCGTCTGCTCGGACGTGAAGAGCCGGCTGATCTGGTCGCGAATGGCGGTGTATTTTTTGCCGCCGCGCTCGCGGTCTGAAAAATAGGTGTGCAGCAGCGTGGGCACCAGCCCTTCCATCTCGGGGCGCAGCAGGCCGAACTGCGTGACCAGCCCGCCTATGCTGCGCGCGGTGAAGGCGCCGCGCGAAAACCCGAACAGGAAGATCTGGTCGCCAGGCTGGTAGTGCCGCATGAGAAAGAGATAGGCCTCGGCGATGTTTTCATACACGCCTTTGCCGAAAGCCAGGCCGTGCAGGCGCTCGTAGAGGCGGCTGACGTTGTCGGTGAGGGACGCGCCGGGCAATTCGCCCGGATTGCCGACGCCCGGGTCGTAATACAGCAGCTGGCCGTTGGCGTCCGGCGCCAGCAAATCGCACAGTTTTGTGACGTTGGTGTCTCTGGCGCCGCCCGTGAGATTGTTGTTGGTGCCGTCGCAGCAGATGATCAATTGCCTGCTCATGGAAGTGCTCCTTCGCGCGTGTCAGGATGCTGAACCCGGGGAAACCTTAAGCTTCGCGCACACAGATGTCATCCCCAAGATGGCGGAGGGGCAGGCGTAGGACTGGGCCCCGTGTAGCAGCGTTAATGGCAAACACTTATAAAAAAGCGCCACCCCGATTTGCAAAAATCCCTTTTTTCATGTCAAATATGCAGACGAAGGGGAGTAACTCCCTCGTTTTGCTGCAATTTACTAAAACAGACACCACAGCAAAATCGCTAACAACAAGTCGTCATTCCGAAGTTGACACTTCCGGCTTGTTGGTCATGCAGCGACACTGCATGTCGAGCCAGACCTTCGATTGAAACCTGAACAGGTTTGATCGAGGCGTTCCCGGCAAAAATTCCGACCGAACACTCACAGACCTATTCCGGTTTCACGAAGCCGGAAATCCGCACGTACGGATTTCCACGTCGAAACTTGACCTGGAGTGTGAACTTGGAACTATTTACCGCCCCGTGGTGGTCTGCCTTGCTGGCGATCATCCTCATTGACCTGGTGCTGGCCGGGGACAACGCGATCGTGATCGCGCTGGCCGCTCGCAACCTGCCGCCTACCCTCCAGAAAAAAGCCATTGTCTGGGGCACAGTCGGCGCCATCGTGGTCCGCTCCGCCATGACAGTTGGCGTCGTGTGGCTGCTGAAGATTCCGGGCCTGATGCTCGTCGGCGGCCTGGGGTTGCTGTGGATCGCCTACAAGTTGCTGGCCGACCAGGGCAACAAAGATCATGAAGGTCCCATTGCCAGTACTTTCTGGGGCGCGATGAAGACCATCGTTGTGGCCGACGCCTTGATGGGCGTTGACAACGTACTGGGTGTGGCCGGTGCCGCGCACGGCTCGTTCGACCTGGTGGTCATCGGCCTGCTCGTGAGCATCCCCATCGTGGTGTTCGGCAGCACGATGGTGCTCAAGCTGGTGGAACGCTTCCCCATCATCATCAACGTCGGCGCCGCCGTTCTGGCCTTCACCGCCGCCAAGATGATCGTGAGCGAACAACTGCT
Organism: Synechococcus sp. UW140; assembly: GCA_943370375.1. Taxonomy (GTDB): domain Bacteria; phylum Pseudomonadota; class Gammaproteobacteria; order Burkholderiales; family Burkholderiaceae_C; genus Polaromonas. Next base: position 160,677 of record CALRQR020000011.1, read on the forward strand.
CGACCCGATCTACGGCGGCCCAAGCGCCTTGACTTCCGAGACCTTGCAAACCGTCGCCCAGTGGGCCACGTACGCACTCGCGGTTGCAGGCGTCCTGGGCGGCGGCTGGCTGGCCACCCGGCGCTCCAAATCCTCCCGCAACGCAGACCTTATTCCTCACTGAAACCCAGCAATCCCCGGGGGGCTCAGGCCCCTCTTGTTTAGCACCAGCAAGCTCTAAAACCACGACAACTCAAGGAGAACTTTATGGACAACATCATTGTGTACATTGACGATGCAGCCTATGCAATGCAGATGCTGCAACCCATGCTGCCCGCCGGCGGACAGCGCAACCCCACACGCTGGATCGTAGTCGGCTGCGCGCCGCGCGTGACGCACCGCGTCAGCAAATGGGTCACGCACAGTGCCCGGGAAAGCTGGCGCGGCAAGTGGGCCGAGAAGGTCTTCGGCCAACTGACGCCTCTGCTCGACAAGGAAGGCGACACGGTGCTGACCCAGCTGGCACAAACCACGCTGATCACCCAGACCGAGTCCCTCATCAAGCAATATGGTGTTGCGCGCGTGCTAGACGCCCGCCGGCCGAAATTTGGCCAGGACATGCAACCCGTCACGGCCGCGCAAGCTCAGGAAACCCACGGGGTTCTGGGCTATGCCACCGCGCTGGCCAGTGCCGGTCTGCTCGTGGCGACGGACTGACCGCCCCACGCGCTTGCTGCGTGTCATTCACAGCCCCCGCAAGGGGGCTGTTTCATTTGCGGTCGCGAGGCCTGCCGGACACCGCTTCCTGGTGGTATTCTTTCGCCATGAAACTCATCCTCAAATGGCTTCTCAGCGCTGTCGCCTTGCTGGCGGTGGCCTATCTTTATTCGGGCGTCGTAGTGACCAGCTTCACCGGCGCGTTAATCGCCGCGGCGGTACTGGGTGCGCTGAACATGGTCGTGCGACCCATCCTGGTGTTGCTGACGCTGCCGGTGACACTGGTGACGCTGGGACTCTTTCTCTTCGTCGTCAACGCGCTCATGTTCTGGGCGGCGGCCAGCCTGGTCAGCGGCCTCAATGTGACAGGCTTTGGCGCCGCGCTGATCGGCTCACTGATCTACTCGTTGCTGCAGCTAGCGATCGAGTTTGTCCTGGAGCGCCTGTTCCTTAACAAGTGATTCCATCTGGCGGGTTCGCGTGTCGAGGATCGAACCTTCGACATAATCCGCACTGCCAGGATTGCTGCGCATCAAGCCTTGTGCTGCCTTGAAACGGTCCAGCGCCGCCGGGTAGTCCAGTTGTGCCGCCCGGCTCTCCGCATCAGCGCGAACTGCGCGAATATTCTGGTTTTGCCGACCATACGCAGTCGCCAGTACCTGCCAGGCCATTGCATCTTTAGGATGAACCGCCACCCAGGTCTGCAGCCTGTCTGACACCGCCTGGACTCTGTTGGCGGCCATCAGCGCCTGGGCCTGTGTCAGCACCTCCGCACGCGACGTCGCCTTGGCAATGTCGATGGAAGATGCCGCAGAAGGAACCACACCGGCCAGCAGATCGATTTCGACGCTCAACAGGTCTATAGCACCGGCGGCCTGAGGAACCTCTACCGCACCAAACGACTTGAGTCGCCCCAGCAGGTTCTTCGCTACCGCAAAATCGCGCAGTTGCGCGGCAGCAAAAGCGCCGCCGTACAGCGCGCCCGCATCGCGTACGTTTTCAGGTGTGGCAGGTGACTGCAAAAGCGCCAGGGAGGCCGGACGACGCTGGGCCTCGGCCACCATGGAACGCAGTGCGTCCACACCCGGAGCGGCCAGGATACGTGCGCGCGACGCCATCATGGCGTGCAGCAAACGCGCCCTTCCCGATTCAATTTCTTTTTCTCGCGATGGTTTCGCGGCTTCCGCGGATGCCAGCTGCACCCGCGCCTGCGCTGCGGCAATTCGTTCAGTCGTCAGCGGATGAGAGCGCAGATAAGGGAACGAGCCGTTATCGTTCAATCGCGAGGCTTGCTGGAGTTTCTCAAACATCGCCGTCATACCGCGGCTCTCGAAACCTGCATCCGTCATGACGCCAAAACCCACCCGGTCGGCCTCCCGCTCCATGTCTCTGGAGAAGTTGAGCTGGTTCTGCGCGGCGACCGCCGTTCCGCCCACGATTGCGGCGTTGGCGGCATCGCCGCTTTTGCCCGCAGCCAGTATCCCAAGAATCATCGCGGCAATCATCCAGGGCGTCTGGCGCGCTTGCTGCGTCAGCATGCGCGAAATATGGCGCTGAGTGACGTGGCTAAGTTCATGGCCGAGTACAGCCGCCATCTCATCCGGGCTGCCCACTGCGGCAATCAGCCCGAGGTGCAGCCCAAAATAGCCGCCAGGCAATGCAAATGCATTGATGCTTCGATCGCGTATCAGGAAAAGTTGCCAGGCAAACCGCTCTTCAAGCTCCGCGTGCAGTTCACCGCGCGTTCTGGCGGCGGCCACCAGCGGCAACCAGATACCTTGAACATAGTCGGCCAGCACCGGGTCATCAATATAGTCCGGGTCCCTGTAAATGCTGGCGGCAATACGGTCACCAATTCGACGCTCGGCCGCAGCGGACAGCTCGGAAGTTTCTCCCAGCGAGGGGAGGGAGCCGGTGGTTCCGCCTGCCGCGGTGGCCGGCGCCTGCGCCAGCGACAGATGCGCCGACATCGTCAGCGCCACAACTCCCAGCGCAAACCGGCTCAAGCCAGGGCTGCGTCTTAATCGCTTGCGCTCAGAACGAATCAATGGGTACAAATGCAACTACCTCTGCTGTTTTGGTGTCGATGAGGACAGTCCAGAAAGTCTGCCGGCCGATCATGGGGACGTAGCCGACTGCTTCGACCGAATGCGACGGCAATGCTGCTTTCACCGCGCTATCAATATCGGCCACGCGACCAGGAAACCGGGTTTTCAATTCCGCCAGGGGACGGCTCACCCGAATGACCTGATTCTGTGCCTTTTGGTAGCCCTGCCACAATTTCGGTTGCGCACCTAGTTCCCAACCCTGCACTGCAGCCATAGTAGTGTCAAAGTTCTCTGTGGGATCCTTGAACTCACGGACCGACAACAGCGTGGGCCCTGTGAGCGGCAATCGCTGGAATTCAGCAGGAGCCTGTAACAGCGATTCAGGCGGCACATCGATGGCGTGCACCACGCGGAACCGGTCCAGCTCAAAGACCAGGTGAACAGGGCGCGCCAACATCATGGTCCATAAGCCGTAGGCGAGGGCCGCCATTTGCAGCGCGCCAACGATTGTGAGATCCCGGCGCAATACCTTGTTAGACTTCCTCCGGTCGAAAATCGCCAGTGTCAACAAGGGCCCCATGACCACATCAACAGCGACCAGCAGCAGAAACAAATCGCGCCCGCCCGATATTTCCCGATAAGGATAGGGGTACCAGACTTCAAAGACGAGTGTCGCCGCCAGAAGTGCGACAACAAGGCTGGCCCCCAGATGGATACCGGCAGCCAGAAACCTGCTCTTTAAAAGACTTTGTTTGGCAGACATGCTCTTATGATGACGGTTGGTTGTAAAGGCTTTATAACGGTATGACAACGACTTCACCACTGACTCATTTTGACGGAAACGGCCAAGCCCACATGGTTGACGTATCCGCCAAAGCTGCGACCCATCGCATCGCCATTGCACAGGGGGAGATCACCATGAATCTGTCCACCTTGACGCTGATTCTAGAGGGCACGGCCAAAAAGGGTGATGTATTGGGCGTAGCCAGGGTCGCTGGCATTATGGCGGCAAAACGTACCAGTGATCTGATCCCACTCTGCCATCCGCTGGCGTTAACCCGGGTGACCATTGATTTCAAATCCGATGCCGCCAACGCCTGCATTGCTTGTATTGCAAGCGTGGAAACCGTAGGGCCGACCGGCGTCGAAATGGAAGCCTTGACCGCAGTGCAAATTGCCCTGCTAACGATTTACGACATGTGCAAGGCGGTTGATCGCGCAATGACGATCACGAACGTGCACCTGCTGGAAAAGCAGGGTGGCAAGTCAGGCCGCTACGTAGCAGACACCCCGACCTAGGGCCTTTGCATTGAAGCAGAGGTGTTCGCGTTTATGTCACGCCACTTTTCATATTCCTGCGGGTAGGCGGCGCGATATCGCGCGAGATAAAAGAAAGCTTCTTCATCCCTGCCCAGCATGACGGCGCTGTCGATCACCTTCTCGATCACGCGAGGTTCGGGCGAGAAATGAAGCAAAGCTTCCGCACTGTCGAAAATCCACTGGGCATTTCCCCGCGTAAGCGGTGTGATCGTCAATTCCGCAAACTGCACCTGATTACGAAAAAGCCAGCTACCGCGGATCTTGTTTATTGTGTCTTCGCGGTAAGCCGGATCGCGGGCTTGCGAAGGCAGGTAAATTTGCCGGACGCGATGGTAGTCCCAGGCGGCATAAGTAAGCGCCATCAACATGGATGCAGCCACTGCGATCCTCGCGATCGAAGTAAATTTCAAACTCGGACCAGCTTTTGCCATTGGCGCGTCTGAAGCCGGCCATTGGATCAGAACGCATAAGACCGCCGCCATTTGAAATGGCCCGTACCAGAGCGGATACTCCAGCATGCTGTGCAGCAGAATCAGGGCAAGCACGCCCCAAGCCATCTGGCGCGCGGGATCCGTTTCTGACCAGGGTTTTGCACGCCAGATAAGCCAGCTTGCTCCACTGCAAACGAGCACTGCAGCAGGAATGCCAAGCTCCACGGCCAGGTGAAGCGGTAAGTTGTGGGCGTTGTCGAGCATCTCGCAAAACCGAGGCCCAGGATACAAGGTCATGAAATGTGCAAAGTCGAGCTCGCCCCAGCCCCAACCGGTGAGCGGCTTTTCTGCAATTAGGCTTAACACGTTGGACCAAAGTACCTTTCGACTGGTGCACCCACTGCCTTCCGCCAATCGTCCAAGAAGCCCTGCGCTGGATAGTCCCGTGAGGGCGCGAAGAATCCATGGCAGGAGCAAAACAGCGGCAAAGTAGGCAAGAACTCCGGCTAACACAAGCTTTGTGGTGCGGCCTCGGTGCGACCGGTTCCACAAAACGGTGAGCCCCAGTACAAGAATCCACTGCAATAATCCAGTCCGCGAACCGCTAGCGGCATTCCCTGCAGCCAACAGAAAAATTCCGACGTAGGTCCAATAAGGCAAGGTTCTAGCCGCGGCGTTTAGAGAAATCCATCCAGTGACCGCTACCAGTCCAATGCTGGTCAGGGTGGCAAACTGGTTGCGCTGACGTAACATCCCGAAGGCATCCCCAGGGCCAGTTTCCGGGACAAAGAGAGTCAAACCTTCCGCGAAACCGAAGTACTGTACAAGCCCCGCTGTCGCGTTAACAACGGCAGCGGTAGACCAAGCAAGTGCAATAACCTTGGGGTCAAGGCGAGGCGCAGCGGCACACAGCAATGCAGCGCAAACCGCCGTACTTAACCAAGGCCATGCGTTTGGCAGTGGTCCCGCCGTGAAGGGAACAGCCCAGGGCAGAAAGATCAATAAACCCAGCCACCATCGATATGGTCCCCGGTTTCCGTCCCGCAGGCCGCCAGGGCTGTCTGCATGAGAAGCAAACATATTCCTCACGCGCAGCCTTCAGGGAAACGGCACTGCCCGAATCTGCTCATCGTAGGCGGCTTGATTCAGCCAAGCGTTGCGAACCGCTTCGCACTCGAGAGGGTGAACCATCTTGCACATGCGTCTCAACCAAAGCGATGCCTCATCCGGACGGTCGTTCCAAACCATCGCGGTAGCTAGCTTATGGATGATTCCAGCACCGGGATACAACTCGGCTACGTTCGTCATCCAGCGCAGCTCTTCAGGCGTCATGCCCTTGTGCGGTTCATAACGGAGATATTTGATGAGGTCTCTCAGATCAGTCAAGATGACCACGTCTGGCGGCTCTTTGGGGCCAGGAGTTTTTATCCGGGCCTGTTCGAATCGAAAGGCAAGAAAATTGGACTCGACCCGAAAATAGTCACGCACCATCAGCGTGAGAGCCAAGGTTGACAGCACGCAAAGTAACACGACTGACCATCGGCCCCGTTGCTGAAACATGGGGCTGGCCAAACGGACATCCAGCATTCCGATAATGATGCCGAGCGGAAGCAAGAAGAAGGCATGATGAAGAGGAAACTCGAAGAGGGCATGGTTTGCCACTACCAATACCACCATCAATAGCAAGGCGTCCTCAGCTGAGTGGACGGCTTTCAACCGCAACCATAACCATCGGAGCAGGATAAATCCAAGAAGTAAGCCGAGAGGTATGCCGCACCACAAAAGCAGATCAATGAAGAGATTGTGCGCATGCGAAAAAAACATACCCAGCGCAGGATGACTGTCAGCCTCGGCAGTATGAGCGATACCGATCTGGTTCCAACCGTAGCCAAACAGCGGGCGGCTGAGGGCCGCATCCAGAAAGAACCGCCAAACAGTGGGCCGTGATTCGCCAGTCACGCGAGTCAAATCCTCAACAGCCCCAAGCATCAGCCAGTCGCGAACCCACCCTCGAACGAAAATGCAACCCCAAAAATAAAGGCCTAGTCCCGTGACAACCCAGGCAACCCATTTGCTGGGCCAGAGGTGACGCCAAAGCCAGGCAGCAGCAACAAGCAGCGCAACCGCAATCCACGCAGTACGTGATCCCGTCAGCGCCACTCCAAAGATAAAATAAAGCACGAGAACCAGCCCGGCGCCCACCCCAATCTTTTTGCGTTGTATACCCCAAGCGATGCCGAGGGTTGCCCAAAGAAGAAACGTCGCGCATAGATTGGACTGCCCAAAATTTGCAAACGGTCGCCCCGTCTCGTTGCCCATGTCCCACAGGAACAAACGGTCCAAGCGCACCCATTGATGCAACTGCAGCCCCACCGAAACAACGGCAGCAATACCAAAGGCGAGGAACAAACCATCTGCGGGCTGACCCTTGGTAGCCGACTCCCAGCGCACACCCACCAGCAACGCAAATGCAAAGCCCACCAGATAAGCCGTCGCAACCCAAGCGGGACCGCTAAAAGCGTACATCCCAAATGCATACTGGAACAGCGGTAAAAAGGCAGTGGCCACCACCGTTAAGGTAAGTCCATACCATGCCGTCAACCGTGGCGTCCGCAAAATCACGGCCACACCCGCAGCGAGCAGCAGGCCTGCGACCCACGCCTCCATGTGAAACGACGACCAGGGGGGGTAGTGGTTGGGCAACAACCAGCCCAAACATAAGGCCATGGCCCACGCGCCCAACCAAAAGGAGCTGAATACCTTCACTTCCACAGGCGGCTTGAATCCAGACAACGGAACATCACTCAGAAACACAATAATGGTGGAGATGAAAAAGGGCTTCCAGAGGAAGCCCTTTTTTTTTCAGGTTACGAAACCTTATTTGCAGCTTGCAGGCAGGTATTTAGCAGGCATAAGCACCGTGATGCCAGAAGCCGTTGTCGGAGCCGCCAAGCAAGTCCATACGACCTGGCCGTTGTTTTGCAGGTTACCGGTGAACTGCACGCCGGCACCGGTAATTTTTGGCTCAGCTGCGGAACCAACCGTCACAACCATGCCCTGGCTTGCATTGGCATACTCATAAGCAACCGATGCGACCCATTTAGAGGCTTGGGTATCCACCGTCACACTGGTCGTCAATGGCATGGCGGAAAACACCTGAGCTGCTTCAGCCACAGATGTCTTGGCAGAGGATCCAGCAAGAATCAGCTCCGAAACCTTTGCCCGGATGGTGTAATCCTGATAAGCAGGCAGAGCCACTGCAGCCAAAATACCGATAATCGCCACGACGATCATCAGTTCGATCAGGGTAAAACCCTTTTGGATTGTACGTTTCATAAAAACTCCTTGGTTAAAAAAATGGGACTTCACTTACCAGCAGATTTTGTGCCACCTAGTTTAGGGCGATAAAGCGGGCGTCAAACTGCAAAACAGCGAAGCGCGACTGACTTTTTTTGATCATTCCGCAAGAAAGTTTGACATTTTCGTCACTTGATACACACAGAGCGGACCATCTTCAGGTCGGTCATGCCCATCAGGACTTTTTCCATACCGTCCATCTTCAGCGTCCGCATGCCGCTGCTGACCGCACTGGCAAACAGCTCAGCAACCCGGGCGCGCTCCTGAATCAGCTTTTTGGCGGCGTCGTCGGCAATCATAAGTTCGTGAAGGCCGATCCGGCCTTTGTAGCCAGTTTTGCCGCATTTATCGCAGCCTACGGCGCGATACATGGTGAGTTTGCCATCCTTGCCGTAGCGCTCCATCCAGTCTTCAAAAAGTTTTTGCGACTCACCGCCCTCATCAGCCTTCCAGGCATCTGTATGGCGCAGTTCTTCCGCGTATTCATTGATGAAGGACTTGACCTCTTGCGAATTGGGTTGATAGGCCTCTTTGCAATCGCATAATTTTTTGGCAAGTCGCTGAGCCAAGATACCCAGAAGCGCATCGGCGAAGTTGAAAGGGTCCATCCCCATATCCAGCAATCGCGTGATGGATTCAGGAGCCGAATTGGTGTGCAGGGTTGAGAACACCATGTGACCAGTCAGTGAAGCCTCAACGCCCATTGCCACGGTTTCCTTGTCGCGCGATTCACCCACCATGATGATGTCGGGGTCGGCCCGTAAAAACGCACGCATGACAAGCGCGAAGTCAATCCCTGCTTTTCGGTTGATCTGTACCTGGCGCAAGCCCTTCTGGGTAATTTCTACCGGATCTTCAGCAGTCCAGATTTTCGTGTCCGGGGTATTGAGGAATTTCAGAATGGAATGCAGCGTCGTGGTTTTGCCCGAGCCGGTAGGGCCGCACACATAAAAGAGACCATAGGGCTTGGAGACAGTCTTCTCCAACCTTTCTTTGTTGTGCGCAGTCAGTCCGAGCTTCTCAAGGGGAATCGGCTCACCTGCCGCCAAGATCCGCATAACCACATCTTCCACCCCACCCGCGGAGGGGATCGTCGCCACGCGCAATTCAATGTCTAGCGGGCCGTACTTCTTGAATTTGATTTTTCCGTCCTGCGGTTTACGTTTTTCGGAAATATCCAGATCGCACATGATCTTGAGGCGAGTGACCATAGCCTGGCGGAACTGCGCCGGCACTTCAATGTAAGGCTGCAGGGTGCCGTCAATACGAAAGCGGATCCCGGTCTTGGCTTTACCGGGCATAGGCTCGATATGGATGTCCGATACCTTCTGGTTGTATGCGTCGATGATGACCTTGTTGACGAACTTGACCAGCTCATTGTCTGCAGCGGCAGACTCCAGCGAGGAGTCGTCAATGGCATCGCCCTCTAACGGAGAGTCCATGTCCGCCAGCAACTGATCGATAGAGCTGCTGTCTGCACCTGCACCAAACAACTGACCCAGGGTTTCTTCAAATTCGGTCTGGGTCGTCACGCGATAGGCAAACCTCGTGATCCGGGGGAAAACCTGCGGAACAACCCGTGCGCCGCGTACGGCCTCAGGGTCCACGCACATGATCACAAGACCCTCGGGGGTGTCCTCTAGCGGCATCCAGCCTTGCTGCTCAATAAAGTCTCTTTTGAGCGGGCCATGCAGCATTTCAGAACGGATCCGGCCGGCATTAAATGGCTCATACGCCACCCCGAAAAATTTGGACAGCGATTGCCCGATCTGGGCGGGACGAATGTGAAAGCTGCCCATCAAAATATGCTCGACAGACTTGCCCTCCTCCCTGGCTTGATGGATGCATTGTTGCAGCTCATCCTGCGACAGCACACCTTCAGCGACAAGTCCGTCGTACTTGGTGGCCTTGCGACGCTGAACATCATCTGTTCTCTGCATACGCTGGCGTATCGCTATGCCGAGCGTCTTGCAGAGTTGGCGCGCCCCATCCTCCTCAAGCTTGCCAAAGGGTTGGTCACTGCGATTGTTGATGACCTGCAGAACGCCATACAAGGTGTCCCCATCCATCACGGGAGCAACCAGCATCTGCTTTGTCCTGTACCCGGAGCGCTTGTCGACTTCCTGGAGGAAACTCAGGGCCGGATGAATTTTCTTGAGCGCCTCAACGTCGTAAACATCCGCAATATTGACCATCTGACGAGCCATTGCCACATACCCGGCGATGCTTTGCGCGCTGATGGGAAGCTTCAAGTCGCGGCTTGTATTAAGCCCCGTTTTTACTTTGGAGATGATGGAGCTGCGATCTTCATTGACGGCGTACAGTGTCAGCCTGTCGGCGTTAAAAAGTTTGCAGATGTCCTGGCTCGCCTCCAGCATGATCTGGTCGATATTCTCAGTTTCGTGAATCCGGTTAGTAACCAGTTGCAGTTGCCGAAAATACAAAGCTTCAAATGTGACGCCCCGCTCTTGCGGAGGAAGCATCTGCGAGTCAAAAAACTCGTCCTCGGGATCTCGTTGCATTACGGCGCTCATAGTTCAAACTCCTGGCCAGCTCTTAACCACCGAATGTCATGCGTTACGTTGGGACCAAAAGGGCGGGTTTGATCAAACCGCTGTATTTCGGCCATGATGAGGTCGGTCTCTGCGGGCTTGGTGTGGGTGATGTAGATGGGATAGTTTTTCCCTCGCTCAATGCAATCCAGTTCACTGGCAAGCGCATGGGGCGAAAGATGCAGGCTGCGTTTGGCGAGGTCCCGCTCACGGTTGCTGAAAGCGGTTTCAATGACCAGCATGGCCACATTCATTTGATTGATGCGAGCCCATAACGCCGGATTCTGCTCCGTATCGCCGGTGAATACCCAGCAACCCTTTCCCGTGGCCACGGCGTAGCCCGCAGCTGGCACGGTATGTACCGCCGGCAGTACTTCTACATGCTTCCCGGCCAGCAATAAGGTCTGCCCCACTTCCAGCGGGTGAAAACTGATGAACGGTGCCGCAGGGGTTGGGATCCGGGAAAAATCAGGCCAGATGGTGTTGTTGAAGATATGCGCTTTGAGCGCATCGATCGTGCCTTGCAGAGCATGTATCTGAATTGGCACAGTTCGCCGCGCAGCAATCGCATCTACCATCAGCGGTAGCGCCGCCACATGATCCAGATGCGAATGCGTCAGCAGGACATGATCAACTCCGGCCATCTCATCGAGGGTGAGATCGCCCACACCGGTGCCCGCATCAACCAGCAAATCATGGTCGAGTAAAAAAGACGTGGTCCGGCAGTCCTTGGCAATGGCTCCCGAGCAGCCTAGTACGCGTACTTTCATGAGGTTTTCCGGTTGGCCTTGACTTCGGTCTTACATTATTTGGTTTCAAAATTGGTTGCGCCATCCCATTCCGGATCAAAAGGCAACAGCCTCATAGAGGCTACACGCTCTGCATACAAGCGGTAAAGGAACTTTTTGCCATTTCCACGCTGCAAATTGAGAAGTTGTACATCGCACTGGTCCCAGTCCTGGGTTCGATAGGCCTTCAAGGCCATGCCCCAAGCCTTCAGTTCCGCAGCGCTATCCTTGTCCATCCGATCTATTGGCGCCAGCGGCCAAAAAATAGCTACGGCCTGATCTTTGCCCTTCACCCGAACTTTGTCCAGTTCTTGCCATGCAAAGTCGTTGGCAAGCTTGCGGGTGGCCTCACTGACCACAATGTCTACGCCATAGGTTTTGGACAGCCCCTCCAGGCGGGAGCCGAGATTCACAGAGTCCCCAATCACGGTATAGCTACGCCTGATGTCCGATCCCATGTCACCCACACACATCGTGCCGGTATTAACGCCAATACCGATACCGATTTCGGGTAAACCCTTGGCCCGGTGTTCTTCATTGATTTTGCGGACTGCATTTGACATTTCGAGTGCCGTTTTAACGGCAAGACCAGCATGATCGGGCGTATCAACGGGTGCCCCCCAGAACGCCATCACACAGTCACCCATATATTTGTCGATGGTGCCGCGGTTTCCGCGTATCAAATCCGTTAGCCGGCTGAATACGCTGTTGAGCAGCGCCTGCAGCTGGGTCGGCTCCATTGTTTCCGACATCTTGGTGAAACCGCGCATGTCGCAGAACATGACCGTCAGCTCTTTGGTGGTCGCCTTCATGCTGTAGCTGTCAGGATCCTTCACCATCTCATCGACCAGTTCGGGCGGCACATAAGTGCCGAAGAGATTCGCCAGCTCGCGCTTCGAACGGCTTTCCACGAAATAGCCGTAACTCATGTTTAATGCAAACGCCGTGAGCCCCATCACCAGCGCACTCGCCAGTGGCAGTACCAGACCATAGCCCGAATACAACCAGAAATTAAGCCCTGCAATCGCACCGATCACCGCCAGACTGACGAGGACAGCCCGGGACGCCGACAGCAAAGGCAACGCAAATGCCAGCGTCAGACCCGAAAAAAGCAAGATCACGATCTCAAACCCAACGGCATAGTCGGGCTTGACGAACACCTTGCCGTCGAGAAAACCAGAAATCACATTTGCATGCGTTTCCACGCCTGGATAGGTCTCTCCAACGGGTGTAACCCGCAAATCGAGCAGACCCGGCGCAGTGGTACCGATCAGGATGATCTTGTCTTTAAGGGCGCCCGGCTCAAGGCGCTTGGCCAGGACATCGGCAGCAGAAATGTAACGAAACGAGCCCCCATTAGCTCCGCCGTTGCCACGAAAGGGCACCAATGTGGCGACTCGATCGTCTACGGGAATGGCAAGAACTTTGCCCCCCTGTTTGAGCAAAATGCTTTCGAGTCCCTGGTAGTTGCGGGTCAGGAATTTTTCCGGCGGGAAACCAGGTTCGACTTTGGGAAGACCGGCCAACATGCGAAACATGGCAAGCGCCAACGATTCGTAGTACTGCCCCTTGTATTCGGCCAACAGGGGAATGGAGCGCACCACGCCGTCACCCTCGGTGATCGAGTTGAAGAACCCGCCCAAAGGGGCCGCCTTGGCGAGCAACTCTATGTTGGCCCCATAGCCATTCCAGCTAGTGAATTTGATGGGTCGGCCACCAAGGGCGTCACGGCTCATTACGGGCGCGGGAAGAGCACCATTGACGCGCCCATCTCTGTCGCTGGTGAAGTAGTAGCCCATTACGACTGGGCGCTTTTCAATCGCCTTCGCGAAAACGGCGTCGTAGTCCAAGCTGCCTTGCAGCTGGTTGATCCTCTCTGAAAACCCGGGCTGATCTTTCAGTTCAGCTTGCGCCAGCTGCTTCAGCCGCTTCAAGCCCGAGCTTTCGTCGGCCTCCGCAAACACCACGTCAAAGCCCAACAGTGCCGTCTTCTGACGATCCTGCAACTCCTCAACCAGCTCCGCAAGCTTGTTCCGTCCCCAAGGCCAACGCCCTACTTCAGCCAGGCTTTTTTCATCGATATCGACAATAACAATCCGCTCGTCCAGGGTGCGAGGCATGGTCGCCCGAAGTCGCGCGTCATAGATGATGTCATCCAGCCGCTGCAATACGCCTATACGGACAATGCCACTGGCGTGCAGCAACGCAAACACCAGCGGAATCAGGGTGACGACGATGCGAGGCCAGTGCCGGGAGAGGAGTCTCATGAGACCTCGGGTAGGGGGTGCTTACGGTCCACGTCTCTACGAGGCCCAGGCAAGCACCCAGGTCAATGCTGCACGAACTGCATTTGAGTCCCGGCCAGCTCGAGTACGTCGCCATTTTTCAGCACAACTGGCTCGGCTCCAATCGGCGCGCCATTGAGAGTCGGTTTTCCGGCCCCCTCTACATGCGCCACGACGAATCCCTGAGGCCGTTTTGTAATCGCCGCAACGGCAACACCCGGCTTCCCAATGGTAGTCACTACCTTTACCAAAGCCACTTCACGCCCGGCGGCGGCGCCGGACATGACTTTGATAGCTGCGGTGAGATTGGCGCCCGCTTCAGCTGGCGCCGCTGGTGCGCCAGCCGGTGCCGGTGGAACAAGGCCTGCAGAGCCGGCTTTGATGACCATGGTTTTTTCAAACCCGGCAGGCGCGGCCTCATTGACATACTTGATCTTGTATTTGCCAATTTCAACGGTGTCACTGTTTTGCAGCAACAGCTTCTTGACGGCCTTGCCATTGACGTAGGTGCCGTTGGTACTGTTCAGGTCTTCAAGATAGACCTCATTACCGGACATTTGCAGGACGGCATGCTCCCCGCTGACAGCAAGGTTGTCAATGACGATGTCGTTGTAGGGCCTACGGCCCAAGGATGTCCTGTCCTTTGTCAGTTGGACTTCCTTGATCACAACGCCGTCAATAGAGACGATCATCTTCGGCATGGCCGACTCCTGTCTGTTTTAATGTTGCAGTCACCGCGCTATTTTCCCAGCATTCTGGACAAAAGGCCGCGCTTGGCCGAGTCTTCTTTGGCATAGGCCAGCAATACGGAAATATTATCGCGTCCGCCGCCCTCATTCGCCGCCACAATTAATTGCTTGGCTTTTTGCTCTAGCGTCCCCGCACCTGCAAGGACGGCTGAGATACCCGAATCCGGCACCATATCCGAAAGGCCATCTGAGCACATCAAGTAGAGATCGCCTGCCTCTACGCGGTGTTCATTGACCTCAACCAGAACCGTGTCCTCAACACCGAGAGCACGCGTCACCAGATTCTTGTTCAGGGAAGTCAGCGCCTGCTCGGGTGTGATCAATCCAGCGTCAATTTGCTCCTGCAGCAAGGAATGGTCCTTGGTGATCTGCTGAAACTCCTGGCCACGCAAACGATAGCAGCGCGAGTCGCCGATGTGCCCCAGCATCAAACGCCCGTCCTGAAAAACACCCACGACCAGCGTGGTTCCCATGCCTGTGTATTGGGGATTGGAATTGGCCGCATTGAAGATCGAGTGGTTGGCATTCTCCACGCAGATCTCCAGCGCCCGGCGCACTTCCTTGGCATTGGCATGCCTGCCTGCCTGGGAAAGCCAGCGACCCATCTCCGACTTGATGAATGCCGCTGCCATGCCACTTGCGATTTCACCCGCGTTATAGCCGCCCATGCCGTCGGCCAGAATGCAAAGCCGTGTCGCGGCATCGAAGGCAACTGCATCTTCATTGTTGTCCCGCGTCAACCCTGGGTCGGTATGTGTACAAATCTCGTAAATCATCTTGTTCGTGTTGTCACTGAGTATCTGTGTCGGCAGCAGGTGGCTTGGAGACGATGGTTTTGTCGAACGTCTGTACCCCATCAGCTTTTAAGACCTGGGTCGCATCATAGGCCCTGGGCTCAGGCGTTTGTGCGCCGGCCGCAGATTGAATCACTGTGGCGTCGAATTGTGCCGCAGGTGCGGCCGACGGGGCCGCATAGGATGACACAGGTGTGGTGGCGCCGCCTAAACTGGCAATGACCTCGCGCAGATCGGCAGCAAACCGGTCGCCGTCCTGATAGCGCAATTCAGGCTGTTTGGCGAGCGAAAGCGCAACCACCTCGGCCAGCCGCGCGGACAGTTCCTTGCGGATGATGCGGATATCGGGCGCCTCTTCGTTCGCGATCTTGTACATCAGCTCAGCCATGGAGTCACCCCGGAAAGGCAACACACCGGCCAGCATCTGGAACAGCATGACACCTAGCGAGTACAAATCCGACCGCCCGTCGACTTTCTTGCCGGCAATCTGCTCGGGCGACATGAAGCTGGGCGTACCCAGCACCAGGCCGGTCTTGGTTTTGCTCGAATCCGTGATACGCGCGATGCCGAAGTCGGTCACTTTCACGGTATCGCTATCAATTTCATACATGATGTTGGCGGGCTTGATATCCCGGTGCACCACGTTCTGCTTGTGTGCATAGGCCAGGGCTTCAGACACCCGGGCAACGATGGACAAGACTTTGGGGATAGGCAGAAGGTGCCCATCCTTGGTGACGTCGGCTAAATCCTTGCCCTTGAGAAATTCCATCGCGATGTAGGCCAGATCATGCTCTTCACCCGCATCGAAGATGGTCACGATGTTCTGGTGCTGGAGCCGGCCCGCAGTTTCCGCCTCTCGAAAGAAGCGCTCACGGGCGTCATCGAGCTCTTCGCCCTCGAACTCCTGGCTAAGGGCCATGGTCTTGATGGCCACCACTCGGCCGATTTTGGGATCCTTGCCGAGATAGACCACGCCCATGGCACCCTTGCCCAGCTCTTTTTCCACCTGGTAACGGCCCAGCATGGGTTTTTCGACGGCGCCACCGTCCAGCAGCATCGTCCCGCCGGGATGCGACCCACCGCCGCCCAGAATGACGGTTTCAGAGAGGTTTTTGGCGCGATTGAGTTTGGACTGAAGGTCTTTGTGGTTCTTGTTGTAAGTAGCCATGTACTCATACACGGCCTGGGCTTTATTGAATTGCCGCTTGCGCTCGAAATCCAGCGCGAGGTTATTCATGTTGTCCATCAACGCATCGGTGAACGGCACGCGGCGGAATCGGTCAAACGCCATGTCGAGTTGGCCTTGGCCCTGTAGGGCCAAGCCCATCATGCGGTTGGTTTCGGCAGACTCCTCATCCGATTTGAGCTTGCCCGCCTCGGTCATGAGGAAGCGTTTGGTCGTCAGGGCAAGATGCCCGATCACCAGCAAGGCCGCAGGAAACACCAGCTTGAGCCACGTTGCCGATGCCGACAGCAGACCAAATTCGGCCACCAGCAGCAATACAAACAGTACCAAAGTCACGATGGCCGCTTTGCCCGCCGAAAGCCTGGGCAAACCGGCAATCAGGTACCCGGCCACCAGCAGCAGCACACCGAGGGTGGCCCAGACACCCCAGCCTGGCTGCACGATGAAATGCTCGTTCAGGATGCTCGAGGTAATGTGGGCGATGGTTTCCGCCGGTGACAGCCCCGGGCCGGCAGGCGTCGGGAACTGGGTGCCTACGCCTGCGGCAGTGGCGCCGATGATGACAATCTTGTCGGCATATTTGCTGGCCGGAATTTTGCCGGAGATCACGTCATAGAACGAATCCACCGCAAAAGCTGGACGGCCATCCTTACCCTTGTAAAACTGCGGCAGCATGAGGGCCGACTCATCGGTCTTGACCATCAGCTTGCCGATCTGCACGGAATCACCCACATTGAGCTTGATGTCTGCAGGTCCGAGGTTCAGGCTTTTGGCCGCCACCAAAAGACTCATCGAAGGCACAGCCTTGCCGTAATAGTTGATCAGCAGAGGCTCCTGCCGTACCGCGCCGTCCACATCCGGCAACTGGTTGAGGTGGGCGATGCCCGCAGCCGCGGTGCCTATCAGTTCAATGGGTTGCTGACCGCGAATCGCCGGGAGAGAAAACCCGTTGGGTTCGTCCACGGCGCTCTTCAGCGCATAGGCCGGAAGCGGGTTATCCGGCCGGCCCTGAGGCACGCCCAGCGAGAAAACCGAAGGCACCAGAACGTTGCCCGCTTTGGTCATGCTCGCCGCCAGCTTGGCATCGGTGTCCAGCGCAATTTCCGCCTCGGCGATGACTTTGCCCAATTGCTCGGGCAAACCGCCCTGAGGCGGTGCCGCCGGATCCGCTGCGGGACCAAGGGCTTCCTTGATTTTGCGAATAAACACCAGTCCGCGGTCTGTCTGAGGCTCAAAGAAGAAGGCGGTGTGCGCGATGGTCTTGGCTTTGGCGGCCGAAAGCTGGTCAATCAGCTGGGCATGCACATCGCGTGGCCAGGGCCAACGGCCAATGTTGGCAATGCTCTGGTCGTCGATCGCAATGATGGCGATGCGCTCGGAAGGCTGGCGCGAGGTGCTCGTACTCGCGAAATCGTAATAACGACGCTCCAGAGTGCCGAAGAAGTCCGTCAGGCCGTGCAGGAACAAGACGGCCAGGACCACCAGAACGCCCACAAACCAGTCGGCTCGCCAGAACTGACTCAACTTTCTAGATGATTTGGCCACTTCCCGTCCCTTGTCCTGGTTCGCCGTACATAGCTTTAGCTGCTTTTTTAATTGCTTTGTATTACCCGTCGCTCAGGGTTGCCATTTACAGGCACCAAGAAGCGCCCGCCAACTGTTTCGGCAGGTTACAAGTCTCCTGACAATGGACATTAACAGACGGGGTGCGGCTGGACAAGCGACTTTTGCACTGCAACAGTGCCGACTGTTGCAAATACGTGGTTTTCAGCCGACAGGCAGTGATCGCACGAACAAGCGTCCGGGCACGGGCGAAGGGCTCGCCCGCTGCCCCCGTGAACTGGCACGGGGGAATTCAGCTTGCAAACTTCAGGCGGAAGTTGGTGTTTTCTGCCGTTTGGCCAGGTAGGTGCCCAGAGCCACTACCAGCACGGCGCCCAGAATGCCGCCAGCGGTGACTGCGTGCTCGTTGATGGCGCCAAACTGAGCCGTCACGGCAGGATCGGTCAACAGCATTTCGCCCGCCAGGAAGCCCAGCAGCGCTGCGCCGATGGTAATGATGATGGGGAAGCGCTCCATCACCTTGGTCAGCAGGGTCGCGCCGAAAATGATCAGCGGAATGCTCACCAGCAGGCCCAACACCAGCAGCGGCAGGTTGCCTTTGGCGGCGGCGGCCACGGCCAGCACGTTGTCCAGGCTCATCACGAGGTCGGCTACCAGGATGGTGCGAATCGCGGCCGCCATGCCGTTGATTTCCTTGCCGTGGTCATCGCCCTCCTCTTCACCCTTGAGCAGGTCCACGCCGATATAGACCAACAACACCGCGCCTATGATTTTCAGGTAAGGCAGGGTCAGCAGCTGGATGGCCACAATGGTCAGAATAATCCGCATCACGATCGCGGCGGCACTGCCCCAGAAAATCGCTTTGGCCTGCTGCTCGGGCTTGAGCGTTCGCGCCGCCATGGCGATCACCACGGCGTTGTCGCCAGACAGGACGATGTTGGCGATCATGATGGAGCCGAAGGCGCTCCAGAAAAGGGGGGACGCGAGGTCCAGTCCGAAAAACATGTGTTGCTCCTGTTATGAATTAAAAAAAGCGCCGGAAAGCGCTTTTTTGTTTTTGGAGAGTCTAAGCGGCAACACAGCCACCGTGATCGGTATTACTGCGTATTCGCTTGATCGAGGTCAAGTTTTGCCGAAAGTCGTGGCGCTGGCGCCTTACAGCAGCGCCTTGAGCAGCTTGGCCATTTCCGAAGGGTTGCGCGTCACGGTGAAGCCGCAGGCTTCCATGATGGCCAGCTTGGCATCGGCCGTGTCGGCGCCGCCGGAAATCAGCGCGCCTGCATGGCCCATACGCTTGCCGGCCGGAGCCGTCACGCCGGCGATAAAGCCAACGATCGGTTTTTTCATGTTGGCCTTGCACCACTGGGCGGCTTCGGCTTCATCGGGACCGCCGATTTCGCCGATCATGATGACCGCATCGGTGTCCGGATCGTCGTTGAAGGCTTTCATCACGTCGATGTGCTTCAGGCCGTTGATCGGGTCGCCGCCGATGCCTACGGCGCTGGACTGGCCCAGGCCGATTTCGGTCAGTTGCGCCACAGCTTCATAAGTCAACGTGCCGGAGCGGCTGACCACGCCGATACGGCCCTTGCGGTGAATGTGACCGGGCATGATGCCGATCTTGATTTCTTCGGGAGTGATGAGGCCGGGGCAGTTGGGGCCCAGCAGCAGGGTTTTCTTGCCGCCGGCGGCTTCCTTGGCCTTCATGCGGTTGCGCACTTCCAGCATGTCGCGCACAGGGATGCCTTCGGTGATGCAGATGGCCAGGTCCAGGTTGGCTTCAACAGCTTCCCAGATGGCGGCCGCAGCGCCAGCAGGCGGCACGTAGATGACCGACACGGTCGCGCCCGTGGCCTTGGCGGCTTCGGTCACGTTGGCAAAAATCGGGATGCCTTCGAAGTCTTCGCCGGCTTTCTTGGGGTTCACACCGGCCACAAAGGCCTCTTTGCCGTTCGCGTAGTCGCGGCACATGCGGGTGTGGAACTGGCCTGTCTTGCCCGTGATGCCCTGGGTAATGACTTTGGTGTTTTTGTTGATGTAGATCGACATGTTTGTGTGCTCCTGGGCTTACTTGACGGCGGCCACGATTTTGGTCGCAGCTTCAGCCATGGTGTCTGCGGCAATGATGGGCAAACCGGAGTCCGCCAGCATTTTCTTGCCCAGGTCTTCGTTGGTGCCCTTCATGCGCACGACCAGCGGAACCGACAGGTTCACGGCCTTGCAGGCGGTGATCACGCCGTCGGCGATGGTGTCGCACTTCATGATGCCGCCGAAGATGTTGACCAGGATGCCTTTGACATCGGGGTTCTTCAGCATGATCTTGAAGGCTTCGGTGACTTTTTCAGCCGTTGCGCCGCCGCCCACGTCCAGGAAGTTGGCCGGCTCGCCGCCGAACAGCTTGATGGTGTCCATGGTCGCCATGGCCAGGCCGGCGCCGTTGACCAGGCAGCCGATGTTGCCGTCCAGGCTGATGTAGGCCAGGTCAAACTTGCTGGCTTCGACTTCGGCCGGATCTTCTTCGTCCAGGTCGCGGTAGGCGACGATTTCAGGATGGCGGAACAGCGCGTTGGCGTCGAAGTTGAACTTCGCGTCCAGGGCCATGACTTCGCCCTTGCTGTTGCGGTTCAGCGGGTTGATCTCAACCAGCGACGCGTCGGTCTCCATGTAGCACTTGTAGAGCTTTTGCAGGATGTCGACGGTCTGCGCCACGGAGTCGGCAGGCATGCCGATGCCAGTGGCGACTTCCTTGGCCTGGGCATCTGTCATGCCGACCAGCGGATCGACAAACACCTTGATGATTTTTTCAGGGTTGGAATGGGCCACTTCTTCGATGTCCATGCCGCCTTCGCTGGAAGCGATGAAAGCCACCTTTTGCGACTCGCGGTCGGTCACGGCAGAGACGTAGTATTCCTTCTGGATGTCGGCGCCGTCTTCAATATAGAGGCGGCGGACTTTCTGGCCCTCAGGGCCGGTCTGGTGCGTTTTCAGCTGCATGCCGAGGATTTCGCCGGCAATGCGCTTGACGTCGTCGATGGTCTTGGCAACCTTCACGCCGCCACCCTTGCCGCGGCCGCCCGCGTGAATCTGAGCCTTGACCACCCACACCGGGCCGCCAAGTTTCTGGGCGGCTTCAACCGCTTCCTGCACCGTAAATGCCGGGATGCCGCGCGGCACAGGCACACCATAATTGCGCAAGATTTCCTTGCCCTGGTACTCGTGAATTTTCATGAAAAACCTTCAGAATTCAGTAAAAGAGGGGGGTGCAACAGGGGTTTGGGCAGGGCGATGGGGTGTCGGATAGAGGCCACACCGGCCCAAAAAACCACGTCGGCGGTCACTGCACGCAGCAACGCAGAACTGTATCATGGTGCGACGCACAACTCTTGTGCCAGCCTGACAACCCCAAATGGCGCGTAAACGGCCTGAAACCGGGCTTTGCAAGGCGTTTTAGGGTGCCTTGTTTTCGCGTCGGGCGACCTTGTATTTCGTGATTTCCGTATTCCGTTTTTGTTGTTGCACCTGGAAGTTTTCATGCCCAAAGTTTTTATTGACGGAGAAGCCGGCACCACGGGCCTGCAAATCCGCGAGCGGCTACAAGCCATGCCGCAGATCGAGCTGGTCAGCATCGCGCCCGAGCTGCGCAAGGATGCGGCCGCCAAGCGCGCACTGATGGCGCAGGTTGACATGGTGATCCTGTGCCTGCACGACGACGCAGCCCGCGAATCGGTCGCCATGATCGACTCCCTGACAGGCAAAAAGCCCAAGATCATCGACGCCTCGACCGCCCACCGCACCGTGCCGGGCTGGGTGTACGGCTTTCCTGAACTGACCCAGTCCCAGCGCGCCGCCGTGGCCGCCGCCAACCGCGTCGGCAACCCCGGCTGCTATGCCACCGGCGCGATTGCGCTGATCCGCCCGCTGGTCGATGCCGGCGTGATTCCGGCTGACTTCCCTTTGAGCCTTCCGGCGGTAAGTGGTTACTCCGGCGGCGGGCGGCAGATGATTGAGGATTACGAAGCCGGCACCGCGCCGCTGTTCGAGCTGTACGGCCTGGGCCTGACGCACAAGCACCTGCCCGAAATCATGAAGTACACCGGCCTCACACGCCGCCCGGTGTTCATTCCTTCCGTGGGCAACTTCAAGCAGGGCATGCTGGTGCAGCTGCCTTTGCACCTTGATTTGCTGCCCGGCAAGCCGACGGCGGCGAAGCTGCAGGACGTGCTGAGCAAACATTACGCCGGCAGCGAATGGGTCACGGTGGAACCCGCAGGCGACTCGGGCAAGCTGGACGCGCTGGCGCTGAACGACACCAACAAGATGGAACTGCGCGTGTTCGCCAACGAAGAGCACCGCCACGCAGTGCTGGTGGCGCGGCTGGACAACCTGGGCAAGGGTGCATCGGGTGCTGCGGTGCAAAACCTGAAACTGATGCTGGGGTTGTAGACCCCAAGCTTGCTATTAATTTAATAGCTGCTTGCGAACGCTCCGATTGGGCTAGCGCCCTTTTTTCTTTACAAAATGGGCCCCGCCGGCGCTTTCAATCTTCGTCGGCTTGCGATACCACCCGGCGGATCACATCGCCGCCAAAACCGCGCGCCGCCAGAAACCGCATCTGCTTGGCGCGGGCGGCCGCGTCGGGCGCCGGCCCGTCGAACTTCCTGCGCCAGATATCCCGGGCGCGTTCCAGCTCGCTGCCTTTCAGGCTGGCCACAGCTCCGGCCACCAGCTCAGCGCCCAAACCCTTGTTCAGCAGCTCATGCTTGATGCGCGCCGCGCCAAAACGCCCGGCGCGCCGGTTGATCACCGACTCCACCACCCGCGCTTCACTGATGAAGTCTTTGGCCTCCAGGTCATCGAGCACCTGAGCCAGCTGCCCCGGGGTTTCTTCATGCGGCGCCAGCTTGCGCTCCAGCTCGGCGCGTGAATGCTCGCGCGCGGCCAGGTAACGCAGCGCGCGACCTTTGAGAGAAAGGCCAAAACCCGCACGGCGGGCGGGTTTGGCTGGCTTGTGATCTACCGGATTTTCCATGGCTAACAGGTCGAGCCCAACACGCGCGCTATCTTTTTAATAGCTAACAGCGCATGCTCCAACTGGGCTAGAGCCTTATTTGGCATTAAAAATCAGGCAGCGGCCTTGGCGGGCTTTTCAGCCTTCTCGGCTTTTTCGGCCTTGGCCGGCTTTTCGGCCGGGGCATCAATGCCGCCCGCCACCTGCACCAGCGGAATGCCCAGCGATTCGCGCACCTTGTTTTCGATCTCGATGGCGAGTTCGGGGTTTTCCTTCAGGAACTCACGCGAGTTGTCGCGGCCCTGGCCAATTTTTTCGCCGTTAAAGGCATACCAGGCGCCGGCTTTTTCGACGATGTGGCCGGCCACACCCAGGTCCAGCACCTCGCCCAGGCGGCTGATGCCCTCGCCGTAGAGGATGTCGAACTCCGCCGTCTTGAACGGCGACGCCACCTTGTTCTTGACCACCTTGACCCGGGTTTCGTTGCCGATCACCTCTTCACCCTTCTTGATGGAGCCGATACGGCGGATGTCCAGGCGCACCGAGGCGTAGAACTTCAGCGC
>CALRQR020000012.1:0-172528 GCA_943370375.1 Synechococcus sp. UW140
GCCTCACCGCTTCAAAAAACCTTTGGCATTCAGGTCGTCTGCGAGCGCGTTGGCAAAGGAGCTGAACAGCATGTCATCGATCTTCGCGCCCACAATCGGTTGTCCGACCTTGGTGGTGAAGGTCATGGCAGGCGCTGAACTCGCAGGTGCACGCAGCATGCCCTTGAGATCAAAAGTGGCGACGCAGCCAAGGCCGGTGCAGCCTACCGCCATGTCTTCGACGTCGATAAACAGCTGATAACGGCCTTCCACCGGATTGGGCAATCGCTGTTGCGGAACGGAAATGACCTCCACGGTCTTGACCCCTGACGCCTTCATCTTGTCGCTGAAGAGGGTTCTGAAGCCCCCATCAAATGTCCGGCTCAAGGCCACCAGAGAGTCTGCGGCGACCTTGCGGTCAGCGTCGGTGATCACCGGCTTGTAGCCTTGGGCGCTCTTTGTCAGCTTGTAGTTTGCCGGCAGTTTGGGGCTCCAGTAAACATCCAGAATCCGGATCGGGGTCTGCGCCGTCTCCATCGCTGTCGACGTAAACGACTTCACCGCGCACGCTGTCAATGCCATCGCCGCCAGCACGCACGACAGGGTTCTTGAGGTTGCCTGGAAAATAGTCATAGGTGAAGTTTCACGGGTGGTGTTAGTGGACAGGGACTCGAGTTTAAGTCCCGCTCGCGGGTTTCCGCGAATTGCCGCCGGCGCTTCAGGTCGCGACCATGGGGTCACCCTATCCTTTGCCGGGAGCTCCTCATGCGCAGCGAAGTCAGTGTGACCTTCAAGGACCGCCCGCCGGTGCGGCTGGACCTCAACGAAGTGCAGCCCATGCCGCACGATGTGGCGCGGTGGTGGCTGGACGACCAGTTCACGCAGATGGGCTGCGAGCCGCTGCGGCCCACGGGCAAGTTGCTGACCGCCGACAAGGTGGTGGTCGTGGCCCAGGCGGCCGGGCCGGCGAAGTTTGCCGAAGCCAAATGGGCTCAGGAATTTGCCCGGGCGTCGAGTGCGGCGTTGGGCAAGCCTGTTGTGCATGTCGACGTCACCACGCTGAGCATCAGTTTCTAGATTTCCGGCGCTCGCTTTTTTTGAAGCGATTTTGGACTCCAGCCCAAATCAGCAATGGGCTGGTAGCTATTAAATTGATAGCAAATCGAGGCCCCGGCCCATGGGGCTTGCCGTCACGCTTTGAGCGCCGCCAGCAGCCTGGCGTGGATCCCGCCAAACCCGCCGTTGCTCATGCACAGCAAATGGTCGCCGGGCCGCACCGCGGCCAGCACTTGCTCGATCAGCTGCTCGATGGTGCCGGCCACTTGCGCGCGGTCGCCCATGGGCGCGAGTGCGGCACGCGCGTCCCAGTCCAGCCCGCCGGCGTGGCAAAACGCCAGGTCGGCCTGCTCCAGGCTCCAGGGCAACTGGGCCGTCATGGCGCCCAGCTTCATGGTGTTGCTGCGCGGCTCGAAGATCGCCAGGATGCGTTCCGCGCCCTTGCCGGTGGCCGTCAACTGGCGGCGCAAGCCGTCTACCGTCATGTGGATGGCCGTCGGGTGATGGGCGAAGTCGTCATACACCGTGATGTCGCCACCGTTTTGGGCGACCACGCCGCGCACTTCCATGCGGCGCTTGACGTTCTGGAACGAGGCCAGCGCCTGGGCGGCGGCTTCGGGCGCCACGCCCACATGCTCGGCGGCGGCGATGGCGGCCAATGCATTGAGCTGGTTGTGCACGCCGCTGATGCTCCATTGCACATGGGCCACGGCTTGCCCGGCCTTGAGCACCTGGAAGTCGTGCGGCTCGCCCTTGGCGGTGAAGCCGTCTTTATTCAGTGCACCGCCGCCAAAAAGCATCTGCTCACTCCAGCAGCCTTTGGCCAGCACACGCTGAAGGGCGGCTTCGCCCGCGTTGACGACCACCCGGCCCTGGGACGGCACAGTGCGCACCAGGTGGTGAAACTGCCGCTCAATGGCCGCCAGGTCGTCAAAGATGTCGGCGTGGTCGAACTCGAGGTTGTTCAGGATGGCGGTGCGCGGGTGGTAGTGCACAAACTTGCTGCGCTTGTCGAAAAATGCGGTGTCGTACTCGTCGGCTTCAATCACAAAGGTGTTGCCCTCGCCCAGCCGGGCCGACACGCCGAAGTTCAGCGGTACGCCGCCCACCAGAAAACCCGGCTTGAGGCCGGCTTGTTCCAGGACCCAGGCCAGCATGGCGGTGGTGGTGGTCTTGCCGTGCGTGCCGGCCACGGCCAGCACATGGCGCGGGCCGGTGGCATGGTGCGTCGGGTGATGCAGGACATGGCCCGACAGCCATTGCGGGCCGCTGGTGTAAGGCTTGCCGCTGTTCAAAATCGCTTCCATCAACGGATACCGGGGGCTGCCGTCCGGCTGGCGGGCCCGGGACACCACATTGCCGATCACAAACACATCAGGCTCAAAAGCCATCTGGTCGGCGCCGTAGCCTTCGATCAGTTCAATCCCCAGGCCGCGCAGCTGGTCGCTCATGGGCGGGTAGACGCCGGTGTCGCAACCCGTCACTTTGTGCCCCGCCTCCCGCGCCAGGGCGGCCAGGCCGCCCATGAAAGTGCCGCAGATTCCCAGAATATGTATGTGCATGGCCTGTATTCTAGGCAGGGCTTTTCGGGGCCCCGGCAGTGCCAAAACGGGGAGCGGGCCGGGATTTTAAGCAAAAAATGGCTCTAGCCCAATCACTGCCTTGGCGTGTAGCTCCTGATTTGATAGCAAAGAGGTGCGCTGCGATTTGCCTTGAACTTTAGGCGGCCAGACGGACCTAACGAGGGCACAATCGCTTCGCTGCCGTTGGTAGCCCTTCGCAGCCGTCTGATCCGTCCACCTTCGCATCTCTTCCGGCACCGATCCAGTTGCCCCAGCCGCCTTGATCCCTCACACCCTCAAATCCGAAATCGCCGCCACGGCCGCCGCGCTGGTCGTGGAAGAAGGGCTGGAATACGGCCCTGCCAAGCGCCGCGCCGTCAAACAGATGGCGCTGCCCGCGCGCACCGAGCTGCCCGGCAACGATGAGCTGGAAGACGCCGTGCGGGAATACATCGCGCTGTTTTGCGCCGACACCCAGCCGGCCGAGCTGGCCGCCCTGCGTGCGCTGGCGCTGACCTGGATGGAGCGGCTGGCGCAGTTTCGCCCCTACCTGGGCGGCGCCGTCTGGCACGGCACGGCCACGCGGCTGTCTGATATCTATATCCAGCTGTTTTGCGACGACCCCAAATCGGCCGAAATCGCGCTGATCGAACACAATGTGGACTATGAGCCGCGCACGGTCACCGGCTTTACCGGCGACAGCGTGGAAGCGCTCAGTTTGCGAAGTGTGTGCAAACCTCTGAACGAAACTGTGGGCGTGCACCTGATGGTGTATGACCACGATGACCTGCGCGGCGCCCTGCGGCCCGACGCCAAGGGCCGCACCCCGCGGGGCGACCTGGCTGCCGTGCAAAAATTGCTGTCTACCCAACCCGGAGCTTGAGAACACGTGAACCGCAGAAACATGATTTATGGCGGTGCCGCCGCTTTGGCCGGCCTGGCCGGGGCCGGGGCAGCCTGGTGGAAATTCCAGCCCCACCAGGTCGATGAGAAGATCGTGGCGCCCGCCCCTGGCGCCGCAACAGGGACGGCGACCGACGCGTTCTGGAGCCTGAACTTCGACACGCCGGACGGCAAGAACCTGTCCATGAGCAGTTTTCGCGGCAAGCTCCTGCTGGTGAATTTCTGGGCGACCTGGTGTCCCCCTTGCGTCGAGGAGTTGCCCTTATTGGATTACTTCTTCCAGGAAAACCGCGATAAAAACATCCAGGTGGTGGGTTTGGCGGTGGACCAGCCCAGCAAGGTGCGTGACTGGCTGCAAGCCACGCCCTTGCATTTCCCGGTCGGCATGGCCGGCATGGGCGGCACCGAACTCAGCAAATCGCTAGGCAATCTCGCCGGCAGTCTTCCTTTTACGGCGGTGTTCAGCGCCACGGGCGAGTTGCTGCATCGCAAGATCGGCCAGGTCTTGCCGGAAGAGCTGGCGCTTTGGGCCAAGCTCAAATAAGGCCGGATTCCGGTTTTGATCTAAATGACGTGAACTCGCTGCGAGCTGCGCTGAACGGCGGCCGTATGTGCGCTTATTGATGAAGCGCGGGTCGCCGGTAGGGGCTTGGGGAGCCCTCCGGCTTGATGTACACTCTGCGCTCTCACAGGCCCAAGCCACTTGGCTGGTGTCTGCAGTAATAACCTGATAAGCGCTTTAGGGCGTAAAAGCAGGAAGTAATTGAAAAAAGAGGGAAGATCGGTGTAGGTGGTATGCCGTCCGGTCTTCAGGCTTTATTCAGACGCTGCGCTGAAACCTCGCGCCAGCATCTACCGTCGTTGGAGAGAACCCATGGATTTAAGAAAACTCAAAACCCTGATCGACCTCGTTTCGGAGTCCAACGTCTCTGAACTGGAGATCACCGAAGCCGAAGGCAAGGTGCGTATCGTCAAATCCAGCGGCGCCCCGCTCGTGATGCAGCAGCCGGTGGCCATGGTAGCAGCTCCTGCAGCGGCCCCTGCCGGCGGCGCTCCCGCCGCACCGCTGGCCGAGGCAGCGCCCGCCGCACCGGCCGGCCACTCCGTCAAATCCCCCATGGTGGGCACCTTCTACCGCTCTGCCAGCCCCGGCGCCAAGGCGTTTGTCGAGGTCGGCAGCGTCGTCAAGGAAGGCGAAACCATCTGCATCATTGAGGCCATGAAGATCCTCAATGAGATCGAAGCCGACAAATCAGGCACGGTCACCAAGATTCTTTCGGAAAACGGCCAGGCTGTCGAATACGGCCAACCCCTCTTCATCATTGAGTAAGCGGGCGCCTCGCCCCCCTTTTCAAACCAGGCTTACCGACGCATGTTCAAGAAAATACTGATCGCCAACCGCGGGGAGATCGCGCTGCGCATCCAGCGCGCCTGCCGCGAGCTCGGCGTCAAGGCCGTGATGGTCTATTCCGAGGCCGACCGCGAAGCAAAATACATCAAGCTGGCGGACGAGTCGGTCTGCATCGGCCCGGCGCCTTCCAAGGACAGCTACCTCAACATGCCGGCCATCATTTCGGCGGCAGAAGTCACGGACGCGGAAGCGATTCACCCCGGCTACGGTTTTTTGAGCGAAAACGCCGACTTTGCCGAGCGGGTGGAAAAAAGCGGCTTCAAGTTCATCGGCCCTTCGCCCGAATCCATCCGCATCATGGGCGACAAGGTCTCGGCCAAGCAGACCATGATCAAGGCCGGCGTGCCCTGCGTGCCCGGCTCCGAAGGCGCACTGCCTGACGACGCGGTCTTCATCAAGCGCACCGCCAAGCAGATCGGCTACCCCGTCATCATCAAGGCGGCGGGTGGCGGCGGCGGGCGCGGCATGCGCGTGGTGCACACCGAGGCAGCCTTGCTGCACGCGGTGCAGACCACCAAGGCCGAAGCCGGTGCGGCTTTCGGCAACCCCGAGGTCTACATGGAGAAATTCCTGCAGAACCCGCGGCACATTGAAATCCAGATCCTGGCCGACCAGCACAAGAATGCGGTCTGGCTGGGCGAGCGCGACTGCTCCATGCAGCGGCGCCACCAGAAAGTCATTGAAGAAGCGCCGGCGCCGGGTATTCCGCGCAAGCTGATCGAGCGCATCGGCGAGCGTTGCGTCGCGGCCGTCAAAAAGATCGGCTACCGCGGCGCGGGCACCTTTGAGTTTCTCTACGAAAACGGCGAGTTTTACTTCATCGAGATGAACACCCGCGTGCAGGTGGAGCATCCGGTCACCGAGTGGATCACCGGCGTGGACATTGTTCGCACCCAGATCATGGTGGCGGCCGGCGAAAAATTGCCTTTTGCCCAACGCGACATCGAGCTCAAGGGCCATTCCATCGAATGCCGCATCAACGCGGAAGACCCGTACAAGTTTGTCCCTTCGCCGGGCCGCATCACGACCTGGCACACGCCAGGCGGGCCGGGCGTGCGGGTGGACTCGCACATCTATGCCAACTACTTCGTGCCGCCCAACTACGACTCCATGATCGGCAAGATCATCGTGCACGGCGACACGCGCGAGCAGGCGCTGGCCCGCATGAGCACGGCCCTGGCCGAGACCGTGGTCGAAGGCATCAACACCAATATCCCGCTGCACCGCGAGCTGATGGTGGACGCGAAGTTCATGGACGGCGGCACGAACATCCACTATCTGGAAGAGTGGCTCTCGAAGCGAGAGAGATAGAGCCCCCACGGTGGATGTGGCCCCCACGGTCGCTCACTTCGTGTAGCTCCCTGCCCCCCGAGGGGGCCGCCCGCCCTGCGGCCCGGCAAAGCCGGTTCCGCGGCTCATGCTTGAATGAATACCTGTGCTCCTTGGCGTAGAGCTTCCTGCGAGGTAATAAACCATGTTTGAACTGATCCTGCTGGCTCCCGTCGACGAAGTCGAAACCCTGAGCGAAGCGCTGGACGCGCTGGATGCGCTCAGTGTGTCGGTGGAAGATGCCGACGCGCAGACGCCGGCTGAGCAGGCGCTGTTTGGCGAGCCGGACATGCCGCCGCCCAAGGCGGGCTGGGAGCGTTCGCGCATCGTGTCGCTGTTTGCCACTGAAGCCCTGGCGCGTGATGCGGCCGGCGTGCTGTCGGCACAAGACTTTTTCGCGGGCTGCAGTGTGGTGGCCGTCCAGCCGGTGCCTGATCAGGATTGGGTGCGCCTGACGCAATCGCAGTTCTCGCCGGTCGACATCACCCCCGAATTCTGGATCGTGCCGACCTGGCATGAGCCGCCTGCCGAAGCCAAACAGCTGATTCGCCTGGACCCGGGCCTGGCGTTTGGTACGGGCACGCACCCGACGACGCGCATGTGCCTGCGCTGGATAGCAGGCCAGGGCAGTGCCGGCAAAAGCCTGGGCCGTGTCCTGGACTACGGCTGTGGCTCGGGCATTCTGGCCATAGGCGCGGCAAAGTTCGGCGCGCTGGACATCGACGCGGTTGACATTGACCCGGCGGCCGTTGAATCGACGCGCGCCAATGCCGAGGCGAACCATGTGGTGCTCAATGCCGGTCTGCCCGAA
The DNA here is from genome assembly GCA_943370375.1 of Synechococcus sp. UW140. Taxonomy (GTDB): domain Bacteria; phylum Pseudomonadota; class Gammaproteobacteria; order Burkholderiales; family Burkholderiaceae_C; genus Polaromonas. The sequence goes on from CALRQR020000012.1 coordinate 7,052, forward strand.
AAGGCTGGCGGCAAGTACCAGACTGTTCTGGCCAATATCCTGGCCACGCCGCTGAAGGTGCTGGCACCGCTGCTGTGCGCGCATGTCGAAAAAGGCGGGCATCTGGTGCTGGCCGGCATTCTCGACCGCCAGGCCGAAGAACTCAAAGAGGCCTATGCGCCGTATTGCCAGCTCACGGTGCATGACACGCAAGAGGGCTGGATCCTGATGACCGCCAGCTTCTGAGCCGGCCCCTCCTGCGCGGGATGGCTCGCACAGACCGTCAACCGTGCTGCCGACCCCTACAATACAGCGCTAAATGAGCCTGATTACGCGCTGCCCCGCATGCGGCACGATGTTCAAAGTCGTGACCGATCAACTCAAAGTCTCGCAGGGCTGGGTGCGATGCGGGCATTGCGCCGAAGTCTTTGATGCGTCGGCCCATCTGCTGCCTCGCGATATGTCGTCGCTGGCAATGTCATCGGCCCCGCTGGCCGATACCGAGCCGCAGCCGTTGCCGGAACCCGAAGTCCCTTCCGCCCGGCAAGCCACCGCCGATACGGAACCAGCAGATCTCCACCCCGATGACTGGGCGCCTGCCAGGTCATTTGCCGACAGGGCGCCTATGCGGCCGTCAAACGCCACACCCGTGGAGGCCCAGGACAGCGCTGCCGACTTTGACCCCGGGCGCTGGAAACGGGCGCAACAGGAACGCCAACTGGACCCGACGGAGCTGGACGACGACTCGCTGCCTCCGGCGCTGCTGCCCCGGCCGCCGGCCGTGATGCGCCAGGCGATCGAGGACGATTCCAGCTTCGATTACTCGGATGTGGACTCCGGCATGCCGGACTCGCGGATGCCAGTTGAGCACGATGTTTCTTTTGTGCGGGACGCGCAGCGCAAGGCGTTCTGGAAGAAGCCGGCCACACGGTGGTCGCTGGCCTTGCTGTCCTTGCTGCTGCTGGCCGGCCTGGTGGTGCAATGGGGCGTGCAGCAAAGAGACACGCTCGCTGCGCTGGAGCCGCGCCTGGTGCCGGCGCTTCAGGCTATCTGCGGCCCGCTCCAATGCGACATACGCGCACCCCGCCATATCGAGTCACTGGTCATCGACAGCTCCACCTTCAACCGGCTCGGGCCCGACGCCTACCGGCTCAGCTTTACCCTCAAGAACACGGGTGTGGTGGCGCTGGAGATGCCGTCTCTGGAAGTGACCCTGACCGACACCCAGGACCAGGCCGTGGTGCGGCGCATTCTCACGCCGGCGCAGTTCGGCGCCAGAAGCGCCACGCTGGCCCCGCAGTCGGACCTGGCTGGCGTGGTCATCATGAGAGTCTCTGGCGATGCCGGTGCGCCGGCACCTGCCTCATCCTCTTCTTCCCCCGCTTCCCCCGCCACTGCGCCTGGCGGCCCCCTGCGGGTCGCGGGCTACCGCGTCCTGGCTTTTTATCCCTGATTGAAACGAGAAAGAACCGAATGTCTGCTGTTATCTGTGGCTCCCTGGCGTTTGACACCATCATGACTTTTGAGGGGCGCTTTTCCGAGCAGATCCTGCCCGACCAGCTGCACATCCTCAATGTGTCTTTCCTGGTGCCTGCCCTGCGCCGCGAATTCGGCGGTTGCGCCGGCAATATCGCCTACAGCCTGCGCCAGCTCGGCGGCAAGCCGCTGCCCATGGCCACGGTCGGCACCGACGGCGCCGACTATGTGGAACGCATGAAAACCCTGGGTGTCAGCACGGAGTTCGTCCGCCAGGTGGGCGACACCTACACCGCGCAGGCCATGATCATGACCGACCGCGACAACAACCAGATCACGGCCTTTCACCCCGGCGCAATGATGCAGGCCCACGTGACCCGCATTGAGGCGCGTAGCGACATCAAACTGGGCATCATTGCCCCCGATGGCCGCGACGCGATGCTGCAGCATGCCGAGCAGTTCAAGGCGGCCGGCATTCCCTTTGTGTTTGATCCGGGCCAGGGCCTGCCGATGTTTGACGGCAAGGAACTGGCGCATTTTGTCGAACTGGCGACCTGGGTGACGGTCAATGACTACGAGGCCAAAATGCTTTGCGACCGCACGGGCATGTCCTGCGCTGAACTGTCGCGCAAGGTCGAAGGCCTCGTAGTGACACTGGGCGCCGAGGGCTGCGAAGTCTGGGTGGGCGGCGAAAAAACGCTGGTGCCGCCCGTCAAGGCCACAGAAGTGGTCGACCCGACCGGCTGTGGCGACGCCTTTCGTGGCGCGCTGCTGTTCGGCCTGGAGCAGGGCTGGTCGCTGGCGCGTTGTGCGGCGCTGGGCAACCGGGTGGGCGCGCTGAAGATCGCCACGCGAGGCGGACAGAACTACACCCTGACTGCTGAACAAATCGCTGCCTAGCCCAATACCTATATTGGGTTGCTGCTATTAAATTAATAGCAAACGGCTGATATCCTGCTCGCGCCTTTACGGTGCCGGGCTGCCCGCTGCCTTCACCAACTCATCCCATGTGGCGTGGCTTGCCGCCGAGGCTTGCACGCGCAACTGCTTGCGCCTCGAAGTCTCCCCGCGCACCAGCGTGACCGCCTGTTGAGGTACGCCCAGGCAGCCTGCGAGCCATTTCATTAACGCCTGGTTGGCTTTGCCGTCCACCGGCGGCGCCTGCAGCCGCAGACGCAGTGCCATCTGGCCGGCTTCGCCATGCAGGCCCACGGGCTGCGTTTTGGCCGCATTGGGCACCACATGCACGTCCAGCAGCACATCGCCGTTCTTTTCCAGCCGCATGAAGGGCAGATCGGGCAGCGCAGGGGATGTGTTCATGACGGCAATAAGCGTGAGGGGGCAGGTGGGTTGTGAAAAGCGGACAGGCATGAAAAAAGCCCGACACCTTTCGATATCGGGCTCTAAGCAGAAATACCTTACTGCTTACGGCTTGCTGGCTGTTGGAAACGGCCAGGCAGCTTGCGGGTTCAGAGTAGTCTGAGCCGCAGGGGCAGCCGCTGCAGCAGGTGCTTTCGCAGCTTTGGCAGCAGGTTTTTTCGCGGCTTTCTTCGCAGCGGGCTTTTTCGCTGCTTTCTTGGCGGCAGGCTTCTTCGCAGCGGCTTTCTTCGCCGCTGGTTTCTTCGCTACCTTTTTCGCGGCCTTCTTGGCTGCTGGCTTCTTAGCTGCGGCTTTCTTCGCCGCTGGCTTCTTGGCCGCTACCTTCTTGGCTGCTGGCTTTTTCGCTGGCGATTTTTTCGCAGCTGGCTTCTTAGCCGCTACTTTTTTCGCTGGAGCTTTTTTAGCCGGAGCTTTTTTCGCTGCTGCTTTTTTCGCAGCTGGTTTCTTAGCCGCTACTTTTTTAGCAGGGGCTTTCTTTGGAGCAGCTTTTTTAGCCGCAGTTTTTTTCGCAGTTGCCATAGTTTTCTCCTTGATCACGTTGCAAAGAGCACTTCACGGTTGGAGTACGTAAAGCGATTCACGGCGTTGGGCCCCGGATAAACCGGTCCCAGCGCCGCGAACACAGGAGCAAAGCCCAACGCGCGCTCTTCGGCGCTGTCATTGGTCATTGCAATTCTTAAAATCATTGTTCGGGCGTTTTTCAATCAATCCCAGGAAAGCGCACCACCGGACTGGTACTCGATCACACGGGTTTCAAAGAAGTTGCGCTCTTTCTTCAGGTCGATCATTTCGCTCATCCACGGAAACGGATTCTCCTCGTTGGGGAAGAGAGTTTCAAGTCCGATCTGCGTGGCGCGGCGATTGGCAATGTAGCGGAGATAGCCTTTGAACATGGATGCATTGAGGCCGAGCACGCCGCGCGGCATGGTGTCTTCGGCGTAGCGGTATTCCAGTTCGACGGCTTTCATGAACAAGGCCTTGATCTCGGCCTTGAACTCTGCGGTCCAGAGATGGGGGTTTTCCAGCTTCAGCTGGTTGATCAGGTCGATGCCGAAGTTGCAGTGCATCGACTCGTCGCGCAGGATGTATTGGTATTGCTCGGCAGCGCCGGTCATCTTGTTCTGGCGGCCCAGGGCAAGAATCTGCGTGAAGCCCACATAGAAGAACAGGCCCTCCATCAGGCAGGCAAACACGATCAGCGACTTGAGCAGGGTCTGGTCGGCTTCGGGCGTACCGGTCTTGAAGTGGGGGTTGGAGATGACTTCAATGAAGGGGATCAGGAACTGGTCCTTGTCCTTGATGGACTGGACTTCGTTGTAGGCGTTGAAGATCTCGGCTTCGTCCAGGCCCAGCGACTCAGTGATGTACTGATAGGCATGGGTGTGGATGGCCTCTTCGAAAGCCTGGCGCAACAGGAACTGGCGGCATTCGGGCGCCGTGATGTGGCGATAGGTGCCCAGCACGATGTTGTTGGCGGCCAGCGAATCGGCGGTCACGAAGAAACCCAGGTTGCGCTTGACCAGACGGCGCTCGTCTTCGGTCAGGCCGTTAGGGTCTTTCCAGAGCGCGATGTCGCGCGTCATGTTCACTTCCTGCGGCATCCAGTGGTTGGCGCAGGTGGCGAGGTATTTTTCCCAGGCCCATTTGTATTTGAACGGCACCAGCTGGTTGACGTCGGTCTGGCCGTTGATGATGCGCTTGTCGGAGGCCTTGACGCGGTGCGCCTTGGCAGGTTCGGCGGCGATGGGGGCCGCAACTTGCGCAGGTGTGAACGCGCCGTCGTTGAGCATGCGCACTTGCGCTTGGGGTTGCTCGGCGGTGTTCAAAGAAAGAGGCGGAAGTTCCATCGAGCGGCCTTCGGGCGTGCCGCTGTTATGAGATGTTTGCAACGATGGTTTGACTTCTTCGTCCCAGGTCAACATAGAGGTTTCCAATACTTTGGGATTATGAAAGCAGCGATACAAAATGAAAAGTGTTCATTCACATCGCTACAAAATTGTGTTGCTCATATACATCGAATCGCGCGATCAAGTGAGCGCGCGACTCGATGATTTTTATTGGCAGGCCTCGCATCCCGGGTCATCGATCGCGCAGAATTTGATGTCGGTCGCAGGCGTTGCGTTCATCTGCGCTTGCGCTGCGGCGGCTGCTGCTTCGAGTGCGCTCATGCCGCTGCTCGCAGTTGCCGTGCTCGATGACACCGAGTTCATCTTGCCCGCGGTCACGGTCGATTTCTCGGCGTGCGTCGCGCTCTGGGTGCGCAGGTAGTAGGTGGTCTTCAGGCCGCGCAGCCAAGCCAGCTTGTAGGTGTCGTCGAGCTTCTTGCCCGAGGCGCCCGCCATATAGATATTGAGGGACTGGGCCTGGTCGATCCATTTCTGGCGGCGCGCTGCAGCCTCCACCAGCCAGGAGGTTTCTACTTCAAACGCGGTGGCGTACAGCGCCTTGACGTCTTGCGGCACGCGGTCGATGGGGCGCAGCGATCCGTCAAAGTGCTTCAGGTCCACCACCATCACGTCGTCCCACAGATTCAAGCGCTTGAGGTCACGCACCAGGTAGTGGTTGATGACCGTGAATTCGCCGGACAGGTTGGACTTGACCGAGAGGTTGCCGAAGCAGGGCTCGATACAGGCGTCCACGCCGATGATGTTGGAGATGGTGGCCGTGGGGGCGATGGCGACGCAGTTGGAGTTGCGCATGCCGTCCTTGGCGATCTTCTTGCGCAGGGCTTCCCAGTCCAGCGTGGCGGAACGGTCGACTTCCACATAACCACCGCGTTGCTCGGCCAGCATGTCCAGCGTGTCCAGGGGCAGGACGCCCTTGTCCCAGAGCGAACCCTTGTAGCTGGCGTACTTGCCGCGCTCTTTGGCCAGCTCGGTGGAGGCCCAGTAGGCGTGGTAGCAGACGGCTTCCATGGATTTGTCGGCGAACTCGACGGCTTCTTGCGAGGCGTAAGGCACGCGCAGCTCGTACAGGCAATCCTGGAAGCCCATGATGCCCAGGCCGACGGGGCGGTGGCGCATATTGGAGTCGCGGGCCTTCTTGACGGCGTAGTAGTTGATGTCGATCACGTTGTCCAGCATGCGCATGGCCGTGGTGATGGTTTTCTTGAGTTTTTCGTGGTCGACTGCGCCGTCCTTCAAATGCTGGACGAGGTTGACCGAGCCGAGGTTGCAGACGGCGGTTTCGGTGTCGCTGGTGTTGAGCGTGATCTCGGTGCACAGGTTGGACGAGTGCACGACGCCGGTGTGCTGCTGCGGCGAGCGCACATTGCAGGCGTCCTTGAAGGTGATCCAGGGATGGCCGGTTTCAAACAGCATCGACAGCATCTTGCGCCACATGTCGGTGGCCTGCAGCTTGCGGGACGGCTTGATCTCGCCGCGCTCGGCCTTGGCTTCGTAAGCGGTGTAGATTTTCTCGAAGTCCTTGCCGAACTTGTCATGCAGGTCAGGTGTGTCGGACGGTGAGAACAGCGTCCAGGTGCCCTTTTCCATCACGCGGCGCATGAAGAGGTCGGGGATCCAGTTGGCAGTATTCATGTCGTGCGTGCGGCGGCGGTCGTCGCCGGTGTTCTTGCGCAGTTCCAGGAACTCTTCAATATCCAGGTGCCAGGTTTCCAGGTAGGCGCAGACGGCGCCCTTGCGCTTGCCGCCCTGGTTGACCGCCACGGCGGTGTCGTTGACGACCTTCAGGAAAGGCACGACGCCTTGCGACTCGCCGTTGGTGCCCTTGATATGGGCGCCCAGGGCGCGCACGGGTGTCCAGTCATTGCCCAGGCCGCCGGCAAATTTGGACAGCAGGGCGTTCTCTTTGATGGCGTCGTAGATGCCGCCCAGGTCGTCGGCGACGGTCGTCAGGTAGCACGACGACAGCTGCGAGCGCAGCGTGCCGGCATTGAACAGGGTGGGCGTGCTCGACATGAAGTCGAAGGACGACAGGATTTCGTAGAACTCGATCGCGCGCTCTTCGCGGTTGATTTCATTCAGCGACAGGCCCATCGCCACGCGCATGAAGAAAGCCTGTGGCAGCTCGATACGCTGCTTGCGCACGTGCAGGAAGTAGCGGTCAAACAGGGTCTGCAGACCGAGGTAGTCGAACTTCAGGTCGCGTTCGGGCTTGAGCGCTGCGCCCAGGCGGGCCAGATCGAACTGCTGCAGTTTTTCGTCGAGCAGTTCGTTTTGCACGCCCTTGGCGATGAACTGAGGGAAGTATTCGGCATAACGAATCGCCATGTCTGCCTGGTTGACTTCTTCGCCCAGCACTTCGCGGCGGATGGTGTGCATCAAGAGGCGCGCGGTGGCGTAGGTGTAGTCAGGGTCTTTTTCGATCAGCGTGCGGGCGGCGAGGATGGACGCCTTGTAGACCTCGTCGATGGGAACGCCGTCGTAAAGGTTGCGCATGGTTTCCGCAACGATGGGGTCGGGTTTGACGTCGGCGCCCAGGTTGGCGCAAGACGCTTCAATCAGCGCCTGCAGGTTGCGCACGTCGAGCGCGACGCGGTTGCCGCGGTCGGTCACGTGGATCAGGGGCGCTGCGGGCGCCGTGGTTTGCGGCTGGCGTGCGCGCTCTTGCGTGCGCTTTTCGCGGTACAGCACGTAGGCTCGGGCAATCTCGTGGTGGCCGCCGCGCATCAGGCCCAGCTCGACCTGGTCTTGCACGTCTTCTATATGAAAGGTGCCGCCGCCCGGGCGCGAACGCATCAGGGCGCGGATGACCGCCTGGGTCAGGCCGTCAACCGTTTCGCGAACGCTGGCAGATGCCGCACCTTGGGTGCCGTGGACGGCGAGGAAGGCCTTCATCATGGCCACGGCAATCTTGTTGGGCTCGAAGGGCACCACGCCGCCATTGCGGCGAATGATCTGGTAGTGGGCGAGGGGGTTGGATTGTGCGTTGGTGTCGCTTGCTGCGGGATTGCCTGCCAGAACGCCGGACGTTGCTGGCACCGCGTGTTGTGCTGTTTGCATGAGTTCCTCTTTGTTTTATGACTGTCTGACGTGCTGTCCGGGGCATCCCTATTTGCCGGGGTTGTTCAAGTGCCATGAACGGTTCCCTGCGGCGCGAAGCCCGAATTACGTCAAAACTGAATTAGGGCTTAGACACTATACCTAGGGTATGGGGGGAATACAAGCCACTACAGGTAGTGTATCGCCCTCTGAATTCGCTGTTACGTTTTGTGGCTTTTGCTGCTGTATTCGGTACGGCATTTTGCGCACCTGAATTGAGCATATGACGACGTATCAATCTTCGCCAAGGCCTGATGAAATCACGCTCGCGCATCATGGGCAAAGCGCTGGTGCGGCTTTGCGCGGGCTTTGGGCTGGGAGAACCGGCCCGCATTGGCACGGTAAAAATTCCCAAAATTTTTGCACCGCAAACGCACCTTGTTGGGGTGCGTGCGCGGCAGCAAGCCACTCAGGCAGTGTCGGGAAAACACCTAGCAGGCGATGCCAGTGCGCCTTGCAGCAAAAGCCAGTCGAAGCCGGGACCCGGGTCCAGTTTGCGGCCCGGCGCGATGTGCTCATGCCCTGCAATGTGTGCGATGGGATAGGCCTGCTGGAGCGAGGCGCACAGCCCGATCAGAGTCTCGTATTGCGGCGCCTCAAAGAGGCCTCCTTCAAGGCCTTCCAGTTCAATGCCGATCGAGTCGTCATTGCAGTTGCTGCGCCCGCGGTAGCTGGACTCCCCTGCATGCCATGCCCGGTCATTGCAGCCCACAAACTGCCACAAGGCACCGGTGCGCGTAATAAAGAAATGCGATGAAACCTGCAGCCCGCGAATGCCCTGGAAGTAAGCGTGCGCCTCCCAGTCGAGCTCATTGGCAAAGAGGCGCTGGACATTGCCGTTGCCAAATTCGCCGGGCGGCAAGCTGATGGAGTGGATGACGATCAGGTCGATCTGCGCGCCTTCGGGGCGCGCGCCGAAGTTGGGCGAGGCCTGAGCCCGGGCATAGCGGTACCAGCCGTTTTGCCACAAGGGCAGGGCGCGGCCCGAGGCGGATGCGCCGCCGGCTTCAGGCGGGGTCATCGGCGGTGCCCTGGCCATCGTCAGGGTCGTCGCTGCCTGGCGTGACGATGTTCAGGCGCGCAATCCGGTAGCGTATCTGGCGAAGGGTCAGGCCCAGCCGGGACGCCGCCGCGGTCCGGTTGAAGCCGGTTTCCAGCAACACCTTCGTGAGGATGCTGCGTTCTTGCCGGTCCAGGTAATCCTGCAGGTTCTCCGGAACCGCGACGTGCTCCTCGGCCGGCGCGTCGAAGTGCAGTTCGCTGCCGTCGCCCAGCGCCACGGCGCGGTGCAGGGTGTTTTCAAGTTCCCGGACATTGCCGTTGAAGGGCAGGGAGCGCAGCTGTTCCATCACGGCGTCTGTCAGCGCGGGAATGGCGAAGCCGGACTCCTGGCAGATTCTTGAAAGCAGCGCGTTGCACAGCGCGGGGAGGTCTTCGCGCCGTTCGCGCAGAGGCGGCACGACAATCTCGATCACGTTGAGCCGGTAATACAGGTCCTGGCGAAAGGTGCCCTGCGCCACTTCGGCGGCCAGGTCTTTGTGGGTCGCGCTGACAATACGCACGTCGACGGTGTCTTCCTGAGGCGACCCGAGCGGGCGCACCGTGCGCTCCTGGATGGCCCGCAAAAGCTTGGACTGCATGGCCAGGGGCAGATCGCCGATCTCGTCGAGAAAGAGTGTCCCGCCTTTGGCCGCCTGGAAGTAGCCCTGCCGGTCCTGTGACGAGCCGGTATAGGCACCCTTGCGCGCGCCGAAAAATTCCGCCTCGAGAAGATTCTCCGGGATGGCGCTGCAGTTGACCGCCACGAAAGGCCCGCCCGCCCGATGGCTGCAGCCATGCACGGCGCGCGCGACCAGTTCCTTGCCGGTGCCCGATTCGCCCTGTATCAAGATGGGCGCCATGCTGCCGGCCACCTTGACGATGCGCGACTTCACGGCGCGCATGACCGGCGACTCTCCGACCAGTTTCTTCAAGATCACCGGCGTGTCAGCCGCCGTCGGCAGAGGAATCGCCAGTGGCGCAATGAACGAGTCCGCCGGGCTGCGCTCGGCCTTGGCAGCCGGCACGGGGTGTTTTGCGCCCAGCACGGCCGACGCCACGACGCTGCGAAATTGCTTGAGGTCTACCGGTTTGGTGAGGTAGTCAAACGCGCCGGCCTTGAGGGCTTCCACCGCATTTTCGGCAGAGCCGTGCGCCGTGATGACCACACAGCGCTCCGGCCTTTGCTGGGCGACCAGGTCGCGCAGCAGTTCAAGCCCCAGGCCGTCAGGCAGACGCATGTCGGTAATGACCGCGTCGAAGCGGTTTTCGCTGAGCTGCTGGCGGGCCTGCAGCAGGTCGCCGGCGGCTTCCACCCGATAGCCTTCCCTGAGCAAGGTCAGCTCATAGAGGGTTCGCAGGTCCGGCTCGTCGTCAATGACGAGGATGCGGGCTTGCTGGGGAGTGGGGGTTTGCGTGCTCATGTCGTCCGTCAAGTGGGCATTGTGGCAAAAGACGGCGAACGCGTGTTCGATGCCGAAGGCGTGGGCTTGAACATGACAAAGAATTCGTTGCCGTCGATGCCCGCACGCTGCACGCGCTGGTAGCCGATCAGCGCGCCATAACGCTCACACAGTTCCCGGCAGATGTAGAGGCCCAGACCGCTGGAGCGGCTTTCCGACGAGAAAAACGGCTCAAACAGGTGGGTCTGGACGGTTTGCTCCAGCGGCTGCCCGTCGCTCCACACTGAGAGGATGGCCTGCCCCGTCGGAACGAACTGCGTACTCACCTCGATGGCCCGGGGGGAGGTGCTGGCGTAGCGCAAGGCGTTGTCCAGCAAATTGATCATCAGGCGGCGCAAGTGCTCGGGTTCAAAGCACACGGCGGCGTTGCCCGAGCCTGCCGTGATGCCCATTCGCTCTGACGCGGCGGATTGCGCGGCCCAGTCGGCGGTGATTTTCTGGACGGTTTCGTCCAGCGCCAGCGTGGTTGTTTCCGGCGCAGGCAGCTGCGCCTGGGCCCGGGAGATATTCAGCACTTCGTCGACGATCTTGGCCAGGCGCTGCGCGTTTTGCCTGACCATGGCCGTGAGCAGGCGGTGGCCTGAGTCCTGCAGGTCTTCTTCGAGCAGTGCATTGGCCTGAGAGATAGCCGCCAGCGGATTCCTGATCTCATGGGCCACCGCGGCAGACATGCGCCCCATGGCGGCCATTTTTTCCGTTCGCACCCGTGCCTCCATCTCACGCAGGTCTTCGAGAAACATGACGCAAAGGCTCTCGTGCGTCCCGTTTTGCGAAGCGGCCAGCCGCGTGCGCACATGCAGCCGCCGGGGGGGAGTGTCCGGATACTCGAGGGTGACATCAGCCTCCTGGGGCAGATGCGAGCTGAAAGTGCGGTGCGTTAACTCCGCCAGGGGTTGCCATGCGGCCTCGGTCGCCAGGATAAAAGGCGCATTGCGCACGGCGTCATTGGCCGTCAGCAGCCGCCGGGACGCGGGGTTGGCCGAGCGGACGATGCCATTGATATCGACCACCAGCACGCCGTCGGCCAATGTCTCAATAACCAGTTCGTTGACCTGGATCTGCATGCGCGCAGCCGACTGGCTGCGCTTTGCCGATTGCTCTTCCCGTGCAAGGCGCAGGGCGAGGTGGTTGGCGAGCAAGGCCACCAGAAAGAAACCGGAGCCGCTCAGCCCCGACTGCAAAAAGCGCGCGCTGGAGTCGCCCACCTGCTGCAACGAGCTCGACCACGCGTCAACCAGCAGCAGCAGCGTGACGCTCGCCGCCGTACCAAATGCCAGCAAGATCGGACCGAGGATGGACGACAGCAGCACGGGCAAGGCAAACAGCGGGGTGTAATTGATGCCGCTTGATTGCAGGAAGTTGAGCACCGAGAAGGTGATCACGTCCACGCCGATGGTCAATACCCATTGCGTGTCGAAGGTACGGCCCGGCGGCCGCGGCCTGGCCCATAGCCGCACGATCAGCGTGGCGCACAGGTAGGCGATGCAGACGCCGATCGACCAGCCGTTGGTGATATTGCCCAGGGCATAAATGACGGCCTGCAGGATCACCAGCACCGCGGCAATCGCCACGCGCGCCGTCATGAACACGCGCCAGAGGCGGCCGAACGAGCTGTGCTCCGGTTCTGCTTCCCAGGCGCCGGACATCTTGTCGCCCGTTTCAAACCAATGGGATGGCGTGCTCATCTGTGGCCTGTTGACACTATGTTTTGTCCCCGGCCTGGCGGCGGTGCGCGTCGCTGCAATAGACACCCTTGCCTGCGATCAGCGCTTCGGATTTCGGCAAATGCAAGCCGCAGACCTCACAGGCCACCATTTCGGCGACCGCGGTTCCGGGTTTTGGAGAGGCCGGTGCACGGGTCGCCGCGGCGTCTTTTCTTTCTGCGTCCCGGTTGTTCCGCCAGAGCCAGAACACCACCAGCACCAGGGCTGCGACCAACACATATTTCATACACGCCTCAAGATAACTTCAAGCACGAAGCGCGAACCCGCATAGCCCAGCAGCAGCAGGCCCGACCCCAGGTACAGCACGTTCACCGCCTTGCGGCCGCGCCAGCCCAGGCGCGCCCTGCCGATCAGCAGGCCGGCAAAGGTCAGCCAGGCCAGCACCGAAAACACGGTTTTGTGGTTCCACTTCCAGGCCAGCCCCGGCCCGTAGAGCGTTTCGGCGAACAGCCAGCCGACAAACAGCGTGGCCGACAGCAGCACAAAGCCGGCTTCCACGAAGCGGAAGGTGAGGCGTTCCAGCGTGAGCAGCGGCACGCCGGCATCGGTTTGCGCGGCCTGGCGGATGGCGCGCTCGGACCGCGTCATCAGCCAGCCATGCACGACGGCCGCGGCGAACAGCCCATAAGAGGCAATGCCCAAGGCCCAGTGCAGCGGCAGCCAGGGCGAGGCGATGGCGTGGTAAGTGGTCCCCGGGAAAATGACGGTCAGGATGACCGCTGCGCTGCCCAGGCCGGCCAGCGCCCAATGGGCATGGAGCTGCGGAAAGAGGCGGCTTTCAATGGCGTAGACGGTCAGCACCAGCCAGACGGTCATGGACAGGGCCGGCGCAAAGCCGAAACGGGGCGGTTCGCCCAGCAGGCCGTCGGCCAGCGCCAGCGCGTGCAGCAGCCAGGCGGCCAGCAGCACGGCGCGTGTGGTGCTGGCACTCAGGCGCGAGGTGGCCAGCGCCAGCACGGCATAGGCGATGGCAGCGCCGGCCGCCGCCGCAAGACCCCACCAGGCGCTCAAAGCTAAAATCATGGCTAGAGTTTAGCCTTTACTGTCTTTTCCGCCGCCTTCGGGGCGGCCCTGGCGGTTTCACTTTCCCACCTAACTGCCCCACGCCCGTGGCGCCTTCCCATGGCTTCAGCCCTTACCGACAAGTTATCCCGCCTCGTCAAGGAAATGCGAGGCCAGGCCCGCATCACCGAATCCAATGTGCAGGACATGCTGCGCGAAGTGCGCATGGCGCTGCTGGAGGCCGACGTGGCGCTGCCGGTGGTGCGCGACTTCATTGCCCGGGTCAAGGACAAGGCGCTCGGCCAGGAAGTCATGGGATCGCTGTCGCCCGGGCAGGCCTTGGTCGGCATCGTCAGCCGCGAACTGGCGGCGACCATGGGCGAAGGGGTGAGCGACATCAACCTGGCGGCGCAGCCGCCTGCCGTCATCCTGATGGCCGGCCTGCAGGGCGCGGGTAAAACCACCACCACCGCCAAGCTGGCCAAGCACCTGATTGAAAAGCGCAAGAAAAAAGTGCTGACGGTCTCGGGCGACGTGTACCGCCCGGCCGCCATCGAGCAGCTCAAGACGGTCACCAAACAGGCCGGCGCCGAGTGGTTTCCCAGCACGCCCGACCAGAAACCGGCCGACATCGCCCGCGCCGCCATTGATTACGCGCGCAAGCATTTCTTTGACGTGCTGCTGGTCGATACAGCGGGTCGCCTGGCCATTGATGAGGCCCTGATGGCCGAAATCAAGGAATTGCACGCGATTCTGAACCCGGTCGAGACCCTCTTTGTGGTCGATGCCATGCAGGGCCAGGACGCGGTCAACACCGCCAAGGCCTTCAAGGAGGCTTTGCCGCTGACCGGCATCATCCTGACCAAAACCGACGGCGATTCGCGCGGCGGCGCGGCGCTCAGTGTGCGGCAAGTCACCGGCGCACCCATCAAGTTCTCCGGCACCAGCGAGAAGATCGACGGCCTGGAGGTGTTTGACGCCGAGCGCCACGCAGGCCGCATCCTGGGCATGGGCGATATCGTCGCGCTGGTCGAGCAGGTCGCTGCCGGCGTCGACATGGCCTCCGCCCAGAAGCTCGCCGCCAAGATCAAGTCCGGTGACGGCTTTGACCTCAACGACTTTCTCAGCCAGCTGCAGCAGATGAAAAACATGGGCGGGCTGTCCAGCCTGCTGGAAAAGCTGCCCGCACAAATGGCCGCCAAAGCCGGCCAGGTCGACATGAACAAGGCCGAAAAAGACATCAAGCGCAAGGAAGGCATCATCCAGAGCATGACGCCGCTGGAGCGCCGCAAGCCCGAACTCATCAAGGCCACCCGCAAGCGCCGTATTGCCGCCGGTTCCGGCGTGCACGTTCAGGAGGTCAACCGCCTGCTCAACGAGTTTGAGCAGATGCAGGGCATGATGAAGAAGATGAAGGGCAGCGGCATGGTGAAGATGATGAAGCGCATGGGCGGCATGAAGGGCATGCCGAAGTTCTAGTCAGCCAGTTTCTTAAGCAAAAAAGGCCTTTAGCCAAATAACTGCCTGGGCTTATAGCTATTAAATTGATAGCACTTATCGCCAAAAAAAGCCGCTTGAAGCGGCTTTTTTCATGGGCGTTCAAACGGTCACGCCGCCTTCAGCAGCGGCTTGGCCAGCCGGCTTGCATGCAGCCAGGCGCGGCGCAGCACCGCCGGCGAACGGGTCTCTTCCGGAATCAGCAGGTAGTTCTGAGCCCGCAGGGCCGTGCCCACGCCGACCTTGCTGGTGAGCACCGTCATCGGAATTGCCAGCAGCAGCGGCAGGCCGACCGGGATCAACCAGACCAGCGCGCGCGCATCGATCACGGCAATGCCAATGGCCAACAGCACGATCACGCCCGACATGGGCGCCAGCTGCCTCAGCGCGTGGCGCCACGGCACGGCGGCCGCTTCGCGCGGCGGCGACTTCCATTCGAGCTTCAGGCCGGTCAGGGCCACCACCACAAACAGCGAATGCGCCAGCATGCGGATGGGCGCTTGCAGCAGCGCGATCAGGGTTTCGAGCAGTGCACTGCGCAACAGGCTGGCGGTGCCGCCGTAAGAGGCTTGCTGGCGGTTGACCAGCACGGCCACGATGCCCAGGATGCGCGGCAGGAACAGCATGCACAGCGTCCAGCCCCACAGCGCCATCAGCTCGCCGGGCAACAGCGTCCAGTCGGCAATCATGGGTGAGCCCGACAGCCACAGCGCCGTACCCAGCGTGAGGAAACAAAGCCACAGCGGCGCCGACAGATACGCCATCGCGCCGGTGCCGAACATCGAGCGGTGCACCGGGTGAATGCCCGGCTCGGCGATCAGGCGGGAGTTTTGCAGGTTGCCCTGGCACCAGCGGCGGTCGCGCTGCAGCTCGGCCAGCAAATCCGGCGGCTGCTGCTCGTAGCTGCCCACCAGGTCGCCCACCAGCCACACGTGGTAGCCGGCGCGGCGCATCAGCGCGGCCTCGACAAAATCGTGCGACATGATGCTGCCGGCCATGCCGCCCGTGCCCTTGATGTGCGCCAGCGCGCAGTGCTTCATGAAGGGCTCAATGCGGATGATGGCGTTGTGGCCCCAGTAGTGGGACTCGCCCATCTGCCAGAACTGCATGCCCAGCGTAAAGAGGCGGCCTGTCACGCGCGAGGCAAATTGCTGCGCGCGTGCATGCAGGGTCACGTGGCCGATGGCCTGCGTGGCGGTCTGGATGATGCCGGCCTTGGGGTTCGCTTCCATCAGCTTGACCATGGAGACCAGGCAGTCGCCGCTCATCACGCTGTCGGCGTCCAGCACCACCATGTAGCGGTAGTCCTTGCCCCAGCGGCGGCAAAAGTCCGCCACATTGCCGGCCTTGCGGTCGGTGCGGCGTTTGCGCAGGCGGTAATACACCTCGATCTGCGGCTGGTCCGGGCGGCCTGCCAATTGCGTGCGCAGGTCTTCCCACGCGGCGCGCTCGGCCTTGATGATGGCCGGGTTGTTGCTGTCCGACAGCACGAACACGTCAAAACTTTGGACGTGGCCGGTCATTGCGACCGACTCGCAGGTGGCGCGCAGGCCGGCGAACACGGTGCGCACATCCTCGTTGCAGATCGGCATGATGATCGCGGTGCGGGTGGAGGCATCCA
This sequence comes from Synechococcus sp. UW140, assembly GCA_943370375.1. GTDB lineage: Bacteria > Pseudomonadota > Gammaproteobacteria > Burkholderiales > Burkholderiaceae_C > Polaromonas. The sequence goes on from CALRQR020000012.1 coordinate 23,235, forward strand.
GCGGGACATGCTGGACTTTTTTGGCCGACAGCGCGTGCTTGTCGCCGTAAATCGTCACGTAAAAACCCATCATCGCCGTCATGAAGCCCGTCACCACCCAGGCTGACAGCAGCGCAAACAGGGTGATCTGGCCGTATTGCAGCCAGGCGTTGTCGTAGTCGGGCTGCATGTCGGCAAAGATGCTGGTCGCCAGCACCGTGCTGACCAGCGTCAGTATCAAAAATACCGCGCGGCGGCGCCTGGCTGCGCGCTGCCAGGGCTCGGGCCGCGGTGAGGGCAAGGGGCGCAGGGCAGCAGAGTCCGCCGCCTTGAACAGTGACAGCACGGGCAGCAGCAGGGCGGTTGCCATGCTGTTCCAGAAGCCGCGCCAGGGGCGCGGCGCCATCGAGCCGCGGTTCAGCGGCGGCGCCGTGACCGAATTCGGATGACGTTCCTCACGCAGGGGGCTGCGCGGGGCAGCGGTGGTCAGGGTGTGATCAGGTTGGTCCATGTTTCGCTTACGGTGTGGTTGTCGTGTTTGAGGAAGGCGCGCAGCTCAACAGGCTGGGCCGCGTTCAGCCGCTGCACGCGCAGCGTCATCCGCCATGCGCCAGTGGCGGGGTTTTTGTAGGCCAGGCTTTCCAGCACGCGGCCGTTGGCATTGGCACTGGAAACCGCTTCGACCCTGGCGTCCTCGGGCAGCGCATCCAGCGCCGGGCCGGCAAAGTCGATGACGTACTGGACCTGGTCCTTGAGGTCGGTTCCGGCCTTTGCGTAGCCGAAGCCGCGGCGCGATTGTGTCACCCAGCCGTTGGGCGGCAGCTGCTGGTTCTTGCCTTGCCAGCTGATTTGCCAGGCGATGTCCAGCGACTGGCCGGGCGCCGGCATTTTTTCTGGCACCCAATAGGCGGCCACGTTGTCGTGCGTTTCATCGGGCGTGGCAAATTGAAAGAGTTCGACGCGCCCGGCGCCCCAGTCGCCCATGGGCGTAACCCAGGCGCTGGGCCGCATCTCATAGCGGGCTTCGGTGTCTTCGTAGTTGGCAAAGGCGCGGTCGCGCTGCATCAGGCCAAAGCCCTTGAGCGACTTCATGGCGAAAGACGTCACCAGCGGAGATGCGGGGTTTTGCAGCGGGCGCCACAGCCATTCACCGTCGCCGGTGGCCATCATCAGGCCGTCGGAGTCGTGCACTTCGGGCCGGAAGTCACCGGGGCGGGGCTGGTTCTCGCCAAAGAAAAACATGCTCGTCAGCGGCGCGATGCCCAGCGAGGTGATGGGCGCGCTGTTGCCGGAGGTAGAGGCCGGGCGCATGAAGATGCGCGCCTGCACCTTCGTGGTGGTTTGCTCGCCGGCCTGGATGTCAAAGCGGTAGGCACCCGTCATGCGTTCCGAATCCATCACGGCATACACCGTCAGCTGTTTGCTGTCACCGCTGGGCTTTTGCAGCCAGAAATCGGTGAAGCGGGGAAACTCTTCTTTGGCGCCGCCCGGGCCGCCGGCCGTGTCGACGGCCAGGCCGCGTGCCGAAAGGCCGTAGCGCTGGCCAGAGCCGAGGGCCCGGAAGTAGCTCGCACCGGTGAACACCACCAGCTCATCCTTGTAGGTGGGTGAGTTGAGGTTGCTGAAAAAGCGCACGCCGCCGTGGCCCAGGTCGCCCCAGGTCTCAGGTGACAGTTTGTTTTTTCCGAAATTAAAGGTAGCCGGGTCGTAGGGAAGGCGCTTCACGCCGCTTGTCGTGATTTCGTGAATGCGAACCGAATCGCCATGCCGGCCGACGTGGAAAAAGTTCGCTTCAAAGGGCAGTTGGTCGGCGCGCCACAGCGTGCTGGCGGCATTGAAACGGATGTCGCGGTAGTCGTCGTATTCCATCTTCGCCAGCTCGGCAGGCACGGCGTGGGAGGCCTCGCGCCAAGGCGCTTGCGAGCGCTGGCGGGCGATTGCGGCCACATCGTCCAGGTCGAAGGCGTGCGCCTGACCCGCTGCGAGCGTCAGGACTGCAAGGCTTGCGCAGGCCGCGATACGGGCCCGCAGGAGGAAACTGGCGCGGCGGTTGCGGCTGCCGGAGGTGTTGAAAAAAGGCAGGAAAAAAGCTGGCATGCCATGACTAGGGCAAACCCTGTGCCAGTTTCAAAAAACTGTTTTAAATCAATGGCTTGGAAGTGATACCTGACATAACCAAATGTAATCAGACTCAGATGCGGCGAGAACCGCGTTTTTTGTCGCCAATCAGCGACACGTTTCAGTGGCGAGTGAATTAAACCGTTTTAAATCAAAGGCTTAAGGCTGTCGCCGGAGAGCGACGGCGCGCTGCGAGGTAGCGACAAATCCGGTGAGACCCCGGCACTAGGCCTTGAAGTGGCCCGGCGTCAGCCCGTGCTTTTGCATCAGCCGGTAAAACTCGGTCCGGTTGCGGTCGGCCAGACGGGCCGCATCGGCCACGTTGCCGTCCGTCAGTTTGAGCAGGCCCACCAGGTAGTCACGCTCAAAGTGCTGCTTGGCTTCGGCAAAAGTGAGCACCTGCACGCTGGGGGAGCGCAGCGCCCGCTGAACCAGCGCCAGCGGCACCAGCGGTGTGGTCGACAGCGCGCAGACCTGCTCCACGACGTTGTAGAGCTGACGCACGTTGCCCGGCCAGGCGGCGGTGGTCAGGGCCTTGAGGGCTTCGGGCGCGAAGCCGCTCAGGCGCTTGTCGTACTTGGCCGCCAGCTTCAAGAGGAAGTGGTTGGCCAGCAGCGGAATGTCTTCGCGCCGCTCCGACAGCGGCGGCAGGGTCAGCGTGACCACATTGAGCCGGTAATACAGGTCGGCGCGGAACTGGCCCTCGGCCATGGCGGCGTCCAGGTCGCGGTGCGTGGCCGAGATGATGCGCACGTCCACCGGAATCGACTGGCTGGAGCCCAGCGGCCGCACCACGCGCTCTTGCAGCACACGCAGCAGCTTGACCTGCAGCGCAGGCGGCATGTCACCGATCTCGTCGAGCAGCAAGGTGCCGCCGTCGGCCGCCTGGAAGAGGCCTTTGTGGTTGGCCACCGCGTCGGTGAAGGCGCCCTTGACGTGGCCGAACAGCTCGGACTCGAGCAGGGCTTCAGGAATGGCGCCGCAATTGACCGCGATGAAGGGCTTGCTGGCCCGCGCGCCACCCTGGTGGATGGCCTGGGCGAGCAGCTCTTTGCCGGTGCCGCTTTCGCCGCGCAGCAGCACGCTGGCGTCTGATTGCGCCACCATGCGTGCTTCGGCCAATGCTTCGGCCATGCGGCTGGACCGGCTGATGATCTGGTTCTGCCAGGCTTCGGGGCTGCCCCGTCTGGCCGGGTTGGCGGGGGCGCTCAGCGCCAGCGCCTGGGCGATCTTGTCGAGCAGCCCCTTGCCGTCAAAAGGCTTGGTGAGGTAGGTAAACACACCGCGCTCGGTCGCTTCCACGGCGTCGGGGATGGTGCCGTGTGCGGTCAGCAAGATCACGGGAAGCGACGGGTGTTGCTGGCGGATATCGTCAAAGAGCGCCAGGCCGTCGCGCCCGGGCAGGCGCACATCGCTGAGCACCAGCTGCGGCCGCTCGATATGCAATTGCGTGAGCGCGGCTTCGGCCGACGTGACGGCGGTCACGCGGTAGCCCGCTGCCGTGAGCCGCATGGTGAGCAGGCGCAGCATGTCCGCATCGTCATCCACGACGAGCAGGTGCGGCGATATGGCGCTGGCGGAATCGGTCATGGTGCGGCGGGCCGGGTTCGGCCGGCGGCAGGCGCCGAGGCCGGGGCGGCGGGCGGGCGGCTGGTCAGGCTGCGTTCAATCGCCTTGAGCGCTTCCAGCCGCTCGTTGGTTTGGTCCAGCCTGCGCTGTACGTCGCGCAGCTGCTGGGTTTGTTTGTCCAGTTGTTCTTCCAGGCGGCGCTGCTCGGCATAGCGCGACGCCAGCAGCCGGGCCAGCGGGTGCAGCGCCTGGGCGTCGGCATTGCCCAGCACGCGGGCCAGCAATTCCTGGGCGCGAATCAGCTCGGGCAACTGACGCAGCTGGCTCAGCACCAGCGACAGTTGAATCTGGGCTTCGGGGCTGGCGGCGTCGCCCAGCCGGGCGGCTTCCTGCGTGAGGTCGGCCGGCGGCATGACGCGCACGCGCTCGGCATAGGCCAGCATGCGCAGCGTCATGCCGCTGGCAAACACCACGGCCTCGGGCAGTGGTGTGGGAGGGCTGGTGCTGGCCCGCGCGGCCTCTGCGGCAGAGGCCGCGGCCCGGGCTGCCTGAACGGCTGCGGCGTCAGGGGTGCGCTCGGGGGCAGGGCCGCTGCTGCACGCGGCCAGCAAGGCCGCCGTCGTCAGGGTTGCCAGCAGGCGAGGGGAAAAATCAGTACTTGGAAACATGGGGTAGCTCTATTCTGAAGTGTGCACCAGGCTGGTCCGGCATCAGGGAGATGCTTCCGCCGTGCGCGGCAATGTATTCATGGACGATGGAAAGGCCAATCCCGCTGCCGCGCACCACGTCGGTGGGCTGGCGTTCGCCGCGGTAGAAGGGCTCGAATATGCGCTCGCGGTCGCCTTCGGCCACACCCACGCCCTGGTCGTGGATGTCGATGCGGGCAAAGCCGTGCTGGTGGCTCAGCTCGAGGCGGATCAAGCCCTTGGCCGGCGAGTAGCGGATGGCGTTGGACAGCAGGTTGGCCAGCGCCGTACCGATTTTTTCGGTGTCGATTTCCATCAGCAGCGGCTCACCGACGACGGTGACGGCCAATTCCTTGGCGCGCCACTGCAGTCGCTGCGCATAGACCTGCTCTTCCAGCACCTGCAGCAGATCGACGCTTTGGCGGCGCAGCTGGCGCGCCTCGAAGGCGGCGGTGTTAAAGCGCAGCAGGTCTTCGATCTGGCTTTGCAGCACGCCCGTGTTGTGTTTGAGGATTTGCGCGATCTCGCGCTGGTCGCTGGTCAGCGTGCCGGCCACGCCGTCTTCGAGCAGGGACACGCCTTCGCGCAGCGAAGCCAGCGGCGTCTTGAGCTCGTGCGAGATGTGGCGCAAAAAGCGCGACTTGTCGGCGTCCAGCTCGACCAGCCGCAGGCGCAGCCAGTTCAGCCGCTGCCCGACCAGCGCCAGGTCGGCCGGGCCCTGGATGGCGATGACCTGGTCAAGGCGGTTTTCGCCCAGGCCGACGATGGCGTTTTCCAGGCGCCGCAGCGGCAGCGTGAACCACACGCCGAAAGCCAGCGCCATGGCCACCGCCAGCACGATGGCCCAGGTGACTTGCTGCGTCAGCTGCTGCCGGCTGGCCTCGAGCTTGCCTTCCAGCGACTTGTTGCGCTGCTGGATGGCTTGCTGAACCTGTACCGCGATGGCGGCGTTGATGGCCTCCAGTTCGCGAAACTCCTGCGCGAGCTGGCGTTCGCGCTCCAGCGCGGTGTCGGGCGGGCCGGTCAGCAGGCCGGCAATGGCCTGCAGGTGGGCGCGCCACTGCCGGGCCTTCGCCACGGGGATGTCTTCGCGGGCCAGGCCGTCCAGGATTTCGGTGGTCTCGCGCACTTCTTCGCCAAAGCGGCCCCTGAGCACCCGGTCGTCCAGCACGACGGACTGCCGCGAGGTGCGCTCCATCGAAAGGCTGCGCTCGCTAAGCGACTGCGCCGCGCCGCTGAGATCCAGCGCGCGTGCGGCATTGCTGCGACTTTGCTGCGTGAGGTCTTCCAGGGTGAACAGGGCACGCAGCGAGGCGGCGCCCAGCAGTGCGGCGATCAGCAGGAAAGCGATCACCAGCAACTGGCGGAACGAGAATCTCTGCAGCATGCGCGTAGGGTGCGTCAGCAGCGCGCTGGGGCGTCAGGCCGCAACAGCGACGTCCCGCGTGAGGACTTCGCCGCGCAGCGAGCGCTGCGTGGCCTGGGTGATGGTGATGTCCAGCATCTGGCCGATGAGGCGCGGCTGACCCTTGAAGTTGACCACGCGGTTGCACTCGGTGCGGCCCATGAGCTCGGTCGGGTCCTTGCGCGAAGCGCCTTCCACCAGAATGCGCTGCACCGTGCCCTGGCGGCTGGCGCTGATGGCGCGCACGCTGTCGTCAATGGTGGCTTGCAGGTGCTGCAGGCGCTTGAGCTTGACCTCGTGCGGCGTGTCGTCGTGCAGTGCGGCGGCGGGAGTGCCGGGGCGCGGGCTGTAGATAAAGCTGAATGACGTGTCGTAGCCGATCTCGTCGATCAGCTTCATCATCTTGCCGAAGTCGTCTTCGGTCTCGCCGGGAAAGCCGACGATGAAATCGCTGCTCATGGCCAGGTCCGGGCGAATGGCGCGCAGCTTGCGGATGGTGCTTTTGTATTCCATGGCGGTGTAGCCGCGCTTCATCGCCATCAGGATGCGGTCCGAGCCGTGTTGCACCGGCAGGTGCAGGTGGTTCACCAGCTTGGGGAGCTTGGCATAGGCGTCGATCAGGCGCTGCGTGAACTCGTTAGGGTGGCTGGTGACGTAGCGGATGCGTTCGATGCCGGGAATGTCGGAGACGTATTCGAGCAAGGTCGCAAAATCGGCGATCTCGGCCGTGCCACCCATGGGACCGCGGTAGGCGTTGACGTTCTGGCCCAGCAGCGTGACTTCCTTGACGCCCTGGTCGGCCAGGCCGGCAACTTCGACCAGCACGTCCTCAAAGGGGCGCGAGACCTCTTCGCCGCGGGTGTAGGGCACCACGCAGTAGCTGCAGTATTTGGAGCAGCCTTCCATGATGCTGACGAAGGCGCTGGCGCCCTCGACGCGCGCCGGCGGCAGGTGGTCGAATTTTTCGATCTCGGGAAAGCTGATGTCGACCTGCGGCTTGCCCAGGCGGGCGCGGTTGGACAAGAGTTGCGGCAGGCGGTGCAGCGTCTGCGGGCCGAACACCACATCCACATACGGCGCGCGCTGGATGATGGCCGCGCCTTCCTGGCTGGCCACGCAGCCGCCCACACCGATCAGCACGCCCTTTTCTTTGAGGTGCTTGACGCGGCCCAGGTCGCTGAAGACTTTTTCCTGCGCCTTTTCTCGCACCGAGCAGGTGTTGAAGAGGATCAGGTCGGCCTGCTCCATGTCCTGCGTGGGCTCGTAACCCTCGGCGGCATGGAGCACATCGGACATCTTGTCCGAGTCGTACTCGTTCATCTGGCAGCCGAAGGTTTTGATAAAGACTTTTTTGCTCATGATGTGCTGTCGGGGGCTGGATATCGGAGGGGCAGTGGCGGCGGCGGCCACCGTACTGCTATTAATTTAGGAGCTGCTTGCCCATGACCTGAAAGGGCTGGAGGCTGATTTCATGCATGACCGCCGATGGGCGGCCGATGCGATGCCAATTACTGCTTGTAGGCCGGCAACTGGTGGTACGGCGTCTTGCCGTCGTCCGCGGGCGCCGTGGTGCCGGAGCCGGTGGTGAAGTTGAAAAAGGTGTCCTTGTTGCCGGCACGCTTTTCCTTGGCTTCTTCGGGATTGAGGATCCACACGTCCTGCACCTGGCCCGTGTTGTTGCGCAGGTAGTTCACTACCAGTTTCTGGTTGAGAAACGGGCCGGACATCACAAAATTGTTGTTGATGTCGCGGATGCGCGCACCGACCGAGAGGCGGTCCTGCTTGCCGTCCATCGAGATCACCGGCGGCGCCAGGACCACCATTTCACCGCGCACGGCCTTGGGCGGAAATTTACGGACGTTGAGTTTGGCGGGCGCTTCCGGGTCGGTTTGCGCCAGGGCCGGCAGGCCCAGCAGGCCGGCAACGGCGGCCAGCGCCACGAGGAAGGGAGTCAGACGGGAATTGCAGCGGTTCATGGTATGTGTCCAGAGGCTGTTGAATATCAAAAGGATAGCAAAGAATGGCGCAGTGACGCGCTAAATAACGTCACAAGCGTCACAAAAAGACCCGGCAAAGCTAAGAACACAAAGAACAAAGCCCCAGGGGAGGGGACCCTCTGGGGCTTTGAAAAGTATTCCTGGTGGTCGTAGGTGGACTTGAACCACCGACATCAGCATTATGAATGCTGCGCTCTAACCAACTGAGCTATACGACCGAACCCAGGATTATAGCCAAAACTTCGGCGGTTTATGCCAACCCCCGTCCAGGCTCACTTGTGTTTAAACAACGGTTTGCGCTTGTTCACAAAGGCGTCCATGCCTTCTTTCTGGTCTTCGGTGGAGAACAGGGAGTGAAAGAGGCGCCGCTCGAACATCACGCCGTCGCTGAGGCCGCTTTCGAAGGCGCGGTTGATGGCCTCTTTGGCGGCCATGACGCTGGTGCGGCCGAAGCCGCAGATCAGCAGTGCGGCGCCCAGGGCCTCGTCCATCAGTTTGTCCAGCGGCACCACACGGCTCACCAGCCCCGAGCGCTCGGCCTCCTGGGCGTCCATCATGCGGCCGGTCAGGGCCATGTCCATGGCTTTGGATTTGCCCACGGCGCGCGGCAGGCGCTGCGTGCCGCCGGCGCCGGGGATGATGCCCAGCTTGATTTCGGGCTGGCCGAACTTGGCGTTGTCGGCGGCGATGATGAAGTCGCACATCATGGCCAGTTCGCAGCCGCCGCCCAGGGCAAAACCGCTGACCGCCGCGATCACCGGCTTGCGCACGCTGCGGATGTGTTCCCAGTTACGGGTGATGTAATCCTGGCCGTAGACGTCGGCAAAGGTGTAGCTGGCCATGGCGCCGATGTCGGCGCCGGCGGCAAAGGCCTTTTCACTGCCGGTCAGGATGATGCAGCCGATGCTGTCGTCGGCGTCAAAGCCTTTGAGCGCCTGGCCCAGCTCGTCCATGAGCTGGTCGTTCAGGGCGTTGAGCTGCTTGGGCCGGTTCAGGGTGACGATGCCCACTTTGAGGCCTTCGGGGCCTTCGGTGCGGGTTTCAAGGGTTTCGTAGGTGGAGGGCATGTGAGAAGTCCTTTGAGCTGGAATGCATCGTAAAAGCGTCTCCAATGATGCCATGCGCCGGCGGCCGCAACCTGGCTTGCAATGCTAGATTCGGGAGAGGAGACCTCTCATGACCGCACCTGATTCCACCCCCGCCAACAGCGCCGCAGATTCCCCCGTTCTGTACAACACCGAAGGCGCTGTCGCCGTCGTCACGCTCAACCGCCCGCAGGCGCTCAACAGTTTCACCCGGCAGATGCACCGCGAGCTGTGGGCTGCGCTGGACAAGGCGGAAGCCGACCCGCAGATCCGGGCGCTCGTGATCACCGGCGCGGGCCGCGGGTTTTGCGCGGGCGCGGACCTGGCCGAGTTCGACTTCGCGCCCGGCCCCAGGCGCATCGAGCGCGCCGACCCCGGCCCGCTGATCGACCAGGCCTTCAACCCCACGGTGCGCCGCCTGCTGGGGCTGCGCATGCCCACGGTGGCGGCCGTCAACGGCGTGGCGGCCGGCGCGGGCGCCTCATTGGCGATGACCTGCGACATGGCGGTGGCCGCGCCCGGTGCCAGTTTTATCCAGGCCTTCAGCAAGATCGGCCTGGTGCCCGACGCCGGCAGCAGCTGGCTGCTGGTGCAAAAACTGGGGCTGGCCCGCGCGATGGCGCTGGCTTTCACCGGCGACAAATTGCCGGCCGCGCAGGCCAAAGAGTGGGGCCTGATCTGGGACGTGGCAGAGGACCCGCTGGCCGCCGCCACGGCGATGGCGCAGCGTCTGGCGGCCCTGCCGACGCGGGCGCTGGTGGCGACACGGCAGCTCATGCGTGAAGGCGTGACCCGTACCTTGAACCAGCAGCTCGATGCCGAGCGCGACATGCAGTCGGCCCTGGGCCATACGCATGATTACTTCGAGGGGGTGGCGGCTTTTCTTGAAAAGCGGCCGGCGGCTTTCAAGGGCGAATGAGCTTTTGTTGCTATGCTTTTTATAGCTACTTGCCAAGGCGCATAAAGGGCTAGAGCCCGTTTTTATTATAAAGCGCTGTTGCGCCACCGGCCTTTATCAGCGTTCAGGCCTTGGGCGCCAGCCAGTGGTCCATCAGCGCCGCATCCTGCACCGACAGGCGCCAGGTGGTGAGGGCGGGCGGCATGGCCAGCTCCAGCCGCATCAGGCGCTTGTCGCGTGAAACGAGGGCGATCACTTTTTTGGCGCTGCCCGCGTAATGCGTCAGGTCCTCGAGCCGGCTCATGCGCCATCCGCCGTTGGCCGCGCGGCCCGCCCCTTTGGCTACGGGCTCCACGCCCAGCCATTCGTCGCCCGCGGAAAAGCCTGCGCGCTCGGCCACGCCGCCGCGCAGCACGGTCTTGACCTGCACCACGCCCTGGCCCTCGCTGGCCCTGAGGCCCAGCCGGTGGGCGAGTTGTGCCGGCTCTTCGGCAACGGCCACGCCGTGCTGTTGCAGCAAATCCTTGAGCGGAAGTTCGCTGCGGCCATGCACCCAGCGCGCCAGCTCGCCCGCGTAAGGGCGATGGCCGGCGGCGGCCAGCTCGTCTGCAAAGTCGGCTTCGCGCATCGGGCCCGCCTTGCAGCGCAGCCAGAGTGCGCGCATCACGTCGTCGAGCGTGGCGCTCTTGGCTCTACGGTGCTCAGTGGCTTCGCTGCGCAGCGTGAGGTCAAAGCACAGCGCCACCAGCGCGCCCTTGGTGTAGTAGCTCACGGTGGCGTTGGGCGTGTTCTCGTCCTGGCGGTAGTACTTCACCCAGGCGTCAAAACTGGCCTCGGCCACCGACTGCACCAGCCGGCCCGGCGTCTGCATGACCTGGTTGATGGTCTTGTTGAGCACCTTGAGGTAGCCGGCGTTGTCCAGCAGGCCCGCGCGGCGCAGGAAAAGGTCGTCGTAGTAGCTGGTAAAGCCTTCAAAGAACCACAGCAGGCTGGTGTAGTTTTCGCCGGCGTAGTGATAGTGCTCAAACTCGGCGGGGCGCAGGCGCTTGACGTTCCAGGTGTGGAAGTACTCGTGGCTGATGAGGCCGCGCAGCGTGGTGTAGCCCTCGCTGGTGCGTGGCTCACCCACGCGGGGCAGGTCCTTGCGGTTGCAGATGAGGGCCGTCGAGTTGCGGTGCTCCAGCCCGCCGTAGCCGTCATCCACCGCATTGATCATGAAGAGGTAGTTCTGGAAGGGCGGCTTCTTCGCGCCATGCCAGAAGCGGATCTCGGCCTCGCAGATCTTTTGCGTGTCGGCCAGCAGCCGGGTGCCGTCAAAACCCGGCGTGGCGCCCGCCACCACCACGCGGTGCGGCACGCCGCGTGCGCTGAAGGCGCCGCTCCAGAACGCGCCCATTTCCACCGGGCAGTCGACGAGTTCGTCATAGTCAGGCGCTTCGTAGCTGCCAAAGCCCTGTTTGTTAACCTCGCGCGCCGCCAGGCCGGTGGCCAGGGACCAGCCTGAAACGCCTTTGGGCGTGGGGACTTCCAGCACGTGCACCGCGCTTTCCTGGCCCTGCACCTTCAGGCACAGGCTGGTGCCATTGAAGAAACCGCGATGGGCATCCAGCCAGGCCGTGCGCACCGAGTTGTCGTTGGCATAGACCTCATAGCGCAGCACCAGCGGTTTGGCCGGCGAGCAGGCGACCTGCCAGGTGCACTTGTCCAGTTGCTCGACCTGAAGCGGTGTGCGGCTTGCCTGGCGCGCTTCAAGGTGCTGAAGGTTTTTGGCAAACTCCCGCACCAGGTAGCTGCCCGGGATCCACACCGGCAGCGAGACGCGCTGCAGCGCCTCGGGCCGTGCGATGGTGAGCGTGACGCGAAAGAGATGGGCGTGGAGGTCGCCGATCTCGACGCGGTAATGAAGGGGCGCGGGGGGATTTTTGGGGGTGCCTGGCATCTTGGTCACAGAATACCCCAGGTCAGCAGCCGTCTGCAGCGCGTGGGGCGGGCCGGTAAAACGGCCTGCGCCGGCAAAGCTGGTTTGCTATTAAAAAAGGAGCTGCTTGCGCATGCTCTGTGCGGGCCCTGGCTATTAATTGCTTAAAAACGTGGCGACTTCAAGGCGACTTCAAGGCGCCTCCAGGGCAAGGTGCATTCAGGGTGCTTTGGCGACAGTCAGCATTTTTTCAACTTCTTGCGCGCTGACGGCGCCGGGCGCCCGTTTGCCGCTGGTAAAGAGCAGTGTGGGCGTTCCGGTGATGTTGTACTTCTGCCCGTAGTCGCGGTTTCGCTTGATGGCGGCCATATCGCATTCGGTGGTTGCAGGCGTCGTGTTGCGCAGCATCCAGTCGTTCCAGGCCTTGATCTTGTCTTTGGCGCACCAGATGTTGCGCGACTTGATGATCGAGTCAGGCCCCAGCACGGGGTACAAAAACAGGTAGACGGTGACGTTGTCGATCTTGGTCAGGTCGCGTTCGAAGTGCTTGCAGTAGCCGCAATTGGGGTCTTCAAAGACGGCCAGCTTGCGCTTGCCGTCGCCGCGCACGATCTTGATGGCGTCTTCCGTAGGCAGCTTGTCGAAGTCGATCGCCGTGAGTTTTTCGACGCGCTCTTCTGTCAGGTTGCGCCGGTTCTTCACATCCAGAAGATTGCCTTCGATCAGGAAATTGCCTTGCTCGTCGGTGTAGAAGATGTCAAAGCCGACACGGACTTCATAGAGCCCGTTCATCGGCGTTTTGATCACTTCATCGATCCTGGAGAAAGCGGGCATTTTCTCCGCCAGGCTTTTGCGGATGGCGGCTTCCTGTGCGAAGGCCGGGATCAGGCTGAACGCCAGCAGGCCGAGCATGGCGGTTGATTTCAGGTATCTCACAAATTTCATCGGTATTCCAGTGTGTCTCTATAAACCCGCCGCCTGCCGCGTCAGCCAGTGCTTGAGGAAACCGCTGCGCTCAAAGCCCTTCATGCCCCAGTTGCGCAAAGCCTGCCAGCGCCCGTCGGTCTGCGCAAAAATCCCGTGCAAGCCGTCGGTCACCGCGCCCATCGCCGCCACATCGGCCTTTCGCGCCCTTTCGTAGCGGCGCAGCAGCTTTTCGTCGCCCAGCCCGCGCCAGTACTCGCGTTTGGCAATCACACCGGCCAGGCATGCCGCGTCGGCCAGGCCCAGGTTCAGTCCCTGGCCCGCCAGCGGATGCACCGTGTGCGCGGCGTCACCTGCCAGAGCCCAGCCGGGGCCGACCCAATGGCCGGCGCTCGACAGGGCCAGCGGCCAGCTTGCACGCTCGCTGGTCAGGCGCAGCGGGCCGGTCTCCGGGCCGCAGACGGCTTGCAGCGCCTTGCAAAATTCTTCGGGCGGCATCTTCTCCAGCACGGCTGCGCGCTCTACAGAGACTGACCACACCAGGGCCGCCAAGTTCCCTTGTTCGGCGGATAAAGGCAAAAGAGCCAGCACCTGGCCGCCGGTAAACCATTGGCGGGCCACGCCGCCGTGCGGTTTATCCATTTGAAGCCTGGCCGCAACGGCCTTCTGCGGATAGGGCTTGACAGTCCAGTTCAGCGGCCGGGTGAGGCCGACTTCGTCGCGGCTCGCGCTTTTCTGGCCTTCGCAGATCACGTTGAGTGCCGCCTTGGCCGGCGCGGTCACGGTTTCGATTTGCGGCTGGTAACGAACCGCCTGGATCAGCTGCTCCTCCAGCGCGGGCACGTCGACGATCCAGGCGAGGGCGTCCTGGCCGACGCTTTTGGCCGTGAAGTCGAGCTTGCCGCCGTCGTCGCCCCAGACCTGCATCTCCAGCACGGGCGTGGCAAAGCGCGCATCGGGCCAGGCGCGCAGGCCTTCCAGCACGCTGCGCGAGGCGCTGTTGAGCGCGTAGGCACGCACATCGGCTGCGGCAGGGGCCCCCGCGGGCTTTTCAGGCCGGGTGACCAGCGCCACGCGCAGGCGCTCACGCGCCAGCAGCAGCGCCAGGGTGCGGCCCACCACGCCGTCGCCGCGAATACAGACATCAAAGGTCTTGGTCATGGCTCATTTTAGAAGGCAGTGCAAAATTGCGCCTTTAAACAGGTTCCAGGCCGGCAATGGCCATCGAATCCGCACTCATAAAGATAAAGGCCTGCAAGACGTGAGCGATACAACGAACAACACATCGGGGGCAGGCGGCGAGATGCCTTCAGACATCTCGGCCGTGATTTCACGCCTCTTTGTTTACCCTGTGAAATCGTGCGCCGGCGTGCAGGTGCAAGACGTCATCCTGACCGAAACCGGGCTGGAGTTTGACCGCGCCTGGATGGTGGTGGACGACAAAGGCCACTTCCTCACGCAACGCGAGCTGCCGCGCATGGCGCTCATCAAACCGCAGCTGCGGCACAGCGACATGGTGCTGCGCGCGCCCGGCATGCTGGCGCTGCACATTGCGCTGGACCAGGTCGAAGAACCTGTGCGCGTGCAGGTGTGGAAGGACGAAGTGCAGGCCTACGACATGGGTGCCATCGCCGCCCAGTGGTTCACCGATTTCCTCGGCCAGCCCGCGCGCCTGGTGCGCTTTGACCCCGAACACAAGCGCATCTGCAACATGCAGTGGACGCACGGTGTTGAGGCGCTCAACCAGTTCAGCGACGGCTATCCGCTGCTGGTCATCAGCGAAGCGTCGCTGGCGCAGTTCAATGAAAAGCTGGTGGCTGCGGGGTCTGCCCCGGTCGGCATGGAGCGCTTTCGGCCCAACATCGTGCTGGGCGACGCGCCCGGCGACCAGGGGCTGGCCCCGCACGACGAAGACCGCATCGACCTGCTGCAGATCAAAACGGAGCAAGGGGCCGTGCAGCTCAAGCCGGTCAAGCCCTGCCCGCGCTGCCCGATTCCCAATATCGACCCTGCTACCGCCACCAGCAGCCCAGAAGTGGGCGACATGCTGCAAAGCTACCGCCAGGACGCCCGCGTCAACGGCGCGCTGACCTTTGGCATGAATGTCATCGTGCTGGCCGGCGTAGACCACCAGCTCAAGGTGGGCCAGCGGGCGGGCGCAAGCTATCTGTTTGAGTGACTTTTGACGGCGCGCAGCGGGGCCGGTGTGCGGCCGGAGGCTGCCTGCGGCGGGGGCGTTTTGGTCTCATGAGGCGGCCGGGACGCCCGGGGTACCGAATCGGTTCCGTCAAAGCCTGAATCCTGTGCAGCCCCCAGCGGCATGGGGTGCGTGAGCTCCGGCTCCAGAAAGCGGATGGGCCGGCGCGTGCGGCCGCCCATGCTGTGCAGCAGGTCGGCCAGCGCCTGGGCAATGGCTTCGTGGCTGCCCATGCGTTCGCTCAGCAGCACGCCCGCCACATGGAACTGCAGCACCACTTCGGGCTTCAGGCCCTTCAGCGGCATCAGGCCGGCGGCAATCAGCCGCGCCGAGAGCTCGGTGACCGGCGTGCGCGATGCCACGCCCTCAAGGATCAGGCCGAAGCGGGCTTCGTCGATGCGCCCCACGGTGTTCACATCGCGCAGGATGCGGCGCAGCTTGATGACGCTGCGCAGCAGGCTTTGTTCGGCCACCGCGGTGCCCCAGGTTTTCTTGATGTAGCGGTAATTGACCAGCTCGATGTAGACCACGGCCGCCGGCTCCTGATAGCGCTTGGCGCGCTCCACCACCTGCATGAACCGGTCATGGAACAGGTGGCCTGCCAGCAGGCCCGTGAGCGCGTCCTGGCTGGACATGGCCTGCTCGCGCGCTTCGACTGCGTGACGCTCGCGTGAGCGCAGGTTCAGCGCCACCAGCAGCATCGGCACTTCAATCGTGAGGCCGGCCATCAGGCCGTACTGGGACAGCCATGACGCGGAGATCAGGCCGAGGATGCTGACGACGATGAGAAGGGTCGCCAGCGCCAGCGGGGCGAAAGCGGCCAGCACCCAAAAACCGACGATGTCCTTGCGTCGCCAGGTCAGGTAGGCCCGGCCCACCCCCATCACGACGATCATGATCAGGTAAATACCGATCATGCGCACGCCGACGTTTCGATCCAGCAACGTATAAAAGAGTGCCAACGGCAGTCCGGCCACGCCGACCCAGTAGGTCAGCCGCTCAAACCCCTTGTGACGCGTGCCTGTGCCGCACAGGTGGTGCACGACGAGCAAGGCCGCCCCGCCGCCCAGCAGGCCCAGGCAGCCCTGCGCCAGGTTGTTCCAGGCGCTGAAGTCGCTCCACAGCAAATGGCCCGCCACGCCCGTCCAGGCCGCCACCACCAGCGCCATGATGGAGGCGTAAACGGCATACCACCCATAGGCTTTGTCGCGGTACACCCAGCTTTGCACCGCGCAGGCCACGATCAGCAGCACGAGTGCGCCAAACACCACGCCGATGGCCAGGTACTCGAGCTGCAGGCGCTGCGCCTGCTGGCTGCGGGTGCTGACACGGATCGGAATGCCGACTTCCGTCAGGTGCTGAATGCGCACATACACGTCGTGCACGCCGTTGTCGCGCAGGCTCAGCTGGAACTGCCCATAGCGGCCGGGCTCGGGCCAACTGGAGACGGCCAGCGTGTCGCCGGCCGACTGGGCGGCCCAGCTGCCCGCCGGCGTGCGCTGGTACACCGTCGCCAGGTCCAGCAGGGGCAGGGGAAATTCAAGCAGCCAGTCCTGGCGAGAGTCGGCCGATCGGGTGAAGCGGTAGTGCAGCCACAGCGCGGCCTTCGGGCCGAGCGAGTAAATAGTGTCGGCCTTGGTCGGCGTGAATGCCACGCCCGGCAACCCACCGGCCAACTGGTCAATGGCGGCGGTTCCTTGCGTATCGATCCACAGGAGGCCGTCGGCACGCACGTCCATCACCGGGTTCGCTTCGCTCAATGTCAGGATGGGCTGGGCCTGCAGCGGGCCGGCCTGCAGCAGCAAAGACCCGCCCAGCAAAAGGGTGGCAAATACATGGGCGGTGGCCATGCCCAAAGCACGCAAACCCCGGCCGGCCGCGCATCGCATACACTTCTCAGCCTGTTTTTGAAGGTTTGTCATGAGTTTGAAGTGCGGCATTGTAGGCTTGCCTAACGTCGGAAAATCCACCCTGTTCAATGCGTTGACCAAAGCGGGGATTGCGGCTGAAAACTACCCCTTTTGCACGATTGAGCCGAATGTCGGCGTTGTGGAAGTGCCCGACCCGAGGTTGGCGCAATTGGCCGAAATCGTCAAGCCCGAGCGGATTGTTCCGGCCATCGTCGAGTTTGTGGACATTGCCGGCCTGGTGGCGGGCGCCAGCACGGGCGAGGGCCTGGGCAATAAATTCCTGGCCCACATCCGCGAAACCGACGCCACCATCAATGTGGTGCGCTGCTTTGAAGACGACAACGTGATCCACGTGGCCGGCAAGGTCGACCCGATCTCCGACATCGAAGTCATCCAGACCGAACTCTGCCTGGCCGACCTGGCTGCCGTCGAAAAAGCGCTGCATCGGGTCACCAAGACCGCCCGCTCGGGTGACAAGGAATCGGCCAAGCTGGTCGTCATCCTCGAGAAATGCCAGGCCGCGCTCAACGAGGGCAAGCCGGTGCGCACCATCGACTTCAGCAAGGAAGAGCTGCCGCTGCTCACGCAGTTCTTTCTGATCACGGCCAAACCGGCCATGTTTGTGGCCAACGTGGCCGAGGACGGGTTTGAGAACAACCCGCTGCTGGACCGCCTGAAAGCCTATGCCGACGCCCAGAAGGCGCCGGTAGTGGCGATCTGCGCCAAGATGGAAGCCGAAATGGCCGACATGGAAGAGGAAGACAAAAAGATGTTCCTCGCCGAGATCGGTCAGGACGAGCCGGGCCTCAATCGCCTGATCCTGGCGGCCTACAAGCTGCTGGGCTTGCAGACCTACTTCACGGCCGGTGTGAAGGAAGTGCGCGCCTGGACCATTCATGTGGGCGACACCGGCCCACAGGCAGCCGGCGTGATCCACACCGATTTCGAAAAAGGCTATATCCGCGCGCAGACCATCGCTTTTGCCGACTACATCAGCTTCAAGGGCGAGCAGGGCGCCAAGGATGCCGGCAAGATGCGCAGCGAAGGCAAGGAATACGTCGTCAAGGATGGCGACGTGATGAACTTCCTGTTCAGCAGCTGAATGGGTACACCCCTGCCTGGGCTCACTGCGTGTAGCCCATCCTCCCCTGCAGGGGACGCCGCTTGTCGCCCGGCTTAGCCGGTTCGACGGCGGCACTTGATAGGACCGTGTAGATTGCATGAACCTGTACGCTTGGCCAAACGGCTTGCCAGGGCAGACCATAACCCTTGAAACACTCGCTTTGAAAGAGAACACCATGACCATCCAACGCATCGAAACCGGCCCCCGCATGTCCCAGGCCGTCGTCCACAACAAAACCGTTTACCTGGCAGGCCAGGTGGCCGGCGATGACGCCGGCGTCGGCGTGTATGAAGAAACCCGCAGCATCCTGGCCAACATCGACCGCCTGCTGGCCGCCGCCGGCAGCGACAAGTCGCGCCTTTTGAGTGCCACCATCTGGCTCACAGACATGGACAGCTTCGGCGACATGAACCGCGCCTGGGAAGCCTGGGTCGTACCCGGCGCCACGCCGGCGCGCGCTACCGTCATGAGCCCGCGCCTGGCGGCGGCCAAATATCACGTCGAAATCGGCGTGGTGGCGGCGCAAAGCTGATCTCCCCTGACTGCCTGACCGCCTTGAAGGCTGCGCCGCAATGACGGAACCCGTTCGCCTTGCCAAGCGCCTGGCCGAAATGCTGGCCTGCTCACGCCGCGAGGCCGAGCAGTACATCGAAGGCGGCTGGGTCACGGTCGACGGCGTCACTGTCGAAGAGCCGCAGTTCCGCGTGCTGGACCAGGTCATCGTGCTCGACAAAAACGCCAGTCTGCTGGCGTTGACGCCGGTCACTTTGCTGCTGCACAAACCTGCCGGCTATGTGGCGGGAGATGGCGCTGCCGGGTCTTTGGCGCCCTTGCTGTCGGCCGCCACGCAGTCGCCTGATGACCGCTCCGGCATCCGGCCGCTCAAAAAACATTTCTCGTCGGTCGAATTGGTGACACCGCTGGCCACACCGGCCAGCGGCCTCGTCGTGCTGACGCAGGACTGGCGCGTGACGCGCAAGCTGCGCGAAGACGCACGCGTGATGGAGCATGAAGTCGTTGTCGATGTCAGCGGTGACATCAAACCCGGCGGCCTGGAGCGGCTGAACCGCGTGGACCACGGCTTCACTTTCAAGGGTGCGCTGTTGCCGCCGGCCAAGGTCAGCTGGCAAAGCGAAACCCGTCTGCGTTTTGCCCTCAAGGGCGAAGTGCCGGGGCAGATCGCCTACATGTGCGAGAGCGTGGGTTTGCAGGTGAACGGCATGAAGCGCCTGCGCATCGGCCGTATGGCGATGAGCCAGTTGCAGCCCGGGCAGTGGCGCTATTTGCAGGCGCACGAACGCTTCTGATTCCGGCGGAATTTATCCGGTGACTACACCCGGAAAGGCCCAGATGAGGCTGCCGGTCATCAAGAAGTAGCGCAAGAATTTCCCGACCGCCATGTAAGCCAGACAGGGCCAGAACGGAAACTTGAGCCAGCCGGCGACTGCGCACAGCGGGTCGCCCACCACCGGAAGCCACGCTAGGAGGCAGGCTTTAGGGCCGAGCTTTTCCAGCCAGCGAATGGCGTGGCCGTGGTGCGATGAATGCTGGTATTTGTCGACCACTTTGTGGGCGCCGTAACCCATCCACCAGTCCAGCGCGCCGCCCAATGTGTTGCCGGCGGTGGCGACCAGCACGGCCGGCCAGAACATCGCGGGGTTGAGTTTGACCAGGCCAAAGACCACGGGCTCCGAACCCAGCGGCAACAGTGTGGCTGAAATGAACGACACCACGAAAACCGTGCTCAGGCCGTATTCGGGCAGGGCCAAAAGTTCGATCAGGTGGTTCATCCAGGCGGGCATATATGCATTCGAGTATAGGCAGGGTGGGCCGCCGGCCGTGTCAGGAAGACGCTTACAACTGCGTGTGCAATTTTCAATTGCTGAAATTTTGAGCAGGTACAATCGTGCCTCCTTTTTCAGCAACCGGCAGCACCCCTTTCCCATGCTTTTCCCATGAACATCGGCCCCTACGCTTTGGCAAACAACCTGTTTGTTGCGCCCATGGCCGGCGTGACGGACCGGCCGTTTCGCCAGCTCAGCAAAAAGCTGGGTGCGGGCTATGCGGTCAGCGAGATGGTGACATCGCGCCGTGATTTGTGGGACAGCCTGAAGACCTCGCGCCGCGCCAACCACGAAGGCGAGGACGCCCCTATCGCCGTGCAGATCGCCGGCACCGACGCGCAGATGATGGCTGACGCCGCCGCCTACAACATCGACCGCGGCGCACAGATCATCGACATCAACATGGGCTGCCCGGCCAAGAAGGTCTGCAACAAATGGGCGGGCTCGGCGCTGATGCAGGACGAAACCCTGGCGCTGCAGATCGTCGAGGCCGTGGTGGCCGCCTGCGCACCGCGCAATGTGCCCGTCACGCTCAAGATGCGCACCGGCTGGTGCCAGGCCGAAAAGAACGCCCTCACGATTGCCCGCGCCGCTGAAAGCGCCGGCGTGCAGATGATTACCGTGCACGGCCGCACGCGCGAGCAAGGCTACAAGGGCGCGGCCGAATACGACACGATCGCCGCGGTCAAGGCTGCGCTGCGCATTCCGGTGGTGGCCAACGGCGACATCAGCAGCCCCGAAAGGGCGCGCGACGTGTTGGCTTACACCGGCGCCGACGCCGTGATGATCGGCCGCGCGGCTCAGGGCCGCCCCTGGATCTTCCGCGATGTCGCGCATTTTCTGGCTACCGGCACGCACCTGGCGCCGCCTCTGGTGGCCGAGGTCGAACGCCTGCTGGTCGACCACTTGCGCGACCACTACACCTTGTATGGCGAATTCACCGGCGTGCGCACCGCGCGCAAGCACATCGGTTGGTACGTTAAAACCCTGCCCGGCGGCGAGGCGTTTCGCGCGCGGATGAATCTGCTTGAAGACTGCGAAGCGCAACTGCAAGCGGTGAGCGGGTTTTTTCAGGAATTGGGAGAGCACATGGACCGCATACCGGCCAGTGCTGAAAGTACGGACGGCGAAAACGGCCCGGCAAAAAAGAACAGCTATAAAAACGAGGAGGAAGCTGCTGCATGAGCAAGAAACATATCGAAGAGTGCGTACGCGCCAGCCTGGAAGGCTATTTCAAGGACCTGCGTGGCATTGAGCCTGACGGCATGTACGACATGATGGTCCGGGTGGTGGAAAAGCCTTTGCTCGAAGTTGTCATGCAGCACGCAGAAAACAACCAGTCGCGCGCCGCCGAATGGCTGGGGCTGAACCGCAACACCCTGCGCAAGAAGCTGGTAGAGCACAAGCTCATCAAATAACCAGCACCGGAAAACAAGCGCCTGAATTTCCCTCGTTCGGCCTGCACCGAATCGACATCCTTTTGAGAAAACCACCATGAACGCACTGATTTCCGTTTCCGACAAAACCGGCATCCTCGAATTTGCACAGGCGCTGCACGCCCTGGGCATCAAGCTGCTCTCCACGGGCGGCACCGCCAAGCTCTTGGCCGATGCAGGCCTGCCGGTGACCGAAGTCGCCGACCACACCGGTTTTCCGGAAATGCTGGACGGCCGCGTCAAGACGCTGCACCCCAAGATCCATGGCGGCCTGCTGGCACGCCGCGACTTTCCGGAGCACATGGCGGCGATCAAGGAACACGGCATCGCCACCATCGATTTGCTGGTCGTCAATCTCTACCCGTTTGAGGCCACCGTGGCCAAGCCCGGCTGCACGCTGGAAGACGCCATCGAAAACATCGACATCGGCGGCCCGGCCATGGTGCGCTCTGCCGCCAAAAACTGGAAAGACGTGGGCGTATTGACCGACGCATCGCAGTACGAAGGCGTGCTGACCGAGCTCAAGGCCGGCGGCAAGCTGACCGACAAGACCAAGTTCGCCCTCTCGGTGGCGGCGTTTAACCGCATCAGCCAGTATGACGGCGCCATCAGCGACTACCTCTCCGGCATCCAGGCCGACGGCAGCCACAGCATGTTCCCGGGCCAGGCCAACGGCCGTTTCGTCAAGGTGCAAGACCTGCGCTACGGTGAGAACTCACACCAGCAGGCTGCGCTGTACCGCAACCTGTACCCGGCACCCGGCTCGCTGGTCATGTCCAAACAACTGCAAGGCAAAGAACTTTCCTACAACAACATCGCCGACGCCGACGCGGCCTGGGAATGCGTCAAGAGTTTTGACTTCATCAAGGACGGGGCTGCCTGCGTGATTGTCAAACACGCCAACCCCTGCGGCGTGGCGGTCGGCAAGGACGGCCTCGAGGCTTACAGCAAAGCCTTCAAGACCGACCCGACCTCGGCTTTCGGCGGCATCATCGCGTTGAACTGCCCGCTCGATGAGCGCGCCGCACGCGAGATATCCAAGCAGTTCGTCGAGGTGCTCATCGCGCCGGCCTTCAGCCCTGAAGCGCTGGAAGTGTTCAAGACCAAAGTCAACGTGCGCATTCTGCAGATCGACCTGCCGCCCGGTGGCGACACCGCGTGGAAGCAGGGCCGCAACCTGGTGGACGTGAAGATTGTCGGCTCAGGCCTGTTGATGCAGACGGCCGACAACCACGAACTGGCCATCGGCGACCTGAAGGTCGTCAGCAAGCTTCAACCCACGCAAGAGCAACTGCACGACATGCTGTTTGCCTGGAAGGTCGCGAAGTACGTCAAGTCCAACGCCATCGTCTTCTGTGCCGACGGCATGACGATGGGCGTAGGCGCCGGCCAGATGAGCCGCATCGACTCGGCACGCATCGCCTCCATCAAGGCGGCCAATGCGGGGCTGACGCTGCTGGGCTCGGTGGTGGCGAGCGACGCCTTCTTCCCGTTCCGCGACGGGCTGGATGTGGTGGTGGACGCCGGGGCTTCCTGCGTGATCCAGCCGGGCGGTAGCATGCGGGACGACGAGGTGATTGCGGCTGCCGACGAGCGCGAAGTGGTGATGGTGTTGACCGGAGTCCGGCACTTCCGGCATTGAGACGGTTTTAAGCGATTTTGGCCTCTAACCCAGTATCCATGTGGGCTAGTAGCTATCAAATTGATAGCTTTATAGTGGCTCGTGCGCTTTTTGTCTTTCCGTATCGGCTGCGGTAGCGGGCTTCAATAAGCAGTCGCAAGCCGGCTGGAGAGTTGGTTGCTATTAATTCGATAGCGACTTGCCAAGGCAGTTACTGGGCTAGAGGCCAAAACTGCTCAAAATGCGGCTAGCTCAAGCTGCCGCGAAGAACTTCGCTGCGGCTTCCACCGTCGCCTCAATATCCGAAGCGGTATGCGCCGAACTCACAAACCCGGCCTCATACAGCGCCGGCGCGTAGTACACCCCACTGTCCAGCATCGCATGAAAGAACCGGTTGAACGATGGCCCGTCGGTGGTCATCACGGTGGCGTAGTTCTGCGGCAATTGCCCGAGCAGGAAGAAGCCGAACATGCCGCCTTCGCTGTCGCCGCAAAACGGGACGCCTGCCTTGCCGGCTGCCTGCGTGAGGCCGGCGACCAGGCTGCGTGTGCGTTCGCCCAGCGCTTCGTAGAAACCGGGTTTGGCGATCTCGCGCAAGGTTGCCAGGCCGCAGGCCGTGGCCACCGGGTTGCCTGAGAGCGTGCCGGCCTGGTAGACCGGGCCCAGAGGCGCCAGCTGCTCCATCACGGCGCGTGTGCCGCCAAAAGCCGCCAGCGGCATGCCGCCGCCAATCACCTTGCCCATCACGGTCATGTCGGGCTTGAAGCCCGGTATGCTTTGGGCATAGACGCTTTGCGCGCCGCCCAGGGCCACGCGAAAACCGGTCATGACCTCGTCAAACACCAGCAGCGCGCCATGCTGCGTGCACAGCTCGCGGCAGCGTTTCATGAAGGGCACGCTCGCGCGCACGAAATTCATGTTACCGGCGATGGGCTCGATCATCAGGCAGGCGATTTCCTTGCCGTGCAGGGAAAAGGCTTCTTCGAGCTGGGCGATGTGGTTGTACTCAAGCACCAGCGTGTGCTGCACCACCTCTGGCGGAACGCCGGCGCTGGTCGGGTTACCGAAGGTGGCCAGGCCCGAGCCGGCCTTGACGAGGAGGGCATCGGCATGGCCGTGGTAACAACCTTCAAACTTGATGATTTTGCTGCGCCCGGTGGCGCCGCGCGCCAGGCGGATTGCACTCATGGCCGCTTCCGTGCCCGAGCTCACCAGCCGCACCATTTCCAGTGAAGGCACCAGACGCACGATTTCTTCGGCCAGCTCGACCTCGCGCTCGGTGGGCGCGCCGTAGGAAAAGCCTTCCAGCGCGGCTTTTTGCACGGCCTCGACCACTGCGGGGTGGCCGTGCCCCAGGATCATGGGGCCCCAGGAGCCGATGTAGTCGATGTAACGCTTGCCGTCGGCGTCCCAGAAGTAGGCGCCCTGGGCGCGCTGCACAAAGCGCGGGGTTCCGCCCACGGCCTTGAAGGCGCGAACCGGGGAATTGACGCCGCCGGGAATCAGTTTTTTGGCGCGTTCGAAGAGGGCGTCGTTGCGGGAGGCTGTCTGGAGGCTGACGGGCTTAGTGCTTGGTTGTTCCATTGGGGGGCAGGTCAAGGGTGGGTTTTAACGTCAGATCGACGTCGTCATTGGCATCGCCCGGCTCTTCCCCGGATTCTTCTTCGGGGTCGACGTCGGCCTGCGCCCAGAACAGGCGGTCCGGCACGATATTGCCCATGCCGGGGTGAAAGCCGGCGTCCAGGCTGTGATCCAGGAAGGTCAGCGCTTCGGCAGTGGCCGCCTGCAGGTCGTGGCCGTTGGCCAGCAAGGCCGCGAGGGCGGCGGACAAGGTGTCGCCAGCACCGGCAAACACGGCTTCAAAACGCTCGAATTTTTCGCTGTAAAGCACGGCTTGGGGGGTGGCCAGAACGTTGTCGATGAACTGGTCGGGCATGGGAATGCCGGTCACCAGGGTGTAGGGCACGCCGAGGTCGGCCGCCGCCTTGGCAATGTCCCGGGCTGTGGGATTTCGCTCGCCGGGCCAGTCTGGCAGGAGCCAGCGCCACAGGCTGCTGTGGTTGCCGACCAACACCGTGGTCTGGGGCAGCAGCAGCTCGCGAAAGGCGTCCAGGTAGCTGTCGATTT
The DNA here is from genome assembly GCA_943370375.1 of Synechococcus sp. UW140. GTDB lineage: Bacteria > Pseudomonadota > Gammaproteobacteria > Burkholderiales > Burkholderiaceae_C > Polaromonas. The sequence continues at coordinate 48,072 of CALRQR020000012.1, forward strand.
CGCTTTCTTCCCACCATGAGAGGTTGGGCATGTAGGCGATCAGCGGCACATCGGCATAGTCCGAGGCGATTTCGGCGATGGTCGAAATGTTTTCGGGGCTGCCGACAAACCCGACCTTGATGGCCGAAACCGGCATGTCCTCCAGGGCTGAGCGCGCCTGGTCTGTTACAGCTTCTTCATCGAAGGAAAAGTGGTCGAAAATTTCGGCCGTATCACGCACATAAGCGCCTGTTACAACCGCCAGCGGATGGGCGCCGGCAGAGGTGATCGAGGCAATATCCGCAGTCAAACCACCGGCTCCGCTGGGGTCGTTGGCATTGAATGTCATCACGCAGGCTGGTGATGCGTCCGTGTCCTCGATTTGGAGTTGTCGGCTGTCCAGTTGAGGGGTTTTGGGGTTTGCCATAGGCTGCGATTTTGCCTTGTACGCGAATAAGCAACGCCGCCTCGATACAATTGTTGCATTCTATTCGAAGGCAACTTAAGCTGTGACTCAATCAATGACGTGGATGTGTTTAATTTGTGGGTGGATTTACGACGAGGCTGCCGGCGCTCCGGAACATGGAATTGCCGCCGGGACGCCCTGGGCCCAAGTGCCAATGAACTGGACCTGCCCCGAATGCGGTGCGCGCAAAGAAGATTTTGAAATGGTTCAGATATAAACAAGCGTTTTAGGCACTTGCCTGAACAATCGCAGGACGGTCCCATGGGCCGGGGCCTGCAACATGAGGAGCATAGGCAGTGAGCATTCCCAGTTCCGGACTGAAGGTTTTGGTCATCGATGACAGCAATACCATCCGGCGTAGCGCCGAGATATTCCTGAAGCAGGGTGGTCATGAAGTATTGCTGGCCGAAGACGGCTTTGACGCCCTGTCCAAGGTCAACGACTACGAACCCAATCTGATTTTCTGCGACATTCTGATGCCCCGTCTGGATGGCTATCAAACGTGTGCGATTATCAAGCGCAATGTGAAGTTTTCTGCCGTTCCCATTGTGATGCTGTCCTCCAAGGACGGCGTTTTCGACAAGGCGCGAGGTCGTATGGTGGGTTCACAGGACTACCTGACCAAGCCTTTTACCAAAGATCAGCTGCTGCAGACCGTTCAGGAGCTCGGCAGTGCTAAACAAGGAGTAGTGTGATGGCAATTAAAAAAATACTGGTGGTGGACGACTCCAAAACCGAATTGATGTTTCTGACCGATTTGCTGGTCAAAAACGGTTTTACCGTTAAAACGGCTGAAAACGCAGAAGACGCATTTCGCCGCCTGGCAGAAGACAAGCCTGAGCTGATCCTCATGGATGTGGTGATGCCCGGCCAAAACGGCTTTCAGCTGACGCGCGCCATCACGCGCGACCCGCTGTATTCCGATATCCCCATCATGATGTGCACCAGCAAGAACCAGGAAACTGATCGTGTCTGGGGCATGCGGCAGGGCGCCCGCGACTACATCACCAAACCGGTGGATGCAGATGAGCTGATGGCCAAAATCAAGGCCCTTGGCTGACTAAAGGCGTAAAACCAAAGCATGGCGAATAGACAAGCCCTTAGAGAACTCCAAACCCGGCTGGCCGACAGGCTGCAGATTGCGCGGACGCAAGGTGTTGCTGCATCCTGGCTGGCCGTGGAGGCTGGCGGGAAGAAGTACCTGTTTCCCCTGAGTCAGTCCGGTGAAATTTTCCCGTGGGTGAGTACGCAACCTGTTCCGTACACACAGGCCTGGTTTGCCGGCGTCGCCAATCTGCGGGGTGGCCTGTTTGGCGTGGTCGATCTCGCCAGCTACGTCAGCGGCAAGGCCCCACCACCCAAAAACGAACTTGCGCGCACAGACTCCAGGCTTGTCGCGCTTAACAGCGCGCTGGAAGTCAACTGCGCGTTGTTGATCGACAAACTCTCCGGGCTTCGCAATCAGGAAGCGTTCGGCGATTTCTCTGAAAAAGCGCCCGACGCACCCGATTTCTTTGGCAACCAGTATGTGGACCTCAACGGTGCCACCTGGCAGGAAATCAACCTTCAGTTGCTTGCCCAGCAAGCCCATTTTTTGACGATAGGCGCATAGCGCACCCTGTTCCCCCGGAAGGCTCACCATGTCTGTAATTGAAAATATCCAGAAGCTGTTTAAAACCAAATCCGTCCAGCCCGAAGACAGCATGGACATGGCTTCCGTCGGTACGCCAGATCCTCTTGCTACCGGTGCCATGGATGAAGCTTCCCTGCAGACCGCAGCGGTACGGCAGACCGGCAACGACGACGCGTTTCCAGCCAGCCGGATGGCTACAGCTGAAGACGCAGCGCCCGCTGAACGCTCCGATCTTCTGTATCTGCCCGTGCTGGGCAGACGGACCATGGGTCAGCACCAGCGCATTTTGGTGTTCCTCCTGGCTGTTTTCGTGATTATTCTGGGTACGGTGACCTTCCTGGCGCTGAACCAGGCTGACAAAGTCGCTCAACAGGTGGCGGCAACGGGTCAATCCCTGATGCAGTCTCAGCGCCTGGCGAAATCCGTGTCGCAGGCGCTGGTGGGCAGTGCCCAGGCCTTCCCTGACGTGCGCGAAAGCTCTGACGTGCTGGCTAAAACCGTGCGCGGCCTGAAGTCAGGCGAAGACAGCTTGCGCCTGGCGCCGGTGAGCGATGAGTTGCAAGGTGACGTGGAAAAAGTCACCCCCTTCATGGAACGTGCGGAAAAGAATGCCAAGACCGTGATGGGCCAGCAGAACATTCTGACGCAGGTGGGTAACGCTCTACGCACCATTAACCGCCAGTCTTCGGACTTGCTGGAAATCGCTGAAACCGTTTCGTCGCTCAAGCTCCAGCAGAATGCGGCGCCGGCAGAAATTTCAGCCTCCGGCCAGTTGGTGATGTTGACCCAGCGGATTGGTAAGTCTGCCAATGAGTTCTTGACGATGGAGGGTGTGAGCCCCGAAGCCGTGTTCTTGCTGGGTAAGGATTTGAATTCGTTCAAGGAAATCGCCCAGGGATTGCAGGAAGGCAGCCCTGAGTTGCGCCTTGCCGGCTCCAAGGATCCGCAGACCCGCGAACGCCTGGAAGCCTTGATGGCGCTCTATGAACAAACGCGCGTGCAAGCCGGCGCCATTCTGGGTAACTTGCAGGGCTTGGTCTCCGCCCGTGAAGCGCAGTCTTCGATTATTGCGGACAGTGAGCCACTTCGCCGTGGTCTGGAAGATCTGCAGGGCAAGCTCTCTTCGCAAACCGGTTTGGGCGCGTCTTCACTGATCACCCTCGGCGTTGCGGCTTTCTTTGCTTTGTTGTGCGCGGCCGGTTTGGCCCGTTTGCAGGTGCAGGACAGTCAGCAGCGCCAGGCAGTTGCTGAAACCCAGCGCCAGGAAGCTAAGGGACAAGAGCAGGACGCCAAGCGCGTCAATGACGCCAATCAGGCCGCTATTTTGCGACTGATGAATGAGTTGCAGACAGTGGCTGAAGGTGATTTGACACAGGAAGCGACCGTGACCGAAGACATTACCGGCGCTATCGCCGACTCGGTGAACTACACGGTGGAAGAGTTGCGACAGCTGGTGGGCAACGTGCAGAACACGGCTACCCGCGTTGCACAGACGACGGCGCAGGTGGAAAGCACGTCCACCGAACTGCTCGCGGCTTCTACCGAACAGCTGCGCGAGATTCGCGAAACCGGCCAGTCGGTGCTTGACATGGCGTCCCGAATTAACGAAGTGTCCACGCAGGCGCAAGAATCTTCCCAGGTGGCGCGTCAATCGCTGACCGCCGCCGAATCCGGCCTGCAAGCTGTGCAAAACGCCATCGGCGGTATGAACTCCATCCGCGACCAGATTCAGGAAACCTCCAAGCGGATCAAGCGACTCGGTGAGTCTTCGCAGGAGATTGGTGAAATTACCGAACTGATTTCCGACATTACCGAACAGACCAACGTGCTGGCGCTGAATGCTGCCATTCAGGCCGCGTCGGCCGGTGAAGCCGGACGAGGCTTCTCGGTGGTTGCGGAAGAGGTGCAGCGACTGGCTGAACGTTCCGCTGATGCTACGCGTCAGATTTCGGCCCTGGTGAAAGCGATTCAGACCGACACACAGGATGCGGTGGCCGCTATGGAACGCTCCACGCAGGGTGTGGTTGAAGGGGCCAAGCTCTCCGATAACGCGGGTACCGCGCTGACCGAGATTGACCAGGTGTCACGCCGGCTTGCTGACCTGATTGAGCAGATTTCAAACTCCGCCTCCCGCGAAGCCGCATCGGCCAACGTGGTGGCCGGCAACATCCAGCACATTTTCGCGGTGACGGAGCAAACGGGAGAAGGTACCCGTTCCACGGCACAGCAGGTGCGAGACCTTTCCCGCATGGCTGAAGAGCTGCGCCAGTCGGTGTCCCGATTCAAGATCGCCTGATGCCTGTCTGTTTGCGTTGACTGTGAATCCCGATTCCTGAACCGGCCCGTTATTTATGCAATCCAACGCCTCGAATTCAACAACTGTTGAACCCGATCTTGCCCTGAATGATCTGGGCCCCCTCGCCTGGGTGCTTGACGAGCTGCGCAAGTCGCTGGACGGCGCAGCAAAGGCCCTCAAACGTTTCGTACGCGATGCGGAGGCTGCGCGCGGGTCCGATCTCGCGGCCCTTGATGCCAGCCAGTTGCGTATCGCACGTCAGCAGTTGCACCAAGCGGTGGGTGCACTGGAGATGGTGGGTCTTGCTGGGCCTGCGCTGGTCCTCCGCTCAATGGAAGCGGCTGTGCAAAAGTTTGTACAGCAACCCGAACAGTGCAATCAGGATGCAGCTGGAAAGATCGAACGGGCCAGCTATGCCCTGACGGAGTATCTTGAAGGCGTATTGGCAGACAAACCTGTCTCGGCGGTTTCGCTGTTCCCGCAGTACCGCGATGTGCAGGAGCTGGTGAAGGCCGACCGAATCCACCCGGCAGACCTGTGGCCGTTTGAATGGCGCTGGCTTGAGGCAGAACTGACTGAGAAGGCGGAGCCTCGCAATTACGACGACAGCGCACGAGCCGTGCTGGATCAGTCGGTGCTTCAGCTCATGAAGGGCAAGGCACCCCAGGCCGCGAAAAACCTGAGAGAGCTCAGCCTGGGATTCGCCGCGCGGCAGGCTGACAGGCAGCCCAGAATATTCTGGAAGATTGCGGCAGCTTACTTCGAAGCCGTTGCCCACGACTTGCTCGGTTCAGACATTTATGTTCGCCGTGCCGCTTCCCGAATCCTGATGCAGTACGCCTTGCTGGCCAAAGGCGACCCGGCCGTGTCTGAACGCCTGGCGCAGGACCTGCTGTTTTTCTGTGCCCAAGCGGTTTCTGCTCGTGCCAGTGATACCCCTGTTCTGTCGGCGGTACGTTCGGCCTACGGGCTCAATCGATTCAAGCCTGTGGACTATGAATTGGTTCAGTTTGGAAGATTTGATCCAGCCCTTTTGGCGCAGGCGCGCAAACGGATTACGTCGGCCAAAGAAACCTGGTCTTCGCTCTCCGCGGGGGATGCCAACAAGTTCAAAACGGTATCCGACCAGTTCAGCTTGGTAACCGACTCCCTGCTCAAGTTGCATCCGCCCAGCGAGCCTCTTGCACAAGCCTTGACGCATGCCGTCGAGACGACTGTGCGCTCCGGTCAGGCGCCCGGCATTGAGTTGGCCATGGAAGTGGCGACATCGGTGCTCTATCTTGAAGCCGCCTTTGATGACCTGGATCCCAACGATCCGCAATTGGCGGTTCGCACTGCGAACCTCGCCTCACGCCTTGAAGGCGTCAGGGCGGGCGGTCAGCCTCAGCCACTCGAGGGCTGGATGGAAGAGTTGTATCGCCGCGTCAGTGACAAGCAGACCATGGGTAGTGTCGTGGGCGAATTGCGCGTGTCCTTAGGCGAGCTTGAAAAATCACTGGACATTTTCTTTCGCAATCCGCAAGACAAGGTTTCGCTGCAGTCTGTCCCCGGCCAGCTTTCGCAGATGCGCGGTGTGCTCTCAGTGCTGGGGCTTGACCAGGCATCTCATGCGGTTTTACGCATGCGCGACAGCGTGGAGCAAATGCTCGTCACCGAAATCGATGAGCAAATGGCACGCGCTGCCGGAACATTCGAGCATCTTGGCAACAACCTGGGCGCTCTGAGTTTCCTGATCGACATGCTGAACTACCAGCCTGCGCTGGCCAAGAAGCTTTTTGTCTATGACGAAGAAAAGGGCGAACTCAAACCTCTGATGGGGCGTGCACAGAACGCATCGACCGCCGCTTCCTCTGTGACAGTCAATAGCGACATGCTGTCTCAGGAAGTTATTTCCGTGGTGCAGGATGCCGGCCTTGGCGAGAAAAGTGAAAACCTCACTGTCAAGCTCGATGCATTGGCCACCCATGCCGCACTCGCCGAGCAGCCGACATTGGCCCGGACGGCGCGCGATGCGTCGGCCGCCGTGGCGGGCAGCAATGCCGATGCCGCCGCTACTGCAATGACGACTTTGGCGTTTTCCGTGACGCCGGCCTCTGTGGCGGCTGAAAGCCAGGACAATGCAGCCGACTTCGGAGAAGACGACCTGCGCGATATCTTCCTGGAAGAAGCGCGTGAAGTGGTGGGCAACGGACTCGAAGCTCTAACTGCTCTGAGCCGTGATCCCGCCGATGTGTCTCAGCTCACGGTCCTGCGACGTGCCTTTCATACGCTCAAGGGCAGCTCGCGGATGGTGGGACTTAATGAATTCGGTGAAGCCGCCTGGTCGCTCGAGCAAATGCTCAACAGCTGGCTGGCTGACCAGAAGGCCGCCACAGACGAGTTCCGGGCGCTGGCTTCCGATGCCATGAATGGTTTCGCGAACTGGGTTGCAGATATCGCAGGAAACCAGGATGGTGCGTGGTCTGCCTCGGTTTTCCGTACCAGTGCAGATGCGATGCGGACCGAAGCGCGTTATGTTCCGCTCGTTATTTCTGCCAAGCCCGCCACTGCGCAGCCTTCCGCTCCTGCGGTCGAGCCTGTTGCCGCGGAGGTGTTTTCTTTGCCGGATATCCAACTGGATGCCGGTACGCACGCTGCAGCCGGCGTAGACGCGTCCGCGACCGCACCGGCAGAGGATCTGGACTTTGATCTCGTCTTTGAAGATGCGGCTACGCCTGCCGCCGCAAGCGCCCCGTCTGCGGCCCCGGTGAGTGAGCCTGTCGGCGAAATCGAGGGCATTGACTTTGACAGCCTTTCCGCGATTTCGGGCGGTGCGGATGTTTCTCCGGTCGTGGTGGAATCCGCTGCGGCAGAACAGCCCGCTCCTTCAACGCCGGAGGAGGCAGAAGCGATTGAGTTGTCCGACGCCGATTTTGAGAAGCATTTCCACGCCGAGCCTGCAAAGCCCGACGAAACAACTGTCGTATTCGATTTCGCGTCTGCCTCGCCCGCTGCACAGCCTGTGGCGGCGCCCCCCAGTTTGCCTGAACCGTTTGATTTCGCTGAGCCTGTCCGCCTTGCGGAAGTGCCGGCTGTTGAAGCGACTGACAGCGTGTTGCCGGCAGATGGCAATGGCGACGAACAAGTCAAGGTCATCGGCTCTCTGCGAATCGGTATCCCGCTGTACAACGTCTACTTGAACGAAGCTGACGAATGGTCGCGCAGGCTGGTGACCGAAGTTGCAGAGTGGTCGCTGGAGCGCAATCAGCCTGTCAGCGATTCCACCGTCGCACTGGCCCATTCTCTTGCCGGCAGTTCTGCTACGGTCGGGTTCGACGCCTTGTCTGAAATGGCGCGCGCATTCGAGCAAGCCTTGCAGCAATCCAGAGCGCACCACAGCAATGGTGCTGCCAAGTACGGACAGATTTTTGTAGATGCGGCGGAAGACATTCGCCGGCTTCTCCATCAGTTTGCCGCCGGTTTCCTCAAAGAGCCGGATGCCGCCGTCCTGGGCAGCCTGAGAGAGCTTGATTTCTCCGACTCGATCCTGGCTCCTGGCAGCGAGTCCGATTTTGATTTTTCTGGCGAACCAGCAGTAGAGACAGAAGCGGCTCTGGACTCCGTGCTTCCTCCTGAACTGGAGGCCGAGCTTCAACGTGAGGCCTTGGCTGAGACTGAGCCCGTAGTCATCAAGGCCGAAGTGCCCGAGGCGCCTGATCCTGTGCGGGCCACGCCAGTGCCACCGCCTGCCGCGGTTGTCGTCGCGCCGCCGGTGCGGCTGGTCACCCCGGTGGCAGCGCCTGTCGCTTCGCAGTTCGATGACGGCGAAGACGACGAAATCGATGCGGTTGATGCCATTGACCCCGACCTCTTTCCGATCTTCGAAGAAGAGGCTGCTGAACTTATGCCTCAACTGGGTGGTGCGCTGCGGCAATGGTCCGCACGGCCCGACAACCAGGGTGCGCGCATGGAAGTGCTGCGTGCATTGCATACGCTCAAGGGCAGCGCCCGCCTCGCAGGTGCCCTGCGGATGGGTGAAATGGCCCACCGGATTGAATCCGAGATCGAATTCCTCGGCTCCGATGCGGCCGCTTCCCAAGAGTTTGATGCCCTCATAACGCGCTTCGATGCGATGGAGGCAGCGTTTGAAACCTTGCGTCACGCGGACGCCGCTGCGGCTGCCGCACCTGTGGTGCTGGCGCCTCTCACTGCGGCAGAGCCACCGCCAAAATCTGCGCCTGTGGAAGAAGCTGCGGCAGACGTGCAGGATACCCCTGTGCAGGCTGCAGCAGCGTCGGCCGCCGAAAGCGGCTCCCGCAAGCTCACGGTTCCTGCGCCACAGTCCATGGCCATGCAGCCATTGCGGCAAGCGGCTTCTGCTTCGATACGTGTGCGCTCTCAACTGCTTGACCGCATGGTCAATCAGGCCGGTGAGGTCATGATCACGCGTTCCCGCCTGGAGGCTGAACTCAGCCAGCTTCGCGGCTCACTGAACGACATGAGCGGTAACTTGAACCGCTTACGCCAACAGCTGCGAGACATTGAACTGCAGGCTGAAACCCAGATGCAGTCGCGATTGGCCCAGGCCAAGGAGGCCCAGGCCGGGTTCGACCCGCTGGAGTTCGACCGCTTTACCCGCGTGCAGGAATTGACCCGCATGATGGCCGAGTCGGTGAATGACGTGGCAACCGTGCAGCGCACCTTGCAGCGGACGGTGGAAGCCACCGAAGACGACTTGATTGCACAGGCTCGCCAGACCCGTGAACTGCAGCGCGACCTGCTGCGCACGCGCATGGTGGAGTTCGAAGGTATTTCCGAGCGCCTCTACCGCGTGGTGCGCCAGGCTTCCAAGGAAACCGGCAAACAGGTTCGTCTGGACTTGCTGGGCGGCACCATGGAAATGGACCGCGGCATGCTGGACCGTATGACGCCAGCCTTTGAGCACTTGCTGCGTAACTGCGTGGCTCACGGTATTGAAAGCACACAGGTTCGTACCGATGCGGGTAAAGACCCGGTCGGTCTGATCACTGTCCATTTGCGCCAGGAAGGCAATGACGTTTCGGTCGACTTCAGCGATGACGGCGCCGGTTTGAACCTGGCACGCATTCGCGAAAAAGCCATCAGTCTCGGCATGATCACGGCAGACCAGGCGATCAACGACCAGGACGCTGCCAACCTGATATTCATGCCCGGATTTTCCACGGCCGCTCAGGTGACCGAACTGGCAGGGCGCGGCATCGGTATGGATGTGGTCCGTTCTGAAGTCAATGCGCTCGGTGGCCGGATCGAAACCTCGACGGTCGCCGGCCAGGGAACCCACTTCAAGCTGGTGCTCCCCCTGACCACGGCTGTGACGCAAGTGGTGATGATCCGCTCGGGCAATCTTTCCGTCGGTGTGCCCGCCAACGTGGTGGAAACCGTCAGGCGCGCTTCGGCCAAAGAGCTGCAGCAGGCCTACAACACCGGCACGCTTGAGGTCGCCGGCGAGTCGATTCCCTTCTTCTGGTCCGGCGCCTTGTTGCAGGCCTCGCACCACAGTGCTGAAACCCAGACCAAGACCACCCCAGTCGTGATCTTCCGAAGCGCCGCGCAGCGTATTGCCCTGCACGTCGATGAAGTCTTGGGTAACCAGGAAGTTGTGGTCAAGAACTTGGGCCCGCAGTTGTCCCGTCTGCCAGGCTTGGCGGGTATGTCGGTGCTCGCTTCGGGTGCGGTCGTGCTGATTTACAACCCGGTTGCGCTGGCTTCCGTGTATGGCCAGCAGGCCCGCGCCTGGAGTTCAGACCGCGCCGAGCCGCACATGCTCGAAGGCTCCGGCGCCACAGTCACCGGCGCTGGCGGTGTCGCGACGACTGTCTCGGTGCCTGCCGCTCCGCAGATTCCGCTGATCCTTGTGGTCGATGACTCCATCACGGTTCGCCGGGTTACGCAGCGCCTGCTTCAGCGTGAAGGCTACCGTGTCTCCATGGCAGCCGATGGCCTGCAAGCGCTTGAGCGCCTGCAGGAAGAGCGTCCCGCCGTCGTGCTGTCAGACATCGAAATGCCGCGTATGGACGGCTTCGATCTGGCGCGCAACATCCGGGCTGACGTGCGCCTCAACAACCTGCCCATCATCATGATCACGTCCCGTATCGCTGAGAAGCACCGTGAGCATGCCAAGGAGCTCGGCGTTGACCACTACCTGGGCAAGCCGTTCTCCGAAGAAGAGTTGATGAGCTTGGTGCGCCACTATTGCGCCGCCGAGACCGCCGCTTCCGCCTGACGAAAAAATCAGCCAAATCAGGTTGTAGCCCAGGCGGGGATTGGGCGGGTAGCTCCTAAAACAATAGCAATATCCAAGGCCTGAGAGTTTTCTCTCAGGCCTTTTTCACGACCGCGTAGCGCTGCAGCGTCAGCGCCCGCGCCTCGTCGTGCTGCACGATGGGCAGCGGATAGTCTTTGCCCAGCACCACGCCAGCAGCGGCCAGCTCCAGCGGTTTAGCCAGCCAGGGGCTGTGCAGCGCCTTGTCGGGCAGTTGTGCCAACACCTGAACGTACCTGCGGATGAACTTCCCGTCAGCGTCAAACTTCTCGCTCTGGCTGACCGGGTTGAAGATGCGGAAATAGGGCTGCGCGTCACAGCCGGTGCTGGCCGCCCACTGCCAGCCGCCGTTGTTGGCCGACAGGTCAAAGTCGTTGAGCTTTTCGGCAAAGTAACGCTCACCCCAGCGCCAGTCAATCCCCAGGTCCTTCACCAGAAAACTGGCGGTCACCATCCGCAAGCGGTTGTGCATATAGCCCGTCTGGTTGATCTGGGCCATGGCTGCGTCCACGAGCGGGTAGCCGGTGCGGCCATCGCACCAGGCCTGAAACAGCGCTTGGGCTTTCTCGCCGTTTTCCCACTCAATCGCGTCATAGTCCGGTTTGAACGCACCGCCGACAGCGTGCGGGAAATTGGCCAGAATCTGCGCGTAAAAATCCCGCCAGATCAGCTCGCTGAGCCAGGTGGCGGCGCCTTCGTTCTCGCGGCCCTCGCGGTTCCCCCGGTCGATCGCGCTCAAAGCCATAGAAGCCATATGCCGGATCGATACCGTGCCGAACCGAAGGTGCACGCCCAGGTAACTCGGGCCCTTCACGGCCGGGAAGTCACGCGCCTCCTTGTACTGCGCCATGCGGCCGATGAAATCGTCAAAGAGCTGAACCCCGCCTTCGCTGCCCGTGGGGATTTTCAGCGTCGACAGGTTGCTGGCCCCAAACCCCAACTCACCCAATGATGGGACAGGGCGCCTGCTGGCCGAGACGGGCGCCAGGGCTGCTGCGTACATTTCGACGGGATAAGGCTTGAGGTAAAAGTCGTCCACCTTCTTCAGCCACGCATTTTTGTAAGGCGTGAACACGGTGTAGGGCTTGCCCGCCAGGGTCAGCACCTCCTGGCGCTCAAAAATAACGTGGTCCTTGAAGCTGTAAAAGGCCTTGCCCCCGGCGTCGAGTGCGGCCTGCACCGCAGCGTCGCGCGCCAGCGACTGGGGCTCGTCATCATGATTGGTAAATACAGCGTCGGCGCCCAGTTCAGCCGCCAGCCGTTCCACCGCATCCACGGCACCGTGATGGGCTGTCAGAAGGCTCGCGCCGGGGCTGCCGGCCGCGGCGGCCAGTTTTTGGAGCTGCCCATCCAGGCTCAGCACCGATTCCCGTATGAATTCCACACGGCGGTCCACCCGCGGCAGGCTGTCCAGGATGTCCCTGTCAAAAACGAACGCGCAATACACCTGCTTACATGACTTCAGCGCGTGGTACAGCGCCGCGTTGTCCTGAACCCGCAGATCACGCCTGAACCACATCAGGCCCGTCTTGTACTTCTTTTGCATCGGACCATGGTAACGAAAAGCCGCCGGACGGCCTTTCATTCCCGGCAGATTGGCGGGTCGCCGGGCGGGGTGGCTCCCCGCGCCGCCCCGTCCGGCGTAAAATCCCCTCATGGCCACGGATTCCGCATCGATCAACCTCACGCATCACTTCCTCATCGCCATGCCCGGGATGGACGACGAAGCTTTTGCCAAAAGCGTGGTCTATATGTGCGAACACAGCGACAGGGGCGCCCTGGGCCTGATCATCAACAAACCCAGCGACATCAACCTCAAGAACCTGTTTGACAAGGTCGAGTTGCCCTTGCGCCGCGACGACCTGTCTCAAGCTCTGGTGTTCCAGGGCGGCCCGGTTCAGACCGAGCGCGGTTTTGTGCTCCACGAATCCATGATGCCTGGCAACGAATCGGTCTACGCCTCCACCATGACGATTCCCGGCGGCCTGGAGATGACCACCTCCAAAGACGTCCTCGAGGCGCTGTCCACCGGCGCCGGCCCGCGCAAAGTGTTTGTCTCGCTGGGCTACTCCGCCTGGGGTGAAGGCCAGCTTGAATCCGAAATTTCCGACAACAGCTGGCTCACCGTGGCGGCCGATTTGGGCGTGATCTTCGACACGCCGGTCGAGCAACGCTACGACAAGGCCCTCATGCTGCTGGGCCTGCAAAGCTGGATGCTCTCGCCCGAGGCCGGCCACGCATGAGCCTTGCGGCCATGCCCTCCCAGGGCCCAAGGGCCTGTCATCATATAAATCGCCCCCGCGCTGGGGCTGCAAGGGGTGCGGCGCTAGGCGCGGCCCGCCGGCCGGGGTCGTCCCCGGTCAAGGGCTGCAACGACGCGCGGCGCCCCTTGCGGCCCCAGCCCTGCGGGTGGCACCCGGAAAAGGCCGCACTCGTTGTTGCAAAGCCTCACCGGGGATTGCCCCGGCTTCGTTTTGCGCCTAGATTGCGGCCTTTTCCGGGTGCCACGCGGGGGCGATTTATATGATGACAGGCCCTAGCCTCAATACCTTTCTGGCTTTCGACTTCGGTCTCAAGCGCACCGGCGTTGCCACCGGCAACGTCCTCACCCGCACCGCCTCCCCCCAACCCACCATTGCCGCCGAAGGCAGCGACGCACGCCTCAAAGCCGTCGAGGCGCGCATCAAAGAGTGGCAGCCTGATGCTCTGGTGGTCGGCATTCCCTTTCACCCTGACGGCGCCAGCCACGACAATACCGTGCGGGCCCAGAAGTTCGCCCGCCAGCTTCGTGGGCGCTTTGGCCTTCAGGTCTTTGAGGTGGATGAGCGCTACAGCACCACCGAGGCCCTGGCAGGCGGTGCAACCGATGCCGACGCGGCCTCGGCCTGCATCATCCTCGAGCAGTTTTTAAGGAGTTTTCCATGAGCAGTCTGACCCTGGACGCCGAGGCGCTGTACAGCGACCTGCTGCGCGGCATGCGACAGCAACTGGCGTCTTACCCCCTGCCGCCCAAGCTGGTCGGCGTGGCTTCGGGCGGCGCCTGGCTGGCGCAGCGCCTGCAAAAAGACCTGGGCCTGGAGGGCGAGGCCGGTGTGCTGTCGTCCTCCATGCACCGTGACGATTTCTCGCAGCGCGGCCTGTCCTCCAGCGGCCAGACCCTGCTGCCCTTTGACGTGAACGGCGCGCATCTGGTTGTGGTCGACGACGTGCTCTATACCGGCCGTACCATCCGCGCGGTGCTCAATGAGCTGTTTGACTATGGCCGCCCCGCCAGCGTCAAGCTGGTCGTGCTGGTAGACCGGGGCGGGCGCGAGTTGCCCGTGCAACCTGATCTGGCCGTGGCGCGCGTAGCCTTGCCTGCTTCGCAATCGCTCGAGCTGGCCCGCGCAGAAGACGGCAAGTTCAGCTTCCAGGTTCAGGGCTGAACACATCGTCAAACCCTATTCAAAAAATCAAGAGACAAAAGATCAAAGGTCCCCGAGGAGTCCATCACATGCTGTACCGACGAAATCCGCAACTCAACAAAAACGGCGAGCTGATCCACTTGCTGTCGATTGAAGGCCTGCCCAAGGCCACCCTGACGCAGATCCTCGACACCGCCGCCAACTTCGTCAGTGTCAACAACCGCGAAGTCAAAAAAGTCCCGTTACTGCGCGGCAAGAGCGTCTTTAACCTCTTCTTTGAAAACTCCACCCGCACCCGCACGACCTTCGAGATCGCCGCCACGCGGCTGTCGGCCGACGTCATCAACCTGGACATCGCGCGCTCCTCGGCCTCCAAGGGCGAGTCGCTGCTCGACACCATCGCCAACCTGAGCGCCATGGCCGCCGATCTCTTCGTCGTGCGCCACAGCGAATCGGGCGCGCCCTACCTGATCGCCCAGCACGTCGCGCCGCACGTGCATGTCATCAACGCCGGCGACGGCCGCCATGCGCACCCCACGCAGGGCCTGCTCGACATGTACACCATCCGGCACTACAAGAAAGACTTCAGCAAGCTCACGGTTGCCATCGTCGGCGACGTGCTGCACTCGCGCGTTGCGCGCTCCGACATTCATGCGCTCACCACGTTGGGCTGCCCCGAAGTGCGTGTGGTCGGCCCCAAGACCCTGGTGCCCGCCGACATGGCGCAAATGGGTGTGCGCGTCTGCAACACGCTCGAAGAAGGCATCAAGGGCGCCGACGTGATCATCATGCTCAGGCTGCAAAACGAACGCATGTCCGGCGCACTGCTGCCCAGCAGCCAGGAGTTCTTCAAGAGCTTTGGCCTCACCACCGAAAAGCTGCAACTGGCCAAACCTGACGCCATCGTCATGCACCCAGGCCCTATCAATCGCGGGGTGGAAATTGACTCCGCTGTGGTCGACGGCACGCAAAGTGTCATCCTGCCGCAAGTCACTTTCGGTATCGCGGTCCGAATGGCGGTCATGAGCATAGTTGCAGGAAACGAAGCATGAAGATACTCATCAAAAACGGCCGCGTCATCGACCCAGCCTCCAAATTCGACGAAGTCTGCGATGTGGCGATTGCCGCGGGCCGTATCGTCTCGCTCAAAAGCACCCCCGCTGATTTCGCGCCCAACAAAACCATTGACGCAACAGGCTGCATCGTCGCGCCAGGCCTGATCGATCTGTCGGCCCGTCTGCGCGAACCCGGGCACGAACATGAAGGCATGCTTGAGAGCGAACTCGCCGCGGCGGTGGCGGGCGGCGTGACCAGCCTGGTCTGCCCGCCTGATACCGACCCGGTGCTCGACGAGCCCGGCCTGGTCGAGATGCTCAAGTTCCGCGCTGAAAAACTGCATCAGTCGCGCGTGTTCCCGCTGGGTGCATTGACCCGCGCGCTGAAGGGCGAGACGTTGACCGAGATGGTCGAGTTGACGGAATCGGGCTGTGTGGGTTTCAGCCAGGCCGAGGTGCCTCTGGCCAATACACAAGTGATGATGCGCGCCCTGCAATACGCCTCGACCTTCGGCTACACCGTCTGGCTGCGCCCGCAAGAGATGTACCTGGGCAGCGGCGTCGCCGCCAGCGGCCCACTGGCCACACGCCTGGGCCTGAGCGGCGTCTCCGTTGCCGCCGAAACCATCGCGCTGCACACGATTTTTGAACTGGTGCGTGCCACCGGCGCGCGCGTCCACCTGTGCCGTATCAGCAGCGCCGCGGGCGTGGCCCTGGTCGCCAAGGCCAAGGCCGAGGGCCTGGCCGTGACCTGCGACGTCAGCATCAACAGCCTGCACCTGACCGACGTGGATATCGGCTACTTCGACAGCCGCATGCGGCTGGACCCGCCACTGCGCCAGCAGCGCGACCGCGACGCCATCCGCCGGGGCCTGGCCGACGGCACCATCGACGCGCTGGTGTCAGACCACACGCCTGTCGACGAAGATGCCAAGACCTTGCCCTTTGCCGAGGCCGAGCCGGGCGCCACCGGGCTTGAACTGCTGCTGGGTCTGGCCTGCAAATGGGCCGCTGACAGCGAAGCCGGTTTGCAGCGCGCGCTGGCGGTGCTCACAAGCGAACCCGCACGGGTGTTGGGCAACGCGCTCGGCACGCTGCAGGCCAGCGCCGGCCAGCTCGTCAAGGGCGGTGTGGCCGACATTTGCGTGTTTGACCCGGCGGGCGAGTGGACGGTTGAGCCCGCCGCCTTGCGCAGCCAGGGCAAGCACACACCGTTTTCCGGCCACCAGATGCCCGCGCGCGTGCGCTGGACCATCGTTGGCGGGCAGCTCGCCTATGAAGCCCCTGAAGCTTCGCACTGAGGTCTTTGTTTTGCCCATGAGGTGTTGCGCATGAAGTGGCTTCGTTTTGTCTGGACCTTGCTGCGTGCGGTCGTGCATGCAGTGCAGGGCTTCTGGACCATCAAGACCGTTTTCCCCAAGCTGCCCAAAGCCGAGCAGGAGGCCCGCGTGCAGGCATGGGCCGGGGCGATGCTGCACATCGTGGGCATTGAGCTGTTGGTCCAGGGCACGCCGCCGGCGACGGGCCCGGTACTGCTCGTGGCCAACCATATTTCGTGGCTCGACATTCTGGTGATGCATGCCTCGCGCCACTGCCGTTTTGTGTCGAAGGCGGATGTACGGGACTGGCCTTTCGTGCGCACGCTGTCACACGGCGCGGGCTCCTTGTATATAGAGCGCACGTCGCGGCGCGACGCCCACCGCGTCGTCACGCAAATGGCGGACAGTCTTCGCGCGGGCGACATCCTGGCGGTGTTTCCTGAAGGCACGACGGGCGATGGCATCACCCTCAAACACTTTCACGCCAACCTCATCCAGGCGGCGATTGAAGCGTCGGTGCCGGTGCAACCGGTCGCACTGAAATTTATTGACGCCGCCAGCGGCGAAACCAGCTTTGCGCCCAGCTATGTGGACGACGAAACGCTGATCGGCTCGATCTGGCGCACCTTGACCGCACCGCCCATCAAGGCGGTCGTCACTTTTGGCCAGGCGCAGGCCCCTCAAGGCCAGACCCGCCGGGTGTGGGCCGAGACACTGCGTGAGGACATTGAGCGCCTGAGGCAGACGCAGGGCTGAGAAGGGGCGCGAGGGCCGTCAGGTGGTTGCCGCTGCCGCGGCTGGCGCGTCGCCCGTTTCACGCGGAAAGGTCACCACATGGTCAACCTCGGCGCGAATCCCTATCCACTCGCCCAGCGCATGGTTGTGGTGCGAAGGCACATGCGCCATCACGGTCTCGCCCGTTTGCAGCTTGAGCGTGTACAAAAACTCCGAGCCGCGAAACGCCTTGCGCACAATTTGCGCTTTGACCGGCGCATTGTCGTCATGCACGATGTCGTCGGCCCGCAGCAGCACATCGCACAGACCGCCGGCATAGGCGCCGGGCAAGGGGCATTCCAGCATGTCCGTCAGGTCGCCGAGGGCAGTGTGCACCACCACCTCGTCGCCGTGCTGCTCGATATGCGCCGGCGTAAACACGCCATGGCCGATGAAGTCAGCCACAAAGCGCGTGGCAGGGCGGTGATAGAGCACATAAGCTTCATCCCACTGGTGCAATTGTCCCTGGTGCATCACGCCGATGCGGTCGCCGATGGCAAAAGCCTCCAGCTGGTCATGCGTGACGAAGAGAGCCGTCGCGCCAGCCGCCTTCAGGATGCCGCGCACCTCATGCGCCAGACGCTCGCGCAAATCCACGTCGAGGTTTGAAAATGGCTCGTCCAGCAGCAGCAGGCGCGGCTGCGGGGCCAGCGCGCGCGCCAGTGCCACGCGTTGCTGCTGGCCGCCCGAAAGCTCATGCGGAAAGCGCTTGTGCACATTGCCCAGTCCGACCAGCTCGAGTACTTCGCTGACGCGTTTTTCGCGCTGGGTAGGCGCCAAATGGGTGAGGCCGAAGGCGACGTTGTGCGCTGCATCAAGATGCGGAAACAACGCGTAGTCCTGAAACACCATGCCGATGCGACGAGATTCAGCAGGCACATGCAAGGCGGCGCTGCTCACCACATCCTGCGCCAGCGCGATACTGCCGGTGGTGGCACGCTCAAGGCCGGCGACGGCACGCAGCAAAGTGGTTTTGCCACAACCTGAAGGCCCGATCAGGACCCCGATTTCCCCCGCCTGAAGGCTGAACGACACGCCGTCAACGGCTGGTTTGGAGCGGCCGGCGTAGTGCACGCCCAGCTGGGAGATATCCAGAAACATGCAAATCATTGTAGATGCTTACAATTCTCATTTGCAGTGACTGACTGCAAGACCATGGCGAACGCAGGCGGGGGCAGGGCCCCTTCCCGCGAGAGGCCTTTTTGTTAAGAACCTGTTCCCAGGCTTTCCGGGGCTCCATGTTTCGCCGATATTTCCCTCCTGTTGTGCTCTTTTTGCTGGTCGGGCTGCTGACGCTGCCGGTGCTGGCCGTGGCCTTGTCGTGGCTGCAGTTCAACAGTGAAGCGCAATCCATCCTGCTGCAGATGCTGCAGACCGTGCTGCCGGACTACACCTTCACTTCGCTGGTGCTGTGCCTGTGCGTGGCCTTGGGCGTGGCGGTGGTCGGCATGACCACCGCCAGCACGGTCACGTTGTTCGACTTTCCGGGTCGCCGGGTGTTTGAGTGGGCCTTGCTGCTGCCGCTGGCCATGCCGGCCTACGTTCTGGCGTATGCGTACACCGACTTCCTGCAGTACGCCGGGCCGTTGCAAACCTGGCTGCGCGCCAGCTTCGGCCTGCAGGGCCGGCTGCTGCCCGAGGTGCGCAGCCTGGGCGGCGCGGTGCTGGTGTTCACGGTTGCGCTGTATCCCTATGTCTATCTTCTCGCGCGCACAGCTTTGTCAGAGCGTGCCGTGCACCTGATGGAAGCCGCGCGCCTGCTGGGCGCGCCGCTGTCGCGCCGCATCCGGGGTGTGGCGCTGCCGCTTGCCCGGCCGGCTGTGGCGGCGGGTGTGGCGCTGGCCTTGATGGAAACCCTGGCCGACTTCGGCGTCTCCAGCTACTTCGGCATCCAGACCTTCACCGCCGGCATCTACAAGGCGTGGCTGTCGATGGACAACCGCATGGCTGCGGCGCAATTGGCCACCGTGCTGCTGTTTTTTGTCGCGCTGCTGCTGTGGATAGAGCACAGCGCGCAAAAGCGCATGCGCTTTGCCACCGGCCGCGGCGCGCGCGCCGGCGCACAAGACGCCGCGCCCGTGCAACTGCGCGGCCTGCGCGCCCTCTCGGCCTGGCTGGTGTGCGCCGTTCCCATCGCGCTGGGCTTTGTGCTGCCGGTGCTCTTCATGCTGCGCCCGCTGGTGCTGGGCTGGGACAACCTGCTCTGGGACAAATTCATCGGCTGGACGCTCAGCAGCATCGGCCTGGCGGGCTTGAGCGCACTGCTGGCCACCGCGCTGGCCGTCGGCCTGGCTTTTGCGGTGCGCCGCCAGCCGGGCCTGCTCACCCGTGCTGCCGTGCAGCTGGCCGGCCTGGGCTATGCTGTGCCGGGTGCAGTGATCGTGGTCGGCCTCTTGCTGCCCGTGGGCTGGCTGCAGGCCGCCGCGCCGCAGACCGGCGCAGGTTATTGGGTTACGGCCACCATCCTTGGCGTGGTCTGGGCTTACCTGGTGCGCTTCAGTGCCGTGGCGCTGCAAAGCCTGCAAAGCGGTTATTCGCGCATTCCTGCCAGCTTTGACGACAGCGCGCGCATGCTGGGCACCAGCGGTATGGGCATCCTCAGCCGTGTGCACTGGCCGTTGCTCAAGCGCTCGGTCGCCGCGGCCGGTTTGCTGGTGTTTGTCGATGTGATGAAAGAGCTGCCCGCCACGCTGGTGCTGCGGCCCTTCAACAGCGACACGCTGGCCGTGATCACCTACCAGCTTGCGCGTGACGAGCGGCTCGGTGAAGCCGCCTTGCCCGCGCTCGCGCTGGTGCTGGTGGGCCTGCTGCCCGTCGCGCTGCTCAGCCGCACGCTGCGGTCAAAGTAGGCGCAGCGAACTGCCTGGCCATCAGGCCTTGGCTTTGATGTAGCGGTACTCCTGCGTCAGACCGCCAAAACCGTAGGCCTCGGCGCGCACGTCGTGCACGTAGATATAACTTTCTTCGTGCACATTGCCGAGAAGCCTGCTGAAGGCGGCAAACGCTTCGGCCACGTACTGCGCCTTCTCATCTTTGGTGTTGGTGCCGTCCACGACCTTGATGTCGAAATAAAAACTGTTCTTTCCCTGGCTGGCCAGTGTGCTGCCGCCCACGATCCAGTGCTCGGGCGGCACGAAATCGATCGCGATCGCGGTGAGTTCGCGCTTTTTGCGCAGGATACGCGTGGTCAGTTCCAGCAGGGTTTCGGCGATGTTGTGGGTCAACTCGGCGCTGGCGGGTTGGCTGACTTTGACGTTAAGGATAGGCATGAGATTTCTCCAGTAGAGGTGGTTAAAAATATAGTTAGCTATGCAACTATATGGGCAAAAAAAAGGACAAATGTACAGGGGTTCATTTCAGGGCGGAAGACACGCTCCTGACGCGGGCTACGGTCTCATCGAAATTCTCCTTTCCGATCTGTTGCTGAATGCGGCGCGTGACTTCGCCGCTGGCTTTGTTGATGCCGGCGTGCAGGGATTCGGCCTGCGCCGTCGGGAAGACGGCCCAATGCCGGCCGTCGGACTCCAGGCTGCGGCGCTCCACGAGGCCGAGTGCCTGCAGGCCGTCCAGCAGCCGCGTGGCGGTGGGCCGAGAGATGGTCAGCTCGTCGGCGATCTCATGCTGCGGCATGCCGGGCTGCTTGAGCACCAGGCGCAGCATGAAGCCCTGCGACGGCGTGACGCCAAAGGGCTTGAAGGCCTGCGTCCACTCTTTGTCGACCAGGCGGGCCAGCGCGGTGGTATTGAAATAAAGGCAGTGATCAAACATGGAATGGATCGTAGCAGAAATTGATTAGCTATGCAACTAGTTAAGAAGAAGTCGATAAAACCGTTACGAATTGCTATGGTTTTTGCCCGATGACGCGATCGCCCAAGGTTGCGCCCGGCCTGTAAGCATGTGCCTACGCCCATCGAATACAGGGGCCTACGGTGTGAACGAAATAACGAACGTATGGTTTAACCCATGCCGCCCGGGACTGGGACTGCGAGACACCAGTTGACGCAGTGCCCCCCCCCGGGCGAATTGTTCAACTTACGTTCAGGAGGACACCATGAACCAGGACCGCGTAGAAGGCAATTGGCTTCAATTCAAAGGCAAGGTCAAAGAGCAGTGGGGCAAGCTCACCGACGACGACCTCGACGTGATCGCCGGCAAGCGTGACCAGTTGCTCGGCCGCATCCAGGAGCGCCACGGCCTCAGCAAGGAAGAAGCTGAAAAGCAGGTGGTGGCCTGGAAAGACCGCAACCCGACTGACTTTTTCGAGCGCTACTAAACGGTATTGAAGCGATATTGAACGCCATCGAAATTCGACATCCATAACGAATCCAACTCAACTCACCCAAAGGATCACCTATGAAAACCAAACTCCTGATGCTGACCGCTGTGATGTCTTGCGCTTTTGCCGGCCAGGCCATGGCCTTGACCAAAGAAGAATACAAAGCGCAGGGCGACCGTATCTCTGCAGACTACAAAGCCGGCAAGGACAAATGCGGCACGCTGAAAGCCAACGCCAAGGACATTTGCGTGGCCGAAGCCAAGGGCATTGAAAAGGTCGCCAAGGCTGAGCTGGAAGCCCAGTACAAACCTAGCGCCCGCAACACCGAAAAGGTGGCCCTCGCCAAAGGCGATGCCGCCTATGACCTTGCCAAGGAAAAGTGCGACGACCTGAAAGGCAACGACAAGGACGTTTGCGTGAAGGACGCCAAGGCCGCCCACGTGAAAGCCAAGGAAGACGCCAAGGTCGCCAAGGCTTCTGCCGACACCAGCAAGGACAAGACCGAAAAAGTGACCGAAGCCAAGAAGGACGCCAACGCCGAAAAGCGTGAAGCCGAGTACAAAGCCGCCAAAGAGCGTTGCGATGCACTCACCGGCGCCGCCAAGGACACCTGCCAGAACGACGCCAAGACCAAGTTCGGCATGAAGTAAGCGGCGGAGCCTGCTGCCTGAGGGCGGCAGGCCATCCTCCAGAACGGCGCGTGAAACCGCCGGAACAACCCGGGATGCCAAGGCATCGCCGGGTTTTTTTGCGTCCGTTCTTCGTCACGCGCTATTTGGTCTTTTTCAAGACGCTATCAATTTAGGAGCTAGTTGTCCATGACCTATATGAGCCGTGGCTACTTTTCCCTTAAGAAAAGAGGCCAATTTGGCGGTCGTTTCGGAGCCCCGCCCGCAGGCGCGACTCCGCACCACCCGCGACAGCCTGCCAGAGCGCCTGTTCGTCGCCGTATCTGGGTGAGCTGTCACTGCGAGCACCACGTATTCACGCGGATCGCCGCCAGTGGCTCGGGGTGCGACGGCGACTTGCGAGAGTCCAAGGCGCGCGCTGGGGCAAGGCGCCAGCTCCGGCGTCATTTGGGGTCGCACAATTAAAATGAGAGCTTCGTGGCGGCGGGGGCTTACCCGCCCGCCCCAACTAAAGGTCTCAATGCTTGTTCAGGATGGTTTGCCCTCGCGCGAGCGCTTGCGGGCGCTGCTGGTCATCATCCTCGGCATCGTCATGGCGGTGCTGGACGGAACCATCGTCAATCTGGCGCTGCCCGACATCACCCGAGAGCTGAACGCCACGCCCGCCCAGTCCATCTGGGTTATCAACGCTTACCAGGTGGCCACGCTGGCGCTCTTGCTGCCTCTCGCCACGCTGGGCGACATCATCGGCTACCGCCGCGTCTACCTGGCCGGCATGGCGGTGTTCACGCTGGCCTCTTTGCTCTGCGCGCTGGCCGACTCATTGACCACGCTGGCGCTGGCCCGCGTGCTGCAGGGCCTGGGTGCGGCCGGGCTCATGAGCGTCAACACGGCGCTGGTGCGTTTGATCTACCCCAAACATTTGCTGGGCCGCGGCATCGCCATCAATTCACTGGTCGTGGCTGTGGCCTCGGTGGCCGGGCCGTCGATTGCGGCCGGTATTCTCTCCGTCGGCTCCTGGCCCTGGCTGTTCGCGCTCAATGTGCCTTTCGGCCTGATGTCGCTGTGGTGGGGCCGCAAGGCCTTGCCCGAGAACACCGCCAAGGCAGAGGGTCTCAAACTCTCGCCGGTCGACGTCGTGCTCAACGCGCTGATGTTCGGCCTGGTGTTTCTGGGCGTAGACGGCCTGGGCGTGCGTGTGGAGGCCGTCCCCGGCGGCGCGGCATCGTCACTGTGGCTGCCGCTGGCCGAGCTGGCCGCCGGCATCGTGATCGGCATCATCTACGTGCGCCGCCAGCTGGCCATGACCGTGCCGCTCTTCCCGCTCGACTTGCTGCGCATCCCCGTGTTTGCGCTCTCCATGGGTACGTCGATTGGCGCATTCTGCGCGCAAACACTGGCTTATATCTGCCTGCCTTTTTTGCTGCTGGGCAGCTACGGCTTCAGCCACCTTGAGGCGGGCTTGCTGCTTACCGCCTGGCCACTGGCGATTGTGGTCACTTCACCGCTGGTGGGCCGGCTCATAGGGCGCTATCCAGGCGGCCTGCTGGGCGGCGTGGGCATGGCCATGCTCTGCCTGGGGCTGGTGTTGCTGGCCCTGTTGCCCGCGCACCCGGCGCAGGCCGACATCGTCTGGCGCATGGCCCTGTGCGGCATCGGCTACGGCCTCTTCCAGTCACCCAACAACCACACCATCATCACCTCGGCGCCCGCACACCGCAGCGGCGGCGCCAGCGGTATGCTGGGCACGGCGCGCCTGACAGGGCAGACGCTGGGCGCGGTCTTGCTGGCGATGATTTTTGCGGTGGCTGATCCGCATCATGGCCAGGGCTCGTTCGTGGCCCTGTGGATCGCGGCGGGCTTTGCGGCGTTGGCAGGCGTGTGCAGCGCCCTGCGTTTGCGTCAGTCTTAAGAAGCGCTCCAAAAGCCTGTCGGTGCTTTCGCGGCGTTTTGACCTATGCCCGCGACAGCGCGCCTGGCTATTTGGATCGGCAGCGTTTAAGAGTCTCTTCAATCCAGGGCAAGCTGTCTGGCTGTGTTGCTATTCCCGGGTAAACGCGACCTGCCCCGGGTTCCCACGTGGAGAATACGAAAGTTTTGTCTTTGAGCAAGTCGTCGGCGACTTCGTTGGTGATGATTTTTTCGTACTCTTTGAGCAAAGGAGGGGATGTATTGTGGCCCGAGCTGTACATCGAGAGGCCCACTGTGATGTTCTTGCCTTCCGCGGGTGCAGATTCACTTGCCCATGCGGGGACGGGCGATGACAGAACGATGCGCTCTACTTGCACCGAGACGCTCACTCTGTCGTCTGGCGAGCACCGCCCTTGTGCACTCGTCAGCCTGCAATCCATACTTTTGGCAGAGAGTACCTTTCCCACGAAAATCTGCTGAACGGAGCACACCACGCCTTCAGGAGTCGCGGCCGACAACGCATTCGCCAGTCCCGATAAACCGCCGCATCCGATCAATACCAAAGCATGGGTGATGTGTTTCATCGTTGGGTACTCATGGCGTCTGTTTGAGATACCTATCGTATGGCATGCCAGGCGAGAAGCCGTCTGGCGTCAGGCGGGTGTCAAGACGAGCGAGCGACTGCCGCAGCCTGCTGAATCGTCTGCAGTGTGACGCGGCCTAGTACAGCGCCGCTGGCATCCACAATCCCGGCCTCATTGGCGCCGGCATCCAGCATGGCCGACAAGGCATCGCGAAGTGGCGTCGTCGCCGGCAGGTGCGGCGCGCCGGCAGCGGGCGTGCCACTTTCCACGTACGGCCCGGCCGTCAGCAGGGCCAGCCTCTTAAGCGAGCGGTCGCCACCCACAAAGGCTTCCACAAACGAATCGGCCGGATGCGCAAGGATGCGTTCAGGCGTGTCGTACTGCACGACTTTCCCGCTGCGCAAAATCGCAATGCGCGAACCCATGCGGATGGCTTCATCGATATCGTGCGTGACAAACACAATCGTCTTGCCCAGTTCGCGCAGGATGCGCAAAAACTCGTCCTGAAGGCGCGCGCGCGTGATCGGGTCGATGGCGCCGAAAGGTTCGTCCATCAACATCACGGGCGGGTCGGCCGCCAGCGCGCGCGCCACGCCGATGCGCTGCTTTTGCCCGCCCGACAGCTCACGCGGGAAACGGTCGCGATAAATGGACGGGTCCATGTGGACCAGCGCCAGCAACTCGTCCACGCGTTTGGCGATGCGGGCTGAGTCCCAGCCCAGCATCTTGGGCACGGTGGCCACGTTCTCGCCAATGGTCATGTGCGGGAACAAGCCGACCTGCTGGATCACGTAGCCGATGGAGCGGCGCAGCTCCACCGCATCGATCTTGGTGACGTCACGCCCGCCCACTTCAATGCGGCCCGAGTCGGGCTCGACCATGCGGTTGATCATGCGCATGGTGGTGGTCTTGCCGCAGCCCGACGGGCCGATCAGCACACAGATCTCGCCCGTGTTGACCGTGAGCGACAGCCCGTCGACAGCGGACTGGGCGCTGCCGCCGAAGGACTTGGTGAGGCGGTCGAGAGTGATCATGCGCGAAGCCCTTGCGGAGTCATGCGGCGCTGCAGCGCGCCAAAAAGAAAATCAGTGCCCAGCGCCAGCAGCGCGACCGGGATGGCGCCCACCAGCAGTTGCGGCACGGCCATCATGGCAATCCCGGCGGTGATGAAGTCGCCCAGCCCGCCGCCGCCGATAAAGGCCGCCAGCACGGCGCCCGAGATGATCTGCACCGCCGCCGTGCGCAGGCCCGCGAAGATGACCGGCATGGCCATAGGCAGCTCCACCTGCCACAGCAGGGCGGTGCGTGTCATGCCCATGCCGATGGCAGCGTCCACCGCGTCGGCATCGACACCGCGCATGCCGACGATGGTGTGCGTGACGATGGGCGGCAGCGCGATCAGCGTGAGGGCAAAGAGCGCGGGGGTAAAACCGGTTCCGAGTATCGGCATCACCAGCGCCAGCACGGCCAATGAAGGCAAGGTCCGCCCGACGTTGGCCACATTCACCACCGCCAGCGACAGGCCGTGTTTGCGTGCCACGGCAATGCCCGCGGGGATGCAGATGAGCGCGGCAATCAGCAGCGCCGAGGCCGATAGCGCAACGTGCACGCCGAGCGCGCGGTAAAACTGCGTCGGGTGCGTCAGGACATAGTTCCAGGCTTCGGCAAGCATCGGGGCCTCTCGGGTTTCAGGCTGCGCGCCGGTTTTTCAGCCGCCGCTCCAGCAGGGCCAGGCCCAGATCGACGATGACGGACAGCAGGCAGACGGTGAGCGCACCGGTCCAGATCTTGGCCGGGTGGTCGCTGGCGATGCCGTTGAAGATCAGCGTGCCCAGCCCACCGGCGTTCACATACGCAGCCACCACCGTCACGCTGATGACGGTGACGGCCGAGACGCGCAGGCCCGCCACGATCAGTGGCAGGGCCAGCGGCAGCTCGATGCGGCGCATGATCTGCGCCTTGTTCATGCCCATGCCGCGCGCCGCATCGATGATGTCGGCCGGCACTTCGCGGATGCCGGTGGCCACGCTGCGGATCAAAATCATCAGCGAAAACGCCACCATGGTGATGATGGCGTTGGTGCGGCCCAGGCCCACCACGGGAATCAAAAAGGCCAGGAATGCCAGCGTCGGGATGGTGTACAAAAAGCCCGAGACCGTCATGACCGCGCCGTAGAGCTTCTCGCGCCGCGCGGCGACGATGCCGATGACCAGCGACAGCGCGAAGGCAATGATGAGCGCCGTCAGCGAGATCGTGATGTGTTCCCACAGCGAGCGCAGCACGTCGGGCCAATTGCGCAGAAACCAGCTCATGCGGCGCCTTCCTCGGCATCCAGCGCAAAGACACCCGCAGCGATGGCACTCTGGATGCGGTCGATGTCGGGGCCCAGCGGACGGTCTTCGTCCAGCATAGGCACCAGTTTGCGCACCTGCGCAAAGGTGCGCCGCGTGCCTTCGCCCATCCGGGCGGTGTCCAGCTCGCGCAGATCGACTGCCTGCGCAGACACCAGTAATTCGATGGCGATCAGGTAGCGCACGCGCTCCACCAGCTCGCCGAGCTTTTCGGCCACACCCAGCGCCATGCAGGCGTGGTCTTCAAGCGCTTCTGACACCGGCAGGTAGTCCAGCGAGCCGGGGTTGGCGCGCAAGCGGACTTCGGCCCAAAGTGCGGTCAGGGTTTTTTGCACCGTGGCAAAACCTGAATGAGCCGGGCCATGGCGCGTAAGCTGCAGCGGCAGGCCAGTGAGGGCCGGCGACATAAAGCGCTGGCTGCGCGCCACCGACATGCTGGCCGCCTGCGCCAGCGCAATGGCCGAGGCGTCCAGCGCCAATGCCAAAGCCGGCACATGGAAGTTGCCGTTGGAAAGCATCAGCCCTTCATCGGCCAGCACCAGCGGACTGTCGGCCGCGCTGTTGAGTTCGATCTCGACCTGCGCGCAGGCCGCGTCGACCATGTCGCGCGCGGCGCCGTGCACCTGGGGCACGACGCGTGTGGAGACAGGGTCTTGTACGCGGCGGGCTGCGCCTGGTTCCAGCAGAGCGCTGCCCTTTAGCAGCTCACGCAACTGGCGTGCCACCTCGACCTGGCCGGCGGCAGGCCGGGCCGCAACCGCACCGGGGTGTAGCGGCGACAGGTTGGCCCGAAAGCCTTCATAGCCCAGCGCCACCGCAGCCAGCCAGGCGTCGAGCGCCACATTCACGTCATGCAGCACGAGTGCGGAACGGGCCGTGGTGGCGGCATTGGAGCTGATCAATGCAAGGCCGTCTTTGGCGCCCAGCGTGGCGGGCTCAAGGCCTGCGCGTTCAAGCGCAGCGCTGCCGCTCAAAACTTCACCCCGCACCTCGGCCTGGCCTTCGCCAAACAGCGGCAAAGCCAGGTGCGACAACTGGGGCAAGTCGGCCACGCCGATGGAGCCAAAGCGCGGCACCACCGGGTGCACCTGGAAGTTCAGTAAATTGATACAGGCGTCGAGCACGGCAGGCGAGACGCCCGAGCCGCCGCGCGAAAGGCCTGCGATGCGCGCGAACTGCATCGCGCGCACGGAGGTTTTGTCATAAGCCGGACCTACCGCGACAGCCCGGGCGCGCACGGCCCGGCGCTGGTAGTCCTCCAGGTCGCCTTCGGCCAGCACAGCGCCCGTATTGGCGCCCAGCGCCGAGTTAAGGCCATAGATAGGCTGGCCCGAGCTCGCCAGTTGCATCACCAGCTGACGCGCGGCGGTGACGCGCTCACGCGCGGCGGGCGCTAGTGAAACAGACTCACCGGCGCGTGCTACGCGCACCAGGTCGTCGATGCGCAGCCATTGCTCCCCAACCACGAGTGTCATGGCGTTCCAGCCTTCACCGTAATGAGCGGAAACAGGACGGGCTTACTTGACCAGGCCTTTGGCCTTGAGGAAGTCGCGGGCCACGTCCTTGGGTTCGAGCTTGTCGCCGTCAACCTGGTAGTTCATCTGGGCCATGGTGGTTTCGTCGAGCAGGGCGCTCACGCGGTTAAGTACTTCACCGATCTTGGGGTTGGCGTCCAGAGCTTCCTTGCGGATCACGGGCACGACAAAGTACGGCGGCCACAGGCTCTTGTCGTCGCGCAGGCGTTTCAGTTTGAGGGCGCTGATCATGCCGTCGGTGGAGTAACCGTTGACGACCTGGATCTGGTCGTTGCGCAGCGCCTGGTAGCGCAGGCCGATGGCCATCTGCAGGTCTTCACCGAAGACCATGTCGTATTTGGCTTTCAGGCCGGGCAGGCCATCTTTGCGGTCGCGGAACTCAGGGCCGGCGCCGACCTTCAGGTCTTTGGCGACCTTGGCGAGATCTGACAGGGTTTCAAGCTTCAGCTTTTGCGCGGTCTCGGCGCGCACCACCATCACGTAGCCGTTGTTGAGGTTGGATTGGTTGAGCACCACAAAGCCCATCTTGGCGTAGCCTTCCTTGACCTTGTCGTACACGGCCTTGGCGTCGGTCATGGGTTCTTGCTTGAGCACGGCCAGCAGCATGGTGCCGGTGTACTCAGGGTAGAAATCGATCTGCTTTTCTTCCATCGCCTTCTGGGCGATCAGCGTGCCGCCCAGGTTGAGCTTCTTCTCGGTCTTGATGCCAGCGGCTTCGAGGGCCTGCGCATAGATTTCGGCCAGCACGAATTGCTCGGTGAAGTTTTTGGAGCCGACGCGAACGGCTTGCTGGGCATGGGAGGCGAGCGGGGCCACGGCGGCCAGCGCGAATGCGGACAAGGCCAGAAGTTTGCGAATTTTCATGATGATCTCCGATGAGGGCTGCGCAGCGGCTGCGGCAGGGAAACTGAAACGACGTTTTCTGGCTTGATGCATGCACATCCCGTGCCCGAAATTGACCCCTGATCGGCCTTGTGGGCGCCTTCTGGACGATCCATCCTGGTGCTTTTGTGAAGCGCCTGATGTGAACCTGATACATCAACTTGTATATACAACCTAATAATAGTAGCATATGGAAATAGCGTGTGCAAGACGGAAAATCACTCGGCGATACCTGTTTTCCGCATAAAACAAACCCCCTCCGGAGGCCCTGCCGCCGGTGTCCTTTTCGGTACCGATCCGCAGTGTCTTTCCTCCCCTCCGTTTCCCTTCTGAAAGCCAGCGTGCCCGGCGCCATGGTGTGTGTGGTCATCGCCCTGGCGGCGACTTTCCTGTCAGAGCACTACGGTGGGCCTCAGTTGTTGTACGCCCTGTTGATCGGCCTGGCCTTTCACTTTCTTAACAGCAACCCCAAGGTCAAGACCGGGGTGGATTTTTGCGGCCGTGTCTTGCTGCGCGTGGGTGTGGCCTTGCTGGGTGCGCGCATCACCCTGACGCAAGTCGCCAAGCTCGGCATCGAGACGGCGCTCGTGATCGTGGCGGCGGTGGCGCTCACCATTGTGTTTGGCCTGCTGCTGGCGAAGTGGCTCAAGCGTCCGCGTGAAGAGGGCGTGCTGTCGGGCGGTGCGGTGGCGATTTGTGGCGCGTCCGCCGCGCTGGCGATTTCATCGGTGCTGCCGCAGACCAAAGAGAACGAGCGTTTCACCTTGCTGGCAGTGGTCGGCGTCACGGTGCTCTCTACACTCAGCATGATTCTTTACCCCTTCGCCCTCAAGCTGATCGGCCTGGAGCCGGCGCAGGGCGGCATCTTCCTGGGCGGCACTATCCATGACGTAGCGCAGGTGGTGGCAGCCGGCATGATGCTGGGCCCCGAGGTGGGCGACACGGCCACCGTGGTAAAACTCTTTCGCGTGATGCTGCTCATGCCCATCGTGCTGCTGATCGCCATCAGCTATCGCAACCACCCAGACGCCAAAACGGTGGACGAAGAAGTGCCGCTGGTTCCCGGCTTCTTGCTGGCCTTTATCGTGCTGGTGCTGCTGGCCACCATTGGCGCCTTTACCCCCGCTGTGGTTCAGGTGGCCAGTGACACCTCGCGCTGGTTGCTGGTCACGGCGATTGCGGCGGCCGGCATCAAGACCAGTTTTGAAGACCTCATGAAGCTGGGCTGGCAGCCCGTGGCCATGCTGGTGGGCGAGACGATTTTTATCGCCGCGCTGGTGCTGAGCGCTGTGATGGTGCTGCGGCTGGGCCTATAAAGCCGAATCTCAGGCGGCCGGGGCCTGCAGGCCCGCCGCCTTGTGCACTTCGATGCGAATCTCTTCGGTCAACCGCGCTTTGAGTTCAGTGAACACGGGTGTCGTCTTGACCGAATAATGGCGCGGATGCGCCAGCGGCACAGGGATGTCGCACTTGATGCGGCCCGGCCGCGCGCTCATCACCACCACACGGTTGCCCATGAAGATGGCTTCGTCGATATCGTGCGTCACGAAGAGCACGGTTTTCTGCTCGGCCTCCCAGATGCCTTGCAGCAATTCCTGCATCAGTTCGCGCGTCTGGTGGTCCAGCGCACCAAAGGGCTCGTCCATCAGCAGGATGCGCGGGTCATTGGCCAGCGCCCGCGCCAGCGCGGTGCGCTGCTGCATGCCGCCGGAGAGCTGCTTGGGAAAGTGGTTCTCAAAACCCTGCAATCCGACCTTCTTGATGAACTGGTGGGCGATGTCGTGCTGGGCATCCAGTGCCATGCCTTTTTCGCGCAGGCCGAAGCAGACGTTTTGCAAAATAGTGAGCCAGGGAAAGAGCGTGTAGCTCTGGAACACCATGCCCCGGTCAGCGCCCGGGCCCGTGATGGGTTTACCGTCCAGCACGATGGTGCCGCTGGTGGGCGTGTCCAGCCCGGCCACCATGCGCAGCAGGGTGGACTTGCCGCAGCCTGAGGGGCCGAGGATGGTGATGAAGTCGTTTTCCACGACGCTCAGGTCAGTGGCTTGCAGCGCGACGGTGCCAGGCCCCTTGTTGGCGGTGAAGGTTTTCGACAGCTGGGTGACGGTCAGGATCGGGGTGGAGGAAGAAGTCATCGGCCTAACTGAGCCCAGGGAAAGAGTTTGCGATTCAAGGCTTTGAAGACGAGATCCGTCACGAGTCCAAAGACACCTATCACGATGATGCCGAAGATGATCTGGTCCGTTGCCAGCAGCGCCTGGCTGTCGGTGATCATGTGGCCGATGCCGCTGGAGGCGCCAATCAGCTCTGCGACGATCACATAGGTCCAGGCCCAGCCCAGCACCATGCGCAATGTCTCGGCGATTTCAGGCGCGGCACTGGGCAGCAACACTCGCACCACGATGCCGCGGTCGGCCGCGCCCAGCGTGTACGCCGCCTCGACAAGGTCACGCCGCGTATTGCCCACACTCACGGCAATCATCAGCACGAGTTGAAAGAAGGAGCCGATAAAGATCACGGCCAGCTTTTGCGCTTCGCCGATGCCTGCCCACAGAATCAGCAGCGGAATGAACGCCGAGGCCGGCAGGTAGCGCGCAAAGCTCACGAAAGGTTCAAAGAACGCTTCGACCGGCTTGTAGGCGCCCATCATCACGCCCAGCGGCACAGCCAGCAAGGCGGCAATCGCAAAACCGCCCAGCACCCGCCAGACCGTCATGCCGATGTCCTTGATAAAGCCCTGGTTGGCCAGCAGGTCGTAGCCCGACCTCACCATGGTGATGGGGTCTGCCAGGAAGGTCTTGGAGACATAACCGCCCAGCGTGAAGATAGCCCACACGACAAAGAACAGAACGAAGAAGCTCACACCCAGCGCGATACGCGCGCCGGGCGAGACTGGTTGGAGTGGTCTCATGCGGCTTCGCGGAAAGTTTTCCGCCGGGCCGCCCCAAGGAAAACACGGCCCCCTCGGGGGGCAGCGCAGTACGCGAAGCGACAAGCGTGGGGGCTCATGTTCATTTCAAGAAACGTGTGTCAGCGAGTTTGCTCATATCGGGCAGCGACTTGATGATGCCGGCCTCCAGCAGCAGATCAGCGGCTTCTTTGCTGAAGGCGGCATGCTCGCCGGCAAAGAATTTCTGATTGGCTGCACGGTCTTGCCAGCGCAGGTATTTGGACGAGGCCTCAAAGGCTTCGCCGGTCTGCTTCACGTCAGCGCCCATGATCTCGAAGCTTTTCCTGGGTTCCTTCTGGATCATCTCGACAGCCTCAAAGTAGCTGTCGGCCAGGGCCTTGGCGGCCTTGGGGTTCTCGGCCAGAAACTTGGGCGTGCAGCCAAACGTGTCCATCACCATGGGGTAGTCCAGTGTGGTGGCAAGGATCTTGCCGGCCTCTGGCTTGGCGCGCACCGCACCCAGGTAAGGCTCGTAGGTCATGGCGGCATCGACGCCGTCGGTGCCGGCAATCATGGCGTTGGCGGCGGCTTGCGGCTCGAGGTTGACGATCTTCACATCCTTGGTGCTCATGCCGTTTTTCTTCAGCATCCAGGCCAAGGCGAAATAGGGCGAAGTGCCAGGCGCGCTGGCGGCCACGGTCTTGCCTTTGAGGTCGGTGATTTTGGTAATGGCAGGTTTGACCACCATGCCATCGGCGCCATAACTTTTGTCGAGCTGGAAGATCTGCGTGGTCGCCACGCCGTTGGCGTTCCACACCACCCAGGTCTCGACCGTGGTGGCGGCGCACTGCACGTCACCCGAGGCAATGGCCAGGTGGCGGTCTTTTTGCGGAATCTTTTTGATGGAGACGTCGAGCCCGTTTTTCTTGAAGATGTTGGCTTCCTTGGCCAGGGTCAACGGGGCAAAACCCGTCCAGCCTGAAATGCCGACGGCGACTTTGGTCTCTTGAGCTTGAGCAGCGCCCGTGGTCAAGATGGACGCGGCGGCCAGCAGGGAAAGGGCTAGTTGTTTCTTCATGAAGGTGCTCCTGTTAATTAGCAGATTGGGTAAGGCTAATGTATGCAGGCTTCATGCCAGCCGCAAGGCGGTTAACTCGGTGATTTGCGCTTCGCCAGCCAGGCCAATGCGCCCGCCCGCCACCAATTGGTGCACCCTTTCCATGTCGGGCGCGAGGCTGCGGTCATGCATCATGGCCGGCGAGGCCTGGCGCACCAGTTGCAGCACGCCTTCCAGCACGGCGGAACTCTTGAGCGGGCGCAGGAATTCAATGCCCTGCGCCGCAGCCAGCAGCTCAATCGCGACGATGTACTCGGTGTTGCGCAGCATGGGTTGCAGCCGGCGCGCGGCGAAGGTGGCCATGCTGACATGGTCTTCCTGGTTAGCCGAGGTGGGCAGGCTGTCAACGCTGGCGGGGTGGGCCAGCGATTTGTTTTCAGAAGCCAGCGCGGCGGCGGTCACGTGCACGATCATGAAGCCGGAGTTCAGGCCTGGCTCGGGCGTGAGGAAGGCCGGCAGGCGCGAAGCCACGGTGTCGACCAGCATGGCGATGCGGCGCTCGGTGATGGCACCGATTTCGGCGATGGCGACTGCCAGCGCATCGCACGCCAAGGCCACAGGTTCCGCATGGAAATTGCCACCGGAAAGAAGCGTCTCATCGTCGGCAAACACCAGCGGGTTGTCGGTCACGGCATTGGCTTCGCGCATCAGCACCTGCGTGGCGTAACGCATCTGGTCCAGGCAGGCGCCCATCACCTGCGGCTGGCAGCGCAGGCAGTACGGGTCCTGCACACGGTCGTCGCCTTCGAGGTGCGAGCGGCGGATCTCGCTGCCCACCATGATGGCGCGGTAGGCGGCAGCGCAGTCGATCTGGCCTGGCTGGCCGCGCACGGCATGGATGCGCGGGTCAAACGGGCCGTCGCTGCCGCGCGCGGCGTCCAGCGTGACGGCGCCCGAGATCACGGCGGCTTCAAACAGGCGGTCAGTGGCGAGCAGTGCATCCAGCGCCAGCGCGGTTGAGACCTGCGTGCCGTTGATCAGCGCCAGGCCTTCCTTGGCCGACAGCTTCACCGGCGTGATGGAGGCCTGCTTGAGTGCATCAGCCGCCGCCATGCGTTTTCCCTGGTAGAAGACTTCGCCCTCGCCGATCAGCGGCAGGCACAAATGCGCCAGCGGGGCGAGGTCGCCCGAAGCGCCCACCGAGCCCTGACAAGGAATCACCGGCGAGAGGCCTTTGTTGTAAAGCGCCATCAGCGTGTCGATGACGACTTCACGCACGCCCGAAAAGCCGCGCGCCAGGCTTGCGGCCTTGAGCAGCAGCACCAGGCGCACCACGCGCTCGGGCATGGGCTCGCCCACGCCCACGGCGTGCGAGCGCAGCAGGTTGAGCTGCAGTGTTTCAAGGTCGGCCTGCGCGATGCGCTGGTTGGCCAGCTTGCCGAAGCCGGTGTTCACGCCATAGACGGCGTCCCCGCCCTGCGCGGCTTTTTGCACCAGCGCAGCGCTGGCGCGTATGCCGGCTGTGGCGGAAGGGTCAATGGCGAGGGTCTGCTGGCGGGTGTGGATGTCGCGCAGTTGCGCCAGGGTGAGCAGGCCGGGTTGGATGGTGAGGGTCATGATGTAAGGTCTGAAGAGAGAAAGATGAACGCTGTGCAAACCGCCGCGTTATTCAGGCTTGATGTTTTTCTGCCGAATGACGTCGGTCCAGCGCTGGGTGTCGGCCTGGATGATGGCGGCCAGCTCGGAAGGTTTGCCCGTCGCGGCGTCCATGCCCTGTGCGGCCAGTTTTTCCTTGAGGGCGGGTGTGGCGAAGAGCTTGCCGGTTTCCGCATTGAGCTTGTCGATGACCGCGCGGGGCGTGCCGGCCGGCACCATCAGCGCATACCAGGACACGGCTTCGAAGCGCGGCAGGCCCTGCTCGGCAATGGTCGGTGTGTCAGGCATGACGGGCGAGCGCTTGAGGCTGGCCACGCCGAGTGCGCGCAGCTTGCCGCTCCTGATGTGCGGCAACACCGAAGACATCTGCGCAAACATCATGCTGACCTGGCCACCCAGCAAGTCGTTGATCGCCGGGCCTATGCCTTTGTAGGGTACGTGCAGCAATTGCACGTTACCGTTGAGCGCCATCAACTCGCCGGCCAGGTGCGCCTGACTGCCCGCGCCCGGTGAGGCAAAGCTGATGCTGCCGGGCTTTTGTGCGGCCAGCGCCAGCAGCTCCTTGACGGAGCGCGCCGGCACCGCGGCATTGACGACCAGCACGTTCTCTACTGTGGCCAGCATGGTGACCGGCGCGAGGTCTGAAGCCTTGTACGGCAGGCTGGGGTAGAGCGCCGGATTGACCGCGATGTTGCCCAGCGGGACGATGGCCATTGTGTAGCCGTCGGGTGCGGCCTTGGCGGTTTGTTCAATGCCGATATTGCCGGCGGCGCCCACCTTGTTCTCAACGATGGCGGGCTGGCCCATGGCGTCGGAGAGGCCCTGGGCCAGCACACGGCCCAGCACGTCGACCGGACCGCCGGGTGGAAAGGGCGCAATGACGTGCAGTGGTTTGGATGGGTAAGTCTGCGCGGCGGCGCTGAACGATACGGCCGCAAGCAGCAGCGCCAGCAAGGTGGAGCGCGTAAGGAAAAAGGGTTTCATCAGATATCGTCCAGTGCGGGCGCGGGGCCGCCATCGATGGCTGCCAGTGGCAGGTAGGTAGCGGCATCAGGAAAGGCAAAACCCGCCAGCAGCAGTCGCTGCATCAGCGGCGCGAGCTCGGGCGCGGTGGCTGTCGCCAGCAGCGCGGCCCGCACACGCGTCAACACGTCTCTGGGCAAATCAGCAGTGGCCACCAGCGGCGGAATCGGCAACGCCGCAGTGCTGGCAATGGTGCGCACCTGTGCGGCAAAAGCGGGGTCATGCGCTTTCAGCAGGTCGTGGTAGTAGCTGTCCAACGGCCCGGCGTCGATGCGGCCGTCGGCCAGCGCCGCGATGACGCCACGCGCATTGATGAGTTCGCCCACTGCCTTGCGATAGAGGCGCGGGCCCTGCGGTTTGCGGTAAGACGCCAGGTGGTGGCGCAGCGCCACCCCGCCCGACATGGAATCGGCCAGCGTGTAGCCGATCACACCGCCGAAGGTGTCCTCCAGCGTTTGGTAAGGCGCATCGGTGCGCACCACGATGTCGGTGAAGTACACCGGTTTGCCGCCGTAGCGCGCAGGTGAGGGAATCGGCGCGGCGACCAGCATGGGCCGCTCGCCGCGTTGCGCAAACGGCAGGCCGCACATCATCGCCAGGCCCAGATCGTTGCGTGCCCACAGCACCGACAGCGGCGCGGGCGCGTCGTAGTCGATCAGGTCCCAGGCCAAACCGGCACGTGCCAGCACCCAGGCCAGCAAGGCCTTCCAGTCGGCCTTGACCGACGGCGTGGCCGAGTACATGCGCGCGTTGGCGATCAGGGCCTGTGCAGCTTGTGGCGGGTTCACGGCGTGCACCATGCTGCCTCTTCTTAACGGAAACGCAGCTTTTGCCCGAGGCCCATGCGCTTGGCTTTTTCCAGCATGAACGCGCCCAGTGCGATGTCCGACAGCGAGAGGCCGCGGTGCCAGAACAGATTGGTTTCGTCATCGCTCTCGCGTCCGGGCTTGAGGCCCGCGACGATCTGGCCGAGCTCGGCATGCAGCGTGGCTTCCGACAGCTTGCCGGCGTCCACGTGGGCGCGCAGCGCGCCCAGCGGCCCGGCCTTGGCCTGGCCCCAGTCGTCCATCACCATCTTGTCCATGATGTCGGTGAGCGAAAGCTCGACCGCGCTCATGGTGCCGTAGGGAATCACGCAAGCGCCTTTTTTGATCCACTCGGTTTTCAGCATGGGCGTGGGTTTTTCCAGGCGCGAGGCTTCGACCACGATGTCGGCGCCGCGCACGCAGGACTCCCAGTCTTCGGTCACGATGATTTTTTTGCCCAGGTCTTTTTCAAGTCTCGCGGCAAAGGCGTTGCGGCTTTCCGGCCGGCGTGAATGCACGCGAATCTCGTCGAAGCTGTAGATGGAGTCCAGCAGGCGCACGTTCCAGTACGAGGTGCCGCGCGCACCGATGTGGCCCAGGATTTTGGAGTTCTTGCGCGCCAGGTGCTTGGCGCCCAGTGCGGTGATGGCGCCAGTGCGCATGTCGGTGATGTCCGAGGCATCGATGATGGCGATCGGCGAGCCGTTCTTGGGGTCAAACAAGTTGAGAATCGCCAGCTCGGAAGGCAGGCCCTGCTCGTAGTTCTTGTAAAAGTCACCCACCACCTTCACGCCCGCCAGGCCCAGCGGGCGGATGTAGCCGCGCAGCACATTGAAGTGGCCGGGGTAGTCTTTCTCCGGCACCAGGTGCATGCGCGGCTCGATGGTGGTCTGCTTGTTGCCTTGCGCGTGGAGGGCCTGCTCGACGGCGGCAATGATCTCGGCGTCGGTCAGGGCCAGTGCCTGCACGTCGGGGTGGTTCAGGTAGGTGAGATGGATCTCGGCGGTGCTATCGGACATATCGTTTCAGCTTCCCATCATGGGCAGGTTCAGCCCGTTGTCTTTGGCGCTTTGTTTGGCGATGTCGTAACCCGCATCGGCATGGCGCATCACCCCGGTAGCCGGGTCGTTAAAGAGCACGCGGCCCAGTTTCTCGGCCGCGTCGGCCGTACCGTCACACACGATGACCACACCCGAGTGCTGCGAGTAACCCATGCCCACGCCGCCGCCATGGTGCAGGCTGACCCAGGTCGCGCCGCTGGCGGTGTTGAGCAGCGCGTTCAGCAGTGGCCAGTCGCTGACGGCATCGCTGCCGTCCTTCATGGCTTCGGTCTCGCGGTTGGGCGAGGCGACGGAGCCGCTGTCCAGGTGGTCGCGGCCGATCACGATGGGGCCTTTGAGCTCACCGCTCTTGACCATCTCGTTAAAGGCCAGGCCCGCCAGATGGCGCTCGCCCAGGCCTATCCAGCAGATGCGTGCCGGCAGGCCCTGGAAGGCGATGCGCTCTTCGGCCATGTCCAGCCAGCGGTGCAGGTGCTTGTTGTCCGGGAAGAGTTCTTTCATCTTCGCGTCGGTCTTTTTGATGTCTTCCGGGTCACCCGAGAGCGCGACCCAGCGGAAGGGGCCGACGCCGCGGCAGAACAGCGGGCGGATGTACGCGGGCACAAAACCGGGGTAGTCAAAGGCGTTGTCCACGCCGAAGTCCTTGGCGACCTGGCGCAGGTTGTTGCCGTAGTCCACCGTGGGGATGCCCATCTCGTGGAAGGCCAGCATGGCCTTGACGTGGGCCACGCAGGACTCGCCGGCGGCCTGGGTCAGTGCGGCGTGCTGGGCGGGGTCTTTCTGCGCGGCCTTCCATTGCGCGACAGTCCAACCTATCGGCAGGTAGCCGTTGATGATGTCGTGGGCCGAGGTCTGGTCGGTCACGATGTCGGGGCGAATGCCGCCGGCCTGGGCGCGCTTGACCAGTTCCGGAACGATCTCGGCCGCATTGCCGCATAGCGCGATGGAGACGGCCTCCTTGCGCGAGGTGTGGTGCTTGATCATCTCCAGCGCTTCGTCAAGGTCCTTCGCCTGCCTGTCGACATAGCGCGTGCGCAGCCGGAAGTCGATGCTGGACTGCTGGCACTCGATGTTGAGCGAGCAGGCGCCGGCAAAGGTGGCGGCCAGCGGCTGCGCGCCGCCCATGCCGCCCAGGCCGGCCGTCAATACCCAGCGGCCTGCGAGGTCGCCGTTGAAATGCTGGCGGCCTGCTTCCACAAAGGTTTCATAGGTGCCCTGCACGATGCCCTGTGTGCCGATGTAGATCCAGCTGCCGGCCGTCATCTGGCCGTACATCATCAGGCCCGCGCGGTCCAGCTCGTTGAAATGTTCCCAGGTCGCCCACTTGGGCACCAGGTTGGAATTGGCGATGAGCACGCGCGGCGCGCCCGTGTGGGTGCGAAACACGCCCACCGGCTTGCCCGACTGCACCAGCAGGGTTTCGTCGGCTTTCAGCTTGCGCAGGGAATCAAGGATGGCGTCAAAGGCCGGCCAGTTGCGGGCCGCCTTGCCGATGCCGCCGTAGACCACGAGCTCATCGGGGTTTTCAGCGACTTCCGGGTCCAGGTTGTTCTGGATCATGCGGTAGGCCGCCTCGATCTGCCAGTTGGCACAGGTGAGGGTGCTGCCGCGCGGCGCACGCACGGGGCGGGCCTTGCTGTCAAGGAAGGGGGTTTGGGAAAGATCGGACATGAGGCTGCTCCGGAAGTGGGCGGGAATTCACAAGAGGTCAAACAGCGCCGGGGAAAAGCGATTCAAAGAGCGATTCAACGAACGCGATTCAAAGAATCAACCGGCGATGGGATAAATCGTAGTTGTCTATACAACTTGTGTCAACTGCGGTAATCTATGGTTTGTGCGCAAAAGCCCGGGCCGTTCAGGGTTGCCAGGCCGGCTTTTGCGGTGACAATGATTTTTTCTTACACACGCGAGCATTGCGCTGAACCATGGCCACCACACCACTGCCTGCCTACGGTCAGGTCAAGGCATTCATCAAAAAACGCATCAGCGCCGGCACCTGGAAGCCCGGTGACCCCGTGCCCAGCGAAGCCGTGCTGATGGAGCAGTTCAGCGTCAGCCGCATGACCGCCAACCGGGCGTTGCGCGAGCTGATGGACGAGGGCATGGTGACGCGCGTCCAGGGTTCCGGCACTTTTGTGGCGGAGCTGCATCGCATTTCTTCCACTCTTACCATTCGTGACATTCATGAGGAAGTGGTGGAGCGCGGGCATGTGCACACCTCGCGTGTGCTGCTGGCTGAATCTGAAAAAGCCAGCGCCGACCTGGCGCGCACCCTGGGCCTGCGGCCGGGCGGGCGGGTGTTTCACACCATACTGATCCACCTCGAAAACGGTGTACCTATTCAGTACGAAGACCGCTACGTCAACCCTGCTGCCGCGCCCGATTACCTGAAAACCGACTTCACGCAGACCACGCCCACGCACCATTTGCTGGAGCAGGCGCCGCTCACCGAGGCCAGCTATTCCATCGAGGCCTGCCTGCCGTCGGCGCATGAGGCCAAGCATCTGGACATCAAACCCGCGGAGGCGTGCCTTGCCATGATGCGGCGCACCGTGAGCGGCAGCAACATTGCCAGTGTGGCGCGCCTGGTGTATCCGGGCTCGCGCTACAGCTTTGCGGGGAAGTTTCAGGCATGACCTCGGCGAATGGCTCCGGCTGGAATGTGGTGCACCTGGCCGACATCCCCGCGACGCCGTGGCGCAACGGCGGCGGTGTCACGCGCGAGCTGGCCATGTGGCCCGATGCGGGTGACTGGGCCTGGCGCATGTCGGTGGCCGATGTGGACAAGAGTGGCCCGTTTTCGAAGTTCGAGGGCATTGAGCGCTGGTTCGCGGTGCTTGAAGGTGCCGGTGTGCAGCTGGATGTGGCGGGTGTACCGCATCGTGTGACGGCTGCGGATGCGCCACTTTTCTTCGACGGCGCAGCGGCGACCGGCTGCGAGTTGATTGACGGTAAAACGCGGGATTTCAACCTGATGGTGCGCCGCGGCAGCGAGCCTTCGCGCATGGTCCGCGTGAAGGAGCGGTTTTCAGAAACCCTGCATGCTATAAAAACAATAGCTATATACGCATATGGATCAAGGGCTACAGTGCTATTTGATGAAGAAGTTCTACAGCTCGAAGCTGCCAGTCTGGCCTGGCGCACGGTGACGGGCAGTGCGGCGGTGCGTGTCGCTGCAGAGCAAGCCCTCTGGATGGAGATACCTGCATGAGCCTGCAACTCTGGGCCAACTGCCGCGCGGCCACGCTGCAAGCCGGCGCCGCGCAACCTTATGGATTGTTGGCAGACGCTGCGCTGGTGGTGGAGGGCGAGTCCATCGCCTGGGTCGGCCCGCGTGCGGATGTGCCTGCAGACCTTCTCGCTCGTTGCACAACGCAGCATGACGCGGGTGGCGCGTTGATCACCCCCGGCCTCATCGATTGCCACACCCACCTCGTTTACGGCGGTGACCGCGCCCATGAATTCGAGTTGCGATTGAACGGCGCGACCTATGAAGAGATTGCCCGCGCCGGCGGTGGCATTGCTTCCACCGTGAAGGCGACCCGCTCTGCCAGCGTGAAGGCACTGCAGGTGCAGAGCTCGGCCAGGCTGCAACGCCTGATTGCCGAAGGCGTGACCACGCTGGAAATCAAGTCCGGCTATGGCCTGGCGCTGGAGCATGAGCGCAAGACGCTGTCGGTGGCGCGCGCGCTGGGGCAAACCCATGCGGTCGACATTCGCACCACCTTTCTGGGTGCCCACGCGGTGCCGGCCGAGTTTGCGGGACGCACCGATGCGTACGTGGATGCCGTGCTGGAGATGCTGCCGGTGTTGCACGCCGAAGGCCTGGTGGATGCTGTTGATGCGTTTTGCGAACGCATCGCCTTCAGCACCGCACAAACTGAACGTGTCTTCGCTGCCGCCAAAGCCTTGGGCATTCCGGTCAAGCTGCATGCCGAGCAGCTCAGTGACAGCGGCGGGGCGCAGCTGGCGGCGCGTTATGGCGCGCTCAGCTGCGACCACCTGGAGTGGTTGTCGGCTGAGGGCGCGCAAGCGATGGCGGCTGCCGGATCGGTAGCGGTGCTGTTGCCCGGCGCGTTTTATTTCTTGCGTGAAACGAAG
Source organism: Synechococcus sp. UW140 (assembly GCA_943370375.1). Lineage (GTDB taxonomy): Bacteria > Pseudomonadota > Gammaproteobacteria > Burkholderiales > Burkholderiaceae_C > Polaromonas. The sequence goes on from CALRQR020000012.1 coordinate 90,040, forward strand.
TTGCCGCCTGTGGCCTTGTTGCGCGAGAACGGCGTGCCGATGGCGATCTCGACCGACTGCAATCCGGGCAGCTCGCCCTGCACCTCCTTGCTGCTGATGCTCAACATGGCATGCACGCTGTTCCGCCTGACGCCTGAAGAGGCGCTGGCCGGTGTCACGCGCCATGCCGCCGCTGCGCTGGGTCTGCATGACCGCGGTGTACTGGCCGCCGGCATGCGGGCGGATTTTGTGCTGTGGGGCGTGGAGCGGCCGGCGGAGCTGAGCTACGCCATCGGTGCGAACCCGCGCCTTCAAACTGTTTTCAAGGGCCAGGTCTTATGAGTCAAGATATGAGCGAAGTTTTTACCCTGCAGCAAGGCACGGTGCCGTTGCTCGTCAGCATGCCGCATATCGGCACCGAGATTCCGGCTGAACTGAAAGGCGGCTACACCGACGAAGCCCTCCGGGTCGAAGACACCGACTGGCACCTGCACCTGCTCTACAACTTTCTGCCCGCGTTGGGTGCGAGTGTTTTGCGGCCGCGTTATTCGCGTTACGTGATCGATTTGAACCGCCCGCCCGACGATGCGCCCATGTACCCGGGCGCATCGAACACCGAGTTGTGCCCGACACGTTTTTTCAGCGGTGCGCCGCTCTACAAGCCAGGTTATGAGCCCGCCCCCGAAGAGCGTGCGCGCCGCCGCGAAGCTTATTGGCAGCCCTACCACTCGGCGTTGGCCGGCGAACTGGCGCGGCTGAAAGCGCAGCACGGCTTTGCGCTGCTGTGGGACGCGCACAGCATCCGTTCGCAAATCCCCTGGCTGTTTGAAGGAAAGCTGCCCGATCTCAACATCGGCACGGCCAGCGGCGCCAGCGCGCGTGAAGCGATCACCCATGCCGTGGTGCAAGCCTGCGCCACCGCGCCCCACATCACCACTGCCGTCAACGGCCGCTTCAAGGGAGGCTACATCACGCGAAACTACGGGCAACCTGCCAGCGATGTGCATGCGATCCAGCTGGAGATGTGCCAGAGCCTCTATATGCAGGAAACGCCCCCCTATGCGTATGACGAAACGTTGGCCTCGCGGGTGCAGCCTTTGTTAGAGAAAATGGTCTCCAGCGCGCTGCTGGCTTGTACAGGTTGCTATGAAAAGTGAAGCAAAGCGATTCTTTGCAGCGCAGGCTTGGGTCCAGGGGGCATGGGCTAAAGACGTATTGCTGACGATCGCCGGCAACGGCACCTGGCAAAGCGTGGAACCCGGCGCCACGGCGCAGCAGCAGGAAGGCGCCATACGTTTACCCGGCCCGGTTCTGCCCGGTCTGGTCAATGCGCACAGCCACGCCTTTCAGCGCGCCATGGCGGGCCTGACGGAGCGGCGCAGTGCCGGCGCCCATGCGTCCGACGATTTCTGGAGCTGGCGCGACCGCATGTACACCGCGGCCAACCGCATCACACCCGAGCAGCTCGAAGCGATCGCAAGCCAGCTTTATGCCGAACTGCTGGCCGGCGGCTACACGCAGGTTTGCGATTTCCATTACCTGCACAACGACATTAGCGGCACGCCTTATGCCAATCCGATAGAAATGTCGCTGGCGCTGGTGCGCGCCGCGCAACGCACCGGCATCGGCCTCACCCTGCTGCCCACGCTCTACATGCGCTCGGGCTTCAAGGCCACGGGCCTGCGTGAAGACCAGCGCCGGTTTTCCTCGACGCCCGAAAGCGTCATGCGCATGGTGGAAGACATTCAGCGCCAGACACAAGGCGATGCACGCGTCAACGCCGGTGTGGCCGTGCATTCACTGCGCGCCGCCAGCCCGGCTGCGATCCATGAACTCACAGGTGCGGCCAAAGCGGCCGGGCTGCCGGTGCACATCCATATCGCCGAGCAGACGCAGGAAGTCGACGATTGCCTGGAGCACACCGGCGAGCGCCCGATTGAATGGCTGCTGAACCACGCCGACGTCGATGCCCGCTGGAACCTGGTGCACGCCACCCACGCGACCCCGGCCGAGCTGCAAGGCGTGCAGGCCAAAGGCGCATCCATCGTGATCTGCCCCGCGACGGAAGCCAACCTGGGCGACGGCGTGTTTGACCTGCCGGCCTACGCGGCCGCAGGCGGCAAGTGGTCGATAGGCTCAGACAGCCACGTCACCCGCAGCTGGCCTGAAGAGCTGCGCCTGCTTGAATACTCGCAACGCCTCACCCTGCGCCAGCGCAATATCGCCGCACGCATCTTGGGCCACGAGAGCAGCGCGGCAGGTTTGTTCGAGGCTGCGCTGACGGGAGGCCTTCCGGCTACCGGCCAGATGCAAGGCGGCCTGGCGCCCGGCCATCGCGCGGATTTTGTGACGGTGGATAGGGAGTCGTCCGCATTGCTCGGTGTGCCGCCGGGCCATGTGCTGGATGCGCTGGTGTTTTCCAGCCCGCAGTCGGCGCTTGGGGAGGTGTTTGTCGCCGGAGAGGGGGTCACGGTGCCTTCACCGGAGCGTGCGCAGGTTTTTGCCCGTGCCATGCGGGAGCTGTGGTCAGGTTGACTCCGCTCGCCGGAATGCGCCTGGCGAAATCCGACCCGCCAGGCCCGACACGCGGCATCGTCATAGACTATGCCGTTCAGGCAGCTCGCTGACCTGATCCATAAAGCATCGACATAAGGGGGGAGTTTCAATGACCATGAACGCCACGTCGGCCGTCGACGCATTTGTTGAGGAGACCGGCTTCGGCAACTGGTTCCTGCGAACCATGACCTGGAAGGTCCATGTGCTGAACCGCGCCCTGGACGACCTGCAGACGCTGCTGCCGCCCGACGCGCGCTATGAGCGGGTACTCGACGTCGGCTGCGGTTTCGGCCATTCCTTTGCCGAGCTGTCACGGCGCTTTTCCCCGCAACTGATCGTCGGCATGGATATGGACCCGGACTTGCAGCAGCGCGCCGGCACCCAGGCCAGGGCTTGTGCCAGCCCGGTCGAGCTGCATGCCGGCAACGCCTCGCGCATGCCCTGGCCGGACAATCATTTCGACATGGTCTTTTGTCACCAAACCTTCCACCACATCGTGGCCCAGGAAGAGGCCATGGCTGAGTTCTTCAGGGTGCTCAAGCCCGGCGGCGTGTTGCTGTTCGCCGAGTCGACGCGCAAGTACATCCATTCGCTACCCATACGCGTGCTGTTCCGCCATCCCATGGACGTGCAGCGCACCGCGCCCGAATACATCGCCATGGTCAGGCGGGCCGGTTTTGAGTTGCCGGACTCGCGCGTTTCGCTGCCCTACCTGTGGTGGAGCCGGCCCGACCTGGGCTTTCTGGAGTGGATAGGCCGGCCGCTGCCGGCCGATCGCGAGGAGACCCTGGTCAACGCCGTGGCGGTGAAGCCTTGAGCGGCGTCACCGCCGCCCCCTAGCCTGTGGGCATAAAAAACCGGGGTAGTGGCAGAAGGGTGAGAAGTCCTGAGGCCCGAATTTAACGAATCAAATCGGCCTCTAGCCAAGGTGCGGCATGGACTTGTAGCTATTAAAACAATAGCACTGGTGCGGCCAAAGGGAATCGAACCCCTATCTGGCCCTTAGGAGGGGCCCGTTCTATCCATTGAACTATGGCCGCACGTCTCTTGGAGAAGTTGCAATTGTATTCGGAGGCCAATACCGGCCTGCCGCTCCCAAACTGCTTCAGTCGTAAGGCACGGTGAAGATCAAATCCACCGCGCTTTGCTGCCCGGCCTGGGCACGTACGGTGAAGCGCTGCGACAAGTCGTAAAACACGTAGAGCGTTCCCAGTGCGCCGGACACGGTTCGCTCATACGCCGCGTAGAAGTTGCGCGAAAAGCGTTTTCCCAAGGTGACGGCGCCTTCGGTCGTGGTGCCGTCGTTGTTGCTGGAGGCGCCGCGGTAGGACAGCTCATCCAGCCCCAGCGAGGCGGCCAGTCCGCCGGACATGCCGCCGCCCTTGCTGCCAAGCAGCGCCAGCGCGGCCTGTTGCAGCAGTGCGGCTTCAGCGCCGCCTGATGCGGATGAGCGGCCCACCACCAGCCACGACAGTTTTTCGGCGTCGGGCAGCTCGGGCTGCGCGTAGAGGCGAACGCGGGGCAGCAAGGCTGTGCCGGTGATCTGCACGCCCACGCGCTGGGTGAGGTTGGGGCGAATCGCCAGGATGTCGAGGGACGGGTTGTCGATGGCGCCGGTGAAGCGCAACACGCCTTGCTCCACATCAAGGCGCTGGCCGTAGGCGCGGTACTGGCCGCCTGCGGTGTTGAGGGTGCCGGTGAGCCGGGGGTCGCGCAATGTTTCGCCGCTCAGGGCCAGCGTGCCGCGCACGCGCGTGTCTATGCCCTTGCCCTGGATGCGGAAGTCGCGGCCGAGGTCGAGCTGCACATTGAGCTTCACGGGCCGCGCGTCTTTGTCGGTGACCTCGCCGCTGGTTTGCGCGGGTGCCTTCTGGCCCGCCGCTGCGCCGCTGGTGGTGCGCACCACCACGTCGTCCCCCAGCTGCGGTGTGCCTTCGTCGGGCAGGATGATGCGCGCCTGGTCGACCAGCAGCTTGCCAGTGAGTTCGGTCTGCTTGCCTTTGAGGCTGGCCTGCACGTCGCCGGAGACCGTGAGTTGCCGGTCAGTGCGGATGCTGGCGCGCAGGCGTTCAAGCTTGGCGGTGAGCTCGACCTGCGGCTTGCCCTCGACCCAGCCGGCGTCGCCCTGCGCGGTGAGAAGGCCGCCCGTGCCTTTGTCGCCCGCGCCTTGGAGCGTGAACTCGTTGATGCGCATGCGTGTGCCGTCGAGTTTGGCGCGCAGGCGGCCGTTGCCGAACTCGATGCCGTCGACGACGGACCGCAGCGCCAGGTCATTGGCTTGCAGGTCGCCGGCAAGTTGCGGTGCGGCGCGTGTGCCGCTGATGGCGACGTCAGCGCCCAGCGAGCCGCGCAGCCGCCAGCCCGGCGGCGCCAGTACCGACCACACACCGATGCGCGGCAGCTGCGCGCGGAGCTGGCCGGCCAGTGGCGCATCGGCAGGCCAGAGCCAGCCACCGCCGGCTGTGGCGGGCGCGCGTGCCAGGCGCGTGCGGAGCTGGCCGTCGGCGCTGCCTGCACGCTCGCTGTCCCAGCGCAGCGCCAGCGCGATGGCTTCGCCTTCACTCACCAGCGAGAGCCGCGCTTCTTTGACACCGGCCGCCACGCGCGCCGAGGTGCCTTGGCCGGTTTCGGCCTGCACGGTGATGTCGCCGCTGCTGCGTGCAAGGCTGGCCTTCAGGCGCAAAGTGTCGCCCAGGGTCGCGTCCCATTCGCCGTCGAGCAACAGGCTGCCGCCCAGGCCGGCGCCGGCCATTTGCGGGCCGGCGAAGAGTTCGATCCAGGCCAGCGGCAGGCCGGTGAGCTTGCCGGCCGTCACCAGCTCGCGGCCGGGCCGCCAGCGCACGGGCTGCCAGGTGAGCGTGGCCTGCGAAGGCGAGCCGGCCGATGTGCCGGAAGGTGGTGCGATCAGCAGGGCTTCTCCGGCGCCGCTTTCCAGTACGTCGCCGTTGCGGCCCGGTGTCCATTTCAGTGGCACCGTGCTGCGTGTCTTGAGTTGCCAGGCGCCCGTGCCCAGCGCAGGATCTTCCACACTCACGCTGAGTTGTTTGAGCAGGCCTTGCCAGGTGGATTCGGCGAGCGGGGCATTGCGCGCGGCGCCGGTATTGAGCCGCCCGCCATCTGCCGCGAGCTGCAGGGTGTAGCGGCGTTGGCCGGCTTCCATGCGGCCTTGCGTGGCCAGTTGCGCCTGGCTGAGGCGGCCGGAGAGTGTGGCCTGGAAGCTGCGGATCTTCAGCACCTCAGCAGTGGCGGGTGCTGCGGCGCCTGCTGCACTGGCAGTGGCCGTTGCGGGCGCCACTGCGGATGCTGCCATGCGCCAGTCGAGCGAAGGCAAGTCCAGCCGCGCCTGCAGGGCCGGGTCTTGCCAGCCGCCTTGCCAGCTGGCCTGCAGCTCGGCGCTGCCGCTGGCGGATGCGCTCTTCAATGAGGCGGGCACACCCGGGAGTTTTTGCAGCCAGCGCAGGGCTTGCGCCATGTCGCGTCCGCGCAGGCTCACGTCGCCTTTGCCGCTGGTTTGCCGCAGCTCGCCCTGCAATTGGGCGTCCAGCCCGGGGGCTGTGAGCGTGAGTTTTCCTTTGCCGCCTTTGGCGCTGGGCTGGGCTTCGAGCTGGCCGGCCAGCTCGGCGTCGTCGGTGCGCACGCGCAGGGCCGACAGCACCAGCGTGCCGCCCGCTTGTTCGGCATTCCAGCTGCCGGTGGCGCTGGCATCGCGCAGGCGCAGTGCGCCCAGGGGACTGTTTTTGGCGGCGGCATCGTTGCGTACAGCCTGCACGTTCGCGTCAAAACCAATGGCCGCGCCCTGGCTGCGAACCTCAGCCTTGCCATCCAGCGGCAACGGCGCCAGCTGGCTGTGCAAGAGGGCCGGGTTGATGTGCTGGAGCGTGGCCTGCAGCTTCCACGCGGGTGCTGTGATGGGGGTGGCGGAAGTCGTCGAAGGCCCGGGCGCATCGGCCCATTCGCCACTGGCCAGCAGCTCGCCACCGCCGAGTTGCGCCTTGAGCGTGCGAACCATGGCGGTACCGCTGCGCCATTCGCCTTGTGTTTCCAGCCGGTCCAGCGGCAGCTTGTGCTGGTCCCAGGGGCCGGGCAGGGCGTTGGCCAATTGCAGCTGCAACAACCAGGCGGAGGTGGCTGCTGCCGGTGTGCCTGCGGTTGGCGCGGGTCGCACGGTGGCGCTGCCCGTCAGCAGGGTTTGCGGGCCTTCCGGCCAAAATACGGCGACGTCCAGGTCGCGGAAACTGGCATCGGCCTGTGGCAGGGGTTGTGCTGCCCAGGGCATCACGCGTGCCGTGGCCGTCGCCTGCGGTTGCGGTTGCTTCTTCTGCGGCGATGCAGACGATGGCTGGGCGCTCATTTGCAGCTCGGCTTTCACCAGTAGTTCAGTGAGCGGCCCACGCGCTGTGGCTTTAAAGGCCAGCGGCACCGGTGTCTTGTTGCCGGGGATCAGGGTGTCGAGCGCACCCGCCAGGCTGGCATCGAGCTGCAAGGGGCTGCGTGACGATAAGGTAGCGCGCCCGTTGTAGCGGCCGCGCGCCACCTGCGCACTGAGCAGTTCCAGCTGGTGGTCTATGCCTTTGAACGCATAGTTGCCGGTGATGCCTGAGGCGGAAAACACCGCACCACCCGTCCATTGAAACTGCCCGATGGAAAAACCGTCGAGCACCACGGGCAGCGGCAAGCCCAGCGCCGACGGCGGCACCGACGGTGTGGTGGAGGGCGCGCGTTGGTCGTTGACCTGCACGCTGGCCGCGGCCAGCCGGTTGACCTCCAGCGTGCCGTGCAGCAGCGACCAGGGTTGCCAGGCCAAGGTGATGTCTCTCACGTCCACGCGCAGACCGTCCTGTTGCCAGACCAATTGATCGATATGCCCGCCTGTGCGCAGCGAACCTGTCACGCGCTCGGCGCTCAGCGGCTGCGTTCGGCCTATCCAGTTCAGCGCGGTGGCCAGCGAACCGTCGGTGCCGGCCCACCACCAGGCGCCTGTGGTGGCGGCTACGGCCAGCACCACAACACTGCCTGCGGCCCATGCGGTGGCGCGCAGCCAGCGCCGTGGTGGGTGCGCAGGCACCGGGGCGGTGGAAGGTGCAGGGGTATTCGGCGTGTCCATCAGAAAACAAATCCCACGCTGACGTGCAGGCGCAGCTGTTTGACTTTCTCACCGTAGGCCAGGTCAATCTGCAGCGGCCCGATGGGGCTTCTCCAGCGAACGCCTGTGCCGATGCCGACGGAGGGCTTCATGTCTTTGGGGTTGTCGGCGACGGAGCCAACGTCCACGAAGAAGGTGTTTTCCCATTCGCTGGGCCGGCCGTCACGCATCATGGGGCGCTGGTATTCCACACTGCCCACGGCCATATAGCGGCCCGGCCTGGTCAAGCCGTTGTCCAGCTTGATGCCGATGTCGCGGTAGCCGTAGCCACGTACCGTGGTGTCGCCGCCGGTGCGGAACAGCAAGGTGCCGGGAATGCGCGCCGAGTCCTTGGCCAGTACCGCGCCGCCTTCTGCGCGCATCGCGATGCGGCCGCGCTCCAGCGGCACGATGCCCAGCCAGCGTGCGACGGTGCGGCCCAGAGGCAAGTGCTGCGATCCCATGGTGCTGCCGCCGGCCAGTTCAAAGCCCAGGCCGTAGCCTTTGTTGGGGGCGATCAGGCTGTCGAAGTAGCGTCCGGTCCAGACGTAGTTGGCGGTCAGGGCCGAGCCGTCGCCGATGTCCGCGGCGGAGCTGTTGATCTGGCCGCTGCCGCTGACGCTGGCCCTGTCGTATTGCAAAAAGACATTGCGGTCGATTCGTTCGCCGGCCTGGGTGCGGCCGAAACGCAGGCGTGCGGACCGCGTGATGAGTTCGTCGTCGTCGACGCGTTCGGTGCGCGCCAGCGCGACCCATCGCCAGCTGGATTCGTCCGGGATGGAGGTCCATTCCGTCTGGGCAAAGGGCGCCTTCTTTTCCAGCTGCAGCTTGGTGGTGGCGCGCCAGTTGGTGCCCGGCACGCGCAGGTGCGTGTGCTCGATGGAGGCGCGCGGGCCGCTGTCGGTGGTGACGCCCACCCCCAGGATGACTTTTTGCAGCTTGGCCTCGCGCACCTGCACCTGTACCGGTGCGGCGTTCGGGTCGCTTTCGGGGTCGACAAAGATATAGGCCGAATCGAAGTAGCCGCTGGAGGCCAGCCGCTGCTGCGCTTCGACCAGCTGGTTCTGGTCGTACACCGCGCCGGTGGTCAGCCGTGCCAGGCGCGGCACCAGCACCGGGTCGTAGCGCTCGACGCCGGTGACCTGCATCGGGCCGAGCCGGTAAAGCGGGCCCGAGTCGAGCTTCAGAGCCAGGCCCGCCGTGCGAGCCGGTGCGTCTATATCGGCCAGGCTGTCGGCCAGCTTGCCGGCCGGGTAGCGGCGCGCGACCAGATCACGCAGGGCCTGTGTCTTGGCGCTGTCCCAGGCGTCTTGCGTGAAGCGCTGGCCGATGGGCAGCCGCCAGTCGCGCTGGATGTCGGCGCGCTGGGCGAGGGCACCGGGATCCGTGGACTCGGCGATGTCGCCCGCAAAGGTGATGGCCACTGAGCCGACCGCCGTGGGCTCGCCGGGGTTCACCGCCACCACGATGGTCGGGTGCTGGCTGGCGTTGCCTTCCTTGGTGATGGTGATGGCCGGGCTGAAGTAGCCCAGCGTGCCCACCAGGTTGCGCACATTGCGCTCGGCCAGCACGATCAGACGGGCGAGCTCGGCCTCGTCCAGGTCGGTGACCGCGCGGTAGCGTTGCAGCTCGAGGTGCCTTTCGAGCAGTTCCTTGATGCCCTGCGGCGCGCGCACTGCGATGTCAAAGGCCGTGACTTCGGGCTCGGCACTGGTCGGGCCGGTCGCGCCTTCAGGTGTGGGCTCGGGCGTGACTTTTTGGGGCGGGGGCGGCGGGGCCGGTGCGGTTTGCGTGACGCCGGAGGGCGGTGTGGCCGTGCTCTCCATGGGCGCAGGCGTTTGCGCGGCGACAAGCGGCGCGAGAAACATCGCAAAGAGGGCGAAAGCAGGGATGAGACCGGTGCTAGTCAGTCCTGGGGTGGCCGTCCGTGCGCAGAAGATGGGGGTGCTGGGAAGGGTCACCGGGGCAGTTTACTTGAGCCCCTCTGCACGCCCGTGTAGGAGACAGTCGCCTGGGGCTGCCCTTATTTGGACAGCAGGCGCATGGCTTCTTCCAGGCCCTTGATGGTCAAGGGGTACATGCGCTGGTTCACCAGTTGCTGGATCACGCTGATGCTCTGGCGGTATTGCCAGACGCCCTGCGGCTCGGGGTTGATCCAGGCGAATTTGGGAAAGGCGTTGGTCAGGCGCTGCATCCATTCGGCGCCGGCTTCTTCGTTGTTGTATTCCACGCTGCCGCCGGGCTGCAGGATTTCGTAGGGGCTCATGGTCGCGTCGCCGACGAAGATGAGTTTGTAGTCCTTGTTGTACTTGCGGATGATGTCCCAGGTCGGGAATTTCTCGCTGAAGCGGCGGCGGTTGTTCTTCCACATGAAGTCATAGACGCAGTTGTGGAAGTAATAAAACTCCAGGTGCTTGAACTCGGCTTTGACGGCCGAGAACATTTCCTCGACACGGTGGATGTGCTCGTCCATGGTGCCGCCCACGTCCATCAGCAGCAGCACCTTCACGTTGTTGTGGCGCTCGGGCACCATCTTGATGTCCAGCCAGCCGGCGTTGGCCGCCGTGGAGCGGATGGTGTCGTCCAGGTCCAGCTCTTCCACATTGCCCTGGCGCGCGAACTTGCGCAGGCGGCGCAGCGCGACCTTGATGTTGCGCGTGCCCAGCTCTTGCGTGTCGTCGTAGTCTTTGTAGGCGCGCTGGTCCCACACTTTGACTGCACTCTTGTTGCGGCTCTTTTCCTGGCCGATCCGAATGCCTTGCGGATTGAAGCCGTTGGCGCCGAAGGGCGAGGTGCCGCCCGTGCCTATCCATTTGCTGCCGCCTTCGTGGCGCTCTTTCTGTTCTTCAAAACGCTTTTTGAGCGTTTCCATGAGCTCGTCCCAGCCCATCTTCTCGATCTTGGCTTTTTCTTCGGGGCTGAGTTCGAGCTCGAGGTTTTTGCGCAGCCACTCGAGCGGAATGTCTTTGGTGAAGTCGGCCAGCATCTCCACGCCCTTGAAGTAGGCCGCAAAGGCGCGGTCGAACTTGTCGTAGTTTTTCTCGTCTTTCACCAGCACCGTGCGGCTGAGGTAATAGAAGTCGTCGATCTTCCACGCGCCTTCGCCTTCATGCGCGTCGAGCTTGTCGCTGTTCGGGCCGACGACGCCGACCTGCAGCGCCTCGAGCAGCATCAGGTATTCCTTGACGGAAACCGGCAACTTGGCCGAGCGCAGGGTGTAGAAGAAATCGATCAGCATGGAAAACTCCTTGGCGGCGGGCGCTTCAGGCTCGGGGTTTGTCCAGCATGTACAGCAACTGCGCTTTCACCTCGGGCCATTCGCCCGAACGCAAGCTGTACATCACCGTGTCGCGAATGGTGCCGTCGCGGCGCAGCGCGTGGCCGCGCAGCACGCCGTCTTTGCGGGCACCCAGGCGCTCGATGGCGCGCTGGGAGGCGTGGTTGAAGTTGTCGGTGCGCCAGCCGACGACGTTGCAGTCCAGCGTGTCAAACGCGTGGCTCAGCATCAGCAGCTTGCAGGTGGTGTTGACATGGGTGCGCTGGCAGCGCGCGGCGTACCAGGTGTAGCCAATCTCGATGCGCTTGAGGTTGGGGACGATGTCGTGATAACTGGTGGAGCCCAGCACCTCGCCGGTGGCGGCGTCGGTGACGGCAAAGGCGAAACGGTTGTTGGTGGCCAGGGCGGTTTCGATGTAGCCGCGCGTTTCGTGGGGCTCGGGCACGGAGGTGATGCGCAGTTTCCAGAGCTCGCCGTCAGCGGCCGCGGCTTTGAGGCCGGCTTCATGCGCCAAGGCCAGTGGTACGAGGCGCACGCCTCGGGCCTCCAGGGTCACGGGTTCGACAAACGCCATGCTCACTTTTCTCCTTCGGGTTTTTGCCGGTTCCTCCAGCGTCTGGCCACTTGCAGGCCCAAGCCGCCGCCCAGGCCCACCAGCACGATGCCGGCGATGGCGCTGTTGCCGTAACCGGCTTCAAAAATATCAAAGCCGAGCAGATGGCCTGCCCAAAAGCCGAGGAGCGCACCGCCGACAAAGCCGACGGCGTCCGACAGGCCTTCGATCAGCAAGGATTTTTGACTCATGGGTTGACCTTGCGTTTAGCGGTTGTTGCGCTGCATGAAAACCAGCTTCTCGAACAGGGTCACGTCCTGCTCGTTCTTGAGCAGCGCGCCCACCAGCGGCGGCACGGCGACCTTGTCGTCCTTGCTTTGCAGGGCGTCCAGCGGAATGTCTTCGGCGACCAGCAGCTTGAGCCAGTCCAGCAGCTCGGAGGTCGACGGTTTCTTCTTCAGGCCGGGCAGGTTGCGCACGTCGTAAAAGGTTTTCATGGCCGCGGTCAGCAGCTCTTTCTTCAAATCAGGGAAGTGCACGTCCACGATCTGCTTCATGGTGTCGGCGTCGGGGAACTTGATGTAGTGGAAAAAGCAGCGGCGCAAGAATGCGTCGGGCAGTTCTTTTTCATTGTTGGAGGTGATGAACACCAGCGGCCGGTGCTTGGCCTTGATGAGCTCACGTGTTTCATACACATAGAATTCCATGCGGTCGATTTCGCGCAGCAGGTCGTTCGGAAACTCGATATCGGCCTTGTCGATCTCGTCGATCAGCAGCGCGACCGGTGTTTCCGAGGTGAAGGCCTGCCAGAGCACGCCCTTGACGATGTAGTTGTGGATGTCCTTGACCTTTTCGCCGCCGTCCACGGTCGACAGTTGCGAATCCCTCAGGCGGGAGACGGCGTCATATTCATACAGGCCCTGCTGGGCTTTGGTGGTCGATTTGATGTGCCATTGCAACAGTGGCAGGCCCAGCGCCTCGGCCACTTCCTCGGCCAGCATGGTCTTGCCGGTGCCGGGTTCGCCCTTGACCAGCAGTGGCTTTTTCAGCGCGGCTGCGGCGTTCACGGCGAGCATCAGGTCCTGGGTGGCGACGTAGTTCTTGGATCCTTGAAATTTCATGGTCTGGCGTCTGTGTGTGCGGGTTTGAAGGGCTATTCTCGGTTGTTTGTCGGCAGCCGGTGCCTTGGGGCAACAGGCCCAGATATAATCCGGGGTTGTTTATAAGATGAATTCCCACCTGATTGTGCGCGCAAAATGAATAAGCTGTTCACCACGATATTCGCCGTTGCTGTCTCTTGTGCGACGGCAGCCAGCCTGGCCCAGGAAATCAAGGGCGACGCCAAGGCCGGCGAAACCAAGAATGCCATGTGCATCGGTTGCCACGGCATCAAGGGCTACCAGGCTTCCTTCCCTGAGGTCTACAAAGTCCCGATGATTTCAGGCCAGAGCGCCAAATACATCGTCGCCGCACTCAACGAATACAAAAAAGGCGACCGCAAGCACCCCACGATGCGCGCCATTGCCGACTCGCTGTCCGACCAGGACATGGCTGACCTGGCTGCCCACTACAGCGCCGACGGCGCAGTGGCTTCCGCCGAGCCCGCCAAAGCCGCCGACCCCAAGGCCGTCAAGGCCCCCAGCGTAGAGCCCAGCGCCCAGGTCCAGGCCCTGCTGAACAAGGCCAACTGCGCGTCTTGCCACGGTGCCAACTTCAGCTCGCCGATTGACCCGAGCTACCCCAAGATTGGCGGCCAGCATGCCGATTACCTCTTCGTGGCGCTGAAGGCCTACAAGATGGAAAACAACCCCAAGGCCGGCCGCAGCCACCCCATCATGGGCGGCATGGCCAAGCAGTACACCAACCCCGAGTTGAAGCTGCTCGCCAACTACCTGTCGTCGGTAGACGGCGACCTGAAGGTCGTTCCGCAAAAGAAATTCCGCTGATCCGGGAATCTTCTGCCAACAAAAAAGCCGCTGTCTCAGCGGCTTTTTTTTATCTCGGTTTCCCCGTTTTCACCAGCATGAGCCGCGGAACCGGCTTTGCCGGGCCGCAAGGCGGGTGGCCCCCTCGGGGGGCAGCGCATTACACGAAGTGAAAAGCGTGGGGGCTTAATCTTTTGTGGCGCGGCGCTGCACGCAGTCGATATAGGCGGCACCGTCCGGTGGGCGACCGGCCCGCTGGCTTTCCCAGACCATCTGCCCCAGGCAGTCCATGGTTTCGTGGTGTGCGTCGTGCAGCGAGTTGCGCCTGGCGGTCAGCAGCTCCACGGCCTGGCGGATGCCGCGGGGCTGGTCGATGGAGCATTGCTCACTGATCGACAAATGCATGGACAGGTGCAAAAAGGGGTTGGTCTTGCCGCCTTCCACGTCGTACATTTTTTCGAGCGCACCGTCGGCATCGGCAAAGTCCGCATGGTATTCGGGGTGCTCTTCAATCCACTGGCTTGCTATGGTTTCGATAGCCTCCATCGGTTGACCGGTGCGGGTCTTGGCGTAAACAGAGCAGAAAAACCGGCGTACGTCGGCTTGCGAGGGCGTGAACATGGCGAAAGGTTATCACGCAGGCGTTTTCCGTCGCTGGCGTGGTGGTTTGCTTATCAGCCTTCGGGACACAGGGCTCTCCGGCCACGTCCTACAGACAGCTTTTGCTTCCCTGCCTACATTACGAAGCACAGTGGCGCGGTTCCGGGGAAAGCCACTCCACAAACATCCACAAGCCCGGCGAGGAGATTTCACATGAACGCAGCACGCATCACAGGCATTGTCCTGATCGTTTTGGGCCTGGCCGGTTTCTTCACCGGCGGTTTCAGCTTCACCAAAGACACGACAGCCGCCAAGCTCGGCCCCATCCAGCTGACGGTGAAAGAAAAAGAGTCGGTCAACATTCCCCAGTGGCTGAGCCTGGGTGCTGTGGTCCTCGGTGCCGTCGTTCTGGTCGTCGGCTTTAAAAAGTCCTGACCCGCTCCCCCGGCCTCAGTTGCCCTGAACGCTCAGCATGCGAGAAATTGCATGCGCGGCCTCCAGGAGCTGAGGCAGCATGGTGTCCTGCATCGCCTTGGCGCTGGTGCGATTCGCTTGGCCGCTGATATTGAGCGCCGCGACCGTCTGGCCGGCGCGGTTGGTAATCGGTGCTGCCATCGACACCAGGCCTTCTTCCAGTTCCTGATTCACCAGCGACCACCCCTGCTTGCGCGCTTGCGCCACCTTGGCCATCAGCTCCTTGATGTCGGTCACGGTGTACTTGGTGCGCGCTGTCAGCGTTGACGCCTGCAGACATTTCATGGCCTCCTCTTCGGGCAGGGCCGACAGCAGCATCCGCCCCATCGATGTGCAATAAGCCGGCAGGCGTGAGCCCACGCCCAGGCTGATGCTCATGATCTTGTGCGTCGGCACGCGCAGCACATAAACGATGTCCGTGCCGTCCAGCGCCGCGGCCGAACACGACTCCTTGACCTCGGCGACCAACGCTTCCATCACCGGCTCGGCCAGGTTCCAGATCGGCATGGAAGAAAGATACGCAAAACCCAGGTCCAGGATCCGCGGCGTAAGGCTGAAGAGCTTGCCGTCGTTGTGCACATAGCCCAGGGTTTCCAGCGTCAGCAAAATGCGGCGCGCGCCCGCGCGGCTCAAGCCGCTGCGCCCGGCCACTTCGGTCAGTGTCTGCCGCGGCGCTTCGGTGCTGAAAGAGCGTATGACCTCCAGCCCGCGCGCAAACGACTGGACGTAAGCGTCCCCGGGTTTGTGGCCGGTAATGGGCCTGGATGCAGCGTTTGCCATGGTTCGGAAAATCTCCTAGAATTCATTATACGAACTCTTGTTCTTATGTCGAACAATATTTCGCGTCGATTTGATGGTTGGCATCAGACCGCCGCAGCTGGAGACTTTTGAATGATCAATAAAATTGCCGCCTCGGTCGCCGACGCGCTGGCGCAGGTGAAGGACGGCTCGACCGTGCTGATTGGCGGCTTCGGCACCGCCGGCATTCCCAATGAGCTGATTGACGGCCTGATAGAGCAGGGCGCCAAAGACCTGACGGTGGTGAACAACAACGCCGGCAATGCCGAGACGGGTCTGGCGGCGCTGCTCAAGGCCGGCCGCGTGCGCAAGATCATCTGCAGCTTTCCGCGCCAGGCCGACAGCCAGATTTTTGACGGCCTCTATCGCAGCGGCAAGCTGGAGCTCGAGCTGGTGCCGCAAGGCAACCTGGCGGAACGCATACGGGCCGCCGGCGCCGGCATAGGCGCTTTCTTTTGCCCCACGGGTTACGGGACCGAACTGGCGCGCAACGCCGACGGCAGCGCCAAGGAAACCCGCGAAATCAATGGCAAACAATACGTGCTCGAAATGCCCATCCACGGCGACGTGGCCCTGATCAAGGCCGAGCGGGGCGACCGCTGGGGCAACCTCACCTACCGCATGGCCGCGCGCAACTTCGGCCCTGTCATGGCAACGGCATCGAAGAAGACGATTGCCACCGTGCATGAGATCGTTGAGCTCGGCGCGCTGGACCCGGAAGCTGTCGTCACGCCCGGCATCTTCGTCCATCACATCGTCAAAATCCCCCGCACTGCCACGCAAGCAGGCGGTTTCAAAAAGGCGGCATGACCATGACCTACCAACGCCGTACCAAAGACCAGCTCGCAGCTCGCGTCGCACAAGATATTTTTGACGGCGCCGTCGTCAACCTCGGCATCGGCCAGCCGACGCTGGTGGCCAACCATTTGCCGGCCGGGCGCGAGGTCATCCTGCAAAGCGAAAACGGCATCCTCGGCATGGGCCCTGCACCCGCTGAAGGCGACGAAGACTTCGACCTCATCAACGCCGGCAAGCAGCCGGTCACGCTGCTCCAGGGCGGCGCGTTCTTTCACCATGCCGACAGCTTCGCGATGATGCGCGGCGGCCATCTCGACATCTGCGTGCTGGGCGCCTTCCAGGTCTCGGCCACGGGCGACCTGGCCAACTGGAGCACCGGTGAACCGGGTGCGATCCCCGCAGTCGGGGGCGCGATGGACCTGGCCATCGGCGCGCGGCAAACCTGGGTGATGATGGATTTGCTGACCAAACAAGGCGTCAGCAAACTGGTGCAGCAATGCACCTACCCGCTGACCGGGATCGCCTGCGTCAAACGCGTGTACTCCGACATCGCCACGCTGGAATGCACGCCGCAAGGCCTGAAGCTGATCGACACCGTCGACGGCCTCACGCATGCCGAACTTGAAAAACTGGTGGGCCTGCCGATTGCGGCGTAACAGCCTTTTGTTAATCACCGTTCGCACTGAGCCTGTCGAAGTGCTTTTAGATTCGTGAAGAGGCTTCGACAGGCTCAGCCCGAACGGATTCACCGGAGAAAATTTTGACCCAAGCCCAAGCTTTCATCTGCGATGCCATCCGCACTCCCTTCGGCCGCTACGGCGGTGCCTTGAGCAGCGTGCGCACCGACGATCTGGGCGCGATCCCGCTCAAGGCCCTGATGGCGCGCAACCCCAAGGTCGACTGGCAGGCCGTCACTGACCTGATCTATGGCTGCGCCAACCAGGCAGGTGAAGACAACCGCAATGTGGCGCACATGGCGTCTTTGCTGGCTGGCCTGCCGATGGACGTGCCCGGCGTCACCATCAACCGCCTGTGCGGCTCGGGCCTGGACGCGCTGGGCATGGCCGCGCGCGCCATCAAGTCGGGCGAAGCCACCTTGATGATCGCCGGCGGCGTTGAAAGCATGAGCCGCGCACCCTTTGTGATGCCCAAGGCCGAAAGTGCCTTCAGCCGCGCCAATGCGGTGTACGACACCACCATCGGCTGGCGTTTCATCAACAAGCTGATGAAAGAAAAATACGGCGTTGATGCCATGCCCGAAACCGCCGAGAACGTGGCCACCGACTACAAGATCAGCCGCGAAGACCAGGACAAGATGGCGCTGGCCAGCCAGCTGAAAGCCGTGGCCGCCCAAAAGGCCGGCTACTTCGATGCCGAAATCACGCCGGTGACGATTGCCCAGAAAAAAGGCGACCCCATCGTGGTGAGCAAAGACGAGCACCCGCGCGAGACCTCGCTCGAAGCGCTGGCCAAGCTCAAAGGCGTAGTGCGCCCTGACGGCACCGTGACCGCCGGCAACGCCAGCGGTGTGAACGACGGCGCCTGCGCGCTGCTGCTGGCCGACGAAGCCACGGCTGCCAAAAACGGCCTCACGCCCAAGGCGCGGGTGGTCGGCATGGCCACGGCCGGCGTGGCCCCGCGCATCATGGGCATCGGCCCTGCACCCGCCACCCAAAAAGTGCTGGCGCTGACTGGCCTCACGATGGCGCAGATGGACGTGATCGAGCTCAACGAGGCTTTTGCCGCGCAAGGCCTGGCCGTGCTGCGCATGCTGGGTGTGCAAGACGACGACCCGCGCGTCAACCCCAACGGCGGCGCGATTGCGCTGGGCCATCCGCTGGGCGCTTCTGGCGCGCGCCTGGCCACCACGGCCGTCAATCAACTGCACAAGGGCGGTGGCCGCTACGCGCTGGCCACCATGTGCATCGGCGTGGGGCAGGGTATCGCCGTCATTCTTGAGCGCGTTTGATAGTCGGGTCGGCTTTTGCGGTTCAGTCGAGTTGAAAGCGGGCTGCTATAGTTGCTATCAGTTTGATAGCTACTTGCGTATGTGCTGCTTGGGCTAGAGGCCTTTTTCCTTCATAGACGCGAAACCAGAAGCACGCAACACATGGCCTTCCCACTGATCACCGACCCGTTTTTCTATGCCCTGGCCGTGCCTGCCGTGCTCATGCTGGGCGTCAGCAAAAGCGGCTTCGGCGCCGGCTTTGGCTCACTGGCGGTGCCGGTGATGGCGCTGGCGGTGACGGTGCCGCAGGCGGCCGCCATCCTGATGCCGGTGTTGCTGCTGATGGACTTGCTGGGACTGGCGGCTTTTCGGCGTGACTTTGATTTCAGGTTCCTGAAATTCCTGGTTCCCTTTGGCCTGGTGGGCACCGTGGTGGGGGCGCTGCTCTTCAAGGTGCTGGACGCCAAAGTCGTTGCGGCCCTGGTGGGAATATTCACGCTGTTGTTTTTGGCGCAGCGCCTGCTGTTTCCACCGCGGCCCGACAGCCCGCCGCCGCCCAAATGGCTGGGCGCGATCCTCACGGTCACCTCCGGTTTTACCAGCTTTGTGTCGCATGCCGGCGGGCCGCCGCTGAGCGCCTATGTGATTCCGATGCGGCTGAGCCCGGTGAAGTTCGCGGCCACCATGGCGGCCTTCTTTTTTGTGATCAACCTGTCCAAGTGGATTCCCTACGCCTGGCTGGGCCTGCTGGACATGCGCAATATGGCGACCTCGCTGGTGCTGCTGCCGCTGGCGCCGCTGGGCGTCTGGATGGGCGTGCGCATGGCGCGCAGCATCAGCCCGGTGCTGTTTTACCGGCTGCTGTATGTGGGCATGCTGCTCACCGGCTGCAAGCTCGTCTGGGATGGTTTCCGCTGATACCCCGGACACAGACCGCCGCCGGCCGGGCGGCTCCTGCCTACATTTACCATGGCGATCCAGGGCGCTTGTCCGGCTCTCGGGATTTTTACCGGCCTCCGATCTGCAAATTTCTGCAAGAATCGACGGGATGACAACAAGATGCGTGCGCCGCCGCTGACTTCCCCTTCATGACCACCGTTGTTTTTGCTGATCTCGTAGGCAGCACCAGCATGTTTGAACGGCTGGGCGATGAAACGGCGTCGCGTTTTGTCACCCAGCTCATCGGCGTGCTCAGCCAGGTCTTCGAGCAGCACCACGGCCGGGTCGTCAAGCTGCTGGGCGACGGCCTTTTTGTCGTCTTCCCCAATGAGGGCGA
This sequence comes from Synechococcus sp. UW140, assembly GCA_943370375.1. Lineage (GTDB taxonomy): Bacteria > Pseudomonadota > Gammaproteobacteria > Burkholderiales > Burkholderiaceae_C > Polaromonas. The sequence continues at coordinate 109,346 of CALRQR020000012.1, forward strand.
TGCGCTCTCGGCCTGCATCAGCATCCAGAAACGCCTTCAGGAAACCCCCATCAAGCCCGGCGGCAGCGGTGCGCCGGTGCAAATGCAGATGGGCATCGAATCGGGCGAAGTCGTCGAGATCGACGGCGACTGCTTCGGCGACACCGTCAATTCCGCCGCCCGCCTGGCCGATCTGGCCGGTGCCGCGCAAATTCTCACCACTGAAAACGTCTGGGCCGCGCTGCTGCCGGCCCAGAAGGCGTCGCTGCGCAGCATGGGCCCCATGTACCTGCGGGGCCGGGCCGGCGCCAGCCATGTCTACCGGGTCGAATGGCAGGCCGGGCGCGACGAAGACGCCACGATGGCCGGGCGCTCCATGTTTGCCTCGCCGAGCCTGGCCTTTCTGGAGCTCACGTTCGACGGCCAGACCGTGCGGCTGGACGCCAAGAGCAGCAAGCTCGCCCTGGGCCGGGCGGCCGATGCCGCGCTCACGCTGAACGACCCCCGCGTCTCGCGCATGCACGCTACGCTGGAGTGGCGCGGCGGGCATTTTGTGCTGACGGACGCCTCCAGTTACGGCACCTGGGTGTATCTGGGCAACCAGAGCGAAGCCGTGGTGCTGCGCCGTACCGAGTGCTACCTCGTCGGCAACGGCCATATCGTGCCGGGCTGCGACCGCGCTGACGACAACGCGCCGCTGATCGGGTTTTCCATCCGCACCTGATGGGCGGCCGCGGTGTGAGCAGGCTGCAACACGGGCCGGCCCGCGTAAAAAGCTGCGGCCTTCACGGATTTTTTCGCCTGGCGAGGCAGGCTAGAATCGATTTTTGTTTCAAGACGTAGCCGGGCTCCTGGACGGCCCGCAGGCCATCCCGCCTCTTTTGCCCATTTCGTCCATTTCGCCCAATTCCACCTCCTCATGAGTCTCAAGAAGCTTGGCCGATACGATCTCATCCGCGTGCTCGGCAAGGGCGCGATGGGCTTGGTCTACGAGGGGCGCGATCCCAACCTTGACCGGCGCGTGGCGATCAAGACCATCAAGGTGGAAAACCTCTCTGAAGAGGCCGCGGCGGAATACGAAGTGCGCTTTCGCACCGAGGCACGGTCGGCCGCGCGCCTGCAGCACCCGCACATCGTCAGCGTGTATGACTCCGACCGCGACGGCGACATCGCCTTCCTCGTCATGGAATTCATCGCGGGCGACGACCTCAAGCACCATCTCGACAAGGGCGACCTCTACAGCCTGGAGCAGACACTGGGCATCATGGGCGACCTGCTCTCGGCGCTGGACTACGCGCACCGCCAGAGCATCGTTCACCGCGACATCAAGCCGGCCAACCTGCTGATCGAGACCAACGGGCGCGTCAAGCTCACCGATTTCGGCGTGGCGCGCATCCAGGATTCAGGCGAAGCCACCCGCACGCAGGGCTCCATGGTGGGCACGCTCAAATACATGTCGCCCGAGCAGGTGCAGGGCCGCCCGATTGACGCCCGCGCCGATCTGTTTGCCGCCGGCATCGTGCTGTACCAGCTGCTTACCGGCAAGCGGCCGTTTGACGGCGACACCGATTTCGCGACCATCCAGCAGATCGTCGGCCACGCACCGGCCCTGCCCAGCGCATTCAATGCCAGGTTGCCTTCCGCCCTTGATGCGGTGGTGGCCAAGGCGCTGGCCAAATCGCGTGACCTGCGCTATGCCAGCGCACAGGAATTCCTCACGGCGCTGCAGGCAGCGGCGCGCGAAGCGTCCGACACCACCGTGCTGCCGCCGGCCGTGAAGCCCGGGCCGGGCAGCAACTCGACCTGGACGTCCACCATGCTGGCGGGTGAAGCGCTGGTGGACCAGCCCTCGGGCACAAGCGCCAACATCTCGGTCGTCACGCAAGAGCTCGAGCTCGTCTACTGGAAAGACATCAAGGAGTCCATGGATGTGGAAGACATCCAGGGCTTTCTCGCCAAATTTCCGTCGGGCATTTATGCCGACCTGGCCCGCCGCCGCTTGAAAAAAATGGGCGCTTCCGGCGGGGAAGACTCCGATATCGGCTCGCGCCTGGGCACGGGCACGCTGATCGTCCCGCGGCCGGGCAGTCAGCCTGCGGGCTCTATGCCCGGCACGGCAGGCACCGCCCAGGGCGATACCGACACCGCATGGAAAGCGCTGGAAGAAGCCGCGGCGCAAGTGCCGGTGGCTGCTTTTGTCCCGCCCACGCCTGCCGCAGACGATCCGGACGCCACGCGCCTGGGTGCGCCCGTGATGGCAGCGGCGGCCCAGCCTGCGCCCAAAGCGGCGGCGCCAGAGGAGTCGTTCCAGTCGACTCAATCCTCTGAACCGTCCGAATGGCCTGAGACCGTTTTCAGCGACGCACACGCCGGCCCTGCCGAGCCTGAAGTCAAGCCACCGGCCGCCGCCGAAGCACCCAGCCCCAAGCCGGTCAAAGCGGCGAAGGCTGCCAAGCCGTCCAGGGCTGCAGAGGCTGCGAAAGCCGCAGAAGCAACGCTGGCCGGCGCCGCGAAGGCAGAGTCCGCCAAAAACGATCGTCCTGGTGCCGCGCCGAAACCTGGCAGCAAAACCACGGGTACGGTAAAACCTGCCAAGCCGAGCAACCTGGTCTGGGGTGCTGCAGGCATTGCGGCGCTGGTCGTGATCGGCATCGGGTTCAAATTTTTCTCAGGCTCCGGTGCGCCGTCAGCGCCGCCCGCCGTACAGGCTGCACCCGCTGCGGACAGCGCCGCGGCAACGCCCGCTGTGCCTGTGGCTTCCGGGCCTGTGGTGCAAGCCGCGGCGCTTGCCCAGGCGCCCGCGCCGGCAGCGTCCCAGGCGGCTGTGCCGCTGTCGCCCGCCTCCAGGGCCGCCCTGGCGCTGGCGGCCGCCAACAGAAGAGCTGCGCTTGAGAAAGAGCGGCAGGCCAAGCAGGCCGCCCAGGCCAAACCCGCTACGGCGACGACCGCGCCCGCGGCCGCCGAGCATGCGGCCACCACGGCCCCGGCCGCGGCATCGGGCGGTGGCCCGCGGCAGGCTTGCGAGGGACGTGTGCTTCTGGGCTTTCAGGCCTGCATGGCCGAGCAGTGCGCCAAGCCGGCATTTGCCAACTACCCGGTGTGCGTGGAGCGCCGCGCTATGGAGCAACGCCGGCGTGAGGCCGAGCAGTTCAGCCGGTAGCCTTTTCTCTTGCTCTATCCCCCGCTGGGGGAAAGAGAAAAACCAGCAGATGTCTGATTTGGCCGGGTGGCAGTGGCAGTGCCGAATTGCTATAAAAAATATAGCTAACTGTTCAATATCTGCGCTGACTACAGCCCATTTTTGCTTAAAACCCTAATCGTGCCAGCCGGCGGGCCGGCGCTGCGCCTGCTGCTGGCGCTCCTGGGCCAGTTGCTCTTCCAGTTGCAAACGGCCCTGCGTCGCCACGGCGATGACCTTGGTGCGGTCCTTGCGGTGCGGGTACATGCGCTCAAACAGCTCCAGGTTGTGCCGGCGAAAGCGCATGGCGGCCTGGCGCGCCTCATGCGGGGGTTGGCCCAGCAGCTCCAGCACCGTGCGTGCGCTGCGCAGGCTGGACTCAAACACCTCACGTTCCACCAGCATCACGCCGCGGTCACGCAGCGCATTCCAGTGCGTCACGTCGCGCGCGCGGGCGACGATCTGCATTTGCGGGAAGTGCTCACGCGCCAGGTCGACGATCTTCAGCGACTGCTCCATGTCGTCGACCGACAGCACCAGGATTTTGGCCGTGGCCGCACCGGCGGTGCGCAGCAGGTCCAGCCGCGTCGCGTCGCCATAAAACACCCGGTAGCCGAAGGCGCGCACGGTTTCGACCATCTCTGCGTCGTGGTCCAGCACGGTGGCCGGAATGCCCTGGGCCAGCAGCATGCGGCCGATGATCTGGCCGTAGCGGCCGAAGCCCGCAATGATGATGGGCGCGGCCTGCTGCTCGGAGATTTCCTCCATCTGCGGTGTGTCGCAGGCGGCCCAGCGCGGCAGCAGCAGCTTGTCGACCGCCACCAGCAGCAGCGGGCTGAGCAGCATCGACAGCGCCACTGCACCGATGAGCAGTGAAGCGGTTTCGGCGGAAAACACTTTGGCCCCGGCGGCCGCCTGAAACACCACGAAAGCGAATTCACCGCCTTGCGCCAGCAGCACCGCAAATACCGGCCGCTCCTGAAAGGGCAGCTTCATGAGGCGCGCCAGGCCGTAAATCACCACCAGCTTCAGCCCCAGAAAGCCGAACAGGATCGCGGCCATCAGTCCGGGTGACTTCCACAGCACGCCGAAGTCGATGCTCATGCCCACCGCGATGAAGAAGAGGCCCAGCAGCAAGCCCTTGAAAGGCTCGATGTCGGTTTCAAGCTCACGCCGGTATTCGCTTTCAGCCAGCAGCACACCGGCCAGAAAAGCGCCCAGTGCCATCGACAGGCCGACGAACTGCATCAGCGCGGCAATGCTCACCACCAGCAGCAGCGACGCGGCCGTGAAGATCTCGGGCGTGCCGCTGTTGGCGATCCAGCGCAGCAAGGGGCGCAGCAGCAGGCGGCCGCCCAGGATGATGCCGGCGATCGCTGCTACGATTTTGAGAGCTTCAAGCCCAGTATTGGTGTGGGCTGCAGCCTCATTTCCTTCAGACATGGCGCCCAGCAGGGGCAGCAGCGCCAGGATGGGGATCGCTGCCACGTCCTGGAACAGCAGGATGGAAAAGCCGGCCTGCCCGCTGGACGTGGGCATCAGGTGGCGCTCCCCGATGGCCTGCAGGGCAATCGCGGTGGAAGACAGCGCCAGGCCCAGGCCCGCCACCAGCGCGATCTGCCAGCTCACGCCGAAAGCCATGGCCACGCCGGTCAGCAGTACAGCGCAGCCCAGCACCTGCGCGCTGCCCCAGCCGAAGATGGGCCGGCGCAGGTTCCACAGGCGCTTGGGTTCGAGCTCCAGCCCGACAAGAAAGAGCATCAGTACCACGCCGAATTCGGCGAAATGCAGGATGTCCTGCACATTGGTGACCAGGCCCAGGCCCCAGGGGCCGATGGCAATGCCGGCGGCGAGGTAGCCGATGATAGAGCCGAGGCCGAGTTTTTTAGCCAGGGGGACGGCGATGACGGCGGCAGCCAGATAAATGAAGCTGTTCGTTAACCAGGCGGGTGCGTGTTCCATGGTTATTGAGCCCCCACGCTGTTCACTTGGGCCTGGGTCGGTCCGACGGCCAGGTTTGCGGCGGTTTCTTCTTCTGAGGGCGCCGACCTGTCGCGCATCGGCACCACACATGCGGCGCACTGCTCCAGGTCTTCCAGCTCCGGCCAGTCAGGGTAACTTTGCAGGCGCTGGCTGAAGGTCTCGACGTGGCTCAGCACCGTCTGGCGGTCGACGGTGTGGGCGCCATGCAGCACCAGCGGCGGCAAAAAGCGCATGCCGCAGAGCGCCGCCGTCTGCTCGTAAGGCGGCAAAAAAGCGTCAAAGAAATAGCGGTTGTAGCCCTGCGGGTGATACGACTCCTCGGGGCCGCCGGTGGTGGCGACCAGCCACAAATCCTTGCCCTCCAGCGCCCGGCCGTGGCCTTCTTCGCCTTCGCCATAAGCCCAGCCGTAGGTGAGCACGTCATCCAGCCAGAGCTTTTGCAGCGGCGGCATGGAATACCACTGGATGGGGTGCACCAGCACCACCAGCCGGGCGCGTTCCAGCGCGGCCTGCTCCAGCGGAACGTCAACGGCATAGTCGGGGTAGCTGGAGTAAAGGTCCTGCATCTTCACGCGCGGCAAGGCCTTCGCGGCCTCCATCAGGGGGCGGTTGACCCGCGATTCGCGCCAGGCTGGATGGGCGGCAATGACATAAATGTCAGGGTTTGCCGTATCGTCTGTGGTCTTATGAGTGGTTGTGAGAACGGTGTCCATGCCGTTACCATAGCGGAAAAGCAAGACCAAGAGTTCCAGGAACGACAAGTTCCATACCGAGGAGATTCGCATGCCCGTGGTTGTGATCGCCAATCCGAAGGGGGGCGTCGGCAAGACGACGCTGGCCACCAATGTTGCCGGCTACTTCGCCAGCCAGGGCCATTCGGTCATGCTGGGCGACGCCGACCGGCAGCAGTCCTCAAGGCTGTGGCTGGGCCTGCGCCCGCCCGCCGCCCGGCCGATCGCCACCTGGGACGTGAACGCCGACCTGATCGTCAAACCCCCCAAAGGCACGACGCACGTGGTGCTCGACACGCCCGGCGGCCTGCACGGCTGGCGTTTTAACGACGTGTTGAAGCTGGCCGACAAGGTCATCGTGCCGCTGCAGCCCAGCATCTTTGACATCTTTGCCACCCGCACCTTCCTGGATCAGCTCGCAGAGCACAAGCACGCCGGCAAGATGCAGGTGGGCATTGTGGGTATGCGCGTGGATTCACGAACCATTGCAGCCGACAAGCTGCGCGGCTTCGTGGAAGGCCTGGGCCTGCCGGTGCTGGGCTACCTGCGCGATACGCAAAACTACATCCATCTGGCCGCGCGCGGCCTGACCTTGTTCGACGTGGCGCCCAGCCGCGTCGAAAAAGACATGGAACAGTGGAAAGCCATTTGCCAGTGGCTGGACCGCTGAGCCTGGTTTCGGCTTGTCGCTGAGCCGACAAGCCGGGCAAGGGCGTGCCGCTACAGTGACGGCATGAGAACCTTTGCCACCCTGGCCGAACTGGCCGCCTGTACCGGACAGGAAGTCGCCGTCAGCGACTGGATCACCATCACCCAGCAGCAGGTCAACCTGTTTGCCGAGGCCACAGGTGACCACCAATGGATCCACGTCGATGTCGAAAAAGCCGACGCCGGACCGTTTGGCGGGCCGATCGCGCACGGCTTTTTGACGCTGTCGTTGTTGCCGCGGTTTTTTGAGTCGTCTTTTGAGATCACCGGCTCGCGCATGGGCGTCAATTACGGCCTCAACAAGGTGCGTTTTACGGCGCCCGTGCCGGTGGGCAGCCGCCTGCGGGGGCGTATGAAGCTGCTGGCCGCCGAAGCAATTGCCGGTGACGGGATGCAGATGACCTGGGAAATGACGGTAGAGCGTGAAGGATCGGCCAAACCGGTGTGCGTGGCCGAGTCGCTGGTGCGGCGCTACCCTTAGACCGTGAACAGGTTCTTAGCCGGGCTTAGATGCGCGTGAGCTGGCTGACGGGCACCCAGCCTTCAAAGACTTCGATCAGGCTGTTGATGCGCTCGGCCGCTTCAGTCTGCGTGTGGGCTTGCGAAATGCACTGGTGCAGGTCGCTGCGCAGCATCCACAGCTCTGAAGGCGTTTGCGCCACACTGATTTTGTAGAGAACCCGCTGGGAGCGCATGTCCTGGCAGTCGTGCAGCAGGTTTTGCAGGCTTTCCCGGATCTGCTCAACAGGCAGTCGGTTGGCCGGGGGACGCCCGGAGTCGGCAAAGGCAGCAGGCGCTGCAATGCCGAAGATACGCTGGATCACCATGTTCACGGGAAGACTCCTGCCAGTCTTGTGAACTGGGTCTATGGGAAGGGATAACGCGGGAAGGCCGGAAAGTGGGAAGTGGCCGGGGTATCGGCATCCACAGACCTGAAGCTTTAGGCTTGAAGTATCGAATTATAGGGTTTTCACCTACTCATTGGCAAGAGGCTGGGCGAGGCGCCCGACAGGCCGTGAACAGGTTCTTAGGGTGTTGTGGCGCCGCCGAAACCGTTTTGCCGCCAGGCCTCGAACACCGTCACGGCCACGGTGTTGGAGAGGTTCAGGCTGCGCTGGCCGGCCTGCATGGGCACCCGCAGGCGCTGGCTTGGCGCGAAGGAATCCCGCAGCTCCGGCGCCAGGCCGCGGGTTTCGGCGCCAAACACCAGCCAGTCGCCGGGCTGGAAGCGCGCGTCGTAAACGCTGCCTGAGCCCCGCGTGGTCATGGCAAAAAGCCGCCCTGGGGGTGGTTGCTCACTTTCGAGAAACGCCTGCCAGCTGGCGTGCCGCAACACCTTTGCGTACTCGTGATAGTCCAGTCCGGCGCGCCGCATGTGCTTGTCGTCCATCGAAAAGCCCAGCGGCTCCACCAGGTGCAGACGGCAGCCGGTGTTGGCTGCCAGACGGATCACATTGCCGGTGTTGGGAGGGATTTCGGGTTCGACCAAAACGATATTGAACATGCGGCAGACCGGGTTGCTGGGGGGGGGCGGTAAAGCGGAGCCGGGATTCTAGGCCGGGGCTGTTCTTGCCAGAACAACCGCGGTGACGTGCGCGGCACCCGCATCCCGCAAAACCTGCGCCGCCGTGTAAATAGATGCCCCGCTGGTCATCACGTCGTCGACCAGCACCACCCGCCGGCCTTGCAGCTCGGCCATGCGTAAAGGATCGACCTGGAAAGCGCCCTTCACATTGGCCAGCCGTTCCTTGCGCTTGAGCTGGCTTTGCGGGCGGGTGTGCCGTACGCGCAGCAGCAGCCTGGCGTCGGTGCGGGCCGGCGTGTGTGTCTGCCGTGCCAGTTCCGTGCACAGCTCCCAGGCCTGGTTAAAGCCGCGTGTTTGCAGGCGCTGCGCAGCCAGGGGCATGGGCAGCACCCAGTCCTCAGGGCTCAACCCCGCAAACAATTGGGCGGTGCCGGGCGACTGAAGCAGCAAGCCGGCGAAAAAACCGGCCCAGCCGTGTTGGCCGCCGAATTTGTAGCCCGCAATCAGGGTGGACCACGGGTAGGCGTAGTGCACGCCGGCCACGGCGCTGTCCAGCGGCGGCGGGTGGACGGCGCAGGCGCCGCAAAGGTGCGGGCCTGAGCGAAGGCCCATGGAAAGATCGGCGGGCAAGGCGAGGGCGCATCGCCCGCAGCGAGGCGCCGGCGGCGCAAAACGCGCGACGCAGGGCCCGCACACTGCATGCGCCGGCCAGCTGCGGCAGACGGCGCACTGGCTGGCAAAGCCAGAGCGAAGGCCCGCGAAAAAGCCAGGGGGCCGGGGCTGGAATGTGTGAGGGTCAAGCAGGCGTGTGAACACCGTGTCAATATACTCGCGTACTTTTTAGTACTCCCCGTACTTTTCAGCGAACCCCACAGCCTCCTTCATGACCACTCCCCACCAGCGCCCGCCCACGCTAGACCCGCTTGCCGTCGGCCGCTGGGAGCGCACCGCGCCTCTGGCATCGCCATGGCTTCATGAGGAAGTGGCGCGGCGCATGATGGACCGGCTGCAGTGGATCAAGCTGCAGCCCGCCTCATGGATTCATTGGGGCGCGCTGCGCGGGGGGCTGGAAGCGCACGCGAAGCTCGCCGGCCTCTATCCCGATTCGAAGTGTTTTGTGCTTGAAGCCCATGCAGGACGTACACAAGCAGCTATCAAAAAGATAGTAAAGCCCTGGTGGCACCCGGCGCGGTGGACGGCGCCTGCCGTGCGGTTTGAGGCTCCGGCGCCTGGCAGCGCTGACATGCTCTGGGCCAACATGGCGCTGCACGAGTCGGCCGACCCGCAGGCTTTGCTGGCCCAGTGGCACCAGGCGCTGAAGGTCAATGGCTTTGTCATGTTTTCATCGCTGGGCCCCGACACCGCCAAAGAGTTGCGTGAGGTGTATGCGCAATTGGGTTGGCCGCCGGCAGGACACGAACTGACCGACATGCACGACTGGGGCGACATGCTGGTGCAAACCGGGTTTGCCGAGCCGGTGATGGACATGGAGCGCATCACCTTGACCTATGCAACGCCGGCGCGGCTGTTGCAGGACCTGGCGGAGCTGGGCCGCAATTTTCATCCGGCACGCTTTCCCTCCCTGCGCGGCAAGGCCTGGAAGGCAGAACTCGAAGATGCGCTGGCCCAGCGCCTGGTCAAAGGCGATGACGGAAGGCTGTCGCTCACTTTTGAAGTCATCTATGGCCACGCCCTGAAGGCGCCGCCCAAAATCAAGGTCAGCGCACTCAGCGCGGTGTCGGTAGACGACATGCGCAGCATGCTTCACGGCCAGCGGCCCGGCGCCTGAGAACCTGTTCCGGGACATGTGTTGCGCGGGCGCTCATCCGGCCCGCTGCAATCGGTTTTCGAGGGGCTTTTCAGGGGGCTGACAAGGCAAACCCGGCTACAATTCAAAGCTGAATTTTGGGTATGTTCCCAAGCCTCGTGCAGCCAGTGCCCGGCATTGATTGCAGTTTTTTGAGGGTTGCCACATGTTGCAGCCAACGCCAGCGTTTCGTTTTGCCACCTTGCCCGCGCAGGGCGCCCACGGCCATGATGCTGTGTTGTGGCTTCTCAAGCGTCACTGTTCACTCACACCGGCCCAGCTGGGGTGGCTTTACGTGTCGCTGTGCTGCGTTTCGCTGGGTATTGCAGCGTTTTTCTGGGTACAGGGCGCCACCATGGTGATGCCCTTTGCGTGGATTGAGCTGGTGGCGGTGGGAACGGCCTTTGTGGTGTACGCCCGGCATGCGGGAGACGGTGAAAAAATCGTCCTCGAAGGCGGGCAACTGGTAGTAGAGCTGGAAACGGCAGGGCGCACCGAGCGGGCGGAGTTCAACCGCGAATGGGTGAGGATTGAGCCCCGGGCGGAAGACGGCTCGCTGATTGAAGTGTCCGGCCAGGGCCGGTCGGTGCGGGTGGGGCGCCATGTGCGGCCGGAGCTGCGTCCGGCGCTGGCGCGCGAGATTCGCCTGGCGCTGCGAAGCGGCTGACAGACCCTGAAAGTCTCGCGTCAGTTCAGGCGGCGGCAGGAGGGTCCGCCGCTAACTTTATAATCAGCAGGTTAATTTGGTCGGTAACGTCGGTAATTGAAGCAGAAAAAGTGATCACGATGAACGTAAGCAACACCATGAGCAAAATGACACGGCTTGGCATGCAGCATGCAGGCGCAATTCTGGTATCTGCGGCCGCCTGGGTCAGCACCGCCGCTTACGCCGTCAACGACCTGAAAGGCGGCCCGGCCGTCAATCAGCTGAACCTGCATCCGGCCGTGACCAAGATTGCCGAAGAGCAGCAGTGGTTGCACTGGTTCATGATGGCCATCTGCCTTGTGATCTTCGTGGCGGTGTTCGGGGTGATGTTCTATTCCATCCTCAAACATCGCAAATCCCTGGGCCACAAGTCGGCCAACTTCCACGAATCCACCGCTGTTGAAATCGCCTGGACTGTCGTTCCTTTCATCATCGTGATCGCCATGGCCCTGCCGGCCACCAAAGTGCTGGTCGCCCAGAAGGACACCACCAGCGCCGACCTCACCATCAAGGCCACGGGTATCCAGTGGAAATGGGGTTACGACTACATCAAGGGCGAAGGCGAAGGCATCGGCTTTGTCTCCACGCTCGACAACACGCACCGCGAAATGTCCAACAACGGCGGCCCCAAAGCCGGCGAAGCACCCGACAACTACCTGCTCAAGGTCGACAATCCGCTGGTTGTCCCCGTCAACAAGAAAATCCGCATCATCACCACCGCCAGCGACGTGATCCACGCCTTTGCGGTGCCGGCCTTCGGCATCAAACAGGATGCGATTCCCGGTTTTGTGCGCGACACCTGGTTCCGTGCCGAACAAATCGGCGACTTCTACGGCCAGTGCCAGGAGCTCTGCGGCAAGGAACACGCTTACATGCCCATCCACGTGAAGGTCGTCTCTGCTGCCGACTACACCGCCTGGGTGGCCGTGAAGGCCAAGGAAGCGGCCGCCAAGGCCGACGATCCTTCCAAGGTCTGGACGCTGGTGGACCTGAAGGCCCGCGGTGAAAAGGTTTACGCTGCCAACTGCGCTGCCTGCCACCAAGCCAACGGCAAGGGCGCCGGCCCGATCAAGCCACTTGACGGCTCTGCCATCGTTCTGGATGCCGATCACAAGAAACAGATCACGATTTTGCTGAATGGCGCCGCCGGCGGTGCGATGCCTTCCTGGAAAGCACTGAGCGACACCGACCTCGCAGCCGTTGCCAGCTACACCAAGAACAACTGGTCCAACCAGACCGGACAGATCGTTCAGCCCGCCGAAGTGCAGGCTGCCCGCAAGTAAGGCGATCCGCCCACGACCAGAATCCGCCGGCGCCATATTTGTATGTGCGCCGGCCGCCAAGATAAAGCTACAGGCCAAAGCCACCAAAGGAAGCCAAGATGAGTGCAGTTCTAGACCATCACGACCACGCGCATGATGACCACCACGACCATGCCCCGACGGGCTGGCGTCGCTGGGTGTTCGCGACCAACCATAAAGACATCGGAACGCTCTACCTGCTGTTCAGTTTCTTCATGCTGATGTTTGGTGGCGTGCTGGCGCTGATGATTCGCGCCGAGCTGTTCCAGCCCGGGCTGCAACTGGTCAACCCAGAGCTCTTCAACCAGCTCACCACCATGCACGGCCTGATCATGGTGTTCGGCGCCATCATGCCGGCCTTCGTGGGCTTCGCGAACTGGATGATCCCGCTGCAAATCGGCGCGGCTGACATGGCGTTTGCCCGCATGAACAACTTCAGCTTCTGGCTGATGATCCCTGCCGGCCTGATGCTGGGTGGCTCGTTCTTCATGCCTGGTGGCGCACCTGCCGCAGGCTGGACGCTCTACGCGCCGCTGACGCTGCAAATGGGCCCATCCATGGACGCCGGTATTTTTGCGATGCACATCCTGGGCGCTTCGTCCATCATGGGCTCAATCAACATCATCGTGACCATCCTCAACATGCGCGCGCCCGGCATGACGCTGATGAAGATGCCGATGTTCTGCTGGACCTGGCTGATCACCGCTTACCTGCTGATCGCCGTGATGCCCGTGCTGGCAGGCGCCATCACGATGACGCTGACGGACCGCCACTTCGGCACCAGCTTCTTCAACCCCGCCGGCGGCGGCGACCCGGTGATGTACCAGCACATCTTCTGGTTCTTCGGCCACCCCGAGGTGTACATCATGATCTTGCCGGCCTTCGGCATCATCAGCCAGATCATCCCTGCCTTCTCGCGCAAGCGCCTGTTCGGCTACGCCTCCATGGTGTATGCCACCGGCTCCATCGCCATCCTGAGCTTCGTCGTGTGGGCTCACCACATGTTCACCACCGGCATGCCGGTTACGGGCCAGCTGTTCTTCATGTACTCCACCATGCTGATCGCCGTGCCCACGGGCGTGAAGGTGTTTAACTGGATTGCAACGATGTGGAAGGGCTCCATGACTTTTGAGACTCCCATGCTGTTTGCAGTGGGCTTCATCTTCGTGTTCACCATCGGCGGCCTGACGGGCGTGATTCTCTCGGTCGCACCGATTGATACGCAGTTGCAGGACACCTACTACGTGGTCGCCCACTTCCACTATGTGCTGGTCGCCGGCTCGCTCTATGCCCTGTTTGCCGGCTACTACTACTGGTCGCCCAAGTGGACGGGCGTGATGTACAACGAAACCCGCGGCAAGATCCACTTCTGGTGGTCGCTGATTTCCTTCAACGTGACCTTCTTCCCGATGCACTTCCTGGGCCTTGCCGGCATGCCGCGCCGCTATGCCGACTACCCCATGCAGTTCGCCGATTTCAACGCCGTGGCCAGCGTGGGCGCGTTCTTCTTCGGTTTTGCCCAGCTGTACTTCTTCCTGTTCATCGTGGTTCCCACGATGCGTGGCAAGGGCGCACCTGCAGCGCAGAACCCCTGGGTGGACGAAGGCGGCAAGGGTGCTGAAGGCCTCGAGTGGGAAGTTCCTTCTCCAGCGCCTTTCCACACCTATGAAACGCCTCCCAAGCTGGATGCCACGGCAACCCGCGTGATCGGCTAATCGGCTGACTCGACGATTGAACGATTGAACGATTGAACTGAACCGGTAACGACACATGACGACACCCGAGCAAAAGAAAAGCAACTTGCGCCTGGCGCTGATCCTCGCTTCGGTCGCGCTCGTCTTTTTTGCCGGCTTCATGGCCAAGATGATTTTCCTGGCGCGCTGAGCTGCCTGACTGACTTCAGGCATAAAGCTCAGACATAAAGCGAATCAACGTGATGCGGCTCAAGCGCGAAAACTTCAACATGATGGGCAAGCTGGCCGTGATCGTGCTCGGCATGTTCTGCTTTGGTTATGCGCTGGTGCCTATCTACAAGGCGATTTGCGAAATGACCGGCATCAATGTGCTGGCGCTTGGCGACCAGCGCATTCCGGGTGCTACGGCGACCATCCCCGCCAATACGCAGATTGACCGCACCCGCACCATCACCGTCGAGTTTGACGCGAACTCGCGCGGCCCCTGGCATTTCAAGCCCGCGCAGAACACGCTGCAGGTTCATCCCGGCGAACTGACCACGGTGATGTACGAATTCCAGAACGTGCAGAACCGGACCATGTCCGCCCAGGCCATTCCCAGCTACGCTCCTGCGCAGGCCGGTGCGCATTTCAACAAGCTTGAGTGCTTCTGCTTCAGCCAATACACGCTGGCCCCCGGCGAGAAAAAACAGTGGCCTGTGGCCTTTGTGATCGATCCGAAACTGTCGAAAGACGTGAGCACGATCACGCTGTCCTACACCTTTTTTGAAGTGGGCGGCAAGACGCCGGCCGCGCCCGTCACACCGGCCACGACGGCCGCTGTGCCACCTGAAAAACAGGCGGGTGCATGAGCATGGCCGCTACACCTGCCAAACCCTCTTTCTGGCGCACGGTCAAGGCCGTGGCCTGGTCCTTTGTAGGCCTGCGCGCTCGCGGCGATTACGAAGAAGACGTGAAAAATTTGAACCCCCTCCACATCATTGTGGTCGGGCTGATTGCCGTGGTGGTGTTTGTCGCAGTCCTGGTGCTGCTGGCGAAATGGATGGTCGCGCGTTAAAGCGCGGCCTCTGCACAAAGCCCCACCCCACAAGTTAAAAGATTATTGAATTCGAGAGAAAAACAGGAGTCGAGCGATGTCATCAGCAACCCACGGGTCAACCCCCCACTACTTCGTCCCCAGCCCGTCGAGCCATCCGGTGATGGCATCTATCGGCCTGTTTTTTGTGATCTTCGGCGCCAGCCAGTGGATCAACGGCGCCGGTTGGGGCAAATGGTCTGTGGCCTTCGGCATGATCTGGTGGCTGGCCACCTTGTACCGCTGGTTCAGCCAGTCCATCGCTGAAAGCGAAGGCGGCCTCTACGGCCGCAAGATCGACCTGTCGTTCCGCTGGAGCATGAGCTGGTTCATCTTTTCGGAAGTGATGTTTTTCGGTGCTTTCTTCACCGCATTGTGGTGGGCCCGCTCGCATTCACTGCCTGCACTGGGAAGCCTTGAAAACGCCTTGCTCTGGCCTGATTTCCGCGCGGCCTGGCCCACTATCGTGGCCGGCGCGACAACATCGCCCGCCGACATCATTGAGCCCTTCACGGCCATGAAGCCGCTGGCAATCGGCGGCGGCATCTGGGCCAGCATCATGGGCTCTTTGCCCACCGTCAACACGGCGCTGCTGCTGAGCTCCGGTGTCACGATCACCATCGCCCACCATGCCTTGATCGAAGGCAAACGTGCCCGCACCATTGGCTACATGTGGGCAACCGTCGCACTCGGCGTGGTCTTCCTGTTCGTTCAGGGCTATGAATACTTCCATGCCTACACCGAGATGAATTTGAAGCTGTCGTCCGGCGTGTACGGCTCGACCTTCTTCCTGCTCACGGGCTTTCACGGCTTCCACGTGTTTGTCGGCATGCTGATGCTGCTGTTCATCACGCTGCGCCTGCAAAAAGGCCACTTCACCCCTGAAAAGCATTTCGGCTTTGAAGGCGCTGCCTGGTACTGGCACTTTGTGGACGTTGTCTGGCTGGGCCTGTACATCCTGGTTTATTGGCTGTAAAGCGGAACCAACGCGGCCCAGGCCGCTCAACCAAAGGCCGCTTGATGCGGCCTTTGTTCTTTATTTCGTCACCTGGAGTGGCTTTTATTTGCCAGCCGGGATGCCGGTTGGCTGGATGTAACCGAGCTTCCACGCAATCAAAATGCAGACAAACAGCAAGACCGAAAACCCGATACGGAACGCCAGTGCGCGCGCCATGTTGCTGTTTTTGCGTTTGCTGGCTTCTTCGGTGTCCTCGCTGTTCTTGCCGCCTTTGAGCATGAAAAAAAGCGCGGCAGCCAGGCTGGCAAAGATGGCGATAAACGCCAGTGCAATCAGGTAAGTCATGAACAGGATTATCGGCTCATGACACGCACTTTGCACTCCCCGCGCTTCTGGATACTCACGGTGGCCGCGCTGGTGGTGGCCGCCACCACTTTTTCGCTGGGGCAATGGCAGCTGCGCCGCGCCGCGCAAAAAGAGGCGCTCCAGGCCGCTGTCGATTCCAAGGGCCGGTTGCCCGCTCTGGATGCGCGCTCGCTGCTCGCCAGCCAGAGCATCGGCGCTGACATCCACCGGCCCGCCACGCTCAAGGGCAGCTGGCGCCCGGACCACACCGTCTACCTCGACAACCGCCCCATGAGCGGTAAAACCGGCTTTGTGGTGGTCACGCCGCTGGTGTTGGAAGGCAGCTCGCAGGCTGTGCTGGTGCAGCGCGGCTGGGTACCGCGCAATTTTGCCGACCGCACGCGCTTGCCGGAGGTTGCAACGCCTTCAGGCGTCGTGACGGTGGAAGGGCGCATTGCCCCGCCGCCTTCCAGGCTCTATGAGTTCACAGGTATCGAGAGCGGCCGGATACGGCAAAATCTCGATGTGCCTGCCTTCCGGGGTGAAACCGGTTTGTCTTTGCTGGAGGTTTCACTGCTTCAGACCGGCGGTGCCAGCGAGGGCCTGCTTCGTGAATGGGCCGCCCCCAATCTCGGGGTAGACAAGCATTACGGGTATGCCTTCCAGTGGTTTGGCCTGTGCGCCCTGGTGGTCATTTTGTATGGCTGGTTTCAGCTGCTCCTTCCTCTTCGTAGCCATTTACGCAATCCATCGCGCGGCGAAAAAAGCCGTGACCCAACGCCGTGACAAACGATACGCCTGACACTTCTTCTAACCGCGCCAACGCGCCGGCCCCGCATGACCAGCCTCTGGGCCTGACGGTGCACGCGATGCCCGTGCCCGACCAGTCCAGCACGCGCGCGCCCAGCACCGTCGCGGGCCGCTGGAAAATGCTCGCCGTGCTGCTGATCTGCGCCTCGCCCGTGATCGCGTCTTACTTCACTTACTACGTGGTCCGGCCTGAAGGCCGCCGCAACTTCGGCGAGCTCATCGATCCGCAGCGGCCTTTGCCGCCGCTGGCTACGCGCGCACTCGATGGCCGTGCCGGCACGCTCACGGCGCTGAAAGACCAATGGCTGCTGGTCAGCGTCTCCGGCGGTGCGTGCGACGCGAAGTGCGAGCAGAACCTGTACTTCCAGCGCCAGCTCCGCGAATCGCTGGGCAAGGAAAAAGACCGCCTGGACCGCGTCTGGCTGGTGGTGGATGACGCACCTGTGCGCGATGCCTTGCTCCCCGCGCTGGCTTCGTCCGCAGTGCTGCGGGTGGCGCCCGCCGCGCTGGCGCAGTGGCTTGAGCCCGAGGCCGGCAAGCGCCTCGAAGACCATCTCTACCTGGTTGACCCGATCGGCAACTGGATGATGCGTTTCCCGGCTGACATGGATGCCGCTGCCGCCGCCAAGGCCAAGCGCGACCTGGACCGCCTGCTGCGCGCCTCGAGCAGCTGGGACAAGGAAGGACGTTGAATGAGGCCCCCACGGTCGCTCACTTCGTGTAGCTCCCTGCCCCCCGAGGGGGCCGCCCGCCTGCGGCCTGGCAAAGCCAGTTCCGCGGCTCATGCTGGCCTGAAATCCCGGCGCACGATGCAATGAGCGGTCGGCTTTAAACATGAATCCGCCAAATCTCTACGACCTGAGCCCCGCCCTGCGCCTGATGATCATGGGGCTGGTGGTGGCGCTGGGGCCTCTGGCCTGGGTGTGGGTGCATAACAAAAATGCGCCGGTGGCGCAGCGTTTGCGGGTGTTGACGCTGGTCACGCTATTCCTCACGTTTGATTTGGTGATCTTCGGCGCGTTCACACGGCTGACAGATTCCGGTCTGGGTTGCCCCGACTGGCCGGGTTGTTACGGCAGCGCCAGCCCGGTCGGTGCGCAAATGCACATCGAGGCTGCGCAGGCCGCCATGCCGACCGGGCCCGTCACGCATTCCAAAGCCTGGATCGAAATGATCCACCGCTATCTCGCAACCGGCGTGGGCGTGCTGATCCTCACGCTCGCAGTGACGAGCTGGCTGGAGCGCAAGCGCACACCGTCCGATCGACGGGCCGCCCCTAGGTCGGACAGCCCCCTCGGGGGGCAGCGTAGTACGCGTAGCGACAAGCGTGGGGGCATGATTTCATTCTGGTGGCCTGCCGTCACGCTGATCTGGGTGTGCTTGCAGGGCGCATTCGGCGCGCTCACCGTCACCATGAAGTTGTTCCCCGCCGTCGTCACGATGCACTTGCTGGGCGGTCTCGTGCTGCTGGCCCTGCTTCGCGCGCAGGCTGCGCGCTATGCACAAGCTCAGGGCGCAAGCGCAACGCTGCTTTCCGCCGGCCTGCGCCTCGCCGTCATCGCGGCCTTCGCCTTGCTCTGGGTGCAGATCGCCCTGGGCGGCTGGGTCAGCACCAACTACGCCGTGCTGGCCTGTACCGATTTCCCGGGCTGCCAGGGCTCGCTCTGGCCGTCCATGGACTTCCACCAGGGCTTCACGCTGTGGCGGGAACTGGGCGCGGGCCATGACGGCGCCAGCATCAGCTTTCAGGCGCTCACCGCCATCCACTATGTGCACCGCCTGGTGGCCTACCTGGTGTTTACCGCCTTCCTCGCGCTGGCTTTCCACTTGCACCGCGTGCCGGCGTGTCGTACGTCGGCGCGCTGGCTTGCCGGCCTTGTCCTGCTGCAGGCCGCCACAGGCATCAGCAATGCTGTGCTGGGCTGGCCCCTGCTGGCCGCCGTCATGCACACCGGCGGCGCGGCAGCTCTCGTCATTGTGCTCAGCGGCGTGGTCTTTTCCAGCCGCAGCCAGGCCTCTGCGCCACATGCGTCAAAATTGAATGCCTAGCCCATGAACCCCAGCACCCCGTCCGCCGCCCCGGCTCCCGCCGCGCCCCACGTTCCGTCGAAGTTCGCGCAGTTCTATGCGCTGACCAAGCCGCGTGTGGTGCAGCTCATCGTGTTCTGTGCCTTGATCGGCATGGTGCTGGCCGTTCCCGGTGTGCCCACCTGGCCTGACGTGCGGCTCGCGTTGATCGCCTGCGCCGGCATCTGGCTCGTCGCGGGCGCCGCCGCCGCCTTCAACTGCCTGGTTGAGCAGCAGATCGACGCGCGCATGCGCCGCACCGCCTGGCGCCCCACGGCCAAGGGTGAGCTCAGCAATCCGCTCACGCTGGCGTTCTCGGCCGCACTGTGCGCGCTGGGCTCCTGGATTTTGTATGTGTGGGTCAACCCGCTCACCATGTGGCTGACCTTTGCCACCTTCATCGGCTACGCGGTGGTCTACACCGTGATCCTCAAACCAATGACGCCGCAGAACATCGTGATCGGCGGCGCCTCGGGCGCCATGCCGCCGGTGCTGGGTTGGGCCGCGATGACGGGCTCGGTCGGCCCCGAGGCGCTGATTCTTTTCCTGATCATCTTCCTCTGGACGCCACCGCACTTCTGGGCGCTCGCGCTCTACCGCGTCGAAGACTATCGCAAGTCCGGCCTGCCCATGCTGCCCGTCACCCACGGCAACGAGTTCACGCGCCTGCAGGTGTTTCTCTATACGCTGGTGCTCTTTCCCGCCTGCCTGATGCCCTTTATCTTCAAGATGAGCGGCTGGCTCTATCTGGTGGCCGCCGTGGCGCTCAGCATTGGTTTTAGCTGGTATGGCTTTCGCCTGTGGCGCAATTATTCCGACGCGCTGGCGCGCAAGACCTTCCGCTTTTCGCTGATCCATCTGTCGGTGTTGTTTGCGGCACTGCTGCTTGACCACTACCTTGTCTAGGCCTCTTCATGAAATCTCGCGTGACACCTTCATCTGATCTTTCCGGCCGGCGGTTTGCTATCAAAAGTATAGCTACTGGCGCAATAGCGACGATGGCTGCAGGCACTTTTGGCTTGTTATCCGGTTGCGTGCCCGACAAGCCCCAGTTCAAAAGCATAGACCTCACCGGCGCCGACTATGCGCAGGGTTTCACGCTGGCCGACCACAACGGCCAGGTGCGCACGATCAAAGACTTTGCCGGCAAGGTGGTCGTGGTGTTCTTCGGTTTCACCCAATGCCCCGATGTGTGCCCGACCTCCATGGCTGAGCTCGCGCAAGTCAAAAAACTGCTGGGCGCCGACGGCGACAAGCTGCAGGCGATTTTCATCACGGTGGATCCGGAGCGCGACACACCCGAAGTGCTGAAGGCCTACATGGGCAATTTCGACCCGGCCTTTCTCGCGCTGCGCCCCACCATGGCCCAGTTGCCCGATGTCGCCAAAGACTTCAAGGTGTATTACAAAAAGGTCGACGGCAAGACGCCCGGCAGCTACACCATGGACCACTCCGCCGGCAGCTACATTTTTGACGGCAAGGGCCGCATCCGTTTGTACAACCGCTACGGCAGCGGCGCCGAGTCGCTGGCGTCCGACATCGGCCTGCTGCTCAAGGGCATGTGATCAGAAGTTCACCGTCTTGATCGACTTGCGCGTGTTGGCCGGCATCTCCCGCAGCGATCCCAACAGGTAGTGCAAATGCTCGCTGGCATCGAGATGCTGGCTGCAACTCACATCAGGCACCAGCGCAATCGCCACATGCAGCTTCAGGTGCGAGCCCACCGGCAACAGGTCTGAGGGCTGCAGCGCCCGCGCCACCAATTGCGTGGCGGCCGCCACAGCTTGCGCGGCAGTCACCGGCCCTTCAATCAACAAGGCAAATTCACTGTCTCCCACACGCGCTGCGATGTCGATGTCGCGCGCCAGCTTGCGCAGGCATGAGCCCGTCAGCACCAGTGCGTAGTCGGCGATCTGCCGGCCGTGCTCTTTGGTAAACCAGCTGTGATTGGACAAGTCCACCATCAAGAGTGCCGAGCGGTGCTTGTAGCGGTTGGAGCGCAGCAATGCGTCGTGCAGCCGTTCCTCAAAGGTGTGCAGGTTGGTCAGGCCCGTCAGCGGCTCGGTTTGCGTGAGCGCCGCGGCGCGCGCGCGGGCCTCGCGGCGCTGGGCGGCCCGCCGCAACAGGCCGTAAAACAGCAGCGGCGTCTCCAGCGCCGCGCCCAGCGTCAGCCCGTATTGCGTCATGAAGCTGACGGGAATCAGCCCCAGGTTGCGCAGGATGGGGAAAGGCGCGGTCAGGATCACCGGCACAAAACCCAGCGCGATCCAGCGCATGGTCGCATCGCCGCTTTGCCAGGCGATGAACACCATCACGTACACAACGGCCATGGCCACGATGATGAACGCCGTGACCGCGACAAAACTCGTGCGCGTCGGAAAGAGCGCATCCACTGCTACCAGCAGCGCCAGTGCCACCATCAGCTTTAAAGACAACCAGTCCAGCACGGCCGAGAACTGCCGCGGCCGCGTCACCACACGCGCAAACCAGATGCCGCTGCAGGCCGCCAGCACCGGAAGCACAAAGGCCGACAGGTTGTTCCAGCCGGCAAAGTCCGGCCAGAGGTATTGCCCGCCTATGCCCAGCAGCCCGGCCTGCGCCGCCGCCAGCGCCGTGATGTAGACGGCGTAGGCCGCAAAGCTGCGGTCACTGAAAGCCACGGCATAGGCGGCGGCCACCAGCGCCATCAGCACCGCCAGGCCAAAGTAGGCGCCCAGCAGAAACTGCTCCTGCATGCGCTGCGCCAGCAGGGCCGGGTGGCTGTAGATGAAAATCGGCGCCGAAAAAGGCGTGCGCGCATGCTCGATGCGAATGAAGTACGTGACAGGCCGTGTCTGCTCGGTGTCCAGGTCAAAGACGGGGAAGCGGTCGGGGCGCGGCCAGCGGTTCACCGGAATGCCGTCGCCCGCTTTTTGCCCGACCCAGTTGCCGACGGCATCGCGGTAGTGCAGGCTCACGCTGTCAACGCCGGCACTGCTGACTTCCAGCGACCAGCGTTGCAGCAAGTCAGGCTGCATGGCGTTAAAGCGGATCCACAGCACCTGGCCGTCGAGCAGCACGGTATGGCCTTTCGGCCGCATGGCAAACGGCAGGTCGTATTCCCAGGCCTCCACCTGTTCCAGCACGGCTTTGCCGGTGGTGTCTATCCAGTATTGACTGTGCTCGGCCAGCTCGATCTGGCCGTCGGGCGCGTTGAGCTGCAGCACCGGCAGCCTGGCGTCGGCGCTGTGCTGCGCCCACCCCGGCGTGGCAACACCCAGCAGGTACGCCGCCAACATCCCCCGCACGCAACCCGCGGGAAGGCCGGGGAGGAGGGCGCGCATGAACTGCTGAACACGCCAGAGCTGGCCCGAAAGCGCGTTGAAGATCAGCACCAATTCATTGTGCGACTGCGCGTAAAAAATTGTGTTTTTTAATTTGTGTTGGTGCGCGCGAGCAACTGCAATTTAGTGCAGCAAATCACGCTGCAGGCCGTATCGACAGCGCCGAACGTCTTGTCAGGCAACACGCACCCACAAAAAAGCCCGCACGTCTGACGGTGCGGGCTTTGTGAAGAGAGCTTGTTGCCTTAAAGCGCTTTAAGCGTAAGCCGCCAGCACCTTCTTCATTTTCTTCATGGCCGCCACTTCGATCTGGCGAATGCGCTCGGCGCTCACTTTGTACTCGGCCGCCAGGTCATGCAGCGTCATGCCGCCTGAACCGTCGTCGTTCACCTTGAGCCAGCGCTCTTCCACGATGCGGCGCGAACGCGCATCCAGGTCATCCAGCGCAGCGGTGATGCCGCTAGAGGCCAGGTTGTCACGCTGGCGCGACTCCATCAGCGCGGTCGGCTCCTGCGTGGCGTCAGCCAGGTAGGCGATCGGGCCGAAGGCGTCTTCGCCGTCGTCGCTCGGGCTCGGGTCCAGCAAGACATCGCCGCCCGACATGCGCTGCTCCATCTCGATGACTTCCTCACGCTTGACGTTCAGCGTCCTCGCCATGGAGTCGATCTGGCCTTCAGTCAGCGTGTCGCGGTGCGTCGCCACATCGGCGTCGTCCTTGAAGCCCTGCTTCATCGAGCGCAGGTTGAAAAACAGCTTGCGCTGGGCTTTGGTCGTCGCGACCTTGACCATGCGCCAGTTTTTCAGGATGTACTCATGGATCTCGGCCTTGATCCAGTGCATGGCGTAGCTCACCAGGCGGACGTTCTGGTCCGGGTCAAAGCGTTTGACCGCCTTCATCAGGCCGATGTTGCCTTCCTGGATCAGGTCGCCGTGGGGCAGGCCATAGCCCAGGTATTTGCGCGAAATCGAGACCACCAAGCGCAAGTGAGAGAGCACTAACTTACCGGCGGAATCAAGGTCGTTGTTTTCCTTGAGGTTCTTGGCAAATTCCTGCTCCTGCTCCAAGGTGAGCATGGGAAGGCGGTTAACAGCGGAAATGTAAGCGTCCAGGTTGCCCAGTGGGGGAACCAGCGACCAAGGGTTGACGGCTGCCACGGCGCCAGCTTGGGGCGCAGCGACGGCAGAGGTCAGCGATTGGGGGGAAAGAGCATATGACACAGCAGGACTCCTTTTCTCTAGTGCTAAATATTAGCACTCTGTTGGAGTGAGTGCTAAGCAATAGGTTCAATGACGCGGATAGCGCATGGCTAATACGTGTTAACCCTTGGTTTTCAGTATGACCGGGTTAGCCGGCTTTGGTTCACGCCCGCAGGTATCAACCCTGTAAAGAGTGGTGTCTGCTATGGTTTTAGGAGCTGCTTGTCTATGCAGCTATTGGGCTAGAGCCCGATTTGATGCTGAAAACCCGCTGCTGGAAAACCGCCATGGGAGCTCAAGCCGGTGAAGTTTCAGCGATTTGGCGGGACGGCGACCCGGAATGCGCCGGTGGCGCAAATTCGAGTGCCAAATGAGCATCTAGCCCAATAAGGACATAGGCTAGGCGCTATCAAATAAATAGCAAAAGCGCTAGGCCGGCCGCTCCGCAGAGCGCCGGCCGGACGCCGTCAGCCCTTGGGCGCCGCCAGCCCGATGATGGCCGACACGTTGGGCGCCTGGCCCACAGCCCAGCAGGCGCTGATCAGCTGACTGGTCTGCGCTGCGCCCAGGATCGGGTCCGACAGGCCGTGGAACTTGCCTTCCAGCAGGGCGTCGGTCATGGGGTTTTGCAGCGAGCCGATGGCGTGCTCGACAAACACGTGCACGCGGCGGCCGTCTTTCAACACCGCCGTCACGTCCACGCTGGCTTCGTCGATGGAATCATCCACCGTAGCAACCACCTTGCGGCGCAGCGCCACCATGTCAGGGCGGTTCACGACTTCGTCGGAGAACTCGTCCTCGGCCGCATATCCGAAGGTCAGGCCGGCGGCGCAGCCGTGGTAGACGCTGAACTTGGCCTGCAGCCCGTCGGCGGGTTCTTTCTTGCCGGTGAGCTCCAGCACCAGCGAATGCACTTTGAGCTCGATGCGCTCGACCTGGTCGGGCGTGACGCCCTGGCCGCGCAGCTGCGCGCAGGCGTCGATGCTGGGGTGGATCACGATGCCGCAGGCAAAGGGCTTGTAGCTGTTGAAAGAGATTTCAAAACGCTGGCCCAGCTCGCCGGTGATCTCATTCCAGTCGTTCTTGGTCGACACGGTCTGCATCATGCCGCGCGGCGCTTCCAGCGCTTTCGGGCTGGCGGTAAAGCCCTTGCTGGCCAGCAGCGCCGACATCAAACCTGCGCGCGCCGCGCCGCCGGGGTGAAAGGGCTTGGTCATGGTGCCGAACTGCTCGCGCATGCCGACCGGCTGCGAGGCGGCAATGCCCAGCGCCATGGCGGTTTTTTCCACGTCAAGCTTCAAGAGGCGCGCGCACGCCGCCGCCGCACCCAGCGTGCCGGTCGAGCCGGTGATGTGCCAGCCGCGGTCGTAGTGCTCGGGGTACATCGCGTTGCCGACGCGGCAGGCCACGTCGATGCCGATCACCAGCGCATCGATCACGTCGCGCCCGCTGGCGCCCGTGTGCTCGGCCAGCGCCAGCACGGCCGAGGCCACGGGGCCCGCCGGGTGGATGATGGTTTTCAGGTGGGTGTCGTCAAAGTCGAAGGTGTGCGAGGTGATGCCGTTGACCAGGGCCGCGCTGGCCATGTCGACCTTGTCGCTGCGGCCCAGCACGCTGGCCTGCGCTGCGGGCTGCAGCATCTTGACGGCTGCCAGCGCCGCGTCGGCCGCTTCGTGTTTGGCCGCGCCCACGGCGCAACCCAGCCAGTTCATGAAGGTGCGGTGCGCCTCGTGGTCGACCGCATCGCTCCATCCGCGTGAGGGATGGGTGGCGACAAACTTCGCGAGGATTTGCGTGACGGGAGGGGCGTTGTGGTCGGCGGCGACCTGGGTATTGCGAGCCATAAATTTCTTGAAGCAGGAGGTCTGCGAAGTAGTTAAACGGGAAGGGGCGGCAGCCTGCGCCGCAACGGCGGCGCAGGCGCGCGGCGAAAGGGGGCTTTAGCTCTCGAGCTGGATATTCCTTTCCTTGGCAAGCTTGGTCCAGCGGGCGATGTCGATCTGCATGAAGGAGCCGAAAAACTCGGGGCTCATCTGCACCAGCTCAATCGCTTCGCTGGAGAGTTTGGTTTTCATGTCGGGCTGCGCCAGCACCTGCGTGAGCGAGTCGCTCAGTGTCTTCACGACGGCCGGCGGCATCTTGGCGGGCCCGACCACGCCGTACCACTGGATCGCATCGAAGCCCTTGAAGCCGGACTCCTCCATCGTGGGCACGTCCTTGAGCAGCGGATGGCGCTTGCGCCCCGTCACGGCCAGCGCGCGCATGCGCTCGCCCTTCAGGTGCGGCAGCGCGGCCGCCAGCCCCGGGAACATGGCCTGGGTTTGCCCGCCGATCAGGTCGTTGATGGCCGGGGCAATGCCGCGATAAGGGATGTGCACCATGAAGGAATCGGTGGCCTGCTTGAAGAGCTCGGCCGTCAGGTGGGTGAGCGAGCCGGGGCCGGCCGAGCCGTAGCTCACCTTGCCAGGGTTCTTCTTCAGGTAGTCGATGAATTCCTTGACGGTTTTGACCGGCAGGCTGGCATTGACCACCAGCACATTGGGCGTGGCGCCGATCATGCCGATGGGCGTGAAGTCCTTGATCGGGTCGTAAGGCAGCTTGCGCGTGGCCGGGCTGGTGCCGTGCGTGGCGACGTAGCCCTGCATCAGCGTGTAGCCGTCAGGCGCTGCGCGCGCGGTGGCCTGGCAGGCGATCACGCCGCCGCCGCCGCCCTGGTTGTCGACAATGAAACTCTGGTTGAGGATCTTGCCCCACCGCTCGGTGACGGTGCGCCCGACCAGGTCGCTGCCGCCGCCGGCCGCGACCGGCACGATGTAGCGGATAGGCTTGTTCGGGAAGGCCGGCTGGGCCAGGGCCAGGCCAGGGGCGTAAATCAGGGCGGGTGCTGCTTGCAGCAGGGTGCGGCGTTTCATGGGTCTTGTCTCCAGGTGGGTGCTTGTGAATCAGGAAATGCACTTTTGCCGGCTTGGCCGGTCTTCGGGCGCTTCCCGTTCGCGGGGTTGGTTTAAACGTAAAAGGTAAAAGGTAAAAGGTAAAAGGTAAAAGGTAAAAAGGATCAGGGTGTGATGGATTCGGAGGTATCAGTGGTTGTCGTTGTGGCGGACGGCGTGGCCGCAGAGGCGCCCGCCAGCTGCAGGCGCTCGTAGGCATCGCCCACATGGCGCGACAGCAAGGCCTCACAACGCGCCGCATCGGCGTTCCGCAGGGCTTTGGCGATCTCTACGTGCTCGGCAATCGAGACCTTCATGCCGATGTCTTTTGAAAGGTTCTTCAGCCGCGACAAGTGCAGCTTCTGCACGATGCCGCGGTAGGTTTCAGACAGCTGCCGGTTGCCCGCCGCCTCGACGATGGCCCAGTGAAAGCGCAGGTTCTCTGAGTAATAGTGCTGCACGTCGTGCTGCGCGGCCGCGGCCTGCATCACCTGGTTGGAGGTGTCCAGCAGACTGGCCAGGGCATCGCGCTTTGCAGCCGGCAGGCGCGCGGCGCAGGCCCCGGCAAAGCCGTCGAGCAGGCCGCGCATTTGGTAGAGGTCGCGTATTTCAGCCGCATCCAGCTGGCGCACAAACACGCCCGAATGCTTGCGCGAAATCACCAGGCCCGAGCTTTCCAGCTCACGCAGCGCTTCACGCACCGGCACGCGCGACACCTGCAAGCGGCTGGCCACGTCCGGCTCATTGATGCGCTGGCCCGGCACGAGAACGCCCTTGAGGATCAGCGCCAGCATGTCGTCGCGAACCAGCTTGGACAGCGATACATCCCGCACGGTATGGAGGTGCCCGGCGGGGGATTCTGTCAGCCAGGGGAGGGTCGTGGTCATCAACGGCATCCCTTATTTCGTATACGAAACCAGATTTTGCCAGTAAATAAGCGATTAAATAGGAAGGCGGCCCGGTGTTTTCTTCAGGGTTTACGCGAGTAACTATTGCAATGGTGAAATAAAGAAGTGCGATATCAGTACTTTATTGAATGAGGCGTAACTCCTAAAGTTGACCCTCATGTGCCGGCCGGGCGTTCTGCCTGGCCCTCACCTTGCCTCCAGCCTGCTCTTCCACCTGTTTTTCCACCTGTTTCCGAACCCCCATGCCGTTTGCCCTTCTGCCCATCTTGCTGCTCTCCGCCGCCGGTTTTACCGTGCTCACCACCGAATTCCTGATCGTCGGCCTGCTGCCGGCCATGGCGCTGGATTTGCGCGTGACCATCCCGCAGGCCGGCCTGCTGGTCACGCTGTTTGCCTTTACCGTGGCCGCGGCCGGGCCGCCGCTCACGGCGTGGCTCTCGGGGGTGGAGCGCAAGCGGCTCTTTGTGGGCGTGCTGGTGGTGATCGGCTTTGCCAACGCGCTGGCCGCCGTAGCGCCCAATATCGGCGTGATGGCGATTGCGCGCTTTATCCCGGCGCTGATCCTGCCGGTCTTCTGGGCGCTGGCCAGCGACACCGCCGTGCAGCTGACCGGCCCGGCGCGCGCCGGCAAGGCGATTTCGATGATCGCCTTCGGCATCGTGGCCGCCACCGTGCTGGGCATCCCGATCGGCACGCTGATCTCTGATGCCTTCGGCTGGCGCAATGCCTTTGCCGCGCTGTCGCTGGTGGCGTTTGCCAAGGCCATGCTGCTGCTGTTTTTCCTGCCGCGCATCGCGCTGCCCGCCAACAAGGCCTCCATGGCCAGCCAGCTGCGCATCCTGCGCGACCCGATCATCGTGGGTCACGTGCTGCTGTCGGTGCTGGTGTTTACCGGCATGTTCACTGCGTACACCTACCTGGCCGATATCCTGGGCCGGCTGGCCGGCATTCCCAGCGCCCACGTCGGCTGGTGGCTGATGGGCTTTGGCGCTGTGGGCCTGCTGGGCAACTCACTCGGCGGGCGGGTGGTAGACCGCAGTCCGCTGGGCGCAACCTTGTTCTTCAGCGTCATCGTGGCGCTGGCCATGGCGGCCATCCTGCCCGCCTTGTCGTCGCAGTGGGGGCTGGCGGCGGCACTGGGTGCCTGGGGTATCGCGCAGGCGGCGCTGCTCATCGTCTGCCATGTGCGCGTGATGAAGTCGGCGCCTGAGGCACAGGCTTTCGCGGCTTCGCTCAATATTTCCGGCGCCAACGTGGGCATAGGCCTGGGCGCGCTGATAGGCGGGCGCGTGATTGACGGCTGGGGCCTGGCTTCGGTGGGCGGTGTCGCGGCAGGCGTGGTGGTGCTGGCGATGCTGGCTGCGCTGCTGCTGTTTGCCGTGGCGTCGGGCCGTTCGCGCAGCGCGGCGGCGGTGACCTGTGCCCGCTCATGAGAGCACGCGCAGGCGTGAGAGCGTAAAGGCTTAAGGCAGACGCTTTTCGTCGCGGACTTCGCGCACTTCGACGTCGACTACGTCACCTGCGCGCGGGTTGGCGGCGTTGCCCTGTGCAGGGCCGCCGGGCCACATGCCCTGGGGTGAATACCGCTGGAAGCGGCCAAACACCACGGCAGGCGCAGGCTTGCGGCCGGTGATCAGCGATTTCAGGATGCTCAACACCACCATGATCAGCGCCGCGAGGAGGAGGCTGACAGCAAACACGGCGGCGAAAACGCCCAGCACGAGTTTGAGGAAGAAACGCAGAATTTTGCTGATCAAGCGGGGCGCCTTTGAGAAGGTTTAAACCTCCCAGATGGAGGCGAAGGGCGGGTTTTCAAGCTGTGTGGGAACGGGATGCATTACCTGCCAAATCACCAGCGGATGTGCAGTTTTTCAAACAGCTTGCTCAGCACAAACAGCGGCCCCACCCACAGGTACTGGATGTCTTCAAAAAACGATGGTTTCTTGCCTTCGATCTTGTGGCCGATGAACTGCAAGATCCAGGCGCCCACAAAAATCGCGATGCACACCGGCAAGACCAGCGGGCCCATGGCGAAAATCACGCCGATAAAGGCTAGCGACAGCACCGCCATGGTGATCAGGAACACCACCGACAGGCGCGCGTAGTACACCATGCTGGCGGCGATAAACGCATACGCCACATAAGGATGCAGCGCAAACATCATGCCGACCAGGCTCAGCATGATGAGCGGGATGGCGATGAAGTGAATCAGCTCGTTGCGCGGGTTCTGGTGGCTTTCGCTGTAGTGGGCCAGCAGGATGTCGACCCGGCGTTCGCCGCCTACGGCCGTAGAGGGATCAGTGGTGATGCTCATGAGGTGTCTCCAGTGAGCCGGCTCCAGGGGGCCGGCGGGTTCACCAAAGACTTTAATACAGCGCCTGGTTTGCGCAAGGCCCCAATTTAGGGTGTTTCCCCTCGTTGACTGCCGCTTGAGCCACAAGCGAGAGGTATCCGGGCTTAAATCTCAGGCCAGCAGCGCCTGGGCAAACTCGCGTGCGTTGAAGGTTTCCAGGTCTTCGAGCTTTTCACCCACGCCGATAAAGTACACCGGCACCGGCCGCAAGCCCGGCGACGCCAGCGAGCGCTCACGTGCCCAGAGCGCGATGGCGGCCAGCACGCCGCCCTTGGCGGTGCCGTCCAGCTTGGTGACGATGAGGCCGGTGAGCTGCAGCGCCTCGTCAAAGGCCTTGACCTGCGTGAGTGCGTTCTGGCCGGTGTTGCCGTCGATCACGAGAAGGATTTCGTGCGGAGCCGTGGCATCTGCTTTTTGCACCACGCGTTTGATCTTGCGCAGCTCCTCCATCAGGTGCAGCTGCGTGGGCAGGCGGCCGGCGGTGTCGACCAGCACCACGTCTTTGCCGCGCGCCTTGCCGGCGCTCACCGCGTCAAAGCTCACGGCGGCCGGGTCGCCGCCTTCCTGGCTCACGATTTCGACGGTGTTGCGGTCGGCCCAGACGCTGAGCTGCTCGCGCGCCGCGGCGCGAAAGGTGTCGGCCGCCGCCAGCAGCACCGAGGCGCCTTCGCTGGCGAGGTGGCGCGTGAGCTTGCCGATGGAGGTGGTCTTGCCGGCGCCGTTCACGCCCGTCACCATGATCACGGTGGGCTGGTACTGGCCGATGACCAGGGCTTGCTCCAGCGGCTTGAGCAGGTGTGCAATGGAATCGACCAGCGCGTTTTTGACGGCCACCGGGTGCGTCATGCCGCCTTCCTTGACGCGGCGTTTGACATCGGCCAGCAGGTGTTCGGTGGCCTTGGTGCCGGCATCGGCCATCAGCAGCGCGGTTTCCAGGTCTTCGTAGAGCGCATCGTCGATGCGGCTGCCGGTGAATACGGTGGAGATGCTGGAGCCGGTCTTGCGCAGGCCGTCCTGCAGCTTGCTGAGCCAGCGCTCGCGCTCGGGCGGTGCGGCGCCCGGGACGGGAATGGCGATGGGCGTGACCAATGCGCTGCCGATCAGGCCGCCGCCGCTGGGGGCCGGTACAGGGGTGACCGGGGCTACAGCGACCTCAGGGACCGGAGAAGGCGCGGCAGCGGGGGATGGGGATTTTTTCTTGAAGAAACGGAACATTGGGTATGCTTTGGAGTCCTAGTGGTCTGTTGCAGAGCAACGTACGGCACCACACAGCTATTCTATGAAACACCCCAGGCAAGCCCTTTTGACCTCCCCAGTACCCCTTTCTTCCTCCTTATCCCGGCTTTCCCGCGCCCCGGCTGCTTTGCTGGCCTTGTGCCTGGGCGCGGCCGCGTTGGCGCAGGCGCCCGCCCTCAAACCGGAAGTCGAGCAGTTCACGCTCGCCAATGGCCTGACCGTCATCGTCAAGCCCGACCATCGCGCGCCCACGGTGGTGCACATGCTGTGGGTGCGGGTCGGCGCCATGGACGAGGTCGACGGCACCTCGGGCGTGGCCCATGCGCTGGAGCACATGATGTTCAAGGGCACGCCGACGGTTAAACCCGGCGACTTCTCCAAGCAGGTGGCCGCACTGGGCGGGCGCGACAACGCCTTCACCGGACGGGACAGCACCGGTTACCACCAGCAGATTCCGGCCGGCAAGCTCGAAGACGTGATGCGTCTTGAGGCAGACCGCTTTGCCCACAGCCAGTGGCCCGACGGCGAGTTCAAGCGTGAGATCGAAGTGGTGAAAGAGGAGCGGCGCCTGCGCACCGAAGATTCCCCGCGCGCCATGCTGTACGAGCACGCCACGGCGATCACCTTCATGGCCTCGCCCTACCGCCGCCCTATCGTCGGCTGGATGAGCGACCTGGAGGCGATGACGCCCGATGACGTGCGCGAGTTTTACCGGCGCTGGTATGTGCCGGCCAACGCGGCCGTGGTGGTGGCGGGCGATGTGACGGTGGCGCAAGTCAAAAAGCTGGCTGAAAAATACTACGGCCCCATCCCCGCCCGCCCGGTGCCCGTGCGCAAACCGCGCACCGAGCCCGAGCAAGACGGCGTGCGCCGCATGGACTACAAGGCCCCGGCCAGCCAGGCCTATGTGGGCATGTCGTTCAAGGTGCCCAAGCTGGAGCCGGCGGATCTGGCGGCGCCGGCCGGCGGCGCCCCGGCTTCGCCAAGCGCTGCGGCCAGCCGCGACGCGCTGGCGCTGGCGGTGCTGTCTGCGGTGCTCGACGGCTACAGCGGCGCCCGCCTGGACCGCGCGCTGGTGCAGGGCCAAGGGCCGGGCAATGAGCGCGTGGCCGACAGCGCCGGCGCCTCCAGCGGCCTCATCGGCCGCGGCCCGCAACTCTTTATCCTGGACGGCGTACCTGCTGAAGGCAAGACCACACAGCAGGTGGCCGAAGCGCTGCGCCGGCAGGTGGCCCTGATTGCGCGCGACGGCGTGAACGAGGCCGAACTCAACCGCGTGAAAACCCAGTGGGTGGCCAGCGAAACCTACAAGCTCGACTCGGTGGCCAGCCAGGCGCGCGAGCTGGGCTCCAACTGGACCCAGGACCTGCCGCTGGACGGCAGTGCGCGCGTGATCGCCCAGCTGCGCACCGTGACCGCCGCCGAAGTGCAGTCGGTGGCCGCCAAATATTTCGGTGACGACCAGATGACCATGGCCACATTGCTGCCGCAAGCGGCAGACCCGAACCGCAAACCCCGCAAACCGGCCGTCACCATCCGGCATTGAACGCCACCCTGGTTGCCTCATCGCCTCATTGCCTCAATGACACCTGAACGAATGATTTGAACTTCATGACAACTGCTATTAAAAAGAGAGCTAAAAGCCTAATATCGGTGCTGGCTACAGGCCTTTTTTGCTTAAACTTTCAGACGAACGCCCTGGCGGCCATCCCGATCCAGCACTGGACGCAGCCCAGCGGCGCGCAGGTTTACCTGGTCGAAAGCCCGGCCATTGCGATGGTGGACATCCAGATGGAATTCGACGCCGGCACCCGGCGCGACCCGGCGGCCCAGGCGGGCCTGGCCGGTGTCACGACGGGCATGCTCGAAAAGGGCTTGCTGGCCAGGGATGGCGCGCCTGCGATGGACGAAAACGCGTTGAGCGAAGCCTGGGCCGACCTGGGCGCGCAGTTCGGCGCCGGCGCCACATCCGACCGCATGGGGTTTTCGCTGCGGTCACTGACCGAGCCCGACCTGCTGGACAAAGCCGTCTCGCTGGCCGCGCGCGAACTGGCCGAGCCGGCTTTTCCTGATGCCATCTGGCAGCGCGAACGCCAGCGCCTGCAGGCCTCGATCAAGGAGTCCTATACCCGCCCCGGCAGCATCGTCGGCCGGGCCTATGCGCAGGCGGTGTACGGCACGCACCCCTATGGCTATCAGGTCACCGAAGAGACGCTGTCCCGCATCAGCGTGGACGACATGCGCAAGCTGTACGCTGCCAGCGTGGTGGCCTGCCGCGCGCGCATCAGCATGGTGGGCGCCGTGACGCGCGCACAGGCCGATGCCATCGCCACACGGCTGCTGGCCCGGCTGCCGCAAGTGCCTTGCGCCGGCCTGCCACCGCTACCCGAGGTGCCTGAAGTGGCGCCGCTGGCCCAGGCGGATGAAAAGCGCATTCCTTTTGATTCGGCGCAGGCGCATGTGCTGATCGGCCAACCCGGCTACAAGCGCGACGACCCGGACTACTTTGCGCTGACGGTGGGCAACTACATCCTGGGCGGCGGCGGTTTTGTCTCGCGCCTGACGCTGGAAGTGCGTGAGAAGCGGGGGCTGACTTACGGCGTGTCCAGCTATTTCTCGCCAGGGCTGCACGCCGGCGCTTTCACCGTGGGCCTGCAGACGCGGCCCGACCAGGCACCCCAGGCTGTGGCGCTGGTGCGCGATGTGCTCAAGGAATTTGTCGCCAGCGGGCCGACCGAAGCCGAACTGAAGGCCGCCAAAGACAACCTCATAGGCGGCTTCGCGCTGCGCATCGACAGCAACCGCAAGCTGCTCGACAACATTGCCGGCATCGCCTGGAACCGCCTGCCGCTGGATTACCTGGACACCTGGACACAGCAGGTCGACAAGGTCACCGTGGCCGACATCAAGGCCGCCTTTGCGCGCAAGCTGCAACCCGAAAAAATGGTCACTGTTATCCTGGGCGCCGCACCATGAAATACACCCCTGCATCCCCATCCGGAGCCCCCGCCAAAACCGCCGCCGCCAAACCCAAACCCAAAGGTGGCAAGGTCGTGGGCCGCAAAACCGTTCCGCCCGGAGAGATCCGCATCATCGGCGGGCTCTACAAGCGCACCAAGCTGCCCGTGCCCAGCAAACCCGGCCTGCGCCCCACGCCTGACCGTGTGCGCGAGACGCTGTTCAACTGGCTGGGCCAGGACCTGACGGGCTGGCGCTGCATCGATGTGTTTGCCGGCACCGGCGCGCTGGGTTTTGAGGCCGCCTCGCGCGGCGCCACCGACGTGCTGCTCTGCGAGCAAGACCCGGCCCTGGCGCTGCAGCTCAAGGCGGTGCAGACCCGGCTCAAGGCCGACATGTGCCGCATCGAGCGCGGCGACGGGCTGAGCGCCTTGAAGCGCGTGTCGCCGGGCAGCCTGCAACTGGTGCTGCTGGACCCGCCCTTTGAGTCGACTTTGTTCGAATCCACCCTCAAAGCCGCCGCCCAGGCCATCGGCCCGACCGGCGTGGTCTACCTGGAGGCTCCCAAGCCCTGGAGCGACGAAGAACTGGCGCCCCTGGGTCTGCAGGTGCACCGCAGCGGCAAGGCCGGGGCGGTGCATTTTCATTTGCTGGCCGGGCTGGGTGCGCTAGAGGGCTAAGTCCGCAGCCTTGCCTGCCTCGTGGGTACCGCGCAGCGCCACGACCGGAAAAAGGGCGGGGCGGGCATAATTCTCCCTATGGCTACCCCCCGCATCGCTGTTTATTCCGGCACGTTTGACCCGTTCACGCTGGGCCACGACGACGTGGTGCGCCGCGCGGCGGGGCTGTTTGACCAGGTCGTCATCGCGGTGGCCACAGCCCATCACAAAAAAACGCTGTTCACGCTGGACGAGCGCGTGGCGCAGGTGCAGGCCGCCACGCAGGGCATCGCTGGCGTCAAGGTGCTGCCGTTTGACGGGCTGATCGTGGATTTTTGCGCCGCGCAAAAGGCGTCGGCCGTGGTGCGCGGCATCCGCAACATCACCGACTTTGACTACGAAGCGCAAATGGCCGCCATGAACCGCAAGCTGCGTCCGGAAGTCGAAACCGTGTTTTTGCTGCCCGACGCGCCGCTGCAATGCATCAGCAGCACGCTGGTGCGTGAGATCAGCAAGCTCGGCGGTGATGTCGCCCAGATGGTGAGCCCGGCGGTGGCGTCGGCCCTGGCGGCGGCTCACACAGTGGCAAAAGGGGGCTGACATGGCCCTGATGATCACCGACGAGTGCATCAACTGCGACGTCTGCGAGCCCGAATGCCCCAACCAGGCGATCTACCTGGGCAAAGAAATTTACGAGATCGATCCGAACAAATGCACCGAATGCGTCGGCCATTTCGACGAGCCACAATGCGTGCAGGTCTGCCCCGTGGCCTGCATTCCCCTGAACCCGCAGCACATTGAAACGCGGGAAACCCTGTGGGAAAAGTACCAGCGCCTGCAGGCCGTCATTCCGGTGATTGCGGCCCGCTAGTTGCTGGTTAAATCGGCCTCTAGCCCAATCGTTACATGGACTTATAGCTATCAAAAAGATAGCAATTGGTTGCCCTGAACTCAGTCTTCCGTATCGGGCTTGCGTGGCGGCTTGGGCCGCGGCGGCGTGCTGGTGTGAATCATCATCGTGGCCTTTTCCATCTCGCCCTTGAGCAGCTCCGGCACAGCCTTGATGCAGCGGGCAATGCAATCCTCAATCGCCACGCGGTGTTCTTGTGAGGGTTTTTTCAGCACCCAGTTAACCACCTCGGCCTTCACGCCCGGGTGGCCCACGCCGATGCGCAGGCGCCAGTAGTCGGCTGTACCCAATTGCGCATGGATGTCGCGCAGGCCGTTGTGGCCGGCGTGGCTGCCGCTGAACTTGAGCTTGACCTGGCCCGGCACGATGTCCATTTCATCGTGCGCGACCAGCACCTCTTCAGGCGCAACCTTGAAAAAGCGCGCGAGCGCCGCCACCGATTTGCCGGAGACATTCATGAAGGTCAGCGGCTTGAGCAGCCAGATGTTCTGGCCGTTGAGGGTGATGCGCGCGACCTGGCCGTGGTAGCTCTTGTCCAGGCTCAGCGGGGCCTTGAGCTCATGCGAGAGGGCGTCAATAAACCAGAAGCCGGCGTTGTGGCGGGTAGCTTCGTATTCGGGACCTGGGTTGCCCAAGCCGACAAAAAGTTTGATCATTTGGAAGTTTCCATAAATCCAATTCTAGGGCGCATGGCGGCATTGCCCGGTGCTCGTATTCCTCATGCACTGGAGTGCATTCCGGTGTCCTGTGCGCCGTGCGCCTTGCCCTGCATCCCTAGAATTGAATTTCTGAAAACTTCCATTCCGGGGAGTACCCTCAAGAAAAACGGCCCTTGTCCTGCGAGAGGACAAGGGCCGTGAGCCTTTTCAGGCCTGTGCGCGAAGTGAATTACTTCTTGGCGGCAGGCTTGGCGGCGTCGGCCTTGGCGCCGGCTTTGGCTTCCTTGGCGGCAGCGGCTTTAGCGGCTTTCGGATCCACCGGTGCGGCTGCTGCAGCGGCTGCTGCGGCATCGGCCTCGGCTTCTTCGGAAACGGCAGACACCGACACCAGAACCGGGTTGTCCTGGCCCTTGGCCACGAACTTCACGCCCTTTGGCAGGGTGATGTCCTTGACGTGCAGCGGCGCACCCTTTTTCAGGCCGGTCAGGTCGACGGCGATGAATTCAGGAATGTCGGCTGGGAAGCAGGAGACGGTCAGCTCGGTGATCACGTGGTTGACCAGGCAGTTTTCGGTCTTGACGGCCGGAGACTCTTCTTCACCGCTGTAATGCACGGGCACTTTCACGGTCATCTTGGTCTTGGCTTCCACGCGCTGGAAGTCGATGTGCAGGATCTGTTGCTTGTACGGGTGCATTTGCAGGTCGCGCAGCAGAACTTTGTGTTCTTTGCCGGCCAGTTCCATCTCGAGGATGGAAGCATGGAATGCTTCTTTCTTGATGGCGTGGAACAACGCGTTGTGATCGATTTCGATCAGCGTGGGTTCACCGGTGCCACCGTAAACAATACCGGGCGTACGGCCGGTGATGCGGAGACGGCGGCTCGCACCCGTGCCCTGCTTTGCGCGCTCAAAAGCGACGAATTTCATAATCAACTCCAATAAAGAACGGACCGCGACCAGTCTC
The DNA here is from genome assembly GCA_943370375.1 of Synechococcus sp. UW140. Classification (GTDB taxonomy): domain Bacteria; phylum Pseudomonadota; class Gammaproteobacteria; order Burkholderiales; family Burkholderiaceae_C; genus Polaromonas. Next base: position 146,308 of record CALRQR020000012.1, read on the forward strand.
GTTCTGGTTTAAAAAGCTGCTTTTGCCTCATGACAAGCATCACGGGGCGATGGCAACTACCTTTTGGTCTCAGGTCAGAACAGGTTGTCCTGGTCCGAAAACAAACTCATGACCGACTCTCCCTTGGCGATGCGCTGAATGGTTTCAGCGATCAGCGGTGCCACGGAGAGCTGGCGAATCTTCTTGCAGCTTGCTGCATGGGGGCTCAGCGGAATGGTGTTGGTAATGACCACCTCATCGAGTGCGTCGCCCTGGGCGATGCGGTCGATGGCCGGGCCCGAAAAAATCGGGTGCGTGCAATACGCATAAACTTTCTTGGCGCCGCGCTCCTTGAGCACTTCGGCCGCCTTGACCAGCGTGCCGGCCGTGTCGATCATGTCGTCCATGATCACGCAGTTGCGGCCTTCGATGTCGCCGATCACGTGCATCACTTCCGACACATTCGCCTTGGGGCGGCGCTTGTCGATGATGGCCATGTCGCAGCCCAGCTGCTTGGCCAGCGCCCGGGCGCGCACCACGCCGCCCACATCGGGCGACACGACCATCAGGTCGGTGTAATTCTTCTGCCGCAAATCGCCCAGTAAAACCGGCGACGCATAAATGTTGTCGACCGGAATATCAAAAAAGCCCTGGATCTGGTCGGCATGCAGATCCATCGTCAAAACACGCGACACGCCCACGGCCTGCAGCATGTTGGCCACCACCTTGGCCGTGATCGGCACCCGCGCCGAACGCGGGCGGCGGTCTTGCCGGGCATAACCGAAATACGGAATCACCGCGGCGATGCGTTCGGCCGAAGCCCGTTTCAGCGCGTCGACCATGATGAGCAGTTCCATCAGGTTGTCGTTGGTCGGTGCGCAGGTGGACTGCACCACAAACACATCACGGGCCCGGACGTTTTGCTGGATCTCGACGGTCACCTCACCATCCGAAAAACGGCCAACATGGGCTGCACCCAGTGAAATGCCCAGGTGCTGGGCGATGTCGGAGGCCATGCTCGGATTGGCATTGCCGGTGAAAACCATGAAATCGGGATGGTGCGGTTGCATGTGGGGCCCAGCTGCTACAAGGACTTGAACGTGGCTGAAATTTTTATCGAAGCAAAAAACGCACGGGGACAACACGTTGCAACGGGGCTTGGCAGTGAGCGCCGTTTGCCTGGCGTGTTTCCAAAAACACACAGACCCGCTGATACACATCACGCGGGTCTGTCAGGAGTCATGCGGGCCCGCTCCGGGCGGGACCGCAACACCGGGGCTATGGCCCTCGGTCTGAAATTTGGCAGGGGTGGAAGGATTCGAACCTGCGAATGCCGGAATCAAAATCCGGTGCCTTAACCAGCTTGGCGACACCCCTACACAGGACAGTTGTTGTTGCCAACAACAGACCTATAAACTTTTCATTTAGGTCGCTTGGAAACGCATTTTCAAGAGCGGTTATTTTACCAACCGGCCAGTGGATGCGCCTCCAAATTACTGCATTTGCGGATTTTCCAGCCATCAGGCAAACCTGATATGTCCGGCAAATCTGCCTCGTGCAGCAGTTGCGCAAATACAGCACTTCCGGAGCCGGTCATGCGCCCTTGGAGCCCCTTGCGTTTCAGCCAATCAAGCGACTGGCCAATCTGCGGGCACATCTCCTGCGCTACCGGCTGCAAGTCGTTGCGGCCAAAACCGAAATCGATTGATTTCGAAGGGCCTTCAGCATTTGCAGCAAAGCCTTGGATTGTAGCAGTTTCTGTGTCGCGTTTGAGCCCCGGCGCGCTGAAAATACCTTGCGTCGGGAGCCCGGCGGGCGGTTTGACCACCACGAAACGGGCCGGCGGCAGAGCCAGGGGCGTGATTTTTTCACCGATGCCCTCGACCCAGGCGTGCCCGCCCGAGAGGAAGAAGGGCACATCCGCGCCCAGCGCCAGCGCAATGGTGCTCAACTCTTGCGGCGGCAGGCTGACGCCCCACAAGCGCTGCAGCGCCAGCAGGCAACTGGCGGCGTCGGATGAACCGCCGCCCATGCCGGCCTGCGACGGAATCCGCTTTTGCAGGCCGATGTGAACCCCCAGCGATGTGCCGCAAGCCGCTTGCAACGCCCGGGCTGCCCGCACGGCGAGGTCTTCGGCGGGCAAGTCTGTTGCTGCACCGCTCAAGTCTTCGCGGCTGATCTGGCCGTCGGTGCGCAGTTCAAAGTGCAGGGTGTCGCACCAATCGATCAGCATGAACACCGATTGCAGCAGGTGGTAGCCGTCAGGCCGGCGGCCGGTGATGTGCAGGAAGAGGTTGAGCTTGGCGGGTGCGGCGACGTCGTAAAGGGCCTTGAGGGGCCGGCTGGCTTGTGAAACGGGCAGGAAAGAGGTCATGACAAGGCGGCGGTCGGGCTCAGAACGATGCGCGGCCAGACCTTACTGGTCGAGCACGACGCGCAGATCGGCTTGCGGGGCGGGCTGGGTTCTTTTGGCCGAAATCCGGCCCTCCTGGTGGCGCGAAAGATCAGCGGACCAGCCGCTGGCGCTGGCGGGTTCGCCCTGCAGCCAGGCAAACAGCGCCGCCACGGGGACTGCTGCGCCCGTGGCCTGAGCCATCAACTCGTCGACGGAAGAAAACCGCTGCACCTTGCCGTTGCCGGAATCCAGCACCGCTTCGCCTGGCGACCAGCGCAGCACGCCGAGGACGCTGCCCAGGGGGCTGATCAGCGTGAGTTCACCCTGCTCAGACTTGCCTTTGAGCTCAAAACTGGCGGAAAAAGACTGCGCGGGCTCGCTTTGCACCTGCAGGCTGATGCGGCCGGACCAGAACTCGTTTTTTAAGCCATTTTGGCCTGTAGTCCGCATGGGTTGTGCGCAACCAGCTATCAAAATAATAGCAATAAGGCCGGCGCAAAAGGAGGCCAGTTGCGCCACGCGCAGACGAAGAAGGATCGGCAAGGTGAGGATCCCCGGGGGTTACAGCTTCACGCGCAGGCGCTTGAGCGTCTCGAGCAGTGTTTCATTTTCAGGGTTGAGCATCCGGCCTTCTTTCCAGATGACGAGGGCGCGGTCACGCTGACCCATGGCCCAGAGTACTTCGCCGAAGTGCGCCGCGATCTCGGCATCGGGCTTGGCTTTGTAGGCGGCCTCAAAAATCTGCACGGCTTCGGTGTTGTTGCCCATGCGGAATTCCACCCAGCCCAGGCTGTCGCGGATGAAGGGGTCGGCAGGGGCGAACTCAAGGGCCTTCTTGATCAGTTCGCGCGCTTCAGGCAGGCGCACGTTGCGGTCCGCAAACGAATACCCGAGAGCGTTGTAGGCGTGGTGGTGGTCCGGCTTGACCTGGATGACCTTGCGCAGCAGGCGCTCCATCTCGTCCAGGTTTTCGATCTTTTCGGCCATCATGGCCTGGTCGTACAGCAGCTCGGGATCGTCCGGATTCTTGACCAGCGCCTGCGCCAGCACATCGTGGGCGAGTTTGAACTGCTTGAACTCGCGCAGCAGACTCACTTCTGCATTCAGTTTCAGCCTGGCGTCTGCCGGGTTGCGCTCGGGCAGCGATTGCAGCAAGCGGCGGCCTTCTTCCAGCTTGCCCTGGCCGGCCAGGATGGAGGCGCGCCGGGTTTGTGCCAGTGCAAGGTCGGAGGCGTTCTCGATCTTGGCGAGCCAGCTTTCCGCCGCTGCGAAGTCCTTGCGCTTTTCCGCCAGCTGGGACAGCGAGAGGTAAGCCTGGGCGAGGCCCCGGTTGCGCTCACCGTCGGGGGACTGCTGCTGGGCCAGCGCGACATAACGTTCCAGCGAGGTTTGCGCCTGCGCCAGCTGGTTGTCTTGCAACTGCAGGGAGCCCAGGACCAGCCATCCCTCGGGAAGGTCGGGTTTTTCGCGCGTCACCACCAGCAGCTGGGCGGCGGCCTCGGCGTAGCGCTGGCTGTCGAGCAGCGCCCGGGCATAGCCCATCCGGATCTCGGGGATGGCCGTGGGGTTGCCCTCAAAGTAGCTGCGGACCACCGCTTCGGCTTGAGGCAGTTTCGGGTCCATCAATTCGAGCGCCACCAGCGCCGGGCCTTCCGCGCGGGGCGAGGCCGCCTGGCCACGTTGGGCGGCGGCCAGCGCACCAGCGCTGTCGCCCGCTGCCAGGCGCATGCGCCCGACTGCCGTCCAGGCAGGGCCGGCGGTGGCCGCGTTGCTCAAGTAGTCGGCCAGTACGGCCTCAACGACTGTGCTGGCCAGCTTCTTGTCGGTGACCCGGGCATAGGCCCGCGGCACGGCGGTCAGGACGGCGGCCCGTTCGATGTCGGACGCGAGCCGGATTTCAGTCTGCAAGGGTTCAGCCGTGTCGGCGACCCGGTTGAGGGCCACCAGGATTTGCAGGACGTAGCGATTGGCTTCGCGCGAAGTGGGCTGGTTCTGCTTCCAGGCCCGGGCGGCCTGCAGGGCAGCCTCGCCTGAGCGGGACTGCAGGGCGATGTCTGTGGCGCGCTGGTACAGCTGGGCGTCACCCGTTTTTCGGGCCGCGTCCAGCATGAGCTCAAAGCCCGCAGCGGGTTCGCCGTCCTGCAGGTTCATCTCGCCCACCAGCACCTGGTAGAAAAGGGCGCTGTCCAGCATCGATGAGGGCGACGTTTCCTGCGCTGCTTTGGCCTCGGCAAGCGTCGAAGGGGCGGCCAGGAGGGGCTCGGCAGGTTGCGCCAGAGCCAGGGGTGCCGCGAGCCACAGGGCGCTGATGGCAAAGCCAAGTTTTTTCTTCATCGAACCATGATAATTGATGCTTTCGGGCGATGCCCCCTCATGGGCGAGCTTTACAGGCGTTCTTGCCGGGTCTGGCAGCCTGCTTGCGCGACTTTCTCCCGCGATTTCGAGCGAAATTCAAAACCTGCAGGGGCTTGGCGCTGATCAACCGGCCCCCACCTAACAGCCTATGCCTGAACTGCCAGAAGTTGAAGTCACCCGCCTGAGTTTCGCGGATCGCATCGCGGGGGCCCGTATTGAGAGCGTCCAGATGGGAAAGCCCCTGCGCTGGCCCCTGGCTTGCAAGCCGGCGCTGCTGGTCGGCCAGCAGGTGCTGGCGGTGCGCCGGCGCGGGAAGTACCTGCTGCTTGACCTCAGCGATGGCCTGTTGATGATTCACCTCGGGATGTCCGGCAGCGTCAGCTTTGGCCGCGGTTTTCCGGCGCTGGGCAAGCACGATCATTTTGAGATGGCCACCAGCCTGGGAACATTGCGCCTGAACGATCCGCGACGGTTCGGTGCGGTGGTCTATGCCCGCAGTGAAAACACCCCCGGCGCCCAAAAATTGCTGGGCCGGCTGGGTGTGGAGCCGCTGAGCGACGCTTTTGACGCCGCCGCCTTTCACCGGGCATTGAAACTGCGAAACACGGCCATCAAGCAGGTGTTGCTGGGCGGTGAGGCCGTGGTGGGGGTTGGCAATATTTACGCCTCCGAAGCGCTTTTCCTGGCGGGCATCCGTCCCACGACCCGAGCCAGCAAGATCAGCAAGCCGCGGGCAGCGTTGCTGCATGGCGCCATCCGGCAGGTGCTGGCACAGGCTGTTACAAAGGGCGGAAGCACCCTGCGGGATTTCTCGAATGCGCAGGGCGAGTCGGGCTATTTCCAGCTGGAGGCGATGGTGTATGACCGTGCGGGCCAGCCTTGCCGGGTATGCGCCAGCCCCGTCAAAAGCATCCGCCAGGGCCAGCGTTCGACGTTTTATTGCGTGAATTGCCAGAAACCATGAGCGGGGGGTACGTACACGCGCCAATGGCTCTTTCCGGTGGGCGATGCTATATTGACCGACCAACTTGACGGACGACCGATGTCTTTTAACGAACAATTTGATCAGCATGGCGCATGGCGGCGCGAATTTGCACTGCGCCTGAAGCTGCTTGCCGAGTGGATGAAGGACCATGACTTGCTCGACGCGGCTGTCGAGGAACGTCTGCAGCGGCTTGAGTCACAGGTGCGTTCCGACAAGGTCATGGTGGCTTTCGTCGCCGAGTTTTCGCGCGGCAAGTCTGAACTGATCAACGCGATCTTTTTTGCCGGCTACGGCCGCCGCATCATGCCCGCCAGCGCAGGCCGCACGACCATGTGCCCGACTGAGCTGGGTTACGACGCGGACGTACCGCCTTGCCTGCGCTTGCTGCCCATCGAGACGCGCCTGCAAAAGCAGGCGCTCATGGAATGGCGTGCAGTGCCCGAAAAATGGACGCGGCTGGACCTGGACGTCAACGACCCGGCCCAACTGGCGCAGGCACTTGAAAAGGTTGCCGAAGTCCGGCATGTCACCAAAGACGAAGCCCGTGCACTCGGTTTTTGGCATGACAACAGCCCTGAAGACAACCCGCTGACGGGCGCCGACGGCCTGGTCGAGGTGCCGAAGTGGCGCCATGCGCTCATCAATATCGCCCATCCGCTGCTCAAGCAGGGCCTGGTTATCCTGGATACCCCCGGCCTGAACGCGATCGGTGCGGAGCCTGAGCTGACCGTCAGCCTGATTCCGCAGGCGCATGCCGTGGTGTTCATTCTGGCGGCCGACACCGGCGTCACCAAATCCGACCTGTCGATCTGGCGCGAACACCTGATTACCGACGGGGACGGCACGGATGCACGGCTTGTCGTGCTCAACAAGATCGACACCCTTTGGGATTCCCTGAGTACGCCTGAACAGGTGCAGGCCCAAATCGACAGGCAACGCGCAACCTCGGCTGAAATTCTCGGCCTGCCGGAGAGCCAGGTCATTCCCGTTTCGGCCCAAAAGGGGCTGGTGGCCAAAGTCACTCGTGACAAAGCGCTGCTGGAAGCCAGTCACCTGCCGGCGCTTGAACTCGCCCTGGGTCAGGGCGTCATGGGTCAGCGCCAGAAAATTCTGCGTACCGCGGTAGCCGGCGGTATTGGCGAGCTCAGGACGGAAGCCGGGCGCGCCATGCACATCCGCCGGCGAGACCTGGCCGAGCAGATGATTGAGCTGCGCGGCTTGCGGGGCAAAAATGTCTCGGTGATCAAACACATGCGCAGCCGTATCGAGCAGGAGCAAACCGAATTCGATACCAGTGGCGCCAAGATCCAGGCGGTGCGGTCGGTGCATCTCAAACTGCTGCGTGAAATGTTCAATTTGCTCAGCACACCGACCTTGAAAGCTGAACTGGCGGAATTGACGCATGCGCTGAAACAGCCGGGCATCAAATTGGGCGTCAAAAAAGCTTACTCCCAGACTTTCTCGCGCCTGCGCGAAGGCTTGCAGAAATCGCAGGTTCTCAGCGGCGAAATCCAGTCCATGCTCACGGCTTCTTTCCGCCAGCTCAATGCCGAGTTCAGCTTTTCGCTGCAGGCGCCCAAAGAGCCTGAGCTGGTTCGCTACGAGAACGATCTGGAATTGATCGAGCGTAGCCACCTCCAGTACCTTGGGGTGGGCAATGTGCTCAAGCTTTCACAACCCGAATTCTCCGAGCGTCTGGTGCGTGCATTGGCAACGCGTCTGCGCGTGGTCTACGAAACCGCGCTCGGCGAGGTGGAGTTGTGGAACAAGTCTGCGGCATCTCAATTGGATGCGCAACTGCGCGAGAGGCGCCGCAATTTCGGGCGCAGGCTTGAGGCCATTGAACGCATCCAGCAAGCCGCATCAGGCCTGGATGAGCGCATCGCCGAAATTGATGCTCAAGAGAGTGTGCTCAATGAACTGGACACCAAGCTCACTGAACTGACTTCCCATCTCATGGTCGGCACATCATCGCCAGCCAAAACGCCAGACACCCCGGCCACCGCGCAAAATGCGGCCATGCCCGAGGCCGCCTGAGCGTTGGTGGGGCCTGCAATTGCCTTGAGCCTTTGTAACGGGGTGGGGCGCCGGTGGTAACCCAGGCAGACCGTCATGCGCTCTCCGGGTTTTCCGGAGAAATCGTGCGCTGGCAAAGCACGCACGGCCGCAATACCCTGCCCTGGCAGAACACACGCGATCCTTATCGGGTGTGGCTTTCTGAAATCATGCTCCAGCAGACCCAGGTCACCACGGTTCTGGACTACTACGCCCGATTTCTTGAGCGCTTTCCGACGGTCAGTGAGTTGGCTGCTGCTAAAGAAGACGACGTGCTGGGCTTATGGAGCGGTCTGGGCTACTACAGCCGTGCGCGCAACTTGCACCGCTGCGCGCAGGACGTGATGGCCCTGCATGGCGGGCAGTTTCCGCAGACGGCAGAGCAACTGCAGACCCTGCCCGGCATAGGGCGGTCGACGGCCGCGGCGATTGCGTCGTTTTGCTTCGCGGAGCGCGTGGCTATTCTGGATGGCAACGTCAAGAGGGTGCTGACGCGGGTGTTGGGGTTTTCGGCAGACTTGGCGCAAAGCGCCAATGAGCGGGCGCTGTGGGACAAAGCAGCGGAGCTGCTGCCCGACCGTGATTTGCCCGTAACCATGCCGCGCTACACCCAGGGTCTGATGGATCTCGGCGCCACCGTGTGTTCGGGACGTCAGCCGCAGTGCCTCCTGTGCCCTGTGCAAAAACTCTGCTGTGGCTTTGCCGCCGGAGACCCCGGCAAGTACCCTGTCAAAACACGAAAACTCAAGCGCAGCGCGCAGGCATTGAGCCTGCTGTGGGCCCAGCGGCCGGACGGTTCAGTGTGGCTTGAAAAGCGCCCTGGCAGGGGCGTTTGGGGCGGGTTGTATTGCCTGCCCGTGTTTCAAAGTGATGATGAACTGAAGGCGCAACTGCCATCTTCAGTGCACGCAAGGCTCGAGGCGCTGCCGAATTTTGTTCATGTGCTGACGCATAAGGACTTGCAGCTGTCACCGTGGATCGCAGGTTTTCGGACGGGTCAATCCCTGCCAAAAACAATGATCTCGGACGAGCGGCCAGGTGCGTGGTTCAGCCCTGCGGATTGGCCGGCGCTGGGTTTGCCTGCACCGATCCGCAAACTCCTGGAACAAGACGCTTAGGTCTTAGATTGCGTCCAGCTCTCGGTGCCGCTTCAGTGTGCGCCACTGGTGGCCGAATGTGGCAGCCAACTCTTCGACCAGATAGACCGAGCGGTGCTGCCCACCGGTGCAGCCGATCGCGACCGTCACGTAGCTGCGATGATCGCGTACCAGGGCCTGAAGCCAATGGCTGAGAAATTGCTCGATGTGGCTGAACATGTCGCCGACCTCCGCATGCGCTTTGAGGTAGTTCACTACAGGCTGGTCGAGCCCGCTCAGGTGACGCAAGCCGGATTCATAGTGCGGATTGGGGAGCATGCGCACATCAAACACATAGTCGGCGTCCAGCGGTACGCCCCGCTTGAATGCAAACGATTCGAAGACAAGCGTCAATTGGGTGCTTGGCGCCGAGATGAGCGACTTTACGTAGCCTTGTAGCTGCGAGGACCGGATCATGCTGGTGTCAAGAACATGCGCCTGTTCCCGCATTTCACCCAGCAGCTCGCGTTCCAGCTCGATGGCATCCACCAGCGCCCGGTGCTGGTCGGAGGCATCCATGCGCGACAGCGGGTGCAGGCGGCGCGTCTCCGAGAAGCGGCGCACCAGTGTTTCCGTGTTCGCATCCAGGAAAAGGGATTGCACCGTCACCCCAGATTCGCGCAGTTGCCTTAATTGCTGGGGTACCAGCGGCAGCGATGTTGCGCTTCGTACATCCATGGCAATCGCCACTTTTGGGGCGCCATGTTGCTGCTCGAGCGCAACGAAGGGAGTCAATAGCTCTGGGGGCAGGTTGTCGACGCAGTAGTAACCTGCGTCTTCAAGTGCATGCAAGGCCACGGATTTCCCGGAGCCGGACATGCCGGTGATGAGGACCATTTCCAGCGCAGCCATCACTCCCCCAGCATTTCCTTGGCATGGGCCAGTGTGGTGCCCGAAAGCCGCTCGCCGCCGAGCATGCGGGCTACTTCAGCGACTCGCTGCTCTCCGTTCACGTGGTCCACCGTGCTGAGGGTGGCGCCATTCTCGGCCCGTTTGGCGACCACGAGGTGCTGGTCAGCGCACGCTGCCACCTGGGGCAAATGGGTCACCGCCATGACCTGGCGGTCTTTGCCCAGTTGCTTCATCAGGCGGCCGACGGTCTCTGCAACGGCGCCTCCGACGCCCGAGTCAACCTCGTCGAATATGAGCGTCTGCGCCTGTCCCAACTGGCTTGTGGTGACTGCGATGGCCAATGCAATTCGCGATAACTCGCCACCAGAAGCGACCTTGCCGACGGGCCGCGGGGTGCTGCCGCTATGGCCTGCGACCAGAAACTCGGCCTGCTCCAATCCATGCTGGGCCGGTTGCTCAAGTTGGGTGAGTGCGACGTCAAACTTTCCGCCTTGCATGCCCAGGCCTTGCATGGCCAATGTGATGGCTTTGGCAAGTTTGGGTGCGGCCTTGCCACGCGACTTGGAGACTTGGCCCGCCTCCTCAAGATAGGCCGATTTCGCCTGGCTCTCGTTCTTTTCCAGCTGAACCAGGTCGGCCGCCTCATCGAGCTTTTGCAGCTCGGCCTGCCAGGATGCGAGCAGTTCGGGTAATTCTGCCGGCGTGCGTTTGTAGCGCCGTGCCAGGCTGACCCACAGGGAGAGCCGTTCGTCCAGCTCCGCCAGACGCTGGGGTTCCAGTTCTGCGTGCCTGGCGTAGCCGTTGAGAGAGTGGACCGCGTCTTCTATCTGGGCCATGGCACTGTTAAGTACTTCAACGATTCCCTTGAATTCGGGTTCAATGTGTTCCTGATTCTGCAATGACGTGATGGCTCGCCCCACCAACGCGGCACCGTTCTCGTCGCCGTCCTGCAGTGCATCGGCGGCTGTCTGCACGGCATCCCGCAGGGCCTGCGCATTCGACAGGCGTCCGTGCTGGGCATTGAGGTCGTCCCACTCGTCAACGCCGGGCGCCAGCTTGTTCAACTCGCCGATCTGCCAGGAGAGGCGCTCGCGTTCGCGTTGAAGATTGTCTTGTGCATCGCGCGCATCGCTGAGCGTCTTTTGCGCGAGGCGCCACTGCTGCCAGCGGCGTGACAGCTCTGCTGTGGAGACGTCTGCATAGGAGTCCAGCAAGCCGCGTACCGCATCGGGTCTAGTCAGGCTCTGCCAGGCGTGCTGCCCGTGAATATCCACCAGCTGATCGGCGATCTCCTTGAGCTGGGTTGCTGTCGCGGCGCTGCCGTTGATCCAGGCTCGGCTTTTGCCCTGCGCGTCAATGGTCCTGCGTAGCAACAGGGTCTCACCGCTGTCAAAACCGGCTTCCTCCAGCCAGAGGGCCAAACCTGCCGGACGGTCGAATTCCGCGCTGATTTCGCAGCGGGCGGCGCCTTCGCGAACCACGCCTGCGTCGGCACGCGCCCCTAACGCCAACTGGAGGGCGTCAATCAGGATGGACTTACCCGCCCCGGTTTCGCCCGTGAGAACCGTGAAACCACTGGACAAGTCCAGTTCGAGTTCGTGGACGATCACGAAATCGCGAAGTGAAATGCTTTTAAGGCTCATAACTAGGATCCGGACCGATCAGGCCACGCCTTCATTCCAGTGAAGCTTCTTGCGCAGGGTGTCGAAGTAGCTCCAGCCCTTTGGATGCAGGAAGCGCATTTGATGCTCCGAGCGCCGCACGGTGATGCGGTCACCGTGCAACAGGCTGGCCAGGGACTGCATGTCGAAGTTGGCACTGGCGTCTCGGCCTGCAACCACTTCAATCGTGATTTCCCCGGAATCCGACAGTACGATGGGCCTGTTGGAGAGGGTGTGCGGGGCGATAGGCGCCAGCACCCAGCCTGCGATAGAGGGATGCAGCAGCGGCCCGCCGGCAGATAGCGCGTAAGCCGTAGAGCCGGTCGGTGAGGCGATGATCAAGCCGTCAGCGCGCTGATTCGCCACAAAACGGCCATCCACCTCTACGCGAAGCTCCACCATGCCGGCGGTCGCGCCGCGGTTGACGACGACATCGTTCATGGCGGTGGCACTGAAGACGCAGCGGCCGTCGCGCACCACCTTGGCCTGCATCATCCAGCGGCGGTCTTCTTCATACTCGCCGCGCAGCATGGGAATGAGTGTGTTCTGGTAGTCCTCAAAGGCGATATCGGTGATGAAACCAAGCCGGCCCTGGTTGATGCCCACCAGAGGGATGCCGAACTCGGCCAGCCGCCGGCCTATGCCCAGCATGGTGCCGTCGCCGCCAACGACCAGAGCCAGGTCGCAATGCGCGCCGATTCCGGCTGCGTCAAGGGTTGGAAATTGTGTCAGGCCGGTGTTGCTGGCAGTGTCCTGCTCAATCGCCACATCACAGCCTTGGGTACCCAGGAAATTAGCGATATCCTCCAGCGCCGACCGGGAACCTTGTGCGTGGTACTTGCCGATCAATGCGACATGGCGGAATTGCGACTTCATCGGCAAATTACATCACAACATGGTGACCGAAGCTTCGTAGAATGTCACCATGCTTGATGATCGTGCCCGGTTGCTGCTGAAAGCGCTCGTTGAACGCTATATTGCCGATGGCCAGCCGGTGGGCTCACGCACGCTGTCGAAAGCCTCTGGCCTCGAGTTGTCCCCCGCCACCATCCGAAACGTGATGAGTGACCTGGAGGAGTTAGGCTTGATTGTCAGCCCCCACACTTCGGCAGGACGTATCCCCACTGCCCGGGGCTACCGCCTTTTCGTCGACACCATGTTGACCACGCAACGCGACCCGTTCGCGGCATCGGGTCAGATGGGAGCCCCCCGACTGGCGCCCGATCAACCGCAAAAGGTGCTCAGCAATGCAGCGCATATGCTGTCAAGCCTCTCGCAGTTTGTCGGCGTGGTCATGGCGCCACGGCGTACTTCCGTGTTCCGGCATATCGAATTTTTGCGCCTGTCTGAAAAGCGTTTTCTCGTGATCATCGTCTCGCCAGACGGTGACGTTCAGAACCGCGTCATCTTCACCGAGGCAGACTACACGCAGTCGCAGCTGGTGGAAGCCGCCAACTTTCTTAACTCGCATTACGCTGGCATGGCCATTGAAGAGGTGCGTGAGCGCCTCAAAAACGAAGTGGAGGCGCTCAGAGGCGAAATCGCCACGCTGATGCAGGCGGCCGTCAAAGTCAGCTCTGAAGCCATCGAGTCGCGTGATGAAGTGGTGATCTCCGGTGAGCGCAATCTGTTGGCTGTCAGCGATTTCTCCGGAGACATGGGCAATCTGCGCAAACTGTTTGACCTTTTTGAGCAAAAGGCGCAGCTGATGCGCCTGCTCGACGTTTCAAGCCGTGCCGAGGGCGTTCGCATCTATATCGGCGGTGAAAGCCAGGTGATTCCTTATCAGGAGCTGTCGGTGGTAACGGCACCCTACGAGGTTGATGGGAAGGTCGTGGGTACGCTGGGCGTGATCGGCCCCATGCGCATGCCCTACGAAAAAATGATTCAGATTGTCGACATCACGTCCAAACTGGTCAGTACCGCCCTCAGCCATAGCAAGTAGACCCTTACAATTGCTCTCTTGAGTGGGGCGTTAGCTCAGTTGGTTAGAGCAGAGGACTCATAATCCTTTGGTCGAGTGTTCAAGTCACTCACGCCCTACCATTTAAATAAGCTATAATTTGAGGCTTAGCGGCTGTAGCTCAGTTGGATAGAGTACTTGGCTACGAACCAAGGGGTCGTGGGTTCAATTCCTGCCAGCCGCACCACTTTTAAAGTGATTTCAATAGCCTAGAGGCTTACCCCTCTAGGCTATTTTTCTTTCCAGAAGGCCTTTTAGGGTTACTTTCGCTGCGCGCGATAGTGGTTTCTCCTAGGGCTGGGCGCTGCCGGATGGGCTGTACGCCTGGCAGGCGCTCCGCTATTCTTGAAGCTTCTTGCGGAGGAGAGACATGGAATCATTGAATGTCGAGGACCACGGCGAGTGGCTCAGCTTTGCCTTGTCCCATGCGGGCACGACCATCCCGGTCAGGATTTCCCGCGAGGCGATGGAAGAATTCTTCGGAGCCGGGCCAGGGCCGAATTCTCTGAAGAAAGCCTATGAACAGGATACCGAAATGATTCACGCCCGGGCTGCCGACCTGGTCGTGGCGGGTGTGAGCTACACGCCCGACAATCCCCTGATGCTGAAGATGGAAGATTTCTAGGGGCATTCACGGTGGGCGGCCATGAATGCTATGGTGGCCGGAGCATGAACAAAGCCTTTACCAAAGAAACCGAGCCGGACGATGACGAGCCGGCGCTTGCGCCGCTGCCTGCGGGCGGTAAAAACTACATCACACCGCAAGGCTACGAGCACCTGCGCAGCGAACTGCTGGATTTGATCGATAGCGAACGTCCCAAGATGGTGGAAGTTGTCCACTGGGCCGCCAGCAACGGCGATCGTTCTGAAAACGGGGATTATCACTATGGCAAAAAGCGCTTGCGTGAGATTGATCGGCGCATCCGGTTTTTGACGCAAAGACTGGAGATTGCCGAGATCAGCAATCCCTCCATTCACCATGGTAGTGACCAGGTGTTTTTTGGCGCTACAGCGACCTATGCCGATGACAGTGGCGCTGAGCGTACCGTGACCATACTGGGTATCGATGAAGCGAATAGCGCCTTGGGCCAGATCAGCTGGATATCGCCTGTCGCCAGGGCGTTGCTCAAAGCAAAAGTGGGTGATGAAGTCAGTCTCGTCACACCACAGGGCGTGCAGACGCTTGAGGTCTTGAAGGTGGACTATCCGGCACCGGACAAGATGGCGGGTTAGCCCGTCGACTTGGCCCGTTGTACCCGTAGCACGGAAGGGGTGCGCTTCACACTCCGCAGCGCTGAAGCCAGGTGTATGCGGTCACGCACCGCCACGCCGAAGCGAAGATCGGTGGCATCGTGCGAGGGCTCCTGCTGCATATCGACATGGGTGATGTCCGCCTCGGCGCTGGCCAGCGCTGCTGCTACCCGCGCCAGCACGCCTTTGCCATTGGAAACGGTCACCAGCAGGTTGGTTTCAAAGGTGCGCACCGGCTCGTCCGACCAGTCAACGGCGATGAAGCGCTCGCTGTCGCGGTGCTGCAGGCGTTTGGCGACAGCGCAGTCATCGGTATGTATCACCAAGCCTTCTCCGCGGCCGAGGTAGCCCACAATGCCGTCGCCGGGGATCGGTCGACAGCAGGGGGCGAACTGCACCGAAGCGCCTTCGCTGCCGTCTATTACCAACCCACCCTGTGATACCGACTCATGGGCGGTATAGCGCTCACGGCTCATGAGCAGTGCATTGGGCTTTTCGCCGGTCTCGGCAAGCAGGGTCACGATGCGCTTGGCCACCATGCTGGCAATCCTCTTGCCCAAGCCGATGTCGGTCAGCAGGTCCGCACGGGAGCGGTTACCGGTGAAGCGCAGGATTTTTTCCCAGGTGGCGTGATGGGCTTCGTCGTCTTCCGGCAGGCGCTCACGTTCTATGCCCTCGGCACGTAGCGCCTGAGCCAGCATTTTTTCGCCTAGATCCTGTGACTCTGAAAGCGCCATGGTTTTCAGGTGATGGCGTATCTTGGAGCGAGCCTTGCCCGTGCGCACAAAGCCCAGCCAACCTGGGTTGGGGCTGGAGACCGACGCGGTGATGATTTCGATCACATCTCCGTTGTGCAATTCAGACCGCAGGGGCACTTGCTCCCCATTGACCTTGGCCGCGACGGCACGGTGGCCCACATCGCTATGGATGGCATAAGCAAAATCGACGATGGTTGCACCGCGCGGCATGGCCATGATCTGGCTTTTGGGCGTAAAAACGTAGACAGCTTCAGGGAAGAGGTCGATCTTGACGTGGTCCCAGAACTCGGCGGCATCCCGGGTTTCGTGCTGAATATCCAGGAGCGATTGCAGCCATTGCGCTCCAAGTCTCTGCGAAGCGTCGCCGTCGGGATCGGTGGCCTTGTACAGCCAATGAGCGGCAACGCCGGACTCTGCGACGACATGCATCGCCTCGGTGCGCATCTGGAACTCGATGTTGGTGCCGAAAGGACCGACCAGGGTGGTATGCAGCGATTGGTAGCCGTTGATCTTCGGAATCGCGATGTAATCCTTGAACTTGCCGGGCAGGGGTTTATAGAGCTGGTGCAAGACCCCCATGGCCGTGTAGCAGGCGGTGAGGTCTTTCACGATCACCCGGAACCCGTATAAATCGGTCACCTGCGCGAACGACAGGTGCTTTTCGTCCATCTTCCGGTAGATGGAATACAGCGTCTTCTCCCGGCCCGAGATATGAACGGGCACGTGGGCGTTGTCGAACGCAGACTCGACTTCTCCTTGCACGCGTTTGATCACGTCGCGCCGGCGGCCGCGGGCCCGCTGCAGTGCTTTGGTCAAAGTGGCGTAGCGCCACGGGTGCAGATGCTGAAAGGATAGATCCTGTAATTCCCGGTAGGTGGTATTTAGACCCAGACGGTGTGCAATGGGTGCATAGATGTCGAGGGTTTCGCGAGAGATGCGCGTCCACTTGGCGCGTGGCACGTCTCCCAGGGTGCGCATGTTGTGAGTCCGGTCTGCCAGCTTGATCAGGATGACCCGAACATCGCGTGCCATGGCCAGCAGCATTTTCCGGAAGGACTCCGCCTGGTTTTCTTCGCGGGTGTTGAATTCCAGCTTCTCAAGCTTGGTCAACCCGTCCACCAGTTCGGCCACCGGCGCGCCAAAACGCTCTATTAATTCTGGTTTGGTGACGCCGCAGTCCTCAATGGCGTCATGCAGCAGTGCCGCCATGAGCGCTTGGGCGTCCAGTTTCCATTCCGCACATTGCTGCGCGACGGCGATCGGGTGGGTAATGTAGGGCTCGCCGCTGTTGCGCAACTGGCCCAAGTGGGCCTCGTCGGCAAAGCGATAGGCGCGGCGCACATTTTCAATGTCGGCGGCGCTCATGTAGTCCAGCTTGGCCGTCAGCGCAGCAAAGCTGGCCGCTGCCGCGTTGGCGGCTGCAGGGGTCGATTTGCTGGTGATGACGGGCGAAAGCATGGCGCTCATGCCTTAAATGTATCGCGGCAAGGATAAAAGGTAAAAAAAGTGGACTTTATCGAGGCAGAAATGAAAAAAGCACCGCTATGCGGTGCTTTTTATGAAGGTGGTCCCGAATCAGCTGGGTACTTTTTTCAGCATTTCCAGGCCAATCTTGCCTTCGGCGATTTCACGCAGGGCGGTGACGCCGGGCTTGTTCTTGCTTTCGATCTTGGCGGCGTGCCCTTGGCTGAGCATGCGTGCGCGGTACGTAGCGGCCAGAACCAGCTGGAAGCGGTTCGGGATTTTCTCGAGGCAATCTTCGACGGTAATGCGGGCCATGGGGATCTCCGGTGTGATCGATAACGTGAAAAGCGATGAATTCAGGGAATTTGAAGGGCCTGGAAGGTCTCGGCACGGGCTCGCCGTTGGGCCGAAAACTTGAGCCGCTGGGCATGCACTATGGTTTTCAGGTCGAAAACTGCCCGCTCAAACAACTCATTGATTATAACGAAGTCGAATTCCCGGGCCTGTGCCATCTCGGTAGCCGCGTTTTTTAGCCTTAGTTCTATCACTTCGGCCGTGTCCTCGCCCCGTCGCTGCAGGCGTGACCGCAACTCTTCCCAGCTCGGCGGGAGGATGAAAATCAGCACGGCGTTGGCAAAAATCCGCTTGATATTGATGGCGCCCTGGAAATCGATCTCCAGAATCACGTCGGCGCCGGTGGCCACCCGTTCTTCAATGGTCTGACGCGATGTGCCATAGCGGTGGCCGTGGACATGTGCCCATTCCAGGAAGGAATCGCGCAGCACCATGCCATCGAAGTCTTCGGGCGAGAGGAAAAAGTATTCCCTGCCGTGCTTTTCCTGGCCGCGGGGTGGGCGTGTGGTGTGCGATACGGCTGGCTGGATACGTGAATCCAGCTCCATCAGGGCTTTCACCAAGCTGGATTTTCCCGCCCCGCTGGGGGCGGCCACTACAAAGAGATTTCCGGGATAGTCCATACGTACTGTGCACTTGTTGCTATAAATTTGGTAGCGGATGGGCTACTCGATGTTCTGGACCTGCTCACGGATCTGCTCGATGAGTACTTTCATGTCGACAGAAATACGGGTGAGCTCAAGGGAGGCGGATTTGGAGCCCAGGGTATTGGCTTCGCGGTGCAGTTCCTGGATCAGGAAGTCCAGGCGTTTACCCAATTCTCCGCCGCTTGCGAGCAGGCGGTCAATTTCATCCAGATGGGACGAAAGGCGGGTGATCTCTTCAGCCACATCGATCCGGATCGCAAAGGCTGTGGCTTCGGTCAGCGCCCTGTCCTGGGCGATCTCCGGCAGGGCGGTGCTGTCGGACAAGGCCATGGCCTCTTTCCAGCGCTCCAGAAAGCGGTTTTTTTGCAACTCGACCAGTTTGGGGACCATGGGCACTGCCAGGGCAGCCAGCGCTCGCAACTGCGCCGTACGGTCAAGCAGCATCTCAGCCAGCCGGGCGCCTTCACGCTCGCGGGCTGCCATCAGCTCTTTCAAGGCGCTTTTGGCCAGCTTGAGCAGTTCCTGGCTGTAGTCGTGTGGTTTTTTGTCTTCATTGGTGGCGATTCGCAGAATATCCGCCACGCTCAATGCTGCAGCCTGTGGGAGCCAGGACTTGATGCTGTCTTCCAGGGAGCCCAGGCGCTGCAATGTGGCCGATGAGGGCGCACGCAGGGTGCCGGTCGATGTGCTTTCGAGGGAAACGCGAACTTCCACCTTGCCCCGCTTGAGTTTGCCGGTAAGCAACTCACGCAAAGCTGGCTCGGCTTGCCGCAATTCATCGGGAAGGCGAAAGGCCAGGTCAAGAAACCGGCTATTGACAGAACGTATCTCAACACCTAAACGGGAACTGGCGTCCGCGCCCGAATCAGTTTCCGGGGCGGATTGCGCCATGCTCGATTGCACGGCTGCATAACCCGTCATGCTGTAAACTGACATTTGTAAATACGCTTTACTAGAGAGAGAACAAGACCAGGCTGACATTGTCATGTCTGGCTCATCCCAAATTATGTCAAAGGTCAAGCCCGCACCATTGCCGCCCGACACCGTTATTGGTGGCTATCGTGTTGTGCGAAAGCTTTCAGCCGGTGGCTTTGGCGTAGTTTACTTGGCCGTCGACAACGAGGGCCAGCAGGTTGCCATCAAGGAATACCTGCCGTCTTCCCTGGCCAGCCGTTCACCGGGTGAGTTGCTGCCGCAGGTGCAGCCTGAAAAGCTCTCGCTGTACCGCCTGGGCCTCAAAAGTTTCTTCGAAGAAGGCCGTTCATTGGCTCAAATCGCTCACGGCTCCGTCGTCAGCGTGCTGAATTTCTTCCGTGAGAACGAAACCGTCTACATGGTGATGAATTACCTGGAGGGCGGCACCCTGCAGGACTTCATCATCACCGCCCGGGAGTTGAAAAAGCAGAAGGTGTTCCGCGAATCGACGATTCGCTCGCTTTTTGACGAGATCCTGCGTGGGCTGCGCATCGTGCACCAGCACAAGATGCTGCACCTGGACATCAAGCCGGCCAATATTTTCATCACGGACGACAACCGCGCCGTAATGATCGACTTCGGTGCCGCCAGAGAGGTGCTGAGCAAGGAAGGCAACTTCATTCGTCCGATGTACACCCCCGGCTTTGCTGCGCCCGAGATGTACCGCCGGGATTCGTCCATGGGCCCGTGGACCGATATTTACGCCATTGGCGCCTGTATTTACGCCACCATGCAGGGCTATCCCCCCAACGATGCGCCGCAGCGTCTTGAAAAAGACCGTTTGTCGCTTGCCCTGTCCCGTTTGCGTGGCGTCTATTCCGATAACCTGATTGAGGTTGTAGAGTGGTGCATGTCGCTCGATCCTTTGTCCCGTCCGCAGTCCGTTTTTGCCCTGCAAAAGGAGCTGAGCCGGGAGGGTGAGCGCCGCTACACCAAGCTGACCGTCAGCGAAAAGGTCCGGCTGCAGTTTGACAACATGGTGTCTGACACCAAAAAAACCGCGCGTAAGGCCACTGGCTTTGCGACGAAATTCAAATGAAATTCTCTGTCTTTCAGGTAAGCCGAAAAGGCGGGCGCGAGAAAAACGAAGACCGCATGGGCTATTGCTACACGCGCGAGTCGGGCTTGTTCGTGCTGGCAGACGGCATGGGCGGCCACCCTGAGGGTGAAGTCGCGGCCCAGCTGGCGCTGCAGACCATATCCGCGCTCTACCAGAAAGAGGCGCGACCCACGATTGAGGACACGACCGAGTTCCTGTCGACCGCGCTGATGGCGGCCCATCACCAGATCATTCGTTATGCCAGCGAAAAAGGCATGCTCGACACGCCCCGGACCACGCTGGTGGCGGCCATTTTGCAGGGCACCGGCGCAACCTGGGTGCATTGCGGGGACTCTCGCCTGTATGTCGTGCGAGACGGCGAGCTGCTGACGCGCACCCGTGACCATTCCTACCTTGAGCAGCAAAGCGCCGGCGTGATCAAGCTGGAGCGCGTTAACCGCAACATTCTTTTCACCTGCCTGGGCTCGCCCACCAAGCCCGTCTTTGACGTCGCTGGGCCCGTTACCCTGCAGCAGGGCGACAAACTGTTGCTGTGCTCCGATGGCCTCTGGGGCAGCCTGAGCGACGCGGAAATTGTTCGCCACCTGGCCAGCAAGGGCGTGTCGGACGCGGTACCCGACCTGGTCGAAAACGCCTTGCGCACCGGCGGCGAGCACAGCGACAACGTCACCGTGCTGGCCATGGAGTGGGAAACACCGGACGCCTTCGAGTCGACCCGGGGCGTGTCCACCGACAGCATCATGGACGGGGTATTTGCCTCGACGATCCAGGCCGGCGTGCTCGATTCGGTGGTGGATGACCTTGATGAAGCGACCATCGAAAGATCGATCGCCGAGATCAACGAAGCCATACGCCGCTCCGCCGCCAAAAAAGCCTGACAAGGCTGATAAGGCCGGCATATCCCGCTATGGGTTCGTGCCTCAGCGGTTGGCGCCGGTTGGCGCTGCTCCCATTTCTTTTCTCATCTCTCATTTCGCGTACCCATCCGGCGCCTTGCCAGAAAGCCATCCACCATGAGTCAGTTTGAACGAAGCGGCGCGCGTGCCGCCGATGCTTTGCGTTCCGTGCGCATCACCCGCAACTACACCGCCTACGCTGAAGGATCGGTGCTGATCGAGTTCGGCGGCACGAAAGTGCTTTGCACCGCCTCCGTCGAAGAAAAAGTGCCGGGCCACAAAAAAGGCAGCGGCGAAGGCTGGGTCACGGCCGAATACGGCATGTTGCCGCGCGCCACGCACACCCGCAGCGACCGCGAAGCCGCCCGCGGCAAGCAAAGCGGCCGCACTCAGGAAATCCAGCGTCTCATCGGCCGCTCGATGCGTTCCGTGTTTGACCTGAAGAAACTCGGCGAACGCACGATCCATCTCGACTGCGATGTGATCCAGGCCGACGGAGGCACCCGGACCGCCAGCATCACCGGCGCCTTCGTGGCGGCGCAAGATGCGGTCAATACCTTGCTGGCCAGCGGCAAGCTTCAGCAGACCCCCATCATTGACCACGTGGCCGCCATCTCGGTCGGCATCGTGCAGGGCACGCCGCTGCTCGATCTTGAATACACCGAAGACTCTGCCTGCGATACCGACATGAATGTCGTGATGACTGGCGCCGGCAACTACGTGGAAGTGCAGGGCACGGCCGAAGGCGTTGCATTTTCCCGCAAAGAGATGGACGCACTGTTGGTGCTGGCCGAAAAAGGCATCAAGGAGCTGGTCGAGCTGCAGAAATCGGCGCTATCAAATTAATAGTGCTTGGCCTAGACGTACATTGGGCTAGAGCCACTTTTTACTTATGAAAATCGTCCTCGCGTCGAACAACAAGGGCAAGCTCGCCGAGCTGAAGGCCATGCTGGCTCCGCTGGGGCTGGAGCTCGTCAGCCAGGCCGACCTGGGCTTGCCGGAAGCCGAGGAGCCGTTTCGCACTTTCGTGGAAAACGCGCTGGCCAAGGCTCGCCAGGCCTCCCGTCTTAGCGGCCTGCCTGCGTTGGCCGATGATGCCGGTTTGTGTGTGGATGCCTTTGGTGGCCTGCCGGGCGTTGACACCGCGTTTTACGCCACGCAATTTGGCTATGCCAAGGGCGACGACAACAACGTCAAGGCTTTGCTTGAGCAGATGGCCGGCTTGACCGAGGCTGCGCAACGCCGCGCCGCGCTGGTCAGTACGCTGGTGGCGGTTCGTTCAGCGCAAGACCCCGAGCCCCTGATCGCTTCAGGCCGCGTGGCCGGGCAGATTGCACCCGAGCCCGTGGGTGTCAACGGCTTCGGATTTGACCCGGTAATGTTCATTCCCGAATTCGGCAAAACCTTTGCGCAGTTGCCCGTTGAAGTCAAAAACGCCAACAGCCATCGCGGCAAAGCAGCCCGCCAAATGATTGAGCTGATGCGCGAGCGTTGGCTCTAGTCACGGCGCCGTTCCAATTTCCCGTCATGGCTCAGCAAGATATCCAGCACTACATGCGCAGCGGCACGCTGCAGCTTGCGGCCTTGCCGCCGTTGTCGCTGTATGTGCACTTGCCCTGGTGCCTCAAGAAATGTCCCTACTGCGACTTCAACTCGCATGAGGTCGCCGGCGAGATGCCCGAGCAGCGCTACATCGACGCGGTCGTGGCCGACCTGGAAGCCGCATTGCCCCTGATCTGGGGGCGCATGGTTCATAGCATCTTTATTGGCGGCGGCACGCCCAGCTTGTTTTCACCCCAGGCCATAGACCGTCTGCTGGCCGATATCCGGGCGCGTTTGCGGCTCGAAGCTGATTGCGAGATCACGCTGGAAGCCAACCCGGGCACGTTCGAAAAAGACCGTTTCAAGGCGTTTCGCAGCGCTGGCGTGACGCGCCTGTCGGTCGGCGTGCAGAGTTTTGATGACAGCCATCTCAAGGCTTTGGGCCGCGTGCATGATCGCGCTCAAGCCATTGCCGCCGTGGAAGAAGCCGCGCAGGCGTTCGATACCTTTAACCTGGACATCATGTATGCGCTGCCCGGCCAGACCATGCAAAGCCTGGAGCAGGACATGCGCCAGGCGCTGGCGCTGCAGCCACCCCATATCTCGATCTATCACCTGACGATCGAACCCAATACCTACTTTGCCAAGTTCCCGCCGGTGGTCCCCGAAGAAGACACGGCCTACGCCATGCTCGACAAGATCACCGAGATGACCGGGGCTGCAGGGCTGCAGCGCTATGAGGTGTCAGCCTATGCCAGGCAGAGCCATCGCTGTTTTCACAACCTCAATTACTGGCAGTTCGGCGACTACCTGGGCATAGGCGCCGGCGCCCACAGCAAACTCAGCTTTGCGCACCGTGTCGTGCGGCAGGTGCGTTATCGTGAACCAAAGCTCTACATGGAAAAGGCCCTGGCAGGCCATGCGGTGACGCAGGACACCGAAGTCAGCCGTGCCGATCTGCCGTTTGAATTCATGCTCAATGCCCTGCGGCTGCGAGACGGTTTCAAGCTGCAGGACTTCGCAGAAAAAACAGGCCTGCCCTTTACCGCCATTCAGAAAGGCCTGGAGGAGGCCGAGCGCAAAGGGTTTATCGAGCGTGATTTCGCACGCGTCAAACCCACCGAGCGCGGTTTTGATTTTCTGAATGACCTGCAGTCACTCTTTTTGGCCGATTGAATGGCTGAGCAATCGGCTTCGTAATCTATGGAAACTCCCGCGATCATTTTTCTTGTTGTCAGCTGCGCGATCAGCTTTGCGCTGGGGCGGCTTTTTGTGCATTTCCGCGACAAAAAACGCAAGAAGGCAGCCGAGGAACGTGAAGCCCTGGCGTTGCGCAACCGCCCGCCCGAACCGGAGGCACTCAACAAAGCCAAGCGCAAACGGCAGCTTCAACAGCTTGAGAAAGAAGAAGGCAAGGGCCGCAAGCGCTGACGGAAGAACTTGCAGCGCCCACTGGGCCAGCTGAGGCCGCGAGGCCTGCCGTTCAGCCGCAGCTGACGCGCGTCACACGGCCGGCATCGTCCACCGAGAGGTTCAGCCGCTCCGCGTTGAACTCCATCGTCACCACCTGACCAGGCCTGAGTACCCGGCTTGTTTTGGCCCCAGCCCGTGCGCGGGCGTCGCCTTCCAGCGCGGCATCCACATTACGCCCTACCGCAAACTGCGCAGGTGCTGCATTGCACCGCGTCGCCGCGGGCATGGAGGGGGAGCCTGCTTCAGAGCTGACGGGAGCCGTACTGCCGCAAGCCGACATGAGCAGCGGGGCAACAGTGGCAAGGGTCGCTATGGTCAAACGCATGGTGACGTCCTTCGTAAGAGTGCTCAGTGGATCGCAACGTGACTTTGAGGTTTTTGAACTGCGGGGGCTCAATCATCACGAGCATACTGCCGCATGGTGGCAAGGCATTCGTGCGACTCGCCAGCATCTGTTGTAGGCGCTGGCCTTGTTGGCGAGGCTTTGTTCATGGTCATCAGAGACCACCAGCAGTGCCCTGACGTGACCAGGTCCATTCATTTGCCAGTGGCGGAAGCGGTGAGATTCGAACTCACGGAGGACTTGCATCCTCGGCAGTTTTCAAGACTGCTGCATTCAACCGCTCTGCCACGCTTCCGAGTCGCATAGTTTAACCGTTGGCCAGGGGCTCTTTGGCGGGGCCAGGAAATCGCCATGGCGCTTCGGCGATATTTCTCACTGATGAGGGGGCTGACGCATCCTTCTGTGACCTTGCGTGCTGCTTGGCCGTGCGCCGGTGGGCGCACTTTTCGCGCCGTAGGGCCAAAACGGCTTTTGACGAATGGGTGAAAAAGAAACCGTCGCATGCAGTCCATTGGCCATGGTCGAAAAGCCAAAACACCACTTCACTTTGAACATCCGGAAAACCGGAATTAATGCCCGGAACTAGTTCCTGTTTGGTGAGGAAAGCTACGCCGCCCCTCGTGACGTGGCACTCTGAAGTTGCGATCATTGAAACATTCGGTTACAGCACTAAAGAGGACCTACGTTTCATATGGCAAAAAATATTCTTCACCCCGAGATTGCGGAGCAGGTGGCCGCTGCTTTTGTGCACGCAACCTCCGCCCGCTGGTCGTTTCCGCGTGTCCAGATACAGGATCAGGAGCCGCTGGTGCTGGTCAGTGTTGAGGCGGAACCTGAGGATGCCAAGGGCATAGAGCTACCGGTGAGAAAGTCCATCGCTCATGCGCTGAACAAAGTCATGCCCGCGCATCCCGACCACAAATTTGGACTTTGGATGGTGGTGTTTCTGAGCGAAGGCAAGATGTACGAGACCTTGCATCCGAGCGAATTTCAGGACTGAGCGGGGGCCTGCAGCATCCCTTTGGTCTCGATAAAGGCAATCACCTCGGCCAGACCGGTGTGGGTCTTGAGATTGGTCATGACAAAGGGTTTGAGCCCCTTGGGTGTGGTCCGCATGCGTATCGTGTCTGCTTCCATCACACCCAGATCTGCGCCCACGTAAGGGGCCAGGTCTGTTTTGTTGATCACGAATAAATCACTTTTGGTAATGCCGGGGCCGCCTTTGCGCGGGATCTTCTCGCCGGCAGCCACATCAATGACGTAGATGGTGAGGTCGCTCAGCTCAGGGCTGAAAGTCGCGGCTAGGTTGTCGCCGCCGGATTCGACGAACACAACATCGGCATCCGGAAAGTCCACCAGCATGCGATCTATGGCCTCCAGGTTGATGGAGGCGTCTTCGCGTATGGCTGTGTGCGGGCAGCCACCGGTTTCCACGCCCATGATGCGTTCGGCATCGAGCGCGCCGCTCACGGTCAGCAGGCGTTGATCTTCTTTGGTGTAGATGTCGTTGGTGATGGCGACCAGGTCGTACTTCGCCTTCATGCCCTTGCACAGCATTTCGAGCAGCGTGGTTTTGCCGGAGCCCACCGGGCCGCCTATGCCTACGCGCAGGGGAGGGAGTTTTTTGGTGCGGTTGACGATGTGGTGCAGGCTCATGGCTTGGTGGTCAGGTGGTGGTCAGGTGGTGGTCAGAGTGTGATCAGGAACGGAACAGGCGCGAATACTGGGTTTCATGCTGTGAGGACAGGATGGCGAGCATGGGCGAGAAGGCCTGGCGTTCATCGTCGGGCAATTGCATCGCAGACTCGACAGCGGCGGGGATGACATGGGCCAGGCGCGCCAGCATGCGCTGCCCGGCGCTTTGGCCCAGCGGCACAGACTTGATCGCGGCCTGCATCATGTTTTCGGCCCAGCCGAAGGCATAGGCCAGCAGGCAGTCGCGCACGCCGGCTTCGGTTTGTGAGGCGGCCAAGGCAAAGGCCACGGGGTAGGTCGGCTGCATCCGGGCGCAGGCCTCGATATGCGCAGCGTTGGCGCCGTCATGGTTGCGCAGCCAGTCCAGCAGCGAGCGGCCCAT
>CALRQR020000013.1:0-142522 GCA_943370375.1 Synechococcus sp. UW140
GGACGCCACGCTGAC
Organism: Synechococcus sp. UW140; assembly: GCA_943370375.1. GTDB lineage: Bacteria > Pseudomonadota > Gammaproteobacteria > Burkholderiales > Burkholderiaceae_C > Polaromonas. The sequence continues at coordinate 16 of CALRQR020000013.1, forward strand.
AGGTGCGAATCTGCACCGCGTCAAGGAAGAAAAAACCCGCTGGCAGGGGGCGAATCGCGAGCTGGCCCGCGGGACCGATACCCAACTCGCCGCGGCAGAAGATTTTGGCGCCATTGCATGAGCCGCAGGCCCATACCGACAACACCATTTGCGCAAGGAGTGAAAAAATGATCGCTACCCCTCTCAGAGAAAAGTCCCTGGTACTGCAACAGCAGTATGGCGAAGTGACCCAGGTTGCAGGTGAAGCGCTGTCGGTGCGCACCGGTGAAACCGTGCTGCGCGCGCGCCGTGCCGCCAGTTGCCTGCTCACACCGCTGATGGGCGACAAGGTCCTGCTGGTCACCGACCATGATGACGCTTATGTGCTGGCGGTGCTGGAAAGGTCCCAGACCAACCAGGCCACGCTGGAGCTGCCGGGCGACACAGAAATCCGCGCGGGCGGCGGCCGCTTGCGCCTGACCGCACGCGACGGCATCGGTATGGAGACAGCATCCGACGTTTCGCTGCTTGCGACGCAGCTCAACGTCAGCGCCGTGCAGGGCGAGGTGCTCGTCAACAGCCTGTCCTTCACCGGCGACCTGCTGCGCGGTTGCATAGACCGCATCAAGCTGGTCGGCCGCAGCTTCGACGCCGTGCTGGAGCGCTATTACCAGCGCGTGAGCCGCTCTTATCGTCACGTCGACGAGATCGACCAGGTCAAGGCCTCCCAGATGTACTACGAGGCGAAGAACACCTTTTCACTGCACGCCAAAAACACCGTGATGACCGCCGAAGAACTCGTCAAGGTCGACGCCGAACAAATCCACATGGGCTGAAATACGATGTTTGCCAACACACAGATGGGCGGCATGAGCTTGGGTTTTCCCGATGTCTGCATCATCATGATTCCCTCGCCGGCCGGCCCGATTCCGACGCCGCTTCCTTTCCCGAACACCGCCATGGATATGGTGGGCGTTCCCGCGGTCTACGTGGTGCTGCTCGGCGGCGCGCCGGCGGAAAACCTCCTGACCATGTCCCCCATGAGCAGTGGTGATACAGGCGTCGGCGTTGCATCGGGCATGTGCATGGGCCCCAAGCGCCCCTTCCTGGGCTCTTTCAAGGTATTGGTCGGCGGCATATTCGCAACGCGCCTGACCAGCCTCAACATCCAGAACTCAACGAACTGCCTCGGCGTCAGCCTGGTGCCCGCCCAGTTCCGGGTGGTATTTTTTTCATAACACCACGGCGCCAGGCCAAACCCTCCTTTTCATTACCCAGAACTTTCGGGAACTACCATGGCTATCTCTGCACAACAACTTGCGGCGAACAAGCGTTTCGAATTCGTCTCCCGTGCCTTTGGCGAAGACAAGTTCGCAGTGGTGAAGATGAGTGGTTTTGAGGCTATCTCCAAACCCTTTCGCTTCACCCTGACCCTGGTCTCCGATGACCCGGATATCGATTTCGACAAGGTCTTGCAAAACCCCGCCGAGCTGCGCATCTTCGCGCCCGGGGGCGCTACGTCAACGCCTTACCACGGCATGATTGCGGCCTTCGAGCAACTGCACAAGAGCGATGGTTATGTGTTCTACCAAGCTGTGTTGGTGCCACGTCTGTGGCAGCTGTCGCTCTACCAGGTGTCCGAGGTGTATCTGGAAGATCAACCCATTCCCGAGACGGTCAAGAATGTACTGGAGCAAAGCCGGCTCAGCAGCGCCGACTTCGAATTCAAACTCTCGGGCAATTACCGCAAGCGCAGCTATGTTTGCCAGTACCAGGAGACCCACCTCGACTTCCTCTCGCGCTGGATGGAGAAGGAAGGCATGTACTTTTACTTTGAGCATGAGGGCCGAAACGACAAGCTGGCCATCGTGGACAACCGCAGCATGCATGCGGCTGCTGCCGTCAAGGTGCTGTACCGTCCCATCAATGAGCAGGACACCGGCAGCGCCGGTGATTCGGTGCAGGAGTTTGTCTGCCGCCAGGAGCCGCTGCCCAAGCAGGTCGTGCTGCGCGACTTCAACCACCGCAAGGCCCATATTGAGCTGAAGGTCTCCGCGCCGGTGTCCGACGGCGGCATGGGCGAGATCAACATTTACGGCGAAAACTTCCGCGATGAAGAGGAAGGAAAACGCTACGCCAAACTGCGTGCCGAGGAAATCCTGTGCGGGGCCAGGGTGTTCAGCGGCGAAGCCACTGCCGTAGGCTTGCGCAGCGGCTACTTCATGGAGATGGACCGCCATTACCGCTCGGCCTTCAATGGCCGTTACCTGGTCACCGAAGTCCAGCACGAGGGTTCACAGGCGGCGGCGCTGTTGACCGGCACCCAGGGCTTGCCGGTCGCGCAGGGTGAAGGCGGCGAAACGCAGGGCGAGACGAATTACCGCGCGAGCTTTCGCGCGATTCCGGCTGCCACGCAGTTCCGTCCCTCACGCACCACCACCAAGCCGAAGGTGATAGGCACGATGAACGCGATCATCGATGGTGCCGGCCTGGGCGAATACGCCGAGCTCGACGCCTGGGGCCAGTACAAGGTGCAGTTGCCCTTTGATAACAGCGACAAGAGCGCGGGCAAGGGATCGGCGCGCGTGCGCATGGCTTCGCCCTATGCGGGCAGCGACCATGGCATGAATTTTCCGCTGCAAAAAAACGCCGAAGTACTGCTGTCTTTTGTTGACGGCGATCCGGACCAGCCGGTGATTCTGGGCGCGGTACCGAACTCGGAGAACCCCAGCGTCGTCAACCACGACAATCCGCACGAAAACAAGATCACGACCAAGGGCGGCAACCAGATCTTCATGGGCGATGCGAAAAGCAAGCAGATGATGTGGCTGCATTCGCCGACCGGGAACACCAGCATAGGCATGGGTTCCACACACGATGACACCGACAAGGATAAAGATAAAGACAAGAAAGCCGAAGGTGGCCTGGCCTTTATCACGGGCGGGGCCAAGCAGGAAGTCACTATCGGCAACAAGTACGAACTCTCGATAGGCCTGGCCAGCGAAATCAAGCTGGGCGGGGAAACCAAGATCGAGGCGGGCTTTGCCAACGAGATCAAGGTGAACCGGGCCTTTGCCTTTTCTCACAGCGACGAGGTCAAGTGGGTCAAGGGCAGCGCCTATGTGGTCGAGGAAGAAGAAAGCTACAAGATCTCGCACCACGACAGCAACACTTCGGCCAAAGGTGTCAACCTCAAAGGAGGCTTTGCCGACGATCATGCGCAACATCTGGCTTTTGAGGCTCTGCGGAAAACCGCGACTCGCGGAATTCTGGCGGTGACCGCTTTGAATGTCGCCGCTTCCGCAGGCTTTATGGCCTGGTTGATGAAAACCAAGGAGGGGGAGCATGCGCCCGCACCCGCACCCGCACCGGCTCCCGCACCGCATTCCACAGGTCACGAGCCAGCAGGGGAAGACCCGAACCAGGTTACGCAGGAGAAAGAGCAAAAGCTCAAATTTACCGGGAAGCTGGCCAACTGGAACACCGCCGCCAAGATTTCGGCTGGCGCCGCGGCCGTCAACACGGCGCTGACGCTGGGCGCTCTGACGGTGGTGCGAAAAATGCTCAAGGGTTATGCGGAGGAATACGACAAGCTCAAATACGTCAGTGAGCTGGATCTGAGCAAGAGCGGTGTGAAACTGACTGCGTCGACGCAGGCCTCTTTCACCGAGCTTACGCAGCTGTCAGCGGGATTCAAAGTCAGGACGCTGCCGACCAGCGACCTTACCGCGCCGGCCCCTGCGTCGGGCGTGGTCGCTTCGGAGTCGGTCATCAGCGCCGCTCAGGGCGATACCCTCATCCGCACGGGCACTTCCATCAAATTGCGCTCTCCCGACATCAACCTGGCGGTAGACGAGAACGGGCACACCGGCCTGGGTATGGAAGCGGATTCTGCTTGGCTTGTCTCTGGAAACAGTTCGGTCATGGTCGAACCGGGTGCCACCGGGATTGTCAGTCCCAAGGTATCCATTGGATTTACCCGCGCGCCGGCGCTTCCCCCTGTGGTCGATCCTGGCCAGCAGGCCCGGCTTATCGCCTCTGACGCTGCTTACCGTGCAGCCAGGACGGCCTATCATGCCGCTCTCGGTGTTCCACCGCTGGCCGCGCGCAGGGCGCTTTTTGACACCATGGTCGGACACCGTACGCAATGGGAGACGTTGAAAGCCGAGATTGCAGCCGTCCGCCGGCGGCATGCGCAAGCGGCATTACAACACGGCTTCGAAGTCGACAACACAAAAGCCGTTTTGGCCTTTGGCACCGCAGGCATCAAGGCCTCGGACACCGGGCTGTCGATCAAGATGGGAACGACCACGACGGCCGATTTCAGACCCACCGGTCTTGCACTTGACGGCACCACGATCCAGCTTGGGTGAGCCGATGAAAGTTTTCAAGCCCGACGCGCTCGCCCTGCTGTACCGCAACCTCCGTTTCGGACGAAGGAATCAACTTTCGCTCGGGCTCATGGGCATGTTTCGCTACGGCAGCAGCCGCCGCGACGCGCTGGCCACCGAGCCGGAGCTCTGGGCCGCTGTGGCCGCAGCCTTGGGCAGCGACCAGATACTGGACGAGGGAACGCCAAAGACCTCCGCCGAGTTTTTGGTTTACGGCGCCTGCCACAGCCCGGACGGCAGTGCGGTGGAGCAATTGCCCGTCAACGTCAAGGTCGGCACAGTGGCCAAAACCCTGTACGTGTTCGGCGACCGGCAATTCACCCTGTTGGGCGCTTCAGGCCCCAAGCCCTTTGTCCGCATGCCCCTGGGTGCTGCGAATGCCTTTGGCGGCCCAGGCCACCCGGTGAACCCGCTGGGCAAAGGCTTTGCCGAAGTGCCGGGACCCGATGGTGCGCTGATCAGGCCGCTGCCCAATGTTGAGCTGCCCCAGTCCTTGATGGTCCATGCGGGCGATACCCCTGCGCCCGCAGGATTCGGTGCCTTGGCTTCCAATTTGCCGCAGCGCCAGCGCCTGCTGGGCCAGTTTGACGACGCCTGGCTGAAAAGGAACTGGCCTCACCTGCCCGAGGACACGCAGCCGGAATTTTTTCAGGCCGCGCCGCCGGACCAGCGCATGGCGGGGTTCTTTCGTGGCGACGAGGCCATCAGCATCAGCCACATGAACCCCCGGCAGTCGCTGATCTCGACATCGCTGCCCAAGTTGCGTGCTCGTTGTTTTGTCAACCGCCTTCGAGGCGGCCGCGAAGAGTTCGCCGAAATCGAGGCGCGCGCTGAAACCGTCTGGCTGTTCCCCGAGCTCGAATGCGGCATCGTGCTGTACCGGGCAGTGGAGACGACGCTGGATGAAGAGGCCGACGACGTGCTGCACATGATGGCGGAGTGGGAGAACCTGGCCGACGCGCCGCTGTCCTTCGAGCATTACCACGCGCTTTTCAAGAGCAAGCTTCCCGCGGCGGTCGCTGAAGCCGAAGCCGCAGCGCCGCCACCTCCAGCGCCTGCTGCGTCGGCCAAGCCGGCAGCTGTCGCCGCGGCAGTCGCGCTGCCGGTTGCGGCCAGCGCGTCAGACCCCAGCCCTGGCATGGTGGAACTGCAGGCCATGGACGCAGACCTGCAGGCCAAAACCGCAGAGATCATGAAGCGCCATGGGTTGTCGGAGAACGACCTGACCAAACTGGTGCCGCCTTCCACAGAGGCGCCGGCCACCGTCGCAGAGCTTGAGGGCCTTATTGAGAAACTGGAGCAGCGAGCCGCCGATATCCTTCGCGGCAACGGCATGACCCAGGCGGATGTGCAGAAAATGCTGCCTCCGGCGATGGCAGAAACGCCTGCCAACATGGCCGAACTCCAATCCCTGCTGCAGCAGGTGGAAGCGCAGACGCGGCAGACCCTTGCCAAGCAAGGCATGACCGAAGCGAGCTTGCGCGAATTCGTTGCCTCGCGCCCCGAACTTGCGAATGTGGTGTCTTCGGTGGCGCCGCAGCCGGAGCTTTCGACGATGTTCGTGGGACTGCCTGCGATGCCGGCGCTGGCTACCGCCGCCGCGGCGCCACCGATGGCGCCGCCTGCCGAACTTGCTTTGCCAGAAGCCGTCGGAACGCCGCGACCTCTGACCCGCGAGGGTGTGGTCGAGCGCCATGCCTTGGGGCGCAGCTTCGAAAAAATGGACTTGCGTGGCCTGGACCTGTCGGGCCTGGATCTGGCCGGTGCCAATTTCAGTGAAGCCGTGCTTGAAAAAACCAGCTTCGCCAACAGCAAGCTCCAGGGCGTGAGCTTTAGCCGCAGCCTGGTTGCCCAGGCCGATTTCAGCGGCGCCGACCTGAGCAAGGCCTCGCTGGCCGGCGCAAGCGCAGCCTCCGCGAAATTTGCCGGCACGCGCATGGAGGGCAGCGATGCCAGCGCGGGTGACTTCAGCGGCGCAGATTTTTTGGGCGCCAAACTCGCAGGCGCAAACTTGTCGCGCGCGGTCTTTGACGGCGCGAAGATGGCCGGCTTCAGTGCGGCCGATTGCCGCGCCGACGGCGCGAGCTTCAGCGAATGCGATCTCAAGGGGGCAGACTTTGCGCGTGCCAATCTCGCGGGCGCAAGTTTCGGCCAGGCTTGTCTGGAAGACGCGCAGTTGACGGGTACGCGCTGTGAAAAGACCGAGTTCTACGGCGCACGTGCGGCACGTGCGAACTTTTCCGATGCGAACCTCAAAGGCTCGCGTGCAGACAAGGGCACGCAGTTCACCGACGCAAGGTTCACCGGCGCACACCTTGGACGTGCCAACTGGGAGGGCGCAGGCATCCAGAAGGCCTTGTTCGACAAAGCCGTGCTGGACGATGCCGATTTCAGCCGTGTTGCAGGTACCGGCGCGCAGTTCGCGGGGGCCTCCGCCAAGGGTGCGAAATTCGACAAGGCCGATCTCGCGAATGCCGACTTCACGCGCGTGAACCTGTTTCAGGGATCGCTACGTGCAGCCAAACTGGAGATCACAGCGCTGAAGTTCTCCAATCTCTACGGCGCCGATTTCTACGGCACCACAACGACCACCGCAAACACTGAAGGCTCGGTGATTGATAACACCTTGCTCCCAGTCCGGCGCACCCCCGTATGAGCAGCGAAGCCAATACCGATTTCCAGAGGGCCCTGGCTGCGCTCGAAGGTTCGCGCCAGCTCACGGGCGCTGACCTGACGGGTGCTGATCTGTCCGGCAAGGATTTTTCAGATTGCATCTTTCAGGACGTCAAACTCGCCGGTGTAAATTTCGGCGCTGCGAAGCTTTTGAATGCCAGGTTTTTCGGCTGCGACCTGTCGGGCGTGCAGTGTGCGGGCGCGGAAATCGCAGGCGCGGCATTCCAGCAATGCGGTTTTACAGGAGCGAAACTGGCCTCGCTGCGCGCACAGGGCGCTGAATTTTTCGGCTGTGACTTTTCCGCAGCCGACGCGGCCGGTGCGGACTTCAGCCACGCCTTCTTTAACCAATGCAACTTTGCCGGCGCAAGCATGAGAGGCGCGATCTTGCTGCGCGCCGACTGCCACGAATGCCGATTTGACAATACCGACGTGAGCCGCGCCGACCTGACACGGCTCATGCTTTCGGCCACCGATCTGCGCAGTGTCACATTCACCGGGGCTGTCATGCAGCAGACCTATCTCAAGGGTTGTAACCTGCAAGGCCAGAAATTTGCGGGCTGCGATGTCACCATGGCCTCCTTTGCGGATGCGCAACTGCAGAACGCGGACTTCAGCGGGCTTACGCTGGATCGCACCAGCTTCATGGGCGCGCAGCTGCAAGGTGCGAAGCTCGCGCAGGTCTTTGGCTACTACACCTGCTTTATTGCCGCGCAACTGGGCGGGGCCGACTTGTCGGAAGCTCAGTTCGGGATGAGCGACGCCAGCGGCGCCGATCTGGGCGGCGCCAATGCTGAAGCGTCACGCTGGTCCATCTGCGTATTTGCGAAGGCAAAGTTGCCCAAGACCCGGCTGAAGGGCGCCGCGCTGATCGACTGCGATTTCTCGCATGCCGATCTGTCGGAAGCGGATTGCTCGCTCGCCAACTTTCGAGGTACCAACCTGCACGCGATAGGGCGCCGCGATACGCGCTGGGATGGGGGCTCGCGCGAAGGCGCCAGACTCACCGACGAAACTTTGGCACGCGCCGAAAACTGGCAACCTGCCTGAACCCGTTTACTGAAAGACCTGACCATGTTGAATACCCTTGTAACGCTTTCCCGCCCCGGTGACGCCGCCGCACCTGGTCTTGAATACTCTCGGGTGACCGGCCGCGCCGACAAATGGTTTTTCCTGGACGGCCCGGTTGAGCGCGCGCTGCGTGCCGACAGCTGCCTGGTGGAGCCCGCCGACGGCGACCTGGTGCTGGTCTGCAGTGGCGCCACTGCGGCAACGAGTTTTATCCTCGCGGTGCTCACGCGCGCTGACACGAACAAATCGACCGTGACCTTGCCAGGCGGTGCGGCCTTGTGCACCGACCAAGGCAGGCTGCGCATAGATGCTGCCGGGATTGAACTTGCGGCGGGTCAGGAAGTGTCTCTGCAGGCGCCCAAAGTTGGTATCACCGCGGTCAGCGGCGAGATGAGCTTTACGCATTTGCAGACCAGCGCGCAGGAGGTGAATGCGCGTTTCGGCAAGGTCACCTCGCTGGCGCTGAGTGTGCAGTCGACGGTCGGCCGGCTGATCCAGAAGGCGCAGGACTGTTTCCGTTCGGTAGAGAACCTGGATGAGACGCGCGCCGGCCGCGTGCGCATGCAAGTGAAGGACCGCTTTCACCTGACTTCACGCCACGCCAGCGTGATCGCCGAAGGCCAGGTCAAGATCGATGGCGAAAAAATCGACCTCGGCTGAAAGGAACAAGCACCATGTTCGCAGTCACCAAACAAAACGGCCAGTGCATGGCTGCTGCCGACGTCTGCAAGACACCGGCGCCTCCGGCGGGCCCGATTCCCGTCCCTTACCCCAACATTGCCATGCCGATGATGGGCAACCCGGCCACGCTCAAGGTCATGGTGACCGGCATGCCGGCGCTGAACAAGGGCTCGAAAATCCCGACAAGCAACGGCAACCAACCCGGCGTGGCGGGTGGTGTGGTGTCGGGCAAGGTCATGGGCGCGACCGAGTTCATCCAGGGAAGTACCAAAGTGAAATTTGAAGGCAGCCCGGCAGTCCGTCTGGGCGACCCCACCAAACAGAATGACGGCAACGGCGTAGGCAACGTACTGGCGCCCAGCCAGGCCAAAGTCATGATCATGAGCTGAATGCTCGAAGCATGCAAAGCAAAGGAAAAAAATGAAAACCGTCTGGATCACTGCCCTGAAGGAAGACCAGCCCCGCGTGGCCGCCGTGACTGCGGTGCTCAAGCGTTACGGCCTGCAATGCAAAGGTCATTTCTGGTCGGACCAGCCCGACAAACTGGCCTGGCGCGTGGCGCTCGAGGCCTTGGTGGAGGCCAAAGCCGATGTCTGGCTGGTGCTGGTCGATGGGGACGAAGTCAAGAAGCCGTCGGTGCGCTACGGCCTGTCGTTGATGGCCTCGGCCTTGCGCAGTGCGCGCGGCGGCCACTTTCCCATCCAGACCCTCTGGAATTCAGTGCCGCCCGCCGAGGCCGCGTTGCCTTCGCTGATGGCGCAGGCCGAGTTGCTGCTGGAGTCGGGGGCGACGTGGCCGGCCAAAATTGTGGCCAAGGCCAATGTGCCGGCCAAGGTGGTGCCAGCCGAATTTCGCCTCGACGTGCTCGGTAACGAGCGCCTCGGCCAGTGGTTCGAGATCGGCCCGGTGTCGGGGGCCTGGTCGGGCGTGGTATTTGGTGTGACGGGCACCGACGTGCAAATCAACTTTCAGGCGGTGGGGCCCAAAGGCGCATTACCCGACAAGACCAGCCTCGAGTTTGCCCAGGAAGGTTTGCAGATCAAGACGGGCGGTCGCGATTTCACGGCCTGGGCGGTCAGAAATGAAGTGGGGCCCGACGCGTCTTATTTTGCGCGCGTCAAGGGCTCGCCTGAGGCCATTTTGTTTATGCCTTACGCGGAGGAAAGCGATGCCCCCGCCGACATCGTGTGGCTGACTTGAGCCAGCCAGCCGGATTCGCCTGTTCAGTCCAGCCGCTTGCGGGCCGGGCCGGTGATGTCGCCGCCCGCGCTGACCAGCAGGGCTTCGCCCGGGTCGTAGGGCAGTTCGGCGACGCGCTCCTCATCGTTAAAGCGGTAGCCGACACGGTAGACCGACTGGCTGTGTGCGGTTTGCAGCCGCGTGCCGCAGGTCTTGTCGCGCAAAAAGACCTCGACGGGGATATCGCCTTCGGGATCGTCGCTGGGTGCAGGCGGCACGGCGGGCGGAAACACCATGTCCCAGAGTGCCTTGCCGGCCAAGGCTCCGCCCGCCATGCTGGCCACGGTAATGGCGATTTTCTGTTTGCCCAATTTGTCACCGATGGCGCCGCCTATGACCGCGCCGGTCACACCGCCTGGGCCGAGCAAAAAGCCGCCGCCTGCGCTGCCGACGATGACCGGCACGGCCCAGCGTTTGTAAACCGCGGCGGTCGCGTGGCGCTTGAGCAGGAAGCCGCCGGTGAGGCCGCCCATGGCCGCGCCTATCAGGGGTACGGCATTGCGCAGCAGCCAGGGTTTGGCGTTGTTCTGGCGGATCAGGTATTCGCGTTCGGGAATCAGCACTTGCCAGCAGGTGGGCTCGACGGTGCTGGTGCTGGTCAGCGTGGCGTAGGCATACAGCACGGGCGCAACGACCGGCGGGGGCGGGAGTTCAACGTCCGCAACGGGATCGGCGGCGGCGCCGGCTGCAGAACTCTGGCCCAGGGCAGGCAGGGCCAGCAGCGTCAACGCGATGCTCATAAGCCCCGGGTAAATTGCCGCTCCAATTTGCATGGCTTATTATCATCATTCCCTAATGATTTCACCAAAATTACCTTTAATTACGAGCAGGCAAAACTTGGTTGAACAAAGGTCTCTTGAGGTGCGTCCATGGTGGAAAGTGGGTGCCTGTCTGGCTGCGGCCGCGCTGGTGACGGTGCTCGCGGGCTGCTCCACGGCCAATTCGTTGATGGGCGGCAACACGCGCAAAGAGGCCGTCGCTGAAATTGCCTGGGATTTTGCACGCAACGCGATCCTGGTAGAGGTCGAGGCCGATCCCCGGCTCAATCAATACGGGGGAGAAGCGCATACCCTGGTGCTTGGTGTTTACCAGATGGAAGATTCCGCCGTCTTCTATAAATTGATAGCAGACGCGGCGCTGGTGGGAAAATCGCTCGAAAGCGGCAAGGGCGGCGAAGGGTTTGTGCACTTTGCGCGCTATGTGGTGACGCCGGGCCAGCGCTCCATCCTGTCGCTGGACCGGGCCCAAAAAGCGAAATTCGTGGGAATTGCGGCCGGTTATTACCAGATAGAGGCGGCCCGGAGCGCGCGGCTGTTTGAAGTACCGCTGACGGTCGAGAGTGAGGGAATGGTCAGCACGACCTACAAAGCCGCACCGGCCCTCTTGGCGGTGCGCCTGAATCTGGGTCCGGATGAGCTGGTCAATGCCCAGCGGCTCAACCGGGACCCGACGGAGAAGAAGTCCAGCGAAGCGGTGCCGCTCGATGGCGGGGGGCGGGAGATCAAGCTGACACCCGATACGCTCAACGACGTGATGAACGTCAACAGTGCAGTGAAAAAACTGGACAAATAAGGACAGCAGGCAGCACATGGATGAAAAACAAGGCATTTACTGGCACCAGGGCATGTTCCTGCAGTCCCAGCATTTCCAGATGGCTGACCTGCACAACCAGTTCCAGCACAAGCCCATCCAGGAATCCGGTCTGCCGCACTTCTGGGGAGTGGGTGAGCTTGAAATCGTTGCCGCTGCCGCCGCCAACCGGACGGTTGAAGTGCAGACCGCTCGCCTGCTGTTTCAGGACCGGTCGTATGTCGAGTACCCGGGGAACGCCGTTATCAAGGCCAGGCCTTTTGATGTGGACTGGGTGGAGGGCGACAAACCTTTTACCGTTTATCTCGGGCTGAAAAAGCTCAGCGCCACGGAAAACAACGTCACCATCGCGGCCGACCTGACGGAGGCCGGCGGCGTATCTACGCGCTACGCCACGCTCGCCAACCCGCCTGATGTGGCGGACCTGTATTCGGAAGGCCCGGCGGCCCAGGTTCGCACCTTGCTGCATGTCGTCAAGGTGTTTTTTGAGGGCGAGATCGACAAGCTTCAGGACTACAGCCTGATCCCGATTGCACGCCTGGTGCGCGACGGCGACGCGATCAAGCTGTCCGAGAGTTTTATTCCTCCGTGCTATGCCATTTCCGGCTCCAACGTTCTGCTCAGGCTGGTCAAGGACATTCGCGACGAGCTGACAGGCCGTGCCCGGCAGCTGCAAGAGTACAAAAGCCCGCGCGAAATGCAGAAGGCCGAATTCGACGCGAGCTACATGGTGTTCCTGCTGGCCCTGCGGTCGCTGAACCGGGCCAGCCCCTACCTCTTTCACCTGACCGAAACGCGTCAGGTCCACCCCTGGCTGGCCTACGGCGCCATGCGCCAGTTGATCGGCGAACTAAGCTCATTTTCCGAGCGCTTCAACATGCTGGGCGAGGCGGAAGACGGCACCCCCGGACTACCACCCTACGACCACAGCGAACTCGGCAAGTGCTTCGAGCGGGTTCGCACCATGGTCAGCCACCTGCTCAATGAAATCACCGTGGGGCCCGAGTTCCTGACCATCCTCGAGCACCGGGGCGACTACCACGTCGGGGAGCTGCCGCGCACTTTCTTCGGCCAGAGAAACCGCTTCTACCTGGTCATACGCACCGAAAAAGACATGGAATGGGTGGTGGATTCCGTTCAGCGCGACGCGCGGCTGGCCGCCGTCGACGAGATGCCCGGGCTGATTTCGCATGCCTTGCCGGGCCTGGAACTGATTCACATGGTGGCGGCGCCGCAGGGGCTCCCCAGGCGGTCATACTCCTACTACTTCCGGATTGAGCAGATGAGCCAGCAGTGGGAAGTTGTAGAGCGTGAAGGCACCATCGCGCTCTACTGGATGGATGCCCCGGCCGACCTGAAGGCCGAAATTGTTGTGTTGCGGAGATAACGTGCGGCTCGTTGACTGTTTTATCCCTTCCATGGCGTTCGTGCGCCACCTTCAGGAGCAGCCCTCCGGGAGCGCCGCATCGGTCAAGGAGCAACTTGACGGGTTGTTGACGGACGCCCGCCGCAAAGCCCATGAGGCCGGTATTTCCGAAGTGGATATCCAGAGCGGGCTGTTTGCCGTCGCTGCCTGGGCCGACGAAATCCTGTTGGCGGTCCCATGGCCGGGCGCCGAGGAATGGAAGCGCCAACTGCTGCAGAAGCGCTATTTCAATGTCTCCAGTGCCGGGGTGGAATTTTTCACCCGCCTGGAAGCGCTGGGCGCACAGCAGCTTGCGGTGCGCGAGGTGTATTTCTTTTGCCTGAGCATGGGTTTTGCCGGCCGTTATGGCCGTGACCGCAACCCCAAGGCGCTTGATGACATCAAGCAGGCCAGCCTTGCCCAACTGGTGCAGGAGGGCGACAGCATCTACGGTGAATCGGGCAAGGTGATGTTTCCCCAGGCCTACGCCGTCGCGCGTTCCAAAGACCGCGGCCAGCAGGCCGATGGCCGCTGGCGCTGGCGCATATCGTCACTCACCGTGAACGTGCTGCTGGTGCCGCTGATCGTGCTGGTCGTTCTGTACGGCATCTACCACGTGATCATCTGGCAGACGGTCAATAGCATCATGGCGCAGATCAAATGAAGGCCTTGCGTACATTCCTCCTGTGGTTGCTGGTGCTCGTGGTGCTGGCGCTGCTCAGCTGGGGCCTGACCCTCTATATGGATTGGCCCCTGTGGGCGGCCGTGGTGGTGTTCCTGGGTGTTTTGGGCCTGTACCTGCTGGTGCGTTTCATCATCCGGCTGGTCCAGGTTTTCCGTTCGCGCAGCCGCATGGCCCAGCTGTCGGCCGCCAACCAGGACAAGGCGGCCAAACAGGCTTCGCCGCGGGCCACGCTGATCCGCAACTGGAAAAATGCCGCCGCCACCCTGCGCGCGTCCAGCCTCAAGCGTTTTGGCAACCCGCTGTATGTGCTTCCCTGGTATATGGTGGTGGGCCGCTCCGGCACGGGCAAAACCACCGCGCTGACGCGCACACGCCTGTCGTCGTCGATCCAGAAGGTCAGCCAGAGCGCCCGCATCGAGCAGACCGCCAACTACGACTGGTGGTATTTCGACCGCGCCGTGATCATCGATTGCGCCGGCCGTTACGTCGAAGCGACCGATCTGGAACAGGACCGCGCCGAGTGGGAGTTGGGCCTGGACCTGCTGGCCAAGTACCGCGGCAAGGAAGGGCTCAACGGCCTGGTGCTGGCCATCAGCACCGAGCGCCTGGCAAGCCCCGACAAGGACGGCCTGATGGAAGAGGGCCGCGTCATCCGCGAGCGCATCGAGCAATTGATCCGCCTCTTCGGCAAGCGCTTTCCGGTTTATGTGCTGGTCACGCAATGCGACCGCCTCTACGGCATGGAAGAGTGGGCTCGCCAGCTCACCGAAAGCGCGCTGGAGCAGGCCATGGGCTTTCTGGCCGAGCCGGACACCAATGAGCCCGGCGACCGGCAGTTTCTCGACAAGGCGTTCAGCAACATCCACGACCGGCTCCAGGTCTTGCGCACGGTGCTGGTGGCGCGCGGCAACGCGGTTTCGCCCGAGTTGCTGCTGTTTCCCAATGAGCTGAACCAGCTCAAGCCGGGGCTCGACGTTTTCCTTCGCGCGTGTTTTGGCGACAGCGCCTACCTTGAAACGCCTTTCCTGCGGGGCCTCTTTTTCAGCAGCGGCCTGCAACAGGGGGGAGCCGTTTCCACGCTGCTCGGCCAGGTGTTGCCGCCGGTGGCGTCGCACCCCGCTTCCAACGCGGGCCTCTTCCTGCACGACTTTTTCGGGCGGATCCTGCCGCAGGACAAAAACATCTCATTGCCCGCCTCGCTGCGCAATCCGTGGCGCACCGCGACGCAAAACCTCGGGCTGCTGTCGTGGGTTCTTCTGAGCCTGGCGGCCGCCATCGTGATGACCATGGGTTTCCTCAACAACATGGAAACCCTTTCCCTGCTCCAGGAAAAGAACCGCTTGAGCATCAAGTTCGAGGGTCAGCTGGAAGCGGATGCCACCACCCTGGAGCGTCTGAGCGAAACGATTTCCCTGGTCGAGCGGCGCGATGACAACTGGAAGACCCAGTGGATGGTGACGAGCACCAACATCGACGATCTGGAAGACCGGCTCAAAAGCACCTTCACCGACAATTTCCGCCGTTACATATTGCCGACCACCGACGCCAACTACGCCGAGGACTCGGAGCGGATTTTGCAGAGCGACCCCAACAACGAATTCGCGCGTACGGTCCGTAACCTGGTTCGATACATCAACATCCTGCAGGCCCACCAGCGCGGGGCTGATCGCGACGCGCTGCTGGCCATGCCGCAGCGCCAGCATATTTCCCGCTACACGCCAGAGCTGTACACCCGGCTTAACGACCTGTACATCTCCAATGTTGCCTGGGCATCGCCGGCCGACCCGTATGTGCCCGTGCGCCTGCGCTTTGAGCAGCAGATGCTTAACCGGCTGGCCTTTCATGACCGCGCACTGACCTGGCTGACCGGTCTGCCCGACACCGACCCGCTCGTCAAACCCGTCACGGTGCAAACCTTCTGGGGTGGTGCCGACCGCGCGCGCGGGCAGGCCGGCGGGCAGCCGCTGCCCGTGGTCACCCCCGCCTTCACGCTGGCCGGCAAGGCCGCGATCGACAGCTTCCTCGGGGAAATGGAAAAAAGCATCGACGACGGACCCAAGTTCCTGGCGCAACGCGGCCAGTTTGAGAGCTGGTACAAAGAGCAGCGCCTGCAGGCCTGGCAAAAGTTCGCAGCCGGCTTTTCAGGCACAGAGCGCACCTTGTCCGGCGAGGCCGAATGGCGCGCATCCATGGGCTTGATCACCAGTGCCAGAAGCCCTTACTACCGGGTGATGGATCGCCTGAACGAAGAATTCACCGCCGAACCGAGCGCGCAGTTGCCCAGCTGGCTGCGCTTGTCGCGCGAGCTCGGCGAGCTGCGCACGCAGGCTGTGCGGACCGGCACGACGGGCGAGGCGCTCAACGTGGTGGGCGCCATCAACAATGTGGGCGGCAAGGCGATGAAAGAAGTCCTGTCCGGCGCTACCAGGCAAGGGCAGGACACCATCAAAAACAACCTGGGTGCGGCCGCCACCCTGCAAAAATTCTTCAATGACCTCAATGCAGTGGCCACCGACGTGGTGGTCGGGCCCGGTAAGGCCTACCAGGCTGCGGTGGACTTCCACAGCTTTTCCACCGATCCGGCCGTCAAGGCGTCGGCCCTGCATTCGGCGGCCGACGGGCTGGTGCAGTTGCGGCGCCTGGTGGGTTACCAGACGCCTGACGACGAAGCCGTCTGGCAGCTGATGGGCGGCCCCCTGCGCTTCGTGCTCGGCTACACCGAAGAGCAGGCCTCCTGCAGTTTGCAGGGCGAGTGGGCCTCCAAGGTGGACTGGCCGCTGCAGACCGCACCCAACATGAACGCCATGGTGGACCAGCTGTATGGCGCCAAGGGAACCGTCTGGGCCTTTGCCGACGGCCCCGCCAAGCCCTTCCTGCAGCGTGACGCCAACCGGTTTGCCATTGTCCAGACGCTGGGTTATAGCGTTCCTTTCACGCGGCAGTTTTTGCCCATGCTCAATGATGCTGCGGGCAAGCGCGTAGAGCAGCTGGTGACGCAGCAGCGCGCCGAGCAGCAGGACCAGACCGACAAGCTGGCCGGCCAGAAGGAGCAGTTGCAGACCCAGCAGGCGCTGGCCCAGGTAGATCGCGTGCTGGCCGACATCAAGCAAAAAGTCGACGCCATCAAGGCCCAGGCTTTGCAACTGACCATCACCGCCCAGCCCACCAGCGTCAACCCCGGGGCCAAGGCCAAGCCTTTTGTCACCGTGCTGGCCGTGCAGTGCGCTTCTGGTGCGCGCGTCATCAACAACTACAACTTCCCCGTCACCGACAGCTTCCCGCTGGGCGACCGCCAGTGCGGCGAAGTGACGCTGCAGATCAAGATTGAAGACGTGGTGCTCACCAAGAAGTACCCCGGCTCTACCGGCGTCGTGCGTTTCCTGCAAGACTTCCGGGACGGTGCGCGCCAGTTCAATGTGGACGAATTCCCGTCCGCCAAGGCGCGGCTCGATGCCCTGGGTGTGCGCCAGGTCGGCCTGCGCTACAACTTTGAAGGCCAGGATGCCATCCTCAAAGCGGCGCAGCAGCTTGAGCAGCTCGAGCGCCAGGAAAAGGAAAAGACAGCCGAGAAGCAGCGCCTGCAAGACGCGCAATTTGCCCGCGAAGAGCGCGGCATCCAGGCCAGGCTCTCCAACGCCACCAGCGTGCCGGGTATTGAGGTGTCGGTGCCCAAACAGATCGGTGTTTGCTGGGATACGCGCATGACGCCGCACAAACCGCAAGACACCCAGGCCATGTTCAAGGAACTGGCCGCGGCGCAGTTGCTGGCGCCTGCTGCCGGGGCACCGGCGGCTTCTCCCGGTTCTCCCGCTTCCCCGGCTTCACGTACCCGGTAATCAGGTCACCAGCTTGACGGCCATCCCGGCGTCGAGGGTGACGATCCGGGCGAGCAGGGCGTCCGCCTTGCTCCGGTCTTCCTCGTCGCGTGCCATCACGCCGTAGGCCACCTGCAGGCCGTCCAGCGCCATGGCGGGGTCCCACACAGTCAGTTCGTGCCGGTCAATGCCTTCCACCACCGCTTGCGCAAATGCCTTCAGCAGGGCGCCTGGGCGGTGCTCCAACAGCAGTTCGCACAGGCGGATCTGCAGCAAGAGCTGCTCTCTGGCTGACGGGTGCAGGGCCAGTTGGTCCTGCAGGCAGGCGGCCGCGCTCGCAAGGTCGTCGTTGGCTGCCAGCGAACGCGCATTGCGGATCGCGGCGGTGACCTCGTCACGCTCGCGGCCGGATGCGGCGGGCCTGCCGGAGCCGGTGAAGGAGCCGACGCCCAGCGTTGCCAGCCAGTCCTGCGTGTCGCCGTCGGCAAAGGGCATGCCGCCGGTAAACGCCAGCTGCTCCAGGCCCGGCAGGCGCGCCAGCAACCGGGAGGTCTCGTTGCAGACCTCCTGGCGAGCGGACGCAAAGCCGCTGCCCATGCGCCCCAACGCGGCGGCGCAAATGGCATTCAGGTCGAGCCAGAAAGGGAAGACGGTGAGCTGGGCCTCGGCGAACTGCACGAGCTCCGCGTCCGACTGGCTGTCTTTCAGCCGCACCAGGGCATCGGTGATTTGCGAAATGGGCGGGGGGAGGCGGGTCTGCCCCGCGTCGGCGGGCGGCAGGGCCTCCAGCGTTGACCATGCCGCCGTGCGGTTCAGGCGGTAAGACAAGGGGTTGCTGCTGTCGTTGGCCAGGAACCACTCTGCCAGGCTGCCCATGCGGCTGCAGGCGTCTTCCAGTGCGCGCTCGACGTTGCTGGCCGAGTCCAGCAGCAAGGTGGCGGGTGGAGCAGACGCCTCACCCGGCGCTCCCGGTGCGGATGGTGGCGCTGCCACGGTTGCCTGCGGCTCCGGATCCGGAAGCTTGACCTCGGCCACCGTCAGGCTGTTGATCAGCGAGAGCAGCGTGCGCACGGAAGGCGCTTCGCTGTCTTTGTCGGCCACCACGGCGTCGATGGCCCGCACCCGGTCGTTCAGCTGCGCCACCAGATCGCCTTCCTGCGGCGGCAGCGACGCCCAGTCCGTCTCGGTGGCGCGCTGCTGCACGCGGTCGATCAGCCATTGCAGGGCGTTACGGCGCCCGCGCATGCGCTTGAGCGGCGGGTACAACGTGTCCCAGTAGGTCTGCACCAGGTCGCCCACCACCTTCAGGCCGTCGGACAGCCCGTAGAGGCCCCGTGTTTCCAGCAGGCCCGCGGTCAGGTAGCAGGCCACCAGCAAGTCTTTGCCCTTGGTGCCCAGCAATTCGGCGGCGAGCTGGGTGACCTTGTTCCAGTCCATCGTCGGGCTGTTGACCGCGCTCGACAGCTTGGCGAGCTCGGCCTCCAGAAGCTCGAACGCAGGCTCCTCGCGCACTTCGCTGCCCACGGGCACCGCCCCGGGGATGGGCTGCGTGCCGAGTTCGGAAATCAGGTCAGTAGTCATAGAAGTACTTTTGCTATCAATTCAGGAGCTATCTGCCAAGGCGGTTATTGGGCTAGAGGCTTAAAAGGCTTGAAACCGTCGGCAGGAGAACTCACTCCCACAACGCTTCCACCTCGGCATTGAGGAAGTAGCCCACACCGCGTTCGGTGCACAGCAGCTTCGGGTTTTTGGCGTCGGCCTCGAGTTTGCGGCGCAGCCTCAAGATCTGCACGTCGATGGCGCGGTCGTAGATGTCGTCAAAGGCGCGGGTTCGCTCCAGCAGCTGTTCGCGCGAAATGATGCGCCCCGGTGTGCCCAGAAAAACCGCCAGCAGGTTGAACTCGGCGTTGGTGAGCGACACCGGCTTGCCTTCGGGCGATGTCAGCCGGCGGGTGTTGAGGTTCAGCGCCCACGAGGAAAAGCGGTAGGCGCGCGGGTGCTTGCCCCGCGTCACAGGCACCTGCACGCTGCTGTTGGGCGGCAGGCTGGAGGCCTGCCCGTCGGGGGCGTTGGCAGCGCCCGAGGCGCGGCGTGTCACGGCGCGTATGCGGGCCAGCACTTCGCGCAGTGAAAACGGCTTGGTGATGTAGTCGTCGGCGCCCAGCTCCAGCCCCATGACCCTGTCGGCTTCTTCCAGCCGGCCCGTCAGGCAAATGATGGAAATCGGCTGCTCGGCGCGCCATTTGCGGGCCAAGTCGATACCGTCGCCGTCGGGCAGGCTCAGGTCCAGCAGCACCAGGCTGTAAGCGTTGCTCGACACCGCCTTGACGGCTTCGGTCGCCGTGCCGACGCCGGACACCGCCAGGCCGTGGCCGGTCAGGTAGTCGATCAGCAGCTTGCGCAGGGCGTCGTCGTCGTCGACGACCAGGATGGCTTGTGGTTTGGGCTGCGTCATGGCGTCAGGTTGCCTTCATGCTGGGCGGGCGGGGAGTCGGATCGGCCGGTGGCCATTCTGACCGCCTGGCGCCATGCCGGGCTGTCAACCGACCCGGCTATGGTAACCACGCCATCGGCCTGTGTGATGCCGGGCTCGCCGCCCTCGGGCACGCAGCGGATCAGCGGCAAACCGGGTGCGCGCTCGCGAAGCCCGGCCAGCAGGCTGTCGGGCGCGCCGGGCGAGACGATCCAGACCAGCAGCTCAGCGTGCGGGCCGGGGTCATTCAAGGCACCGGTCGCCCCCGAAGGCGCGTAGCCGGCAGGCTCAAAGCCGAGCAGCGCCAGGGCGTCTTCGGCGCGTTCGCGGGCGCCCGGGTCTTCGGCAATGACCACGGCGGCTTCCCCGCTGCCCAGCGGCGGCGCCATCAACAGGTCCTTGGCCGGTATTTCTTCAGCGGGCAAAAGAAGGGGAAGCATCAGGCAAAACCGGGTTTTCTGGCTGTGGCCGCTCCACACCGCTACGCCACCTTCATGGTCCGCCGCTACGCCCGCGACGATCGCCAGGCCCAGCCCGGTTCCGTGGCCTTTGCTGGCCCCCTGCTGCGTACGGGAGGAAAAGAAGGGGTCAAACAGCTGGTGGATATGCTGCGGCGCCACGCCCGCGCCGTCGTCCAGGACATCCAGCCAGACGCAATCTTCGTCCAGCACGTCGCCCACCACAATGTCCGCTTCTCTCGCATAGTTTGCCGCGTGCGAGTCCGCTGCGCCCAGGCTCAGCTCAACCTTGCCGGCCGCGGCCTGCGAGGCGTTGCGCAGCAGGTTCATGATGGCGCGCGTTAGCTGGCCGCGGTGCGCCAGCACCGGCACGGGCGCCGCCGGCACCTTCACGGCCAGCTCGACGCCTGAAGGGAGCAGGGGGCGGACGGTTGCCACGGCTTCGGCGATGAGGTCGCGCAGGTCGGCGGCTTCACGGGTGCGCGCGCCCCGGCGGCCGGCGATCAGGATCTGCTCGGTCAGGTCCTTGCCCCGCCCGACGGCGGCGCTGACTTCCTCCAGTGCCGCCTGCACCGGCAGGCCGGCTTTTTCGCGCTCTGCCGCCAGCTCGGCGTAGCCGCCGACCGCACCCAGGATGTTGTTGAAATCGTGCGCGATGCCGCCGGTGAGAAAGCCCATGGTTTCAAATCGCCGCGCCCGCTCCAGCCGCAGATTGAGCTTTTGCCGTTCATGCACCGCAATCGCTACAAAAAAGGACAGCACCGCCAGGCCCGCCAGATCCACCTGCAGCTCCCAGGTGCCGTCTTCGCCGCGGGCCGGGCTGTAAGGCCCGTAGCCCGCCATCGCCATGCCGACACCGACCGCGGCCGCCGCCAGAATACCCAGCGACGCGGCCCGGAGCCCGCCGCGAATGGCCGCCCAGACCAGCACCAGAGACAACAGGACGCGCAGCACTTCCGAGGGAAAACCCGCGATCAGCGCGGAAGCCGCCAGCAGGCAGGCGCACAGCACGGCCGCTGCCAGCGCGGTGCCATGTTTTTCGGTAGATTGCACCGCTGCACGGGCCTGGCTGGAACACCACGACAGCAAGGCCGGCAGCAGCACCAGCACGGCCAGCCCGTTGCCGACCAGCATGACGCGCCATTCCTCGGTCCAGCTGCTGTGTTTGGTGACCATCCCGATGGTGGCCCCCAGGGCCGCTATCAGGGCGGTGGCCAGCAGGGGTAACAGGACAATGAAGCGCGCCAGCTTCGCGGTGGTGTCGATGTTGCCCTTGTCGCAAACCAGCCGCCGCCCCAAAAAGGCGTACAGCGCCACCTCGAACACATTGAGCAGCGAGAACGCCGCGTCGGCGCCCACCGACAGCGGGTCGGCGTCGCCGACAAACAGCATGGCCAAAAACACAGCCACCAGAAACACCGGCCATTGGCGATAGGGCAGGTTCCAGAGCAAGGCGGCAGCCACCGCGGGCGCCGGCCAGATGATGGCCGCCAGCGTGTCGGGGCGCGAGGTGTAGGCGGCCGGGGTGGAGAGCAGCACGTACACGCAGGCCAGCAGCAAGGCTGTCAGGCCCAGCCTGGCAGGTGCGGGCGTGTTGTTCAGTCCCGCCAGGGTCAGCCAGCTCCCGGGTGCCGGGCTTGTGGCGGCGGTCTCAACGTGTCCGTTGCGTTGCATGTGTGGTCCTGCATTTTTAGGCCTCTGCGCCGGGGCTGGGGTGCAGTGCCTGGGCGCCACCCTCCAGGTGAGCAGGCCCAGTGTACGCAATCGCAGGGCGCCGGGCACCCCGTCCCGTCACTCCTGCACAACACCGCCTTGCGCAAGCAGGGCTTGCCCGCGAGCGTTGCGACGTAAACTCGGCCTCATGGCAACCCCCTCAGCGATTCGGCCTTCCCAAGACGTGCCAGACCTGTCGCGCGAGGAGTGGGTCGAGATGCGCCTGACCCATACCTTCATGCGCTATGCCCGGCCTGCGCTGCATGCGGCGTTGGTGCTGGTCGTGGTCATCGTGCTCATTCTTTACCGCCATGTGGATACCTTGGCCCTGGCTTTGTGGGCATCGGCGGCGACCATCGTGACCCTGGCGCGTTACCGCGTCATCAACATTTACCAGCGCACCCTGATGGGCCTCAGCGGGCCGCCGCTGCGCGCATTCATGGCGCGCTACAGCTGGACCTGGCCCGTCAGCGCCGTGGTCTGGGGTGCGTCGATGTTTGTCTACTTCCTCAAGGCGCCCGTCTATGACCAGTTCCTCTGCATGATCGTCCTGGTGGGCATGGCGGGTTTCGCGGTCGGCACTTTTTCGTCGTCTCTCTCCTGCTTCAAAGGCTATGTCAACGGCCTTGGCTTCAGCGTCGTCGGTGCGCTGGTCTATCAGCTCGTCCTTGAGCAGGGGTTGCCGTCCACCTTCAACACCTACGGCATGGTGGCGCTGGTGCTGATTTACTGGAGCGTCATCCTGGTCTCCGGCCAGCGCTTTCACGAGGTGCAGCGTGTCAACCTCGAGCTGCAGTTCGACAACGCCGAGCTCATCAAGTCCCTGACCGAAACCAGCCGGGCGGCGCTGGAGGCGGTGGAGATTAAAAACCGCTTCGTGGCCAGCGCCGCGCATGACCTGCGCCAGCCGGTGCATGCCCTGGGCCTGTATGCCGACTGGCTGGTGACGGAACCCGAGTTCGTGGAGCAGATCGCACCCAAGATCGTCCGCTCCACCAAAGCGGTCAGTGATTTGTTCAACTCCCTGTTCGATCTGGCCGGGCTGGAGTCAGACGTCTTGCAGGTCCATCTTCAGGAGGTGGATCTGGCGGGGCTGATCCAGGACCTGGAGGCGCAGTACGCGCCCTTTGCGCGCGAGCGCAACCTGCGGCTTCGCATTCGCATCCGCGCCGGCTCCGAGCGGGTCAGTTCGGACCCGGTGCTGCTGCAACGGCTGGTCGGCAATCTGTTGTCAAACGCTTTGCGAAATACCTTCCGGGGCGGCGTGCTGATTGCGGTGCGCAAGCGGCGCGGCGTGCCGTGCATCGAGATCTGGGACACCGGCGTGGGCATTGCCAAAGAGCACCAGAAGGTGATCTTTCAGGAGTTTTACCGGGTGCCGCTGCAGGGCACTGAAGAAGGCTTCGGGCTGGGCCTGGCGATTGTTTCGCGCTTGAGCGAAGCGCTGGGCCAACCCGTCAGTATGGCCTCCCGAAGTGGGCGGGGCAGCGTGTTCTGGGTGGAGTTGCGGTAGCCTTGAGGGCCTGGCCGGGCCTGCTCCGGCCTTTGCGCTCTCGTCCGAGTCCTGCTGGCCGGGGGTTGCCCGGCGGCAAGTAACTTTCTTTTGCTTCGCCAAAAGAAAGTCACCAAAGAAAAGGCGACCCTACTTGCTGCGTCCCTTCGCTTCGCTACGGGCAACCTGCGGTGCTCTGTTCAGGCGGGGTCTCGCTAAACTCGCCTTCGGCTCAAACAACGCGATCCCTGATCCGCCTGAACCTGCGCTCCTCGGCGCATCCAGAAGGGGTGGGGAGTGAATACCAAACATCCAGAAGCCCAAGAAAAAAGGACACGCCATGGCGTGTCCTTTTTGTTTAGAGCAGGCCCTGGGTGCGGGCGAGGTGGCTGGCTTGGGAGCGGCTTTTGACATTCAGGCGCCTGAAGAGGCGCCACAAATGCACTTTCACCGTGTGCTCGCTGATCTGGAGCTCTTCGGCGATGTCGCGGTTGCTCATGCCCTTGTCGAGCATCACCAGCAACTGCTTTTGCCGTTTCGACAGTTTTTCCGTCGGGGTGGCAGGCTCCTGGTCCAGGTCTTCGCTCAGGAAGACGCGCAGCACGTTGGAGATTTCGGTCGCGCCCGCCGACTTCTGGATATAGGCGTCGGCGCCCGCTTCGATGGAGAGGTCTTCGTAGTCCTGGGCCGGTGCCGCTGAAAGCACCACGAGAGGCACGTTAGGAAATTGCTGCTTGAGTTCCCGCACGCCCGACACGCCATTGGTGTCCGGCAGTTTCAGGTCCAGGCAGATGAGCTCGGGTATGCCTTGCAGCTCCACGGCGGGCATGACAGCGGCCAGCCGGTCCAGCTCGGTCACGGTGGCTTTGCTGCTCAGGCGGCGAATCAACATGACCACCGCTTCCCGCATCAGCGGATGATCATCTATAACAAAAATACTCATTAATTTAAGTCTGAAGTATTGTTCGGATTAGCCATCGAGCATAACTGGTCTGTGTCAACTTTAGGGCATAAATAAACTTTGAACTACGGAATTTTTCCAGAACCTTGATTTTAGAAAACCACAAACTTTACGAGGCGGTGTCGCTGAAAAATTGCAGCGCGGCAGCCACTTCAGCGGCCTCAATTCCAGGCAAAGTTTGAACCTTTGTTTGCAATATGGCCAAGGCCGCAAGTCCGTCTTTCTGCAAGGTCGCGATCATCTGCGCGGCATCCCGGGGCGACTCGAAGCCCTGGCTTTGCAGCAGCACCCGGGCATCGGCGTCCTGCAGCTTGAAGTAAAACTGTCCGTCTTTCTCGCGGTACTGCTTGAAAGCTGGCGCGGCGCTTTTGGACGCCTTGGCTTTTCCGGGCGCGGCCGGGCGGGCGCCCAGGTTGCGCAGGCCCACCGCATGCCGCAATTCGCCCATGAAAGGCGTGGCCTGCGCGCGGGCCTTTTTCGCACCGGCTTGCAGGATGGCCTCGATGTTTGCCGGGTCGGCCATCAGGGCGTGGTAGCGCTCGCGCATGGGCGCGACTTCGCGGTCTATGCGTTCAAACAGCAGCTGTTTGGCGTCGCCCCAGGAAATGCCTTCGGCGTAAGCCTTGCGCAATGCGGCCGTCTCATCGGCGCTGGCAAAGGCCTGGTAAATCTGGAACAGCGCCGAGCCTTCGGTGTCCTTGGGCTCGCCCGGCGCGCGTGAATCG
This sequence comes from Synechococcus sp. UW140, assembly GCA_943370375.1. GTDB lineage: Bacteria > Pseudomonadota > Gammaproteobacteria > Burkholderiales > Burkholderiaceae_C > Polaromonas. The sequence goes on from CALRQR020000013.1 coordinate 25,367, forward strand.
GTCACGATGCCGGCGATCAGCTTGCGCATCTGCTCGCGCGGGATGAACAGCGGAATCGTGTTGTCGTAGCTCTTGCTCATCTTGCGGCCGTCCAGGCCGGGCAGCAAGGCAACGGACTCTTCAATCACAGCCTCGGGCAGCACCAGGTGCTCGCCGTAAAGGTGGTTGTAGCGCTGGGCCATGTCGCGCGCCATTTCGATGTGCTGGATCTGGTCGCGACCCACCGGCACCTTGTGCGTCTTGAACAGCAAAATGTCCGCACCCATCAGCACGGGGTACATGAAGAGCCCCGCCGTGACGTCGGCATCCGGGTCGTTGCCGGCGGCCTCGTTCTTGTCGACCGAGGCTTTATAGGCATGCGCGCGGTTGAGTACGCCCTTGCCCGTGACACAGGTCAGCAGCCAGGTGAGTTCGGGAATCTCGGGGATGTCGGACTGGCGGTAGAAGGTCACGCGCTCCGGGTCCAGGCCGGCGGCCAGCCAGCTGGCGGCGATTTCGAGCGTGGACTGCTGGATGCGCGCGGGCTCGTCGCACTTGATCAGCGCGTGGTAGTCGGCCAGGAAGTAAAAGCTCAGCACATCGCCGCGAAAGCTGGCCTGCACGGATGGCCGGATCGAGCCGACATAGTTGCCCAGGTGGGGCGTGCCGGTGGTGGTGATGCCGGTGAGGAAGCGGGTGGGAGACGGTGAGCTCATAGCAATCTTGGGGGCAATGAAATGGAGAGGTTGAACAGGTCCAGCATGCCGTAACCCAGCACGACCAATGGCCTGAGCCAGTAAGCGCCGACGATACCGGCGAAGAATAAACCCATGACGACAAAAAACCCCCAGGGCTCGAGGCGCGCGACAAACTGCGCCTGCTTCCAGGGCAGCAGGCCCATCAGAATCCGCCCGCCGTCGAGCGGGGGAAACGGAAACAGGTTGAAAGCGAATACGACGAAGTTGATGAGCACGCCGGCCTGACACATCACCAGGAAGAAGGGTTCGCGGATTCCGGCCGCGATGAGCAGTGCGTACAAAACTGCCCACACAATGGCCTGGATGAAATTGACGGCAGGACCTGCAAGCGCCACCCAAATCATGTCGCGTTTGGGGTTGCGCAAGTTGCCAAAATTCACAGGGACTGGTTTCGCGTAGCCGAAGAAGAACGTACCTGAAGTGACGAAATACAGCGCCAACGGCATCAAGATAGTACCAATCAGGTCGATGTGCTTGATCGGGTTGAGTGTCACTCGGCCCAGCATCCAGGCGGTGTTGTCACCGAAGTAGCGGGCGATGTAGCCATGCGCGGCCTCATGCACGGTAATGGCGAACAGCACCGGCAGCGCGTAGATGGCGACGGTTTGAATCAGGTTGGCGATATCCATGCTCAGGATTGTGTCAGACGCGCCCGGGAGGCCGGGCAGCGGGTTGGAGCCGTTAGAGGCCCAGCGCGGCCAGCTCACCCCGGCCCTGACGCACCACCACGGGCTCGCCGCCTTCGCCCATGGCCGTCAGGTCGATCACCGTGGTGGGCTCCTGGTGGCAGGCGCCGGCGTCAATCACGGCGGCCAGTTCATGCTCCAGCAATTCGCGAATATCGTGCGCGTCGTTCAGCGGTTCGGTGCCGCCGCGCGGGATCAGCGTGGTGGCCAGGAGCGGCGCGCCGTGCAGCTCCAGCAGCGCCTGCAGCACCTTGTGCTCGGGAACGCGCAGGCCGATGGTCTTGCGCGACGGGTGGCTCAGGCGGCGCGGCACCTCTTTGCTGGCCTCCAGGATGAAGGTGTAGGGCCCGGGCGTGGCGGCTTTCAGCAGCCGGAACTGCTTGTTGTCGACCCGCGCGTAGTTGGCCAGCTCGCTCAGGTCGCGGCACAGCAGCGTGAGGTGGTGCTTGTCGTCCACCCCGCGGATGCGGCGCAGGCTGTCGGCCGCGGCCTTGTCATCCAGGTGACAGACCAGCGCGTAGCTGGAGTCGGTCGGCACCGCCGCGATGCCGCCGCGCTCGAGCAGCGCCACCGCTTGCTTGAGCAGGCGGGTGTGCGGGTTTTCGGGGTGAACTTCAAAAAACTGGGCCATGGTGTCTAGATGCGGGCGAAATAGGTGCGGGCAAGGGGTTCAGGATTCAACAGGTTCAATGGCAACCCGGCTTTCACGCACGGCCAGCCAGGCGCCGGCCGCGCCGCAAATGGCAATCATCACCATGCCCACCATCGACAGCTGATCGGGCACATGTGAAAACACGATCCAGCCACCCAGCATCGCAAAGCCGATCTGCGCATACAGAAAAGGCGTGAGCGTAGAGACCGGCGCACGCCCGTAGGCCAGGATCATCATGAAATGGCCGACCGTGCCCATGAGGCCCATCAAGCCCAGCCCGGCCCACATCGTCCAGGAATCGAGCGACTCCCAGACAAAAGGCAGGGCCAGCGACGCGGCCAGTGTGCCCACCCAGCCGGTGTAGAAATGCATGGTGAACGGGTCTTCGGTGCGCGCCAGCCGGCTGGTGAGGATCTGGAACCAGGCATTGCAGATCACCAGGCCCAGCGGCAGCAGCATCGTCAGGTTGAAGTCGTCGCGGCTGGGCCGGATGATGATCAGCGTGCCGGTAAAGCCGCCCACCACCAGCACCCAGCGCAGCCACGACACCTTCTCACCCAGCGACAGCGACGCCAGCAGCGTAATGACCAGCGGCGTGATCATCACGATGGCGGTGAACTCGCCCACCGGCATGTACTTCAGGCTGAAGAACGCAAACAGGCTGGTGAGCAGCAGCAGCAGGCCACGCAGGAACTGGAATTTGGGGTGGGCCGTTCGCAGCACCGACAGGCCCCGCGTGGGCAGCACCGCCAGGGTGGTGGCGATCGCCTGGAAGGCATAGCGAAACCACAGCGCCATCAGCACCGGCACGCTGGTCGAGATGAATTTGGTGGTGGTGTCCAGCACCGCAAAGCAGGCAACGGCTGCCACCAAAAGCGCAATGCCGGTCGGAGCGTGGGAGGTGGTTTTGAGCGACGCGGCCATCACTGGATGCGGTCCGCCAGCAGTTCCCACACGGGCGTCAACTCGCCGGGCAGGAAGGGCAGGGTACCCAGGTCGGTGTGGCTTTCGTCGGGGCTGTGAAAGTCGCTGCCGCGCGAGGCGGCCAGGCCGAATTCTTTCGCCGTTTCGGCGTACTTGAGGTATTCCTGCGGGGTGTGGCTGCCGGTGACAACCTCTACGCCGCGCCCGCCATGGGACTTGAACTCGGTGAACAAGGCGTATTCCTCGTTGGGGGTGAACTTGTAGCGGCCGGGGTGGGCGATCACGGCGATGCCTTTGGCCTCGGTGATCCAGGTCACAGCGTCGCGCAGGTTGGCCCAGCGGTGCGGCACATAGCCGGGCTTGCCTTCCGTCAGGTACTTGCGAAAGACTTCCGGTGTTTCGCGGCACACGCCGGTCTCGACCAGAAAGCGCGCAAAGTGCGTGCGCGAAATCAATTCGGGGTTGCCGACAAACTTCAGCGCGCCTTCATACGCGCCGTGGATGCCGGCCTTGGCCAGCGAGTCCGACATTTCCATCGCGCGCTGCTCGCGGCCGCCGCGCGTGTCGCGCAGGCCCTGCTGCATGGCCGGGTCGTTGGCGTCAAAGCCCAGGCCCACGATGTGCACGGTTTGCCCGGCAAACGTGACAGAAACTTCGGTGCCGGTGAGGTAGTGCATGCCCTGCGCCTTGGCGGCAGCAGCGGCGCGGTGCTGGCCGCCGATCTCGTCATGGTCGGTCAGGGCCCAGAGTTCGACCCCGTTGGCTTTGGCCCGTTCGGCCAGCGCCTCCGGTGTCAGCGTGCCGTCTGACACCACAGAGTGGCAGTGCAAATCGGCATTCAGGATGTTTTTCGGGGTCACAAACCCATTTTAGGCTTTATGCCTCAACACTGCAGTGCGTACTCACATATCCTGTCCCGGCGGTGTCCTTAAGAGGGCCTGTGTTGACCTACTATCGGCCCTCGCGCCAGATTTGTCCGATTCGCCTGATTTGCCTATGGAGCCTTCCTTGATCACCCTTCACCACCTCAACAACTCCCGCTCGCAACGCATCCTCTGGCTGATGGAAGAGCTCGGCCTGCCGTATGACATCCAGCGCTACCAGCGCGATGCCAAAACCATGCTGGCGCCGCCCTCGCTGCGCGCGGTGCATCCGCTGGGCAAGTCGCCGGTGATCACCGACGGCGAGCTGACCCTGGCCGAATCGGGCGCGATCATTGAATACCTGGTGGCGCGCTACGGCGCAGGCCGCCTGGCGCCCGAGGCCGGCACGCCGGCGCACCTGCGCTACACCTACTGGATGCACTACGCAGAAGGCTCGGCCATGCCGCCGCTGCTCCTCAAGCTGGTGTTCGACAAGATCGAAAACTCGCCCATGCCGTTCTTCGTCAAGCCGATTGCGCGGGGCATCGCCGGCAAGGTGAAGAAGACGTTTATCGAGCCGCAACTGCGCCAGCACCTCGACTACCTGGAAATGTCGCTGGGCCAAAGCGGCTGGTTTGCCGGCGACAGCTTTAGCGGCGCCGACATCCAGATGAGCTTTCCGCTCGAAGCTGCCGCCGCGCGCGGCGGGCTCAACGAGAGCCGGCCCCGGCTGATGGATTTCCTGGCGCGCATTCACGCGCGGCCGGCCTACCAGCGTGCGATAGCGCAGGGCGGCGAGTTCGCGCTGCGCTAGCGCTGCGTCCCCGATTCCCTCTTGCTCCTTCCCCCTCTGGGGGAAGGCAGGGATGGGGGCTGCCAGCCTCTGAATTAAAGCCGGTTATGCCATCAAGCGCTGCAGGCCCCCATCCCAACCTTCCCCCAGAGGGGGAAGGAGTTTTAGACCAGCGCCCCCTGGTCGCGCACCAATTGCAAGGCCAGCGGCTGCTCCACCAACACACACTGCTTGCCGGTGCGCCGGCAATGGTCTTGCACGCGCCAGTAGGCGTCATGGCTGACACAGCCGACCTGGCAGATCACCAGGTCCGCAGCGGCCAGGCCAACTTCCACCGTCTGGCGGTCTTCACGCTCCCAGGCCAGCGCTGACTCGCGCACCACCGCAGCCGCGCGCAGCCGCACGGCTTGCGATTGCAGGCGCGCGATTTCCGCGGCCTGCGCGGCAATCACGGTGCTGCAACGCTTCTGGATCTCGCCGTACTGGGCGAGCAGGGCGCGGTGTTCGCGGTCCAGGCCGGGCAGGGCGGCAAATGTTGGGGGTGCTGGCATGTCGGGGCTCCAGAGCTCGAAGTCGCCCCGGGGAGGGGCGCAAAGCCCATCTTAAATGAGAATTGCTCTCATTTGGAGTAAAGATTTGTGGCCGATGAGCTGGGCGGCCAAAGCCCATTTTGCTATTAATTAGATAGCGTATATCCAAGGTGGATATTGGGCTAGAGGCACATTTCGCTTATAAATCTCAAAACTCAGCACCCTCAACCAGAAACCGCACCCGCTTCACGCCCTGCCATTCGTCCGCATCCAGCCGAAAGGCCAGCTTCACCCGCGCCGGCAAGGCCTCGGTGTGGCCAAACCAGATGCCGTCCACCGGCTGGCCCTGGTGCTTGAGCTTGAGCGCCAGGTGCTTTTCACCCACCAGGCGCTGCGACACCACTTCCACCTCTTCACTAAAGGTAGGCGCGGCAAAGCCCTGGCCCCACACTTCCTTATGCAGCGTGTCGACCAGGTCGGCGCGCCGGTATTCGGGCGCCAGCGGGCCGTCGGTGTCCATGCGGCGCGTCAGCGTGGCGGCGTCCAGCCATTCGTGCGCCACCTGCTGCAGCGCCTGCTCAAAGAGTTCAAAGTTTTCTTCAGCGATGGTGCAGCCCGCCGCCATGGCGTGGCCGCCAAAACGAAGCAGCACGCCGGGGTGGCGCTTGGTCACCAGATCCAGCGCGTCGCGCAGATGAAAGCCGGGGATCGAGCGGCCCGAGCCCTTGAGCTCGTGCTCTTTGCCGTCGGCCTGGCTGGCGGCAAAGACAAAGGTCGGCCGGTGCAGGCGGTCTTTGATGCGCGAGGCCACGATGCCGACCACGCCTTCATGAAACTCCGGGTCAAAGATGGCAATCGCCGGCGGCGGCTCTTCGTCGTCGTCAATCATCGCGTCGGCCGCCAGCTGCGCTTGTTCACGCATGCCGGCCTCGATGTCGCGGCGCTCGCGGTTGATGCCATCCAGCATTTGCGCCAGCTCGTCGGCGCGCGCGGCGTCGTCCGTCAGCAGGCATTCGATGCCCAGCGTCATGTCGCTCAGGCGCCCGGCCGCGTTGATGCGCGGGCCGAGGGCAAAGGCAAAGTCAAACGTCGTGGCCGCAGGCGCCTGCCGGCCCGCCGCCTTGAACAAACCCGCCACGCCCGCCGGCATATGGCCCGCGCGTATGCGCTTGAGGCCCTGCGCCACCAGGCGGCGGTTGTTGGCGTCCAGCTTCACCACGTCGGCGACGGTGCCCAACGCGACGAGCGGCAGCAGCGCATCCAGCTTCGGCTGGTTGGCCGCGTCAAAGGCGCCCCGCGCGCGCAGCTCAGCCCGCAGCGCCAGCAGCACATAAAACATCACGCCCACACCGGCAATCGATTTGCTTTCAAACGTGCAGGCCGGCTGATTGGGGTTGACGATCACGTCCGCTTCGGGCAACACCACTTCGCCGTCTTTCAGCGCGGGCAGGTGGTGGTCGGTCACCAGAACCTGCATGCCCAGGGCACGCGCGCGCGCCACGCCGTCGATGCTGGCAATGCCGTTGTCCACCGTCACCAGCACATCGGCGCCGCCGGCTTTCACCCGCTCGGCAATCGGCGGCGTCAGGCCGTAGCCGTCCGTCACGCGGTCAGGCACCAGGTAGCTCACGTGCTGAGCGCCCAGCAGCTTGAGGCCGCGCAGCGCCACGGCGCAGGCGGTCGCGCCATCGCAGTCGTAGTCAGCGACCACGCAGATCTTTTTACCGGCCGCCATGGCATCAGCCAGCAACTGCGCCGCGGGCTGCACGCCCAGCAGCGAGGTGGGCGGCAGCAGCCGCGCCAGCCCGTCGTCCAGCTCGTCGGCCGTGTGCACGCCGCGCGCGGCATACAGCTGCGCCAGCAGCGGGTGAATGCCGGCCTGCTGCAGCGCCCAGACGCTGCGCGGGGGGATGTCGCGTACCTGAATTTTCATGGTGGTCTTACTATCTTTTTTATAGCGTATTGCCCAGGTACCACATGGGCTGCGGCACTAAAAGGCTTGAAATTTTGGCGAAGAATCCTTGGGGCGCCGTCTCAAACGTGGTGGCGCCGCGCTCGCCGCACAGCGTCAGCCGCACGGTTTCGCCCGCCTGCTGGCGCGCCAGCAATTGCGCGATGTCGCCCGCGTCCAGCGCGGTCCAGGCCTGGGCATAGGCTTCCCAGTCATCGGCAAATACCGCTTGCGCCAGGCTGCGCGGCACGGTTATTAACTCCCTCTCCCTCTGGGAGAGGGCAGGGGTGAGGGCCGACGGCCTGTGCACTTGTCCTGAATGGTGATGGACCGACGGCCGCAGCCCCTCACCCCCGCCCTCTCCCGGGAGGAGAGGGAGTAAATCCGGGGCGGCCAAAGCCCCGGTACCGCTCAACCAGAACGAATTGACCGGCAACTGCCTCCGCGCGGCGCGCTCGTCATTCAGCGCGTGGGTGTAGAGCAACATCTGCATTTCGTTTTGCAGCAGCTTCATCTTGCGGGCTGTAGCGTGGGCGTCATCCTTGTTTTGCTTGGGCAGCCAGGGGTCGACATTGCGGCCCAGCACTCTGTCCAGTGAGGCAGTCGGCAAGCTGCGAAACACCTCGCCCTCAGCCAGCCAGCGCGCGGGCCCCAGCGCAGGCACATAGTGAATCGTGATGCCGTCATCCACAAAGTAAGGCTGCATGGCCGCCAGCAAGGTGCGGGATTCGGCTTCCGTCAGGCCCAGCGCGGCGGGGTCCGTCAGCGTCGCGTGCTCGCGGCCCATGGCCCAGTGGCAAGGCGTGATCCAGGCCCAGGCCTTGCCGGTGGGGGCTTGCAGGTGCTGCGCCGCGTCTTGCGCTGCCCATGGGATCAGCCCGTCAGCCGTATCGGGGCCCGCAATGCCCAGCGCCTGCGCCAGCGCGCGCTCGTGCGGGGGCGACAGTGTGTGGGCGTCCGCCACATCAGTGCGCACTGACTTCATGCCCTTCAGCAGCTGGCTCAGGTTGCGCATGCTGCCGGCCGGCAGCGCTTTCATCGCCGGCAGCCAAGCCTCTGCACTGCTGGCCGCAAAGGGAATCAGCAGCTGCGGGCCGTTGAAGTGAGTGGGGGAATTGGCTGACATGGGGCTATTGTCCGGGATGCCACAATTGGCGTTCAAATTTGGCGCTCAAACCGCGCCCGTCTATATATATAAGAATCCGTTCGCGTGGGCCCCAGGGGCCCGCAACGACTACCAGGTCAAGTATGCAAATTCCTTATGAGCTGATTTTGGGCTGGCGCTACACCCGCGCCGGCCGCGCCACCCGGCGCAACGGCTTTATCTCTTTTATTTCGGGCGTGTCCATGCTGGGCATCGCGTTGGGTGTGGCTGCGCTCATCATCGTGCTGAGCGTGATGAACGGCTTCCAGAAGGAAGTGCGCGACCGCATGCTGGGCGTCATCTCCCACATCGAAGTTTTCGCGCCCGGCGGCGTGGCCCTGGCAGACCCGGCCAAGACGCTCGCTGAAATCAAGGCCAACCCGCAAGTCACCGGCGCCGCCACCTTCATCGCCGCGCAGGCCTTGCTGGCGCGCGGCGAAGACATGAAGGGCACCATCGTGCGCGGCATTGACCCGGCGCTCGAAGGCCAGGTCACCGACCTCGCCGCTACATCCGGCCCCACCTTGGCCAAGCTGGTGCCCGGCAACTTCGGTGTGGTGCTGGGCGGCGAGCTGGCCCGCGCCATGGGCGTGCGTGAGGGCGACACCGTCACCCTGATCGCCCCCAGCGGCCAGGTCACCCCGGCCGGCGTCGTGCCGCGCTTAAAACAAATGACGGTGGTCGGCACCTTTGACTCCGGACATTTTGAATACGACTCGGCCCTGGTCATGATGCACCAGGACGACGCCGCCAAAATCTTCCGCCTCGAAGGCCCCACCGGCATCCGCATCAAGCTCAAAGACTTGCACCAGGCGCGCGAAGTGGCGTTTGAGCTTTCCAGAACGCTGAGCGGCGACTTGCTGATTCGCGACTGGACACGCCAGAACAAAACCTGGTTCGCCGCCGTGCAGCTTGAAAAACGCATGATGTTCATCATCCTCACGCTCATCGTCGCCGTCGCGGCCTTCAACCTGGTCAGCACGCTGGTGATGACGGTAACCGACAAACGCGCCGACATCGCCATCCTGCGCACCCTGGGCGCAAGCCCCAAAAGCATCATGAAAATCTTCATGGTGCAAGGCGCACTTGTTGGCGTGATCGGCACGCTCTCCGGCCTCATCCTGGGTTTGGGCATCGCCTTCAACATCGACGTCATCGTGCCGGCCATTGAGCGCGCGCTCAACGCCAGCTTCCTGCCCAAAGACATCTACCTCATCAGCCGCATGCCCAGCGAGCCGCAATACGCCGACATCATGCCCATCGCCGTTATCTCTTTAGTGCTGGCCTTCCTCGCCACCATCTACCCCAGCTGGCGCGCCAGCCGCGTCAACCCGGCGGAGGCCCTGCGCTATGAGTGAACTCAAAAACGATATGACCGCAACGCTGCAAAGCGCCAACGCAAACGGCGAAGTGGTGCTCAAGGCCAGCGGCCTCACCAAACGCTTCCACGAAGGCATGATCGATTTGACCGTGCTGCACGGCGTAGACCTGCAAGTCCACGCCGGCGAAACGCTGGCCATCGTCGGCGCCTCAGGCTCAGGCAAAAGCACGTTGCTGCATCTGATGGGCGGCCTCGACGCCCCCACCAGCGGCCAGGTTGAACTCAAGGGCCAAATGCTGTCGTCGCTGTCGCCTCAACAGCAAGGCGACCTGCGCAACAAGCACCTCGGCTTCGTCTACCAGTTCCACCACCTATTGCCCGAGTTCAGCGCACTGGACAACGTAGCCATGCCCCTGTGGATCCGCCGCGAATCCCCCGCAGAATGCGCCCGCGTAGCCACAGCGATGCTCGCCGCCGTAGGCCTCAAAGACCGCATCCACCACCGCCCCGCAGAACTCTCAGGCGGGGAACGCCAGCGTGTGGCAATAGCACGCGCGCTTGTCACGCAGCCTGCTTGCGTGCTGGCGGATGAGCCTACCGGCAACCTTGACCGCAGCACGGCCGACGGCGTGTTTGAGTTGATGCTGCAACTGGCACGTGATTTCGGCACAGCCTTTGTGCTGGTCACGCATGATGAGACGCTGGCCTCGCGTTGCGGTCGGCGGTTCAGGTTGGTGTCGGGACGGTTGTCTGAGTGGGGTTGAGCGGGTGCGTTGATAGGCGTCCGCGTCGATCGAGAGGTTAGGAGTCGCCTGCAATTCGCCCAGCCCCATCAATGCAAGATGCATGTCTGGCAAAAACAATTCCATACGATGCACTAGCCTCGTAGATGAAGCCGGCGAGTTCAAGATATTCAAGGTTTTCAGACCGATATCGAAATAGTGGGCCGCCACTCATGCCACCTAGCTCGGATTGTGGCGCAAGCCCCCCAGAACCGTCAGGCCAATATGAATCCTCAAGATTCAGTTGGATCGCCGAATGATCAGTAGATGCCTGGGCGACCCGGGCTATGAATGACACAAATGGCGTTCCCAGTTTGCCCGATTGCTCGATGCGAAGCATTCCAGGATACCCACCCAGGATTACGATCTCCGACTCTAGAAGCTGCGTAGGAGGCCACTTCAGTACTCCGTGAGCGGAAACACGAGAACTTGCCAAGAGAATAGGTGATATTTCAAAGGTCGCGAGGTCTAGGCTGGTGTTGTGATCGATGAGATAGTCTTCAAGATTGACTCGAACACTGCCGACCTGGCACTCGATGTCGGCGAATTCCCTTTTGTGCTCAAGGTACTTGCTGTACACATGGCCTGCTGTTACGCAGATTGTTTTTTCACCCGTGTTTATTGCGCAAAGTGTTCCGTTGTGGAGTACGGCACTTCCTATCGGCAAAGAAGCGCGGGACCACCACAGCGCAGCTGTGGCGTTCTGGGCGATCGCTCGAATATGCGGGAGGTAACCTGACGCCTCAGCGAGATCTAGGGCTTGTTTCTGTTGAAACTCCATGGGATTCGTGAGTCGCCTAACGTTGGAGTTGACCGGCGCGCGGGGGTCGCGTGCGCGCAGGGCGCGAAAGCATTTGTGCGTCCGCGTCGAATAACCTGTTAGACCTCACTCGGGCGCTCCTTGCCGAGCGAAAGCCCGCGCTCCGCAAGTCTTTCAGCAACTCGGGCAATTACTTCTCCAGGTGGGCCGTCAAACTCGCCTTCAACCTCACTCATCGAGAACCACTGACGATTCAACTCGAGTTGGGCCGTTCGACCCTGATCGGGCCATGCCTTGATTTCGACGTTGCCTTGGTGTTGCGGCAGTGTGATCCAGATGCAGTCGTGGTACAGGGCGTGCTCGACTCCCGCTGCGCGTAGAGCGGTCGACAACTCTTCCAGACCGTCAGTGTGAGACATAAGGTTAGGCGGCCCGCTGCGTCTGCTTAGCTATAGCGAACATCAGGATCTCGCGGGGTGTTTTTTGCGATTAGTCGCGCAGATGCTCGATCATGAATTCCAGCCTCACCCAGCACGTCTAGGTCCTCAAAGAACTCGCGATAGAGGCTTGGAAGCGCCTCCAGGACCAGGCCATCGGAGCCAAACTTTTCGATCAAAAACTCTGTCCAGTGCTGTCCTTGCATTCCTGCTATATACCGACCTTCAAGCCACCGATGCCATGCGTGCATGAACGGCGTGCTGGCGGTAGCAACGGTCAATCCGTGTTCCAGGCCATTCAGATAGATGGCGACGTCTTTAAGAGACTCTGTGCCAGTAAACATCCCGGGCCGTCTGCAGATGAGATCGACCACTGTCAGGAACTGCTCTCGAGTACTCATAGGCCGCCTAACGTAATGTATTCTGCAAGGGTTTCGGCATAGCATCGCGCCTGCGGCATAACCTGACCGCTGAAAACCTGGCCGAGTGCTTGTTGTTAAAAGACTTATTGCCCATATTGAGTTTCCATTCAGGTCGATAAGAAGGGACCAAGCCCGCACACCGATTCTAGGCGGCCGGCGTGGTTACTAGTCTCCTTGATCTGGACGAGAACAGGTCAAACAGTTGATTCCGTTGTGTTTGATCATCGCGGCCTATCAACCGACCAGTTGCACCCTTTTTTCGTGCATCAGGGGCATCTCAGGCCCACCTACGGCCGACAAGTGCCAAACAAGGCCATTTCCCGGACGCAGGCCCCCATGGCACCCCGACAGGCATAATCCTTGATCCCTCCGCCGCGCGCGCAGGCGCATCCCCCTCAGTTCTTGAGGTTCTCAACATGCCGTGCAGCGCCCTGCCTGCGGTCCAGGACACAGCCACTTTCGCATGACTGATCACTACACCGCCCTCGGGCTGGACAGCGCCGCAACGCTGGCCGATGTCAAAAAAGCCTTTCGCCTGAAGGCCTCCTTCTGGCACCCGGACAAAAATGCGGACCACGAGGCGCCCGAGCGTTTCAGGGCGGTGCAGCAGGCCTATGAGGTGCTGGCGGATGCGGACAAGCGCCAGGCCTATGACGACAACCGACGCCGCAACCTGCTCGACAGCCCGATCGACACGGCGCGTGTCATCTGGGCCGATTATTTCAACCCGCTACTGTGACCCTTGCTGACCTCAAGAAGAACACACCATGAAAAACCCGTCAGCATGAACTTCTCTCCGTATTTCCTTGACCTGCGTTCGGCCTATCAGTCCGAGATGGATGACCTGCGATTCGACTCGGAAGGGCGCGACGTGCTGCACCAGCGCCTGGCCGGCAAACGCCAGGAGATGGCCTTTCTGGTCCAGATGATGGACACCAGCCCCGAGATGGTGGCGGTGGTGTTTCACCAGGGTTTTGATTTCACGGAAAAAACTGTGATGGAACACCTGCTCACCCACGATGTCGATGCCGATGGCTTTCCGGCCTGGGACAGCCTGGCGGATGGCTTTGTGCTGGCGCCCTGGGCCCAGGACCTGGCGCAGATCGTCTTGCAGGCGCCCGGCGGGGACAAATTCCTGGCGCTGACGGCGGGGCTGGAATACATGGCGGGCCTGCCGGTGGCCGCGTCCACCGTGAGCGCTGAAGAAGACGAAGACGGCGATGACGATGAAGACGGTGATGAGAACGGCGAAAACCCACTGGTGATATTTGAGGGCGATGACGAGCGTGAGCAAAGCGGCGATGCCCGGGCGCGCCACGAGGCAGGTTCTGACTGGCTGGTCCAGCAGGGCTTTGACGCCAAAGACTGATGCAAGCAAGCATGACCTGGAAGGTAAACCACTGATGACGAATCATCTCGCCCTGATTGAAAAAACCCAAAGCCTGATTGCGGCCGGCGACATCGTCGGCGCCGAGGCGGCACTGGTCGCGCTGGCCGACGACGAAGGTGATGCCGCGCTGATGGTGGTGCTGGAGCAGTTGCCGCCTAAGGACGTTCTGGCTGTCATTCGCGAGTACGACAACTCCAAGGAGTCGGTGGTCAGCCTGCTGGTCACGCCCGCGCAGTTTGCCCGCGCCGTGGTGATTGAAAAGCTCTACAAGGACCTGACCCGCACGCACCTGCGCGGCATGGTCAATGCGGTGATCTTTCGCGACGAGGCGGACCCGGTGGAATTTCTTGCCGCGATCGGCGACCTGGAAGGTGGCAGCGAAGCCCTCGCCGATTATTTTTCGGACCAGTGGAGCCGTGTCGAGGGCTTTGCGCGCAGCGGCAGCTTTGACCCGGCCGACGAGTACGGCAAGATGCTGTCCCAGTCCGCGCTGCTGGCCTCGGCCTACGAAAGGCCGCGTGTCCAGCAGGAAGAGATCGCCGACAACGACTGGATGCAAGTCGCCTGGCTGCTGCGTTACGAACTGCCGGACCTGTTCATTGAAATGCTGATGGTGCTGCGCGCCAAGGGCAGTGCGCACAAGGCAGCTTCCGATGAGGATGAAGAGAACGAGGACGATGTGCAGGACGACGGCAAGGTCGAGACCGGCGACACGGATCGCGGCAAGGCCACACCGACGGCGCGCGAGTCCGACGAGGAATCGGCGATCTGAACTTGCAAGCGCCCATGTCTTCGCCTTCCGCCATCTCGCTCTACGATACGCGCGCCTTTTTTGAGAAGGCGCTGCAGTACGGCGTGCAGCACGGCATCATCGGCGTCGAAAAAATTGAAGCCATGCGGGTCGAAGGCCCCAAGGGCATGGTGCAGATCGCGCGTTATTTCGGCAATGAGAATTTGCGCCCGGACCTTGAAAAAGCCCGCGACCGCATGGTGAACCTGATCAGCCTGTACCTCGAACATTCCTGCGACGGCGACCTGCATCAGGCGGCTGAATCGCTGCGCGATTTTTCGCTGCTGTCGCGCTCCAAGGGCGGCTCGGACATGCTCAAGGCGCTGATCGCCATGCCGCAAAACAGCCACTTCGGCATGAATGAGCGCGGCGGCTTCACCGACGAGCACATTCCGCTGCTGGCCAAATGGTCACTGCGCAACCTGGCCGACTACCGGGCCGAACTTGCCAGGCGCAGCCATGTGGCGCAGGTGGTGGATGCGGCCGTCTGGCTTGCGGAAGAGCTGGGCATGGACGCCGCCGAACTCGATGAGGCGGGCGCGGATGCCGAAGCGGTAATTCGCACCGCCTTGCTGGTGCTGGCGATGGGTCGCATCGAGATGCCCGATTGGATCGCGTTCGAGAAGATGATCGCCGCCTTGCGCAAAAAACACGGGGCTGCTCCGTCTGCGGCTGCGCTGCCGCTCGCCGTTCCGAAAAAGCTTCCGGCCCACCTGCGGGATGTGGTCGAGGCGGTGCGGCAGTCCGTGATGGCCGACGCGCCGAAAATACTTGATACGGCCTTGCCGACGCGCCAGCTGTTTGACCGCAGCCCGGCCTTCATGGGCCGGTACTTCTGGGTGGAAGACGGCCTGAACGAGGTCGATCACCATGACCGTCAAACATCCGCCGTGTGGAGCAAGGTCACCGGCGGCAATGCGGACGATGGTTCGCTGTTGACACTGTTTCTGTGCGTGGCCGCCGGTTCCGCGCCCAAGACCCTGCTGACCGAGAAAAGCGCCGCCACCCTGCTGCGCAAGATCCGCAAATCCGGTTTCAAGCCCGAGCTGGCCCACCAGTACATCGTGGACCACGCGCCGGTGCAGCACCAGGACGCCTACGCCAGCTTGTGGGATGACTTTGTGGAAGAGGCGCAGGCCACGCTGCAAAGCGATGCCGTACATGCGTTCGAAGACGCACTGGCCTTGCTGCGGCGGGAATGCCACGTGCGGTAGGCGGTTGGTGCCGGCCGTCTCACCTTTCATCTGATGTAGAAATGACCGGCGGCCAACAGCCGCTCGATCAAGATGTCAGGTTTCGTCGTTCCTGCGCCGCAAGAAGAAGGCGATGGCCGTTCCAATCAGTCCAAAGAAAAGCGTGCTTGCCGCAGCGGCAATGTATTCGGCCGGGCGCCCGGAGCTTAGCAAGTGCACACCGAGCCCGAAAACCGAGATGGCCATGTACAACGCGCCGGCCCGGACGACGGGGTTGCGATAGCGACTCGTATAGAGCGCAAAGAACAGCATCGTGAGGACAGGGACCAACATGATGGGCGAGGTTGCCATTCCCTCTGCCGCCGCTCTGAAGCCATTGCGCCACAACATGTGCGCCACAACGGAAGTGACCACGCCCAGCAGCATCGCGGATAGCAAGTAGCCGATCGACCATTTAAGCAGTGCGACGGTATCTGAATCGGCGCGTTTCTCGGCGATGGGAGCGCTTGGTTCAGTGAAGATTCCACAGCCGCAGGTGGAACACGCCAGAAGCCCATCCGGCGCAGGTGACTGACATTCGGCGCAAGTTTTCATCTAGTCTCTGGCAAAGTATTCAGCACAATCAGCCGCACGGTTTGCGTCCTCAGCTTTGCGCTCTCAGGCGGCCAAGCTCGATGCAGCCAGCGGGCGCTGCATGAAGTGGCTGTCGGCGGCGAGTTGTACCGTCCGGCTCAAGAGCTCCATGTCGCCGAGTTTGGTGAGTACCTGGTAGGCGAGGGCCGCGAGCTCGGAAATATTGGTGGCAAGGCGCGCGTCTTCCGCGTCGAAGGTCTTGGTGCTTTGGGAAATAAGCCAGACGGTGCCCGCGACGCGTCCATCGACGTGGAAGGGCACAAGCAAGACCTCGCGTATGGGCGGCTCGATCTGCGCGGCGGTTTTGTACGCTTTTGCCGGGTCAACCATCAGGACAACCCTGTCGGTTTCCAGCACGGTCCCGCAGGGGCTTTCGCTATGCGGCACGACACTGCCCAGATATTTTTCGAAGAGGCCCACCGCAGCCTGCCAAAGCAATATCCGGTTGCCGTCGTCTCGCCCGGACAAACTCACGCCGGCAGAATCCGCACCGGTGAGCCGTTTGACGGCATGTGACAGGGTGGTCAATACGGAACCGGGGGTTTCCCTCAGGGCCTTGATGACCTCGGCGGTGGCTTCGACCTCGGATTTGTAGTCGGGAGCCCGCGAAGGACGCTCGTTCAGCAAATGATTGGCAATGACTTGCTGGATCGCCGGTGGGATGCCGGTTAGATCGATTGTGAATGGTTCCATGGTGCACCTGTTGAATGACCAGCAACCAGGAGAGCGCTGGAACGTTGGCGTTATGCACAACCGATGCGCAATTATGCTGCGCCTTTGAGCCATACGGGCATTTGTGCGTGCTGGTACAGAACGGGTTGATGGACAGGAATGTGGACACACCCGAATGGATCAAAATCGCCTCGGCGCCGGGGCTCCGTAGAAACTGTCCTACAACCGGGTTTGCGGCGGCACCCATACGATCTTTTTTTGATCTTTCTTTGAAGGAGACCGTATGGACAACTACCACATCAAATCGCATGACGGGCATTGGGACCTGACCCGGCAAGGCGCCGGCCGCGCTGCTATCAGCAAGCCCACCAAAGCCGAAGTCATGGAAGCAACCCGCGAATTCATGGTGGGCAAAACCGCCTCGGTCAAGATCCACCGCGCCGACGGGACGTTTGAGGAAGAGCGGACCTATCCGCGCTCGGCGGACCCGTCCACATCCAAGGGTTAGTTCGGCATCCCAAGCCTGGGTTCAATGAATACGATAGGCGCTCTTCGTTCCTGCATCCTGGCGATTGCCGGATGCAGGGCACTCAACGCTTCAGGAGAAATGACATGACCAAAAAAATGAGCAAGAACACCATCTGCCTCTGGTACGAACGCGACGCCCTTGACGCCGCCAACTTCT
Organism: Synechococcus sp. UW140; assembly: GCA_943370375.1. GTDB lineage: Bacteria > Pseudomonadota > Gammaproteobacteria > Burkholderiales > Burkholderiaceae_C > Polaromonas. The sequence goes on from CALRQR020000013.1 coordinate 42,732, forward strand.
ATGCCAAAACATTCCCCGACAGTTCAGTCGGCGCGATCTTTCACGCACCGGGTGACTACCCTTCGGGCAAGCAAGGCAATGTCCTGACAGTTGAATTCACCGTCGCAGGCATTCCGTGCATCGGCTTGAACGGCGGTCCGGCGTTCAAGCAGTCCGAAGCCTTCTCTTTCCAGATCGCGACCGACGACCAGGCCGAGACCGACCGCTTGTGGAACGCGGTCGTCAGCAACGGCGGCCAGGAAAGCGAGTGCGGCTGGTGCAAGGACAAGTGGGGCGTGTCATGGCAGATCACGCCGCGCGTCCTCACCGACGGCATTGCCGACCCTGACCCCAAGGTGGCCAAGCGTGTGTTCGACGCGATGATGACGATGAGGAAGATCGATGTCGCCGCGATTGAGGCCGCACGACGGGGCTGAACGCTGGCCTGCTGCCGCGTTGATTTGAGCGCGGCGTTTTTTCAGATAAAACGGTTCCGAGGAGCCGTTTTTTCATGTCACTGCGTGGTCTGTGGCGGCCACTTGAGGTTAACGAGCAGGTAGACCCCGATGACGGTTCCGATGGGAAAGCCGAACAACATCCAGCCGCCCACCACCATCGAGGCAATTCGGGCCCAGGGCGCTGAGCGTGCAGCGCCGAACGCGATCACACCGTGGCCGAGGCAGAGCATGAGGGTGACCACGGCTGCGCCAAGAACATACGTGCTCTCTGACCGGACAAAAAACGCACAGAGTACGCAGGCTGCCACGGCGTACAGGGCGCAAAGCCCGATGTGTGCGCTCATGCTGCGAATGTTGTCCGGTGTGACGGGTTTGCCGGTTTGATCTTTTTTGACGGGCCCCATGGCTGTTTCTCCTTTGAGCCACGTGAATGTATCAAAGGCTCTCCGTGCGTGCGAACTTTTCGCCGGAGAAATCGGTCCAGGTTCTTACCGATGTTGGGCCCTCGTCCTACACCTTCCTCCAGGCAACGCCCTAGGATAAACACACCAGCGATGCATTTGCTCTTCTGGCACTTCATCCACTTTCTGAAGGAGATTGAACATGATCAGTATCAAACGAAGCGTAATTAGCGCAGTTGCAGTCGCCGCCTTTGCCGGCTTGGCCGGTTGCAGCGGTATGACAACGCAAGACCGGAACACCGCCATCGGCGCGGGTGTGGGTGGCGTGGCCGGCGGAGCGCTTACCGGTGGCAGCCCCCTGGGTGTTGTAGGCGGCGCCGCGGTTGGCGGCGTGATCGGCCACGAGGTCAGCAAGCCAAAAAAATAAGCCGGCGACTTCAAGAAACCGGTTGAACGGGTCGCCTCGCGCATTCGGGCGACCCGTTCTCATTTCAGGCTCAAGCTGCCTGCGGAAGGTAGCTGGGCCTTGCCGCCGTCAACCCGGCTTTGACTTGCTGGGTGGGTTCATCGGCCAGCACTTCATCGGCGCCTGCTTCAAGCCCGTCGAGCGCGCGCTTGACGATGTCTTCAGGGCTGGACTTCGGCACATCGAAGTCACGGATCAGATCCGTATCCACGTAGCCCATGTGCAGTCCCAGCACTTGTGTCTTCTGCCCGGCCAGTTCATGGCGCAGTGAATTGGTCAGCGACCAGGCTGCGGACTTGCTGGCCGCGTAGGCCGCCAGCTCCCCGCCGTTGACCCACGACACGATAGACAACACATTGAGCAGGCCGCCGCCGCCGTTGGCTTTGAGGGCGGGCGCGAAGGCCTTGCTCATGCGCAACACGCCATAGAAGTTGGTCTCCAGCATGCGGCGGCTCGTGTCCTCGCTGTCGGCGGCAAGGAAACCACCCGGCTGGCCGACGCCGGCATTGTTGATGACCAGCGTGACATCGGACGCCAAGGCTGCGGCGGCAGCCACCTCTTCGGGCTTGGTGACGTCGAGACGCAAGGCCTGCACGCCGGGCAGGGTGATGGTGGCAGGGTCGCGTGCGGCCGCGTAGACCTTGCGCGCACCGCGGGCAAGCAGCTCACGGGCAAAAGCCAGGCCGATGCCGCGATTGGCGCCGGTGACGAGGACAACAGAATCTTTGATCTTCATGAAAATCTCCAGGTTAGGGAACAGACAAAACGGGTTCGAACAAATGAATCAAGGGTGGTTTTTCGGGGGACGGCTGGTACTTTCAACGAGGCCTTCTGATTTTTGTTAATTTGACATGATGTTCGTCATATGTGGAGGCGAGTAAAAAAACAAGGCGTGGCTGTCTTTCATTGGATTCAGGCGGAGGTGGTCGCGGGGGCGGGCAGCAGATGCTTCAACGCCGCTTCGCGCAGGCTGTCTGCCAGCGCGGGTTCATCGACGGCGCGGGCCAGCAGCAATGTGCCGACCATGGTGGCCACGGTCACCAGTGCTTTTTCGTGCGCGCCGGGCTTCCCCCAGTCAGGCGACTGGCGAGCGACAAGATCAATCGTTTCCTTGAGGTGCCGGGTCGTCGCGCGGCGCACTTCAGGCCCCTGGCGTGGGGTCTCCGAGCCCAGCGCCACGAGGGGACAGCCCATTTCCACTTGCTCCACATGCTCTTTCGAGAGATAGCCGCGAAGCATGGATTCCAGTGCGTGCTCTGATGGCACGCCAGCTGTCGCGCCCGCAACCAGCGCAGCGCCGTCGGCGCACGCCCGCGTTGCGGCTTCTGCCAGCATGGCTTCGCGCGACTCGAAGTGGGCGTAGAACGCGCCGTGCGTCAGGCCGGCTTCCTTCATGATGTCGGCTACACCCGTGCCGTCATACCCGCTGCGGCGAATCGCCCGCGCAGCGACCGACACGATGCGGTCGTGGGAGGCCTCTTTGGCGGCGGTTCTGGCGTTAACTTTGGGGGGATTTGCGTTTCGCATGATGCGTATCATACTTGATTGCGAGAAAACGTGCTGGTCGCACAGTGCCGGCCCGGCCGGTACGGCCCGCAGCAGGCGAATGTCGGGTTTTCTGCTATTAAAAATATAGCTAAGGATGTACGTGTAGACTGGGCAAAACCCGGATTTCGTTACTAATTCCGGTGCAGACGCTCACAACGGCCTGTAGAAGCTGTTTTGGCCTATTTGGTCCAGCCCCTCCGTGCCGGGCCAATGCAGGTCCGTATGGGAGAGCCGCGCCCTGTCACCGGGCCCGTTCGCCATACCCGATGGGGAACGAATACAGTGAAAAGGCAGCGCTGAGTGCGAAAGCGGCGGCGGCCAGGATCAGGAAAAGCCAGGGCGCAGTGGCGAGCGCCGACGGCTCAACGGACGGCCACGCTGCCGCCGCCGCGCCCGCGATGATGGACGCCGCCGTGATGGGCAGGAGCATCCATAGGCGGATGGCGTAACCGACTCCGAGAAGCTGCAGCAGGCCCATAAGACCTGCCTGCGTCGCAAGAACGGCGCCTGCTGCCCAGAACGGCTCGCCATCGATCAGACCGACGTAGGCCAGCGGGAGCACCACGAACACGATAGACGTGCGGTGCAGAGCTCGCTGCGCCGGGTTTCGAAGAGATTCCCTGGGCGCCATGGCGATCTGCTTGTGGACATGCTTGCGCATGGTGAAGTAGCCGACGGCGCCCATGGCTGCGATGAATGCCCAGAAGGCGAGGTTGTCGAAGAAGGGAAACATGTGGGTGAGTCTAGTCGCCCACCATTCAGGGAAGCGCTTCCGCTGCCTCAAAGAATCCGGTTAAACCACAGCAGCGACAAGCTGGCCGACACCAGCGCCAGTGCGGCGGCTACGAGTGCGAGAAGGCCGGAAATTTCAGTTTCCTTTTTCTCGATGGCCAGGCGTGAGCTGAGCGTTTCGTAGACCTTTTTCAGGTCGGCCGCGGTGCCTGCATAAAAGTACTCGGCCTGCGTGGTGCGGGCGATGCCTTTGAGGGTCTCTTCATCCAGCTTGACGCGCATCGACCAGCCTTCGAAGCCAATCGTTTCGCCATCGACCGTGCCGACGCCGACGGTGTAAACGCGCACGCCGCGGTCGGCAGCGGCCTTGGCGGCGTCGAGTGAATCAACGCCGGTGGTGCGCTGGCCGTCGGTCAACAAAATGATGGCGCCTGAGGTGTAGGAGCCGGGCGCGACGGGAACGAAGTCTTTCTTCGCGTCTTTGTCCGGGTTCAGGGCCTGGTCGATGGAGGTGCCGCGCGGTTTCTCGCGGCCGTATTGCATGGAGGCCAGGTCTATACCCGCTTCGGGGAAGAGTTCGGCCAGCGAGACGACGATGCCGTTGCCAATCGCGGTGCCGCGTTGCAGCTGGAATTTGTCGATCGCCACGACGAGATCTTCACGGCTCAGTGTGGGTTGCTGCACGACGGAGGCGGTACCGGCAAAGGCGACGATGCCCACGCGCACATTCCGTGGGAGGTCGGTCAGAAAAGCCTTGGCGGCGTTTTGTGCGGCGACGAGGCGGTTGGGCAATACATCAGCGGCGCGCATGCTGCCTGAGACGTCCATGGCCAGGATGATGGTTTCGCGTTGCGAGGGCAGGCTGATGACGGCAAAGGGGCGCGCGGCAGCCACCAGCATGGCGGCGATCGACAGCAAAAACAGCAGCGGCGGAACGTGCCGGCGAAAACCCTGGCCGCGGCCCATGGCTTCGCGCACGATGGACAGGCTGGCGTAGCGCAGCACGTTCTTCTTTTTGCGGCGCAGCAGCCAGATGTACACCAGCACCAGCAGCGGAATGGCCAGCAGCAGCCACAGGAATTCCGGCCACAGGAAAGTCGGCAAAGGCAGTTTGGACATAGTGGTGGTGAGCCAGCTGAAGTTCATGATGTGAGTCCTTGGCAGCGTCAGGCCGCGTGCTTCAGGTGGGAGGGCAGCGCGCCGCCGCCGGCTCCACCGGACAGGCGGCTGCGGCGCTTGCGTAAATCGGTGAATCGCATGATGGCGTCGACCAGGTTGTCGTCGGTCGACAGCTCCAGTGTGTCGACGCCGGCGCGCGCCAGCGATTGCCGCAGCTCGGCCTCGCGCTGGGCCGCGATGCGGGCAAAGCGTTTGCGAAAGCCGGCGTCATGCGTGTCGACCAGCAACTGCTCGCCGGTTTCGGCATCGCGAATCGGGATGAGGCCAAGGTCGGGCAGGTCCAGCTCCAGCGGGTCGAGCAGGCGCACAGCCACCACCTCATGACGGCGGGCGAGCTGGCCCAGGGGCTTTTCCCAGCCGGGTTCGGTGATGAAGTCGGACACCACAAATACGGTGGAGCGCCGGCGTACCAGGTTGGCGGCGGATTCGAGCAGCTCGTGCAGGCGCGTCGGGCCGAGGATGTTGGTTTCAGGCCGGGCCTGCAGCGTGTGCAGCAAATGCAGCACATGGTGGCGCCCGCCCCGCGCGGGGATCACGGCGTCGACGCCTGAGCCGTAGAGCATGGCGCCCACGCGGTTGCCGTGGCGCGTGAGCATGCGCGCCAGCACGGCGACAAATTCGGCCGAGACATTGCGCTTGCGCAGCTCGCTGGAGCCGAAGTCCATCGAGGGGCTCAGGTCGAGCAAAAACCAGGCGCTCATCTCGCGGTCTTCGGTGAAGACGCGCACATGGGGTTGCTGCAACCGTGCGGTCACGTTCCAGTCGATGTGGCGCACGTCGTCATGGTGCTGGTATTCGCGCAGGTCGGCCAGGTCCATGCCGGTGCCGCGCAGCAGCGTGCGGTAGTCCCCCTGTAGCAAGCCGTCGAGCCGGCGCAGGACGGTCCACTCCAGCCGACGCAGCAGTTGTTCTGCGCTGGCGGCTGAAGCGGGTTTAGCTATAGGTTGGGGCGATGAGGTTTTCATGAAGTCGACAGCATTAAGAACTCCTCAACCCAGCCAACCAAGCATGAGCCGCGGAACCGGCTTTGCCGGGCCGCAGGCGGGCGGCCCCTTGAGGGGGCAGCGACCCGCGTAGCGGCGGAGCGTGGGGGCTCCTATGTTTAGGCGGCGAGTTTTTCATGCTCGAGTGGTTTGGCGGGAGGCGGAATTTTGGCCATGATTTTTGCGACCAGGCCATCGGCTGTCAGCCCTTCAGACAGCGCCTCATAAGACAGCACCAGCCGATGACGCAGCACGTCGGGCACCAGGTCCGTCATGTCTTCAGGCAGCGCATAGCTGCGGCCGCGCAGCAAGGCCAGGGCGCGTGCGCCTTCGGTCAGGTTGATGGTGGCGCGCGGGCTAGCGCCGAAGGTGATAAAGCGCTGCAGGTCTTTGAGCCCATGCCTGGTCGGGTTGCGGGTGGCTGAGACCAGGCGCACGGCGTATTGCACCAGCGATGGGTCGACATAAATGCGGCGGCATTCGGCCTGCAGTGCGGCCAGCTGCTCGGTGGTGGCCACCGCGCTGACGGCGACGGCCGGGCCTGTGACCCGCTGCACGATGACGAACTCTTCGTCGTCGGTGGGGTAGTCGACCAGCACTTTCATCATGAAGCGGTCCACCTGCGCTTCGGGCAACGGATAGGTGCCTTCGGTTTCAATCGGATTCTGCGTGGCCATGACGAGGAAGGGCTCAGGCACCTTGTGCGTGATGCCGGCAATCGTCACCTGGCGCTCCTGCATCACTTCGAGCAACGCGCTTTGCACCTTGGCGGGTGCGCGGTTGATTTCGTCGGCCAGCAGCAGGTTGGTGAAGACGGGGCCCAGCGAGGTGCTGAACTCGCCGGTTTTCTGGTTGTAGATGCGTGTGCCCACCAGGTCGGCCGGCACCAGGTCGGGCGTGAACTGGATGCGCTTGAAGTTGCCGCGCACGGTGTTGGCCAGGGTCTTGATGGTCAGCGTCTTGGCCAGGCCCGGCACGCCTTCGACCAGCAGGTGGCCCTGGGCCAGGATGGCGACCATCACGCGCTCGAGAAAGCGGTCTTGCCCCACCACGACGCGTTTGACCTCGTAGAGGATCTGCTCCATGAGCTGCGCGGTGTCGTGGTTGGCGTTAGTGTTCGGCGGTGCGGAGGTGGGCTGTTCCATGCGTCGTTGTCCTTGAGGAGGGATGTCAGAGGAAATCAGAAGATGTCAGAAGGGCGGCATGCCGGCGGCCGAGGCGGCGTTTTCAATCGGCACCGCAAAACCGATGCCGACAAAGGTGCGCTGCTGGTTGGGGTTGAAGATCGCGGTCACGATGCCGATCACTTCGCCGTCCATGGTGACCAGCGGGCCGCCAGAATTGCCGGGGTTGGCGGCGGCGTCGAACTGGATCAGGTTGCTCATCATCTGCTTGCCTTCGGGTGAGCGGAAGTTGCGTTTGAGCCCGGAGATGACGCCGGCTGACGCCGAAGGCCCGATGCCGAAGGGGTAGCCCACGGCCATGACCTGGTCGCCGGGGGCGAGGTCGGCGGTGGAGCGCATGGTGGCGGCAATCAGGTCGTCGGGAATTTTGTGCGCCTGCAGCACGGCCAGGTCGTTTTCAGGCTGCACGCCGGTGATGCTGGCGGTGGACTCCAGGCCGTCAGCAAAGGTGACCTTGATGGTCTGGGCGTTCTGCACCACATGCAGGTTGGTCAGGATGATGCCCTTGTCGACGATGACCACGCCGGTGCCCACGCTGCGCTCGCCGTCTTCCTTGCCGTCCTTGTCTTTGCCCAGGCCGACGATGCGCACGACCGACGGGATGATGGTGTCGTAGGCCCGGGTGCCGGGGGATGGCAGAACCGTGGTCTCCAGGGTTTTGAGTACAGCGGCGTTGATGTCTTCCTGCGTCAGCTTGCGGGCGGGGTTGCGCAGCGGCGACGAGAAGCTGATGGCCAGCAGCAGGGCGAGCAGGCCGACGACCGACCAGAGCAGATACAACTGATTCTTCGCCAGGCGCTTGGCCAAGCGGGCGGTGCGGGGAAAGCGGGAGGGCGGGGTATCCGGGATGGAGGCGTCTGGATTGGCGGCCTGGCCGGCCGCTTGCGCGTGGGCGTCATCCGCGCCCTGCGCCGGACGGTTTGAACTGCTGTAAAGGGCTGGCCTGCGCATCCGTTCACCTGTGATGTCAATGTCAAAACCGGGCTGATACCACTGCACCGTATCACGATTTGTGACTCCATGCACGCGATTTGGGTATCGGTGCGTGGCTGTTTGTAAAGCGGCTGTTGGAGCCCGGTTTTGGGGCAGAGGTTCCTGGGCGGCTGCCCGGATGGTTCAGCGCCCGGGCGGATCCGCAGGCTTGCGCAGGAGGGTCAGCGCCAGGGCGGCCGAGGCCAGCATCAGAAAGAGGCTCACGGCATTGAGCACCGGCGTGGCGCCTTCGCGCATGCGGCCGTACATCATCACCGTCAGCGGCGCGTCGGAGCCGACCAGCATCAGCGTGGTGTTGAAGTTTTCAAACGACATCAGGAACGAGATGGCGGCCGCCCCGACCAGCGCGGGTTTGAGGTAAGGCAGCGTGATGGTGGCGAACACGGCCGCGCGCGAAGCCCCCAGGTTGTACGCGGCCTCTTCCAGGGTGATGTCAAAACGTTTCAGGCGTGCGGAAATGATGAGCGTGGCAATGGAGACGATGTAGGAAAACTGGCCGATCACCACCAGCGGCAGGCCCGGCCGCAGGAAGTCGAGCTCAAGCCCCCACATGTCGTCGGCAAACTGCGCCATCCGGCTGGCAAAGGCCAGGATGGAAATGCCCAGAATCACACCCGGAATCACCAGCGGCGCGAGCATGAGCATGGACAGCGCCTGCTTGCCCGGGAACTGGCTGCGCTCAATCAAAAAGGCGTTGGTGGTACCGACCAGCACCGCCAGCAAGGTGACCCAGCCGGCCACCACCACGCTGGTCCATAGGCTGGCCAGCATCGGCCCGTCTGCAAACAGCCCGGTGCGCCCGGCCTTGCTGCCAAAGAACCAGTCGAGCGTGAAGCCGCGCCAGGGCGGCGCGGGGTAGGGCGCGTCGTTGAAGGCGAACACCGCCACTACCACCAGCGGCAGAAACAAAAAGGCAAAGAAGGCCAGCGCGTACACGACCGTGCCGGCGCGCAGCCAGACGGGGCGGGGCAGGGAGGCGATCATGTTGCTTCTTTCATGACCGGCGCATCACTTCGCCGAACTTCTGGCCAGTTAGTTTCAAACCGACCCAGACAATCGCAGTCGACAGTCCCAGCAGCAAGAAACCAAACGCCGCACCCTGCTCCCAGTTAAAGCGCGTGATGAACTGGGTGTAAATCTGCTCGGTAAACCACAGCGAATTTTTGCCGCCCAGCAAGGTGGGTGTGAGGTAGTTGCCCAGCGTCAGCATAAAGACCACGATGCAGCCGGCCAGGATGCCCGGTGCGGCATGCGGAATGACGATTTGCCGCAGGATGGAGGGGCCGTTACCGCCCAGGTCGTAGGCAGCCTCGATCAGCGTGTCGTCCAGGCTTTCGAGCGCGCTAATGAGCGGCACCACCATGAAGAGCATCGAGGTGTAGACCAGGCCGACGAGGATGGTCGCATCGCGATACAGCAGCTCGACCGGCGCGTCGGTCAGGCCTAGTTGCACCAGCACGGCGGGCATCACGCCGGATTCGCGCAGCAGGATCATCCAGCCCAGGGTGCGCACGGTTTCGCTGACCCAGAACGGGATCAGGCACATCACCAGCAGCAGCGACTTGGCCCGCCCGCGCACCAGCTTGGCAATCGTCCAGGCGATGGGAAAAGCCAGCAGCAAGGTGATGCCCGTCGCCAATATGGACATGAGGGCCGTCCGCACAAAGGTGTGCCAGTACAGCGGCTCTTCAATAAAGGTGCGGTATTGCGCGAAGCTGGGCGCGTACTGCCGCGGCGCGATGCGTTCGCGCAGCGACAGCACGGCCAGGTCGATGTGCGGCAGCACGATCAGCCCGACCAGCCAGATCAGGGCCGGCGCCAGCAGCAAGAGCAGGATCAGCCGCGCCTGCGCCGACATAGTGCCGGACCCGGCGGACTTCGGTGCGGGCAGCGTGGCGGCGGCTTGCATGGCTCAGGCGCCTGCCGGCCCGAAGCAGACGGCCTGCTCCGGATCAAAGCTGAAGGCGACGGTTTCGCCGATACGCAGGTCGGCAAAGCGCCCGGTTTGCGGCAGGGCAATGCGGAACTCGGTACGGCTGGCGCTCTCGCGCAGCAGCACCGCCGAGTTGGCGCCGTCAAACAGTAGGCTTTCGACTTCACCGGCGTACACGGTGTGCATGGCCGGCAGCTCGGTCGCGTCGCGCGCCAGGCTGATGGCCTCGGGCCGCACAAAAGCCTGCACGGCCTGGTGGGGCTGAATGCGGCCGGCGGCGCGTGCACGCATTGCCAGGCCTTGTGCGGTCGTCACGGCGGCCACGCTGCCGGCTTCCGCGCCCGCGGCGGTGCTGCCTGTCAGCTTGTTGTTTGCGCCCACAAAGCCCGCGACAAAAGGCGTTTGCGGCTGGTAATACAAATCCTGCGGCGTGCCAACCTGCTCAAAGCTGCCGGCGTTCATCACCGCCACATGGTCGGACAGCACCAGCGCTTCCGACTGGTCGTGCGTGATGTAAACAAAGGTGGTGCCGAAGGCCGCCTGCAGTTGCTTGAGCTCGACCTTCATGTGCTCGCGCAGCTTTAAATCCAGCGCGCCCAAGGGTTCGTCCAGCAGCAGCAAGGTGGGCTCCAGCACCAGGCTGCGCGCGATCGCTACGCGCTGGCGTTGGCCGCCCGAGAGCTGGTCGACGCGCTTGTCCTGCATGCCGGGCAGGCTCACGCGCTCCAGCATGGCGCCGACTTTGGTGGCGATATCGGCACGCGAAAGGCCGCGCCGCGCCAAGCCGTAGCCGACGTTTTCACCGACCGACATCATCGGGAACAGCGCCAGGTGCTGAAACACCATGTTGACCGGCCGCTGGTTGGGCGGCACGCCGTTCATGGGCTTGCCGCCGATGTGGATCTGGCCCGCATCGGGCGTCAGAAAGCCGGCAATCATGCGCAGCAGCGTCGTTTTGCCGCAGCCCGAAGGGCCGAGGATGGAAAAAAAACTGCCGCGCTCCACGGTAAAGGACAAGTCCTTGACCGCGGGCTGGCCGGCGTAGGTTTTACCGACGTGTTCGGCTTGCAGGTCTGCGTGCATGGGTGACGTACCTGCTTTAGTTATCTACTGGGCTTGCCAGCGGACGGATGCTCGCTACACAAAGAGCGAAGGGCCAGAGAAACCGCGGAACCGGCTTTGCCGGGCCGCTGGTTTCGTCCCCTTGGGGGGTAGGCGCGAAGCGACTCAGGGGGGAAGGCACTTACTGTGCGGCTTTGACGCGGTCCAGGACGCGGCCTTCGATGTCTTCAATGCCGGCAGGAACGGCCGGATACCACTTCACATTTTTGAGTGCGGCTTCAGGAAAGCTCGCGGCGAACTGGGCCTTCAGCTTGGGGTCGGCCAACTGGTCGGCGCCTTTGGAAGCGGTGAAGTTGCCGGCCGAACCTGCCACTTTGGCGGCGATCTCGGGGCGCATGTTGAAGTTGATCCATGCGTAGGCAGCAGCGTCGTTGCGGCCCTTGGCAGGAATGGCGAAGGTATCTATCCAGCCGAGTGCACCCGATTTGGGGGCGATGAACTGGATCTCAGGCTTCTCGGCGTTGAGCTTCCAGCCGCCGGTGTCCCACATCATCGCGCCCACCACTTCACCGGCGCGCATGCCGTTGAGCAACTGGTCTTTGTTGTCCCAGTAGAACTTGATGTTGCTCTTGCAGGCGATCATGGTCTTGCCGACTTCGTCCATCAGCGCGCCATAGGCTTTCGGGTCTTTGTAGAGCGCAAACGGGTCTTTGCCGCTGGCAAAAGCGAAGGCCAGCAGCGTGGGGCGCTTCAGGCGCACGGCGGTCTTGCCCTTCACGTCGGCCTTGCACAGGTCAGGGTAGTCGGCCATCTTGGACAGCTTGGTGTTGACGACCAGGCCGTCGGTGCCCCAGATGTGCGGCAGGCCGTAGACCTTGCCGTCCAGCGTGGTGTTCTTTTTGGTGGCGTCCAGCATGGAGGGGATGAACTGGTCGGACTTGATCTTGCTCAGGTCCATCGGCTTGTAGATGCCGAACTCCTGCTGCGGACCGGTGATGCGGTCTTGCGAAGGCTGGGCCAGGTCAAAGCCCGCGCCGCCGGTGGCTCGCAGCTTGGAAATCATCTCTTCGTTGTTCGAGAGGGTCAGCTCGACGTCAATGCCGGTTTCCTTCTTGAACTGCGCCACGACATCGGCCGGCACATAGTCGGCCCAGGTGATCAGGCGCAGCTTGTTGTCTTGTGCCCAGGCGGTGCCGGACAGGCTTGCAGCAACGAGACCGGCGCCGAAAATCTGGCTCATCAGGCGGGATAATTTCATTTGGCTTTCCTTGGTTTGTCGGGTTGACTAGGTTGACGAGAACTGGCGAAAAGAAGACTCGTTTGAAAACGAACCGAAAACGAACAGGGTCAAAAGGCAAAACGAAAATGCAGCAAGCATTTCCCCAAAAAAAGCATAGCGTGTCCCGATTTCATTTCTGTGTCAACATCTTCAGCAGGCTTGGCTGGTTTCCGGATGTTCATGCTTCGCGCGTGTGCCGGCCTTCCTCATTTCTCCTTCTTCCTTTCTGTTCGACTTCTTTCCCGCTGCATTTCACCGCATGACTTTCTGGATAGATACGCACTGCCACCTCGACGCCGGGGAGTTGTCCGCCGATGTGGCCGACGTGCGCGCGCGGGCGCGGGCCAATGGCGTGGCGCATATCGTGCTGCCCGCGGTGGGTGTTTTTAATTTCGAAGCGGTGCGGGTGCTGGCGCACCGGTTTTCAGACAGCTATGCGCTGGGCATCCACCCGCTGTGCGTGCCACAGGCGCAAGACGACGACCTGAAAGTGCTGGACGAAGAACTCGCACTCAGGCGTGGCGACCCGCGGCTGGTGGCGGTGGGCGAAATCGGGCTGGATTATTTTGTGCCCGCGCTGCTTGAAAGTCCGATGCGCGAGCGGCAGGAATTTTTCTACCGCGAGCAGCTCAAGCTGGCGCGCAAGCACGGGCTGCCGGTCATCCTGCATGTGCGGCGCTCGGCCGACAAGCTGCTCAAACATCTGCGTGAACTGGCGCCGGAGGGCGGCTGGCATGGCATTGGCCACGCCTTCAATGGCAGCGAGCAGCAGGCGATGGAGTTCATCAAGCTGGGTTTCAAGCTGGGCTTTGGCGGCGCGGTCACCTTTGAGCCGGCCCTGCAGCTCAGGCGCCTGGCCGCTGAGCTGCCGCTGGACGCGCTGGTGATGGAGACGGATTCGCCCGACATTCCGCCGCACTGGATCTACAAGACCGCGGCCGAGCGCGAAGCGGGCCAAGCGCAAGGCCGCAACGAGCCGGGTGAGTTGCCGCGCATCGCGCAGCAGGTGGCGCAGTTGCGCGGCATGAGCGTGGACGCGCTGGCCGCCACCACCACGGCCAACGCGCTGCATGCGCTGCCCGGACTGAAGGCGCTGGTGACGTGAAAACGGCTTCGCCTGCGTTGACGGGTCTGCCGCCGCTGGTGGCTAGCGGCACGCGGCTGCTCATACTGGGCAGCTTTCCGGGTGTGGCCTCGTTGGCGGCCCAGCAGTACTACGGCCATCCGCAAAATCATTTCTGGAAGATCTTGCAAGCCATTTGGCCCGCTAGCCCAGATGATATAAGGACAAGCAGCTATCAAATTCGTAGCGAATGGCTGCTGTCGAAAGGCTTGGGCGTGTGGGATGTGTACGCTGCCTGTGAGCGCGAGGGCAGCCTGGACAGCAATATCCGCAATGCGGTGGTGAACGATTTTGCGGGGCTGAGGCAAGTGTGCCCCAGGCTGGAGGCGATTGCGCATAACGGTGGGGAAAGCTTCAAGCATTCCAAGCACACCTTGCTGCTGGGTTTACCGGTTTATAAGTTGCCGTCGACCAGCCCGGCCAACGCGTCCTGGAGCTTTGAGCGCAAACTCGCGGCCTGGCGGGAAGTTTTTGAGAAACATGGACTGGTTTGATGCAAAGAAAAGAAACTGCGAAAGAGATGGCCAAAGAAGCGCCCGAGTTACCGGAGGTCAATTTCTCCGACTACGGCGACGTGCGCTTTCTGCATCTGGGCACTGAATGGGTGCAGGGCTCGATGCTGCGCGATGCACCGTATGACATCGAACTGGAGTACGTTCAGCGCATGATGGCCGGCCTGTTGTTCACAGACGCCGCGGCCGTGTCGAAGAAACACGCCATGCAGCTGGGGCTGGGCTCGGCGGCCCTCACCAAGTTTTGCTACAAAAAGCTTCGCATGAAGACCACCGCCATTGAAATCAACCCGCAGGTGATCACGGCCTGCCGGCTTTGGTTCAAACTGCCGCGCGACGACCTGCGCCTGCATGTGATCAATGCCGATGCGGCCGCTGAAATCAAGAAGCCGGCGCACCAGGGCACGGTGGACTTGCTGCACGTCGACCTGTACGACCACGAAGCGGCTGCGCCGGTGCTGGACAGCGCCGATTTTTACGAGGACTGCCGCGGCCTGCTGACTGAAGACGGCGTGATGACGGTGAACCTGTTCGGCCGGGACTCCAGTTATGTGCAGTCGCTGACAAAAATCGCTGAAGCCTTTGGTCCCGAGGCGGTGTGGGCCTTCACGCCGACGCGTGAAGGCAACACCGTGGTGCTGGCCCAGCGCGAGCCCACCCGGCCCGAGCGCGCCGAACTTCTGCAGCAGGCCGGCGTGATCGAATCGCGCTGGGACCTGCCTGCCAAAAAGTGGTTGCGGCTTTTCAAGCCTGTCGCCTGATGCCCGCGCCGATGGCAAAAATGATGGTGGATGGGGTACAGTGCCACCCATGAGCAGTGCAGTGACTCACCCCAAACATCCCCGTGACCCGCATGTGAAGCACGGCCACGTGGGCCCGCTGGACTGGCGCAAGCTGGTCGAATGGCTCAGCGAAGACAGCGTGATCAGTGCTGCCGAGGCCCAGCGCACCATCGCGCGCTGCTCGCAGGTGCAAAGCGCGCAGCCCCCGTTGACGCGGCTGGCCAGCGTTGGCATGACCCGCGTAGCCGACGGCAAGCCGCTGGACATCGAAACCATGGCCCAGTGGCTGGCGGGCCGGGCGAACCTGGCCTATATGCGGATCGACCCGCTCAAGGTGGACGTGGGCAAGGTGGCCGACACCATGTCGGCCATGTATGCCGAGCGTCACAAGGTGCTGCCGGTGCAGGTCACGCCGAGCGAAGTGGTGATCGCCACTTCCGAGCCTTTTATTACAGACTGGGTGCAGGAAGTCGAGCGGCAGTCCAAGCGCAGCGTGCGCCTGGTGGTGGCCAGCCCGCTGGAGATCACCAAATTCACCGCTGAATTTTTTGCACTGGCCAAGTCCGTCAAGGCGGCGATCAAGTCGGGCAGTGGTTCAACGTCTGCGAGTTTCGAGCAATTGGTGGAGCTCAACAAGAGCAACAAGCAGCTGGATGCCAACGACCAGGGCGTGGTGCAGGTGGTGGACTGGCTCTGGCAATACGCCTTTGACCAGCGCGCCAGCGATATCCACCTGGAACCCCGGCGTGAACAAGGCGTCATCCGCTTTCGCATCGACGGCGTGCTGCACCCCGTTTACCAGTTGCCCATGGGCGTGCACAACGCCATGACGGCCCGTATCAAGCTGCTGGGCCGCATGGACGTGGTCGAAAAACGCCGGCCCCAGGACGGCCGTATCAAGACCCGCAACCAGCGCGGCGATGAGGTCGAAATGCGCCTGTCGACCTTGCCCACGGCGTTCGGCGAGAAGATGGTCATGCGTATTTTTGACCCCGACACCACCGTCAAGAATCTGGATGCGCTGGGCTTTTCACAGCATGACGCGGACCGCTGGGAGCAACTCGTCAAGCGTCCTTACGGCATCATCCTGGTGACGGGGCCGACGGGCTCGGGCAAGACGACCACGCTGTATTCCACCCTCAAGCGGCTGGCGACTGAAGAAGTCAACGTCAGCACGATTGAAGACCCGATCGAAATGATCGAGCCGGCCTTTAACCAGACGCAGGTGCAGCCGCACCTGGACTTTGATTTCCCTGAAGGCCTGCGCGCGCTGATGCGGCAGGACCCGGACATCATCATGGTGGGCGAAATCCGCGACCTGCAGACGGCCGAAATGGCCGTGCAGGCCGCACTGACCGGCCATCTGGTCTTCAGCACGCTGCATACCAACGATGCGCCTTCGGCGGTTTCGCGCCTGATGGAGCTGGGCGTGCCTTCTTATTTGATCAATGCCACGGTGCTGGGTGTGCTGGCCCAGCGGCTGGTGCGCACGCTGTGCAGCAACTGCCGCGAGCCCGACGAGACCGCGCAGCGCGACGCGTTGGACGCACTGGTCAAACCCTGGCAGATCAGCGGGGGCTACCGCCCCTACAAGCCCGTCGGTTGCGTGGATTGCCGCATGAGCGGTTTCCGCGGGCGCATGGGTCTCTACGAATTGCTGACGGTGACCGAAGGCTTCAAGGAAAAGGTCTCCAAGGAGCCCAATATTGATGCGCTGCGCCGCCAGGCAATCAGCGAGGGCATGCGCCCACTCAGGCTGGGCGGCGCGCTCAAAGTGGCCGAAGGCCTGACAACGATCGAAGAAATTCTGGCATCCACTCCGCCCCTTTCCTGAGTCCGCTACGGGTTTGTACCGATTTGACGGCGTCTGCTCTTCTTGTCAGTGATGGGTAAGAAAAAAGTAGACGAAAGGTAAGTGAAAGCCACATGCTGACTTCCAGCGAATAAATGCACAATCCACCGATTCATTCTTTATGTATAGAGGAGACAACGCCGTGAATATCAAGAGTCAGAAAGACTTCTTCTCCGGCCTCATGTTCATGGGCGTCGGCGGGGCGTTCGCATGGGGTGCCACCACCTACAACGTGGGAGAGGGCGCCCGCATGGGCCCTGGTTATTTCCCGCTCATGCTGGGCATCCTGCTGGCCATCATCGGCGCTGCCATTACCTTCACGGCGCTGGTGGTCGAGGCCGAAGGCGGCGGGAAAATCGGCAAATGGGCGTGGAAACCGTTGTTTTTCATCATCCTGGCCAACGTGGTGTTCGGCGTTTTGCTGGCTGGCCTCCCCAGCATCAAGCTTCCCGCCATGGGCATGATCGTGGCTATTTATGCCCTGACCTTTATCGCCAGCATGGCCGAGGCCGGCTGGAAGGTCAAAACCACCTTCATTCTTGCCACGGTGCTGGCCATTGGCAGCTACCTTGCTTTCGTTGTGGCGCTCAAGCTGCAGTTCCCGGTTTGGCCTGCCTTCATCACAGGCTAAGGATTAAAAATGGATCTCGTAACTAATTTGTCCTTGGGCTTTAGCGTTGCCTTTACGCCCATCAACCTGCTTTACGCCTTCATCGGTTGCGTGCTGGGTACGCTGATCGGCGTGTTGCCCGGCATCGGCCCGGTTGCCACCATCGCCATGCTGCTGCCGGCTACCTACGCGCTGCCGCCGGTGTCGGCGCTGATCATGCTGGCCGGTATTTACTACGGCGCGCAATACGGCGGCTCCACCACCGCGATTTTGGTGAACCTGCCCGGTGAGTCTTCGTCGGTGGTCACTTGTATTGACGGCTACCAGATGGCGAGAAAGGGGCGAGCGGGACCTGCGCTTGCCGCAGCGGGCCTCGGCTCCTTCTTTGCCGGCTGCGTCGGCACGCTGATCCTGGCGGCTTTCGCGCCCCCCCTGACCGAACTGGCCTTCAAATTCGGCCCTGCCGAATACTTCGCCCTGATGGTGCTGGGCCTGATCGGCGCCGTGGTGCTGGCTTCCGGCTCGCTGCTCAAGGCGGTTGCCATGATCGTGCTGGGCCTGCTGCTCGGCCTGGTCGGCACCGACGTGAACTCTGGCGTGGCGCGCTTCAGCTTTGACGTGCCTGAACTGACCGACGGCATCGGCTTCGTGGTGATTGCCATGGGCGTGTTCGGTTACGGTGAAATCATCAGCAACCTGGCGCAGCCCGAGCATGAGCGCGAGGTGTTCACGGCCAAGGTGACGGGCCTGTTCCCCACCAAGGAAGACTTCAAGAACATGACCCCTGCGGTGCTGCGCGGCACTCTGCTGGGTTCGGCGCTGGGCATTTTGCCGGGCGGCGGCGCCTTGCTGGCGGCTTTTGCCGCTTACGCGCTGGAAAAGAAAGTCAAGATGAAGCCGGGCGAAGTGCCCTTCGGCAAAGGCAACATCCGCGGTGTGGCGGCGCCTGAGTCGGCCAACAATGCCGGCTCGCAAACCTCCTTCATTCCGCTGCTGACGCTCGGTATCCCGCCCAATGCGGTGATGGCCCTGATGGTGGGCGCGATGACGATCCACAACATCCAGCCCGGCCCGCAGGTCATGACCAGTAACCCCGAACTGTTCTGGGGCCTGATCGCCTCGATGTGGATCGGCAATGCGATGCTGGTGATCCTGAATCTGCCGCTGATCGGCATCTGGATCAAGCTGCTGACGATTCCCTACCGCTTGCTGTTCCCTGCCATTGTGTTGTTCTGCGCCATCGGCGTGTACTCGACCAACAACAACACGTGGGACATCTGGATGGTGGCGATTTTCGGCTGCATCGGTTACCTGTTCATCAAGCTGGGCGCTGAGCCTGCTCCCTTGCTGCTGGGCTTCATTCTGGGCCCCATGATGGAAGAAAACCTGCGCCGGGCGCTGCTGCTGTCGCGTGGCGACTGGAGCGTGTTTGTCACGCGTCCGCTGTCGGCAGGCCTGTTGGGCGCCGCTGTCTTGCTGCTGGTCATCGTGTTGTTGCCGGCAGTCAAGAACAAGCGGGAAGAGGCCTTCGTCGAGGCTGATTAAACCGGCTGATCGAACTGAATGGCGCGCCAGGCGCGCCGAAAAAAAAGGCACCTTCGGGTGCCTTTTTGTTTTGCCTATTTTGCTTATTTGCACCATAGTCGCGCGCAAAAATCATTGCACAATGGCCAAATGCAACGTAAACATATGATTTCTTTGGCCGCAGCTTTACCGATGGTTTTTGCTGCCGTTTTTTCCGTAACGCTCGCAGGGCCGGCCCTGGCCCAGAGCTACCCCGCCAAGCCCATCCGCATGATCGTGCCCTTTCCGGCGGGCGGTGCGACCGACATCCTGGCGCGCGCCCTGTCGCAAAAGCTGGGTGAAAAAATCGGTCAGACGGTAGTCGTCGACAACCGCCCGGGTGCCGGCGGCACCATCGGCGCCGATGCTGCCTCGAAGTCACCCGCAGACGGCTACACGCTGCTGCTGGCCACGTCCAGCACCCACAGCATCGGGCCGGCCATCAACCCGAAGATTCCGTACAACGCCGAAACCGACTTCACGCCGATTGCCTATGTGGCGAGCTCGCCCAACGTTGTGCTGGTGCCCAATTCGTCGCCGTCCAAAACCATGCGTGAGTTCATCGAGCACGCGCGCAAGAACCCGGGGCGTTTGAACTATGCCTCCAGCGGCAACGGCACCATCGTCCACCTGACGAGCGAATACTTCAAGGCGCAGTCGGGCACCTTCATCCTGCACATTCCCTACCGCGGCACTGCGCTGGCCATGCCGGATTTGATCAGCGGCAAGATCGACGTGCTGTTTGATTCGTTTGTCACCGGCATGCCGCATGTGAAAGACGGCAAGCTTCGGGTGCTCGCTGTGACCACCGCCAAGCGCACGGCGCTCGCGCCCGACCTGGCCACGGTGGCGGAAACGCTGCCTGGCTTTGAGTCGGTCACCTGGTTCGGCGTGTATGGCCCCAAAGGCATGCCGCAAGACCTGGTGGGCAAGGTCAACCAGGCGATCAACGCCGCGCTGGCCGATGCCGATGTGAAAGACCGTTTTGCCCGGCTGGGCGCAGAGCCCACGGGCGGCACGCCAGCGGCCTTTGCGGCCATGGTCAAAGCCGATACCGCCAAGTGGAAGAAAATCATTGCAGAGCGGAAAATCACTGCCGATTGATGTACTTTCACGTGGCATGACCGCGCGGTGCGGCCCGGCCTGTCAGGCAGTTACAGCCTGTGCGGGCCGCCCATAAGCTTCAGCGTGACGACGCCGGTCCGCTCCTTTTTTGTTTTGCCTCCCTTGCTTCGCTTGTTTCCTACGGGTGACCACTTCATGAACTTCAATTACAGCAATCCCTACACCTCCACCCGCCTGCCGCTGTTTGCGCGCAATGTGGTGTCGACCTCGCACCCGCTGGGCGCACAGGCCGGCCTGCGCATGATGCTCAAGGGCGGCAATGCGGTGGATGCCGCGATTGCCGCTGCCGCGGCCATGACCATCGTCGAGCCCGTCAGCAACGGCCTGGGCAGCGACGCCTTTTGCATCCTGTGGGACGGCAAGGAACTGCACGGGCTCAATGCCTCGGGCCGTGCGCCGCAAAGCTGGACGCCCGAGTACTTCAGCCGCAAATACGGCGCCGACGCGCAGACGCCGCCCAAGCGCGGGATTGATTCCGTCACCGTGCCCGGCGCGGTCGCCAGCTGGGTGGCGTTGAGCAAACGCTTTGGCAAGCTGCCCTTTGCCGATTTGATGGAGCCGGCCATTGAGATCGCCGAGCGCGGCTACCTGCTGCCGCCCGTGGTGCAGCAGAAGTGGGCGGCCGCTACGGCAGAGCTGCAATCGCTGCCGGGCTTTGCGCAGTCCTTCCTCCCGTGGGGCCGTGCGCCCAATGTGGGTGAGCTGTTCCAGTTCAAGGCGGCGGCCAGGGCGCTGCGGGCCATCGCCGAAACCAAAGGCGACGCTTATTACGGCGGCGCCATTGCGCAAGCCATCGAAAAGTTCTCCGCGCAAAACGGCGGCAGCATCACCGCCAAAGACTTTGCCGCCTACCAGCCTGAATGGGTCAAGCCCATCGCCAAGGATTACCGGGGCTACACGCTGCACGAGATCCCGCCCAACGGGCAGGGTATTGCCGCGCTGATTGCGCTGGGCATTCTCGACAAATTCGACGTGGCGGGCTTGCCGGTTGATGGCGTGGACTCCCAGCACTTGCAGATTGAAGCCATGAAGCTGGCGTTTGCCGATATTTACAAATACGTGGCCGAGCCTTCGTCAATGGAGGTGACGGCCGAACAAATGCTCGATGACGCCTATCTTGCATCCCGTGCCAAACTGATCGACATGAAAAAGGCACAGGACTTTGGCGCGGGCAACCCCGTCAAGGGCGGCACCATCTACCTCACGGCGGCCGACGAAGACGGCATGATGGTGAGCTTCATCCAGAGCAATTACATGGGCTTCGGCTCGGGTTGCGTCGAGCCTGAATTCGGCATCAGCCTGCAAAACCGCGGCCACGGCTTCAGCCTGCAGCCGGGCGCCAACCAGGTCGCGCCGGGCAAGCGGCCTTTTCACACCATCATCCCGGCCTTCCTGACCAAGGGCGGCCAGCCGGTGATGAGCTACGGCGTAATGGGCGCCAACATGCAGCCGCAGGGCCACATGCAGACGCTGGTGCGCATGCTGGACTACGGCCAGAGCCCGCAAGTCGCTTGCGACGCGCCGCGCTGGCGCTATAACGCCGGGCTGGAGATCAACGTCGAGGCCGCGATGGATGCGCGCACCGTGCAAGGCCTGGCCGAACGCGGCCACCGCATGGAAGTGATCAACGACTCCTACCAGGACTTCGGCGCCGGCCAGTTCATCTGGCGCGCCGGCAACCCCAAGACCGAAGGCTACGTGGCCGCCAGCGATGCGCGGCGCGACGGCCAGGCCGTGGGTTTTTAAGAAGCGATCTTGAGCGATACGCCCGATAAATCTGATCCAAATAGGCCTCCAGCCCAGGCGGAGCATGGGCAGTTAGCTACAAAAAGCATAGCGTCCGGCCTGCTGCTCGCCACCTTCGGCGCCATCGCCTTCAGCGGCAAGGCCATCATCGTCAAGCTGGCGTACCGCTACGGCGTCGATGCCGTCACGCTGATCATGTACCGCATGCTGTTTGCGCTGCCCATCTTTGCGGTGATGGCGTGGTGGGCCAGCCGCGGCAAGCCGCCGCTGACGCGCAAGGACTGGCTGGGTGTGCTCTGGCTGGGTTTTACCGGTTATTACCTCGCGAGTTTTCTGGACTTTGCCGGGCTGGCCTTTATCAGCGCGTCGCTGGAGCGGCTGATCCTTTACCTCAACCCCACGCTGGTGCTGCTGCTGGGCCTGGTGATGTACAAGCGCCGCGTCAGCGCCCCGCAAATCATCGGCATGGCCATCAGCTACTGCGGCGTGGTGCTGGTGTTCGGCCACGAGATCACGCTGCAGGGCGCCGATGCGGCCTGGGGCGCGCTGCTGGTATTCCTGAGCGCCGTCAGCTATGCGCTCTACCTGGTTTACAGCGGCGAGATGGTCAGGCGGCTCGGGTCACTGCGCCTGGTGGGGCTGGCCACCACCGTGGCGTGCCTGCTCTGCCTGCTGCAGTTTGTCTTGCTGCGGCCCATGAGCGCCGCCGCCGTGGCGCCCGAGGTGATCTGGCTGTCGCTGCTCAATGCCACGCTGTGCACGGCGGTGCCGGTGCTCATGGTGATGATGGCCATCGAACGCATTGGCGCCGGCATGGCCGCACAAACCGGCATGGTCGGCCCGATGTCCACCATCCTGATGGGGGTGCTGATACTGGGTGAGCCGTTCACTGCGTGGGTGGCGGCAGGGACGGTACTGGTCATTGCGGGCATCTTCGTTTTCACGAGGGGAAGATAAGAGCCCCCACGCTCCCCCACTGCGTGTGGGTCGCTGCCCCCCGAGGGGGCCGCCCGCCCTACGGCCCGGCAAAGCCGGTTCCGGGGCTCATGCTTGGTTTAAGAATTTTCAGCGCGCACCGAAACTGCTTTAGACATCAAATTGGCCTCTAGCCCAAGTGCTACCTGGGCTAGCAGCTATTAATTTAATAGCATGTGGCGTTTGAGGCGCTGCTACTTCTTTGCGGGTGTACGCGTAGGTGCAGGCGCTTGCGCCGTCGGGCGGCGGTTCGCGCCGCTGATGCGTTGTGCCACGGTCACCGAGGGTTGCCCTGCGTACGCGTCCAGCCGGGTCCCCATGGCTTGTTCGAGCTGGTTCAACCGGGTTTGTGCTGGCGGATGCGTGCTCAGCGACAAGGCAAACAGCGCGTCATCCGGCGCAGCGGTGCGCAGTTGCTGCAGCACGGCCACCAGGCCATAGGGATCGAACCCCGCGCGCGCGGCCAGGGCCACGCCGGTGCGGTCGGCGTCAAATTCGTCTTGCTGGTCCAGGCCCTTGGTGTACATGTTCTTGCCCAGCGCCAGCAGCTGCGACGACACCAGGCCGCCCAGGTCGTTCTTCAGTTGCGAGCTGATCACTTGCGTCAGCAGGCCGGCGCGTGCGGCCTTGTTCATGGCGATCAGGTGGTGCTTGGCCGTGACGTGTGTGATTTCATGGGCCAGGATGCCGGCCAGCTCGCCCTCGTCCGTCACACGGTCGATCAGGCCTTTGGTGACGAAGACGTAACCACCCGGTGTGGCGAAGGCGTTGTAGCCGGGGTCGTCGAGGACGGCGAAGGTCCAGGGCAGGTCGGGGCGCGACGACTGCAGGCTGATCCAGCGGCCCAGCTGGTTGACGTAGCGCTGCAGCGCCACGTCGGGGTAGAGCGGCTTGCTGCCCAGCAGCACGGCAGCCAGCTGCTGGCCGATCTGGATTTCACGCGGCTCGTCGATCTGGTCGAGTGATTGTGAAAGCAGCTTGAACAGGTCGCCGCCTTGCGCCGCCTGGTTGCCCGCGGGTGCCAGGCTGGCCCCCAGCAGTGCGCCTGCCAGGCCCGACGGTGAATTGGGTTGGGGTGCGGGTTGCGCGGGCTGGGCGGGCCGCACCAGCTGCTGGAACAGGCCGCCGAGCGCTTTGGCCGCATCCTGGGCCTGGGCAGTGAGGGGGTAAAGGCCGGCCAGCAAGGCCAGTGCAAAAACTGCATGGCGCGCGGGCGTTCCCAGTGTCTGGAGGGCGTGAAGATTCATGGCGGTGCCTCTTGTCGTGTTTTTTGTACTGGGTTTTTTTAGCGGCCGTATTGCTCGGTGGCAGCGCCGGGCGCTGCCTGCGGCGGGGCGGGTGTGGGCAGGGGCTCGACCTGGCGGCTGTTCAGCGAAGCGCTGCCGGCGAACTGGCGGGCCTGCGCGGCGTTCGCGCGGTTGGCGTCGGCTTGCGCCACAGCGGCCAGGTTGGGCGTCGCGTTGGCCAGGTCTTCAGCGCCCAGGCCGCGGATGCCGACGGTGGACGTCGCCACCTGGTTGCCGGAAGACTGTGCACTGCCTTTGTTGAAAAAGCTCGAGAGGCTGCGCAAAGCACCTGCGCCTGTGCCGCCGCTCTGTGCGCTGGCCGAGGTGATGTCAAACATGTGCACCCAGCCGGTGGCGCCGTCGGCCGTGCGGACTTTGATCCACGCGCCCTGGCGGTCGCCAAGCCGTGTCACCGGCGTCTGCACCGGCAGCGGCGCCAGGCTGCGGGAGGCATCGCCAGGCGCATCGCGCAACTGGGCTTCGCGCTTGATCAATGCGGCTTCCTGGGCCTGCGCCGCAGCGCTGAGCACCAGCAGGGCAGAGATAACCATCCCCGCCTGAAATTTTGATTTACTCAGTATCATGAGCCGATCTCCCCCTCTGTGGTTGTATCAAGGAATTATTATGGATTTGGGTATTGCAGGCAAATGGGCGCTGGTATGCGGCGCGAGCAAGGGTTTGGGCCTGGGTTGCGCCGAGGCGCTGGTGCGAGAAGGCGTGCATGTGCTGATCGTGGCGCGCGGCGCCGACGCACTGAAGGCCGCAGCCGCCAGGCTGGAGGCCGACAGCGCCCGCCCCGCCGGCACACATGTCCAGTTCGTCGCGGCAGACATCACCACCGCAGAAGGCCGCGCCGCCGTTTTCGCGGTGCGCAAGGACTTCGACATCGTGGTGACCAACGCCGGCGGCCCGCCACCCGGCGACTTCCGTGACTGGGACCGTGACGCCTGGATCAGGGCGGTCGACGCCAACATGCTGACCCCGATCGAGCTCATCAAGGCCACCGTCGACGGCATGGCCGCGCGCGGCTTCGGGCGCATCGTCAACATCACGTCCAGCTCCGTCAAGTCGCCCATCGACATCCTGGGCCTGTCCAACGGTGCGCGCAGTGGCCTTACCGGCTTTGTGGCGGGCGTGGCGCGCAGCAAGCTGGCGGCGCAGGGCGTCACCATCAACAACCTGCTGCCCGGCGCCTTCGATACCGACCGCCTGCGCGGCACCATGAGCGGCGCGGCGCAAAAGACCGGCCAGCCGCTTGAGGCCATCATGGATGCGCGCCGCAAGAACATTCCGGCCCAGCGCTTTGGCACGCCCCAAGAGTTCGGCGGCATCTGCGCCTTTCTGTGCAGCACGCACGCGGCCTACATGACGGGCCAGAACGTGCTGGCCGATGGCGGGGCGTATCCGGGCACTTACTGACGCTGCCCGCATGGCGACCTATCAGCCGCAGGTGTTTGAGCAACCCACGCTTGAAGCGGCGCAGGCCATCATCCTGACGCCTGAAAACGGCCGCAGCACCGTCGCGCGCTGGCAAAGCGAAACGCCCTACCTGGCAAGCAAGATCCTGCAAGGCCTGCCTGAAAAGCCCTCGCGGCTGGTGATGGACTTCGGCTGCGGCGTGGGCCGGCTGTCCCGCGAACTGATTCAGCAGGGCGGTGTGGCGGCCATTGGCGTCGATGCTTCCGAGTCGATGCGCAAGCTGGCGCCCGGCTACGTGGCCTCGCCATATTTCATCGCCACCGGGACCGAGGGCTTGGCGGCATTGGTAGCCGGCGGCTTGCGGTACGACGCCGCCTTGTCTGTCTGGGTGCTGCAGCATTGCCTGCACCCGGCAGAGGAGATCGACCGCATCACGGCAGGCCTTGCGGCCGGCGGCCTTTTTTTTGTGGTCGACATGACGCATCGTGCCGTACCGACCGACCAGGGCTGGGTGAACGATGGCCAGTCCATCATGGGCCTGCTCGACGAGCGCCTGGAGCGCCTGGCCGTGGAGGCCTACGCGGCGCCCGATGCGCCGCCAGACCTGCTGCGCTCGGGCTGGGTCGGCTGGTGGCGCAAGCGTTAAGTGGTGACCCAGGCCAAAGCCACTTGGCCCGCTCTTATCGCCGCGACGACACCACGATGCCGCCCACGATCAGCACAAAGGCCACCGCATGATAGAGGTGCGGCAGCTCGCCCAGAAACGCCGCCGACAGCAGCGCGGCGAACAGCGGCGTGAGGTTGGAAAAGAAACCCGCAATCGCCGGCCCGACGCGCTGCACGCCCATGCCCCAGCAGCGGTAGGCAATCACGGCGGGCCCGACGGCCACATACAGCAGGGCCGCAGCCAGCGGCCAGCCCCAGCTGATGTGCGCATCGGTCAACGCCCACTCACCCGCGGCAAATGCGCCGGACCAGGCCAGGCCAAACACGATTTGCGCCAGCAGGAAGGCCGCCCAGTCGCGGCGGATGTCGGCAGGCTCTTTGGGCTGCGACAGCAGCCAGCTGTAAAACGCCCAGGCCAGGGTGGCCAGCAGCACGTACAGGTCACCGGGCACCAGCTGCACTTGCATCAGCTGCTCCCACTGGCCGCGTGACAGCACCACCAGCACGCCGGCAATCGACAGCACGGCGCCGGCGATCTGGCGCTTCGACACAGGCTGGCCGAAAAACAGCGCACCCACCACCAGCATCCAGATCGGCACGCTGGAAGCCACAAGGGTCACATTGAGCGGTGTGGAGGTTTTCAGCGCCAGGTACTGCAAGGCGTTGTAGCAGCCCACGCCCAGAAGGCCCAGCGCCGCAAAGCGCTTCCAGTGCGTCCACAGGCCGCTGTCCGGTTTCAACACCTGCCAGGCCAGCGGCAGAAGAATCACAAACGCCAGCGCCCAGCGCAAAAAATTAAGCGTCATGGGCGGAACCAGGCCGGTGACAAGGCGGCCGACTACGGCATTGCCGGCCCAGAGCATCGGGGGAATCACCAGCAGCGAAGCGGTGGCAGGCGTGAGGCGTTGGGTCATGGCGGTGACTTTACCAAGCGGTGCCGTTTGGCTCTGGCGGGCCGGGCTTCAACCCTCGGCGCCCGCGGCCCATTTCGATTCGTGGCACCATGGCGGCCAACCCCTTCTTTCCCATCCATCCGCAACCTTTGCAAGGAACACCATGGCCTCCTACCCCTCCAAAGCCGTCCGCATCGACAAGCACGGCGGCCCCGAAGAACTCATGCTGGTGGACGTGACGGTGGGCGAGCCGGGTCCGGGTGAGATACGCATCCGGCACAAGGCCATCGGCCTCAATTACATCGACATCTACCAGCGCAGCGGCGTGTACCCATTTACCATGCCGCTGCAACTGGGCATGGAGGCCTCGGGTGTCATCGAGGCCGTGGGGGAGGGCGTCACGCACCTGAAGGCGGGCGACCGCGCCGCCTACGCCAGCCAGCCACCGGGCAGCTACTGCGAGCTGCGCGTGATGCCGGCCAAGTGCGTGTGCAAGCTGCCGGATGTCATCTCGTTCGAGACCGGCGCGGCCATGATGCTCAAGGGCCTGACCGCGCAATACCTGCTGCGCCGCACGCAGCCGCAGGGCGGCCTGCAGCCCGGCGACTTTGTGCTGTTTCACGCGGCGGCCGGGGGTGTCGGCCTGATCGCCTGCCAGTGGGCCAAGGCCATGGGCCTGCAACTCATCGGCACGGCGGGCTCCGATGAAAAATGCGCGCTGGCCCTGTCGCAGGGCGCAGCCTTCGCCATTAACTACGTGAAAGAAGACTTTGTGGCCCGCGTCAAGGAGATCACCGGCGGCAAGGGCGTCAAAGTGGTGTATGACTCGGTGGGCAAAGACACCTTCATGAAATCGCTGGACTGCCTGCAGCCGTTTGGCCTGCTGGCCAACTTCGGCAATGCCTCGGGCAAGACGCCGCCGCTGGACATCGGCATGCTGGCCGCCAAGGGCTCGCTGTATGTGTCACGGCCGACGCTTTTCACGCACATCGCCACGCGTGAAACCACGCAGGAAATGGCCGATGAGCTGTTTGGCATGCTCACCAGCGCCAAACTTCACATCCCGATTGACCAGCACTTCGCCCTGGCCGACGTGGCCGAAGCGCACCGCGTACTGGAAGCGCGAAAAACGACTGGTTGCACTGTCCTGACGGTGTAAATACGGCAGGGACGTTCTCCGCGCAGCGGTAAACCTGTGTAAAGCCGCAGGCTGCATTCAACGCAAGGCATCACCTATGCGTTAAAAAGGGCTGCAGGAGAACACCATGCCCACAGCGACGGCAATTGCGACAGTGATCACCCGGGCCAGCGCGCTGGCCTTCCTGGCTTGTCTGGCCGGCCCCGCGGCGTACGCGCAGGCCGACGCCGCACCTCCTTCGGCCAATGCCGCCGCCGCATGGCGCGCCGCATCGCGTCTGGGGTATGCACCCACGCCAGCCTCGGCACAAGCGGCAGAGGCGGCAGAGGCGGCGCCACGCGCCTGGGCTTTGCAGCAGATCGACGCGGCCTATGCCGCCAGCCGCCGCCCACCGGCCATTCCCGCCGAGCTTGCCGGTATCAATGCGCCGCTGGGCGATATCGCACGGGGTTTTTACGCGGAGCGCGAGGCGCGCAAAAACCGGCGTGAAGAAGCCAAGCCCGGCGCCGCGATGCAAGACGCCAACGCAGGCCCCGAGAAATTCAGCCGCGACATGGCGCAAAGTGCGGCCGCCTGGCGGCTGATGTCTTGCAGCGACCCGGCGATGGAAAACCCGCTGCTGGCCCGCATGACCGAGTTCTGGTTCAACCACCTCAACGTGTTTGTCGGCAAGGGCCCGGTGCGCCCCTTCGTCGGCCACTATGTCGTCAACGTGATTCGCCCCAATGCCCTGGGCCGGTTTGAAGACCTGCTGCTGGCCAGCGCCAGGCACCCGGCCATGCTGCTGTACCTGGACCAGGCCCAAAGCAACAACCGCGGCATCAACGAAAACTACGCGCGTGAGCTGATGGAGCTGCACACCCTGGGTGTGAACAGCGGCTACACCCAAAAAGACGTGCGTGAGCTGGCGCGGATTCTCACCGGCTGGACGGTCAACCTGCGGGACGGTGAAGGGTTTCGTTTTGCCGAGCGCTTGCATGACAAGGACGGCAAGGTGCTGCTGGGCCGCACGTTTGGCAATGAAGGCGTGGCCGAAGGCGAGGAAGCCATTCGCTACCTGGCGCGCCGGCCCGAGACGGCGCGGCGTGTGTCCACGCGGCTGGCCAGTTTTTTTGTGGCCGACAAACCTTCACCCGCGCTGGTTGACAGGCTGGCCGCTACCTTCTCCGCCACGCAGGGCGATATACGCGCTGTGATGCGCGTGTTGGTCGAGTCGCCGGAGTTCTGGGCCAAAGACAACCCGCTTTTTAAAACCCCGCTGGACTTTGCCTGCTCGGCACTGACCGCGGCCGGCGGCGTGAAAGAGCGCCGCGACATCGTGCAGACGCTGGGTTTCCTCGCGCAGGCCGGCCAGCCCATGCACGGCTGGCAAACACCCGATGGCTATAAGACCGATTCCGCCACCTGGCTTGCGCCCGAGGCCTTGACGCGCCGCGCCGACTACGCCATTGCATTGGCGCAGCGCACGCCCGAGCCTTCTTACCTGAATGCTTTTTTCAGCACCGCGACACGCGAGCGCATCGCCCGCGAGCCGGCGCAACTGCGGGCCGGCTTGATGCTGGCCAGCCCTGACTTCATGCGCAAGTAAGTCAACGTCTATAGAGGCCCTTCATGAACTCAAACGTTTCATCTATTCACGGCTTGTTGCAACGCCGCAGCTTGCTGGGCCTGGGCGCGCTGTCTGCGCTGTCGCTGGCGGCGGGCATGCCGCGCGTCTGGGCGCAGACCGTTCCCGCAGGGCGGCAGGGCCTGGACAGCGGCCGCCTTGTCGTCGTCTTCCTGCGCGGCGCGTATGACGGTCTCTCGGCCTTCGTGCCCTATGCCGACAGCGACTACTACGCCATGCGGCCCAACATCGCCATTGCCGCGCCCGACGGCACGGCGCAAACGGCGCTCAAGCTCGACAAGAGCTTTGCCCTGCACCCGGCGCTCAGCCCGTTGATGCCGTTGTGGCAGCAGGGCGTTCTGGGTTTTGTTCCGGCGGCCGGTTTGCCGGCGCCCAATCGCTCGCATTTTGATGCGCAGTACCAGATGGAGATCGCGCAAAGCGGCAAGACCAGCAGCGCGCCCGGCTGGCTAAACAACACGGCGGCGCTGGCCAGGGCGCAGGCGGGCAGTGCGGCCGCCCTGGGCGTGGGTGAGGCCAACCCTGCCATCCTGGGCGGGCAGGCCGCCGTCAGGCTGATCCCGCGTGGCCAGTCGGCCGAGCGCACCGGCGTGCTGGCCAATGACAGGACCCGTCAGGCCCTGCTGGATTTGTACGCCGGCGACGACAAGATCAGCGAAGCCTTTCGCCAGGGCGCGGGCAGCCGCATGCAGAGCGCGCAAGAGCTCACGGTGCAAAAAAGCGAACGCGCCGAAAAGATGGCCCAAGACAGCCGCCGCATGGCCGACAAAAGCCTGGACCGCGACGGTACGCCCGCCAACCCGCAGGCCCAGACCGCGCAAATGCTCGCGGCCAGCAACGGCGCAGCCGACCCGGTGGGCCTGCAGCTCGATGCGCAGCACCTGGGCACGCTGATGCGCAATGACCGCAAGCTGCGCCTCGGGTTTTTGTCGGCCGGCGGCTGGGACACCCATGCCAACCAGGGCGCCGTGAATGGCCAGTTGGCCAACAACCTGGGCAACCTGGCGCGCGGCATTGCGCAGCTGCGGCAAGACTTTTCCGAGCCCGGCGACATGATCGTCGTGATGAGCGAATTTGGCCGCACCAGCGCCGAGAACGGCACACGCGGCACCGACCACGGTTTCGGCAACGCGATGTGGCTCATCGGCAACCGTGTGGCGGGTGGGCGCTGGCACGGCCAGTGGACGGGCCTGGCGCGCGGCAACCTCAACGAAGGCCGCGATTTGCCGGCACACCATGACTACCGGGCGGTGTTGGCGCAGGCGTTGCGGGGGACGTTTGCGTTGGGTGATTCGCAACTGGCCGATGTGCTGCCTGGGGCGAAGTGGGACAAGCGGCTGGATGGGCTGTTCAACAAGGCCTGATAAGTCAAGCTGGTTGCTATTAAATTTATAGCTGCTTGCCAAGGTGGTTATTGGGCTAGAGGCCTATTTGACTCATGAAGTCTGCTGAGAATTGGTCTTTCGTCTTTCTGCCGAGCGCGCCCCGCAGCAAGAGCCGGGAATGTAAACTGACATTTACCCCCGTTCCCAGCCACCCAGACGCCCCATGACGCCGCCCATTTACAACCCCCAATGGCTGCAAGCCCTGCGCGCCGGCGCCATCGTGCCACCGCTGCGACCGCGTGTACCGCTATGGGCAGGCGAAGCAGTCATCGGCTCGGTCGAGCCCGATTTTTTACATCAAATCGCCCTCCAGCCCTTGGCGACTGCGCACCATCCGCTATTAAAAGAGGAGCACCCTGAGCGGCTGGGATGGCGCCTGATGGGCGATGTGACGACCAGCCTGAACCAGATCGCGGTGGCGCTGCATGAGGCGGGTCTGGCCGGCGCGTGGCGCAATGAGCAGCTGGCGGTGCCCGACCAGTTCGGCCACCGTAAAGGCACGGTGGAGCGCGCGGCAGTGCGGCCGCTGGGCATCACCACGCTGGCGGTGCACCTGGTCGGCCAGGCGCCCGACGGCCGCTTCTGGGTGCAGCAGCGCGCCTTCAACAAATCCAACGACCCGGGCCTGTGGGACACGCTGATGGGCGGCATGGTGTCGGCGGCGGACACGGTGGAAACGGCGCTGGCGCGCGAGACCTGGGAAGAGGCCGGCCTGCATGTGGCCGAGCTGCAAGCGATGCGCTACGGTGGGCGTCTGACGACGCGGCGCCCGGCCGCTGATGGCAACGGCGCGGGCTACGTGGTGGAAGATATCGACTGGTATGTGTGCACTGTGCCCGACGGCCTGGTGCCTGACAACCAGGACGGCGAGGTTGAGCAGTTTCGTTTGATGGGGGCTGAAGAGTTGCTGGTGGCGCTTCAGAAGGGTGAGTTCACCACCGAGGCGGCGCTGATCTTGTCAGACGCGATGGGCCTGCCGTAAGCCGGCAGCTATCGCGGTTTTTAGACCTGGTCGGTCAGCGCCGGGGAACGCAGCCGGTTAGGCGCCAGCGCCCCGGCCGAGTCCAGGATCGGGTAAGCGATCGAGCAGATGTGCGAATTGATGCGCTTGAGCTCGCTGATCAGGTCGATGTGCAGCGAGCTTGTTTCCAGGCTCTGCACCGTGTTGGCCGACAGCCGGCCCAGATGGGTGGTGGCGTAAGCGCGTTCCAGGTCGCGAAAGCGCGCTTTTTCTTCCAGCAGCTTTTGCGCATCGCGCACCGTGCCGTTCAAAAACACGCTCATGCCCAGGCGAAGGTTGGCGATCAGGCGCTCGTGCAACTCGACGATTTCGGCCATGCCGGCTTCCGAGAAATTGCGGCCCGGCTTGATCTTCTTGTCTTCAATATCGATCAGCACGCGCTCGATGATGTCGCCGATCTGCTCCATGTTGATGGTGAAGCTGATGATGTCCGTCCAGCGGCGGCTTTCTTCCTCGGCCAGCGCCTCGCGCGAAATCTTGGTCAGGTAGTACTTGATCGACGAATAGAGTTCGTCGACGGCATCGTCCATCTTGCGCAGGTCTTCAGCGAGCTTGAGGTCGTTCTTCTGGATGACCTGCAGCACACCCATCAACATGGTTTCGACCACGTCGGCCTGGTGCAGGGCTTCTCGCGCGGCGCAGGAAATCGCCAGAGAGGGCGTGGCCAGGGCGGAGGGATCGAGGTGGCGAGGGCGGCCGCCGGCCTTGTTTTTCTCGGGCTTGGGCAACAGCTTTTCGACCCAGCGTGCGATGACCTGCGTCCAGCCGATGAACACCGCGGCCACCAGCACGTTGAAGGTCAGGTGAAACAGCACGACCACGGTCGCCGGCTCGCCCAGGTAGGGCCGCACATGGCGCAGCCACAGGCCGATAAAGGGCGCGGCAATGGCAACCCCCAGCAGCTTGAACACCAGGTTGCCCAGAGGCACTTGCCGCACTTCCACTGTCGAGCGCAGCGTGGTCAGCACGGCGAGCAGGCCGCTGCCCAGGTTGGCACCCAGCACCAGGCCCAGCGCCACGTCAATGGGAATGACGCCTGAAGCCGCCAGCGTGGCGGTCAGCAGCACGATCGCCAGGCTCGAGTACGACACCACGGCCAGGAAAGCGCCGGCCGTGATCTCCAGCAGCAGGTCGCTGCTGAGCGAGCCCAGCAGCGCCTTGACGGCCGGCGCCCGCGTGAGCACTTCGGTGGAGTCAGTCACCAGCCGAAGGGCCAGCAGCATCAGGCCCAGGCCGATCAGCACGCGGCCGACACGGCCGACATTGGTGTCTTGCCGCGAGATGAACAGCACCACGCCCACAAAGATAAAAAGTGGCGAGAGCCAGGAGAGGTCAAAGGAAAAAACCACGGTCATCAGGCTGGTGCCGATGTCGGCGCCCAGCATGACGGCCAGCGCCAGTGGCAGCGTGACCAGGCCCTGGCCGACGAAAGAGGAGACGATGAGGGAAGTGGCGGTGCTGGACTGCACCAGGGCCGTGACCCCTATGCCCGAGACGGCGGCTGCGAGCCGGTTGCTGATGCTGACGGCCAGCACGTGGCGCAGATTGGCCCCGAACACCCGCAGGATGCCGGTACGAACAAGGTGAGTGCCCCAGACAAGCAGCGCAATGGCCGCCAAAAGATTCAAGAGATGCTTCATAACTTCAGGAGCGACTATACCCCTGAAGTGATCCCTTACCCAGGGGCGCGACCCTGATCAGTGGGTGCGCCGCACGCGCAGTAATTCATCCAGGATCAGGCAGATCGCACCGACGGTGATGGCGCTGTCGGCGATGTTGAACGAGGGGAAATACCAGCCGGCCCAGTGGAACTGCAGGAAATCCACCACATAGCCGTGCAGGGCGCGGTCGATCACGTTGCCCAGTGCGCCGCCCAGTATGCAGGCCAGCGCAAAGGAAAACAGCTTTTGCCCCGAGTGCGAGCGCAGCAGCCACAGGATGAAGAGCGCGGCCGCGATACCGATGGCCGTGAAGAACCAGCGCTGCCAGCCTGACGCCGAAGCCAGGAAGGAAAACGCCGCGCCGGTGTTGTGCACCCGCACGACGTTAAAGAAGCTGGTCACGTAGGTCGAGTCGCCCAGGCTGTAGTAGCCCAGGATCAGCACCTTGGTGAACTGGTCGGCGATCAGCAGAATCAACGCCAGGCCCAGCCACGGCAGGACAGAGTTGGACGATTGGGTGAAGGTGGTTCTTGCCATTACGCGAACTTCCGGTCTTCACCTGCGCCGAACAGGTTGCTGGTGCAGCGGCCGCAAATCGTCGGGTGGGCCGGGTCGTGGCCCACGTCGGCGCGGTAGTGCCAGCAGCGCTCGCATTTGGTATCGGAACTGGCTGTAACCCGCGTCGTCGTTTCGCCTCCAGCTATTAAATCAATAGCGGACGTGATGAAGACGAACTTGAGGTCTTCGCCCAAAGAGGCCAGCAGCGCGTGGTCTTCAGCCGCCACTTCCAGCGCCACATTGGCCTGCAGCGACGAGCCGACCTTGCCGTCGGCGCGCAAGGCTTCGATGTCCTTGTTCACCGCGTCGCGCACTTCGCGGATGCGCGACCACTTGGCCAGCAGCGCTGCGTCTGGCGCTGAAAACTCGGCATAGGTCTCCATGAAGATCGATTCGGATGAGCCAAACACCTTCCAGGCTTCCTCCGCCGTGAAGCTGAGAAACGGCGCCATCCAGCGCAGCATCGCGTGCGTGATCTGCCAGAGCGCGGTCTGCGCGCTGCGGCGGGCCAGCGATTTTGGGCCGGTGGTGTAGAGCCGGTCTTTCAGGATGTCGAGGTAGAAGGAGCCCAGGTCTTCACTGCAATAGATTTGCAGCTTGGAGACCACCGGGTGGAACTCATACACCTCGTAGTGCGCCAGGATGTCGGCCTGCAGCTGTGACGCGCGGCTGAGTGCGTAGCGGTCGATTTCCAGCATCTGCTCAAACGGCACGGCGTCTTTGGCCGGGTCGAAGTCGCTGACGTTGGCGAGCAGGAATTTGAGCGTGTTGCGGATCCGGCGGTAGGTGTCCACCACCCGAGCGAGGATTTTGTCGTCACCGGCGATGTCGCCGGAGTAGTCACTGGCGGCCACCCACAGTCTGATGATCTCGGCGCCCAGCTTCTTGTTGACCTCCTGCGGATCGACACCGTTCTTCTCCGACTTGCTCATCTTGCGGCCTTTGCTGTCGACCGTGAAGCCATGAGTCAGCAGGCCCTTGTACGGCGCGTGGTCGTAGAGCGCACAGGCCGTGAGCAGAGAGGAGTGAAACCAGCCGCGGTGCTGGTCATGACCTTCGAGGTACAGGTCGGCCGGCCAGGTGGACTGCGCTTTGTGGCTGTTTTTCAGCACGGTAAAGTGCGTCGTACCCGAGTCAAACCAGACATCGAGGATGTCGTTGCTTTTCGTATAGAACGGGGCGTCGTCGCCGATCAACGACTCGGCCGTGGCCTTGCTCCACGCTTCAATGCCTCCCTCGTGCACCATGGCGGCGGCGGTGTCCATCAGCTCCATGGTGCGCGGGTGCAGTTCGCCGGTGGCGGTGTGGATGAAGAAGGGCAGGGGCACGCCCCAGTTGCGCTGGCGGCTGATGCACCAGTCGGGCCGGCCGGCGATCATGTCGCGCAGGCGCACCTTGCCGTTCTCGGGGTAGAAGCTGGTTTCTTCGATGGCGTCCAATGCCAGCTTTCGCAGCGTCTGCGGCGCTTTGTCTTTGGTGAATACGCCTTCGCCCTCGTCCATGCGGATGAACCACTGTGCCGCGGCGCGATAGATCACCGGCGACTTGTGGCGCCAGCAATGTGGATAGCTGTGGCTGATGGTTTCAGTGGCGAACAGGCGGCCGTTTTCGCGCAGCTTGTCGATGACGAGCGGCGCGGCCTTCCAGATGTTCAGGCCGCCGAAGAGCGGCAATTCGTCGACGTAGCGCCCGTTGCCCTGGACCGGATTCAGAATGTCGTCCACGGCGATGCCGTTGGCGATGCAGGAGTTGAAATCCTCCACGCCATAGGCGGGCGACGAATGCACGATACCCGTGCCGTCGTCGGCGGTGGCATATTCCGCCAGGAACACCGGGCTGAAACGTTTGTAGCCGGGGTCGACGTCGTAGAAAGGATGCTCGAAGTTGATCTTTGCGAGGTTTTCGCCTTTGGTGACAGCGATGACGCGGCCTTCCAGCTGATAGCGCTCCAGGCATTTGTCGACCAGCACCGAGGCCAGCACCAGCAGCCCGCGCTCGGTGTCCACCAGCGAATATTCGAGTTCGGGGTTCAGGTTCAGCGCCTGGTTGGCGGGGATGGTCCACGCGGTGGTTGTCCAGATGACGGCAAAGGCGTCTTTCTTCAGCGCAGCCTGGCCGAAAGCCAGCGCCAGCTTTTGCGGCTCGGCGCACTTGAAGCCGACGTCCAGCGTCTGCGATTTCTTGTCGGCGTATTCGATCTCAAACTCGGCCAGCGAGGAGCCGCAGTCAAAGCACCAGTACACGGGCTTCAGGCCCCGGTAAACAAAGCCGCGCTCCATGATGCGCTTGAGCGCACGGATCTCGTCGGCCTCATTCGCCGGATTCATTGTCAGGTAAGGGTTATCCCATTCGCCGAGCACGCCCAGGCGCTTGAAGTCTTCTTTCTGCAGCGCTATCTGCTCGGTGGCGTAGGCACGGCTCTTCGCCTGCACTTCATCGCGGCTCAGGTTGCGGCCAAAGGTTTTTTCGATCTGGTTTTCGATCGGCAGGCCGTGGCAATCCCAGCCCGGCACATAAATCGCGTTCATGCCCTTGAGCTGGCGGGCCTTGACGATCATGTCCTTGAGGATCTTGTTGACGGCGTGGCCCATGTGGATCTGGCCGTTGGCGTAGGGCGGGCCGTCATGAAGAACGAATTTGGGCCTGCCCTGGCGCACATCGCGCAGCTTTTTGTAAATGCCTTTGTCTTCCCATTCCTTGACCCACCCCGGTTCACGCTTGGGCAGGTCGCCGCGCATGGGGAAGGGTGTATCGGGCAGGTTCAGGGTGCTGCGGTAATCGGTTTTGGTTTCGGACATGGGATGCTCTTGGAATGCTTTGTTAGGGCGGCCTGAGGAGGCCGGGCCGCCGGAATACGGTGGGGAAGTTAGCCGCTCGCCGGGCGGAAGGCAGGGCGAGGGCAGAGGCGACGAGATCGTCTAAATTCGGTCGCGCGTGGTCTGGCGGCTGGTTTCCGTATGCATGGAGGCAAAAAACGCCCGCGCCTCACCGCAGTCCTTGGCGATGCCTGTTTTCAGGCTGTCCAGGCTGTCGTACTTCAGTTCGTCGTGCAGTTTATGAAGCAGTTCCACACGGATGATTTTACCGTATGCCCCCTCGGGCCCAAGGCTGGCGGGCCATTCGAGGCAATGGGTCTCCAGCAGGACGCGCCCGCCGTTGACGTCGGCCGGGTCCAGCGAGGGCCGTATGCCCAGGTTGGCCACGCCGGGAATGGGCTGGTCGCCCAGCCCATGCACCTGGACCGCAAAAATGCCGCTGGCGGCCGGTTTCCAGTGGGAAAACCGCAGATTGAGGGTGCGAAAACCCAGGTCGCGGCCCAGCTTGCGGCCATGCACCACATGGCCGGAGATGCTGTAAGGCCGTCCGAGCAGGCTGGCGACGCGGTCCATCCGGCCTTCGGCCAGCGCCTCCCGCACTGCGGAGCTGGACACCCGAAGGCCGCGCACCTCATAGCTGTTCATGCGGGCCACGTCAAAGCCCAGGCGGTCGCCGGCCGCGTCCAGCATGGCGTAGTCGCCGACCCGTTTGGCGCCAAAACGGAAGTCGTCGCCCACCAGCACGTATTGCACGCCCAGGCCTTTGATCAGCACATCTTCAATAAACGATTCGGCCGGTTGTGACGCCAGCGCGGCGTTAAAGGGCAGCACCACACACTGGTCGATGCCGCAGCGCGCCAGCTCGGTGAGTTTGTCGCGCAGCGTGGCAATGCGTGCGGGCGCCAGCTCGGGTTTGCGGGCCACGGCCGCAAAGTAGTCGCGCGGATGCGGCTCAAAACTCATCACGCAGCTGGGCACGCCGCGGTGCTGGGCTTCGTTCTTGAGCAGGGCCAGCATGGCCTGGTGGCCGCGGTGTACGCCGTCGAAGTTGCCGATGGTCAGGGCGCAGTGCGCCGCCAGCTGGGGATGGTGGTAGCCGCGGAAAACTTTCATGCGGCAATTATCGTTTTTATAGCGCCCGGGCCCGGTTGAGCGCGGCCTTGGCGTGGTTAATGGGGGATTTGACCCGCTTGGTCATCATTTCACTGTATATTGATACACAGGCAGTCCACTCAGCCAGCCGAACGCTGCGTTTCACGCGGCATCCACCATGATGGAGGTTCGTTTTGAAGGTCTTGAAGCTCTCAGCCCAGGGATTGCCGCAATCCTGGATCAGCCTTGAACAAGCCGTGTTGCACTACGCGGCCGACGAGGTGCGCTGGGAGATGGGCGCGCGGGTTGTCACCTTCCATGGCGGGCACAACGCCATCACGGGCGAGCAGTCCATCATCACCGTCAACAGCATCATCGGCACCAAGGGCGTGCCCAACATCAACCCGTTTGACCTGAAGCCGGGCCTGACCAACGGCAAACTGTTTGCCCGCGACCGCAATGTGTGCGCCTACTGCGGCGGGCACTTCCATGAAGAAGACCTCACGCGCGAACACATCATCCCGTTTGCCCAAAAAGGCATAGACACCTGGATGAACGTGGTGACCGCCTGCCGCGCCTGCAACCACCGCAAAAGCAGCCGCACGCCCGAGCAGGCGCACATGCCGCTGCTCTACACGCCGTATGTGCCCAGCCTCTGGGAAGACTTCATCCTGCGCAACCGCCGTATCCTGGCGGACCAGATGGAGTTTTTGATGGCGCATATTCCGAAAACGTCGCGCCTGCACGCGTGACTCTCCTGTTAGGGTAGCGTGGCCGGGCCAAGGCCACCGCGGAACCGGCTTCGCCGGGCCGCCAGTGGCGCCCCCTGAGGGGGAGGCGGCCGCAGGCCGCTTCGGGGGGAGCGTTACTTTCAGGCAAATACGCCAGCCGTCTCCTGCATCCGGCTCGACACCTCGCCCAGCTGGTGCAGCGTGTCGCCAAAGGTCATCTCCAGCTGCGTGAGCTTCTTGAAGTAGTGGCTCACGATGTACTCGTCGGTCACGCCGATGCCGCCGTGCAGCTGCACCGCCTGCTGGCCGACAAAGCGCATCGACACCCCCAGCTGGTACTTGGCACGCGCCAGCGCCCGGGTGCGCTCATCGGCGGGTGCGTTGAGCTTGAGTGAAGCGTAGTAGCTCATCGAGCGCGCCAGTTCCAGCTGCATCTTCATGTCGGCCACGCGGTGGCGCAGCGCCTGGAAGCTGCTGATAGCCACGCCGAATTGCTTGCGGGTGTTCATGTACTCGACGGTGATGGCCAGCGTTTTGTCCATCACGCCCACGGCTTCGGCGCAGGTGGCGGCGATGCCGATGTCGATGGCGTGCGCCAGGGCCGTCAGGCCGTCCAGTGTGATCAATGCGGCCGGCGCGTTCTTCAGCGTCACTTCCGCGGCGCGGCCGCCGTCTTGCGTGCCGTATCCGCGGGTCGTTACGCCGGCTGCCGTGCGCTCGACAAAGAACAGCGCCAGCTTGCCGTTGGCCATGGCCGGGACGATAAAGGCATCTGCCTGGTCGCCCGCCGGCACTATGCTTTTTGTAGCAGTAAGCGCCCATGTCTCTTGGGCTAGAGCCGCCTTTG
Source organism: Synechococcus sp. UW140 (assembly GCA_943370375.1). Lineage (GTDB taxonomy): Bacteria > Pseudomonadota > Gammaproteobacteria > Burkholderiales > Burkholderiaceae_C > Polaromonas. Next base: position 82,357 of record CALRQR020000013.1, read on the forward strand.
CCTCACACTTTTCAAAATCGTAGCGGGCCGCGCGCTCCTGGTAGGCCAACACCACCAGGGCTTCGCCCGAGGCGATTTTCGGCAGCCAGGCAGCCTTGACGGCGTCGGGTGCGTAGCTGGCCAGCACACCGCCGGCAATCAGCGTTTGCGCAAAAGGCTCCAGCACAATGCCGCGCCCCAGCTCTTCCATCACCACCATGCCCTCGACCGGACCCATGCCCAGGCCGCCATCGTCTTCGGGAATGTAGAGGCCGGTCAGGCCCAGCTCGGCGATCTGGCCATAAGCCTCGCGTGAGAAGCCGCCCGCCTTGGCGATGCCCCGGCGGCGTTCAAAGTCGTAGCCCTTGTCGACCCATTTGCGCACGGCGTCGCGCAGCTGTTCCTGGTCGTCGGTGAAATCGAAATCCATGATGCTTTCCTTTAAACCGGTTTAACCGAGAACGACCTGCGAGACGATATTTCGCTGGACTTCGTTGGAGCCGCCGTAAATCGTGGTCTTGCGCATGTTGAAGTAAGTGGACGCCAGCGGCGCATCGCCCGGCAGGCCGCCGGGGAAGTCGCCTTGCCAGCCGGCTTCCATCGCTTCTTCGATAAAGGGCAGGCTGAAGGGGCCGGCGGCCAGCATCATCAGCTCGCTGTAGCGTTGCTGGATTTCGCTGCCGCGAATCTTGAGCAGGCCCGCGATGTCCAGCGAGTTCTTGCCCGACTTCTCGGCCGACAGCACGCGCAGCACCAGCATTTCCAGCGCCACCACGTCGACTTCCAGCTTGGCGATCTCGTCGCGAAAACGCAGGTCGTCATACACGCCTTCGGCCTTGGCGATGCGTTTGAGTCGTTCGAGCTCGCGCTTGGCGCGGTTCACGTCGGCGATGTTGGTGCGCTCGTGGCTCAGCAGGTGCTTGGCATAGGTCCAGCCCTTGTTCTCTTCACCGATCAGGTTCTCGGCCGGCACCTCGACGTTGTCGAACCAGACTTCGTTGACTTCGGCTTCGCCATCCAGCAGCACGATGGGCCGCACCGTCACACCGGGCGACTTCATGTCAATCAGCAAAAACGAAATGCCGGTCTGCGGCTTGCCTTCGGTGCTGGTGCGCACCAGGCAGAAAATCCATTCGCCGTACTGGCCCAGCGTGGTCCAGGTCTTCTGGCCGTTGACGATGTATTTATCGCCCTGGCGGTCGGCCCGGCATTTGACGGACGCGAGGTCGGAGCCCGAGCCCGGCTCGCTATAACCCTGGCTCCACCAGACTTCGCCGCTGGCGATGCCGGGCAGGAAGCGCTTTTGCTGCTCGGCGCTGCCGAAAGCCATGATGACGGGCGCGACCATCACCGGGCCGAAGGGCACGACGCGCGGCGCACCGGCCAGCGCGCACTCTTCTTCAAACAAATGCTTTTGCACGGCGTTCCAGCCCGGGCCGCCGAACTCCTTGGGCCAGCCGTGGCCCAGCCAGCCTTTTTTGCCGAGTATCTTGGCCCAGCGCTGCATATCGTCACGCGTCAGGCGCAAGGCGTTGTGCACCTTGTGCGAGATGTCTTTGGGCAGGTTGGCGTGAACCCAGGCGCGTATCTCGTCGCGAAAGGCCTGCTCTTCAGGGGTGAAAGCTAAATCCATGGCGGGGTTGTCTCCAGCGGTTGGCAGGGCCCAGGGTGGGTCGCCTGCGGATTTCTTATTTTTAGCACGGTCGTTCGGAATTTTATGTCTCAGGTGGGACATTCGGCGTGGACCGGTCTGAAAGGCCGTAAAGCAGCCACGTTCTAAACTAGAGGGCTATGGCAAGTGCGAACAAATCGAACAAAAACATCGTCATCCTGATCTCGGGCAGCGGCTCCAACATGGCCGTGATCGCCCGAGCTGCCGAAAAAGAAGCCTGGCGCAGCCGGTGGGGCGTGCAGGTGGCGGCCGTCCTCAGCAACAAGCCGGAGGCCGCCGGGCTGCAGCTGGCCAAAGACCTGGGCATTGCCACGGCGGTGGTGTCGCATAAAGCCTTTGATTCGCGCGAAGCCTTTGACGCCGAGCTCATGTCGCAAATCGACAGGCACACGCCGGCGCTGGTGGTGCTGGCGGGGTTCATGCGCATCCTGACGCCGGGCTTTGTGCAGCACTATGCGGGGCGGCTGATCAATATCCATCCTTCGCTGCTGCCGGCTTTCACCGGCCTCAATACACACCAGCGTGCGATAGACGCCGGCTGCACGGTGGCGGGTTGCACCGTGCACCAGGTGACAGCCGAGCTCGACCACGGCCCCACGCTGGCCCAGGCCGTGGTGCCCATCTTGCCGGGCGACACGGCCGAAACGCTGGCCGCGCGCGTGCTGACACAAGAGCACCTGATCTATCCGCAGGCCGTGCGCGCTTTCTTCGAACGCACCGCCTGAGTTTTTGCCGCCCGTTCGTGGGCTTTTTCCTCCAGCGTGCTTACGCTTTGTTGCCAGCAATGCGCCTGCAAAGTTGTTGACGCTTGATCTGTTTTGAATCCAGCGGGGCCGCGCCGCCGTATTCATTACAGCCGCTTGAATCATCCTGATTTCGGCTCACGGCACGACTTTGCTCGGCCTTTTGCTTCAACACGTTTAAAGGAAATTCACATGCAGACAAAACACAAACTCGCGTCTATCGGCGTTGCCATGGCACTGTCGTTCGCGGCGATTCCGTCTTTCGCACAAGTCATGGTGGGCGGCGCGCCCATGCTGGCCAGCAAGGACATCATCGACAACGCCGTCAACTCGAAAGACCACACCACGCTGGTCGCCGCCGTCAAGGCTGCGGGCCTGGTCGATACGCTCAAGGGCCCGGGCCCGTTCACGGTGTTCGCACCTACCAATGCCGCCTTCGCCGCGCTGCCTGCCGGCACGGTAGACACCCTGCTCAAGCCTGAAAACAAGGGCATGCTGACCGGGATCCTCACGTACCACGTGGTGCCCGGCAAATGGGACGCGGCCGCCATCAGCAAGATGATTGCCGACGGCAAGGGCATGGCTTCGATCAAGACGGTGGCCGGTGGCACGCTGGTGGCCAAGTCGGCCGGCGGCAAGGTCACGGTGACGGATGAAAAAGGCGGCGTGGCCACCGTGACCATCGCCGACGTTTACCAGTCCAACGGCGTGATCCACGTGGTCGACAAGGTGCTGTTGCCCAAGTAAGCAACTGCCGCTTCTTGCCAAGGCCCGTGCGCGATTTGACCGCGCACGGGCTTTGGCGTTTTTGCGTGCGGCCTACTTTTGATTGAGCATGTGCAGCGCCGCCTTCACGATGCTTTGCGCATCGACGCTAAAAAACTCACGCAGAGCGGCGCGCGTGTCGCTGCGGCCAAAGCCGTCGGTGCCCAGCGTGAGGTAGCGCCGGCCTTCGGGCACAAAGGCGCGGATGCTTTCCGGCACGGCGCGCACGTAGTCGGTGGCGGCCACGATAGGGCCGGTGCTGGCTTGCAACTGCTGCGCGATGAAGGGCGAGGGCGCGCTTGCCGCGCCGCCGTTGATCGCCTGCTGTTGATGCACCACGCCGTCGCGCGCAAGTTCACTCCAGCTGGTCACGCTGTACACCGTGGCTTCGATGCCCTGTTCGGCCAGTTGCTGCGCCGCCTTGATGACTTCGGTGAGGATGGCGCCCGAGCCCATCAAAGTGACCGAAGGCGTTACGGCCAAACCTGATTTCTTAAGCGTTTTAGGGCTCTGGCCATTATCCTGATTAGGCCTGTAGCTATCAAATTGATAGCAGCCGCGGATAATATCGGCCTCAACGCCAGCCCGAAGATCCGGCTGCGCGTAGTTCTCGTTCATCAGCGTGACGTAGTAGAAAACGTCTTTTTGCTCAACCATCATCTCCTGCATGCCGCGGTCCAGGATCACGGCCAGCTCGCCGGCGAATGCTGGGTCGTAGGCCTTGCAGTTGGGAATGGTCGCGGCGATCAGGTGGCTGGTGCCGTCCTGGTGCTGCAGGCCTTCGCCGCCCAGTGTGGTGCGGCCTGATGTGGCGCCCAGCAGGAAGCCGCGGGCGCGCTGGTCGGCGGCGGCCCAGATCTGGTCGCCCACGCGCTGAAAGCCGAACATCGAGTAATAAATGTAGAAGGGCAGCATCGCCAGGCCGTGCACGCTGTAGCTGGTGGCCGCGGCCGTCCAGCTGGCCATGGCACCGGCTTCGCTGATGCCTTCTTCCAGGATCTGGCCGTCCAGGGCTTCACGGTAGCTGAGCACCGAGCCGATGTCTTCGGGCGCATAACGCTGGCCCACGCTGGAGTAAATACCCACCTGTTTGAACAGGTTGGCCATGCCGAAGGTGCGCGCCTCGTCGGCCACGATGGGCACGATCTTGGGGCCAAGTGCCGCGTCTTTCAGCAAGCCGCCCAGCATGCGCACAAAGGCCATGGTGGTGCTCATCTCTTTGCCGTCTGCGGCGAGCGCGAACTGGGCGTAAGAGGGCAGGGCAGGGATGTTGACGATCTCGGCGGCGGTTTCGCGTCGCGGCAAGTAGCCGCCCAGCGCCGCGCGTTTCGCGTGCATGTACTGCATCTCGGCGCTGTCGGCAGCGGGTTTGTAGAAGGCCAGGTTTTTGGCCTGTTCGTCGGAGAGAGGCAAGTTGAAGCGGTTGCGGAACTCGATCAGCTCTTCACCGTCGAATTTTTTCTGCGAATGCGTGGTCATCTTGCCCTGGCCGGCTTGCCCCAAGCCGTAGCCTTTTTTGGTGTGCGCCAGGATCACCGTGGGCTGGCCCTGGTGATTGGCCGCCGCAGCGTAGGCGGCATGGATCTTCACCAGGTCGTGGCCGCCGCGTTTGAGGCGGTCGATCTGCTCGTCCGTCATGCCCTGGGCCAGGCGCGCGAGTTCTTCGCTCTGGCCGAAGAAGTTGTCGCGGTTAAAGCGACCGTCTTTCGCGGCAAAGGTTTGCATCTGGCCGTCGACCGTCTGCGCAAACGTTTGCGCCAGGGCACCCGTCAGGTCGCGTGCGAAGAGGCCGTCCCAGTCGCTGCCCCACACCAGCTTGATGACGTTCCAGCCGGCGCCGGCAAACAGCTTTTCAAGTTCGTCGATGATGCGGCCGTTGCCGCGCACCGGGCCGTCCAGCCGCTGCAAATTGCAGTTGACGACCCAGACCATGTTGTCCAGCCCCTCGCGCGCGGCCAGGGTCAGCGCACTCATGGATTCGGGTTCGTCCATCTCGCCGTCGCCGAACACGCCCCACACTTTGCGGCCCGTGCAGTCGAGCAGACGCCGGTGCGTGAGGTAGCGCATAAAGCGCGCGTGATAAATCGAGCTGATCGGGCCAATGCCCATGGAGCCGGTCGGGAACTGCCAGAAGTCCGGCATCAGATACGGGTGTGGGTAGCTGCACAGGCCTTGCGCGCCCTGGCGGGGGGCTGTCAGCTCCTGGCGGTAAAAGCCCAGGTCTTTTTCGTTCAGGCGGCCTTCGAGGTAGGCGCGTGAGTACACACCGGGTGCGCTGTGCGGCTGGAAGAACACCAGGTCGCCCCGGTGCTGGCCCGGGCCTGTGCCCTCGCGTGCGCGAAAGAAATGGTTGAAGCCGGTTTCAAACAGGTCGGCCGCGCTGGCGTAACTCGCGATGTGGCCGCCGAGCTCGGCCGAGCCGCCGGTTTCGGCCTGGTTGGCCCGCACCACCATCGCCAGCGCGTTCCAGCGCATCAGCGAGGCCAGGCGCTCTTCCATCGCCAGGTCGCCGGGGAACACGGGCTGCTCGTCGACGCCGATCGTGTTGACGTAAGGCGTGGCCAGCTCGGGCTGCCAGCCGATACGCTGCTTGCGGGCGACGCGGCTGAGTTCATGCAGCATCTCTCGCGCGCGGGCAGGGCCCTGCGTCAGGGCCAGGGCTTCAAACGCCTCGCGCCATTCGGCGGTTTCCTGCGGGTCAGGATCGGTGGAAGGAGCGGTGTAAGAAGCGGCCTGCATCAGTAAGTGGTGGGGTGTGGAGTCGTTCATGGCATCAGTTTTGTGACCAAACCACTGTACGCAGGTTTGCCCGAAAGGTGTTGCTTCAATATCGGGCATAAGCAATATTCAGAAGCATAAAATGCCGCAAATACTGGATTTGAAAGATGATGCAGCTTGATAACCTTGATTTAAAGATCCTCGACGAGTTGCAGCGCGACGGCTCGCTCTCCAATGTGGAGCTGTCGCGGCGCGTGCACTTGAGCCCGTCGCCGTGCCTGGCGCGCGTCAAGGCGCTGGAGGCTGGCGGCGTCATCGACCGCTATGTGGCGATTGCCAATGCGGCCGCGCTGGGTTTGGGCCTGAATGTCTTCATCTCCATCAGCTTGCGTACGCAAAGCAAGGAGTCGCTCGCCGACTTCGAGCGCCGTATCGCCGAGCATGACGAGGTGATGGAGTGCTATTTGATGTCGGGCGACAGCGACTACCTGATCCGCGTGGCGGTGGCCGACATTGGCGCGCTGGAGAAATTCATCCTCGAGCAGCTCTCGCCGATCTCAGGCATTGAAAAGATCCGATCCAGCTTTGCGCTCAAGCAGGTCAGGTACAAGACCGCCCTGCCGCTGCCGTTACCTCTGCCCGCGCGTTGATTCAGGGGGCGCTTCGCTCGCCGGCCAACGAAGGGTGCGAGGTTTCAATCGCGTTGATTTTGGCCAGCAGGTCTTCGCGGCGGCTGCCGTCGCCAGCGGCATTGCTTCCCGGCTCCAGCGGCGAGTCGACAAACTGCACGGGCCGTTTGGTGCCGGAGGCCATGTGGTGCAGCCGGATGCTGAGCAGATCCATCACGTCTGCCGCGGCCTGCGTGGCGGGCGTGTTGTGCCAGATGGCGATGTGCAGGCTGAAAGCGCTCAGGTCGTCCAGTTTTTCAGAAGCGCGTATGCAGTCCGCCAGGATTTTGGTGGCAATTTCCGAAATGGCCGCGCGGCTTATGGGGCCCTCAATCAGCATCAGAAAATGGTTTTCGTCGTGGCGGGCCACGGTGTCCACGTCGCGGGCCGCTCCGCGCAGGATTTCGCCAATGCGCGAGAGTGCGGCGCCGCGCTTTTGGTCGCTCGCGTCGTCATGGCTGGGCGCCTGGTTCAGCCAGTGCAGCATCAGCACGCCGCATTCGGATTTTTGCCTGCGCGCGCGCAGCAGCATTTGCGGCAGCCTGGCTTCAACGATGCGGGGCAGCATCAGGCCGCTGGCTGGGTCGTAGGTCGACAATGCCGCGCCGCGGTGGTTGGAAAAGAGCGCCGCCCGGCTGCGCCACGCCAGCACGAAGAAGACCCAGAGCAGGCCGGCCATCGCTGAAATAACGCCTGCAGCCTGCGCCGATTCGACGTTGAACATCCAGCCCATGTTGTACGAAAGCCTTGCCAGCGCGGCCAGGCCGATGGGCCCGGCGCCCAGCAGCAGCATCAGGTTCCAGGCCTGCCCCCGCATGGAGATCCAGACCAGGCTTCCCAGGATGGCCAGGGTGCTCACTGTCAGCCAGAGGTTGCGCAGCCCGCGCGGTACAAAGTCCAGATCGACGGCCATCACGCAGGCCATGAGCAGGCTCACGGCCGCGACGGTGGCCAGCAGGCGATGCAGGCGCGGGTGGCCGTCCCTGGCGTAGCTGGCCTGGGCGCAGAACCAGGCGGCGGCGGCCATGCTGACCGTGGACGAAACCCAGCCCATGACCTGGTTGAGGTGCACGCTGTGCGGCCAGATGCGCCAGCCGCCATAGCCGATCAGCACCAGTTGCGTGAACATCAAGGTCACCACGACCACGCCGAACCACAGGAACACCTTGTTGCGCGACATGGCGAAGGCGCCCAGGCACAGCCCTGTCAGCAGGGCGAAGATGCCCCACATGAGGCCGATCACCACGCCCACGCGCGAGGCGCCGTCGATGTACTCGATGGGTGTCAGCAGCATGGGCCGCTCGGTGATGGGCCGGCGGTTTTCAAAACGCAGGTAGTAGCTTTGCGGTGATTCGCTGTGCGACTGCAACTCAAAGCTGGGAACGCGGGTACGCAGATTCCAGTTCGCGGGTGCAATCGCTTCGCCTGCCGACTGGACCTGCCAGTTGCCCTGTGCGTCGCGCGCATACAGGCTCACCTTGTAAAGCACCTGGCCGGGCAGGCGGATATACCAGTTCTGCAGCTTGTCGGTCACGGGCAATGCGAATCGTGCCCAGGCTTCCTGCTGTGGGGAGGTGGGAAGGACGGTGTCGTCCGTGTAGGGCTGAAAGCCCGGTTTTGGCGCCGCAGCGGTTTCGGCCGTGATGAACACTTCGGGTGAAGCGACGGAATCTTTGGGCACCGCCACCCATTCGAGGGGCTGGGCCAGAACAATGCTGAGGCTGTCCGGATAGAGGCGGTCAAAGATCTGTGCATGGCCCGCACCGAAAAAAGCAGCGAGCAGAACCCCGAAGAAAACGCGCAAACAGGCCTTTTGAATCATCCGCATAGCTTATGGCAAAAGCCCGGCATTGACCGGGCTGGTTCGTCAACCTTGAACGTGTGGAAGAAGACTCAAGGTTTGTTCTTGCTCATCCAGTCGGTCTGGAAGGCATCTTTGGCGATCTTGTATTTCTTGCAATAAGGGCCTGCCTTGGCGTCCAGCTTGACGGACGCAACCGCCTTGCCTTCCAGCAGCGGCGTTGCGCAGTCTTGCCAGACTTTTTTGCCGGCGGGGGCGTCTTTGGCTTGCGAGAAACCTGCGGCTTCGCAGGCGATGAAGACCGGCGCGCAAGGGTCCGGCGTGTCATAAGCGTGGCTCAAGACAGGCAACAGGGCAGCGGCAAATGCAACGAAAGCGGTGAGCAGTTTCATGGTGGTCAGGGCGTGAAGTGGATGGAGGATGAGGCCTCACTATAAGATGATTGAAACATCTTGTAACGAGCGCGGGAGGCTTTTTTGTCGGGGTTTTCCGCAACTTTTGCGCAGTTGCTTCGAGCCATGCGCCGTCGCCCGTGGCGGCCGCGTGTCATCGCCCCGTCACACCCGCTGGCGACCATGCGTCTTCCCTCAACCACGGATGACCCATGCTTTCATTTGACCTGGGCGGCCCTGCCCGCCGCAATGGCCTGCTTTCCTCGCTGACGCTGGCCTTGTTGGCTTGTTCCTTCACCTCATCGGCACAAACCCCGGCGCCCTCGGCATTTCCCGCCACGCTGGCCGGCCATGTGGTGATGCCCGCCCAGTCCTTTATCGCCGCACCCAAGGATGCGCCGCAGGACCTGCAGGTCAGCGGCAAGTTCACCAACGGCAAGCGCACCGAAGCGCTGGGCACGGTGGAAGGCCTGTCTGCCGGCCGGCCTACCGGCGTTTCTGTGCCCTTTAAAGGCCAGCCGCTGCAAGGCCACTCCGGCATCAAAAAAATGCCGGACGGCACGTTCTGGATCCTTACGGACAACGGCTTTGGCGCCAAGGCCAATTCACCCGACTCGATGCTGTACCTGAACCGCTACAAGGTCGACTTCAAGGGCGGCACGATGAAGCGGCTGGAAACGATCTTCCTGCACGACCCCGATCTGAAAGTGCCGTTTCGCATCGTTCATGAAGGCAGCAAGAAGCGCTACCTGACGGGCAGCGACTTTGACACCGAGAGCTTTCAGTTTGCCGGTGGCGCGCTGTGGATAGGCGACGAATTCGGCCCCTTCCTGATCAAGGCCGACCTCAAAGGCAAGGTGCTGGCGGTGTTTGAAACGCAGGTCGACGGCAAGGTGGTGCGTTCGCCCGACCATCCGGCCGTCACCACGCCGGGTGCGCCCGGCGGCGCGGTTGACTTCCAGGTCAAGCGCTCCAAGGGCTTCGAAGGCATGGCGTCGTCGAAAGACGGCAGCAAGCTGTACGCATTGCTGGAAGGCCCTGTGTGGAATGCCGGAGCCAAGGACTATGAACGTGTGGCCGGCAAGGAAGCCTTGCGCGTGCTGGAGTTCGTCGTCCAGGCCGGCAAGTGGAGCGGCCGCTCGTGGATGTACCCGCTGGAGGCCAACGGCAATGCCATCGGCGACTTCAACATGATCGACGCCACCACCGGCCTGATCATTGAGCGCGACAACGGCGAAGGTACGGCTGACAAGGCCTGCCCCGAAGGCCAGAAGCGCACCGATTGTTTCCACGACATCGCGAAATTCAAGCGCGTCTACAAAATTGAAATGACAGATGCCAACGTGGGCGGGCCGGTGCGCAAGGTCGGCTACATCGACCTGCTGAACATCGCCGACCCGGCGAAGCTGGCGCGCAAGCCGCTGAACGACGGCGTGCTGAAGTTCCCCTTCTTCACGATTGAAAACGTCGACGTGGTGGATGCGACGCACATCGTGGTCGGCAACGACAACAACCTGCCGTTTTCTACCAGCCGCGAGCCGAACAAGGCCGATGACAACGAACTGATCCTGCTGGAAGTGGGCGATTTCCTGAAATCGAATTGAACTGAGCCTGAGCCGCCGAGAAAGGACGCGCAAGCAGTTTGCTATCAATTTGATAGCTGCTTGTCCATGTCCTTCCTGGGCTAGAGACCGAAAAGGCTTAAATTGTCGTTTACATCTTCGACTGAAAGACCAGCCCGGCGTGCTCGCGCAACGCATGGAACTTGATCTTGGGCCACTGCTGCTCGACAGCGCGCAGGGTGGCGCTGTGGTCGACCAGCAGGGTGGGCGCATCGACGGCGTCCAGCGCCACGCGGTGCGCGTTGGCGTCCATGAACTTCTTCAATTCGTTGGCGTCGTCGCTGGTCACCCAGCGCGCCAGGTTGAAGTTGCTGCCCATGATGCGGGCCTTGACGCCGTATTCATGTTCGAGGCGGTGAGCCACCACCTCAAACTGCAGCTGCCCGACGGCGCCCAGCAGCAACAGTGAGCCGGCAATCGGACGGAACACCTGGATCGCGCCTTCTTCGCCGAGCTGGGTGAGGCCGGCGCGCAGCTGCTTGCTGCGCAGCGGATCGGCCACTTCCACAGCACGAAACATTTCAGGCGCAAAGAAGGGCAGGCCGGTGAACTGCAGGGCTTCGCCTTCGGTGAGCGTGTCGCCCAGTTGCAGCACGCCGTGGTTGGGAATGCCGATGATGTCGCCGGCAAACGCCGTGTCGAGCAGCTCGCGGCGCTGGCTCATGAAGCTCACCACGGTGTTGGGCCGCAGCTCTTTGCCGCTGCGAACCACCTTCAGGCGCATGCCGCGGGTGAACTCGCCGCTGGCCACGCGCAAAAACGCGATGCGGTCGCGGTGCGCCGGGTCCATGTTGGCCTGGATCTTGAAGACCACGCCGGAGAACTTTTTCTCTTCGGGATGCACCACACGCTGGATGGCTTCGCGCTCGGCGGGCGCGGGGGCCAGGTCGACGAGCGCGTCCAGCACTTCCTGCACGCCGAAGTTGTTGATGGCCGAGCCGAAAAACATGGGCGTCTGTTTACCGGCCAGGAATTCGGCGCGGTTGAATTCAGGCGTAGCGCCGGCCACGAGTTCGATCTCGCCCTGGGCCTGGGTGTATTCGGCGCCAAAGCGTTTGGCGGCTTCGGCGTTGTCCAGGCCGGCCAGGATTTCATCGTCGCCGCCGGCTTTTTCTTCACCGGGGCTGAAGACGCGCATGCGGTCTTCGCGGCGGTCATACACGCCGTGAAAGAGCTTGCCCATGCCGACAGGCCAGGTGAAAGGAATGACCGTCATGCCGAGCTCGCGTTCGATCTCGTCCATCACGCTCATCGGGTCCTGCACCTCGCGGTCCATCTTGTTGACGAAGGTCAGGATGGGCGTGTTGCGCGCGCGGCAGACCTGCAGCAGGCGGCGGGTTTGCGGCTCAACGCCGTTGGCCGCGTCGATCACCATCAGCGCGGCGTCCACGGCGGTCAGCACGCGGTAGGTGTCTTCGGAGAAGTCCTGGTGGCCCGGCGTGTCGAGCAGGTTGATCACGCAGTCGCGGTATTCCATCTGCATGACCGAGCTGGCCACCGAGATGCCGCGCTGCTTTTCGATTTCCATCCAGTCGGAGGTGGCGTGGCGCGCGGCCTTGCGGGCCTTGACGCTGCCGGCGATCTGGATCGCACCCGAGAACAGCAGCAGCTTCTCGGTCAGCGTGGTTTTACCCGCGTCGGGGTGGGAGATGATGGCAAACGTGCGGCGGCGCTTGACCTGTTTTTCGATTTCGGTGGATTCGGACATAACCCACGATTATCGATGACTGGGCTTAGTGGGGCGGCGGGCCGGGTTGCCGGGCAAAACGCGGCTGTTTCACGCCGTCAATCACGACCTCTTCATTGAACATGCCGGCAGGCCTTACCCACAGGCCTTTTTCGCCGTACAGCGCCCGGTACAGCGTCATCGGCTCCAGGCTTTCACTGTGACGCACGGTGCCGACCACCTCGTACAACATGCCTTTGTAGTGGCGGTACAGGCCCGGCGGGGTTTCGATCAGGGGCGGCAGCTTTTGGTCTTCACTCATGGGTAAGATTGTCGCCAACAAAAGGGGGAGGGCCGATGGACCGCGCAGATTTCATCCATTTGGTGCGCTTGAGCGAACACGCCAGCGCCGACGACAGCAAAGCCTACCGCCGCAGCGTGGCGGCTTTTGCGGCCTTGGGCTACGCCTGGGTGGTCGGCTGTCTGCTGCTGTCGGCCGGGCTGCTGATGTGGGTTGCCAACGCCATGCTCCATGGGCGTTTCAAGGGCGTTTTCATCGGGTTGGTGGTGGCGGCCGGCGGTTTGCTGTGGACCAGCCTCAAGGCGCTGTGGTGCCGCTTTGACGAGCCGCAAGGCGTGGTGCTTCAGGCCAGCGATGCGCCTGCGCTGTTTGAGTCGCTGGAGCGCATCCGCAAAAAAATCAAGGGCCCGCCCATTCACCGTGTGTTTCTCGATGCGGACTTCAACGCCAGCATCCGCCAGCATCCGCGTTACGGCCTCTTCGGCGGCGGCGTCAACTACCTCAGTATCGGTTTGCCCCTGCTGATGGCGCTGGACCGCCCGCGCTTTCTGGCTGTGCTGGCGCATGAGTACGGCCATCTGCGGGGGGACCACGGCCGCTTTGCCGCCTGGATTTACCGGACGCGCCTGAGCTGGGCGATGCTGAACCACGGCTTGCGCAACGACGAAGGGCCGGTGGCCGCGGCCACGCAGGCATTTTTGCGCTGGTATTTCCCTCGCTTCTCGGCCAAAACCTTTGCATTGGCGCGCCAGGATGAGTACGAGGCGGACCGTATCTCCGGAAAGCTTTTGGGCAAGGACGTAGCGGCGGCGGCGTTGACGGAAATCGCGGTGAAAAGCGATTGGGTCGCCCGCGAATTCTGGGCGGAGCACTGGGGCACCGCCTCAGCCCAGGCCTTGCCGGTCGGGCCGTATGCGGCCATGCGCGCCTTGCTCGGCCTGGCGCCCCCGGGGGATTTCGCCCGCGAGTCGCTGCGGCAGGCGCTGCGCCGCATCAGCGATGTGGATGACACCCACCCGGGCTTGCGCGACCGGCTGGAGGCGCTTGATGCGGCCAAGAGCCTGCCCGCGTGGTCGTCTTCGTCGCGGTCCGCGCTGGACCTGCTGGGCCCCGGCAGTGCGAAGTGGATCGCGCATTTCGACAAGCAATGGTGCAAAGACAATGCGAGCGACTGGAAGCAGCACCATGCCTACCTGGGCCGGGTGCGGGCCCGGGCCGCCGAACTGACTGCCAGCGAGAAGCGCAACAACGCCGAGGAGATGGTTGAACTGGGCAATCTGCAACGCCGCCTGAATGCGCGCGCCGACGTGCGCGGCTGTTATGAGCGCGCGTTGCAAGTCACGCCCGGCCATTCGGGCGCCTTGCGCGGTCTGGTGCAATGCCTGCCGCCGGCGGAGCGTGCGCTGCGCATGGAGTGCCTCGGAAAATTATTCGACCAAAGTGCGGCCAACCGCTGGTGGGCCTGCAAGGTGGCGGTGGCCGACATGGAAAAGCCCGCCGCAGACGGCAGCTTCGATGAAAAGTCGCTGGCGCTCTGGCGTGAAAGGCTCAAGCAGGCCGAAGAGGCCGAGCGGCGGGCCTGGGAGGAGCTGACAGAAACGCCGTTCTTCCAGGCCATCGAACGTCATGACCTGAACAATTTTGAAAAAGGCGAGATACAGGCGCAACTCGCGCGCTGCAAGCCGGTGGCGCGGGCCTGGCTGGTGCGCAAAACCTTGAAGGAGTTCGCGCACAGGCGCTGCTACCTGCTCTTTTTGGAGCTGCCGGGGCTGGATGACGAATCGCGCTATGAGCTGTGCCGGGACCTGGAGCGGTCGCTGGACCTGCCGGGGCCTGTGCTGGCCTTGTGGGCCGGGTATTCGCCGGCCCTGGCGGACATCGAGCGCAATGCCTTCGAAGCGGTGTACGTTCGCACGGTGACATGACGTGCCTCGTTAAGGCCTGAGGTGTGACGGCTGAGCTGCGCAACAAGGGTGGGACAATGGGGCCATGCACCCCAAAGCCTTACTCGACAGTTGTTCCGAGCTTCTCAAGCTGGTCCTCAAATTTGATCACCCCGCCGACATGGTCGTGTCGCGTTATTTCCGCGACTACCGTCTTGGCCCGCGCGAGCGTGCCACCGTAGCCGAAACGATCTACGGGGTTCTGCGCAAGAAAAACCTTTACACCTACCTGGCCCAGCACGGCAGCGGCCCGCCAGAGCGGCGCCTGGCCATACTCGGCTTCGCTTCCGATCGCGACTTTCTGCTGGGAGCGCTGACCGACCAGGAAAAAGACTGGCTGTCGCGCTGCGACCAGGTCAAGCCCGCCGACTTGATGGAACTGCATCGGCACAACCTGCCGCAGTGGCTGGTTGAGCCGCTCAAGGAGCAGCTCGGCGACGACTTCTGGCCGCTGGTGGAAAGCCTCAACGCACCGGCCGGGCTGGATTTGCGTGTCAACACCCTTAAGGATAAACGGGCTGAAGTCCAGAAGGAGCTTGGGAAGTTTGCTATTAAAACAGTAGCAACCCCGTACTCGCCGTGGGGCCTGCGCATTGCCGACAAACCCCAGTTGGCCAAGCTGGATGCCTTCACGCGCGGTGCGATTGAGGTGCAGGACGAAGGCTCGCAGCTGCTGGCGCTGCTGGTCGACGCCAAGCGCGGTGAAATGGTGGTGGATTTTTGTGCGGGCGCGGGCGGCAAGACGCTGGCGCTGGGCGCTTCGATGCGAAGCACCGGCCGGCTGTATGCCTTTGACACCTCGGCCCATCGGCTGGATGCGCTCAAGCCCCGGCTGGCGCGCAGCGGCTTGTCCAATGTCCATCCGGTCGCCATTGCCCATGAAAGAGACGACCGCATCAAGCGCCTGGCCGGCAAGATTGACCGCGTGCTGGTTGATGCGCCGTGCTCGGGCCTGGGTACCTTGCGGCGCAACCCTGACCTTAAATGGCGGCAAAGCCCCAAGGCCATTGAAGAGCTCACCGCCAAGCAAACGGCCATTTTGCAGAGCGCTGCACGGCTTTTGAAGCCCGGCGGACGGCTGGTTTATGCCACCTGCAGCGTTTTGCGTGAAGAAAATGAGGCTATCGCTGAAGCCTTCACTAACGCCAATAAAGAGTTCAACGTCCTTGAAACCGGGCCTTTGTTGACTCATCTGGGGGTGGAACATGCAGAAAAACTCTGCCGCGGACCCTACCTCCGGCTCTGGCCTTACCTTCATCAGACTGACGGGTTTTTCGCGGCGGTATGGCAAAAGTCGTGATATTTTTGGCGACAAAAGACGACAAATAGCGCGACGTTACATATTTATTCGTGATTTTTCGCACTGATTTGGTCTAAGACCCTGTGCCGGAAGTGACTTGGTATTTGTGGGGGTTCGCCTTACAATAAGGGGCTTATTTTTGCAGCGCCCGGAGACAGATTTGGATGGGCGACTGCTGCTGCTAATTAAAGGACTTTTATGATCTTGTTTGATGCCGCCCTCGATTGGCTGGCTAATGGATTGCTTGCCGCCAGCTGGTGGCAGATCGTGCTGTACACGTTGGTGACCACCCATATCACCATCGCCAGCGTGACGATCTACCTGCATCGCCATCAGGCGCACCGCGCCATGGACCTGCACGCGATCCCCTCACATTTTTTCCGTTTCTGGCTCTGGCTGGGCACGGGCCAGGTGACCAAGGAATGGGTGTCCATTCACCGCAAGCACCACGCCAAATGCGAAACGATTGAGGATCCGCACAGCCCGCAAGCCCACGGCATCAAGAAGGTGTTCTGGCAAGGTGCCGAGCTGTATCGCGCCGAGAGCAAGAACAAGGAAACCATGAGCAAATTCGGCCATGGCACGCCGAACGACTGGCTCGAGCGCAATCTGTACACACGCTACAGCTGGCAGGGTGTGGGCCTGATGATGATCATCAATCTGGCCTTGTTCGGCGTCGCCGGCCTGGCTGTCTGGGCCGTTCAAATGGCCTGGATTCCCGTGACCGCGGCCGGCATCATCAACGGCATCGGCCACTACTGGGGCTATCGCAACTTTGAGGCGCCGGACGCCAGCACCAACATCTCGCCCTGGGGCATCATGATTGGCGGCGAAGAGCTGCATAACAACCATCACACCTACCCTACGTCGGCCAAATTCTCGGTCAAGCCCTACGAATTCGACATCGGCTGGATCTACATCCGCGCCCTCGAAAAAGTCGGCCTGGCTTCCGTGAAGAAGGTTCCGCCCAAGCTGCAACTGGGTTCCATCCAGCCTGTGGCTGACGAGAAAACCCTTGAAGCCCTGATTGCCCATCGCTACGAGGTGATGGCCGGCTTTGCGCGCGAACTGCGCCGCGCCGGCAAGGCCGAGATCGAAGTCCTGAAGGCGAAGAAGGCTGATGTGTCCGTGCTGCGCGCCGCCAACCGCTGGCTGCACCGCGACGACGACAAGGTGCCGGCCGCTGCCAAGCCGCAAATCGCCCAAGCCCGCGCCGAACACCCCGTGCTGGACAAGATGGTCACCATGCGCGAAGAACTTCGCCAGATGTGGCTGAGCACGTCAGCCTCCCGCGAGCAGCTCGCTTCTGATCTGCAGGGCTGGTGCCACCGCGCTGAAGAAAGCGGCATTGCCGCGCTGCGCGAGTTCTCCATGAAGCTGCGGGCCGCCCGCGCCTGATCTGGCTCCCCTCTCTTTAAAGCCGCCTCGCGAGCAATCGCCAGGCGGCTTTTTCATGGGCGAGTGCAGAAGGGGGGCGATCAGTTGGGCGCTGGCTTGGGCTGATGCCCGCATCTCCCAGCTGGAGATAGGTGGAGCTGGTTGGGCAGCTTCAAAGCCGGTGCCGGCAGCGATCAGGCATAAAAAAACCCGCTGCAGGACAGCGGGTTTTTTCGCAGCGCGCGGGGGCGCCGCAGGTTTCAAGCCTGAATTACTTCAGTTTGATTTCCTTGTACTCGACATGCTTGCGTGCCTTGGGATCAAACTTCATGATCAGCATCTTGTCGGGCGTGGTCTTCTTGTTCTTGGTGGTCGTGTAGAAGTGACCGGTGCCGGCGGTGGATTCCAGCTTGATTTTTTCGCGTGCGCCTTTTGCCATGATGGTGCTCCTTAAGCTTGGCCGCGTGCGCGCAGGTCTGCGAGCACGGTATCAATGCCCTTCTTGTCGATCAGGCGCAATGCAGCGCTCGAAACGCGCAGGCGTACCCAGCGGTTCTCAGTCTCGACCCAGAAGCGGCGGTATTGCAGATTCACGAGGAACCGGCGTTTGGTTTTGTTGTTGGCGTGGGAAACATTGTTTCCCACCATTGGGCCTTTGCCCGTGACTTCACATACGCGTGCCATATTGCACTCCAGTATTTTCTACAGCAGTCATGTCGTACGGGCACCGGGTGCCTGTCGTCATGCCTGCCTCACCTCGCCAGAATAGGGTGGCGGTAACCCGAGACTGCCAAACCCGGCTCTTTTGGAGCCAAATTTAGCAAAGCCTTGAATTATAAGGGATTTTTGACTTATTGTGCCTGCTCAAGAAAACGCTGGGCGTCAAGCGCTGCCATGCAGCCCGTTCCGGCGCTGGTAATGGCCTGGCGGTATATGTGGTCCTGCACGTCGCCGGCGGCGAACACTCCCGGCACGCTGGTCATGGTGGCAAAGCCCTGCAGGCCGGTTTTGGTGATGATGTAGCCGTCTTTCATCTCCAGTTGGCCGGCAAAGATGTCGGTGTTGGGCTGGTGGCCGATGGCAATGAAGCAGCCCTTGAGCGTGAGGTCTTGCGTAGCGTCGGTTTGCGTGCTTTTTAGCCGCACGCCCGTCACGCCAGATGCATCGCCCAGGACCTGGTCCAGGGTGTGATGCAGCTTGAGCTCGATCTTGCCCGCTTTCACTTTCTCGTGCAGTTTGTCGATCAGGATGGCCTCGGCCTTGAACTTGTCGCGGCGGTGCACCAGGGTGACCTTGCTGGCGATGTTGGAGAGATACAGCGCTTCTTCCACGGCGGTGTTGCCGCCGCCGACCACGCAAACCTCCTGTTCACGGTAGAAGAAACCATCGCAGGTGGCGCAGCCCGAAACGCCGCGGCCCATGAATGCCGTTTCCGATTCCAGCCCCAGGTATTTGGCCGAGGCGCCGGTGGCGATGATCAGCGTGTCGCAGGTATAGGTGCCGCTGTCTCCCATGAGGGTGAAGGGCCGCTTGCTGAAGTCGACCTTGTTGATGTGGTCAAAAATAATCTCGGTCTTGAAACGTTCTGCGTGCTCGAGGAAACGCTGCATCAGGTCGGGCCCCTGCACGCCATGAACGTCGGCGGGCCAGTTGTCGACCTCCGTGGTGGTCATGAGTTGGCCGCCCTGCGCAATGCCGGTGATGAGCACCGGGTTGAGGTTGGCACGCGCTGCATACACTGCGGCGGTGTAACCGGCAGGCCCTGAACCGAGGATAAGAACTCTGGAATGTTTCATGTTGAAAAACTGATTGGGAAAGTGTAAGAACTCATGTAGAGTCGTGCCGCATAAGCGCAGCGTAAGGTAAAACGACTCGCCGGTGCTTTTGCGGCGTATGCGGCATTTGGTTTTATAAAATTACCTGTCATTGTAAGAACTCACGCGACTCACTGTCAGCTGTGAGGTTGGGAGATATCTGATATGACGACGATGGTGTCCAACCTGGAATTGATTCGCCGGGTGCCCCTTTTCTCTGTATTGACCGCTGCTCAGGCTGCATCGGTCGCCGATACGGTGGTCAAGCGCCGTTTCAAGCGTGGCGAGCCCATCGTCGAGCAGGGCAAGAAATCCAATGCCCTGTCCATCATCCTGACGGGCCGTGCCCGTGTCGTTACCACCGATTCCCGTGGCCGCGAAGTCATCCTGGCTACCATGCACCCGGGCGACTATGTGGGTGAGATGAGCCTGATTGATAACGAACCCCATTCGGCGACCGTGCGTGCCGAGATCCAGACTGATGCCCTCATCCTGGGCCGCCTGGAGTTTGCGCGCTGCCTGCCCGAGAACAGCTCCATGGCCTATGCCGTGCTCAAGGGCCTGGTACAACGCCTGCGCCATGCAGATCGCCAGATTGAATCGCTGGCCCTGATGGACGTGTACGGACGTGTGGCCAGGGCGCTGCTGGAATTTGCCAGCGAAGACGGCACCGGCAACGCGGTCATCCGTGACAAGGTGTCCCGCCAGGATCTGGCCAAGATGGTCGGCGCTTCGCGCGAGATGGTCAGCCGGGTGATGAAAGACCTTGAAGAGCGCGGCTTCATCGAAACCCGCGACGACGGTTCTGTCCTCGTCAAAGAACGGTTGCATACTTTGGGTTAAAGCGCCACTGCTTCAACGACAGATCGCCCGCCACTCGTTTTGGCGCCTGTGGCGCCTTCAAGAACAGGTTCTAAGCCCTTACCCAACTACGGTAAGCTTGACGTTGGGCCATGACTTACTCACTCGACACTCTGAACTCCCGAAATTCCACTGCCGCGGCTGCGCCCGGCGGCATCAAACGCTTTGCCCATGAAGTCAGCCTGATTCTGGGCCTGCTCGGCCTGATTTTCTGGCTGGCCGCCTTGCTGAGCTATTCCCCGCAGGATGCGGCCTGGTCGACTTCCGGCACCGTCGAAGCGGCGGGCGCCGTTCAAGCCGCGGCGCGCAATTGGGGCGGGCGCATTGGTGCCTGGCTGGCGGACGCCAGTTATTTCCTGCTGGGGTTTTCTGTCTGGTGGGCGCTCGCGGGGGGCGCGCATGTCTGGCTGTCGTCGCTGGCGCGCTGGTTGCGCGGTGGCCCGGTGGCTGCAGAGGGTGAGTCACATTCTTCGGGCCGTATCCGCTTCTGGTTGAGCCTGCTGCTGCTGCTGGCGGCCAGTGCGGCGCTGGAGTGGTCCCGGCTTTACCGCTTTGAATTCAAGCTGCCCGGCCATGCCGGCGGTGCGCTGGGCTACCTGGTCGGTGCGCTGGGCGAGAAGTGGCTGGGTTTTGCCGGCTCCGGCCTGGTTTTCATCGCACTCGGCGTCATTGCCGTGTCCGCCGTGTTTGGTTTTTCGTGGGCGCATGTGGCCTTGCGCGTAGGCGCCTGGATCGACAACCTGATTGATTCCCGCCGCGAAAAGCGCGAAATCGCAGAAGATCTTGCATTTGGCAAGCTGGCCGCTCGGGAACGCGAAGAAACGCTGATCGACGAGCGCATCGAAATAGAAGAACACCACCCGGTGCCGGTCCTGATCGAGCCCACCCTGGTCGACATTCCCAAAAGCGAACGTGTCGCCAAAGAGCGGCAAAAACCGCTCTTCAGCGAAATGCCTGACTCCAAGCTGCCGCAGGTCGACCTGCTGGACGGCGCGCTGACGCGTCAGGAGACCGTGGCGCCCGAGACGCTGGAGATGACCTCGCGCCTGATCGAGAAAAAACTCAAAGACTTCGGCGTCGAAGTGCGCGTGGTGGCCGCCGCGCCGGGCCCCGTCATCACACGCTATGAGATCGAGCCCGCCACGGGCGTAAAGGGCTCGCAGGTCGTCAACCTGGCCAAGGACCTGGCCCGCGCTCTGAGCCTGGTCTCCATCCGCGTGATCGAAACCATCCCCGGCAAGAACTACATGGCGCTGGAGCTGCCCAACGCCAAGCGCCAGTCGATCAAGCTCAGCGAAATTCTGGGCTCGCAGGTTTACAACGAAGCCAAGTCGCTGCTCACCATCGGCCTGGGTAAAGACATCAGCGGCGCAGCCGTGGTAGCCGACCTGGCAAAGATGCCGCACTGCCTGGTGGCCGGCACCACCGGTTCAGGCAAGTCGGTCGGTATCAATGCCATGATCTTGAGCCTGCTCTACAAGGCCGATGCGCGCGACGTACGCCTGCTGCTGATCGACCCCAAGATGCTGGAAATGAGCGTCTACGAAGGCATCCCGCACCTGCTGGCCCCGGTCGTCACCGACATGCGCCAGGCCGCCCACGGCCTGAACTGGTGCGTGGCCGAAATGGAAAAGCGCTACAAGCTCATGAGCAAGCTGGGCGTGCGCAACCTGGCCGGCTACAACGCCAAGATCGATGAAGCCAAGGTGAAGGGTGAGTTCATCTACAACCCCTTCAGCCTCACGCCTGAGCAACCCGAGCCGCTGGAACGCCTGCCCTATATCGTGGTGGTGATTGACGAGCTGGCCGACCTGATGATGGTGGTTGGCAAGAAAATTGAAGAGCTCATTGCCCGCCTGGCGCAAAAAGCCCGAGCCGCCGGCATCCACCTGGTGCTGGCCACCCAGCGCCCCAGCGTAGACGTGATCACCGGCCTGATCAAAGCCAATATCCCCACTCGCCTGTCCTTCCAGGTCAGCAGCAAGATCGATAGCCGCACCATCCTCGACCAGATGGGCGCCGAGGCTTTGTTAGGAATGGGTGACATGCTTTACATGCCGAGTGGTACAGGCTTTCCAATTCGGGTGCATGGTGCGTTTGTGAGCGATGACGAAGTGCACCGGGTAGTGGCCTACCTCAAGCAGCAGGGTGAACCCAATTACATCGAAGGCGTGCTCGAAGGTGGCGCGGTCGATGGCGAAGACGGCGACCTGCTGGGCGACGGTAGTGGCGGCAACGGCGGCGGGGAAAAAGACCCGATGTACGACCAGGCTGTAGAGGTCGTGCTGAAAAACCGCAAGGCCAGCATTTCACTGGTGCAGCGTCATCTCAAGATCGGCTACAACCGCGCGGCGCGGCTGGTCGAAGACATGGAAAAAGCCGGGCTGGTCAGTGCCATGAGTGGCAGCGGACAGCGCGAAATCCTGGTGCCCTCACGGGCGGAGTGACGATGATGAAAAAATATTTTGCTACTATTTTGATAGCCGCCAGCGCATATCCTGCTTGGGCTGGCGGCCTGGAAGGCCTTGAATCTTTTGTGAAGACCGTGAGCAGCGGCCGTGCCGAGTTCAGCCAGGTCGTCACCGCACCGGCCAAGGACGGGCAAGCCGCGCGCAGCAAAACCTCAACAGGCACGTTCGAATTTTCGCGGCCCAACCGCTTTCGCTTCATCTACAAAAAGCCGTTTGAACAAAGCATCGTGGCTGACGGCCAGACTCTGTGGCTGTACGACACGGACCTGAACCAGGTCACCTCGCGCAAACAGTCCAGCGTGCTGGGCTCCACGCCCGCAGCCCTGATTGCCGCCGCCCCTGATTTGCGGGCATTGCAAGCCGACTTCACGCTGGCCGACGCACCGGATGCCGGCGGCCTGCAATGGGTGGTTGCCACACCCAAGAACAAAGACGGCCAGCTGCAGACTGTCCGCGTGGGTTTTCGCCCCGGTGAAAAATCCTCCGGGCTTGCCGCGCTTGAAATCGTCGACAGCTTTGGTCAGCGTTCGGTGCTGACCTTCAGCAAGGTCGAAGTGAACCCCAACTTGCCAGCAGACACCTTCCGCTTCACGCCGCCCAAGGGCGCGGACGTGATCCGGCAGTAAGCCAGGTCCGAACCGGCCCTAAGCCGCAGGCGGCCTGGGAACCCGCTGTGCCGGGTCATAGAAAAACGTTTCTTCGGCAATGCGTTCACCCTCCCAGCGTTGCCAGGCGAGCTCTTCCATCACGGTGCGGCTGCCGTCCTGCCATTCAAAACGAAAGATCCAGCGGATCACCACATGGTCTCCGTTGAGCAGGGCAGGGCGCACGCAGGTCGATGTCAACGACTTCGCCCTGTCCATCACTTTCTGCTCGCCTTTGACCAGGTGGCTGCGTCCCACACGCGGCGCGGACTGGTTTTCCTGCATGGAGGCGTTCTCGGTGTAGAACTCTTCAATGGCTTCGGCATGCGCGTTTTCTTCAACGCGCGCGATAAATCGTTCCAGTGTTTCGGGGCTTGGCATGGGCTTTCCTGTGAAAGTGGGCTGCGGTTTGGGCGGTAGAGCGACTTTCGCGTTGTACACGACTGCCAGAAACCCTGCAGGGCACACCTGCGACGGGCGTGCCCGGCCCGGCGCGAGGCGCCGTCCGATAAACTGGGGCGGCACAAGAATCTATGGCCACCTCGACTTCCACTTCGACTTCTTCCCACCAGCCCCTGGCCGAACGCCTGCGCCCGCAAAACCTGGGTGAGGTCATCGGCCAGCAGCATCTGCTCGGTGAAGGCATGCCGCTGCGCATCGCCTTTGAATCCGGCCAGCCACACAGTTGCATCCTCTGGGGGCCACCCGGTGTGGGCAAGACCACCATCGCGCGGCTCATGGCCAGCAGCTTTGATGCGCACTTCATCACCATCTCCGCCGTGCTGGGCGGTGTCAAAGACATCCGCGAAGCCGTGGAGCAGGCCAACATCTGGCAGGCCCAAACCGGGCGGCGCACCATCGTTTTTGTCGACGAAGTGCACCGCTTCAATAAAAGCCAGCAAGACGCTTTTTTGCCGCACGTGGAAAGCGGGCTTTTCACCTTCATCGGCGCGACGACGGAAAACCCCTCGTTCGAAGTGAATTCGGCCTTGCTCTCGCGGGCCGTGGTTTATGTGTTGCAGCCGCTGGGCGAGGCGGACCTTAAGCAAATCGTAGCCAAAGTCCTTGCGGAGCATGCACTTCCTGCTATCGAAATAATAGCAAGCGAAGCCGCCGACCGTTTGGTGGCCTACGCCGACGGTGATGCACGGCGCCTGCTGAACACGCTGGAGTCCCTCAGTGTGGCGGCCAAGGCCGAGAAAGTCACAGAGGTCACTGACGCCTGGCTGCTCAAGGTGCTGGGCGAACGCCTGCGCCGCTACGACAAAGGCGGCGAGCAGTTCTACGACACCATCTCCGCCCTGCACAAGTCGGTGCGCGGCTCCGACCCCGACGCGGCCCTGTACTGGTTCATGCGCATGCTCGACGGCGGCGCCGAGCCGCGCTACATGGCGCGCCGGCTGGTGCGTATGGCCAGCGAAGACATCGGCCTGGCCGACCCGCGCGCGCTGCGCATGGCACTGGACGCCGCCGAGGTTTATGAGCGCCTGGGCTCCCCCGAGGGCGAACTGGCGCTGGCCCAGTGCGTCATTTATCTGGCGGTCGCGCCCAAGTCCAATGCTGTCTACAAGGCCTTCAACGAAGCCAAAGCTTTCATCAGCAAGGACGGCACCCGCCCGGTGCCTTTGCATTTACGCAATGCACCAACAAAGCTCATGAAGCAGCTCGATTACGGCAAAAACTACCGCTACGCGCACGACGAGGAAGACGGCTTCGCCGCGGGTGAAAATTATTTTCCCGAAGGCATGGCTGCCCCGGGTTTTTACAGGCCCGTCAACAGGGGACTGGAGATACGCATCGCAGATAAGCTGAATGAGTTGAAAATTAAGAACAATAAGAAGAGCTAATAAAAAACAAAAGCCGCTGATAAAGGCTGATCCAGACCCGAAAATCCACTTCCTCAAGGGTAAACCCCGCGAAAACCGCACCGCTGGCTCGATTCTCGCTAGAGACGCTTGGCTACAATTTGCGGATTAGCTCGCCAACTTCACCAGCCATCCGGCTTTGATAGGCGGGCTTTTTGTTAACTCGCGCCAGCCGCCGGTGATCCCGGCAGCAGGTGGCCGCCAGGCAGGGTTGGCAATTTTTTTACACGGGAGAGTGAGTTATGGAAGTATTGCTACAGCAGATCATCAATGGTCTGGTGCTGGGCAGCATGTATGCCCTGATCGCCCTGGGCTACACGATGGTGTACGGCATCATCAACCTGATCAATTTTGCGCACGGCGAAGTGTTGATGGTGGGGGCTTTAACCAGCTGGACCATCATCGGGCTGATGCAGGACTCCATGCCGGGAACGCCCGGCTGGCTGATTTTGCTGATATCGCTGCTGATTGCCTTTATCGTGTGCGGAGCCCTCAACTTCGCGATCGAAAAAATCGCCTACCGGCCTCTGCGAAACTCTCCCAAACTGGCCCCGCTGATCACCGCCATCGGCATGTCGCTGCTGCTGCAGACACTGGCCATGATCATCTGGAAGCCCAACTACAAACCCTATCCCACCCTGCTGCCAAGCGAGCCTTTCCAGGTCGGCGGCGCAGTCATCACGGTGACCCAGCTCTTCATCCTGGGCGCCACGGTCGTCTCCCTTTCTGTCCTCATGTGGCTGGTTCATTACACCAAGCTGGGCCGCGCCATGCGCGCCACCGCTGAGAACCCGCGCGTCGCAGCCCTCATGGGCGTTCGCCCCGATACGGTCATCTCGGCCACCTTCATCATCGGCGCTGTTCTGGCGGCGCTGGCCGGCGTCATGTACGCCTCCAACTACGGCACGGTGCAGCACACCATGGGCTTCCTGCCGGGCCTCAAAGCCTTCACCGCCGCCGTGTTCGGCGGCATCGGCAACCTGGGCGGCGCGGTGCTCGGCGGCATTTTGCTGGGCCTGATCGAGTCCATCGGCGCCGGCTACATCGGCCCGCTGACGGGCGGCGTCCTGGGCAGCCAGTACTCCGACATCTTTGCCTTCATCGTGCTGATTTTTGTGCTCACACTGCGTCCTTCGGGCTTGCTGGGTGAGCGTGTAGCGGACCGGGCGTGACGCCGCGTCCATCCGATACACAAGGAGAACCCTCATGAATTCCGTCAAATCGAAAAAACTCATTACCTTCCTGATCGTTGCGGCAGCGCTTCTGGTGCTGCCCCTGATCCTGCAGCAGGGCGGCAACGCCTGGGTGCGCATTGTCGACATGGCGCTGTTGTATGTGCTGCTGGCGCTGGGCCTGAACATCGTGGTCGGCTACGCCGGCCTGCTGGACCTGGGCTACGTTGCTTTCTTCGCCGTCGGCGCCTACCTCTTTGCGCTGCTCGGCTCGCCCCACCTGGCCGATGCCTTCCCCTGGATCGCGGCGCAGTTCCCCAATGGCCTGCATTTGCCGATCTGGGCCATCATCCCGTTGGCCGCGGCGCTGGCAGGCTTTTTTGGCGTGATCCTGGGCGCACCTACCCTCAAGCTTCGCGGCGACTACCTCGCCATCGTCACGCTGGGCTTCGGTGAAATCATCCGCGTGTTCCTGAACAACCTGGACCGCCCCATCAACCTGACCAACGGCCCCAAGGGCATCAACCAGATCGACTCGATGAAGTTCTTCGGCTTCGACCTGGGCAAGCCGCACGAGTTTTTCGGCTTCGAGGTCAACTCGGTGTCGATGTACTACTACCTCTTCCTGGTGCTGGTGATCGTCTCGGTCGTGGTCTGCCACCGCCTTGAAAACTCCCGCATCGGCCGCGCCTGGATGGCGATCCGTGAAGACGAAATCGCCGCCAAGGCCATGGGCATCAATACCCGCAACCTGAAGCTGCTGGCCTTCGGCATGGGCGCCACCTTCGGCGGCGTGTCCGGCTCGATGTTCGCCGCCTTCCAGGGTTTTGTCTCGCCCGAATCCTTCAGCCTGATGGAGTCGGTGATGATCGTCGCCATGGTGGTGCTGGGCGGCATCGGCCATTTGCCCGGCGTCATTCTGGGCGCCTTGCTGCTCGCGGCACTGCCTGAGGTACTGCGCCATGTGGCCGGCCCGCTGCAGGCCATGACCGACGGCCGCCTCGACTCCGCCATCCTGCGCCAGTTGCTGATCGCGCTGGCCATGATCACCATCATGCTGATGCGTCCCCGCGGCCTGTGGCCCTCGGCGGAGCACGGCAAATCACTGAACAAGGTCGCCGGCAAAGACCCCATTCAGTCAATCAACCCTTAAGGAGAATGGATATGAGCGAAACCATTCTTAAAGTCTCCGGTGTCTCCAAGCGCTTCGGCGGTTTGCAGGCCCTGAGCGATGTCGGCATCCACATCGAGCGCGGCCAGGTCTACGGCCTGATCGGCCCCAACGGCGCCGGCAAAACCACCTTCTTCAATGTGCTGACGGGGTTGTACACACCCGACAGCGGCACCTTTGAGCTGGCAGGCAAGGCCTACAAACCGACGGCCGTGCACGAAGTGGCGAAGGCCGGCATTGCCCGCACCTTCCAGAACATCCGCCTTTTCGCCGACATGACGGCGCTTGAGAACGTGATGGTCGGGCGGCACATCCGCACGGCCTCCGGCCTGATCGGCGCCGTGCTGCGCACGCCGGGCTTCAAGCAGGAAGAAGCAGCCATCGCCAAGCGCTCGCAAGAGCTGCTCGACTACGTGGGCATCGGCAAATACGCCGACTTCAAGGCGCGCACGCTGAGCTACGGCGACCAGCGCCGCCTGGAAATTGCCCGGGCCCTGGCCACCGACCCGCAACTGATCGCGCTGGACGAGCCGGCCGCCGGCATGAACGCGACCGAAAAAGTGCAGCTGCGCGAGTTGATCGACCGCATCCGCAAAGACAACCGCACCATCTTGCTGATCGAGCACGATGTGAAGCTGGTCATGGGCTTGTGCGACCGCGTGACCGTGCTCGACTACGGCAAGCAGATCGCCGAAGGCGCGCCCGCGGATGTACAAAAAGACGAAAAAGTGATCACGGCCTATCTGGGCACGGGTCATTGAAGGAAAGCAAGAACATGGCAGCAAACACACTCCTGAAGGTGACCGGCCTGAAAGTCGCCTACGGCGGCATCCAGGCGGTCAAAGGCGTTGACTTCGAAGTCAACGACGGCGAACTGGTCACGCTCATCGGCTCCAACGGCGCCGGCAAAACGACCACCATGAAAGCCATCACCGGCACTTTGCCGATGCTGGATGGCGACATCGAATACCTCGGCAAGAGCATCAAGGGCCGCGGCGCCTGGGATCTGGTCAAGGAAGGCCTGGCCATGGTGCCGGAAGGCCGCGGCGTTTTCACCCGCATGACGATTACCGAAAACCTGCAGATGGGCGCCTACATCCGCAGCGACAAAGCTGGTGTTGCCGAAGACATTGAAAAGATGTTTGTGCTGTTTCCGCGCCTGCGTGAACGCAAGGACCAGCTGGCCGGCACGATGTCGGGCGGCGAGCAGCAGATGCTGGCCATGGGCCGTGCGCTGATGAGCCGTCCCAAGGTGCTGTTGCTGGACGAGCCCTCCATGGGCCTGTCGCCCATCATGGTCGACAAGATCTTCGAAGTCGTGAAAGACGTGTCGGCCCGCGGTGTGACGGTGCTGCTGGTCGAGCAAAATGCCAGCCGCGCGCTCGGCATCGCCAACCGCGGCTATGTCATGGAGTCGGGCAACGTCACCATGAACGGCGACGCGAAAGAGCTGCTCAACGACCCGCGCGTGCGGGCCGCTTACCTGGGCGAGTGAGCAAAGGCTGCGGCTGGGCGCTGCGCGCGCCCGCCGCTACGCATTACAGCCGTAACTTCCGCAAGCAGGCGCCGGGGCATAAAAGCCTTGCGGCGCCAATTTTTTGCGCATAAAGTTCACATCATGAGATGCGCAGTGTTCGTATCCATACCCTGTCCGACCCCCCAGCAAAGAGACCCTCCTATGAGCACCCATCTTTTTCGTACTGCCGCCGTGATTTTTGCCTTCCTGGCGTCATCCTTTTTGACGGGCGCTTCGGCCCAGTCGCTGCGCTGCAAAGGCGACCTGGCGCAGATCGGCAACTCCAAAGGCACCATCCTGCAAAAGTGCGGCGAACCTGTCATGAAAGACACGTTCTGCAAACCGACGCAGAGCACGGCCTCGACGACGACCCCGATGGTCACGCCGACCGCGCCCACGACCACGACCGGCAACTCAGCCGGTGTGACCACCAACATCACCGTCAACACCTGCCAGCAGGTGGAAGAATGGACGTACAACCCCGGTTATGGGCAGTTCATGACCATGCTGCTGTTTGAAGGCGGTTCGTTGACCAAGATCCGCTATGGTGATCGGGTCACGACCCGTTGATGTCCACGGGCGCTCAAAAAAAAGGCCGGTTCCCGCAAGGGACCGGCCTTTTTCATGGGTTGTCACAGACATTGACGCGTGCTGTGATCTAGAGGGCGTGCTACATATTTGATAGCTTGTTACCCATGATTTGATTGGGCTACAGCCCTAAAACGCTTATAAACTGAGCCGGAAAGTCGACCGTCCAGGGTCAGTCCACCCGTGCACCGGACGCTTTCACCACCTTCTCATACTTCGCCAGCTCACTCTTCATGAAGGCGCCGAACTGCTCGGGTGTGTTGCCGACGGGCTCGGCCATCAGTGTGGCAAAGCGGGTTTTCGCTTCGGGGGAATTCAGCGCGGCCACAAAGGCCTGGTTGAGTTTTGCCACCACGTCTTTGGGCGTGGCGGCAGGTGCGACGAGGCCCCACCAGGTGTCGATCTCAAAGCCCTTGAGGGTTTCGGCCACGGCCGGCACGTCGGGCAGCAGGGCGCTGCGTTTGGCGGTGGTCACCGCCAGGGCTTTTAGCTTGCCCGCCTTGATGTTGGCCGAAGCGGTGGCGAGGTTGTCAAAGTTGAAATCGACCTGGCCGCTGAGCAGCGCCAGCTGCGCGGGGTTGCCGCCGTTGTAGGGAATGTGCAGCGCAAAAATGCCGGCCTGCGCCTTGAACATCTCGCCCGCCAGGTGGCCGGCGCTGCCGTTGCCGCCGCTGGCGTAATTGAGTTTGGCCGGGTTGGCCTTGGCGTAGCGGATGAGGTCCGCCAGCGAATTGATGTTCAGCCGTTTGGCGGTGTCGGCGTTCATCACCAGCACATTGGGCACGCGCACCATCTGCGTGATGGGGGCGAAGTCGGTCGCCGCGTTGTAAGGCATCTTGCTGTAAAGCCAGGGGTTGATGGCATGCGTGGCCACGGCCGAAATGCCGATGGTCAGGCCGTCTGGCGCGGCCTTGGCGATCGCGTCGACACCGATGTTCCCGCCACCGCCGGGTTTGTTTTCAATGATGACGGTGCCCAGCGAATCCTTCACGCGCTCGGCCAACAGGCGCGCGGTGACGTCGATGGGGCCGCCGGCGGCGTAGGGCACGATGATGCGCATGACCTTGGGCTGGGCCAGCGCGAAAGGGGATGAGAAAGCGAAGGCGGCAATGGCAAAAGTTTTTGCCAGATTTTTCGCCAGTGTTTTTGTCAGGGGGAGTGGGGCGGTTCGGATGTTCATGCCCCAATTGTTGCAAGAATCGCCACCCCCGGCCCTATGACATTCCATTACCGCAGCGCCTGGCTCCGGTTCTGGCTCTGGTTCAACAGCTCAGCTCAAGCCGTAGCCTGGGCCTTTTCCTTTTCAGTCACAAACGAGTCAGCGTAAAACTCGTCCTCCGGCAGGCCTGCCGCTGTGTACGCGGCTTTGGCCGAATCCACCACGATCGGCGCGCCGCAGGCATACACCTGGTGGCCCGACAGGTCGGCAAAGTCTTCCAGCACCGCCTGGTGGACAAAGCCGGTGCGGCCTGTCCAGTTGTCTTCGGGCAGCGCGTTCGAAATCACCGGCACATAGCGCAGGCTCGGCATTTCGGCCGTCTTGGTTTTGACCCATTCGTCCATGTACAAGTCAGTCGGACGGCGGCCGCCCCAGTACAGCACGGCCGGGCGCGTGATGCCCTTGAACTGCAGGTGTTCGATCAAAGCCTTGATGGGCGCAAAGCCCGTGCCCGAAGCCAGCAGCACCATGGGTTTGTTGCTGTCTTCACGCAGGTAAAAGCTGCCGAAGGGGCCTTCGATGCGCAGGATTTCTTTTTCCTTCATCGGGCCGAACACGTGCTCGGTGAACTTGCCGCCCGGCATGTGGCGGATGTGCAGCTCCACGCCCGGGTTGTCGGCCTGGGTGTGCGGCGCGTTGCCCATCGAGTACGCACGGCGGTCGCCGTCGCGCAGCAAAAATTCCACATACTGGCCGGCGTGGTACTTGAAGACATCGCTGGCCGGCAGCTGCAGGCGCACCAGCATCACGTCATGCGAAGCCTTGGCCAGGCTGTTGATGCGCACCGGCATTTTCTTGATGGGGAAGGCGCTTTCGTCGGTCACGTGGCGCGACTCGATCACGATGTCGGTCTGCGCCTTGGCGCAGCAGGTAAGGATGAAGCCGGCGGCTTCTTCTTCAGGCGACAGGGCCTTGACCTGATGCGTGCCGTGGATCACCGTGCCTTCGAGCTTCCTGGACTTGCAGGAGCCGCAGGCGCCGTCTTTGCAGCCATAGGGCAGGCCAATGCCCTGGCGGATGGCGGCTGCCAGCAGGGCTTCGTCCACCTGGGCAATGAAAGTCCGGCCGCTGGGCTGCACGGTCACGTTAAAGCTCATATTCGGTATCCTTGCGGTATCTGTTCTCGACTCGGCCGGTTATTCCCGGCAACCCCCAATTTTGCCCTCAAACCTGAACCCTAGAGCCTGGTCATGATCTATTTGGAGCCACGCAGGCACCTTTTCGGGATGGAATGCAAGGCGCGGTGCGCCGCCAATAGCTGGCTATTGGCAAGCAGCGCAACGCCGCAGGCCGCCCGAAAAGGCGCCTGCCCTTCGGGTTGGGGTGAAATCGGGCGATTTGGCGCCCCACGCCCTTGCATGGGCATGAGCCCATGCAGCGGGCGCTGGGCCACCAACTCATCCCGATTGCACCCCAACGTGGCCCCAAATAGATCATGACCAGGCTCTTAGGCGCGCTGCCTTTTCGCTTCCGCCGCGAGCGGATTTTGATCGTCGGCTGCGGCGACGTGGGCCTGCGCGTGGCCCGGCAGTTGCCACGCAATGCCCGGCTGATGGCGCTCACGTCGTCGGCCGCGCGAGTGCCTGCCCTGCGCGCCGAACGCATCACGCCCTTGCAAGGCAACCTGGACGACGGCGCCAGCCTGCGCCGCCTGGCAGGCCTGGCCACCCGCGTGGTGCACCTGGCGCCGCCGCCCAATGACAAGCCCGACTGGCGCGTTGACCCGCGCACGCTGACGCTGCTGCGCGCCCTGCGTTTGCGCAGCCTGCCGCAGTCGCTGGTGTATGGCTCCACCAGCGGGGTGTATGGCGACTGCGCAGGGGATTGGGTGAGTGAAACGCGCCCGCTCAAGCCGCACACGCCGCGCGCCCAGCGCCGTGTGCATGCCGAAGCGCACCTGCGTCTTTTTGGCCGCGCTACCGGCACGCACGTGCACATCCTGCGCATTCCGGGCATTTACGCGCCTGACCGTGAAGGCGGCACGCCGCGCGGGCGCTTGCTCAAGGGCACGCCGGTGCTGCGTGCAGACGACGACGTCTACACCAACCATATCCACGCCGACGACCTGGCCCGCGCCTGCCTGGCGGCGCTGTGGCGCGGCAAGCCGCAGCGCACCAGCAACGCCAGCGACGACACGCAGATGAAGATGGGCGACTACTTCGACCTGGCAGCCGACCTCTACGGCCTGCCGCGTCCGCCCCGTTTGGCGCGCGACTCTGCCCAGGACGAGTTACCCCTGATGCTGCTGAGCTTTATGAGTGAGTCGCGGCGCCTGGACAACACGCGCCTGAAGCGTGAGTTGCGGGTGCAACTGCGCTACCCGACCGTGGCCGAGGGATTGGCGTAGTAGATGTATTTGCTGTATTTGCTATCAAAAAGATAGCTAATAGACCATGTCCCACATGGGCTGGAGCCCGATTTGATCAATGACTTCAAATTAACCTCAAATTAATTTCAAATCCCCGGCGGCTTTTTGAGCGTCAGCATGCGGTCCTGCGCCTTGAGCACGATCGTCTTGATGTCGGCGCCCTGCAGCACCGTCAGCCGGATTTCCGCATCGGGCGCGGCCCGGTCCCAGAGCTTTTTGTAGAAAGCTTCCAGCGTCGCGACTTTTGCGTCGTCCACCGCCAGCACCACATCGCCGGCGCCCAGCCCGGCCAGGTCGGCGGGGCTGTCCTTGCTCACACGCATGATCTGTATGCGCCCGCCCTGGTCGTTGGAGGTGAGGCCCAGCCACGGCCGGCGGCTTTTCACGCTGGAGCCCGAGCGCTGCAGCTCCGCGAGGATGGGGCGCAGCAAATCCACCGGCACAAACATATTGCCCGGCAGGCGCCGGTTCTCGCCGGTCGCATCCGACACAAACAGCGAGCCGATGCCCATCAGCTCGCCCCTCTGGTTAAAGAGCGGCGCGCCGCTGTGGTTGCCGCCGCTGGCCAGCACCGGCGGGCTGGTGAACAGCGCCGATTCGATGTGGTATTCCCAGCTGCCGGAGAACGCGCGCCGGCTGATCAGCCGCGTCATGCTCACGTCACCGTCGTCATCGGCCTGCGGGCCGGTCACGGCCATCAGCGGTTCGCCGGGTTGCAGGTCGCGGCTGTTGCCCAGCGGGGCCACGCCCACGCCGCGCAGCGGCAGCAAGGGGCGCAGCAGGCCAAAGCCCGTGGCCAGGTCGTAGGCCACGGCACGGGCCGGCAGCGTGCGGTTGTCCTGGGTGACGACCTCGATCTGCTCGGCTTCCAGCATCAGGTAGCCGATGGTGAGGATCAGGCCGTCCGGCGCGATCTGCACGCCCGAGCCGGCACGGTTGAGCCCCAGCGTCTCCGCTGACCGCGCGCCGTCCATCGCCGTGATCTTCACGCCGACGACTGCCGTCGTGGCTTTGGTCAGCGCATCCATCATGGCCTGCGCCGCCGGCGGCTGGGCAGTGGCGGCGTGCG
The DNA here is from genome assembly GCA_943370375.1 of Synechococcus sp. UW140. Lineage (GTDB taxonomy): Bacteria > Pseudomonadota > Gammaproteobacteria > Burkholderiales > Burkholderiaceae_C > Polaromonas. The sequence goes on from CALRQR020000013.1 coordinate 116,062, forward strand.
CGGCGCTGCCGAGCAGCAGCGCGCTTGAGACCAGGAGGCAGAGCCAATGACGCAAGGTGGACATGACGGACTCCAGACGCGGCTGCAAGCACAGACACAACCCCGGAAGAATCATCAGCCGCGAATCAAGAATGCGCCTTATTAAATGGCGTTGCAAGCGGCAGGGTCAAATAAATCAGGCAGAAAAAGTAACAGCCGCCGTGTAGGCCGTTAGCGGCCCGCTTCGGACAAAGAGGGGCCAACAAAAAAGCCGTCCATGAACAGGGTCATGGACGGCTTTCGGGATGTGGTGCCCGGGGCCGGAATCGAACCGGCACGCCTTGCGGCGGGGGATTTTGAGTCCCCTGCGTCTACCAATTTCACCACCCGGGCCGCGAGGAGCGAAGCCTCAAATTATGGCACAGTGTGACTATGAACTATCCAACCATTGAAGACGCGATTGGCAAAACGCCTCTGGTCGCGCTGCAACGCATTTACGCCGCCGAAAACGCCGCCCGCGGCAACGTCATCCTGGGCAAGCTTGAAGGCAACAACCCCGCCGGTTCCGTCAAAGACCGTCCGGCGCTATCGATGATCAAACGTGCTGAAGAGCGCGGCGACATCAAGCCCGGCGACACGCTGATTGAAGCCACTTCGGGCAATACGGGCATTGCCCTGGCCATGGCGGCCGCCATCAAGGGCTACAAGATGGTCCTGATCATGCCGGAGGACCTGAGCATCGAGCGCGCCCAGACCATGAAGGCGTTTGGCGCCGAATTGATCCTGACGCCCAAAAGCGCCGGCATTGAATATTCGCGCGACCTGGCCGACCAGATGCAAAAAGAGGGCAAGGGCCGGGTGCTGGACCAGTTCGCCAACCCCGACAATCCGCGCATCCATTACGAGACCACCGGGCCCGAAATATGGACAGATACGTCAGGCAAGGTGACACATTTTGTCAGTGCGATGGGCACAACCGGCACGATTACCGGCGTTTCGCGCTATCTGAAAGAGAAAAACCCCGCCATCAAGATCATCGGCGCACAGCCCAGCGAGGGCTCCCGCATCCCCGGCATTCGCAAATGGCCGCAAGAATATCTGCCCAAGATTTACGACGCCAGCCAGGTCGATGAGCTGGTGCTGGTGAGCCAGGCCGACGCGGAAGACATGTGCCGCCGCCTGGCGCGCGAGGAAGGCATTTTTGCCGGCATCTCGGCGGCCGGAGCGCTCTGGGTGGCGCAAGAGATCGCCAAAACCGTGAAAGACGCCGTGATCGTGTTTGTCGTCTGCGACCGGGGCGACCGTTACCTGTCGACGGGCGTGTTCCCGGCCTGACGCATTCTTATAAGCCAAATCGGGCTCCAGCCCATGTCCTGCATGGACTGGATGCTATTAGAAATATAGCAAATCGGCCCGACTCACCTCATCGCCACCATGACCCACGAATTCCGTTTTTGCCCGAACTGCGCCACGCCGCTGGCCCTGGTGTCCCAGATGGAAGATGGCGGCGAAAAGGCCCGGTTGCGCTGCCCGGCCTGCGGTTTTACCCACTGGAACAACCCCACGCCCGTGCTGGCGGCGGTGATCGAATACCACGGCCAGGTCTTGCTCGCGCGCAACGCCGCCTGGCCGGGCAAGATGTTCGCGCTGATTACCGGCTTCATGGAGGCGGGCGAAACGCCGCAAGGCGGGATCGAGCGGGAAATCAAGGAGGAAACCAACCTGGACACCAGCGCGCTGGATTTGATTGGCGTTTACGACTTCCAGCGCATGAACCAGGTCATCATTGCCTATCACGCGGTGTGCACGGGCGACGTGAAACTCTCGCCTGAGCTGGTGGATTACCGGCTCTATGACCTGGACAAGCTCAAATGCTGGCCGGCCGGTACGGGCTACGCGCTGGCCGACTGGCTGCGTACGCGTGGCCATGAGCCGGAGTTTGTGGAATGGGCCAAGCGGACCGAATAAGTCGAGCGGGCCTCGGGTAGAGCCGGATGGAGGGCCTTTACGCTTTGCTTAAAATCGCAGCAACCCAAGGATTTTCATGAACATCGACAAAGAACTCGACACCCGCGGCCTGAACTGCCCGCTGCCCATCCTGAAGGCCAAAAAGGCGCTGACGGAAATGCTCAGCGGCCAACTGCTTCGTGTGGTGTCTACCGATTCGGGTTCGACCCGCGACTTCCAGGCGTTTGCCAAACAAACGGGCAATGAGCTGGTTGAGCAACAAGTCGCCGGCAGCGACTTCATTCACGTGCTCAAGCGCCGTTGAGCCATGCCGGCCCGCTGTAGCGCGGGCCATTCAAGCGATTACGCCTGCTTGCGGCGTTCCCGGCCCGACCAGCCGATCTGCAGGTTATCAAGGTAGTTGCGGAAGTACACGCCCACCTCGGGGTGCTCCAGCGCCAGCTCTACTGTCGCCTCCAGAAAGCCTTCCTTGCTGCCGCAGTCGTAGCGTTTGCCTTCGTACTGGAAGGCATACACCGCTTCTTTGTCCAGCAGGCTCGAAATGCCGTCGGTGAGCTGCAGCTCACCGCCCACGCCTGCCTTTTGCTGGCGGATGTGCTCAAAAATCGCCGGCGTGAGGATGTAGCGTCCCGCCACACCCATACGCGACGGCGCTGCTTCAGGCGCCGGTTTTTCCACGATTTTTTTGACTTTCATCAGGCCCGTGCTGGCGCCGTCGGTGGCGACGATACCGTAGCGCTTGGTCTGGTCTTGCGGCACCTCTTGCACGGCCAGGATGGATTGCTGCACTTGGGCGAATTGCTCCGCCATCTGGGCCAGCACCGGCTTGCCGCCCTTGGGGCCGACCATCAGGTCATCGGCCAGCAAGACCGCAAAAGCCTCCTGGCCGACCAGGTGTTCCGCGCACAGCACGGCGTGGCCCAGTCCCAGGGAGCGGGGCTGGCGGACATAGGAAAAGTTCATGTCGTCAGGCTGCACGGAGCGAACCAGCTCCAGCAAAGCGTGCTTTTGGGCTACCTCAAGCTCGTTTTCAAGCTCGTAAGCAGTATCAAAGTGGTCTTCAATGGCCCGTTTATTGCGTCCAGTGACGAAAATCATGTGGCGGATGCCGGCCGCATAGGCTTCTTCTACCGCATATTGGATCAGCGGCTTGTCGACAACGGGGAGCATTTCCTTCGGCTGCGCCTTGGTGGCAGGGAGGAATCGGGTGCCCAGACCGGCAACCGGGAAGACAGCTTTATTTAATGTAAATTTTTGCATCGACTTTAATCGGGGAAAAGGCTAAAGTGTTGCGTTGTTGATACAGCGCGCGGGTCGGACAAACGCTCGACTTGATGTGCGCGCATCACGCAATCTAAGTGGTCTGCAGGAAAAAGGACTGACTGGGTGGACATCTTACTTCTTGACGCGCTAGTGCCGGAGGCAATGACCTGGCTCGAAACCAGGCACAGCGTGGGATACCATCCCGAGCTCGCCGACGACCTCACCTCCCTGCGCAAGGCCGCCTACAAGACCAAGGGCATCGTTTTTCCACGGCAAACCGTGGTCACGCGCGAATTCCTGGACTTCCTGCCCAAACTCAAAGCCGTGGGCCGCCTGCATGTCGGCACAGACAACACCGACCTGGAAGCCTGCAAAGAGCGCGAGATCAAGGTTGTGCACGCCAGCAGCGCCAATGTGCGCTCCAACGCCGAATACCTTTTAAGCAGCCTGCTCCTTCTGTATCGCCGCGGCCTGGTCTCGGCGCTCATGGGCCGCCGCCATCCCACGACGCAGATGGGACGTGAGCTGCACGGCAGCACCGTCGGCATTCTGGGCCTGGCCCCGACGGCCCACACGCTGGCCGGCATGCTGAGCGGCCTGGGCGTGCGCCTGATCGGCTACGACCCCGCCGTTCATCACACGGCGCCCATCTGGGAGCGCCTGCGCATTCAACCTGTGTCGTTGCCCGAGCTGATGAGCCAGGCCGACGCGGTGTCGGTGCAGATGCTCTACGCCACACGGTTTCGCGCTTTCGTGAACGACAAACTGCTGGCCGCTTGCAAGCGCAACCAGCTGTGGGTGGGCATCAGCCGCAGCGAGCTGTTTGACGAAGACGCACTGGCCGCAGCCCTGTGTGACGGCCGCATCGAGGCCTGCATCCTGGACGGCGCTGAAGCCAGCTTCCTGGGCGACACCTCGCCGCTCAAGGGCCTCAAAAACCTGTTTGTCACGCCGCGCCTGGGTTCGCATACACGTGAGGCGCGCCTGCGTTCGAGCTGGTATGTGGCGCACCGTATGCATGAAGCCATCGGCACCACGCAACACAGCGGTATGGACCAGTTGCCGAGTGCGCCCATGGATCTTGAGCTGCCGGGCGCTGTGTCTCCGTCGCAATGGTCCGAGCCGGAATTTATGATCCGGTAAATAGAGCCCCCACGGTCGCTCACTGCGTGTAGCTTCCTGCCCCCCGAGGGGCCACCCGCCTGCGGTCTGGCAAAGCCAGTCCCGCGGCTCATGCTTGAAGGGAGCCTTCGACGACACGCATTAAAAAAGCCCCGTTCAACGGGGCTTTTTTGTGGGCACTGCCGGCGGCAAATGGTTATTTCAACCGCGCCAGCTGTTCGCGGATCTTGGCCAGGGCCGCCTGGTTATCAGCCAGGCGCTTGCGTTCCTGCTCCAGCACGGCCGGGGGCACCTTGTTGACGAAGGCTTCGTTGGCGAGCTTGGTCTCGGACTTGGTGATTTCTCCCGCCAGGCGTGCCTCTTCCTTTTGCAGGCGAATCTTTTCTGCCGCCAGATCGACTTCCATGTAGAGGCACAAGCGCGCTTCGCCGACGATGGCGACAGGCGCAGACTGCGCTGCAGCGGCCCAACTGGCCTGCTCGTCGAACACCTTCACTTCGCTCAGCTTGGCCAGCGACTTGAGCACGGGAGCGATGTCCGTCATGAAGGCGCTGTCGCCAACGACAAACAACGGCAGGCGCGTGGCCGGAGACACCTTCATCTCGCCGCGCAGGTTGCGGCAGGCGTCCACCAGCGTCTTGAGCTTGGCGACGTGCGCTTCGGCTTTCTCGTCGATCTTCTCGGGCTGGCTTTGCGGATACGGCGCGACGCCGATGAACTTGCCGGTCTTGCCGGCGATGGGGGCCACGGTTTGCCACAACTCTTCGGTGATGAAAGGAATCACCGGATGCGCCAGGCGCAGGATGGCTTCGAGCGTGCGGATCAGCGTGCGGCGCGTGGCGCGCTTTTGTGCGTCGGTGCCGGTCTGGATCTGCACCTTGGCGATTTCCAGGTACCAATCACAGAACTCGTCCCAGACAAACTGGTAGATGCTGCCGGCGACGTTGTCCAGGCGGTATTCGGCAAAGCCCTTGGCCACATCGGCTTCCACGCGCTGCATGGTCGACGAGATCCAGCGGTCGGCCTGCGAGAAGCTCAGGTAATTGTGAAACTCGCCGCCGGGCGCGCATTGCTCCTTGGTGTGATCTTCCAGTCCGCAGTCCTGGCCTTCGCAATTCATCAGCGTGAAGCGTGTCGCGTTCCAGAGCTTGTTGCAGAAGTTTCGGTAGCCCTCGCAGCGCTTGCTGTCGAAATTGATGCTGCGGCCCAGGCTGGCCAGCGCGGCAAAGGTAAATCGCAGTGCGTCGGCACCGTAGCCGGGGATGCCTGCCGGGAATTCTTTCTCGGTGTTCTTGCGAACCTGCGGCGCAGTCTCGGGCTTGCGCAGGCCTTGCGAGCGTTTTTCAAGCAAAGGCGTCAGCTCGATGCCGTCGATCAGATCGACAGGGTCCAGCACATTGCCTTCGGACTTGCTCATCTTCTTGCCCTGCGCGTCCTTTACCAGGCCGTGGATGTACACGTGTTTGAACGGCACCTGGCCGGTGAAATGCGTGGTCATCATGATCATCCGGGCAACCCAGAAGAAGATGATGTCGTAGCCGGTGACCAGCACGCTCGACGGCAAAAAGAGGTCGAGCTCTTTGGTCTTCTCAGGCCAGCCCAATGACGAGAAAGGCACCAGCGCCGAGGAGTACCAGGTGTCCAGCACGTCTTCGTCACGCGTAAGCTTTTTGCCCGGCGCCTGCTTCTGCGCTTCTTCTTCGCTGGTGGCGACGTAGACCTTGCCGTCTTCGTCGTACCAGGCCGGGATCTGGTGGCCCCACCAGAGCTGGCGCGAAATACACCAGTCCTGGATGTTGTTCATCCACTGGTTGTAAGTGTTCACCCACTGCTCGGGCACGAACTTCACCTCGCCGCTGGCCACGGCGTCGCGGGCCTTTTGCGAAATGGATTTCCCGGTCGGGTCCTGATCGCTCACCTTGCTGAGCGCCACAAACCACTGGTCGGTCAGCATGGGCTCAACCACCGCGCCGGTGCGCGCGCACACGGGCACCATGTTTTTGTGCGGCACGGCTTTTTCGAGGAAGCCTTGCTCTTCGAGGTCTTTGAGCACCGCCTTGCGGCAGTCATAGCGGTCCAGGCCCTGGTATTGCACCGGGCCGTTTTCGTTGATCTTCGCGTCCAGCGTGAAGATGGTGATCAGCGGCAGGTTGTGGCGCAGGGCGACCTGGTAATCGTTGAAGTCGTGCGCGCCGGTGATCTTTACCACGCCGCTGCCGAATTCCGGATCGACGTACTCGTCGGTGATCACCGGGATCTTGCGGTCGCACAGCGGCAGGTCGACCATCTTGCCGACCAGGTGTTTGTAGCGTGCGTCGTCCGGGTGAACCGCCAGCGCGCCGTCGGCCAGCATGGTTTCAGGCCGCGTGGTGGCAATGTGCATGCCGCGCAGCGGCGAGCCGTCAGCCGCCTTTTGCGGGCCGTCGCTGAAGGGGTACTCGATGTGCCACATGAAGCTGTCGCGCTCTTCGTTCTCGACTTCCAGGTCAGACACGGCGGACTTGAGGATCGGGTCCCAGTTCACCAGCCGCTTGCCGCGGTAGATCAGGCCTTGCTCATACAGCTTCACAAAGGTCGATGTGACCACCGTCGACATCTTCGGGTCCATGGTGAAGTACTCGTGCTTCCAGGCCACCGAGTCGCCCATGCGTCGCATCTGGCGCGTGATCGTCGTGCCGGACTCTTCTTTCCATTCCCACACTTTCGCGACAAAGTTCTTGCGGCCCAGGTCGTGGCGGCTTTTGCCTTCGCCCTGCAGCTTGCGTTCCACCACGATCTGCGTGGCAATGCCCGCGTGGTCGGTGCCGGGCACCCACAGCGTGTTGTGGCCGCGCATGCGGTGGTAACGCGTGAGCGAATCCATGATGGTCTGGTTGAAGGCGTGGCCCATGTGCAGCGTGCCCGTCACGTTGGGCGGCGGCAGCTGGATGGAAAACGAGGGCTTGGCCGCGTCCAGCGTGGGCTCGTACTGGCCGCTGTGCTCCCACTGGGGGCCCCAGCGGCTTTCAATCGCGGCCGGCTCGAATGACTTGGCCAGGCTGTCCAGCCCCGGCGTGGCAACTTTCACGGCCTCGGGAGCGGTGTTGGCGGTATCGGAAAGGGCAGGGGCGGCAGCGTTGGTCATGGGGCAATGAAAAACGGCATCGAAGGGATGCCGCCTTGGGTTGGGTGAAACACCCTTGATTTTATTCGACTGGCGGGCCGTCAGCCCCCGGCGCGCTCGGTAGCCTGCCTGGGCTCAGGTCTTGCGCGCCGCGGTCACGCAGGCTTTGAGCACAGCCGTATCGCCCAGCTGGTTGGCCATCAGCAGGATCAGCCGGGCGTTCAGCAGCTCCGAGTCCTCCCGGCTGAGGCCCTGGTGGGCGTCCAGCAGGCACTCATAAAACGCGTCCGCATCCTGAAAATGCAGGCGTGACATCAAAGGCGTATCGGGCTTCATGCAAGCTCCTTTTCATCTGGGCGGGCGTGTGCGCCCAGCGCGGCGGCCACCGCATGCACCACCGAGGCATCCACGCTCTCGCCGGTGGCCGCGACATGGCCGTCAGGCCGCAGCAACGCCCAGGCATGGCCAAAGACGTGGCAGGTCGCCTGCAGGTGGCCTTCGCGGTCCAGCACGTGTTCCACCGCCGTGGCGCGCTCGTCAGGCCCCAGCACCTGCACGCAGCGGATACCGGCCTCTTTCGACAACGCCGCGATCCGGGCCAGTCCGGCGCTGGAGACATCACCAAACACCAGCAGCAACAGGCGCCCATGCGCCCAGGCCAACAAGTCCAGCAATTCACCGGCGCTGCCGTCCGCCCAGGCAAAGCCCACGTTCTGCGTGGCCCGCCCGCCCGCAGGCCCGCAGACGCCCGATCGTGTGTAGTGGTTGGGCGCCGACATGCGCCCGGTGTTGACAAGCTGGCGGGCAAACAGGTGCTCGCGCGCCAGGCTCAGCGCCGCTGTGCGAAACAGCCGCTCCGCGCCGTCGGCCGGCCGCAAAAAACGCGCGGTGCGGTTGGTGACCAGCACATTGTGTTGGGCCGCCTCATGCCGCTCGTGGTGATAACTGTCGAGCAGCGCGGGCGCAGCGCGGCCCTGCAGCACGGCCGCCAGCTTCCAGGCCAGGTTGTCGGCGTCCTGCACGCCCGAGTTGCCCCCGCGCGCGCCGAAAGGGCTCATCACATGGGCCGCATCACCGGCAAAAAACACGCGCCCGTGGCGCAGGCTGTCCAGGCATTCGCTGCGGTAGGCATAGGGACCGACCCAGACAATCTCGTAGTCGGCGTCGTCCAGTACTTGGCCCGCCTGGCTTTTGAACTGCGCTTTCAGGCGCGCGCGCACCACCTCTTCGCGGCTGACCTCTTCGGGGTTGGCGTGCGGCGGCATCTGGTAGTCGATGCGCCAGACGCCGTCGGCCATCAGGTGCTGCCACACGGCGCGCCCCTCGTTAAAGGGCGCTTCGATCCAGGTGTGGCGCTCCACCGGCGGCGGGTTGTTAAAGCGCACGTCGGCAATGCACCAGCGGTCGTCGCCTTTTTGCGCGGTGACCGTCGCGCCGCACCAGGCGCGAAACGGGCTGCGCGAGCCGCTGCAGTCGATCACATGCTCGGCCTGCAGGGTGTAGTCGCCGGCGGGCGTTTCAAGCTGCAGCGTGGCGAAGCCTTCGTTTTGCGCAAACGCCGTGACGCGGTGGCTCCAGCGGATGTCGACGAGGCGGTCTTCGGGTGCGGCCCGATAGAGCTGCTCAACCAGAAAGCCCTCGACATAAAACTGCTGGATGTTGATGAAAGGCGGCTGGCGGCTCAGTGAATGCGTCTGCTGCTGGCGCAAATCAAACGCATACACCTCGTCGGCGCCGGCAAAGGTGCGGCCCACGCTCCACTGCACGCCCTTGGCGGCGATGCGCTCGTAAATGCCCAGGCGTTTGAAGATCTCCAGCGTCTTTTGCGCATAGCAGATGCCGCGCGATGATGCGCCTTTGACGCCCACGGTGTTGTCTTCGTCCAGCAGCACGGCCTTGATGCCGTAGTCGGCCAGCGCGCAGGCCAGCGTCAGGCCGGTGATGCCGCCGCCCACGATGACGACTTGGTGGCGCTTGATTTCGCCGGTGTGCAGTTCCGGCGGCGCCAAAAAGGGGTATTCGGGCAGGGTGTAACCCGCGCCTTGGGCAAATTCATAGCCGTTGGTAAAAGCCGTGCTCAGCCGGGCCGACGATGTGCCCTGAATCGTGTTTGTCTCCGGCATGGTGTTCCTGCAGGTTTTATGAGTGTTTTAGGCCTCTAGCCCATGTACTGCCTTGAGAATATGCTATTAAAAATATAGCAATTCGGCGCTGGTATTGGCAGCCTGGTGTTCACCTATTCGTAATGAATTTACCATAACGTAATGATTTGGCGATGCCTGCTCGGAGACTCTTCCAGCCATAAAGCTATGACAGGGCAGCCCTCAATTGAGAATGGTTATCAAATAAACCAATTAAATAGCTTTTATTAATTCACCGCATTGATTCCAGCAATTAGACGAATCCGCCCAACAGGTCTAAGGTGTTCTGGTCTTCAGTCCTTGCGCTGGACATCCGGGCGTTGGCTTGAAGCATTGACGATTTGTTCGTTCCATCAACCACGAAGGAGATTTCCCATGGCTGCTCTTAAAGGCTCCAGGACGGAAGAGAACCTGAAAGCCGCATTTGCCGGCGAATCACAGGCCAACCGCCGCTACCTGTATTTCGCAAACAAGGCTGACGTTGAAGGCCAGCCCGATGTCGCGGCGCTGTTCCGCTCCACCGCGGAAGGTGAAACCGGCCACGCCCACGGCCACCTCGAGTGGCTCGAGCAATGCGGCGACCCCGCCACCGGCCTGCCGTTTGGCGGCACGCGCGACAACCTCAAATCCGCCGTCGCTGGCGAAACTCACGAGTACACCGACATGTACCCCGGCATGGCCAAGACTGCCCGTGATGAAGGCCACGATGAAGTAGCCGACTGGTTTGAAACGCTGGCCAAAGCCGAGCGCTCACACGCCAACCGCTACACCAAGGCCTTGGCCGAACTGGTCGATTAAGGCGGCTGGTTCCCTCGCTGCGCCGAAGGCGTGGCGGGTTTTGGAAAGGACTCCGCACGAGAGTCTTTTCTCAAACCCACGTGAGATTCACAAGAAGAGGCAAGCATGGCCACAGAAGGCAACCTCCAGGCGCCCACGCGCCACGCGATCGACTGGAAAAACCCGGACTTCTACAACGAAGACGCGGCCCTCCACGAGATGGAGCGCATCTTCGACATCTGCCACGGGTGCCGCCGCTGCGTCAGCCTGTGCGGCGCCTTCCCCACGCTGTTTGATCTGGTCGATGAAAGCAAGACCGGCGAAGTCGACGGCGTGGACAAGAAGGACTACATAAAGGTGGTCGACCAATGCTACATGTGCGACCTCTGCTACATGACCAAGTGCCCCTATGTGCCGCCGCACGAGTTCAACCTCGACTTTCCCCACACCATGCTGCGCGCCAAGGCCATCAAATTCAAGAAGGGCGAAGTCGGTGCCGGTGAAAAGTTTTTGTCGTCGACCGACGTGCACGGCCAGTTCGCCGGCATCCCCATCGTGGTCCAGGTGGCCAATGCGGTCAACAAGACCAAACCGGCGCGTGCCGTGATGCAAACGGTGCTGGGCGTCGACAAAAACGCCTGGCTGCCCGACCTGGCTACCAAGAAGTTCCGTTCAGGCGCACTCGAGTCGCCGCCCCATGCCGTGAAAGACGGCGCCAAGACGCCGGGCAAGGTGGCGATCTATTCCACTTGCTACATCAACTACAACGAGCCCGGAATAGGCCACGACCTGCTCAAGGTGCTGGACCACAACGAAGTGCCTTACGTGCTGGTCGAAAAAGAAAAATGCTGCGGCATGCCCAAGCTGGAGCTGGGCGACCTCGCCTCGGTGAACAAAAGCAAAGAGGCCAACATCCCGGTGCTGGTGAAGTACGCCAAAGACGGCTACGCCATCCTGAGCGCCGTGCCCAGCTGCACCTTGATGTTCAAGCAGGAGCTGCCGCTGATGTACCCGGGCGACGCCGACGTGCAGCTCGTCAAAGAGCATATGTGGGACCCGTTTGAATACCTGATGGCCCGCAAGCGCGACGGACTGCTCAAGACAGAATTCCCGACACCCCTGGGCAAGATCAGCTACCAGATCCCCTGCCACGGCCGGGTGCAGAACATCGGCAAGAAGACCGAGGAGATGCTCAAGATGGTGCCCGGCACCAGCGTCCACACGCATGAGCGCTGCTCGGGCCATGCCGGCACCTTCGGCGTGAAGGTGCCTTATCACCAGCAGGCCATGAAGATCGGCAAGCCTCTCTTCAAAGCCATGGCCAGTCACAAAGACGGCGGCCTGCCCGATGTCATCAGCAGCGACTGCCCGCTGGGCGGCCACCACATCGCGCAGGGCTTTGACGTCAACAGCCTGGGCGCGCCGCCGCAAAAGCACCCGCTCACACTGATACGCACGGCCTACGGCCTGAAATAAGAACCGCAGGATGCCGCCATGAAGACCACCGGAAAGATCACCCGTGAATCCCTGATGACGCTGGAGGCCTACAGCAAATACCGCAAGGAAAACAAGCCCGCGATCATCGCCCACCGCAAGCTGCGCAGCGTGCGCCTGGGCGAGCACATCAACCTGCAGTTTGAAAGTGAAACCAGCATCCGCTACCAGATCCAGGAGATGCTGCGCGTCGAGAAAATCTTTGAAGAAGAGGGCATTGACCAGGAGATCGAAGCCTATGCGCCCCTGATGCCTGACGGCACCAACTGGAAGGGCACCTTGATGCTGGAGTACCCCGACATCAATGAACGCAAGCGCGAGCTGGCCCGGCTGATCGGCGTGGAAGACCGCATGTTTGTCGAGGTCGAAGGCCACAAGCGCGTCTACGCGATTGCCGACGAAGACATGGACCGGGAGAACGAGGAGAAAACGTCGGCCGTGCATTTTGTGCGCTTTGAGCTGGCCCCGGCGATGTGCGCAGCCGTCAAGGCCGGCGCCAGCGTCAAGCTGGGCTGCGACCACACGCATTACCCGGCGCATACAACGATTGCGGCGGAAACGCTGGCGTCGCTGGCCAGCGATCTTCACTGACCCAGGGTTTTCGGGCGGACAAGGCGCTGGTGCAGCCTGCTGTCGTAAAGTGGGGGTTTCGCCTGACGCCTCGTCTTACTCCAACAATTCAAAGCATGCTGTTCCTCATCTCGCCGGCCAAGTCGCTGGACTACGACACGCCGCCGCACGTCTCCACCCACACCCAACCCCTTTTCACCCGCCAGTCGGCCGAATTGATTGACGTGCTCAAAACCCGGACCCCGCAGCAGATCAGCGAGCTCATGAAGCTGTCAGACGCGCTTGCGGGCCTGAACGTGGCGCGTTACCAGGCCTGGTCGCCCAAATTCACCGCGAAAAATTCCAGACAGGCCGCGTTGGCCTTTGACGGCGATGTGTACGGCGGGCTGAACGCCAAAACACTGAGCGAAGCGCAGCTTGGCTGGGCGCAGGAGCACGTTTGCATCCTGAGCGGCCTCTACGGCGTGCTGCGCCCGCTGGACCGCATGCAGCCCTACCGGCTTGAAATGGGCACGCCGCTGGCCACGCCCCAGGGCAAAAACCTCTACCAGTTCTGGGGCTCGCAAATCTCGGCTTACCTGAATGAACGCGCGGCTGCCGATACGTCGCCGGTCATCGTCAACCTCGCCAGCGAGGAGTACTTCAAGGCGGTGGACCGCAAGGCGCTCAAGGCGCGGGTGGTGAGCTGCGTGTTTGAGGAATACAAGGCCGGCAAGTACAAGGTCATCAGCTTTTTTGCCAAGCGCGCCCGCGGCCTCATGGTGCGCCATGCGATTGAAAAGAAACTGGCCACTGTCAAAAAGCTCGAGAGTTTTAACGCCGAGGGCTACCGCTTTGAGCCCAAAGCGTCCGAGCCCGACCGGCTTGTGTTCCGGCGCAAGCAGGCCGCCTGAGCGGTGGCCCGGCAGGTTGCATGTGATGAAGCCCGGCGCTGCACGAAACCCTGCTCAAGGCCAGGCCATCACTCGCGAGATGCAGGGCTGGGTTTCGGCGCAGCTCGTCGGCGGGCACAGCACTGAAGAGATTTTTCTCGCACTGACCGAAGCCGGCTGGCAGGCAGCAACTGCCAGGCAGGCACTGGGCTTGCCGGCCGCCGGCGCCGGGGCACAGCCCGCGCTGGCTGTGCCGGTAGTCACGCTGGATGCCACCGGCGCCATGGTCGACGCCGGCGACAAATGGGTCGAAGTGCGCGAGCACCGTGCCGCGCCCGACCTGTGGGTGTTCAGCAATCTGCTCAGCGCCGCCGAATGCACCGCGCTGATGGATGCCGCCGCGCCGCGCCTTGCGCGCTCGCGCACGGTCGACACGCTCACCGGCGGCGAAGAGCTCAACCACGACCGCACCAGCCACGGCATGTTTTACACACGCGGCGAAACCGCGATCGTCAGCCGCATCGAAGCCCGCATCGCCAGGCTGCTGAACTGGCCGGTGCAAAACGGCGAGGGCCTGCAGGTGCTGCGCTACCGGCGCGGCGCCGAATACAAACCCCATTACGACTACTTCGACCCCGGCGAGCCCGGCACGCCCAAAATATTGCAGCGAGGCGGCCAGCGCGTGGGCAGCCTCATCATGTACCTGCAAGAGCCCGAAGAAGGTGGCGCCACGGTATTTCCGGACATCGGCCTGAAGGTGCGGCCGCAGCGCGGCAGCGCAGTGTTTTTCAGCTATCCCAGGGCGCACCCGGTGAGCCTTACGCTGCATGGTGGTGAGCCCGTGAAATCCGGCGAAAAATGGATTGCCACCAAGTGGCTACGTGAAAAAGAATTCATTTAGCACCCTCGCATGAGGGCGCCTGCATTCCCAAGCAGGGGCCGCGGAACTGGCTTTGCCAGGCCGCAGGCGCCGCCCCCTGCAAGGGGGGAGGGGGCTACACGCAGTGAGCCCCAACGGGGGTGTACATAATGCATTATGAAAATACGCGCCAACAACATCGACGTTGAAATTGAAGACACCCACCCCGGCGACGCTACCGGCCGGCCTGTGGTGTTGCTCATCATGGGCCTGGGCATGCAGCTCATTGCCTGGCCGCCGGCCATGGTGCAGGCGATTGCCGACGCGGGTTTTCGTGTGGTGCGGTTTGACAACCGCGACATCGGCTTGTCCCAATTCTTTGACCATCTGGGCACACCCAGCCTGATCTGGGAGGGGCTCAAGTTCCGTCTGGGCTGGCGCATCCGCCCGCCGTACAGCATTGAAGCCATGGCCGCCGATACCGTGGGCGTGCTGGACGCGCTGAAGATCGCCAAAGCCCACGTGGTGGGGGTCAGCATGGGCGGCATGGTCGCGCAGCGCGTGGCGGTGCTGGCGCCGTCGCGGGTGATCAGCCTGACCAGCATCATGAGCTCCAGCGGCGCGCGCGGTTTGCCGGAGGCCAGCCCGGCCGTCACGCGCGTGCTGCTCCGCCGGCCCGGCAAGGGCGTGCAGGCGGCCGTCGACCACACGGCCAGGCTGCTCAAAGCCATCGGCAGCCCGGGCTTTCCTACGCCGGAGGCCGAGCTGCGCGAGAAAGTCGCCGCCGCGGCGCAGCGCAGCTTTCATCCGCAAGGCGTTCTGCGCCAGATGGTGGCGATCGCCGCCGACAGCACACGCGCCGCAGCGCTGGCCAAGGTGACGGCGCCCACGCTGGTGCTGCACGGCCGCGCCGACCCGCTGGTGCCCATGGCCTGCGGTCAGGACACGGCCAAGCGTATTGCCGGTGCGCGCTTTGAAAGCATTGAAGGCATGGGGCACGACTTGCCGCCGGGTGTGGTCGAGCGTTTGCTGGCGTTCATGATTCCCCATTTCAAGGCCACTGCCTCGACGTAGAAGGCATCTCTTTCTCCTTCCCCCGCTGGGGGAAGGCAGGGATGGGGGCTTGCAGCCTGCGATCTGAAGCCGGCCATTCCATCAGGCGCGGGGTGGCCCCCATCCCAACCTTCCCCCAGCGGGGGAAGGAGCAATACCGGATGGCACCGGCCCGGACGCTGCCCTCCGCTGCGCGGCCCTCACACGCGTTACCTGCGAAAATAGCCCGATGAACACCCCCGAACAGTCCCAGTTAGGCAAGTCCTCAGCCTACATTGACCAGTACGACGCCTCGCTGCTCTTCCCCATCCCGCGCGAAGGCAAGCGCGCGGAGATCGGCGTGACCGGCACGCCGCCGTTTTTCGGCGCCGACATGTGGACGGCGTTTGAGCTCAGCTGGCTCAATATGCGCGGCAAGCCGCAGGTGGCGCTGGCGCACATCACCGTGCCTTGCGAGTCGCCGAATATTGTCGAGAGCAAATCCTTCAAGCTCTACCTCAACAGCTTTAACAACACCCGTTTTGCCGACGCGCGCGACGTGCGCGAACGCATACGCGCCGACCTCAACGCCGTGGTGGGCATGGGTGTCGGCATCAAGACGCTGGGCCCCGAGCTGTTTGACCGCGAGCCGGTGCACGAGCTTGACGGCCTGAACCTGGACCGGCTGGATGTGGAGTGCATCCACTTCCAGCCCGCGCCCGAGCTGCTGTTTGCCGAGTTCGACGAGCCGTCGGTGGAAGAGACGCTGACCAGCAACCTGCTCAAAAGCAACTGCCTGGTCACCGGCCAGCCTGACTGGGGCAGCGTGCAGATCCGCTACGCCGGCCCGCAGATCAACCAGGAAGGCCTGCTGCAATACCTGGTGAGCTTTCGCAACCACAACGAGTTCCATGAGCAATGCGTCGAGCGCATCTTCATGGACCTCTGGACGCGCTGCAAACCGCTCAAGCTGTCGGTGTATGCGCGCTACACACGCCGCGGCGGGCTGGACATCAACCCGTTTCGTACCAGCCACCCGCAGGCGCTGCCGGTGTCTGTGCGCACGGCGCGGCAGTGAAGTGACGTCTCCATCTGCGCTTGTTTGCTACCAAATAAATAGCGGCAAGCCAAGGTGGGTATTGGGCTAGAGCCCGAATTCGTTAAAAGTTTTCAGCGGCGCATGCCCCGGGAAATTCGCCGCGCGCTTTTCCTTCATCGCCGTCACCGCTTCGCGCACATGCGCGTTGCTCCAGATCGCGCCCTGCAGCCAGCCCATCTGTTTGAGCGCGTCGTCCACCGAATGGTCGCGCGCGTAGTGCACAGCCTGCTTGGTGCCCCAGATCGCCACCGGCGGCTTGGCGGCGATCTCGCCGGCGCATTGCATGGCCGCTGCCAGCATGGCCTCGGCGGAATCAAACACCTCGTTGACGAGGCCGTAGCCAAGCGCTTTGGCCGCGGGCAGCCGCCGCCCGGTGTAGGCCAGCTCTTTGACGACGGCCAGCGGCATGAGCTTGGGCAGGCGCTGCAGCGTGCCCACGTCGGCCACCATGCCGATGTTGATTTCCTGGATGCAGAAAAATGCGTCGGCGGTGGCGTAGCGCAGGCAGCAGGCCGTCACCATGTCGACCGCGCCGCCTATGCAGCCGCCCTGGATCGCGGCGATCACCGGGATGCGCAGCGTCTCGAGCTTGGTGAAGGTGGCCTGCATGTCGCCCAGCATGTCGAAGATGGCGGCCCGGCCTTCGGGGCTTTTATCGTCCATGGCGATTTCGCTGCCGAAGGTCTCCAGCGCCATGCCGGCGCTGAAGTGCTTGCCGGTGCTGGAGATCACCAGCACGCGCGCCTCGCCGGTTTTGTGAATATGCGTGAGCACCGCGTCCAGCTCACGCCAGAAGGTCGGGTGCATGGTGTTCATCGCTTCAGGGCGGCTGAGCACCAGGTGGGCGACGTAGCCGGTGGTGGAAAGGGTGAAGCAGGTGAGGGAGGGTGGGGTGGTGGCGTTCATGCCGCCACTCTAAGTGAGGTGTCTCTAGGCCACAAGGTCCAGCCAGTCACACCTGAGACGCCCCGCCGCATGCGCCCGTGCCCGCGCATACACATACAGCCGCGGCGCCAGGATGCCCAGCACGCACAGCGGGTAGGCCCACACCGCTTCAAACGTGTAGGCAGGCAACCAGCCCAGCCAGCCCATCAGCCAGACCGTCAGCACCGCCTCCCAAATCTGGCATTCGGCAGGGTGCGCCGCCTGATGCGCCTCGCGCCAGTCCTTGACACGCTGCAGTTGCGCCAGCGAGATGTGGTGCCAGTGCGGTGACCGGGCCGGTGTTGAGGAGCTGGAAGGGTCAGAGGGATCAAACATAAAGCCTCCGTGCGGAAGCCTCACTGTAAGTTTCGTGAAAGCTTCTGTCAACGCCCGCTCAAGCCGGAAGTGGCCTTCAGACGTGAAAGAAGCGTCAAAACGTCATCGGGCCAGGGGGTCAGATCCGGCGGCGGCGCGGCACCACGCTCAGCTGCAAAGTCAGCTTGCCGGGCGAAGACGTCACGGTATAGGCCTGCGGCGCAATGTCGATCAGCTGGTCGGCATGCCAGACCTTGATTTGCGCGGCGCCTTCGGGCAATTGCTCGATATGCGCCACGCCGTCGGCATTGGTCAGCACGGCCCAGGGCGACTCGCTCACATACACGTGCCCGCGCATGGAGCCGTGGATGTGGCAGCCCAGCAGCACGGCGCCGGCCTTGGTGAAGGTGGCGTCGGCGGTTTTGGCCGGCTTGCCTTCGGGTTTGCCGTCCAGGCGCAACTCAAAGCCTTCGCCTGCCGCCGCATTGAACTGCGCCACGCCGGCGGCCGAGGCGCGCACGTGGTGCTCCCACGGGTCGTTGTTCACAAACTGGGCCTTGGCGCCCACGGCCACCACGCTCACGGCCGGCACAAAGCGCATCTTTTCCTGGTAAATCGTCGTCTGGGTGGGCAGCGGGTTTTTGGGCGTGCCGGTCTTGGCGGCGGGAACCACCACCACCACGGCGTCGGGCGCCGGCTTGCCTTCCTTGTCGAGCACCACAACAGTGAGGTTTGAGGCTGCAGCTAGCGTGGATATTGCGCAGGCAGCTATCAAAAACAGAGCAAACGGCAGAAGCCGCGAAACGGGGTGTGTCAGGCTGGTCATGGAGTTCTTTCGGTCAGGTTATCGGCACTGGTGCGATCAGCTGTCCTTGGGTGTCAGCCAGGCCAGCACCGCCGCTACGGCGAACAGGGCCAGCACATCGCCGCAGAGATGCCCCATGTTGTGGTGGCCCTGAAACGACTGCACCGCCATCACGCCGCCGTGCACGATGCTGGACCAGACGACGAACCAGATGAGGCTCAGATGCACCATGGGGTTACGCGCTGCCAGCATGAGGAACACACCGAGCGTTGCGTACAGCGCGAGGATCATCTCCAGGTAATACGAGCGCCCCTCCGTATGCCACGACCATCCGGAAGGCCAGAGCACGGTGAGCGGGTACAGGCCGAAAGTAAAAATCAGCCCGACAGCCATGAGGGCGATGCGCAGGTATTTGATGCGGTTGGTGTAAGTCATTGTTGTTGTCCTTGGAGTCATCAGGGCGCGCGCATTTCAGGCGTCACCGCCTGGTCGTGAACGGCAAAAAGAAAACCACTGCAGCGCACTTCGCTCTGCAGTGGAGGGCGCGCAGCTTACTTGGCAGCCGGCTTGTACTCAGCCACAGCCTTGGCCAGGTCGCGGGTTTCTTCACAGCCTGCGCAAATCGCCTGCAGCTTGGCCAGCTGGGCCTCGGCCTTGGCCTTCTGATTCGTCTTCAGGTAGGCAACGCCTGAATATTCCAGGGCGCCCTTGTGCTTGGGGTCCAGTGCCAGCGCCTTGTCGTAAGCGGCAAAGGCTTCGTCGTACTTGCCCATCCAGCGGTTGGAGTAACCGAGGTAGTTGTAAGCGTCGGCATTTTTCGGGTTCTTGGCCACGACCTTGTTGAAGCTGCTCACGGCTTCGGACCAGTTCTTGGCATCAATGGCTTTTTTGCCGGCGGCGAAGTCGTCGATCTGGGCGTTCTGCACCGGCGTGGTCTGGATGTCGGCGGCCACGGCGGCGCCGGCCAGGGCGAGGGCGATCACGGGCAATGCGATGAAATTGCGGATGGAAAAAGTGGTCATGTCGAACTCCTTGAATAGTTGCTTGAATGTTTGCTTGGCTTGATGCGCTGCAGATCAGCACTGAGAACCTGTTCACGACCTAAACGAGGCCGCGCAAGCGCCTTCTCGGGATGGGATGCTAGGCGCGGTGCGCAGCCCATAGCTAGCTATGGGTTAGCGCCGCAACGCCGCAGACCGCCCGAGAAGGCACTTGCCCTCCGGGTTGGGGTGAAATCGGGCGATTGAGCCACCCAGTCACTTGCATGGGCATGAGCCCATGCGGCGTGGCCGGTCGGCCCACTCATCCCGATTGCACCCCAACGCGGCCCCGTTTGGGCCGCGAACAGGTTCTATACAAACGGTGTGACAGGGAAATTGGATGCAGGGGAATTCGTATTTATTTGTAATACGAACGCAAAGGGATTGCAAGCGCGGGCGCGTACGCGCGATGCGGCAGGCTCAGAGCGCCGATTGAAGCAGCGACAGGTATTTCGGGTGCTGCGACACCGTGTTGTGGGATGTGCCGGGCAGCACTTCCAACAACGCCGTGCCCGCTTTGAAGTGCGTATGCAGCTGTTCTGTGCTGGCCGCCGGGATGACCTCGTCGTGCTCAGCCGCAATGAGCAAGGTGGGCGCTGAGACTTTGGCGGCGTACTTCCAGGACTCGAACTTGTCGGTGAGCAGCCAGGCGATGGGAAAGTAAGGAAAGCGCTGCGCGGCCAGTTCCTGGATGCTGTTGTAGGGCGTGACCAGAATCAGGCGCGATACCGGCCGCTGGCTGGCCACCCAGGCGGCCACGCCCGAGCCCAGGCTTCTGCCCACCACGGCGACATCAGGATGGGTCTTGCTCACCTGGTCGAACAAGGCCAATGCATCGCTTTGCAGCGCTGCCTCGGTGGGGCTGCCGGTGCTTCCACCATAGCCCCGGTAGTGAAGCAAATAAAGGGCATGCGCTGGAAATGCCTCCGAGAAGGACGGCAGGTTGGCTGAAACGTCTTCGGCGTTTCCTCCGAAATAAATGATGGCCCTGGACCCGGCTGCTTGCCGGGTGGTGACCACAAGCTCTGCATCCTTGACTTTGAGGTTCAGCGTGGTGGCCGGGTCACCCCCCGATCTCGGCTGGGGGAAATAGATCAGGGAACGTTGGTACGCAAACAGCGCCACGCAGATGGCCAGATAGGCCAGCAGCAAGATGGCAGCAACAGTGATCACCCGCACCATGAAGCTGGACGCATGTTGACGGATGGGTGATCAGGCGGGTTCAGTCCTGCCCAATCCTGGCCCGCCACTGCGCCACAAAAGCGTCCATCTTTTGCCGTGCGGAGGCGTCGGCGTTGATTGTGCGAAACGACTCCAGCATCACGTTGGCCACCAGTTGCTGGTATTTCACCGCGGTCGGTGTTTTGAAGCCGGCCATGGTGGCGTCCAGTTTCGGTTTGAGCGCCGCGAGCTCGCTGTCGCTTTGGTTGAGTTCCTCAATTTTCCCTTTCACCGCGGCTCTTTCGGCCAGTGAATAAAGCAGCGGCGTCCTGGACACGCCCACGACGCGCAAGGCAAACGTGTTGTCGATGCCGTGCTTCCTGAGCAGTTGCACGGTTTCGACGTACCGGGGGTCTCTCAGGAGGGTGTCGACTTCGGCGAGTTCTTCTGCCGTCATGGCGGTGGCCAGCGTTGTTTTCAGGCGGTCCTCAAGCGGGGGCACAAGGCTTTTGCTCAAACCGATAAATTCAGCGCTGAACTCGGGGTACATCTTTTTCCAGGTGGGGTTCTCAGGGCCCCACTTCGGGTCGCTGCGCAGCCGCTTGAATACATAGCGCGAGGTGTTTTCCGCCATGGCCACCTCCAGTGCCGTCTGCTCTGTCCGGTCGGCCTGGTTGTTGACGATCTTTTCTGCCAGCGCTGCGCGCGCCGCGGCAGAGTCCTGGCTGCGCGCGGGCATGGCCAGCACGAGCGACACCACCAGAAGAAGCAGAGGAACCGGGAAGGCCATGCGGCCGCGAAAGAGTTGCATGTTGCAGGTCACCATAGTTTGGCGCAATTGCCGCTGAAAACCACAGTGTCGCCGGGTTTGCCTGGCGCGGCCTCGGTCTCCAGCGTCACCACCAGTTTGCTGACTTTGGACAGCAGTTTTTCCGACGTGTCAGGCAGCATGGAAACCGCCGAACCGCTGGTGGGTACAGCGCCCAATGAAAACGCCGGGCCGCTGGCCGGCACGGCCCACAGCACCAGCCGGCCGGTGGCGGGCGGCGTGATCGGGCCTATGACCTTGACTGTCATGGTTTTGCCGTGGCGCAGCGAGCTCACCAGCAGCTTGCCGTTGCCTTGCGCGTCAGTCAGCAGGCCGACATAACTTTGCGGCAGCCTTTCACCGGAGCGCATCGCGAGCTGGTCGCTCGACAAAAACAGTGTGGGCACGGCGATAAAGAACGCGCTCGCGGCAATCACGCCGGCGGCCAGGCCGCCGAAACCAAAACCTGCCGGCTTCAGCCACCCCAGCCAGGATGATGTGGCAGCTTGTTCTGATGTGCGGGGCTGTGTTCGCGCCGCAATCGCGGCCCATACCTTGGGCGACGGCTTGTGCGCCGGCACCGACACGGCCAGCTGGCCCAGCCGCGCTTCCCACTGTGTGACCAGCGCGCGCACATCGGCGCGGTCGCGCTGCAGGCGCTCAAAGCGCCGGCGCGCACCGTGGGCCAACGTCCCCAGTACATAACTTGATGCAAGGTGCTCGAGTAATTCAGGGTGGGTGTATCTCATGCCACCACCCCCTGCGCCGCCAGGCAACCCTTGAGCTTTTCCAGCCCGCGCCGTATCCAGGCTTTTACCGATCCCAGCGGTGCGCCCATCTGCGCGGCCACCTCGGTGTGCGACAGGCCCTGGTAGTAGGCCAGCGCCAGGCTTTGCCGGTGGCTGCCTTCCAGCGCGCTCATGCAGCCCTCTATATGCAGGGCTTCGCTGGCCTGCTCAAACAGCTGTGCGGCGCTGGGGGTGGGCGTAGCGGTGGTTTCGGTGTCTTCCTCATCCACGTCGCCTGATTCAGGCAATTCGGTTTCCTTGCGGCGCGCGCGGGCACGAAAGGCGTCGAGCGCCTTGTTGCGGACGATGGCGATCAGCCACGTCATGGGTTGAATGGTTTGGCCGTCCACCTCGCTGCGGTAGCCGGCTGCGCTTTTCCAGATACTCACATACGCCTCTTGCAGCACATCTTCGGCCGCCTGTCCTTGTCCCAATATACGAACGGCAACGCCAAACAGATGCGTGTGGGTGCGTTCATAGATGCGGGCGAAGCTGGTGTGGTCGCCCTCTGCCGCAGCGGCGATCAGCGCCTGCAGGCTGCGGGTGTCGGCTTCAAGGTCCGGTTTCATGCGGCTGAGTATAGGGAGTTCCGCCTGGGCGGCCTGCGCTGCAGCGGCAGAGACATATTTTTCAAAAAACTGCATCCGATTGGTGCCGGCCGGCGTTTGTCTCCGGTAGGCCGGTCCCGCATCGGCCCACATCCCTGCCGTCCATCGGATTGAGGGTTTTTTCACCGTTTTTTTTGCTTCTTTTTACCTTTTTTTTAACCCGGAGACCTGTCAATATGGCGGGACTCCTCCCAGGAGATCGCCATGACATCGATTCAAACTGTCGCCCCATCCAGGTTCACCACGTCCAATGCCGCCCTGTTGGCTGCCATGCTGTGCACGGGTTTGCTGAGCGCCTGCGCCATCGGCCCGGCCGATGCCGGCAAACCAGTGCCCGCAGCGCTCAAGCCTGCCGACAATGAGCGCGCAGCCTTCACCTGGCATGCGGTGGGCTCACAGATTTATGAGTGCCGCGCCAGCGACAAAGGCGGCTGGGCCTGGGTGTTTGTCGCACCCGAAGCAGACCTCTTCAACCAGAAAGACGAAAAAGTCGGAACGCACGGTGCCGGCCCGAACTGGACGGCGCTGGACGGCAGCAAGACCCTGGGCACGGTCAAGGCCCGCGCCGATGGCGAGCGCCCTGGCGACATTCCGCTGTTGCTGCTGTCGGCCAAATCCGCCGGCAGCGCCGGCAAGATGGCCGCCGTCACCAGCGTGCAGCGCCTGAACACCGAGGGCGGCAATGCGCCGGCCAAAGGTTGCGCCGCACAAGCCGATGCAGGCAAACGCGTCAAGGAAGGCTATAGCGCCGACTACGTGTTCTTTGCCGCCAAAAACACCTGAGCGAGTCAGCATGTCCGTCCTCAAAAACCTTTTTAGCGCCAGCAAAAGCCCACCGCATTCGGCCACCGGGCCTGAAACCGGCCCGGTCAAGATGAACCTTGACGAGCGTATGGAGTTTCGGCGCGAGATGTTGTATGAGGCGATCCGGGTGACCATGCACGCCCACGGGATTTTGTCGGCGAGCTACAAGTTTCGCGTGGTGCGAAACGACAAGAGAGGCCACCAGTACCTCGTGCTGGTGGACCTTTCAACCGACTTCCTGCACAACCGCGAAGGAAGCCCCGACCGGCTGGTGGCGCTGGGTGCGGCCATCGTCAAAAATGCCGCTGCGCGCTACCACCTGCTGGTCAGCGGTGTGTACTGGCAGGTCAATGAGCAGATCCAGGGCTTTGAGGCCAGCCGGCCGGGCTCGCTGCGTGGCGGGCTGGACCCTGCTGCGCCGCCGCAGCCGCAGCGCCGCGAGCGGGCGACAGCGGAAGAACTCGCCGCCTTCGAGGCCGCCTGGGAGCAGGGGCGGTCAATGCAAATCGGCGACCGCGTCTATTCGTCCGACCTTGCGCCGCTGGAGCCGGATTCGCACAAGGGCGACAGCCAGCGATAAGGCCTCCGCTCAGAGCCTGCTCACGACCGGCGCCGCCGCGGCACCACGGTGAGCTGCATCACGTTCTTGGCCAGCACGGCGCCCACCGTGACCTGCTGCGGCGCGATGTCCACCAGCTGGTCGGGGTGCCAGGCCTTCAATTGCGCGATGCCTTCGGGCAGGTCCTCAAAAGTGGCGATTCCGTCGGCACTGGTTTTCGCCGCCCAAGGGGATTCACTTGCATAGATATAACCGCGCATCGAGCCGTGGATGAAGCAGCCCAGCAAAGTGGCGCCGACCACGCCGGCCTTGTTCAAGGTAATCTCGGTGGACTTGCCGGGCTTGCCCTCCGCCTTGCCTTCGAGCCGCAGCTCAAACCCGGCATTCGTCGCGCTGAACTGGCCCATGCCGGCCGGCGAGCTGCGCACATGGTGGTCCCACGGGTCGTTGTTGACGAAATTCACTCTGGAGCCCACGGCCACCACGGTGACTGCCGGGATGAACTGCATCTTTTCCTGGTTGATGGTGGCCTGCGTTGCCAGCGGCATTTTGGGCGTAGCGCTTTTGTTGGCGGGCACGACGACCACCACGGCGTCCTGCACGGGCTTGCCGTCCTTGTCGAGCACCGACACCACGAGGTTGCCTGCGTGGGCCGATGCGCCCACCACCACGAGCGCCAGAAACGCTGAGCGCGTCGTCAGTTGCGTCAGCGCTTTCATGGCTTGGCAGCGCTCTCAGGTGGCGTGATGATGTCGCGGTTCATGGGCGCCAGCAGGGCCAGCATTTCGTTTTGCCGGCGAAACGGGATGCCCTTGGCGTCCATGCTTTGCTGCAGCACTTCGACCAGCGCATGGAAGTCGGATTTTTTGATGTCCAGGTTGGCGTGTGAGCTCTTCATGTCGGCGCCCTTGTATACGCAAGGGCCGCCGCTCAATGCGCACAGCTGGTCGACCAGTTGCTCCTTCACGCGCTGCTGGTTGGCGGGTTTGAAGTGGGGGCCGGTGCGCGGGTCGGCCAGCAGCCGCACCATGAAGTCATCCATCAGCGCGACCAGCCCGGCCTTTTCGCCGAAGGCTTTGTAGAGCTGGTCGTTCTGGGGTGCGGTTTGTGCCGCAGCGGGTGTTTGTGCCAACGCGGCGCCGGCCGAAAGCAGGCCGCAGCACGCGAAGGCGATGGAGGCGAGGCAGGTCAATGTCTTGTTCATGACGGTTCCTTTGAAATGGGGTGAAGGGTTCTTTAGAAGGCGACCTGGGCCGACACGTAGTAGCCGGTCTGCCGGCGGTTGGCCGTGGTGGCCGGAACGATCACGCCCAGGTCCACATAGGCCAGCGTGAGCGAGAAGTTTTTGGTCGGGGCCCAGGCAATAAAGATGTCCTTCCAGTCTTCCGAGCGCAGGCCGTTGCCCAGGCCGGCCGCGCGCCCCGCGCCTTCGAGCTTGTTGCGCATAAAGCGGTATTCCGCGCCTACGGCGATGTTCTTGCTCACCAGGTAAGCGATCGAAAACTCGGGCTGCAGCGTGTACTTGTCTTCATTGCCGCCCAGCGTGGCGCCGTAACCCAGCAGCCCGTTCTGGTTGGCCTTGGTCGCGCGCAGCGTGCCGTTGACGAGCAGGCTCTGGCCCAGGAAGAGCTTGGTCGCGCTGACATACACATCCACGCCATGGCGTTTGGCGCCCAGTGCATTGAGCGTAGGGTCCAGCCCCGTGGAGCCCAGCGTCTTGTACTGCACACCCACGGCCACCTGCGGCATCAGGGTGTCGCTGTCCAGGATGGCGTCGCCCAGCACGCGCACCTTGGCGCCCACGATGGTCTGCTTCAGGTGCAGCCCCGGCAGCCCCAGCGCCACACCGGTGCCGCGTGTGTTGAAGTCCTGCTGCGCAATCGACAGTTCATAACGGTCATGGATGCCGACCGCCGCACCGTACACATTCAGTCCGTAGTCGTTGGTGCCGGCGTGGGTGAGGTAGGCCGAGCCGCCGATTTCGTCGGCGGTGGCATTGCTGCCGATGACGGCCCAGGGCGTCAAGCCGCCGCCGGCCGCGCCTTCAATGGTGCTGACGCCGCCGGTGAGGAGGAGTTTGCCGGTGTCGGCGTGGGCGGTTGCGGCCAGGAAGAGGCTGGCTAGCAGTGACAGGGGGTATAGGAGGGTGTTGCGCATGGTTTGGTGGGGTTGATGTGGTTTGGAATAGGGCAGGGACAGGGCTTTTGAGGTCGAAAATGTAAAAAAACGTGTACTTATCAGTTTGGAATACGGCGCCCATGGGCGGAATGGATTCAACTTTCTTTGGGGAAAGTTGTTTTTGGGGCTGTTTTGTGCCGGCGTTGTGCTTTTTGCTGAGGGTTGCTGGCCGGGCAACCCCCGGCCAGCAAC